>CASFRV010000005.1 GCA_949297215.1 uncultured Bacteroidales bacterium | reverse complement strand
CTCTTTCACGCTCACATAATGCGGATTGAGTATCTTTTGATTGTCCGCATACCATGCCGACACACAATGCACAGTGTGTATGCTTGTGCGGTTGGTCTGCTCAGATATGACAATCCCCAACTCGGCCATTTTGTCAAGCAACCTTGAAACGGTCTTCTTGTCATAGCCTAAACGGGTGGCCAATTCCACTTCCGAAAGGGCGGCTTGCCCGATATGCAGGGTAATGGCAAAGCCTTTCTTTTCGTACTTCGTTTCCTTGATGGACGCAGCGTCAATGAGGCATTTCAATACTTTCATGCGGTCGATACCGTACTTACTTCCTGCCAGAAAATCAAGCTGGCTGTCGGAAAGTACTATGCAATAATAAACGTCTTTCTTCATCTTCATATCTGATTATTGTTCTACTAACTCTAACTGAAATTGGTCAATGAGCATTTGTAAACTCGGACATCGCTTTATCATCTTTTGGAGCGTCATCATGGGTGTGTCTGTCATCAACAGAAAGTCAGCTATGTCCAATCCCTTTTCCCTCTGTTCGTCTGTAGCACACTGCTCCAGTTTTTCACTGAAAACCACTTTTGAGCAAACGGAAGAAAGCGACAATGCTTTCTCCTGCCAAACCTTCTTTGCTCCCAAATCAGGACAAAGTATAACGGCACGGTTCTTCAACACGGCAACGGTGTCAGCCTTGAAACAGCCGTGTATTCCTCCGGTCGCCAACCAAACAAAGTCAGGCATGAAGTGGCTGGCCACTAAAGCAGATTTCTCACTCTCCACAATGGCTACAGCTTTTGCCGGGAAATCGGCCAACAGATGTTCGCCAAACAAGCATTGCTTCATATTGAAGTGAGCAAGCCCTAATTCCGTATGCACCCAACTCACATAACTTCTCGGTTCTTTTACCCGATGTCCCGTCACCAGATTATATAACATAATCTTTCCTGCTCGCACTCTTCCTTGTCGGTCAATCTGCCAGAACACCGTGGAGCCTCCCCATTTCTTAGATGTCCCGACACAGTATAATTTGAACAGCCGGGATGTTTCTTTCTCACCAAATACACCAGAAAGAAAAATGTACAACGGATTCCGTTCATAATTGGCAAGTGAGCGGTGCATAATATCACGGTCTATGTAATCTGTTGGCTTGGGTTGCATAATTTTTGTTTGTGACTTCCACGACTTCCTATCTTCCAATGCAACGGGATTATCTTTGAAATAATCCGATGGTTTATAATGGTATTGGCACGAATGTTCATGGTCGCACCTACCTACATAATCAGGAAACGCAATCTGTCCTTCGATATCAATATACTTGACAAAACATTGTTTCCTTCCGCACTTAGGGCAGGTCAGCTTAGAGCCTCGCTTGTATTTTTGGAGCGTAAATCGGTATTCAGTCATAGTTTCTCCTTTTATAAATGCAGCTCGTGCAGTTTGCAGTTGTTGCAGTTTTGCAGATTACCAATGTATTCGGAACTGCAAACTGAAAATACTGCAAGGTGCAAATGGTATAGCTTATTGCAGTTTCTCATATTCTCCCCTCTTGATTTTCTTGATGACCTTACTTGTTGTAAGATTAACCAACATATACATTACAGACCTTTCGGAAAGGCCAACTTCTTTTCCGGCTTGAATGGCCTCGGCGGTAGAAAACACGACAGGTACATTGTCAAGCAATTCTTTCTTTTGCGGTTCTATACTCTCCATCAACATGAATTTTTGTATGTTTGAATAACAGTCTTCAAAATAAGAACTTAGCCTGATGGCCGACTTGATGGAATCTATATCCACGAAATCCTTGTGTACTTCGCCACAAGCCCATCGGAGTATCTGAAAGACCAAAGCCAACCGTGCTGCAATCATGGGGATTTTCATTACCCGGCTGTCAACCAAACCGTCATCCTTGATTCGATTTACTTTGTGGATTAGGTTATTGCGCCAGTCGGTGAAATAGGCACCAGCCTCTGGAGAAAAATTCAGTACGTTCTGTAAAGCGTAGTCGTTGTTCTCATCTGTTATGAAACAAATCTCGCAAATACGGTTGATTACATCCTCCCACAAGGCAGAATATTTCTCAAACGATGAGGATGTGGAATCTTCGTCAATCTGCCAATCTGATATTTCCTGTGATGAGGGATAAACGAAGATTATCCTATCCAACAGTCCATTGTCCTTGTACCCTTTATCGACCAGTTCATGCACACGAGTTGTCTGCATCGTGCCGACTATATTTATAAAAGGCCGCTCAATATGGATGGGTATCGGCATACTGCACCTTGACACATCAAGAGGCTTACCGCTAAAAGCTGTCAAAAGTTGTTCTATCAGTTGCCCTTTACTGTATTGATTCACGGCATTGAACATTCCCATTATTTCATCCACATACACGGTTACCCCTCTTGGATTGTCGTTAAGCGCACGAATAAGAGCTTCAGGGGTGAAGTCCGAAATGATTGTCCGCTTCAAAATCGGCTTGGGAGGCAATGACGGTCTTTCATCTTTCTTACCCTTCTGACTTTCCAGTATGGAATTGTAGTTTTCCATATTTATCTTGAATTGCTTAATGACTTTAGCATCACGTTTACGAATGGGGCGGAAAGCAAAGTCAAGCGGAGGAGTTTTACCCATGCCTGGCCGTCCGACCAATATCATGTATAGGATAGGGCTACTAACCCAACCGCCACGGATACGGATGTTGACCGCATTGCCGATAGCCGTTGATGTTGCCGCAATAAGGGATGCCATCATGTACTCAATGGAATAGTTCTCTTGCCGTGACAATGCCAGAATCATGTCCTGCAACTTGGCAGGAAATACATCCAAAGGTATCTTGTTCTCTATGACACCCTCGAACTCCATTCTGATGCTGTTGCACAAGTCAAGTGAATCCATTAGAACGGTCTGTTTCGTTTGGCATTGATGAATTGGGCGGCTTCTTCCGCCAGTTCCTTTTGTGATTTCCGCTTACCGTCATGAAGCCATGCGTCAATCTCTGATTTAAGGAACATGATGCGCTTGCCTCTTTTGTGAAATGGTATTTGGTGGCAACTCGTCCATCCGTAAACGGTCTGCTCCGCCGGATGGCTGGGCAAGTATTCGCACAGTTCTTTAAGGTTCATCCATTGGTCGGCAGGCCGTACTTGTGGGATGTTGTTCAGACCGTCAATCTTGGAATCAAGTTTATTGAGCTTGTCCATCATCCATGACATTGCTTTGGGCAAATCTTCAAATGTAATGTTCTTGTCTTCCATATCGTTATCAGTTGATTTCTGCCGCAAAGTAACGGCAAATCCCAATACTGATTTATGGGTGACAAATATCACATAAAGAAACATCAGCAAGTCACAAGAGTCATAAACGATATGCGCTGATTCTCAGTGGATATAATGATAAATTCCATTATTAGATTTTTCCGCTTATGCCTCTCGACATAAGGAAATCATCATCGAATCATAAGGTTATGAAGATAAAAATGCACAGAAACAGAAAGCCACCCACATGAAGATGCAGATGGCTTATGATGTATAATATAAGTGGAGGTGTAAATAAAGGTCATTCTGTCGTTGGTAAATCCAACTTAATAGTCTTTGTTGCCTCTTCCTTTTTAGCATCAACAACCTTTGCATACACTTGAGTTGTACGGACATTCGTATGGCCAAGCATTTTGCTGACCGTATAAATGTCTGTTCCTCCGGCGAGTTGCAGGGTTGCATACGAGTGCCTAAAGCAATGGTAGGTGATGTGCTTCGTTATTCCGGCTTCTGCAACCCATTTCTTTATCGGACGGTTAATCCATGAAGGGTCGGGCAGTCCGGCAAAAACTAATTGTTCACCGTCTTTTCTTTCACCACATAATTGAAATGCCTGTTCGGATATGGGCATATACTCAACGCCTTTGGTCTTTTGCTGGGTGAAGTTCAAGCGGTAACCACCGTTGAATAATTCTATCTCTGACCACTTCAATTTTTGGATGTCACAATGACGAAGCCCGGTAAGTGCTGAAAAGAGGGCGGCACGTTTCAATAGCGGGTCGCATGGAGTTTGAGCCAAACGGTTCAGTTCTTCAATGGTCAGGTATTCCCTACGGCTTTCTTGACCTTGAATACCCTTGACCTTTGCCCCAATATCAACCGTCAGATAGCCGTCAATAAAAGCCTGCTTTAATGCGGCCTTGAATATGGAAAAATAAGTGGATGCTGTATTTTGCGAAATGACACCTTTCTTTCCACCTCCCTGTGGCGCGTTCAATAGGAACATACGGAATGATTCTATCAGCTTCAAGTCTATCTGCGAGAAAAGGATGGTGTCGCCTTTTGCAAAGATTTTCAATAGTTCATGCACACGCTTCCAGTTGATAATAATAGAGTCAGAGCTATGGGCGTGACGCAACCGTTGCACATGGTCGAAATATTCAATGAAGTTGCAACGTGAACGCTCCAGCTGCTCTGCCTGTTCCGCATCGGTCTCTGAATAAAGCGAGGCGTTATCGTATTCCTTTTGGCGTAGGCTCCTTACCTTGTCGGCATAGATACACGATTCTTGGTCTAACTGTGATTTGCACTGGATAATGCCGTTCAAGTCACGCTTTGGTTTATAAGTGGTCTTACCGTCCTTGTCCGTTCGGGCGTTCCGTGACTTATCCCAAATAGGAGTGGTGATGGTACGGTTCAGATATTCACGCACTCTTTGGGGAGTGGGTTTGTCCGCTTGAAAAACCGGATAGGCTTCCACATACAGATACCATTCCTCACGGTATTCCGACTTGCGGAGTTTTACCGAAACTCGTGTATTGGCCAACGCTTTCTTCATTGCTTCATTCCTTTATATAGGTTATCAATTTCTTTCTTAGGCACATAAACGAAGTTACCAATCTGCCGGGTTGGGATAGAGTATTTGCGGATATGTAGATAGACCGTACTGTCTTCTAAATGAAACTTCTTGGATATTTCACCGATGGTATAACAGTCCTTCGGTTCCAAGCTATACAGTTTGGCTATGGGCTTTGGTTTTGCCAGAGCTTTCTTTCGTAGCGGATAGAGTTTTAGCAGTTCTTCTTTGCTGACACGGATTTGGTTTGTGCCAAGATTTATATGTGAGATAGTGCCTTTATGTATCAGACGATACAGCGTATCTTTGCTGATGCCGAACAGGGCATAGGCTTCCGACACCTTAATATAATCTTGGTGTTTCGGGATGCTCTTCACTATCTCATCCAATCGTTGGTTTCGCTTCTCCTCGTCTTTTCTACGCTTATACGCAATGTTGGAACTGCGTTTGGAACAATACCATGATTCTATGGTCTTGGCAATGAACTCTTGACCGCACACTTGGCATTTGCGCTTTATTTCAAACTTTGCTGCTGACATAATGCTGATATTTACTTGTTTACATTTAACCCATTTGTTTTTTGTCGCAGATTTCCTACTTTTTTATCGCGGCACAGATATACAATAAAAATCCGAGAAATAAGCAAATCTATCAGAAAGTGTTAAAAACAAAATAGGGTGTAACTCATTGAGTTACACCCTACTTCTATATCGTTAGTTATCGTTGTTTACTGATACTTATTTCACTTCCTCGAAGTCGGCGTCTTGGATGTCGTCTTTCTGGGTGTCGGTGTTGGCGTTGTTTGCCTGGCCCGTGGCACCGTTTGCTTGGTTGGCGCCACCCGTCTGGTTGTACATCTGGGCGCTGGCGGTCTGCCATGCCTGGTTGAGCTCGGCTGTGGCTGCGTCGATGGCGTTGAGGTCCTGCGCCTTGTGAGCATCTTTCAGCTTTTGCAGGGCTGCTTCGATGGCAGGCTTCTTATCGGCGGGGAGCTTGTCGCCCAGTTCCTTCAGCTGGTTTTCCGTCTGGAAGATCATGCTGTCGGCCTGGTTGATCTTGTCGATGCGTTCGCGTTCGCGCTTGTCGGCTTCGGCGTTGGCTTCGGCTTCTTGCTTCATGCGGTCTATTTCCTCCTTGCTGAGGCCGCTGGATGCTTCGATGCGGATGGCCTGCTCTTTGCCGGTGGCTTTATCCTTGGCGGTTACTTTGAGGATACCGTTGGCGTCGATGTCGAAGGTGACTTCGATTTGAGGTATGCCGCGGCGTGCGGGAGCGATGCCCGTCAGGTTGAAGCGGCCGATGCTCTTGTTTTGCGATGCCATGGTGCGTTCGCCCTGCAACACGTGGATGGTCACCTCGCTTTGGTTGTCTTCGGCGGTGGAGAACACCTGACTCTTCTTGCAAGGTATGGTGGTATTGGCGTCGATGAGCTTGGTCATTACGCCACCCAGCGTTTCGATGCCGAGCGAAAGCGGCGTAACGTCGAGCAGAACGATGTCGCCCACGCCTTCTTCCTTGTTGAGGATGGCACCCTGGATGCTGGCACCCACGGCTACCACTTCGTCGGGGTTTACGCCCTTCGAGGGAGCTTTTCCGAAGAAGTCCTGTACGAGCTGCTGTACGGCGGGGATACGCGTGGAGCCACCTACGAGGATCACTTCGTCGATGTCGGACGTGCCGAGGCCGGCGTCTTTCAGGGCCGTTTCGCACGGACGGCGGCAGGCCTGGATGAGGTCGTGAGCCAAGGCTTCAAACTTGGCGCGGCTCAGCGTCTTGACCAGGTGCTTGGGCACACCGCCGACGGGCATGATGTACGGCAGGTTGATTTCGGTCGTCGTCGACGAGGAGAGCTCGATCTTTGCCTTTTCGGCGGCTTCCTTCAAGCGCTGCATGGCCATCGGGTCGGCGGTGAGGTCGGCGCCTTCGTCGTTCTTGAATTCCTGAACGAGCCAGTTGATGATGACGTGGTCAAAGTCGTCGCCTCCCAGGTGCGTGTCGCCGTTGGTGGAGAGCACTTCGAACACGCCGCCGCCCAATTCGAGGATGGAGATATCGAACGTACCGCCGCCAAGGTCGAAGACGGCAATCTTCATGTCTTTCTTGGCTTTGTCGAGGCCGTAGGCCAAGGCTGCGGCCGTAGGCTCGTTGACGATACGCTTTACGTCGAGGCCTGCAATCTGTCCGGCCTCTTTCGTGGCCTGGCGCTGCGAGTCGGAGAAGTAGGCCGGCACGGTGATGACGGCTTCGGTCACTTCCTGTCCCAGGTAGTCCTCGGCTGTTTTCTTCATCTTTTGGAGCACCATGGCCGAGATCTCCTGCGGCGTGTACTGACGGCCGTCGATATCGACGCGAGGCGTGTTGTTGTCGCCGCGCACCACGGTGTAGGGCACGCGCGAAATCTCCTTCTGCACCTGATCGTAGGTTTCGCCCATGAAGCGCTTGATGGAATAAATCGTACGTTTCGGGTTCGTGATGGCCTGACGCTTGGCGGGGTCGCCCACCTTGCGCTCGCCACCTTCTACAAAGGCCACGATGGAGGGCGTTGTGCGCTTACCTTCGCTGTTGGCGATGACAACCGGTTCGTTTCCTTCGAAAACGGAAACGCAGGAGTTCGTAGTTCCTAAGTCAATTCCAATAATCTTTCCCATTGCTGTATTCTTTTTGTTTGTTGTTCGTTGGTGAATGTTTTCTGCGGGCGCTCTTGCGTCGTCCGCGCTTAATCTTATACAAGCTGCGTGCCAAACTTTACCGTGCGTGGAGAAAAAAGTCGGAGGCTGACAGATATGTCAGTCCGTGGGCGGCATATTTGTCGCATCGCGCGCGTGTTATATATATAATAAGGTGTGGAGTGGGGGAGGAGAGCGTCGTGTCGCGGCAGACTGTGAGGCAGGCCCGGCAGATGGGTGACGGCTCCGACGGGTCCGCATGCAAATGAGTGTTGTGTCCGTTCCTTTTTCTTTCCTGCCTTTTGCATTTATCTTTGGCTTCGCCCAAGATAGGCTGCGGCTCGGCTGCGGAAAGAAAAACACGTTTTCCTTTCCGCTTCTCTCGCCTTGTGTTATCTTTGGCTTCGCCCAAGATAGGCTGCGGCTCGGCCGCGGAAAGAAAAACACGTTTTCCTTTCCGCTTCTCTCGCCTTGCACGTATCTTTGCATACGTAATTTTAAAACCTACCGACGATGGATTTTGTTCAAAACAGGCGTTCCATACGCCAATATGCCGACCGCGATGTCGACGATGCTCTCCTGAACCGTTTGCTCGAAGAATCGGAGCGCACGCAGACGATGGGCAACATGCAGCTGTACAGCGTGGTCGTGACGCGCTCGGCCGAGATGAAGCAGCGGCTGGCTCCGGCCCACTTTAACCAACCGATGGTGACGGGGGCTCCCGTCGTACTGACGTTTTGTGCCGACTTTCACCGCGCCACGGAGTGGTGCCTGCTGCGCAAGGCCGATCCCGGCTACGACAACTTCCTTTCTTTCATGAACGCCGCGACCGATGCGCTGCTCTACTGCCAGACCTTCTGCACCCTTGCCGAGGCTGAGGGGCTGGGCCTTTGCTTCCTTGGCACCACCGTGTATCAGCCGCTCGCCATCATTGAGGCGCTTCGGCTGCCGCAGCTCGTCATGCCCGTGGCCACCATTACGCTGGGCTGGCCCGCCGAGCATCCCGCTCAGACCGACCGCCTGCCGCTCACGGCCGTGCGCCACGACGAGGTTTACGCTCCCGTGACGCCTGCCACCATCGAGCGCGACTATGCCGCCAAGGAGGCCCTGCCCGAGAACCGCGAGTTTGTGCGCATCAACGGCACGGAAACGCTGGCTCAGATCTTCACAGACATCCGTTACACCCGGCGCGATAACGAAGCCATGTCCGACGGACTCTTCGAGGCCCTGCGTCATCAGGGTTTTCTGAAATAGAAAAACGTTCTCCATGAAGCATACAAGCAAGATGCGTACGTTGGCGCCGGCCCTGCTGGCAGCCGTGCTGGCAGCTGTGGCTCCGGCTTCGTCGGCCGGGCGGGTCAGAAGCGATGGCGGGCAGTTCGAACGCGAGGTTGAGGCCTGTTTCCACCGGCGCATAGCCGGCGGCACCCTCTCCGACGTGGCGTCGCGTCCGTTGGCGCGGCGCAAGGTGGCGGCGGCGCGTGCCGCCGTGTGGCAGACGTGGCAGCACACGTTGCGCGAGGCCTCGCCGCTGCCGCTTTCCCCGCTGCGTCCGCTGGGCGAGGCTTCACGGGGCAGCTGGACGTTGCCCGACAGCCTGGAACCCTCGGCCACGATGGCTTTCTACTATGGCACGAAGGGCCAAAGGCCTGCCCGGGGCTATCCCTTCTACCTCTATCTGCACGGCTCCGGTCCGCGGGCGGCCGAGTGGGCCACGGGCTTGCAGCTGGCCTTGCGCTTCGACGACGCCCCGTCGGTCTATTTCGTTCCACGCATACCCAACGAGGGCGGCTACTATCGCTGGTGGCAGCGTGCCAAGCTCTACGCCTGGCGCCACCTGCTGTGGCAGGTGCTGGCGTCCGACTCGGTCAATCCTGCCCGCCTCTACGTGCTGGGCATCTCGGAGGGAGGCTACGGCAGCCAGCGCCTAGCCGCTTTTCTGGGCGACTATTGGGCGGCGGCCGGCCCCATGGCGGGCGGAGAGCCCCTGCCCAACGCGCCGGCTGTCAACCTGGCCGGCGTGCCTTTCTCGCTGCTCACGGGAGCCGACGATGCGGGCTTCGGCCGCAACCGCCTGACGGCCGAGGCCGGGCGGGTGCTCGACAGTTTGCAGGCGGCCCGTCCCGGCTGCTACGAGCATCGCGTCGAGCTCATCCCGGGGCGCGGGCACGGCATCGATTACAGCCCCACGACGCCCTGGCTCAAACGCTTCGAGCGCAACGCCCGGCCCGCTTATTTCGCTTGGGAGGATTATGCCATGGACGGCTGTCGCCGCGAAGGCTTCGGCAGCCTGCGCGTGGTGCGCCGCCCGTCGGGGCGGGCCGACGCCCGCACGTGCTATGAGGTGACGCAGCAGGGCAACAGCGTCGACCTGCGCATCTCCGACGTGAGCTACACGACGGTCGAGGCCGATCCGCAGTGGGGCATCCCCTTGCGCTCGGCGCGCACGCTGACGCCCGCGACGGGTGGCCGGCTGCTGCTCTATCTCGACGAGCAGCGGGTGGACGTGCGCCGCGACGTCGTGGTGCGGGTGAACGGACGCGAGGTGTTTCGCGGCCGCCTGCGGCCCGATGCCCGCCACCTGGCCGAGAGCTGTGCCCTCTGGGGCGACCCGCTGCGCCTCTATGCGCTGGCTGTCAGCGTGACGTATTGAGGCGTGCCCGCCTGCCGGCCGGCGGGTGGGAAGAAAAATGAGGAAGAAGAAACTCCAAACAGATAAACCTATGGAAAAGAAAACGATACGCCTGCTCTACCCGCAGTGGCAGGGGGGCGACATAGCCCGGCTGGTGCCCGAGGTGCCCGATGTCGGCGATGCCTCGCGGGGCTACGCTCTGGGCGCCCGCCTGCTCCACTTCCTGGCGCCGCAGAGCGGAGCAGAAACCTACGAGGTGCCCGTGGCGATGGACCGCGGCGAGCGGATAACGGCGGGGAGCGTGCTCGACCGCGACGTCATTGCCGCTCAAGCGAAGGCTGCTCTCGACCTGCTGCACGTGGCCGGCCCCGATAAAATCGTGACGTTCGGGGGCGACTGCTCGGCCAGCGTGGTGCCGTTTGCTTATCTGGCTCACAAATATGAGGGCGACGTGGCCGTCGTGTGGATCGACGCTCATCCCGACCTGACGCTTCCGGGCGATGCCTATACGGGCTTTCACGCCATGGCGCTGGCGGCCTGCCTGGGACTGGGCGAGCCGGCCCTGACGGGGCTGCTGCCGGCCCGCATCGATGCGTCGCGGGTGCTCCTTGCCGGCGTGCGCGACTGGGAGCGCGACGAGGTGAAGGAGCGCGCCCGGAGCCTGGGAGTGGCCCCATCTCACGCCCGACGAGCTGAGGGCCGACGCCTCGCGGCTGACCGCCTGGCTCGCCGCGATGGGCGCAAGCCGCGTCGTGGTGCATCTCGACCTCGACGTGCTCGACCCGTCGGAAATCGTAGCGGCCGTCGGGCAGGTGCCGGACGGCCTGCGTCTGGCCGAAGTGGTGCGTATGGTGCGGCAAGTGGCCGATGCGTGCGAGCTGGTGGGCCTCACCGTGGCCGAACCGATGCCCCGCACCGCTCTGTTGCTGCGCTCCATGCTGTCGCAGCTGCCACTGCTCTGACCAGCTGCCCGTCGGGCTTCGGCCCGGCCGGCAGCCGACGCACAAGGGGCCGCCACCCGCATGCTGACATAGTGTAGCCGGGTGGTGGCCCCTCGGTGTGGGGTGGGGCGGCGGGTCGCCTCAGAGCGCCTCGTCGAAGAGCGGGTCGCCCGTGTTGGCCGGTTCGTCGTTGCTGCCGCGCTGTGCGGGGCCGAGCTCCGTCATGGGCAGGCGGTCGCGCTGGCCCGGGCGGGCGTCCTCGGTGCGCGGCGGACGCCGGCCGTCGCGTGGCCGTGCGCCGTGGCCGGGCCGGCGGCCGGGCATGCGGAACGTCACGCGGCGCCACACCTCGTGCGTGTCGGCGTCGGCTCCCGGCAGGCGGTAGGCGATGCCCACGAGGTCGGGCGTGAAGTAGTGGTACGTGATGTGGTTGTCCACGCCCACGAGCGTCGAGTCGACGTTGGTGCGTTCGATTTTTTCCGTGTAGGTGGAGTCGGAGGTGAGGACGTAGGCCCCTTCGTTCGTGATGACGCCGTAGCCGTCTTCGGTGACGGCGGCAAAGACGGTGAACCGCCCGTCGGCGCCGAGCACCTTCCAGACGGGCACGACGCGCAGCGAGGGGCGCCCCGAGGCGTCGGCCTCCATAAACACCTGTTGCCACACGCCGCCGATGGGCGGTTGCTGTGCGCGCAGGGCCTGCGGCAGGAGCGAGGCCAGCGACAGCGTGGCGATGAGTAGGGATAATCTTTTCATGACGGTAGATGATAGGTTGATGTCGAGGCCGTCGCGCGCGGCCTCATGGCAAATATACGCACTTTTTGGATAAGCGCCCGCGCCGCTCTTTCACTTTTTTTCTCCTCGCAGGCTGTCTGTGTAGCGCCGGCGCTGCACGGTGCTGACGGCGGGGCGCGCCGGCGCAGCAAAAGGGGCAGCCCCCTCGGACGGCCGTCGGGGCTGTCGAGGGGGCTGCCGGGAGGGGTTGTGGCGGGGCCTTGCGGGCGCTGCGCCGGGGGCGTCAGGCTTCGCGCTCGCTGAGGGCCGTGCGTATCTGTTCTTCCAGCTCTTCGCAGAGCTCGGGGTTGTCGCGCAGGAGCTTCTTGACGGCGTCGCGGCCCTGGCCTATCTTTGTGTCGCCGTAGCTGAACCACGAGCCGCTTTTCTTGATGATGTCGAGCTCGACGCCCAGGTCGACAATCTCGCCTATGTGCGAGATGCCCTCGCCGAAGGTGATTTCAAACTCGGCCTTGCGGAACGGGGGGGCCACCTTGTTTTTCACCACCTTGACGCGCACCTGGTTGCCGATGGGCGTGTCGCCGTCTTTGAGGGTTGTCACCTTGCGGATGTCGAGGCGCACGCTGGCATAGAACTTCAAGGCGTTGCCGCCGGTGGTCGTTTCGGGGTTGCCGAACATGATGCCTATCTTCTCGCGCAGCTGGTTGATGAAGATGCACGTCGTGTTGGTCTTGCTGATGGTGGCGGTGAGCTTGCGCAGGGCCTGGCTCATGAGGCGGGCTTGCAGGCCCACCTTGTTGTCGCCCATGTCGCCTTCGATCTCCGACTTTGGCGTGAGGGCGGCCACGGAGTCGATGACGATGATGTCTATGGCCGACGAGCGGATGAGCTGGTCGGCTATTTCGAGGGCCTGCTCGCCGTTGTCGGGCTGCGAAATGAGCAGGTTGTCCACGTCGACGCCGAGCTTGGCGGCGTAGAAGCGGTCGAAGGCGTGTTCGGCGTCGATGAAGGCCGCGATGCCGCCCGCCTTCTGGGCCTGGGCGATGGCGTGGATGGCCAGCGTCGTCTTGCCCGACGACTCGGGGCCGTAGATCTCGATGATGCGGCCCTTGGGGTAGCCCCCGACGCCCAGGGCGGCGTCGAGCCCGAGGCTGCCCGTGGGGATGACGTCGACGTTCTCTATCTTTTCGTCGCCGAGCTTCATGATGGAACCTTTGCCGAAGTCTTTTTCTATTTTAGCCATGGCGGCTTGCAGGGCTTTGAGCTTTTCGCTCGCTCCGCCGGCTTGTTCTTCTTCTTTTTTTGCCATGATGGATGGTTGAGAGTTATTCGTTTTCCGATATGAGGGCGAGCAGCTGTTCGCCGTGGGTTTTTGTTTTGACTTGCTTGGGGCCGAGCACGTGCTCCACGCGGCCGTCGGCTGCGATGACGAAGGTGGTGCGCAGCGTGCCCATGTAGGTGCGGCCGCACATCTTTTTCTCGCCCCACACGCCGAAGGCCTGGACAAGGGCTTTCTCCACGTCGGCCACGAGGCGGAAGGGCAGGGCGTTCTTTTCGATGAAGCGGCGGTGCGAGGCCGCGCCGTCGGTGCTTACGCCCACCACCTCGTAGCCCGCGGCGCGCAGGGCGTCGTAGCTGTCGCGCAGGCTGCATGCCTCGGCCGTACAGCCGGACGTGTTGTCCTTGGGGTAGAAATAGAGGATGAGCTTACGGCCGCCCAGGTCGGCCAGCGTGACCTCGCGCCCGTCCTGGTCGGTGCCGAGCGTGGCGGGTATGGTGTCTCCTGTCTGCATGATTTTCGCGTTGTGTGGTTAGGGTAGGCAAAGTTACAGAAACGCCGCCGCACTTGCAAGCGAAAGGCAGCCTTTCTTTTGCCCGGCAGAGGGGCTGCTTGTGCCTTGTGCGGCGATGCTGCCCGGCGGGCGCAGGCTGCTGCGGGCCGGGCGGTGCGGCAGGCCGGGAGCGTGGTTTTTCGAGCCGGGGAAATGATGGAAATGTTAAAAATGCACGCCCCGGCCCGCTTTTCAGACCCTTTTCAGATTTGCCCTCTAAGTTTGCAGCAGAATATGAACCCTAACGAATACGACCATGAACAAGATGAAGACCTTTTGGGCCGTGGCCCTGGCTGCGCTGACCCTGATGCCGGCGTGCAGCAACGACGACGATTGGGACTATGACCCCGAGACGGGAATGCCCGTGAACCCGACGGAGATACCCGAGGCGATACGCAACGCGTTCTATGCCCAGTATGGCGACGGGGCGCGCGTGCAGTGGAGCAAGAAGGACGGTTATGCCGTGGCCGATTTTGAAGGAGCCGGCCCCGGCGGCGAGCAGACCGTGTGGTATGGCATGGCGGACGGAGCGTGGGCCATGACCGAGACAGAGATACTCCTCTCGGCCCTGCCCGAGAGCGTGGCCGCAGCGTTTGCCGCCACCGAGTATGCAGCCGCGCCCTGGCGGGCAAGCCGCGAGGTGGACGTGCTGAGCCGCAGCACCGGCGAGACGCTTTACGTCATCGATGTGGAAAAGAACGAGAACGGACGCGAAACGGAGGCCGATCTGTTCTTTACCGAGGCCGGCGTGCTGGCTAAGGTGGTGCTCGACGCCGACCGCGAGGCGGGCTATTCGGGCTATCTGCCGCAGCAGCCGGCAGGAAACGTCGAAGCATGGCTCGACGAGCACTTCCCCGGTGCCGGCATTGTCGACATAGAGCGCGAGAACGGCGGTACGGAGGTGGAAATCGTCTGGGACGGCCTGGCTCACGACGTTATCTTCGATGCAGCCGGCAACTGGGTGCGCACGAAGACCGAGTATGGCCGGCGCGACCTGGACCGTGTGCCGCAGGCTGTCATCAGTGCGGCCGAGGCGGCTGCTCCCGGAGCCGTGGTGGACGAGGTGGAGCGCTATGAAACGGCGGCCAACGGCGTTTACTATGTTGTCGACCTGGAAAACGGCCGTTACGACGACATGGAGCTCTGTTTTGACGAACAAGGCAACGCCATAGAGCGTCCGCGGCCGGCCGACCGCGGCGAGGGCGCTGCCGGGGCGGGGGTGCCCGTGGCTGACGAGGTGGCTGCCGCCGTCGAGGCGCGCTATCCCGGAGCCGTCATCCTCGAAAAGGACTATGACGACGGCTATCTGGAAATCGACATCCGCCACGACGGCTACGTCAAGGAGGTGCGCTTCAACGGACGCGGCGAATGGGTGGACACGACGTGGGGCTTGCGCGCCAATG
The DNA here is from genome assembly GCA_949297215.1 of uncultured Bacteroidales bacterium. Lineage (GTDB taxonomy): Bacteria > Bacteroidota > Bacteroidia > Bacteroidales > Bacteroidaceae > Alloprevotella. The sequence continues at coordinate 87,900 of CASFRV010000005.1, read as the reverse complement.
AGCTGCCTGCCGCCGTGAGCACTTCGCTGGCCGAAAATTATGCAGCCTGGCGCGTCGACGAGGCCGAGGCTGTGGAGTTTGACCTGGGACGCTTCTATCTCGTGGAGCTCGACGGCGCACGCAGTGCGGCCGATCTGACGGTGAAGCTGGCCGAAAACGGTCATGTGCTGGCCGAATGGCGCGACTGAGGCGCGAGGCTTCCTCTCCGTCTGCTCAGACACACAAAAATCCCCGCAACGACCGTTGGGTGGTTGCGGGGATTTTTTGCGTTCGTGCGGCGGCAGCGTTGCCGAGGCGCCGTATGCGGGGGTTAGAGTTCGAGATCGACGTCGAACAGTTCGTGCCAGGGCAGGCCCTGCTTGTTGAGCTCGGCCATGAAGGGATCGGGGTCGAATTCCTCGACGTTCCACACGCCCGGGCGGCGCCACTGGCCCAGCATGAAGAGGCGGGCGCCGATGGTGGCGGGCACGCCCGTCGTGTAGCTGACGCCCTGCATGCCCGTCTCCTCGTAGGCGGCGCGGTGGGAGCAGTTGTTGTAAACGTAGTAAGTGTGCTCCTCCCCGTTTTTCAGGCCGCGTATGCGACAGCCAATGCTGGTTTCGCCGTCGTAGTTGGCACCTAACTCCTGCGGGTTGGGCAGTACGGCTTTGAGGAATTGCAGCGGCACGATGTCCATGCCGTTATAGTTGATGGGCTGGATGCTGGCCATGCCTATGTCCTGAATGACGCGCAGGTGGGTGAGATATTCCTGTCCGAAGGTCATCCAGAAACGGGCGCGCTTGATGGTGGGATAGTTTTTCACCAGGCTCTCTATCTCCTCATGGTGGAGCAGGTAGCTCTCGCGCGGCCCGATGTTGGGATAGTTCAGCGTGCGGTGTATTTCGAGCGGCTCCGTCTCCACCCACTTGCCGTTCTCCCAGTAGAGGCCCTTCTGCGTAATTTCGCGGATGTTGATCTCCGGGTTGAAGTTCGTCGCAAAAGCCTTGTGGTGGTCGCCCGCGTTGCAGTCCACAATGTCGAGATACTGTATTTCGTCGAAGTGGTGCTTCGCAGCGTAGGCCGTATAGATGCTGGTGACGCCCGGGTCGAAGCCACAACCGAGGATGGCCGTCAGACCAGCCTGCTCGAAGCGCTCCTTGTAGGCCCACTGCCAGCTGTATTCGAAGTGGGCCTCGTCGATGGGCTCATAGTTGGCCGTATCCAGGTAGTTGACGCCGCAGGCAAGGCACGCCTCCATAATGGTCAGGTCCTGATAGGGCAGGGCCAGGTTCATAACGATGTCGGGTTTGAACTCTTTGAACAGGGCCGTCAGCTGCTCGACGCTGTCGGCGTCTACCTGCGCGGTTTGTATGGCAGGATTGCCGATGGCCCGCACAATGGCGTCACACTTCGACTTGGTGCGGCTGGCAATCATGATGTCCGAGAACACGTCAGCGTTCTTCGCCACTTTGTGTGCGGCAACCGTGGCTACGCCTCCCGCACCGATGATAAGGACTCTCCCCATAATGATTTTCTGTTTGTGAATATTGGATGTTTGTTTGCAAAGATAGCCAAAAAAAAGCATTCGTACGCCTCGCCTGCCGGGCTGATGCAAAAAAGCGGCCTGCCCTGTGATGGGGCAGGCCGCCGTACGACGCTCAATTGAGCTTAATGGATTTTATCAGAACTTGTAGCGGTGGTCAACGACCTCTGCCTGCTGACGAAGTGCGAAGTAGAGCGTGTTCTGCATGATGTACGCGTTCTGGTTGGCGGCGCGGCGCATCTCGCTTTCCTTGTCAAACTTCTCCGTGCCCTTCGTCTTCTTCATCACTTGGAGCATATAGACACCGCCCGAACCCTTCACAGGACCGACAAACTTCCCGGCAGCCGTCTTGGCCACCATGCCGGCAATGGCAGGCTCGCTGCTGCTCGTGGCCGTCACATACGGATTGTTCGTAAAGGTTACGGCGGGCAGCGTGGCGAACACAGCGCCTTTCAGCTTCTTGGCCTGGTTCATATCCTTGGCCTTCGAGGCCTGCTGGGCCAGCATGTCGGCTTTCTTCTCCTTCGTCACGAGCGATGTCAGGATGCGCTTCACCTCAGCGTTGTCCCAAGGCATGTAGCCGCGCTCGTATGCTTTCGTGACGGCCACCACCACAAAGTGGTCGCGGTTCTCACCACACTCGTAAATCTTGGAAACGTTGCCCACTTCGGCTTCGTCGAATGCCCACTTCACGGCGTCTTTCGTATTGGCCACGCCGCCGATGCTGTGGTTCGTCTTGTCAAACGTGTTCAGCTCGCGCACGAGGTAACCGTTCTTCCCGGCGTTTTTCTCAATCGATGCCAGCGTCTGGTTCTCGCCCATAAAGCGGTTCAGCTTGTTCAAAGCGTCCTGGTAAGTCTTCGTCGAGAAATTAACGGGGCACTTCACGATGGCAACGTTGTACTTCGTGTTGATAGCCTTGCGCTCCACGATTTGGATAACCCCGCTACCGTTGTTCGAAGAGAGCACCCGCGCTTCGCCGGCCGCCATCGTGTTCATTGCGTTGTACATAACGCGGGTTTCTTCGTTGTTAAGCTGGCTTTCCAGCATGTTAGACGTGAGCCATACGGAGTCCTGCGCGTTTGCATACTTCTTGGACAGTTCTGCAAAGCTTGCGCCGCCGTTCAGGGCGTTGGCAATGCTGTCTGCGCTCTTCTTGGTGGCTTCAGGCGTGGTGCCGCTGCCCGCAATGATGCGGCAAAGCACGGAGTCGGGGGCCTGGACCTTGGCAACGAGCTTCACGATGTTGAGCGTGTTGTCTGTACCGTTGTAGTAAGGCGCTTTCGTCGAGCCTACGGCCATGGAATCGATGGCTGCGCTCACGTCGGGAACCGAAGCGAAGAAGTTTTTCGTGACAGCTGCGTCGATATAGTGGATTTGCGACTTGCTGCTGTTGACAATCGGCGCTACGTCGGTCGTATCTTTGAGCTTGGCGTAGATTTTCTGCATGTTGTCATCGAGCGCTTTGCGGTCGGCAGCGCTTGCCGTTACGGCCACGTCGATATATTTCAGGTCGATGGCGTCTTCGGGGAGCAGGAAGATTTCTTTTACTTGCTCATACTTGGCTTTCAGCTCTTCGTCGCTCACTTTTACGTCCTTATCGGGGATTGCTGTGTAGGGAAGGCTGACGAGCTGCACTTCGCTTCTCGTATTGCGGTCGTCAAACTCCATTTTGGCCACGATGGGGTTGGAGAGGAAGCTGTTTTGCAGGAAGCCGCCTATTTTGCGTGCGAGCAGCTCCGAGCGCAGTTCCTTTTCGGCAAAGAGCCACATGCGGTAAACGCCGTTGATGGTCTCCACCTGTGCGGGATCCATGGCGGCTGCCTGGGCGGCCATCTGCTTGTACTGCTTCAGGAAGTTTTGCAGGGCGCTCACGTCGAAGCGGCCGGTCTGGTCGCTGAAGAACTGGCGGATGATGCCGAGCGACTGGGCGGTTCCCTCGCGCAGGGCGTTCTGCACTTCGGCGTCGGTCACTTGCAGGCCGAGTTCTTCGGCTTCGTGCTCGAAGATTTTCTGTTGTACGTACATGTTCCACACCTGGTCGCGGAGCTGATCTGTCTCGGTAGAGTTGAGCTCGCGCCCGTACTGGAACTTCATGACTTCGGCATATTCGTCTACCATGTTCTGGTACTCCTGAACGGAGAGCTTTTCGCCGTAAACTTCGCCGACCTGCATCTTTCCGATGTTAGAGGTTGTTTCCATTGAGCGGAAAAACTCTTCGGCAATGAAGGCGAACAAACCTACGCCGATTGCAATAAGCAGTAGTGTGCCTTTGCTTCTGATTTTCTGTAAGGCTGCCATTCTGTGTTTTGTTTATATTTTTTTATTCATTTCGTTGTGACGCGCAAAGATATAAAAAAACTCTTGATGCGACTTTCTTTTTCTTGAAAAATGCGTGCTTGCCGGCTTGTGGCCTCCGGGCCGTCTTTTTTGCCGCCGCCGGTGCCTGTCAGTGGGCCGGCGGAGGCGTGGCGGCGGCTCCCGGAGCCAGTGTGGGCTGCGGGGCTGCTGCCGTGTCGGCTGCCGGAGTGTTGTCGGCGGGCATCGGCACGTAGCCGCGGCTTTGCTTTATTTCGTAGCGGGTCATCTGCTCGTTCGAGACGAAGGCGTCGCCTTCGAGCTCGCGGTCGGGCGTGACGATGTGCATATATTTATCGGAGTAGATGCTGTGGCGCTGCATGTCCCAGAAGAGCTTTTCGGTGCGGAAGGTGGTTCCCGTGGCTTTGTTGCGCACGTAGACGCGGCCGCGCAGTTCCCACAGGTTCTGGTTGTAGCAGAAAGCCGTGTCGGCCGTGATGAAAAGGTCGGGATTGAAGTGCTCGTCGTAGCGTTGCAGGAAGATGCCTTTGGGAAACTCCTGGCGGGGTGGGCGGGTCTTGTCGAAAACGCGCCATTCTTCTGCCACAATCTTATATCGCATGACGCCCGAGTCGGATATCATCTTCGAAACGCCGTAGGTGGTCATCACGGCAGCCGAGTCGCGGTTGCCCACGGCCGCTCCTGTGGGCGGAGCTTCGTCCGTACACGAGGTGACGGCGGCCGGCAGCGCCATGAGGGCTGCCGCCGCGAGGGCTGTCAGGCGGAGCTGTGCGATTGTTTTATTCAACTTGCCACTTCATGAACCAGCGTTCGTTGAACGAGATGCCGATGCACAGGCGGAGGTAGTTTTCAGTGATCATGCCGGCCACCTTGGGCTGCACCCGTTCGTATTGAGCTGATATGTTGAGGATTGAGCGGTTGTTCCACCTGTTTATGATGGGCAGGCCCACGCCCAGGCTCACGTTGTAGTCGTAAGGGCCGTCCTGGCCGTTCACTCTTGTGTAGGGCGTGGCCATTGAAAAGCCCATGCGGTAGCGCACGAGCTGCCGCCAGCGCGATCCGTTGGGGTTGGGGATGTATTCGGCCCCCACCGTGACGCGGTGGCGGTTGCTGAAGCCGCCCGTGGCCGGCACGTAGAGCTGTGAGCTCCCCTGGCTTACCAGCGTGGGGTATTTCACGTCGGCCCATTTCTGGAAATTGTAGTCGACGCCCACGCGCAGGCTGTTTTTGTGGCGCCAGGCAAGGCCCACGCCGATGTCGTGGGGCAGGGCGTAGGCGTTGGCGGCCGTCAGCGTGTCGCCGCTGGCGACGCTTCCCGACGCGACGGTCTGATTATAGAAGTAAGCGTTGCGGTCTATGTCGTGGCCCAGGCCATACGTCAGGCCGAGCGTCAGCATGTCGTTCTTGCCGAGCGCTTGTTCGTACTGGATGCCAAAGTCGGCCGTGTACGTGCGCACGTCCGTCTCGTAGCGGTGGCGGTTGGTCGCGATAGTGGCGTCGCTGAACGAGTTGAAGGACGTATGCGTCAGCTCGCCCCAGAGATATCCCACGTTGGCACCGAGAGAAAAGCCCTTAAACGGTTTCCATCCCATGCCGAAGTACACTTGGTGCAGGCCCCCTTCGCCCGAGTAGGTGTTGGTTTGCGTCACTTCGCCCGTCGTGGCGTTTTCCAGCCGTCCCGACGTGTTCATGCTGTATCCTATCGTGCTGTAAGGGACGAGGCCGAGCGACATGCCCAGGTTGCGCGAGGCGCGGAAGCCCATCGTCAGGTAGTCGAACGACGTGTTGTTGGCGTTGACGCGGCGTCCGCCCGATTCGAGCGTGGAATATTGCAGCGACATGCCTATGTCGAACAGGAACGAGAGCGAGTCGATGGCCGAGTAGGAGGCCGGGTTCTGCGGGTTCAGCTCCTTGCCGTCGCGCATGCCGTACGAAAGGCCCGACATGCCCTTGTTGAAACCGCCGGCACGGTCGCCGAGCAGGCCGAAGCCGTAGCGCGAGTAGGGCGAGTTGCTGCCGTTGTCCTGTGCGGCGGCGGCAGTGGCCGTCAGGGCCATGGCAGCGGCGAGCAGGTGCTTGCTAAATGTTCTCATTGTACAGTAGTATGCTGTTAAGGCCGCGGGCCACAAGGTGCTCGTCGGTCAGGATGCTTTCTCTCGGAAGGTCGAGGCGCAGGCTGTCGCCCCCGGTCAGGAAGAGGCGCAGGCCGGGATAGCGGCCGGCGAGGGAGCGCACGTAGCCCTCCATTTCGTAGCGGATGCCCAGCGTCACGCCGGCGCGCAGGGCCGTCTCGGTGTCGTAGCCCACGTCGGGCATGTCGCCGCAGGCGTCGACCAGCGGCAGGTGGGCCGTGTGTTTGTGCATGGCCGCAAGGCGCATGTCGGCCCCCGGCGATATGTTGCCGCCGCGGTAGGTGCCCGTGGCGTCCACCAGGTCGTAGGTGATGCACGTCCCGGCGTCGACCACGAGCAGGTTGGTGCGTGGCAGCAGGCCGGCGGCCCCCACCACGACGGCCAGGCGGTCGGCGCCCAGCGTGGCGGGCGAGCGGTAGGCGTTGCGCAGCGGCGTGGGGGTGAGGCCCGTCACGTGCAGCGAGGGCACGGGCAGCGCCGTCAGCGTGCGCCGCACCTCGTCGGTTTCGGCTCCCACGCACGACCATGCGCAGCGCTCGGGGCGGTAGCGGCTCAGCACGTCGGCCACAGCCGCCTCGAGCCCGCGTTCCACGCGCCGTGCGGCCACGGGAGCCGTCCCGTCGAAGAGCGTGAGCTTGGCGCAGGTGTTGCCGATGTCGATGATTAAATTCATACTCAGCTTGCAAATTTACACAAATTTGCCGCATATCTCCGAAAAGCCCTTCTTAAAAAAATAAAGAAGGCCGTGGCCGCCCGCCGCTACGTTTCCCCTTCGCGCGCGCGTACTTTTTAATATAGGCCCCTCTGTTGCTGTCATACCGCTGCCGGCACCCGGGGCGTGCGAGCCGGCGGACGGGCCCGGCGGGCAGCCGTCTTGCGTGACCGGGTGGCCGCCTGCGGCGGCCTTGCGTTGTTTTCGGACGACGGGGGTGCTGCCCGAGCGCCGGCTGCCGCTTAAAAAACGGAAAAACGCTCGCCCATCTCCCGGAAATGACGTATTTTTGCCGACTGTAAACCAATGTGCCCGGATGAGTAAACCGTTTCGTATCGTTCTTCTTGCCCTGACGCTGCTCATGGCGGCGCCTGCCGGTGCTTGGGCGGCATGGCGCGCCAGCCTGCTGACGTGCGGCCCCGGCGAGGAGATATATGAGCTCTACGGCCACACGGCGCTGCGTCTGTACAACACCGAAACGGGCGACGACCGGGTGTACAACTACGGTATGTTCAACTTCGACAAGCCCCACTTCGTGTGGCGCTTCGTCATGGGGCAGACAGACTATGAGCTGGGCGTGCAAAATTTTGACAGCTTCGTCTATGCCTATTATTATCAAGGGCGCAGCGTCGTGGAGCAACAGCTCAACCTGACGCCCGAAGAGGCCGGAAAGCTCTACACCCTGCTCGAAGAAAACTACCGGCCCGAAAACCGCGTTTACCGCTACAACTTCCTCTACGACAACTGCACCACGCGGGCCGTGGCCATGCTGGAACGCGCCATCGACGGCCACCTCGTGCTGCCCGCTGGCGAGGAGGCGAAGACCTTTCGCGACATCATCCATGAATTTTCGGCCGGAAGCCCGTGGGACAAGGCCGGGCAGGACCTGCTCATCGGATCCGAGGTGGACCGGCCGATAGACTTGCGCCGCCAGTTCTTCGCTCCGATGTATGCCAAGCGTTATCTGAGCTATGCAGTCATAGAGGAACCGGACGGGGAGAGACGGCAGCTGGTGTGGCATACGAATAAGCTCGTCGACGGGCCCGCAGTGGCCGGCGGCGAGCGCGTGCTGACCCCCGGCCTCGTCATGGCCCTGCTCTTTCTTGTGGCCGCAGCGGCATGCGTGCGCCAGTGGCGCCGCCGGCGGGTGAGCCTGCTGCCCGACGCCGTGCAGATGGTGCTGCGGGGCCTCGTGGGCTGCCTCATAGCCCTGCTTTTCTTTTTCTCGGAGCACCCGGCCGTCGACAGCAACTGGCTCTTGCTTCTGCTCAACCCCCTGCCGCTCCTCGTGCTGCCCCTCTACATCTGGCGCCGCCGGCGCGGGCTGCGCGACCTCTACCACCCCGTGCTGCTCGCCCTTGTGCTGCTCTTTTTTGCCCTGTGGGCCGCGGGCGTGCAAAGGTTTCAGCCCGAGATGGGCGCTTTGGCACTGATTTTGTTGATGCAGAGCGTGACGGCCCTGGCCGTGGAACGAAGCGTAAGAAAACAACAGAACACAACGGCCGCCCCGGCATGTGCGGCCGATAAGCGCGATAAACAATGACGAACAACGCTGGAAAGAACCACTTCCTCCTTTCGCTGCTGGCGGTCATGGCCACGCTGGCCTCGGCCGAGGCCCGGCCCGCCGCGCAGCCCCACGTGCCGAAGTTGGTCGTCAACATCCTGATCGATCAGTTGCGCTCCGACTATGTCGAAGCCTTCATGCCCCTTTATGGCGAAGGCGGCTTCCGCCGTCTTTTCGAAGAGGGGCGCGTCTATGCCGGCGAATATCCCATGGCCCAGCCCGACCGCGCATCGGCCGCTGCCACCGTGGTGGCCGGCACGTCGCCCTACAACCATGGCGTGACGGGCCGGCAATGGTTCGACCGCGCCACGCTGCGCCCCGTGCAGAGCGTCGACGACCGCCGCTATGCCGACACCGAGGGCGTAACGGGCTCGGCCCCGACGGCGCTGGCCGTGTCGACGCTGAGCGACGAGCTCAAAATGGCCACCGGCGGCCGGGCTTTGGTCTATTCCATCGCGCCCTACCGCGACATGGCCGTGCTCGCTGCCGGCCATGCCGGCGACGCCGCCGTGTGGATCGACAACCGCACGGGCAACTGGTGCACGTCGTCCTACTACGGGGCGAAGCCCGCGTGGGTCACCTCGCGCAACGAATACGGCGCCATCGGCAAGCTCCTGAAAGCCGTGAAGTGGCTGCCCTATTCGCAGGCGTCCGAAAGCTTCTCCTATTTTCAGCAAAGCGGAGCCCCGACCACGTTCGACCATAAGTTTCGCGGCGAAGGGCAGTTCCGCTCGTTCAAGACGAGCGCCCTCGTCAACGAGGACGTCGAAGCGCTGGCCGAAGGCTGCCTGAGCGCCACGGCGCTGGGGCAGGACGAGGCCACCGACTATCTGGCCGTGGCCTTCTATGCCGGCACGTTCGAGCACCGCTCCGTCAACGAGGTGGGCGCCGAGCTGCAAGACACCTACGTGCGGCTCGACCACGCCATCGCCCGGCTCATAGCCGCCGTGGAGCGCAAGGTGGGCACCAACCGCGCCCTCTTCGTCGTCACGTCGACGGGCTATTCCGACGCCTCGGCCGCAGGCATGGAGCAGTATCGCGTGCCGTGCGGCACGTTCGACATGGGCAAGGCCTCGGCCCTCCTGAACATGTATCTCGTGGCCGTCTACGGCCAGGGACAATATGTCGAAGGCGTCCTGGGCCGGCATATATACCTGAACCACAAGCTCATCGAAGACAAGCAAATACGCTCGGCCGAGCTGCTGACGCGGGCGCAGGAGTTTCTGTTGCAGCTGAGCGGCGTCAAGGACGTCTATACGTCGTTGCGCTTGCAGCTCGGCGTGGGCACGGAGTTTCTGGGCCGCGTGCGCAACGGCTACAACGTGGCCACGTGCGGCGATTTGCTCATAGAAGTGGCGCCCGGCTGGCGATTCGTGAACGAGGAAACGCACGAAAGCCAGTTTGTGAGAGCCGCCTACGTGCCCTTCCCCATCATTCTCTACGGTACGGGCGTGAGCCCCGCCGTGGTCAGCACACCGGTATCGGTGGACCGCATTGCCCCCACGCTCTCGAAGGCAATGCGCATCCGCGCGCCAAACGCCTGCGAGGCCATACCGCTGGCCTTGCAGTAGGAACGCGACGGACGGGCGCCACCGTCGGCCGGACAACCGGGTAACGGCGCTGCCAACACTCATCACACAACGCAAAAAACAACAAAACGAAATGGATATCAACAAAGTTCTGAGCAAGCTCTTCGGAAACAAATCGACCCGGGACATGAAGCTCATACAGCCTTGGGTGGAAAAGGTCAAGGCTGCCTATCCCGCCATCAGCGCGCTCGACAACGACGCCCTGCGTGCCAAAACCAAGGAATTGCAGCAGCGCATCCAAGGCTCGGCCGACGACCTGAAAGAGAAAATTGCGGAACTGAAAGGCAAAATTGAAGAAACGCCGCTCGAAGACCGTGAAGTGATTTTCAACCGCATCGACAAGCTGGAAAAGGAGGTGCTCGACCGCTACGAAAAGGCGCTGGACGAGGCCCTGCCCGAAGCTTTTGCCATCGTGAAGGACACAGCGCGCCGTTTCAGCGAAAATGCCGAAATCGAGGTGACGGCTACCGACTTTGACCGCGAACTGGCCGCCACGCACGACTTCGTGCGCATCGAGGGCGACAAGGCAATCTATCAGAACCACTGGGTGGCCGGCGGCAACGACATGACATGGAACATGGTACACTACGACGTGCAGCTCTTCGGCGGCGTCGTCCTGCACCAGGGCAAGATTGCCGAGATGGCCACCGGTGAGGGTAAAACGCTCGTGGCCACGCTCCCCGTCTTCCTGAACGCGCTGACGGGCAACGGCGTTCACGTCGTGACGGTGAACGACTATCTGGCCAAGCGCGACTCCGAGTGGATGGGACCGCTCTACATGTTCCACGGCCTGAGCGTCGACTGCATCGATAAGCACCAGCCCAATTCGGAAGCCCGCCGGCGGGCATACCGCGCCGACATCACCTTCGGAACGAACAACGAGTTCGGCTTCGACTATCTGCGCGACAACATGGCCATGTCACCCAAGGACCTCGTGCAGCGCGCCCACAACTACGCCATCGTGGACGAGGTCGACTCGGTGCTCATCGACGACGCACGTACGCCGCTCATCATCTCGGGCCCCGTGCCCAAGGGCGACGACCAGCTCTTTGAGCAGTACCAGCCGCTGGTGGAGAAGCTCGTGGCCGTACAGCGCCAGCTGGCCACGCAGTATCTCACCGAAGCCAAGCAGCTCATCGGCAGCGGCGACAAGAAAAAAGAGGAAGAGGGCTTCTTGCAACTCTTCCGCAGCCACAAGGCCCTGCCCAAAAACCGCCCCCTCATCAAGTTCCTTTCGGAGGCCGGTATCAAGTCGGGGATGCTCAAGACGGAGGAAATCTACATGGAGAACAACAACAAGCGTATGCCCGAAGCAACCGACCCGCTCTACTTCGTGGTGGACGAAAAGCTCCACTCCGTCGACCTCACCGACAAAGGTAACGAATGGCTGGCCAAAGCCGTGAACGACGCCACGCTCTTCGTCCTGCCCGACATCACAACGGAACTTTCGCAGCTGGAAAGCGACAAAACCATCACGGATGAGGAGCGCGTGAACCGCAAAGACGCCCTTTTGGCCGACTATGCCATCAAGAGCGAGCGCGTTCACACCATCGTGCAGCTGCTGAAGGCTTATACCATGTTCAACAAAGACGAGGAATACGTCGTCATGGACGGCCAGGTGAAGATTGTGGACGAGCAGACGGGCCGCATCATGGAGGGCCGCCGGTGGAGCGACGGCCTGCATCAGGCCGTCGAGGCAAAGGAACACGTCAAGGTGGAAGCCGCCACGCAGACCTTTGCCACCATCACGCTGCAAAACTATTTCCGCATGTATCACAAGCTGGCCGGTATGACCGGTACGGCCATTACGGAGGCAGGAGAGTTCTGGAACATCTATAAGCTCGACGTTGTGGAGATACCAACCAACCGCCCGGTGATACGAAACGACATGAACGACCGCGTATATCGCACCAAGCGCGAAAAATATGCGGCTGTCATCGACGAAATCGTCAATATGCGCAACGCCGGCCGCCCCGTGCTGGTGGGTACGACGAGCGTGGACGTATCGGAGCTCATCAGCCGCATGCTGCAGCTACGCAAGATACCTCACAACGTGCTTAACGCCAAGCTCCACCAGAAGGAGGCCGACATCGTGGCCCAGGCAGGTCAGAGCTCGCCGGGCTTTGTGGACGAGGTGGACGAAAACGGCGTGCACACAAAGCGCGAAGCCATGCTGGGCGCCGTGACGATTGCCACCAACATGGCCGGCCGTGGTACGGACATCAAGCTTTCGCCCGAGGTGAAAGAGGCCGGCGGCCTGGCCATCATCGGTACGGAGCGTCATGAGAGCCGCCGCGTGGACCGCCAGCTGCGCGGACGCTCCGGGCGTCAGGGCGACCCGGGTTCATCCGTCTTTTTCGTTTCGCTCGAAGACAACCTGATGCGTCTGTTCGCCAGCGAGCGCATAGCCCGCGTGATGGACAAGCTCGGATTTAAGGAGGGCGAGATGATTGAGGCCGGTATCGTCAACAAAGGCATCGAGCGCGCCCAGAAAAAAGTGGAGGAGAACAACTTTGGCATCCGTAAGCGCCTGCTGGAATACGACGACGTGATGAACAAGCAGCGTACGGTGATATACGAGAAGCGCCGCCACGCACTGATGGGCGAGCGCATCGGCATGGACATCTCCAACATGATATGGGACCGCGTTGTGACCATTATAGAAAAGAACGACTACCAGGGATGCAAAGATGCCTTCATCGAAGTGCTTGCCATGGAGGTGCCTTTCTCCGAGGAGGAGTTTATGAGCGTGAACCGCGACGACCTGGCCGAGCGTAGCTTCGAAGCTGCCATGGGCAACTTCAAGCGCCGCATCGAGCACCTGGCCGAAATAGCCATGCCCGTCATAACAAACGTATATGAGAACCAGGGAGATGTGTATGAGAACATCATGATTCCCATTACGGACGGAAAGCTCGTCTATAACATCCGAAGCAACCTGAAGGAGGCCTACGAGTCGCAGTGCCGTGCCGTCGTGCGCGATTTTGAAAAGGCCATCCTGCTGCACAACATCGACGATGCGTGGAAGGAGAACCTGCGCGAGCTCGACGACCTGAAACGTTCCGTTCAGAACGCCAGCTACGAGCAGAAAGACCCCTTGTTGATTTTCAAGCTCGAAAGCGTGAAGCTCTTCGACAACATGGTGAACCGCATCAACACGACGACCGTGAGCACGCTGATGCGCGGCCGCATACCCGTGCAGGCTCCCGAAGAGGTGCGCGAGGCCGCTCCCGAGGTGCGCCAGAAGCAGCAGTACACCGAGAGCCGCGAGGACGTCACCGACGAGGCTGCCCGCAACGCGGCCAACCGCGACACGCGCGAACAGCAGACGCAGCAGCCCATTGTCAAGGAAAAAATGCCCAACCGCAACGACCCTTGTCCGTGCGGCAGCGGCAAAAAATTTAAGAACTGCCACGGGAAAGGGCTTGTCTGAGCCGCATCCCTGAACAACCGACCCACGAACGGGCACCCCGACGGAAAGCAGCGGGGTGCCCGTTCTATATATAATAAGGTGTGGGCCGGTGCAGAGCCCGCGCGCCCCGCCCTGCGCCACAAAACCGGAAGGGCAGCAAGCGGAGTGTGTGCTTTTTTTCTTAACTTTGCAGAGAAAATCCCTTTCGAAAGATGGACGGTACGCAACTTCAACGCATCAAACAGCGCTATGGCATCGTGGGCAACTGCGACGGCCTGAACCGGGCTTTGGAAATAGCGCTGAAAATAGCCCCGGTGGATCTCTCCGTGCTCATCACGGGAGAAAACGGCGTGGGTAAAGAGGTATTCCCGCGTATCATTCACGATTTCAGCGGCCGGCGCAATAAAAAATATTTTGCCGTCAATTGTGGCGCCATTCCCGAGGGAACAATCGACTCTGAGCTCTTCGGTCATGAAAAGGGCGCCTTTACGGGAGCCATCGAGCAGCGCGAAGGCTATTTCTCGGTGGCCAACGGCGGAACGTTGTTTCTCGACGAAGTGGGCGAGCTGCCCTTGCAGACGCAGGCCCGCCTGCTCCGCGTGCTCGAAACGGGCGAATACATCCGCGTGGGAGCCAGCGAGGTGCGAAAAACCGACGTGCGCATCGTGGCGGCCACCAACGTCAACATCGAGAAAGCCATCTCGGAGGGCCGTTTCCGCGAGGACCTCTATTATCGCCTCAACTCCATATCCATATCGGTGCCCCCGCTGCGCGAGCGAGGCGACGACGCCGTACTGCTTTTCAAGAAATTTGCGCTCGAAATGAGCGAAAAATATAAAATGCCCCCCATACGCCTGGACGAAGGCGCCAAGCAACTGCTGAAAGCCTATTCGTGGCCGGGCAACGTGCGGCAGCTGAAAAACATCACCGAGAACATGTCGGTCACCTCCGAGCAGCGCGACGTGACGGCCGACGTGCTGCGCAGCTATCTGCCGGAGGAGAAGTCGCACCGCGAGCTGGTGGCCGTACCCGCCGGGCAAACGGTGAACAGCTTTGAGAACGAGCGCGAGATACTTTATCAAATCTTGTTCGACCTGCGGCGCGACGTCAGCGAACTGAAAAAAATCGTACACGAGAACGCCGGGCGGCACGCTGTGGACGACCGGCAGACGACGGGCAACGCCGTGAGCCTCTACCGCCACCCGTCTATCGACGTTTCGACGGCTTCGGTGCCCGTCGAGCCGATATGCGAGGCCGAGGAGGTGAAGGAAAACGACGAGCCGCTGCCCGAAACGCGCTCGCTCGACGAGTTGGAGAAAGACCTGATACGCCGCGTGCTGAGCGAAAACAACGGCAAGCGCAAGCAGGCCGCCGCCCAGCTGGGTATATCCGAACGTACGCTCTACCGCAAGATAAAGGAATATGGCCTGGAATAAGCGTATCGCATCTCTGACGGGGGGCATCGTGCTCGCATGCCTGCTGGCGGCCTGTACCGTGAGTTATAAATTCACGGGAACGTCTATCAATTATGATATCATCAAGACCATTCAGATTGACAACATACCCAACCGCGCTCCCTACGGATGGGCGCCGATGGAGGCCATGTTCAACAATCAGTTGCAGGACCTGTATGCCAACCAGACGCGCTTGCAGCTCGTCAAGCGCGGCGGCGATCTGCACATATCGGGAGAAATCACCGGCTACGACCAGTTTAACAAATCGATCTCGGCCGACGGCTACTCTTCGCAGGTTCAGCTGAAGATGACCGTCAACATCCGCTTCACCAACAGCAAGACAAACGAGAGCTGGGAGCGGCAGTTTTCGGCTACCACCCAATACGAATCGTCGCAGCAGCTTTCGGCCGTTCAGGAGGACTGCGTGACGGAGATGGTGCGCGACATATCCGACCAGATCTTCAACGCCACCGTGGCCAACTGGTAAGGACGAAGCGTTTCCCCGTCGCCAAAACAGCAGGAATATGGACATCATTTCACTCATCGCCCACCCGGAGCAATTAAACAAGGACACGCTCTACGAGCTCAGGCAGCTCGTGGCGCAGCATCCTTATTTCCAAGTGGTGCGGCTGCTGTTTCTGAAAAATCTGTTCCTGCTGCACGATCCTTCGTTCGGCGAAGAGCTGCGCCGTGCCGCCCTCTACATCCCCGACCGCAGCGTGCTGTTCAAAATGGTCGAGGGCGACAACTACGAGATACGGCGCGTCAAGGCCGAGCACGACGCCAATCAGGCTTTGCAGGCGTCGGGCGACCGCACGGAGTCGCTCATCGACAAGTTCCTGCGCACCACCCATGCCGAGGATCCTCAGCCCCGCCGCGAGCTCACCATCGCCGACGCCACGACCGATTATGCCGCTTTTCTTCTGCAAATGGACGATGCCGAGCCCGAGGACGAGGGCAACGGACGCTCGCAGCGCAGCCTGGAACTCATCGACGACTACATCGGCAAGAAGCCCGAGCGCATTGTCTTGCAGGAAGAACCGGAGTTTACGCCCGAAATAGCCCCCGTCTCCGAGGAGCAGGAAGATAGCCCCGAAGAAGATTTCTTCACGGAGACGCTGGCCAAGATTTACATCAAGCAGGGGCGTTATGAGAAGGCTTTGGAAATTATCCGCAAGCTGAACTTGAATTATCCAAAAAAAAATATTTACTTTGCAGACCAAATTAGATTTTTGCAAAAACTGATTATAAACAACAAACATCAAAAGTAAGAAAAATGTACTCCGTATTAGTGATTCTGGCTATCGTTGTGGCCGTCCTTTTAATATTCATCGTGCTGATTCAAGAGTCGAAGGGCGGTGGCCTCGCGTCGAGTTTTGCCTCTTCCAATCAGATTATGGGAGTTCGCAAGACGACCGATTTCGTGGAGAAGGCCACGTGGACGCTGGCCGGCCTGCTGGTGGTGCTGAGCGTCATGACGCGCTTCTTCATCCCCGTTGGAACAGATGTCGACGCTAACGTGACGAACATGACGATGCCGGCTCCGACGATGCCCGCGCCTGCCAAAGACGCAACCACCCCCACCAAGGCTCCCGCAGCCCCTGCCAAGGCTCCGGCCGCTCCGGCTCAGGCTCCGGCGCAGCAGTAAAACGTGGCATTGTGGAGAAGTAATACGTCGAAACCGAGTTATTTTCTTCGCCCCTACTCACCTTTTTTCAGCGAGGAGAGTAGGGGCGAAGTTTTAACCGGTCGCGGGGTCTGCCGTCTGTTGCCCGGTTGTCGGCCGTGCTGTTTTGCCGACGCCTCTCAGAGCTACCGGCAGCTTCGTTCACCGTTATAAAGATAGATACCGACTATGAAAATTGCAATTGTGGGCACGGGATACGTCGGCCTCGTTTCGGGGGCTTGTTTTGCCGAAATGGGCGTCGAGGTGACGTGCGTCGACATCGACGAGAAAAAAATCGAAAGTTTGCAGCAGGGCGTCATCCCCATCTACGAGCCCGGTCTCGACGAGATGGTGGCCCGCAACCGGCGCGAGGGGCGCCTTCGCTTCACGACGCGGCTCACCGACTGTCTGGACGACGTCGAGGCCGTTTTTTGCGCCGTCGGAACGCCGCCCGACGAGGACGGCAGTGCCGATTTGACCTACGTCCTGAACGTGGCCCACGAAGTGGGGGCCCACATGAAGAAATATACGCTTGTTGTCACCAAGAGCACTGTGCCCGTCGGGACGGCCGAAAAGGTGAAGGCCGCCATCCGCGAGGAGCTCGAACGCCGCGGCGTCGATATCGACTTCGACGTAGCCTCCAATCCCGAGTTTCTGAAAGAGGGAGCCGCCGTCAAGGACTTCATGTCGCCCGACCGCGTCGTCGTGGGCGTGGAGAGCGAGCGCGCCAAGGAGCTCATGACGCGCCTTTACAGCCCGTTCATGCTCAACAACTTCCGTGTGCTTTTCACCGACATACCTTCGGCCGAGATGATTAAGTATGCGGCCAACAGCATGCTGGCCACGCGCATCTCGTTCATGAACGACATAGCCAATCTGTGCGAGCTCGTCGGCGCCGACGTCAACATGGTACGCAAGGGCATCGGCACCGACACGCGCATTGGCAGCAAGTTTCTCTATCCCGGATGCGGCTACGGCGGCTCCTGCTTCCCCAAAGACGTGAAAGCCCTCATCCGCACGGCCGAGCAGCAGGGCTACGACATGCGCGTCCTCAAAGCCGTCGAGGCCGTCAACGAGCGGCAGAAGTCTGTTCTCTTCGAAAAGCTTTCCCGTTTCTACGGAGGCGATTTGCGGGGCCGCACGGTGGCCCTGTGGGGGCTGGCTTTCAAGGCCGAGACTGACGATATGCGCGAGGCCACGTCGCTCGTCACCATTGCCCGCCTGCTCGAAGCCGGCTGCACGGTGCGCGTGTTCGATCCCGTGGCCATGCCCGAGTGTAAGCGGCGTTTGGGCGATGCCGTGGTCTACGCCCGCGACATGTACGACGCCGTCCTGGGCGCCGATGCCCTCTTGCTCCTGACGGAGTGGAAGCAGTTCCGCCTGCCTTCGTGGGAGGTGGTGCGCCGCTCGATGAGCCGGCCCGTCGTTTTCGACGGCCGCAACATCTACGACCCCGCCGAGCTGCGGGGCATGGGCTTCAGCTATGCCTCCATCGGCCGTCCGTGACGCGATGAGGCGAAAAGAAAGGCCTTCCGCTCCTCTTGGCGGAAGGCCTTTTTGCGTTTGGCAGGCGCGGGTGGCTTATCGTTTCATCAGCTCCTCCCAGAAGCGTTCCAGGTCGTCGTCGAGCCCCTGCATCAGTTCGCCGTCGAGCACGATGGTGTCGTCGTCCACATAGTAGAGGTCGGCCACGGTTTCTTTTTCCTCGTCGGTGAGCAGGATGGAGTAGGGTTTCAGGATGCCGATGTGTTCAAAGTCGGTTTTCATGTCGGCCACGCACTGCCGCAGCACGGGCTGCACCTCTTCGTAGAAGTGTTCGTCGGTGTTGCCAATCCATTCCTCCACGACGCAGCGCGTCAGTTCCGTGTCGTCGTCGTTGAAGACGAGCAGTTCGCCGCTCTCCTGCTTCACTTGCAGATACAAATCGGTCAACGGCAGGTTTTCCACCTCCGCCGGGTATTTTGAAACCACTTTTTTCAGTGCCCTTTTTATTTGTTGCAGGGCTTGTTCTGAAGCGTTCATAGGTCAGTTGTTTTTGTACTTGTGTCAAATGTACGGCTTTTTTCCGTAACGTCCGTCGTCGTCGGTCCTTTTTCGTGGAGCGTGGCCTAAAAAAATGCCGTTCTCCACCGTCGTCTCTCCCTCGTTGCCGGTGGTGGCGTTGCCGGCCGGTGTTGTCTGCTATGCGCGCCGCCGCCCGTCGTTGTGTCGGCGGGCGGCGGCGCGTGGGGCAATATGTTCTACTTTTCAGTGGGCTGTTTCGATCTGATGCATATTCTTCTGCGCGGTGCGCACGTAGTGTCTGATGTACGGGTGGCACAGGAACGAGGGCGGGGCCTTCTTCACGATTTTGCGTATCTGCTCCGTCATGACGGGGTAGGGATACTGGTTGCAGATCTGGATGAAAAAGCCCGGGCCCAAGACGTTGTCGTAGTTGTCCATGATAAATTTCGTTTCGAGCTCTTCCAGTTTCCGGTTGAGGCGTTCCGCCTTGGGGTTAAGCTTCTCCTTGACCTCCTCGGGCGACTTGCCGTCTCTCAGCATGCGTATGCCCGCATGCTCCACCTCCCACATTTCGTTTTCTATGCGGTTCTTTTTTTGCAGAAAGGCATAGAGCGCCTCGTTCAGCGGCCCGCCCATGACGCTCTGCCCCACGTTGTCGACTTGTACGGTGAGCTTGGCGTTTTCGATGACCAGCGGCATCATGCTTTGCTCGTCCATATAGATTTGTGCCAGGACGATAGAGTCGACATCGCCGATGAAGTTGAAGCGGCCGTGTATCACCTCGCACGAATCTACGCAGTTCTCCTGCACTCCGTCGGGCGAAACGCGCAGATAAAGCATCCGCCCGTCGAGAAACGTCGCCGAGGTGTTGCCGGCGATGTTGTATTGCTCGGCACACGAGGTGAGCGCCAGCAGACAGGAAAGCAGATAGAAAACTTTTCGCATGATGAAACTTTTTTCTCGCTTCTGATGCGGCAAATTTACAACCTTGCCTGCGATTTCCCGCCGCCCGGAATGTTAGAATAGCTGAAATAAATTTTTTTTGAGCTTTTGGGGGCCGAATGTAAAAAACGTGCGTCGCTTTTTTACATTTTCGTTTCGCGCCGCCTCCTGCCGGCATCCGCGGCCTCTCTCATTCGGCCTTTTTCAGTGCGGCCGGCAGGCGGAAGGCCGTGTACACTTCCAGCACAGCGGCAATCGTGAGCGTCAGCTTCCATTCGTCGCCGCGCAGCGGGCCCGTTGCGCAGGCTTTCATCAAGAGCAGACCGGCCGTGACGAGCAGCAGGATGGCTCCCATGAGCTGTTGGCGGCGCAGGCGGCGCACCGTGATGTCGCTGCCGTCGTAGCGCGCCAGCATCTGCATCGACGAAAACAGCACGGCGCCCGCCGTAAACACGCAGGCTCCCGCCATGAGCAGGCCGGGGAAGAGCGGCATCACCGCACCCGCCAGCAGCACGATGCCCCCGGCGCCATACAGAAAATTTTGAAACTTAGAGAGTGGCTTCATTCCTCGTCAGTAAGGTTTTCCACAACGTAGACGTCCTCGTTGTCTGTTTTCATAAAGAGCCGCAGGCGTGCCACCTTTTCCACCGCGCGTGGGTCGCGTTCGAGCGAGCGGAGAGCCCGCGTGTCGGCGTCATATTTTTCGCGGTAGCGGCGTATCTCGGCGCGCAGCTGTTCGTTCTCGTCGTGCAGGCGGTAGCGGGCCATAAAGCTGTTTTCGTCCAGAAAACCCACGATGGCCACAAACAGCAGCGTGGCCCACAAAAACCTGTGGCGCCAGAAGTAGTGTCCGATGTTGCGGAGTTTGAAGTTCATATAGCTGAGCTGTTCTTCTTCTTTGTGCAAAGATAGTGCAAACGAGAGGAAAGAGCGGGGAAATCGAGCGGGATTTTCGCGTGGAAGCTTCCCCGGCGGGGCCCTTTTCAAGAGAGGGCGAGCCGCCATACCTTATTATATACGTGCGCGCGTGCGCGCGAAGCTGTCGGCCGCAGGCAAGGAGAGCTGTCCGGGGGCAGGCGGGCAAGGGCTTTTCCGCCCTGACGATGCGTTGTTTTCGGGCGAGAAAGTCCGTAAGGTTAAAAAATCGCGGCATCGGTGCATTGCACAAACTGTTGTGGTTCAGTGCAATTACGCACCCGCAGTGTTAAATTTTCAGCCGCCGGCAAAAAAAAATCCCCGCTGCTCTTGCGGGAATATAAAAAGTCCGTACCTTTGCACCGGTTTTAATAAAGGCAATAGATTGTTTTACTTTAAAAATTAAAAGACAAAATGAAAAAGTTAGTTTTCATGTTCGTTGCTTTCGCAGCAATCTCTTTCGCTTCTTGCGGTGGTAACACTAACGCTAACGCCGAAGGTGCTGACAGCGCCGCTACGGTTGACAGCGCCGCTACGGTAGAAGACAGCGCTGCTACGAACGACAGCCTGACCACGGACAGCGCAGCTACGACGGCTGACAGCGCCGCTACGGAAGTTGCTCCCGAGGCTTAATTGCAACGAAGAGAGAATTGAAACCTGCAGGGGAAACCTCGCAGGTTTTTTTGTGTAGCAACGCCACGAGGCGTGCCACGACGGGCGCTGCCCGGGAAAGAACGGTTCGGCCGCTTTCCCGGGCAGCGCTTTGCGTGCGTATCGCTTCGGGGCGGCATCACGGGGCGCGACATTCCGATTTTAGGGAAAAAAGTTGTAGGCTTGGCGCGAAAGGCTTATATTTGCGGAAAGTTTTCACGCTTTAACATCTGTTTTTATGAAGAACTATATCCTTCTGCTTTCTCTGGCAGCCATCGCGCTGCTCACGTCGTGCGATGGGCGCAACGGCGTGGAGTACATCCCCTTTCAGGAGCGCGAGGACGGTCGTTGGGGCCTTGTGAGCACCGACGGCAAGGTGCTTTTCTCCGAAGAGTTTGAGCGGCTACCCAGCGTCGTCACCAATGGGCGCTTCGTTGTGCAAACGAACGACGGCCATTACGAAATCTACACTGCCGAGGAGAAGCCCAAGGCCGTGGGTGGGCGCTACGTCGACGCCGGCTACTACCAGGACGGCCTCATCCCCGTGGTCGAGGAGGGCGGCCACGTCAAATATCTCGACACCGACGGCGACGAGGCCTTTACGCTCGACAAGGTGGAGGGCAAGGAGGTGACGCGTGCCTCGGTGTTCAGCGAGGGCCTGGCCGTCTTCGAGGCCGGGGGCTATTATGGCGCCGTCGACACCAAGGGCCGCGTCGTCATCAAGCCCGAATACATCGAGCTCCAAGCTTGTCGCGATGGCAAGCTCGTGGGCGTAAGCAAGCGCTATGAGCAGGTAAGCAAGGCCGGCCAGCGGGAAAAAATGCGCGCCAGCATCCTCGACAGCGACGGCAAGGAGCTCGGCACATTCGCGCTCAAAGAAGTGGCCTCTTGCTGGCGTGGCTTTATCGATGGCGTCATGGCGGCAGCGCGCGAGCGCGGCGACAAGCAGGAATGGGGCCTGATGGACGAAAAGGGCGACTGGGTCGTGGCGCCGAGCGACCGCTGCCGCAGCATCGGCGGCGTGCAGGGCGACCTCTTCACCTTTTCCGACGGTGAGAAGTGGGGCCTCATGAACCGCAAGGGCGAGGTGATCATCCGCGCCAAGTACGACATGCTCTATTTTGCCGCCGACGGCATCCTGGCCGTGCAGGACGAGGCCTACGACGAGAAAACGCCGTGGTATTTCATCGACACCGACGACAACCGCCTGGGGCGCGATGGTTACGAGGACGTGACGGTGTTCTACGACGGCAAGCATGCCTTTGCCAAGTACTCGGAGCGGAGCTGGATCCTGCTCGGCACGGACGGCGAGCGGGCCGAATGCGAGGCCGACATCTACGACCTGGCCTTTTATGCCACGGGCAACACCTGGGTGGAGAGCGACTACGTCGACGCCGGCGCCGTCGTTGCGCAGCTCGGCATAACGGCCCGGGGCGCAGGCGCCTACCGCGTGGGCATGACGGCCAAGGAGGCCATCGCGGCCACGCGCACGGGCGGCGGCGACCCGAGCGACCGGCCCGAGGATTACCGCTACGACGACGACCTGGGCTACGAGAAGCCGATGGGCAAGCTCACGGCCACCTACCGCACCGTCTTTCCCTCGTACATCGGCGAGGACATCACCGAGACGCGCCGCGAAAGCTACGGCTATTTCTACTACGACCACGAGGTGGTCACGGGCCAGCGCTTCCGCACGCAGCAGTCGGAGATCGTGTATGCCTCGCTCAATCTCTCCGGCAGGCGCATGGAGGGCAAGGCCGGCCAGTTCCTCGAGGCCATGAAGAAAAAAGTGCGCTCCCTGGGCAGCGTTGTGCGCGAGAACGGCGGCGCCCTGCTCGTGCGCGCCGGCGGCAACACGCTCCTGGCCTATCGCCGGGGCGTAGAGGTGGGCTGCATCGTGATGGCGGGCAACCGCAGCGACCTCGACATCAGCGATTATGCCACGGGCGACGAGGACGACACGCCGGCCTCATACGCGGACGATACCTTAGCGGTTCCCGACAGTTTTGCCACGGAAGACACGCTGGCCGCTTGGTAACAGCCCCCGTCTGCGCCATCTTTACAGCAGTTTCCGCCCTGCACAGACTGAGCACCTGCCGGGAACTTTTTACAGCCTGCCCCGCGTCGTTTCGTGCGTCGCGGGGCATTTTTCGCACCCGCAGGCATCGCTGCCTCCCCGCAATAATAGGTATGTCGGGGCTTGCGGATGAATTTCCGCTGCGTAGAGACGCGATTCATCGCGTCTCTCACGTCTCGGATGGGCCTTGCGGATAACTACATTTGCGTAAGAAAAATGAAGTTCGCCTTGCTCTCTTCTTTTTCTTTTCTCTCGTTTGCATTAACTTTGCCCTCCCAAACAAACGTAGAGGAAATATATGTGCGACCTGTCGGTGCTGCGCGGCAAGCGCGTGGCTTTTCACACTTTGGGCTGTAAGCTCAACTTTGCCGAGACGTCTGCGCTGCGCGACGCCCTGCTGCGCGCCGGTGCCGTCGCGGCCGGCGAGGGCGAGCGGGCGGACGTCTGCATCGTCAACACGTGCTCGGTCACGGAGACGGCCGACCAGAAATGCCGGCAGGCCATCCACCGCTTTGTGCGCGAAAACCCCGGGGCTTTTGTGGCCGTCATGGGCTGCTATGCCCAGCTGAAGGCCGACGAGATAGCCCGCTTCGACGGCGTGGACCTCGTGCTCGGCATGGAGCACAAGGGCATGATGCTTCCCTATCTGGCCGAGCGCCTCGGCGCCAAGGAGCTGATGGAGCCCGGGCAGGCGTGCCACGAGGCCATCGCCGTGCCCACGCGCGAGGTCGCAACGTTTGTGCCCTCGTGCTCGCGGGGCAACCGCACGCGCTACTTTCTGAAAGTGCAGGACGGCTGCAATTACTATTGCACCTACTGCACCATCCCGCTGGCCCGCGGGCGCAGCCGCAACGCCTCCGTGGCATCGCTCGTGGAGCAGGCACGCGCCGTGGCCCGCGAGGGGGGCAAGGAGATTGTGCTGACGGGCGTCAACATCGGCGACTTCGGCCGCTCGACGGGCGAGACGTTCTATGACCTTGTGCGGGCGCTCGACGACGTGGAGGGCATCGAGCGCTACCGCATCTCGTCGATCGAGCCCAACCTGCTGACGGACGAGATCATCGACTTCTGCGCCCGCTCGCGCGCCTTTATGCCCCATTTCCACATCCCCCTGCAAGCGGGGAGCGACGAGGTGTTGCGCCTCATGCACCGGCGCTATGACACGGCCCTGTTCCGTGCCAAGATAGAGAAGGTGCGCTCCGTCATGCCCGACGCCTTTATCGGCGTGGACGTGATGACGGGCATGCGCGGCGAAACGCCCGGGCTCTTCGACGAGGCCTATGCTTTCATCGACGGGCTGGACATCTCGCAGCTCCACGTCTTCACCTATTCGGAGCGGCCGGGCACGCGCGCGCTCGACATTGCCTACACCGTGCCCCGCTCCGAGCGCCACGCCCGCAGCGCCCGCCTGCTGGCCCTCTCGGAAGAGAAGCGACGGGCCTTTTATGCCCGCAACGTGGGCCGGGTGCGCCCCGTGCTGTGGGAGCACGCCCGCCCCGGACGGCCGCTGCACGGCTTCACGGACAACTATGTGCGCGTGGAGCTGCCGGCCGGCGCCTGCGCGGCCGACAACACCATTACGCACGTGCGCCTGGGCGGGCCGACGGCCGACGGCGAGGCGCTCACGGTGCTGACAGACGAATGAACGAAAAAGAATGAAAACAGCTGTCGTCATACTCAACTGGAACGGCGTGGAGCTCATGCGCCGCTTTCTTCCCTCGGTGGTGGCCTGCACCGGCGAGGGGGCCGAAGTCGTTGTGGCCGATAACGGCTCGACGGACGGGTCGGTCGAGTGGCTCAAAGAGGCTTTCCCCTCTGTGCGCCGCGTATTGTTGCCCGAAAACTTCGGCTTTGCCGAGGGCTACAACCGCGCCCTGGCCCAAGTGGAGGCCGACTATTACCTGTTGCTCAACTCCGACGTCGAGGTGACGCCCGGCTGGCTCGAGCCCCTTGTGCAGTATATGGACGCCCACCCCGAGGTGGCGGCCTGCCAGCCCAAGCTGATGAGCCTCAGGCGGAGGGACGAGTTTGAGTATGCCGGAGCAGCGGGCGGCTTCATCGACCGCTACGGCTACCCCTTCTGCCGCGGCCGCCTTTTTGCCACCGTGGAGACCGACCGGGGGCAGTATGACGCCGATGTGCCTCTGCTGTGGGCCACGGGGGCCGCGCTCATGGTGCGCCGCACCGACTGGCAGAGCGCGGGCGGCTTCGACGGGCGCTTTTTTGCCCACATGGAGGAGATCGACCTGTGCTGGCGCCTCAGGGCGCGGGGCAGGGGCATCGCCTGCGTGGCCGCCAGCCGCGTTTACCACCTGGGTGGGGGCACGCTGGCCCATGGCAACGCCCGCAAGACGTTCCTCAACTTCCGCAACAACCTGCTCATGCTCTATAAGAACCTGCCCGAGGCGGAGCTGCGCCCCGTCATGCGCGTGCGCGCCCTGCTCGACTATGTGGCGGCGGCCAAGTTTCTGCTCGGGGGCAGCTGGGGCGAGATGCGGGCCGTCTTCCGCGCGCGCCGTGCCTTCCGCCGGATGCGCCCCGACGTCGAGGCCGACCGCCGGGCCAACCTGGCAGCCGCCGTGGGCGGACGCGTGGAGGGGCGCACAGACGGCAGCCTGCTCGTGGCCTACTATCTGCGCGGGAAGAAAACGTTTGCGCAGCTCTTCGCCCGCAGTTGAGCGTCGCGCCCCCTCCGGCGGCGGGCCCCGTGCGGCCGGCTGAAGCGGCACGATGCGCCGCGAGGCGGGGCCGGAGCTGACAAAACAACACATTTTTCGCTGAAAAAGCGGCGGAAAGCCTTGATTTTCGCATTTATTGAAGGTTTTCCTTTCGGATATGCGTGGAAACCCGTATCTTTGCGCATATTAACATATTGTACGGTTTGAAAACAGTTCAGAATTCCCTGTTCATCCTCGTTCTCCTTGCCCTTATGGGGTGCGGCGGGCGGCCTGCTGCCGACTGCGTGCGCGAGGCCGACGGGCTGCTCGTTGTGCGCTTCGACAACGCCGTCGAGGACTATCTCCACACGGGCACGTTTTCGTCGCTGCTCCGTCTGCGCACCGATTTTCCGGCCGAAACGCGCATTCTCGTCGAGGACGTGCTGCGTCTGGGCAGTGCGGGCGACGACAGCCTGGGCGAAAAGCTGCGCCGCTTCTATGCCGACACGACGCTCGTGCGGCTGCGGGCCGACGTGGGGCGCAAGTTTGGCAATTTCGCCCCCTACGAGCGCGAGCTGCGCGAGGCTTTTGCCCGTCTGCGCCGCGTTTGCCCCGACATGCCGCTGCCCACGGTCTATACGCTCAACTCGGCCTTTCGCCAGAGCATCGTGGTGAGCGACCGCCTGCTGGGCATCAGCCTGGATAAATACATGGGAGCCGACTATCCCCTCTACCGCCGTTATTTCCAGCCCTGCCAGCGCGTGGGGCTCGACCCCTCGCGCCTGCCGCAGGACTGCCTGGTCTATTATCTCATGGCCCGCTATGCGCCCGACGCCGGCAGCGGCTCGCTGACCTTCCTGGAAGAGATGCTCATGCGCGGCAAAATCTATTGGGCCGTGGCGCGCGTGCTGGAACTTCCGCTCACCGAGGCGGCCAGCGCCTGCCCCAAGTCGCAAGCCTGGTATGCGGCCCACGAACGCGAGGCCTGGACGGCCCTCTCCGAGCCCGGTCTGCTGGCCGGCCACGACACGAGTCTGCTCGGCCCGCTGCTCGACTTTACGACACCGCAGGGCTATTTTGCCGACCCCTATTCGCGCGGCGTCGGCCTGTGGATAGGCTTGCGCATCATCGACAGCTACATGAAAAATCACCCCGACACGTCCATCGCGGAGCTCCTGGAAATGACCGATTGCCGCGAGCTGCTCGACGCGGCGGGCTATCAACCGGCCTGACATGGAAGCAGCTCTCTATCTCATCCCCGTGACGCTGGGCGACACGCCGCTCGACCGCGTCCTGCCGCCCTACAACGCCGAGGTGGTGCGCGGCATACGCCATTTCATCGTGGAGGACGTGCGCAGCGCGCGCCGCTTCCTGAAACAGGTGGACCGCAGCATCGACATCGACGCCCTCACGTTCTATCCCATGGGCAAGCACGCCGACGAGGCCGCCTTTGCCCGCTATCTGGCGCCCCTGCGCGCGGGCGAGCCCATGGGCGTCATCAGCGAGGCCGGCTGCCCCGCCGTGGCCGACCCGGGCGCACAGATGGTGGCTCTGGCCCGCCGCGAGGGGCTGCCCGTTGTGGCGCTTGTGGGTCCCTCGTCGATCTTGCTGTCGGTCATGGCCTCGGGCTTCAACGGGCAGAGCTTTGCCTTTCACGGCTATCTGCCCATCGACGGGACTGCCCGCGCCCGCAAGCTGCGCCGCCTGGAAGAGACGGCCCGCAGCGAAAACCAGACGCAGCTCTTCATCGAAACGCCCTATCGCAACGCACGCATGCTGGCCGACGTGCTGGCCGCCTGCCGCCCACAGACGCAGCTCTGCATAGCCGCCGGCCTCACCACCGATGCCGAGTGGGTGCGCTCGATGACGGTGGGCGAGTGGCGCCGTGCCGCCGTGCCCGACCTGTCGAAGACGCCGGCCATCTTCCTGCTCTACCGCCCGCGCTGAGGCCTGCTGCCCCGTCAGCCGGATGAGGCTCCGGCCTGGTATGCGGAGCATCAAAAAAGCCGCCCCCGGAAGGGGCGGCTTCTCTGTGTCGGCCGGTGCGGCGCTCAACGCACGAAGAGCAGTTCGCGATACTTCGGGAGCGTCCACATCTCGTCCTCGACGATGAGTTCGAGCTTGTCCACGTGGTAGCGTATCGAGTCCATGTAGGGAGCTATGTCGTCGTGATAGGCAATGGCCTTTTCGCGGATGTTTTCGATGCGGTTCACCTCTTTCCGCCGCTCCACCATCTTCTCTACGTTCTCGGCAATAAAGTTGGTGTGCTTGTTGATTTTCTCGATCAGGTCCACGTTGTAGGCCGTAAGCTCCTTGGCCTTTTCGGGCGGGAACACGCTGTAAATCTTGTGCACGTTATCCACCAGTTCGCTCTGATACTTCGTGGCCACGGGGATGATGTGGTTCATGCAAATGTCGCCCAGCACGCGGGCTTCGATCTGAATTTTCTTCTGATACGTCTCCCATTTTATTTCGTTGCGCGCCTCGAGCTCGTGGCGGTTCATGACGTGCATGCTTTCGTACATATCGATGCTTTCGGGGTCGAGATAGCGGTCGATGACCAGCGGGCAGCTCGTTTCGCAGTCGAGCCCGCGGCGTGCCGCCTCCTCCTTCCATTCGTCGCTGTATCCGTTGCCGTCGAAGCGGATGGGCTTGCACGTTTTAATGTCCTCGCGCAGCACGTCAAGGATGGCACTGATTTTTCCTTCGCCCCCGGCCATGAGAGCGTCCACGCGGCGGCGGAAGTCGGTGAGCGCCTCGGCCACGGCCGTGTTGAGCGTGAGCATGGCGCTCGCGCAATTGGCCGACGAGCCCACGGCGCGAAACTCGAAACGGTTGCCCGTGAAGGCAAAGGGCGACGTGCGGTTGCGGTCGGTGTTGTCGATCATCAGTTCGGGTATCTGCGGTATGTCGAGCCGCACGCCGTGCTTGCCCTCCATGGTGAAGAGCTCGTCCTTCGTCGAGCTCTCCACGCGGTCGAGCAGCTCGGCCACCTGGCTTCCCAGAAACGACGAAATGATGGCGGGCGGCGCCTCGTGGGCACCCAGGCGGTGGCTGTTGGTGGCGCTCATGATCGAGGCCTTGATGAGCCCGTTGTGGCGGTAAACGGCCATCAGCGTCTCCACGATGAAGGTGATGAAGCGCAGGTTGTCCTCAGGCGTCTTTCCCGGCGCGTGGAGCAGCACGCCCGTGTCGGTCGTGAGCGACCAGTTGTTGTGCTTGCCGCTACCGTTGATGCCGGCAAAGGGCTTTTCGTGCAGCAGGCAGCGGAAGCCGTGCTTGCGCGCGATTTTCCGCATGAGCGACATGATAAGCATGTTGTGGTCCACCGCAAGGTTGCACTCCTCGAAGATAGGTGCCAGCTCAAACTGGTTGGGAGCCACCTCGTTGTGCCTTGTCTTGCAGGGAATGCCCAGTTCGAGCGCCTGTATTTCCAGATCCTTCATGAAGGCGGCCACGCGCTCGGGGATGGCGCCGAAATAGTGGTCGTCCATCTGCTGGTTCTTGGCCGAATCGTGGCCCATCAGGGTGCGTCCCGTGAGCAGCAGGTCGGGCCGTGCGGCGTAGAGGCCTTCGTCGACGAGGAAATACTCCTGCTCCCAGCCCAGGTTGACGTTGACGTGGTGCACGTGGCGGTCGAAGAGCTGCGCCACGGCCGTGGCGGCGCGGTCGATGGCTGCCAGCGACTTTTTCAGCGGAGCCTTATAGTCGAGCGCCTCGCCCGTGTAGGAGATGAAGACGGTGGGAATCATCAGCGTGTCGCCCACGATGAATACGGGCGAAGCGGGGTCCCACGCCGAGTAGCCGCGCGCCTCGAAGGTCGAGCGTATGCCGCCGTTGGGAAACGACGAAGCGTCGGGCTCCTGCTGCACGAGCTCCTTGCCCGAGAAGTTTTCCAGCATGCCGCCCTTTCCGTCGTGCTCCACGAAGGCATCGTGCTTTTCGGCCGTGCCCTCCGTGAGCGGCTGGAACCAGTGGGTGCAGTGGGTGGCGCCCATCTCCATGGCCCAGCGCTTCATGCCGCGCGCCACCTCGTCGGCCACGGCCAAGTCGAGGGGGATACGTTTTTCGATGACTTCGCGCAGCTTTTCGTACGTGGCCAGGGGGAGGTATTTGAACATCTTTTCGCGGTTGAACACGTACTTGCCAAAATATTCCGAGGGGCGCTCCTTGGGAGCGGGCACGTCGAGCGGGCGCTTTTTGAACGCCTCTTCGACAACTTTGAATCTAAGGTTCGACATAGCGGATCTTTATCGTTTTATGGTTTTTGTTTTCTATGGATTTCGCTGCGCGGCGGTGTCAGCGGGTGCCGGCCGTCCATGCCGCGAGGCGGCGCATGGCTTCGGTGCAGTCGTCGCGGCGGCCAAAGGCCGTGAGGCGCACGTAGCCCTCGCCGGCAGGGCCGAAGCCGGCGCCCGGGGTGCAGATCACGTGGGCCTCGGCGAGCAGGCGGGCAAAGAAGTCCCAGCTGCCTGTGCCCTCGGGCGTCTGCACCCACAGATAGGGCGCGTTCACGCCGCCGTAGACGGTGAGGCCCGCCTCGCGCAGCGCTTTGTGCATCAGGCGGGCATTGTCCATGTAGTAGTCGATGGTGGCGCGCACCTGCTTGCGGCCCTCTTCAGAGTAGGTGGCCTCGGCGGCGCGCTGCACGATGTAGGCCGTGCCGTTGAACTTTGTGCATTGCCTCCTGTTCCAGAGCGGGTTGAGCTCCACGCGCCGGCCTGTTGCCGTGCGGGCCGTCACCTCGCGGGGCACGACGGTGTAGCCGCAGCGCAGGCCGGTGAAGCCTGCCGTTTTGGAATAGGAATGAAACTCGACGGCGCACTGCCGCGCCCCCTCGATTTCGTAGATGGAGTGGGGGACGTCGGGCTCTGTGATGTAGGCCTCGTAGGCAGCGTCGTAGAGGATGAGGCTGTCGTGTTCCAAGGCATAGCCGACCCACCGTTTCAGTTCCTCGCGCGAGAGGGTAGTGCCCGTCGGGTTGTTGGGGTAGCAAAGGTAGATCATGTCGGCCCGTTGCCGCGGCAGGGCGGGCGTAAAGCCGTTTCCGGCTGTGCAGGGTGAGTAGATCACGCGGCTCCATCCCGTGTCGGTGACGTTGCCGGCGCGCCCGTCCATGACGTTTGCGTCGACATAGACGGGATATATCGGGTCGGTCACGCATATCGTGTTGTCATGCCCGAGGATGTCGCCGAAGTTGCCCGTATCGCTCTTGGCGCCGTCGTTGATGAAGATTTCGTCGGGCTCGAGGCTGATGCCGCGTGGGGCAAAGTCGTGACGGACGATAGCATCGCGCAGGAAAGCGTAGCCGTGCTCCGGGCCATAGCCGCGGAAGGTGCGCTCGTTGCCCATTTCGTCCACGGCGCGGTGGAGCGCCTCCACCACGGCGGGTGCCAGCGGCCGCGTCACGTCGCCGATGCCCAGGCTGATGAGCTGTGCCTCGGGGTGGGCGGCCTTGTAGGCCGAGACGCGGCGGGCGATGTCGGCAAACAGGTAGTTCTGCCTTATTTTCAGAAAGTTTTCGTTGACGTTTGCCATTGTTGTGCTTATTCTTGTGTTGAGCTTCTTTCCGGTGAAAAAGAAAGGAGGGCGTGCTTCGCTGTGCCGCCCTCCGCTTGTTTATTCTTGCAGGCTGATGGTGCCCGTGAACACCTCGGTGGCTGGGCCTGTCATCAGCACGTGCCCGTCGGCCTCGCGCCATTCGATGCCGAGGCTGCCGCCGTCCATCTCTATGGTGGAGCGGCGCGGGCCCATGCCGCAGCGGGCGGCGGCCACGGCAGTGGCGCAGGCGCCCGTGCCGCAGGCCAGCGTGATGCCCGAGCCGCGCTCCCACACGCGCATCCTTATGGAGCCGTCGGGGCGTATCGTGGCAAACTCTATGTTGCACCGCTCGGGAAAAGCCGTGGCGTGTTCGAGCAGGGAACCGTCGGCAGCGAGGTCGATGGCCTCGGCATCGGGGGTGAAGATGACAAAGTGGGGGTTGCCCATCGAGACGAATGCCCCCTGCCACGTACGGCCGCCGGCTCCGACCTTGGCCAAATGACGCGGGCCCTCGGGGGCCGTCATCTGCGCCGGTACGTCAAAGCGCGGCCTGCCCATATCCACCGTGACGCTCTCGATGAGACCGTCGGCACCGGGGTGGAGCCCGAGCTCCTTGACGCCCGAGGCCGTTTCGAGGCCTACCGACGTCCGGCGCGTCAGTCCGTGGTCGTACACGTACTTACCTACGCAGCGCGAGGCGTTGCCACACATGCGGGCCTCGGAGCCATCGGCGTTGAAGATGCGCATCGAAAAGTCGGCTGCCTCCGACGGGCCTATCAGCACGAGGCCGTCGGCCCCGATGCCCTTGTGGCGGTCGCTCCAAAGGCGGGCCAGCCGCCCGGGATCGTCGAGGGGGAAGCGCCGGGTGTCGACGTAGATATAGTCGTTGCCGGCACCGTGCATTTTGGTGAATTCTATGTTGTGCGGCATCTCTTTGGGGGCTTGCGATGTTTGGGGCAAAATTACGGAAAACGGGGAAAACAGACAACGCGCCGGCCCGCATTTTTTCGCCCCCGATTTTCCTGGCAGCGAGGCGGCGGTGACGTCGCCGTGCGGCAGGTTTCCGTGGGGCGGACGGTCGTGGGGTGTGAGGGGTGGCTGCGGGCCCTGCGTTTTGCCGGCGGCCGGGGCGCGCGAGGCGGCCGTTCAGATTTTTTTCTCGACGAAATAGCGCGGGCGGCGCTTCACCTCCTTGTAGATCTTGCCCACATATTCGCCGATGATGCCCATGGCCGTGAGGATGGCGCCGCCCACAAACCACACGGAGATGAGCAGCGAGGTCCAGCCGGGCAGGGCCACGCCCAGGGCGAAGCTCACGAGGGCGTAGACGATGGCTCCCAGGGCGATGAGGATGAAGAGGAGGCCCAGTACGGCGATGAGCCGCAGCGGGCGCACCGAGAACGAGGTGATGCCGTCGAGCGCGAAGCTCAGCATGCGGCGCAGGGGATATTTCGACTCGCCGGCCAGGCGCCGGTGGCGGTCGTAGAGCACGGTGCTGTGGGGCAGCCCGATGCCCCACACCATGCCGCGCAGAAAGAGGTTGCGCTCGGGGTAGCAGAGCAGGGCCTGCACGGCGCGGCGGCTCATCAGGCGGAAATCGGCGTGGTTGTAGAGCACGTCGCCGCCCATGGTGCGCACGAAGCGGTAGAAGGCCTGTGCCGAGTGGCGCTTGAAAAAGGTGTCGGTGCGGCGCTCGCGGCGCACGCCGTAGACGATGTCGTCGCCCGCGAGGAAGCGGCCGGCCATTTCGGGGATGACGCGCTCGTCGTCTTGCAGGTCGGCGTCGATGCTCACCATGGCGTCGGCCTCGGCCACCGAGGCTTCGAGCCCGGCCACGAGGGCGTTCTGATGGCCTGCGTTGTGGGCCAGTTTGAGGCCGTGCAGGGCGCTGTGGGTGCGGCAGAGCTCCTCGATGAGGGGCCAGGTGGCGTCGCTGCTGCCGTCGTCGACAAAGAGCACGTCGCCCGCCACGTCGGGATGGGCGCGGCTCACCTCGTCGAGCACGGCGAGCAGGCGCGGGGCCGTGGCGTGGAGCACGGCTTCTTCGTTGTAGCAGGGTACGACAATTCGTATGAGCATCTTGAAGGGGGTGTTTATCGGTGTGGCCGGGCCGGGAGCTGCCGTTTCAGGCGTCTGTACCCTCGTCGGGGCGGGGCAGGAGCTCCGTGCCGGCGGTGCCGTGCGGGGGCTCTCCGCCGGCGGCCTTGCGGCGGCGCAGGCGTGCGGCGCAGGCCAGCAGGAAGAGCTCGGAGAGGGCGTAGAGGATGGCTCCGGCGCCCAGGACGATGAACGGCGGCAGGGCCTCGACGCTGTCGCGATAGAAGGCGACGAACAGGGCGGCCCCCAGCAACAGGGCCGGCACGGCGAAAAAGGCTCCGTGCAGCCCGCTGCCCTCGCGCCGCAGGCGGGTCATGGCGTAGGCTTCGAGGGCGGCGGCCACGGCCAGGGCGGCTGCCAGCACATACATGAGCGAGGCGGTGAACGTGTCGGGGAAGACGGCCAGCGCCAGGCCGAAGAGCACGCAGCCCGTGGCCACGACGGCCGTGAGGCCCGGCGAGCGCTGCGTGGTGTGGCGGTCGAAGAGGCCGGCCAGGGCCACGGCGCCGGGGATGGCAAAGGCCACGCCCACGGCGATGGTGAACCAGCGGGCCGCCTCGGGCCGCGCCGTGAAGAAGATGCCGAGGGCCAGCACGCACAAGGCGCGCACCAGGCCGTTGCGGAGAAGAGCGTTCATGACGTTCGTTTTATGGAAGGTTGCAGGCCGCGGCGGCGGGCTCCGGGCGGGAGCTGCCGCCGTCGGCAGGTCAAAAGTACGAAGTTTTCACGGACGGCGTATCCCGCGCGCGCCTTTTTTTGCTTCGTGCGGGCCGTTTTCGCGCGTTTTCGTTTTTTATAAGTAACTTTGCCCGGAGAAAACGTATAAAACAGTCGATACACAATATGTTTGAAAACCTCAGCGAGCGGCTGGAACGCTCGTTCAAGATTTTAAAAGGTGAGGGCCGCATCACCGAAATCAACGTGGCCGAAACGCTGAAAGACGTGCGCCGCGCCCTCCTGGAAGCCGACGTAAACTACAAGGTGGCCAAGACCTTTACCGACCAGGTCAAGGAAAAAGCCTTGGGCCAGAACGTGCTGACGGCCGTGAAGCCCGGACAGCTCATGGTGAAAATCGTGCACGACGAGCTGGCCCGGCTCATGGGCGGCGAGGCGGCGCCCTTCGACGTGAAGGGGGCGCCCGGCATCGTGCTCATGGCGGGCCTGCAAGGCTCGGGAAAGACGACCATGTCGGGCAAGCTGGCCCTCTGGCAGAAGACGAAGAAAGGCCGCCGCCCGATGCTGGCCGCCTGCGACGTGTACCGTCCCGCCGCCATCGAGCAGCTGCGCGTGCTGGGCGAGCAGGTGGGCGTGCCCGTGTACAGCGAGCCGGGCAACACCGACCCCGTGGCCATCGCCCGCGCGGCCATCAGGGAGGCCCGGGCGAAAGCCTGCGATTTGCTGATAGTGGACACGGCCGGCCGCCTGGCTGTCGACGAGCAGATGATGCAGGAAATCGCTGCCATCAAGGAAGCCGTCACGCCGAACGAGACGCTCTTCGTCGTGGACGCCATGACGGGACAGGACGCCGTCAACACGGCCAAGGAGTTTAACGACCGGCTCGATTTCGACGGCGTGGTGCTCACGAAGCTCGACGGCGACACGCGCGGCGGTGCGGCCCTCTCGATACGCACCGTCGTCGACAAGCCGATAAAGTTCGTCGGGACGGGCGAGAAGCTCGAAGCGCTCGACGTGTTCCACCCCGACCGCATGGCCGACCGCATCCTGGGCATGGGCGACATCGTCTCGCTCGTGGAGCGCGCCCAGGAACAGTTTGACGAGGAAGAGGCCCGCAAGCTGCAACGCAAGATACAGAAAAACCAGTTCGACTTCGAGGACTTCCTGCACCAGATACGCCAAATCAAGAAGATGGGCAACCTGAAAGACCTGGCCTCGATGATACCGGGCGTGGGCAAGGCGCTCAAAGACGTCGACATCGACGACAACGCCTTCAAGGGCATCGAGGCCATCATCCTCTCGATGACGCCGAAAGAGCGCCACCACCCCGAACTGCTCAACCAGAGCCGCCGGCGCCGCATTGCCAAGGGCTCGGGCACGAGCATCGACGAGGTGAACCGCCTCGTCAAGCAGTTTGACCAGACGCGCAAGATGATGAAAATGGTGACGGGAAACAAGATGGGCCGCATGATGGGCGCCATGCCCAAGATGCCCGGCATGCCCCGTATGAAATAAAGGAGAAACGCATGAAACTGATAGACGGAAAGGCCACGGCGGCGGCCATCAAGGAGGAAATAGCCGCCGAGGTGGAGCGCATCGTGGCGCGGGGCGGGCGCAGGCCCCACCTGGCGGCCGTGCTCGTGGGCCACGACGGCGGCAGCGAGACGTACGTGCGGGGCAAGGTGAAAGCCTGCGGCGAGTGTGGCTTCCGCTCGACGCTCATCCGCTATGAAGACGACGTGACCGAGCAGGAGCTCCTCGGCTGCGTGGCGCGCCTCAACGCCGACGAGAGCGTGGACGGCTTCATCGTGCAGCTGCCCCTGCCGCCCCACATCGACGAGCAGAAGATCATCGAGGCCATCGACTACCGCAAGGACGTCGACGGCTTCCACCCCGTCAACGTGGGCCGCATGGCCATCGGGCTGCCCTCGTTCGTCTCGGCCACGCCGCGCGGCATCCTCGAACTGCTCCGCCGCTACCACGTGGAGACGGGCGGAAAGAAGTGTGTCGTCCTGGGCCGCTCCAACATTGTGGGCAAACCCATGGCGCAGCTCATGATGCAGAAGGCCTATGGCGACGCCACGGTCACCGTGTGCCACAGCCACACGCGCGACCTGGCCGCCGAATGCCGCACGGCCGACATCCTCATCGCAGCCATCGGCCGCCCCGCCTTTGTGGGCCCCGGCATGGTCAAGGAGGGCGCCGTCGTGATCGACGTGGGCACCACGCGCGTGCCTGATGCCACCCGAAAAAGCGGCTTCCGCCTGCAAGGCGACGTCGACTTTGAGGCCGTGGCGCCCCGCTGCTCGATGATTACGCCCGTGCCCGGAGGCGTGGGCCCCATGACCATTTGTATGCTGATGCTCAACACGCTGGCTGCCGCCCGCCACGACTATTACGCCTGATGCGGCCCGCACCCGCAGCCCGGGCTCGAAAAGGTTTTCAGAAAAAAACGGCCCGGAAATTTGGCCGGAAGCATAAAAAGCATTACTTTTGCATCGCCTTTCAGGAAAAGGCAACATGGTGACTGTAGTTCAGTTGGTTAGAGCGTCAGATTGTGGTTCTGAATGTCGTGGGTTCGAATCCCACCAGTCACCCCCGAAAAAAGGAGGATTTCCACAGCGGAAATCCTCCTTTTGCCTGTTGTCCCCGCGGCCCGTCCGCCGCCCGCGTGCTGGCGGGGCGGGGAGGGCGTGCGCAGGCTATTTTTCGGCCTGCTCGTCGGGCAGGAAGAAGATGAGTGCTCCGTATTCGGAGACCAGGTCCTTCTCCTCGTCGGTGGGGTTGACGATCTGGATGCGCTCCTGCTTGACGCGGTAGCGCTTTGTCAGCTCGTTGAAGATGGCGTTGGTGCGGTGAAACTTCAGGTTCTGCTCGAAATCGGCGTCGTTCATCCCGTCGCCAAAGGCAGCTATGCATATCTTGTAGTTGCTTTCCTGCTTCATCCATTCGGCCACCTTCGAAATGCTCTGTTTTTCGCTCTCGCTCAGGTATGCGCTGTATTTGGGGAAGTTCACCCCGATGTACATACCGTTTTGCAGGATGCTTGTGAGTTGCAGGAAGGTGCTGCCCGCGCGGTGCGTGCCGGTGGCGGCGGTGTCGGCCGTGGCGGCGCTCATGCGGTCTTTTATCTCGGAGAGCGTTTCCCTCATCTCGTTGATTTGCCGGTTGAGGCGCTCCATCTCCACGGCGTGGCCCGTGGCGGGCGTGTAGCGCTTGAAGGCGCGCGGCCGGATGG
The DNA here is from genome assembly GCA_949297215.1 of uncultured Bacteroidales bacterium. Classification (GTDB taxonomy): domain Bacteria; phylum Bacteroidota; class Bacteroidia; order Bacteroidales; family Bacteroidaceae; genus Alloprevotella. Next base: position 50,733 of record CASFRV010000005.1, on the reverse strand, counting down.
TGTAGCTCAGGCCGGCGTTGAGGCCCAGGAGCAGGCTGCCGGCGGGGTCTTCCATCTTGAAGATGGTGCCGTCGTTGGTGATGTGGCCCTTCACCTCGCCGAAAAGGTCGAAATGGCGGTTCAGGGCGACGCGGGCCTGGGCGCCGAGCGTGAAGACGAAGGGCTTCAGGCCCGTTTCGGTGGCACAGGCCATGCCGATGCCGGCCAGGGGCAGCACGCGGAAGCGGCGGTCGGGGCGCCATCCGCGGCGCAGCGCGACGGGGTCGAGCAGCACCTCGCCGCTCCATATCTGGAACGTCTTGTCGTAGTGCTGGTTGCGCGTGGCTGTTCCGCTGAGCTGCACGGCCCAATAGGGGTTAATCCATTTTCCTGCGAACCACGACAGGCGGTAGCCGCCCTGGCCGCGCGCGCCGTCGCGGTATGTGCTGATGTCTTCGCTCGAAAGGCGCAGGCCCCAGCCGCCGCTGACGCCGACGAACGTGTTGCTGCACCATTGGTAGCCGTAGGTCTGCGGCTGGTGGTCGGCCGGTTGCTTCCGGTCGCGGGCAAGGGCCGTTCCGCCCAGCAGGAGGGCGGCTACCACAAGAAGTGTAAGTTTTTTCATGTGCAAATAGTTTTATCAGATGACGAGGGCCTCGATGGGCTCTATTTCGCGTTCGCGTCCGTCGGGACCGCTCACGACGATGGACGAGACGTAGAACTTTTCGCCGCGGCGCAGCTGCTGTATTTTCTGTATCTGCTGCCGCGTGAAGCGGTTGCCGCGTGCTTCGAGCGTGACGACGCTCTTGTCGGCGTTGATGAAGAGGGTGTGGAAGCGCACCACGCGGAAGCTCACGTCGATGAAATCGCCCTCATAGGCGGCCGTGAGCTGCGGGTTGGCGGTGAGGTGGTTTTTGCTCACGGGCGTGCGTCCGCCATACGTGTGGCGGCGTCCGCCGGCGGTATAGCTGATGGCGGCTGTGGGCTCGGGCAGCTCGCGCACGGTGAAGCGGCGCGTGCCCACCGTCTGTCCGCCGGCCTTGACGGTCACGGTGGCCTGCCCGGTGCGTGCTCCGCTGAGCGTCCACCCGCCCTTGGTGCGGGCGATGCGCCCGTTGTCGGTGGAGAGCTGCAAGGAGGCGCCGGCGTGTCCGCCGTCGAATATTTCGAGGGGGTTGCTGATGCCCGCATACAGGAAGTTCATCTGCTTCGGGAAGAGCGTCACCGAGGCCTGCTGCGGCTCGTCGTCTTCGGGCTCGGGCGCGGGCTGCACGGGGGCCGTGTCGGCCATGCCCAGGAGCTCGCGCAGGGTCTGGTTGGAGGCCAGCAGCACGTTTTCCTCAATCTTGTTCAGCAGGATGATGCCGCCGATGGCCGGCAGCGTCGAGAAGTTGTCTTTTTCCCAGCTGTATCTCGATTTCGACTGCGTGTTGAGAAACCCGCCTACGACCTTTCGCGACGTGCTGTCGTCGAGCTGTCGCAGCAGCAGGGCGCGCAGCGTCTCGATGTCGGCGCGCAGCTTTTTTCCGTTGTTTTGTGTGGGCGCCAGCATGATGTAGGGCACGGCTTTCATGTCTTCAGCCTTGACGAGGCGGCCCGGTTGGTAGTCGTCCTTGTCGGCCCATCTTGTGATGCGCTCTCTGAGGCTGTCGGTGCGGGTGCAGAGCGCCTGCGTGGCGCGGGCAATGCTGTCGGCCCTGGCCGGCAGTCCTTCGATGCCGCTCTGCCGGCACAGGGCCGTGAGGCGCTCGTTCATTTCGCGCAGCGTGCGGTTTTGTTCCCGCGAGTTGAGGGTGAGCACGGTGAAGCCCTGCATGACGTCGCTCGACACGTTGATGGCCATCATGGCCAGCAGCACGATGTAGATGAGGTTGATCATCTTTTGCCGCGGGGGCAGATTGAACGATGCCATCTCACTTTCCCTGTTTGATGTTCATGGCCTCCATGATGCGGCGGTATTGCGCGTCGATGGCCTTCACCTTGTCCATCATCTCCTCGTGCTGCACCTCCGAGTGCTTGATGCTGTCGAGCTGGCGGCGCAGCACTTCGAGCTGCTCGGCGTAGGAGCTGTTGATCTTCGAGAGCGTCTCGCTTATTTCGGCCATCATTTTGTTGACGGCCTCGCCGGCGTTCTGCGGGTCGGCAGCCTTCGTGTCGAGCTGGGGAAACACGCGGTTCCACTTATACTCGCGCGAGGGTTCGTCGAAGCCCGAGATGAAGAAGATGACGATTTCCGTCACCATGCCCACGGTGAGGAAGAGGTCGTCGTACGGATAGTGGGCTATCTTGAACGTAGCGCCCAGAATCACCAGGCAGGCGCCCCACGAGTAGGCCATGTTGAAAAGGCGTTTGCCGAGGCGGCTGCCCAGGAAGGTTGTAAACTTGTTCATGTTCTCTTTGTTACAAATTATGTGGTTGTTGTTTTCGGACGAAGTTTCCGTAAACTTGCAGCTTCGGGCCCTGAAAAAGCCGCTGTACGGGCGTCACCGTCCGTAAGCGGCAGAGAGGGCGAGAGGGCTGCGGCCCGGTCAGAAGCGCGTGAGGTAGAGCGTGGCGTAGTCCGACTGCAAGACGAGGCGGTGGCCGTCGGCTTCCAGTATGCGGAACGTCGTGTCGGTCGAGCCGATGCCGTAGGGCTTCAGGTGCTCGGCTTCCGCGTAGTTGGGCACGCCGGGCTCGCTTGTGGTGCTGAAGTCCCACATGCGCACGGTGCCGTCCTCTTCGTTGTAGGCATAGCGGCCCGTGTAGGTGCCGGCGCCGCTGGGGTCGCCCCCGGTGTGGTCGGTCGAGCCGTCGGGCGTGGTGCCGGTGTCGTGGTTGCTCAGGCGCACCACCCAGACCTGTATGCTCACGAAGAGGCGTTCGGGGCGCGTGGTCTGTCCGTCGGCACGGGTGGTGAACTTTTCCAGTCGCCAGAAGCCTTCGACGTCGCGGTTGATGGGTTCTTTTTCGCAGCCCGACGCCGTGAAGAGCAGCGTGGCGAGCAGCAGGGGCAGCGCAAGGGCCGCCCGGAGCGTATGACGTGTCATTTCAGTAGGATTCCTTGTTTGCTGATGCCGAGCATGAAGCCCGTGTTGTTGCCTAAATAGTTGCCGCGGTCGAAGCCCAGGGCGGCCGTGGCTTTCCAGCCGGGGGCCCAGGCGGGTTCGTAGGTGGCCTCGAAGAGCGAGCTCAGCTGCTTGCGCTGCCGGTCGAGGGGCCGGCCGTAGGTGCCCCAGTAGCGGGCCATGCTCACCAGCACGCGCCACTGCCATTCGTCCGTGGGCTGCCCGCTGAGGCCCAGGTGGTTGGCCCTCACGCGGTTGCTCTTGAAGTAGAGGTCGCCGTCGCGGTTGTAGGCCGGCCCTACGAGCAGGGGGTTGCCCATGGCCTGTCCCCAGTGGGCCCAGCCGCCGTAGTAGAAGTGGTTGTAATAGTTGTCGCAGGCGCTGATCTGATACTCCGGGAACTGGCTGGCGTAGCCGTCGTAGAGCAGGGGGCCGCTCTGGTCCTTGGTGTTGAGGCCTTCCCACAGGAGGGTCGTCACAAATGGGTTGCGGGGCAGGTCCACCTGGATGCCAATCTGCCCGTCCTTCCACCGGCCATATTCCCAAAACATCTGCGAGTGGTCTTCAAAGTAGTGTTCCAGATAGGCCCGCACGCGCCAGTCGGCTGCCGTCCAGGAAAGGGCAAAGTTCCAGCTCCCCATCTGGTTGCCCTCGATGTTCACCTGGTCGCCCATGGGCGTGTCGCTCCCGCCCACGGTGGGGAAGAACGCATGCCAGTAATTTTTCAGCCCCTCCGGCATGTCGAACGTCAGGCGGTCGGGGGCGCCGTTTTCGCCCCGTTCATACTGCTCGCCGCCAAACTGCGCCGCCATGAGGATGCCAAACTCAAATTCGAGGGGAAACTGCTCGTGGTCGCCTATCTTGAACATGAGCGACTTCGAGTGGTAGAGCGCGCCCTTCGTATAGTTCGTCCCGGGCTTGGCAAAGTCCTGCTGCCAGCGTCCGTCGGTCTGCCGGCCATAGGCCAGGTGGCCTTTGAGCCACAGCCAGCGGTGCGTGCCCGGGAAGGGGACGTAGTCGCTTATTTCGGCCCGCACCTGCGGAATGGGCCGGGCGCCCGCGCCCTCCACCATCATGCCCGAGCTCAGGTGTTCGGGCTTGCTCAGGGGGAAGCCCGCCCGCTCCTTGCTGCCTATGCTCAGGCGCAGCTTGCGCCATGCCACGTCGGCATAGGCCTGCTGCACCACAAACGGGGCGCTCTCGTGCCACGCGCCGGCCAGCTCGAGCCCGGCCTCGACGCGCCAGTCGCGCCGCAGGGGCTGGCTGTACGTCACGCCGGCCCTCAGGCTGGCAAACTTGTTTTCGACGCCCGAGAGGCCGTAGCGGTTGGCCGTCAGCCACAGCGGGGCATATTCGCCGCCGCCCGCCACGCCCGTCGCCTCGACGCGATACGTCAGGCGGCCCTGCGCCGTGTCGGGCAGCTCTTCGCCCGCCGCGCCGGGTGCGCACAAGGCGGACAGCGCCAGAAATAGGGGTAAATGTTGCTTCATCAAACCGTTTCTTTGTCGCGGCAAAGTTACTGTAAGAAGCGGGAACGGCAAAACAAAATCACCTTTTACGCTCCCGCCGGCCGCCGTGCCGGCCGCTTCCTTGTGCACGGAGAAGGGCGCCTGCGGCCCTGCCGGCCCGAATATTCCTTTGCCACATTCGTCCGTTCCGCCCATTTACACTAACTTTGCCGGCGGCAGGGCCGGCCGCCGGCAGCAGCCGGGCCCTGCTTCCATCAGTGAAACCAAACATCGCGATATGAAGAAACTACTTTTCTGGGCCGCCTGCTGGCTTTCTGCCATCGGCGGCACGCAGGCTCAGGACGCCGCGCTCAGCCTGAAAGACATCACCGACGGCGTCTACTCGCCCACCTACGTCTACGGCGTGCGGCCCATGGCCGACGGCGAGACCTACACGCGCCTCTCGCCCGACCGCAAGCGCATCGTGCGCCATTCCTTCAAGACGGGCCGCGAGGTCGGCACCCTCTTCGACGCCGCCACCGCCCGCGGGCCCAAGGCGCTTTCGGCCATCGACGGCTACATCCTTTCGCCCGACGGCCGCCGCATCCTCATCCAGACCGAGACGCGCCCCATCTACCGCCGCTCCTTCACGGCTGTCTATTACATCTACGACATCCAGAACAACAAGATGGAGCCCCTCTCCGACGGCGGCCCGCAGCAGGTGCCCGTCTTCTCGCCCGACGGCAACCTCATCGCTTTCGTGCGCGACAACGACATCTACCTCGTCAAGCTCCTCTTTGGCAACGCCGAGAGCCGCGTCACCAAGGACGGCAAGCGCGGCGAGGTGCTCAACGGCATCCCCGACTGGGTCAACGAAGAGGAGTTTTCGCTCAACAGCACCCTTACGTTCAGCGCCGACAGCCGTATGCTGGCATGGGTGCGCTACGACGAGACCGACGTGCCCCTTTACAGCTTCCCGCTCTATCGCGGCGCCGCGCCTGCCATGGAGCAGTGCGACGAATATCCCGGGGCCTACACCTATAAATATCCCGTAGCCGGGGCCAAAAACGCCGAGGTCTCTGTCCTCACGTTCGACATCAAGAACCGCGTCACGCGGCAGCTCGACCTGCCCCTCGACAAGGACGGCTACGTGCCCCGCATCGCCTTCACCTCCGAGCCCGACCAGCTCGCCGTCGTCACGCTCAACCGCCGCCAGGACCAGATGGACATCTACATGGCCAACGCCCGCTCCACCGTGTGCAAGCTCGCCGTGCGCGAAACGGCCGACAAGTATGTCAAGGAAACGGCCTACGGCTCGTTGCAGTTCTACCCCGGCCATTTTGCCTACCTCTCCGACCGCAGCGGCTACGACCACGTCTACCTCTACACCCTCAGCGGTCAGCTCGTGCGCCAGCTCACCCGCGGCAATTACGACGTCACCAATTTCTACGGCTACGACGCCAAGACCGGCCGCTGCTACTATGCATCGCGCCAGGAGAGCCCCCTGCGCAAGGCTATCTACGTGTCCGACAAGAACGGCAAGGTGCGCAAGCTCTCCGACGCCGTCGGCACGAACGATGCCACCTTCTCCTCCACGTTCAAGTACTACATGAACGTCTATTCCTCGGCCCAGCAGCCCCCCGTCACCACCCTGCGCGGTGCCGACGGCCGCCTGCTCACCACCCTTGTCGACAACAAGGAGCTCTCCACGAAGCTCCAAGGCCGCCTCGGGCAGAAGGAGTTTTTCACCTTTAAGACCACCGACGGCACCGAGCTGAACGGCTGGATGATCAAGCCGGCCGACTTCGACCCCTCGCGCCGCTATCCCGTCATCATGTATCAGTACGCCGGGCCCGGCTCGCAGGAGGTCACCGACTCGTGGAACATGGGCTTTTTCGGCGGAGGCGTCTACGAGAGCTACATGGCCGGTCGCGGCTTCATCTACGTCTGCGTGGACGGTCGCGGCACGGGCGGCCGCGGGTCGGCTTTCCAGAAGTGTACCTACCTGCACCTGGGCCGCCTCGAAGCCGAGGACCAGGCTGCCGCCGCGCGCTATCTCGCCACGCTGCCCTACGTCGACGGCGAGAACATAGGCATCTGGGGTTGGAGCTTTGGCGGCTTCAATACGCTCATGTCGATGAGCACCGGGCAGCCCGTGTTCCGCGCCGGAGTGGCTGTGGCAGCCCCGGCCTCCTGGCGCTACTACGACACCGTCTATACCGAGCGCTACATGCGCACGCCGCAGGAAAACGGCCAGGGCTATGCCGACAACCCCATCAGCCGCGCCTCGCAGCTCTCGGGCGACCTGCTGCTCATCCACGGCACGGCCGACGACAACGTCCACCTGCGCAACGCCGCCGAGTATAGCGAGGCCCTCGTACAGGCCGGCAAGCAGTTCGACATGCAGGTCTACACCAACCGCAACCACAACATTTTCGGCGGGCAGACGCGTCTGCACCTCTTCACGCGCATCTCTTCGTTCTTCGATGCCCGGCTGAAGCGTTGAGCCCCCTCTCCAAGGACAACAGCGGGACGGTCATGCCATCGTGCACGGCCGTCCCGCTGCGTTTCTACGGGTACGGGGCTCACCAGCCCGTGGCGGCCCATCCCGCGTCGCGGTACCACGCCGTCCGGCGGAAGGCCTCGTTCAGGTCGCCGTGGTCGCAAGCGGCGGCGTTGTCGGTATAGAGCTGCCGGGGCACAAACATCGACACGCCGCACGCCCGCGACGGATCGGCTGTCAGGTAGTTGCGCCACGAGGGGCCCACGTAGAAGCGCTCCGTCACGCCCTGCCAGGCGATGGCCGCCGTGAGCGCCGCATGGTAGCGGGCAAAGTCGGCCGCGGGGAGCAGCCGCCGCATGGCCTCCGAGGCGTCGTAGGCATGGGGGCGGTAGCCAAAGGCCGAGGCATAGTTGGCATACTGCTGCACGCCCTCCATGTCGGCATCGGTGCGTCCGGCCAGGGCCGCGCGCGGCAGCACGTCGGCCGTCACGGCCGCCAGCTCATCGAGCGCAGCGGTGCGCACGGCCGCCACGGCTATGCCAAAGTCGGCATAATCGGCCGCGTTGGCCGGGTCGGTCACGTCGGCATAATAGGTGCGGGCTATGTCGGCCGGGTCGGAGCTGAAAAGGCCCTCGCGCACCTGGTGTGCATAGTCGGCCCCCGCTGCGGGCGTCGACATGGGCGCCCCCACCACATAGTCGGTCACGCCGCGCAGGGCATACGCCGTTTCGACGCCACCCATCAGGCAGGCGTCGAACAGCACGTAGCGCAGCCTCACGCCGGCGGCTTCGATGGCGCGGGCTATGTCGTCGATGTCCATCTGCACGCCCAGGCGCCCGTCGGCCGTCAGGTCGCCGCGGCCGCCCGTGCCCGTGTCGATGCCGAACGAGAGCGGCGAGCCCGCCGGAGGGTTGGTCGAGGGCACCCATCCCGAGGCGTGCGACCACATCACCAGCCCATACTCGTCGGCCGGGTACGCCGTGGCGCACCACGACAGCACCTCGGCGAGCGTCTCAGGGTCGGTCGAGCACGTTTCGCCCCTGCGGCTCCACACGCATTCGGGCGCCCGTCCGCCAGGCCGGAAGCGGTAGATGCGGGCCCCCGCCGCGTCGTCGGCAAAGAGCAGCAGCTGCTCGTCGGCCTTCAGGCTGCGTGCGCCCTCGACCATTTCGGCCGAGTCGGCCCTGAGGTATCCGTCCAGGCCCAGCGTGTTCTGCGCCGCGGCATAGACGACGACCGTGCGCCGCGCCGGGCCCGGGGCCACGTCGGGGGCGTCGTCGTCGGCACAGGCCGCGAGGAGCAGGGCTCCCGTCGCTGCGAGGGCAGCGGGCAGCAGCCGGCGGCGCGGGGTGGGGCGGGTGTATGTTTTACGTCTCATGCTGGTTTCTTTTCGTTAGAGGCCGGTACGAAGGTCACGTCGACCGTCGTGAAGCCCAGGCCTTGGAAAATGCGTGTAAACTGCTCTCGGGCGCTCCGCCGGGCTTCGTCCAGATGGGCCTGCGTCAGGTGGCGGCGCAGCATGGCCGTGCGGGCCCGTTCGTACAGGCGGTCGAGCTCCGCGGCGGGCCACGAGCCCTTTTCGTAGAAGGCCCGCGTGCGCGTTTCGTCGACGAAGTGGTCGTCGAGCAGGCCCACGTCGGGCAGGCGCAGCACGGCCGTGTCGCCGCGGGCTTCAAACCACCGGTCGTCGGCCCGGCTCATGTCGATGCCCAGGCGCAGCGTGCCGGTGTAGATGCGGGCCAGCTGCTTGTCGCCGAAGGTGCCGGCCTCGTAGGCCTCGACGAGCTCCTCGGTGCTCACCGAGAGAAACTCCCACTCCCTGATCTCGCGTATGCTCCGTATCTCTTCGGGCGTTTTGTCGATGGCCTTCGTGTGCTCGACGGTGAGCGTGGGCGGGTCCTCCTCGCAGCGGTGTACGACGAAGGCCGCCACCGTCAGCGCCAGCAGCACGAGCCAGGGCCAGGGGCTGCGCGCCACCACGGCGGCCGCCCCCAGCAGGGCGCCCAGGCAGCCGCCGCGCGGGCGGCCCGTGGCGGGGTGATGGTCGGGGTGTGGGGTCATTGTTCAGGATGGTTTTCGACGGTCACCGAGCGGTTCAGGTCGGCAGCCGTAAAGTCTTTGCGGAATTGTATGGTCACGCGCTCCTCGTCGTAGCCCATGCCGCGCAGGATGGGCATCAGGGCCCGCGTGGCCGTCTGCCGCGCGTCGTCCACGATGCCGTAGCGGTCCACGTGCGCCAGGATGCTGTCGGTGCCCTGCCGGGCAAAGGCAGCCATTTCGGCGTCGGTGTAGCGGCTGCGCAGCGGGTCGACATATTGCCGCGTGCCGGCGTGGTCCACGCGCGACGACGTCACGACCACCTGCGGGTCGGGCAGCGTCAGCGTGATGCCGCCCGGCGTGCGCTCCACGTTCTGCGGCCCGAAGGTCGAGAAGTCCACATAGGCCTTCAGCGTCACGTCGATGGGGATGGCCGCCTTGCGCTCGCCCAGCGGAGGCTCGAAGCTCACGTCGCGCGAGAATACGCGCCCCCTGACGTGCAGACGGTCGTCGTGGGTCACGATTTTGCGTATGTCGTAGGCCGTCGTGTACAGGCGGGCACAGCGGCTCACGCGCTTGACGAGCAGCGCCACGGTGTCGGTCGGGCGCGGGGCGGCGGGGGCGGCCGTGCGGGGTTCACCGCCGCAGCCCGCCAGGGGCAGGGCCGCGAGGCAGGCCAGGGCGGCCGTAGCCAGGGGCAGGGCCGCACGCCGCCGGCGGGCTGTGAGATCGAGAGGTTTCATGCTGACAAATGTACGCATTTCCTGCGGATGGCGGTCATAAAAGCGGGGCTAAGCTTGCCGCTCTCGCAAAGATTTCGTTATTTTGCCGTTTCAATCTTTCAAAAAACGAGCCAACCATGAAAAGTGTTCTTTGGGCCGCGACGCTGGCCGTGCTCCCCCTTGTGGCGGGGTGCGGCGGGCGCAGCGGCAGCGAGGCTGCCGGGGCCGACTCGACCGCCGTGGCCGCTCCCGCCAAGCCGCAGGGCCCGGCCGCCGACCCCGCCAGCACCAGCCGCGCCGAGGCCGAAATTGACGGCCACCGCTACGAGGTGGAGATGCGCCGCTATGCCGACAAGGGCGGCGACGTCGTGCGCAACGAGCTGGGCGAGGAGTCGTACGACAACCGCGTCGACGTGACCATCCTGCGCGACGGCAGTGCCTTCAAGAAGAAAACCTTCTCCAAGGCCGACTTTGCCGACTTTCTCTCCGACACCGACCGCGCCGTCTCCGTGCTGCAAGGCATGGCCTTTGTGGGCGCCAGCGCCGAGGGGCTCTGCTTTGCGGCCCAGGTGGGCGAGCGCGATGCCGAGGGCGGCATGGCCTTCACCGTGACGGTGAGCACCGACGGCCTCGTCAGCGTCGTGCGCGACTACAACCAGGACACCACCGGCAGCGCCTCGCGATAGGCCCTGCCGCAGCGTGGCGGGGCGCCTCACAGGGCCCCCTCCGCCTCGCGGTGGCTGCCCGCAGCCTTGCGGGTGGCCGTGCCCTTGGTACCCGTGCCGCCGGAGCCGGCGCTGCGGCGCGTGCGGCGTGGGGCAGGCGGCCCGGCCGCGGCTTTGCCCCGCACGTAGGCCCCCACGCCGAAGATGCTGCCGGCATAGAGCAGACATTGCGAGAAAAACCACAGCACCGAGCGGCTCACCTCGCCCACAGGTGGCGTGTAGAACCCCAGATATGTCAGCGTTGTGCCGGCGGCCAGCATGGCCACGGCCGTCAGGCTTTGCAGCCCCGGCAGGCGGTCGTGCCACGAAGTGTGATTTTTGCGTTTCATCTCTCACGGTTTTTGCGTCAGCGTTCGTTTTTACCCTCAGTCCTCAGGCTCGGCCCCTTGAAGCGCACCCCGCGCACGAGGCCGCGCAGGCGGTCGACCACGCGCAGGCCGTAGCGGCGGGTGAGCCCGTCGGTGCCATAGTTGCACGTGAGCAGCAGCAGGTGGCCCTCGCGTTCGGCGGCGTCCACCAGCTCGGCAAACATGTCGCGGCGGTTGCCGAAGCGCACCGACACGTCCTCGGTGCCCACGTCGTCCACCATGACCAGCCGGTAGGCCAGCCATTCGTCGCCGCAGAAGGGCAGGCGCGTGGCCTGCACGGTCTTCACCACCAGGCGGTAGTGGCGGTGGATGACGAGCGGCAGCACGCGCTCGCAGAGCAGCGATTTGCCCCGCCCGCAGTCGCCCGCGCAGAGCAGGCCCAGCCCGTGGTTGTCGGTGAGCCATTCGGCCACCCGGTCATACTCGGGCAGCCACTGCATCTGCGGGCCCAGAAAATAGCTCAGATAGGCACGCAGCACGGCGGCCGCGTCGGGGATGGCTATGCGCACGCGCCGTGCGGGCGCCACGTAGCCGAACGAGCGCATGTAGTCCACGTGGGCGGCGATGTCGCCCGCCGTGGGCAGATGGTGAGGTTGCGTTTTCATGGTCTTGAAAAATTTTTATGGTTGGTTGGTGCTTTCCGCCGATGTCCGTTCCCCCTCTGTTCCCCTGTGTGGGCAGGCCTCCGGCGGGGGGGCTTGGGGGGGGGGCTCTACCCGGTGGGTTTCCGCAGAGATTTTACGGCCCGAAATTTTATTTTTTCGCCCTAAAAATATTTTTTCTCGTTTGGGGGAGAAGAATAGGGGTATTTTTTTTCTTTTGCTTCTTTTCTTTTTTTCAGGGGGAAGGAGGAGGGGGTGCGGTAAAATATGTTCCATCTCTCTCCGCGGTTTTCTGTCTTCATCTTGTGTTGCATTTTTGGTCGTTTTCATGCTGCAATATTAGCCAATCCTTCGCAGCCGGAGAAATCCGTCGGGTTAAAAAACATTTCGCGCCGGCAAAGGCCCTATCGGCCCCCGGCAGGCCCGCACAGCGCCCCCGAAAAATTATTTCATGCTGATTTTAAATTTGTTGTAAGTAGTTATGGAATAGGGTATTACAACATATTTTGTGCCGGCTGCGCGCGCTTTGTGTGCCGATGTGTGCGCGATGCGTGCGGGCGGGGCTTGCGGGGGCGTATCTTTGCAGGTGAAAGCAGCTGCAACAGTGTCAAACAATTAATCAAAAACTAAAACCATGATCAACTACATCCCCGTGAAGCGCCGCAACCCGATGGATGCCTCGGTCAAGTATTATGCGCAAAACCATCCCGACCCGCTCGTGACCACCCCGGAGCTCATCGACGAAATAGTGGCCAAGACCACCGTCACCGAGGCCGATGCCCTGGCCGTCGTTTCGGCCTACGTCGACAGCATGCAGAGCCACCTGGTCAACGGCAACTCGTGTAAAATCGAGGGACTGGGCATCTTCAGCGTGACGCTCGTATCGGAGGGCACCGACGCGCCCGACGAGTTCAAAAGCTCGATGATCCACGGCGTGCGCCTGCGCTTCCGTGCCTCGACGCGCCTGAAGTATGAGCTCAGCCTCGACAACCCCGAAATCAGCTTCAAGAACCTTATGGAAAACGTTTCAAACGCCTGATGCCATGATTAAGTATGCCATTGTAAAGCGCCGCAACCCGGCCACAGCCGCAGTGAAGTATTACGCTGCCCGCACCGACTCGAAGCTCGTGCCCACCTCGCAGCTCGTATCGCGCATGGTGGAGAGCTGCACCGTGACGCAGGCCGACGCCTCGGCCGTCATTTCGGCCTACGTATCGGCCATCCTGCGCCACCTGAAAAACGGGCGCAGCTGCAAAATTGACGGACTGGGCATTTTCAGCGTCAACCTCTCGAGCAAGGGCAGCGAGAGCCGCGAGACCTTCACCCCCGACCTCATCCGTGGCGTGAAAATCAACTTCCGCCCCGACAAGGCCTTCAGCTACCGCTTCAACCGTGCCAACCCCAACGTGGCCTTCCGCCTCTACGTGGCTCCCGCAGCCCCCGCCGGCGGTGGCGACGAGGAGGAGCCCTGACCCGCGGGCGCCGACGCCCATCCATCTGCATGCCGGCCCCCGGCCCTCCCAGGCGGAGCGGCCGGGGGCTTGCTGTCGGCGATCGGCGTAGATGCGGCCCGGCAGCAACAGATGGCTGTTTCAGCGGAACATGGCGGGAGGGTTCGCCCTGTCTTACAGCAAAGCCGTGATGGCGGTAGCGGGTATCTCTAACCGGGAGAAGGCGAACATCTTTTTGCCAAGGTCTTTCAGGGAGGCTCCGATGTGGTAGACCTCCGCTCCGTCGATAATCAGGAAGCGGTCGTGACACTTCTTGCAGGTGTGGATGCCTATCGGAGGATATTGGCTGTTGTGCTTCTGCACGTCGCACCTTGTTTGCCCATTGACGGAACTGTATGCCTCTTTTGCTGTTGACGCGAAAGCCGATGGATATGATGGCATCAAGATTATAGTAAGTGAGGGTTCTCACAACCTGCCGCTTGCCTTTTTGCCGAACAGTTCGGAAATCCCGAACAGTTGCGCTTTCTTCCCGTTCTTCCTGTTCGTATATATTCTTGATGTGTTCGCTGATATTTGCCTTGCCGGATGGAAACAGTTCGACAATTTGCGCCTGTGTCAGCCACACCGTTTCTTCTTCCAGCCGCACTTCCAGCCTCACTGCGTTGTCGGGCCGGTAGGGCATGATTGCTCCCGGATGCTCCGTATAGCCATAAAAAAAGTCCTGCCGGGGTGCGCATCGTGGAGAGGCGTGGCAGGAACTGTTGGTGCAAAGGTACGACAATTATCCTATGGGTGCTAAAACTTGTACGTCCGATTTTATTGCCTCTGCAACGTGAGCGGAGCATCGCCGCTGCCGGTTGCATACTGCCAGCCGGCGTTGGACAAGGCCGTGTTCATGGCCGTTTCCCATGTTGTCGAACCTTCCACCTGCGTGGCTTCGCCCGTGCCGGTCATGTCGTGGTCGATGCCTTTGCCGTCTGCCGGTTCGTCCTGCGTGCAGGCGGCCGGCACCGTGGCGTGGAGCGATTTATGAGCGGGCTTTGAGAGATGGGTGGGGAGGAGAAGGGAGAGATTATAGCTCCATCATATCGAAAAACATAAGGCGGGTATGGGAATTGTCATCATTGGCCACCAGCATCTTGAAGCCGTTTCGTTCGTAAAAGGGAACGGCGGAAAGATAAGCGTCAACAGTAAGGAAGCGAAAGGTCGAACTGGAAGCTTCCGTATTGAGTAGATGCTTTATCGACCACATCAATTCGCTGCCCACTCCCGTATGGTGGTAGTCTTTGGCTACGGCGAAGCGGCCTATCTTGACAGCCGGATAGCTGCAAAAATGTTTGCCATGCGGAAACAGCTTCTTCACTTTGCGCCATGCGCTGTTTGAGGCTTCAAGGCGCGAAATCTTGTCGTTGAACAAGCAGAAGTAGGCGGCAATGACCTCTCCGTCCATCAGAAGAAAGGTTTTGCCTATTCGCTTTTCAGCAAAGAGCCGGGCATTATCCATCAAAAAGCCATTCAAATCGGCATCGCCGCAATCGAATGGCTTTAAATCGTGGTCAGTTGTCAGTTCTACCAGTATCATGGCATCAGGCTTTTGCGTATTGGACTTCAGTGACCAATTTTTCGTAAGCCTTACGCGCCTTTTCCCGGTTTGCCTGACGTTCTTCGGCGGTCATGTTCTCCACGCGCTTCATTTCTTTCTGAAAGCGTTCGGCGTCCTTTCCGTAAAGCACGGGGGTTTCTCTGATTGCTCTTGCCATAATCTGCCTCCTTTCTTTGCTGATTTACAGCACAAAGATAGAGCTTTTTCTTGAAACTCCGCTTTTCTCCTTATTTCCATCTTTCAAAGAACGCGCTTGTTGTATAATCGGTTCGAAATGGCCCGGGCTTTTCGCACATGGCGTATTCAACCGGCCGGGGCTTGCTTTGCGGCGGCGAAATGTGCAAAATGACGGCCGGGGAGCAAAAAAACGAGCAAAATGTTTGCTTTTTATGCTGATATAGCATATATTTGCAAACGACGGGGCGGGCTGTCTGCCCTGCGAAACCATGAAAGACCGATGAAAAAGACATTGCACAGCGCCGTTACGATGGAGGGCCGCCGCATGGCCGGGGCCCGGGCCCTTTGGCGGGCCGCAGGCATGAAGCCCGAACAGATGGGGCGGCCCGTTGTGGCCGTGGCCAACTCGTTCACGCAGTTTGTGCCCGGCCACACGCACCTGCACGAGGCCGGGCAGATCGTCAAGGCCGAGGTGGAACGCCTGGGGTGCTACGCCGCCGAGTTTAACACCATTGCCGTCGACGACGGCATTGCCATGGGCCACGACGGCATGCTCTATTCGCTGCCCAGCCGCGAGCTCATTGCCGACAGTGTGGAATGTATGGTGCGCGCCCACCGGGCCGACGCCCTGGTGTGCATCAGCAACTGCGACAAGGTGACGCCGGGCATGCTCATGGCCGCCATGCGCCTCAACGTGCCCACGGTCTTTGTGAGCGGAGGGCCCATGGAGGCCGGCCGCTGGCGGGGCCGCCGTGCCGACCTCATCACGGCCATGGTGGCGGGGGCCGACCCGTCGGTGACGGACGGCGAGCTGGCCGACCTGGAAGCCCATGCCTGCCCCGGCTGCGGCTCGTGCTCGGGCATGTTTACGGCCAACTCGATGAACTGCCTCACCGAGGCGCTGGGGCTGGCCCTGCCCGGAGGCGGCACCCTGCCGGCCACGCACGCCGGCCGCCGCCGCCTCATGCAGGAGGCCGGCCGCTGCGTTGTGGAGCTCGCGCGGCGCTACTACGAGGAGGGCGACGAGAGCGTGCTGCCGCGCTCCATCGCGGGGCGGGCAGCCTTCGTGAACGCCATGGCCCTCGACATGGGCATGGGCGGCTCCACCAACACGGTGCTCCACCTGCTGGCCGTGGCCCACGAGGGCGGCGTGCCCTTTACGCTCGACGACATCGACGCCCTCTCGCGCCGCGTGCCCTGCCTGTGCAAGCTCTCGCCCAACACCGACCGCTACGCCATCGAGGACTGCCACCGCGCCGGTGGCGTGCTGGGCATCATGGGCGAGCTGGCCCGCGCCGGCCTGCTCGACACCACCGCGGGCCGCGTCGACGGCCTCACGCTGGCCGAAGCGCTGGCTCGGTACGACCTCACCGGCCCGCAACCACGCCCCGAGGCCGTGGAGCTCTACGGCTGTGCACCGGGCGGCCGCTTCGGCCGAGAGCTGGGCGGGCAGCAGGAGCGTTGGGAGAGCCTCGACACCGACCGTGCCGCGGGTTGCATACGCGATGCGGCCCATGCCTATACGCCCGACGGCGGACTGGCCGTGCTCAGGGGCAACCTGGCGCCCGACGGCTGCGTGGTCAAGACGGCAGGCGTGGACCCCTCGGCCCTCACGTTCAGCGGGCCGGCCCGTGTGTTCTGTTCGCAGGAGGAGGCCTGCCGCGCCATCCTGGACGGCACGGTCGTGGCGGGCGACGCCGTCGTCATCACCCACGAAGGGCCCGCCGGAGGCCCCGGCATGCAGGAGATGCTCTATCCCACGTCCTACCTGAAAAGCCGCCACCTGGGCGCGGCCTGCGCCCTCGTGACCGACGGCCGTTTCTCGGGCGGCACGTCGGGCCTGAGCATCGGCCATGTCTCGCCCGAAGCCGCGGCGGGCGGCCCCATCGGCAAGCTGCGCGACGGCGACATCATCGACATCGACATACCGGCGCGGCGCATCGCCGTGCGCCTGAGCGACGAGGAGCTCAACGCCCGCACGCCGCGTCCTTTCGTGCGCCGGCGCGAGGTGACGGGCGCGCTGAGGGCCTATGCAGCCCTCGTGACGTCGGCCGACAAGGGCGCCGTGCGCCGCATCTGAGAGGGAAAACCGTGTGAACCTTTAACGACCGATACTATGCAAAACGAACTACTTACGGGAGCCGAAATCTTGATGCGCTCGCTCGAAGCCGAAGGCGTCGACGTGCTCTTTGGCTACCCCGGCGGCGCCATCATGCCCGTCTACGACGCGCTCTACGACCACCGCGACCGGCTGCGCCACATTCTGGTGCGCCACGAGCAGGGAGCGGCCCATGCCGCCGAGGGCTATGCCCGCGTGAGCGGCAGGGTGGGCGTGTGCCTCGTGACGAGCGGGCCGGGCGCCACCAACACCATCACGGGCATTGCCGACGCCATGATGGACAGCACGCCCATCGTGGTCATATCGGGCCAGGTGGGCACGCAGCTCCTGGGGAGCGATGCTTTTCAGGAGTGCGACCTCGTGGACATCACCCAGCCCATCACCAAGTGGGCCTGCCAGATACGCCGCGCCTCCGACGTGGCGGCGGCCGTGAGCCGTGCCTTCTACATAGCCCGCACGGGGCGCCCCGGCCCCGTCGTGCTCGACGTGACGAAAAACGCCCAGACCGAGCTGGCACCCTACGTGCCGGCGCGCGTGGAGGCCATACGCAGCTACGTGCCCGAGCCCGCCACGCCGCCCGAGGCCGTGGAGCAGGCGGCGGCCCTCATCGGCGGGGCCGCGCGCCCGCTGGTGCTCGTGGGGCAGGGCGTCACGCTCGCCGGGGCCGAGCAGGAGCTGCGCCGCTTCGTGGAGCGCCTGGACGCCCCGGCGGGATGCACGCTGCTGGGCCTTTCGGCCCTGCCCACCGCCCATCCGCTCAACATGGGCATGCTGGGCATGCACGGCGCGCTGGCGCTCAACCGCAAGACGCAGGAGTGCGACGTGCTGGTGGCCGTGGGCATGCGCTTCGACGACCGCATCACGGGCAACGTGGCCACGTATGCACGGCAGGCCATGAAGGTGCATTTCGACATTGACCCGGCAGAGTTCAACAAGAACGTGCGCGTCGACCTGACGGTGCCGGGCGACTGCCGCAAGACGCTGAGCGCCGTGACGGAGCTGCTCCCCCAGGGCGACCACCGCGCCTGGCGCGAGAGCTTTGCCGAGGCCGCCGACGAGGAGCGCCGCGCCATCATCGACCCGCAGACGCGCCCCGACGGAGGACCGCTGCGCATGGCCGAGGTGGTGCGCTGCGTGGCCGACGTCACGGGCGGCGACGCCGTCGTCGTGACCGACGTGGGTCAGAACCAGATGTTTGCCGCGCGCTACAGCCGCTTCGTGAAGCCGCGCTCGTTCGTCTCCTCGGGCGGCATGGGCACGATGGGCTTCGGCCTGCCCGCCGCCATCGGGGCCACCTTCGGACAAAAGCGGCCCGTGGTGCTCTTCGTGGGCGACGGCGGCCTGCAAATGACCGTCGAGGAGCTGGGCACCGTCATGGAGCAGGACGCTCCGGTGAAGATCGTCCTGTTGAACAACAATTATCTGGGCAATGTGCGGCAGTGGCAGGCGCTGTTTTTCCGCCGGCGCTATTCGTTCACGCCCATGCTCAATCCCGACTACGAAAAGCTCGCCGAAGCCTACGGCATACCCGCCACCACCGTGACGGAGCGCGGCCGCCTGGCCGAGGCCGTGACGCTCATGATGCGGGCCCACGGCCCCTACCTCCTGCAGGTGGCTGTGATGGAGGAGGACAACGTCCTGCCCATGTGCTGCCCGGGCAACGACGTGGACGACATGCTCCTGACGGCCGACGGAGAAGGCCCACAATAACGACCAACAACATGGAAAAGGAAACAAAGCTCTATACGCTCATCATTTTCTCGGAGAACCGCGCGGGCGTGCTCAACCAGGTGACCAACGTGTTCACGCGCCGACAGGTCAACATCGAGAGCCTCAACGCCTCGCCCTCGGGCATTGACGGCGTGCACCGGTACACCATCACCTGCCGCGCCGACGAGGACGCCATACGCACGCTCACCTTGCAGATCGAAAAGAAAATTGACGTCATCCGGGCCGACTATTTCGAGAAAAACGAGATATACGTCATGGAGCAGGCGCTCTACAAGATTGCCACGCCCGCCCTGCTGGCCGACAAGGAGATATCGAAGGCCATACGCCTCATGGGCGGCAGGATAGTGGAGGTGAACCCCGCTTACTCCATCGTGTCGAAAGAGGGCCTGCCCGAAGAGGTGCGCGGGCTCTACGACCGCTTGCAGGCCAAGGGCTGCCTGCTGCAATATGTGAGCTCGGGCGTCATAGCCGTGACCAAGAGCCGACGCGAAGAACTGGCCGAATACCTGCGGCAACGCGACGAGGCGTGCCGCACCGACCGATAAGGAACATACAATGGAAACAAACAAGAAAACAGGCACTTACCGCTACACGGTGCTGCCCTTTCAAGAGGACTTTGCGGGCCGCGTCTCGTGGTTTTTCCTGGGCAATCACCTGCTGCGCTGCGCCAGCCTGCACGCTGGCCAGCTGGGCTTCGGCTACGACCGCGCCAAGGCCACGGGCCATGCGTGGGTGCTCTCGCGCCTGGTGGTGGAAATGAAGCAAATGCCCCGCACGGGCGACGTCTATTATGTCGACACGTGGGTGAGCCGCGTCTACCGGCAGTTCACCGACCGCCTCTATGAGATACGCGGCGAGGACGGCCGCACCTTTGGCTACGCCACAAGCATCTGGTCGCTCATCGACTACCGCACGCGCCGGCCACTCGACTTGCAGCGCGATGGCGAGCCCTCGTTCCTGGCCTCGGTGGACGGCACGCGCACCGTGCCCGTGGCTCCGCCGGGACGTGTGCGCGTGGCGGCGACGGAGCCCGTGCGCACCGTCCACACTTATTACAGCGACATCGACATCAACAACCACGTCAACTCCATCCGCTACATCGAGCACGTCCTCGACCTCTTCCCCAAAGACACGTACGCCACCCACGACGTGCGCCGCATCGAGATGGCCTTCTGCAACGAGACCTACTGCGGCGAGGACCTGAGCTTCTACGTCAAGGAGCGCCCCGGGGGAGCCTGCGACGTCGAGGTGCGCAAGACGGGCGGCGTGCCCGTGGTGAGGGCCTCGGTGGTGCTGGCCCCTGCGGCCGGGCGCTGAGAGAGCAGCAATCAGTCAACCCCAATATCAACCCGCACGGCGGCCGCGGGCCGTCGTGCCACAACGAACGAAACAAAATGGCAAAGATTAATTTTGGCGGCATCCTCGAAGAGGTGGCCACGCGCGAGGAGTTCCCCTTGGAGCGGGCCCGCGAAGTGATGAAAGACGAAACCATCGCCGTGCTGGGCTACGGCATACAGGGCCCCGGCCAGGCCTGCAACCTGCGCGACAACGGCTTCCGCGTCATCGTGGGCCAGCGGCAGGGCAAGACCTACGACAAAGCCGTGGCCGACGGCTGGGTGCCGGGCGAAACGCTCTTCGCCCCCGACGAGGCCGCCCGCCGCGCCACCGTCGTGTGCATGCTCCTGAGCGATGCGGCCCAGATAGCCGTGTGGCCCTCCATCGTGCCCCATCTCACGGCGGGCAAGGCGCTCTATTTCTCCCACGGGTTTGCCATCACCTATAAGGAGCTCACCCACATCGTGCCGCCGGCCGACGTCGACGTCATCATGGTGGCGCCCAAAGGCTCGGGCACGTCGCTGCGCACGCTCTTCCTCGAAGGCCGCGGCCTCAACAGTTCCTATGCCGTCTGGCAGGACGCCACGGGCCGCGCCGAGGAGCGCACGCTGGCCCTGGGCATCGGCATCGGCTCGGGCTATCTGTTCAAGACCGACTTTAAGCGCGAGGTCTACTCCGACCTGACGGGCGAACGCGGCGCGCTCATGGGAGCCATACAGGGACTGTTTCTCGCCCAGTACGAAACCCTGCGCGAGCACGGCCATTCTCCCTCCGAGGCCTTCAACGAAACGGTCGAGGAGTTCACGCAGTCGCTCCTGCCCATGGTGGGCCGCAACGGTATGGACTGGATGTATGCCAACTGCTCGACGACGGCGCAGCGCGGCGCGCTCGATTGGATGGGCCCCTTCCACGATGCCGTCAAGCCCGTCATGGAAAAACTCTATGAGAGCGTGGCAAGCGGCGAGGAGGCCCGCCACGCGATAGAGAGCAACTCGCAGCCCGACTACCGCGAGAAGCTCGATGCCGAGCTCCGCGCCCTGCGCGAGAGCGAGATGTGGCGCACGGGCGAGGCCGTGCGTAAGCTGCGCCCCGAAAACAACTGACGGCGCGGGCCGGCGGCAGTAAACCCGCCGCGGCGTCATAGATAAAACGGGCCCCTGCATGATGAAAGCATCGTGCAGGGGCCTGTTGTGTATGTGTCCGTGGGTTACAGGTCGTGCTGCCGCAGGCGGTAGGCGGCCAGCTCCTCATACTTCGTGCCGGGGCGGCCGTAGTTGGCGTAGGGGTGGATGCTGATGCCGCCGCGGGGCGTGAAGAGGCCTGTCACCTCAATATATTTCGGATCCATGAGGCGGACCAGGTCTTTCATGATGATGTTGACGCAGTCCTCGTGGAAATCGCCGTGGTTCCTGAAACTGAACAGGTATAGCTTCAGGCTCTTGCTCTCCACCATGCGGCGATCGGGCAGGTAGCTGATGCGTATTTTGGCAAAGTCGGGCTGCCCCGTGATGGGGCAAAGGCTGGTAAATTCGGGACAGTTGAAGCGCACCCAGTAGTCGTTCTCGGGATGCTTGTTTTCGAAAGTTTCGAGCACGTCGGGTGCGTAGTCGTCGCGATAGACCGTCTTGCGGCCCAGGGCTTTCAGGTTTTCGTCGTTGCGCATGGGTGGGTTATTTTTCAAAAGGTACGTAGGGGGCTGTCCCGGCCGGAGCGGGCAGCACGACGTTGGGTTTCGGGCGGCCGAAATGGCGGGCCAGAACGGGGGCAAAGGGCGTGTCGATGCGCCGGGCGCCGGCGGGGCACACCTTGACGCAGGCGGCACACTTGATGCAGCTTTCCGCCAGGGTCGTGGCGGGCTCACCGGCCGGTATGGCCCCCACGGGGCATGCCTCGGCGCAGGCTCCGCAGCCCGTGCAGCGGTCGGCGTCGGCCGTGGCGGCAATGCGCACGGAGTGCTCCTGCTGCCGGCGGGCGTAGCCGGCCACAAACTCGGCGAAGCCCCGCAAGGCCTCCGGTGCGTCAGCGGGGTGGGGCAGCAGGGTGGCATCCACAGCCACGGCCCGGCCTTCCAGCAGGCGGCGGCACGCGTCGTTGCCCCAGCTGCGGGCTTGGGCCAGGTCGGCCCTGTCGGGGCGGCCCGGGGCGATGGGCGTGGCGGAAGACGAGTAGGAGTGTTCGCCCACGAAGGCCCCGGCGCCCACGACGTCGAAACCCTGCGCCGTGAGCGCCTGCGTCAGGTCGAGCGCGGCGTGGCCGAACGAACGGTTGCCATAGGTCACGACGGCCAGCGCCGGCGCCCCCTGGGCCCGCAGGGCGGCCAGGCGTTCCAGGGCGATGGGGGCCGCTGCGTCGCCATAGACGGGCACCGCCACGACGGCCGCCACGTCGGCCCCGAAGCTCTCGGCGGGCAGCGCCGCGCGGGTGGCGTCGAGCGTTTCCACGGTGCAGGCGGCCCGCTCGGCCAGCCCTTCGGCCACGGCCAGGGCCACCTTGCGCGAGCCGCCCGTGGGCGAAAAGCAGATGCAGACCACTTTATTGATTTTCATGCTGTTCGTTTTTTGATGTCAGGTATTTTTCCAGCCCTGCGCGGCGCAGATGGCAGGCTGGGCAGTGGCCGCAGCCGTCGCCCACGACGCCGTTGTAGCACGTCACCGTTTCGCGGCGCACCAGGTCGAGCACGCCCAGCTCGTCGGCCAGGGCCCACGTCTGCGCCTTGTCGAGCCACATGAGCGGCGCGTGCAGCACAAACTGCTCGTCCATGGCCAGGTTGAGCGTCACGTTGAGGCTCTTCACGAAGGCGTCGCGGCAGTCGGGGTAGCCCGAATAGTCCGTCTGCGACACGCCCGTCACGATGTGGCGGATGCCCCGTTCGCGGGCATAGACGGCCGCGATGGCAAGAAAAAACAGGTTGCGCCCCGGCACAAACGTGTTGGGCGGTGCGGCGGCAGGCTTGTTCTCGTCCATATGCAGCGAGGTGTCGGTCAGCGAGTTGCGGCCCAGCGTGCCCACCAGGGGCACGTCCATCGCCTCCCAGCCCACGCCGGCCTTTTCGGCGATGGCGCGTGCCGCCTCCACCTCGACGGCGTGTTTCTGTCCGTAGGTAAAGGTCAGGGCCCTCACTTCGCTGAAATGGCGCCTGGCCCAGAAAAGGCAGGTCGTGGAGTCCTGCCCGCCGCTGAAGACGACCAGGGCCCGCGTGTGGTCAATGTCTGTCATAAATCTTTGATGTTAAGAATGTTGTACGAAATGCCGCGGTCGTATGCGTCCTCGCCCTCGATGCGTTTGAGCCGGCGCACGGCGCATGCGGTGAGCGGCAGCACGGCTGCCTCGTAGAGCGTTTTGAGCGCCACCTGCGAAAGCATCATGGCCGGCAGCGTGGCCCAGGGCACCACCCCTCCGAGCGCGATGGGAAAGAAGATGAGCGAGTCCACCGCCTCGCCCGCCACGGTCGAAGCCATGGCGCGCAGCGCAAAGCCGCGTCCGGCCGTCTGCACCTTCATGACGCTCATCACGTAGGCGTTGATGAACGAGCCTGCCACGAAGGCCGTGAACGACCCCGCCGCAATGCGCGGCGCCAGTCCGAAGATGGCATGAAAGCCCGCCTCGCCCTGCCAGTAGGGGGCGCCGGGGAGCGCGTCGGCCGCCATACCGAAGAGGACGAACAGGAAGTTCATCAGGAAGCCCAGCCAGATGACCAGGCGCGCGCGGCGGAAGCCCCACACCTCGACAAGGCAGTCGTTGATGATGTACGAAACGGGGAAAACGATGAGGCCGGCCGTCAGTTCGAGCGGGCCGATGGTCACTTGTTTGGTCTCCAACAAGTTGGCTGCTATCAGACATACACAAAACAACACCCCCAGCAGCATAAAGGGCATCGAAACATACTGCTTCTTAGCGTTCATTTATTTCTTGTTTTTTACGAGGTTCAGCAAGCACTCGGGCCCCGCCCTGCGGCCGGGGCGGTGCAAAATTAGACATTTTCGGCGAAAAATGAGCGACGCCCGCCGCCCCATTTGGCCCCGAGGCTGTAATTTTGCACCCCGTTGGCAGCGCCTGCGTGGTTGGGCGTGCCTCCTTCACCCGAAAACCGAAAGAAAATGGATAAGTCTTCTTGTCGCGGTCATGCGGCGATGCTTGGGGCCAACGTGATGTGGGGCCTCATGTCGCCGCTGGCCAAAATGCTGTTTGTGGGCGGAGCTCTCACGCCGCTGGTGCTCACCGATCTGCGCATTTTCGGCGCCATGGTGCTTTTCTGGCTCGTGTCGTTTTTCCAAAAGCCCGAGCACGTGCCCCACAGGGACATGCTGCGTCTTTTGGGCGCCTCGCTGCTGGCCATCGTGTTCAACCAGGGAGCCTTTATCTTCGGCGTGGGCCTCACGTCGCCCGCCTCAGCTTCCGTCATCACCACCAGCATGCCGCTTTGGGCCATGGTGCTGGCCGCCGTCTTCCTGCGCGAACCCGTCACGGGCAAGAAGGTGCTCGGCATAGCCTCCGGCGCCGCGGGAGCGCTCCTGCTCATCCTGGGCAGCAGCACGGGCGGCGGCGCGGCTCCCGAGGGGGCCAACCCCGTGCTGGGCGACGTGCTCGTTCTCCTGGCACAGCTGAGCTACGCTTCCTACATCGTGTTGTTCAAAGGCTTTGTGTCGCGCTATTCCCTCGTCACCATCATGAAATGGATGTTCACCTACGCCTTTATCTTCACCCTTCCGTTTTCCTACCGCTCGCTCCTTGCCACCCGCTGGGACCTGCTGGCTCCGGCCGACGTGGCGAGCCTCCTGTTCATCGTGGCGGGAGCCACCTTCGGCAGCTACCTCCTCGCCGTCGTGGGGCAAAAGGCGCTGCGCCCCACCGTCGCCGGCATGTACAACTATGTGCAGCCCGTCGTGGCCGGCGTGGTGGCCCTGTGGTGGGGGCTCGACACGTTCAACGTCGTCAAGGGGCTGGCCGTCGTTCTCATCTTCGGCGGCGTGTGGCTCGTCACGGTCAGCCGCAGCCGCAGCGAGCTGGAAGCCTACCACGCCCGCACGCCGGGCTCCCGGGGCAGCAAATCGTCATCTCCGACAGAGCGTGCCGACGGCTGAGGAAACAGATTTTTGCGTAGCCAACGCACCCCCTCAGCAAAGCAAAGCGGGCTGCCCCGGCCGTGTGGCGCAGGGGCAGCCCGCTTTGTGGCGTGGAGGCCTCACGTGGAGCGCCTCGCGCGGCGTTTTGCTCAATGGCCGCTCAGCCATCTTTTGCCATTGGGCGTTTTGAACCATAGCAATATGCCGATGCCTACAACCAGGCACATCGAAAACAGAATAATCAGAAAGTCCATATCACTATCTTTTTAAAATTTTGTAGCCTATCGTCGCGAAAATATAGGTAAGAATGAGGCCTATTGTAGCCAGTACGCCTTGTTTGAGCTGCGGTTCGTCGGTGATGAGTGAAATGCCGCCCACAAGAACCATGGTAGTAAAGACAAGTTTTGCCACATCGAAGAAGAATTTACCAAGCGTTTCGCGGCTTTGCTTGTCGCGTTCCCTGATGTCGCGCAGTTCCTCCTGTTGTTTCTCAAAATGGCTCATGTCCTTCATCTTATGGGTGCAAAGATACGCAAAGGCGAGAGGAATGCAAAGAAGAAACGTAGTTTTTCCTTTCATTCCCGAGCCGCATCCATCTTGGATGGAGCCGAGGCTGACGTCTGCATCTTGAAGACCGTTCGTCGTGCATTTCGGGCAGTGGAGCAGGCAGTGTAGGTGCGCATTACGGCTGTTTATGCAGTTTGCCTGCCTGCGCATTTTGCCTGTTTATACAGATGTGGAAGCTGCGCATTTGTGAAACTATGTTGAAAATCAGATGAAAACCAGCCTGAGCCGGTGGGCGGGGATATTAAAAGAAGGCCGCAGCTTCCGTTTGCCGCATCTTTCCGTTACATTTTCTGACGCTCCGTCCCTCAGCAAAGCAAAGCGGGCTGCCCCGGCCGTGTGGCGCAGGGGCAGCCCGCTTCGTCGTGCAGAGGCCTCGCAGGGAGCGCCCCGCTCGGTGTTTTGCTCAAAAAGCGTACCGCTGTGCAGAATGGTTTAGGCTTATAACCCTAAATAGTGTCAGCTTCTGGGAAGTTTTTCGGGGTATAACCCTAAAAAGTGGTGCGTTTCGCAGAGTTTTTCGGGGTATAACCCTAAAAGATGGCAGGGAAAGCTGTATTTTTGCGGGTATAACCCTAAAACATTGGCAAGATGATTGAGAGAGAACTCTACATGCGGCAGATACGCCCGTTCATGGGGCAGCCCGTCGTGAAGGTGATTACGGGCATCCGCCGCTGCGGCAAGTCGGTTGTGCTCCAACTGGTGGCCGACGAGCTGCTGAGGCGTGGCGTGGAGCGGGAAAGCATCGTTTACATGAACTTTGAGAGCTTCGAGTGGATGGATCTCTCCGACGCGCGGACGCTATATGCGCATGTAAAGGGCGTGGTGGACGGCCGTCCGGGCAAGCCCTGCATCCTGCTCGATGAGGTGCAGGAGGTCGAAGGCTGGGAGCGCGCCGTCAATTCGTTCATCGTGGACTGGGGGGCCGACGTCTACGTGACGGGGTCCAACTCGCGCATGCTTTCCTCCGAGCTGGCCACGTATCTGGCCGGGCGCTACGTGAGCATCCACGTCATGCCGCTCTCGTTTGGCGAGTATCTGCTCTTTCGCGGCGTCGGCGGGAAAGACGCCGCCACGCTGCGCAGCGAGTTTCGGAAATACCTGCGGCTGGGCGGCTTCCCCGCCGTGCACACGGCCCGCTATGACGAGGCGACGGCCTACAAGCTGGTCTACGACATCTATTCCTCCGTCATCCTGCGCGACACGGTGCAGCGGCACGGCATACGCAACGTCGAACTGCTGGAAAGGGTCGTAAAGTTCGTCTTCGACAACATCGGCAACCGCCTGAACGCGAAAAACATTGCCGACTATTTCAAGAGCCAGCACCGCCGCGTCGACCCGAACACCGTCTACAACTATCTGGAAGCCTTGCAGGGGGCCTACGTCGTGCAGCGCGTGCAGCGCTACGACATCAAGGGCAAAGAGCTGTTGCAGACGAACGAAAAATACTTCGTGAGCGACCTCTCGCTCATCTATGCCGTGATGGGCTGTCGCGACCGCTTCATCGCGGGGGCGCTCGAAAACGTGGTCTATTGGGAGATGCGCCGCCGCGGCTACGACGTGTACATAGGCCGGTTGGAAAGCAGCGAGGTCGACTTCGTGGGCATCCGCCGCGAAGCGAAGCTCTACGTGCAGGTCACTTACCGCATGGAGGCCGCCGGTACGGTGGAGCGCGAGTTTGGCCCGTTGCTTGCCATCGACGACCAGCATCCTAAATTCGTGGTCAGCATGGACGACGCCTGGCAAGACAACGTCGATGGCGTGCGCCACCGCCACATTGCCGAGTTTCTGACGGACGAGACGTGGTGAGCGAAGCGCCCTTTTACATATACCCGTGCCGTAGGCGCCACAGGCGGTGCCACACCTTGAAGAGGGGCGTGCAGAGCGTTTCGCCGGGATGGTAGCCCACGAAGCGCAGGTTGCGGCGGCAATGGCGCACGAAGCGCAGCAGGTCGCCCTCGTCGGCGCGTCGGCGCGTGCGTGGGTCGTCGTGGCCGAAGTTGCCGGCGAGCATCACCTCGCGCAGCAGGAAGCGGCCCTCGCCCTCGTCGGGCGGCAGGAGCAGGCGCTCAGTCGGCGTGGCAAAGACGCGGCCCAGCACGTACATCACGGCGCGTGCAAAGCCCGTGAGCCCCAGCCGGCCCAGCTCACGGAGCGCAGCGCTGCGCTCAGCGTCGGTGCAGCCGGCAAGGAGCAGGTAGTGATAGTCCATGAGCTGGCGCAGGCCGATGCCTCCGCCAAAAAGGTGGCGGTAGATGTGTACGAGCAGGTAGACGCAGTTGAAAGCCGCGTCGGGCACGTACACCGGGCCCGCACCTTCGGGCAGCTCGACGCGGCGTGAAAACTGCCGCTCGGCCTCGCGGCGGAAAAAGCTTTGCAGGCGGCGGTTGGCACCGGGGCTGTTCATCCACGAGGGCGTGAAGTGGACCTCCACGGCCACGTCGTCGAAGAACGGGCAACTCATGTTATGATAGACAGCCCTCCGGCCCGGAAACTCCCTGTGCAGCGCGTCGAAGAGCTCCCGGCGCGGCGCGTCGGTCCACAGGTCGATGTCGCCCGGCATGCGCAGCAGCGGGTCGGGGTAGAGCAGGGCCACGCCCTGCCCTTTGAGCACGACGGAGCGCATGCCCCGGTCGGCAAAGCGCTCGGTGAGCTCCACGGCGCGGCGGTTCACAAGGCGGTTGGCGGCGCGTATGCGCTCGCTCTCGGCGTACCATTCGAGCAGCAATCTGCGCGGTGGCCGCTGCCCCTCCGGCAGCCGGCCGACGGTGGCAAACACGACGCCCGTCAGCGTCTGCCGCCGCGCCTCGGCCAGCGCCCCGGCCCATTCGTCCTCGCCTGCCGGGCCGGGCAGAGCAGGCTGGGGCTCGTCGCCCAAGCGGAGCAGTTGGAAAAAGAGTGGTAGCATAGGAAAAGAAGCATGAAAGACGCGGCAGCCCTTGCCGCGGCGGGCCGTGCCGTGCGTCGTGAAGCAAATTTTTTACCGCTCCGGGCGGGCGATAATCTCATTTTGGTGTATATTTGCGGGGTGTGAAAACCTCGTTTTGGTGCAAATCGGGGCGTTTGATAATCTCATTTTGGTGCAACCAGGGTATGAAAAGAAAAATTTACGACCGACTTTTGGCATGGAAGCGCGAACGCAATGGCGAGTCGGCAGCTTTTGTGAACGGCGCGCGGCGAGTGGGTAAAAGCTACATAGTGAGGGCCTTTGCCGAACGCGAATATCGCAGCTTCATATTTATAGATTTCAACCAGGTGGGCGAGCAGGTAAAGCAGCTCTTTGACGACTATATGGACGACTTGGATACGTTTTATATGTATCTGAGCAGCTATGCCAACACGCCGCTGTATCGCCGCGAGTCGGTCATCGTTTTAGACGAGGTGCAGCTCTATCCACGCGCAAGGGCTGCCATCAAGTTTTTAGTGGCCGACGGGCGGTACGATTTTATAGAGACAGGTTCGTTGGTTTCCATCAAGAAAAACGTCGAAGGCATTCTCATCCCTTCGGAAGAAGAGGAAATGCTGATGTATCCGATGGATTTCGAAGAATTTCTCTGGGCCATGGGTAACGAAACGCTCATGCCTCTCGTTCGTCACAATTTCGAAAAAAAACGTGAGATGGGGCAGGCTCTGCACCGCAAGGCTATGGACTATTTCCGGCAGTATCTCATTGTGGGCGGCATGCCGCAGGCCGTGGCCAAATATGTCGAGACGCGCGATTTCAACAAGACAGATCAT
Organism: uncultured Bacteroidales bacterium; assembly: GCA_949297215.1. GTDB lineage: Bacteria > Bacteroidota > Bacteroidia > Bacteroidales > Bacteroidaceae > Alloprevotella. The sequence goes on along the minus strand of CASFRV010000005.1, from coordinate 21,521 downwards.
GCAAAGCGCATGATATTGAATCTGTATCGCAACGACATTCGCCGATATGCCAAAGGCTATGAGGCCAAAGTGACAAAAATTTTCGATACGTTGCCGTCGCAGTTGCAGAAGCATGAAAAGCGGTTCGTACTCCGCGCGCTGGGCGAGAGTGCCCGGATGCGCAATTACGAAACGGCTTTCTTTTGGCTGTCGGACGCCATGATCGTAAACATAGCCTACAATACGACAGCGCCTGCCATCGGTCTCGGACTCAACTTGGAGGATACCACGTTAAAATGCTACATGGCCGATACGGGCTTGCTCCTTAGCCATGCTTTCAACGAAAATACCATTGTTTCCGAGGGGCTTTATCAGAAAATACTGACGGATAAGCTCGAATTCAATGGCGGTATGATTATCGAAAATGTCGTGGCCCAAATGTTGCGGGCCGCCGGCCATTCCTTGTATTTCTTTTCAAAGCACGACGCGGACAATGCCGAAGAACGGATGGAGATAGACTTTCTGATAGCGAAAGATAAAATTACGTCGCGCCACAACATTTCGCCCATCGAAGTGAAGTCGACGTCGCGCTACACCTTGAGGTCGTTGCAGAAGTGCATGGCCAAGTATGCGGCCCACTTGGCGGCGCCTTACGTTGTCCACACGGCCGATTTGAAAGAGGAGAACGGCATCGTGTTTCTCCCGCTTTACATGGTGCCTCTCTTGTGAGCCTTACGCCGGGCGACCGACAGCAGCCGTCGTGCCTTTTCAGATCTTCCCCCTCTCGACGCGCAGCCAGAAGTTGACGAGGTGAATCTGCCGTTTGATGCGCGAGGGCTGGCGCAAGAGGCGGTAGAGGAATTCGAGGTTGTGGCGCACCCACCAAGCGGGGGCCCGCTTGACGGCACCCGTGTAGACGTCGAAGCTGCCGCCCAGGCCCTGATAGATGGCGGGGTGGCGCTCCATCATCTCCTCCATGAGCAGCTCCTGCTTGGGCGAGCCCATGGCCACAAACACCACGTCGGGGTGCCGTGCGGCAATGTCGTCGATGAGGGCGGCCCGCTCGTCGTCGGTGCGCAGGTAGCCGTTGCGCCAGCCCACGATGTGGATGCCCGGGAAGTCGGCCCGCAGCTGCGCGACGGTCTGGTCTATCACCTCCTGCCGTCCGCCCACGAGGTAGAACGTCTTTCCCTGCGGCGCCAGGGCGGCCACTATTTTCAGCCACAGCTCGCAGCCCGGCAGCTTCACGGCTCCGGTGTGTCCGTGCTTGCGCAGGGCCATCACGGCGCCCGCCCCGTCGCAGTAGCCGATGTTGCGGTTGATGATGGCGCGCGTCTGCGCCGTGGCGTGCAAAATCTTTTCGGCGTTGATGGCCACAAGGATGCCCTTGCGGCCGCTGACGTAGTGCAGCAATTCGTCGAACGACGTGAAGGGGTGAACCAGCACGCCGTTGAGGCTTACTCTGTCGTCTTGCATAGTTTATGTTCGTTTTTTGATGAAACGGGCTGGATTGCCGGCCCAGACTTCGCCGTCGGGAATGTCTTTGGTCACGATGGAGCCGGCACCCACGATGGCGTTCTCGCCGATGGTGACGGGTTTGCAGACCACTGTGTTGCATCCGATGTAGGCTCCCCGTTTGATGTGGATGCGCCCGCGGGTGTAGCTGCCCGTGTGCGTGTCTTTGAAGTGGGTGAGCAGGATGCAGCCGACGGTGATGCGCACGCCGCTCTCGACGATGATGTCTTCGGGGTAGTTGGTGTCGAATATGACGCGCTCCCCGATGAATGTGTTTTTAGTATCTTTAATATTTACCCCCCCCAATTTGCAAAATGCAGGCCGTATATGCCGGGAGCGCATGGGCAGGTGTTGCAGGTGCAGGAAGAGGAGTTTCCGAAGCCGTTGCAGTTTCATTTATCGCGAGTTTAGGATGTAATGGCTGAGCGCGTTAAACATAAAGGCGTTGCTCCAACGCATGTAGGGTATCTTCGACGAGATGCCCGGTTTGAGCTGATAGTAGAAATAGCCGTGGGGCGACTGCATGTGCGCCAGCGTCCAGCCGAGCACGCGGCGCGCCAGGTCACGGTGCTCCTCAAAGCGGCCGAGGCGCGAGAGCGTGACGAAGAGCTGCCCGGGGCAGTGGATGTCGACGGGCCAGCGGCGGTTGTGGTAGTACTTGGGGCAGCCGTCGGGCTCGAAGAAATGGTCGATGTAGAAGCGGAAGCCCCGCTCGATGGCGTCGTGGTGAGAGCGGTCGCCCGTGGCCTCCTCGTAGGTGGCCAGGGCGTCGAGGTTGTAGCCCGTGTGGAAGCTGTCGATCCACCCCTGCACGGGCAGCAGGCCGTACACCCACGAGCCGTCCTCGGCCTGCCCATGGCAGCAGGCCTCCACCGAGCTGCGCGCCGCCGCGAGGCTCTCGTCCGTGGCGCCGTAGCGGTGGCACAGGGCCAGCAGCTTGCTGCCAAGCAGCGAGGCGTTGTAGACCGTGTCGTTGCCCGGCAGCGGGCTGTATGAGAACAGGAAGCCCCCCGACGCCGGTGAGCGGTGCAGGTCGGTGAGCACGAAGCGGGCCGCCGAGACGGCTGCCTCGCGGTAGGCCTCTCGCCGAGTGAGCTCGTAGGCGTCGAACAGGGCCGAGGCGCAAAAGCACGTGGCCACCACCGTGGGCGTGCCTTTGGGGAAGAGGAAGAGGCGGCGTGCCTGCCAGTCGAAGTTGTAGCCCCAGCAGCTGCCCGCATAGCCCGGCGAACGCAGCGAGAGCAGCAGCTGCGCCAGTTCGTCGATGCGCCGGGTGAGCTCGTCGGCCGTGCCCAGCTCACGGGCCAGCCCCGGGCGGGCCTTGACGGCGCGCAGCAGGTTGCAGTAGCCGCTGAGGAAGAGCCCGATGCCCTTGGCGTTATACTCCTTGGGCACGAGCGCCAGCCGGCGCAGGTTCATGGGGCAGCGCTTGAAGCCCTGGATGACCACGAGGCGGCACAGCGCCGAACGCTTCAGCAGCGGCAACGCTTGGAAGAGCCGCGAGTTGAGCCCGTCGTAAGGGTCCCAGCCGCGGAAGCCCTCCCGCTCGCAGTAACGGCGCAGGCGGGCGAAGGCAGAAAGGAGTTCTTGCATGGTGAGAGGGATAATAAATAAATACTTATAGGGCCATGAGTATTTTTTCGATATTTTTCGCAACGGATGACGCCATGAAATGTTCCCGTGCGTAGCGGGCATTATAGCGTGAAACCTGCTTTGTGAGGCCGGCGTCGTCGATGAAAGGTTTTACGAGGCGGGCAAACTCGGCCGGGTCGGTCGATGAGGTGATGCGCCCCATGCGGCCGTCCTCGAAAAAGTCGCACACGCCGCCCACGGCGCGCGTGAGGACGGGCAGGCCGAAAGCCATGGCTTCGAGCACGACGGTGGGCATGCCCTCCCCGTGGGAAGAGCAGAAGAAGAAGTCGGCTATTTCATATTCGTGCCTGAGCGCCGCGCCGCTCAGGCCGCCCGTGAAGCGCACGTCGGCGATGCCTTTTTCGCGGACGTAGGCTTTGAGCGGTGCGAGCTCTGAGCCGTCGCCCACGAAAGTAAGCGTCAGGTCGGGATACTCTTGCTTCAGCAGGGCGAACGTGTCGGCCGTTTCGTAGACGCCTTTGGCCCGTTCTATGCGCGAGAGGAAGAGGAGGTTCTTCACCCGGCCCATGCGGCGGCCGGCATCGAAGCCCTCTACCAAGCCGTCGGCCACCTTGGTGGTCGAAAGGAAAATAGGCGCCGTCACGCCGCGGCGTTGCAGCTCGTCCTTGAACGCCTGCGCCAAGACGATGATGCCGTCGGCCCGGTTGAGGTTTTGGCTTATCCAGCCCCAATCGGCCTTTGCAGCGTAGTCCCAGCTGAACCCGTGGATAAAGACGGCCACCTTTCGCCCCAAAGCCTTAGCAATGCGGAGATAAAAGAAATCGCGTGTAAGGGCCCGTTGTCCCAATGAGGGGTTTAGCAGCACAACCTGTGGACGGAAAACGAGCAGGCGAAAGAAAAATCTGAGAACAAAAAAAGGAAATAAACAAGTGCGCCATGGCTTTGCTCCTAACGAGTTGTAGCGCACGTTTTCCGTCCAATAGGGCTTAAGCCCTAAGTAGTGATTGGCCACGCCGCCCAATTCATGGATGTTAGGCGTGTTGATAAGTATTTTCATGTTGAGGGAAAAACTTAGTAAGAGAAGTTATGTATGTTACGAAAAGCGAGCGGCGAACTTTGATTTAAAGTATGGTGGAGCTTACTGTTGAGGTTACTCCGTTTTAGCCAAGTTGATGTTTTTTAGTGTGCGTTCGAGCGCCTCTTTGGCAATTTGTTCTTCAGACGGGAAGTAAAGGCTGTCGTTTCGTTCCAAACTGCCTTCGAGGTGTTTTTGGATGATGTATTCTCGGAGGCCTTTATGGATGTTGAGGCAGCAGAGGTATTTCTTTCCGTCTTTTTGAAAAACATCTTCGAGCGGTTGCTCCATATCCATATTGCAGATGAACTCACCCTCTTGGCTCGTTACGTTGATGTTGGCAGCGGTGAAGTAGGTAGCGGGTTCGCCGTTGGGTGTTCTTATCTCAGAGGCGTCATTGTAGACTGATATGATGAGAGGTTCGGATGCCGGTGGACGCTGCATGACGTTGGAGAAACTGAGTTCGTTTTTCCATACGTCGAATTTGTCAACGGCCAGGTTGGCTGCCACTACATTTTCAGCTTTTCTGTGCAGGGGACGAAAGCTTTGAGCAGCGTCGACGCCTTTATAATAATAGATAGAAGCGTAATGGCTGATAAATTGGTCGCTATACTGCAACTTCATGTTTTTACAGAGGAAATAGAGAGCCACAAGGAAATTTTTCGAAAAATCGAGTAAAGGCGAGGCGCCGCCGTAGTGTTGCAGAAAAGAGAGAATGAGCCAGTCGTTGCAGACGACGCCAAGCTGTTTCAGATATTTAGAAAGAACATGCTGGGGATCGAGGCAGGCATTAATCATGTTTTGCACTAACAGATAGGGGTCGGTGCCCGTTTCACCGAGATTGCGGTCGAACCACATGCGCTGGAACGAGCTATACAGTTTGTATTTAGCCTCATGCACGCCGCGGAACATGGAGTGCAGTTTTTTGTTACTCTTCAACTTCTCAAGTTCGACTACTGCCGCATCGAGCTCTTCGGGCGTATTGATGGTTCTGGACTGAAGAAAGTGTCCAGCCTTTTCTTCAAGATCTTTATAGTGTTCCATAGCTGATTTACTTTTGGAAGAGTGCTAAATATTTTTCGGCGCAAACGGCGATGGAATAGTTGGCGCGGAAATGTGCTTTGAGCTTTTCGGGTTCGATGCGCCGGTGGAGGAAGCGGAGGAGGGCTTGGTGATAGGCTTCTTCGCTGACGGCTGAGAGATAGCCCGTTTCGCCGTCGGTGACAACGTCGGGGATGCCGCCCACGGCGGTGCAGACGGGGGTGAGCCCGCAGGAGAGGGTTTCGAGCAGACTGATGGGCAGGCCTTCGAAGCGCGAAGTCAGGCAGAACGCGTCGGCGCAGAGCAGATAGTCGCCCACGTTGCCCTTTTCGCCGAGGAAATGGATTTTGTTGCACGCGGCCTGTTGCAACCGTCTGCCTTCGTCGCTGCCGTAGCCGGCCCCAAGAACGAGCAGGCAGAAGTCGGTACCCTCTTTGTCAAGGCGGTTGAACGTGGAAACGAGCAGGTGTTGGTTTTTCAGGGCATCGCACCGGGCCACGTGGATGAAAACGGGAGTGGAAGCGGTAGCTTTGTAGCCGTCCACTTCTTGCCTTACAGCGGATAGGGCGGCCGACGGTGCCACGGTGGAACGGCCGTTGTCGATGTGCGGAGCGGGGGGCAGGTGGTAGAAGCGGACGAACGATTCCTGGCAGAGGCGCGAGATCGTGACGGGACGTATCCACCGCCGGGCGTAGAAAAAGCGGTTGATGCGCTTTTGTGCCGACGCTCCGCTGGCTTTTTCGGCCACGCTGTGCAGCGTGTGGAAGAACCTGATCTTACGCCGCGTCATGGCCAGACGGAAAACGTAGGGTATGACGTTGAGATGGCAGTGGACAACGTCGGGCCTTTCGCCGAGGATGAACTTTTCGACGGCCCGCACCTTGCCAAGCGAGAAACCGCGCTCAAAGTGCAGGGAGCGGAAGCGAACGGCGGGCGAGAGAAACTGTTTGTTGAAGGCCCGGCCCTCCGGTGCATCGTCGAGCAACATGCAAAGGGTAACGTCGTGCCCGCGCCGCGCCATCTCGTTGGAGAGATCGACCACGAACTTCTCTGCTCCGCCCGAGCAGAGGGAATAAACGAGTTGTATGATTTTCATGGGGTGTGGTAGCTTGCAAAGAATTAATCATTTATGATTTTCATATACGATTTAATGACGTTGTGAAAGTCGTAATCGCGCTTATAGCGGGAGCGAGCTGCTTTACCTTTTTCTTCGGCATGAGTGGGATTTGTCATGATGGCCAGTAATTGTGTTTTTAGTTCATCGGAGTTGCGTGGCTGGAACATGAGGCATTCTTCATCCTCGGAAATGGTGTTGGTGATGCCCGGTGCACGCGATGCAATGACGGGCAAACCGTTGAACATGGCTTCGAGCAACGAAACGGAGGTGCCTTCGAAATCGGAAGCTATGACGTAAGCGCCGGAAAGGGCGTAAACTTCGTCAGTTTGTTCTTTGGGAACAAAGCCCAACAGGTGGCAACGCTCTTGCAGCCCCAAGTGGGCGATGATTTCTTTCAAATGGTTCACTCCCGGACCCGTACCCGCATAAACGATGTGCGGGTTGTGGCGATTGATGATGTCGGTGGGCAGTTTAGCTAACGCTTCAACAACAGTTTGCGGGTTTTTCATTTCTTTGATGGTGCCAACCATGCAGACGACGAACGCATCTGCGGGTATGCCGTAGCGCCGGCGGAGCTCGTTCTTGGGCGTCTCGTTCTTTTTGAACGGTACGAGGGGGAATATGATCGTACAGTTAAGGTGAAACTGCTCGTCGTATTCCTTCTTGATGTTTTCTGATACGGCCACGACGTGCTTCGCCTGTTGGAAAAAGTTTTGGTAAACTTTTTGATGTGTAGCCGGTGGCTCTTTACCGTAATGGATGACTACGATATAGTCGAGACGGAGGATGCGGGCTACGAGCGTGTAGAGATACCAGACCAACCAATGCGCTGCGGAATAAGAAAAAATCAATGTCCGCCCGGGATGGAACAGCAGGTAGAAGAACAGCTGAACGGGGAAGCTGACTTTTGTAGGTTTGATTTTTAAGAAGCGATGCAACGTCGGCCCCGGGAAGTTCAACCGTTTGTATGCAGAGTAGGAGATGGCATAATCTTTTTGCAGTTCTTTGATAAGATAATAATTGAAGATTTCCATCCCTCCTATATGGTCGGGATAGGTGCCGTCTCCCAAAACGAAATGGATCTTTTTCATGCTTGGAGTTCAGTTTATAGAAAAAATTAGCCCTTGGTCGGTAATAGAAATTTTACAGTTTAGAATTGGCGGAACTTACTTAGGTAAACAACTTTCGCTACATATCCTAAAACGGGCATGAAGAAGAACCAGCAACCGCCCACCCATGCAAAAATCAAGAATGGGATAAACATGGTCAGCAATGCTATGCCTAAATCAGCGTACAATCTGTTGTAAACGCGGTTTTTAATGAAGTAATAGAAACTGCATATGTAGAATATGATTTCCACGCAGAAATTAACGAGGCCTCTTTCCACGCCCATGAAGCATAAGTAGCTTTCCATACCAAGCAGACCTTCAAATTTTTCTCCTTGTGAGAGCACCTCTCCATAGTAACCGAAACCATGCCCGAAAAATGGCTTTTCTTTGAGGTACTCCATCGCAGTTATTATTTGCATCTCTCGAGCGTCAACGCTACTTCCTCCATATTTTGAACCGCCGGTGCCTCCTGGTAAGATAACGTCAGAGATAGAGTCTGTCATTTGCGAAAAGTAGTCTGTTACGGAACTTGGCAGTAAGGGAAACAGGAAAAGAACAGTAATAAGGATGATGATAAAAGTCCGTAAGATTCCTGTAATTCCTTTATGAATAAGGATAAAAACAAACAGTCCTATGATGAAAGGAATGATGGCAGCTCGGGTTGCGGATAATATCAGGTTGATGAGCAGCAATCCCAATGCCAGCCAGCGTAAGATACTTTTATGTTTTGTAGTGAAAAAGGAGCAAAGAAAAAGAGTGGCACATACCAAACCATATACAGAGGAAGAAATGCACATGGCCGTTACGCGAAACCCTCTATACGTGTCTTCATTACTTTCCATTAAGAAGCGGTCTTCCAAGCCGACTGCATCAAGAATTGGATTGGTGTGTGTCAGACCTGTATACAGTCCGAAAAGGGTCATGAGCAGCGTTAGGGGAAGAATAGTGCGGAAAAATATATTGTAGTCTCCGTCATGTCCAGGTACGCTCCCTAAGAATCTATAATTTCTGTCTTTTTGATTGATGGAAACCCATCCGAGATAAAAAAGAAAGTATGAGCCGCAGAAGGCATGGATGGCTCGATAAATGCTGAGGGGAGTTGATACGCGTTCATCGAAAAGCCCGATCAATAAATAGGAGACGAAAACCCAGCCTAAGATGCTGAATAGCGGGCAGGAGGTAAATGTCTTCAGTTTGAACTCATTATAGAGTATCATTGAGAGGATGAACATCGTGGCGTAGAAGAAATGTCCCATCAGCATCGACTGTGGGATGATATCTATGGTTGCCGGGACATACAAAATGCCTAAGAAATAGAAGCAAAGCCTTTTTACGCCTGAGCTTCGCAGAATAAGTATGCCGCATACAACCCACCAAATGATTAATAACGTGTATAGCATATTACAGATGTTCGGTCAGATATTGGATACTGTTTTCACGCATGGTTTGGATGCGGCGGTTTATTTCGTTCCAGTCGAATTCATAGCAGGGAGTGCTTGGATTCAGACTGTTGTCTGCCCCAAGGTGATGAAGGATGTCGGCCATGCGGGATATGTTGGCATATTTATAGAAAACAGCGAATGGCCGGTTGAGCATCAAGGCAAAAGCCGTGGCATGAAACGAATTGCTCAAAACGTATTCTGCATGTGAAATGAGATTGACAAACTCCTGCGGCCCCGCATCAGAGATGTTGATTTGCGCATAAGGGCATTTGACGTTGGCGTCAACTGCTACAAGTTTAAGTCCTTGCTCAGAAGAGATACGTTCGGCTTCGTGCTGTAAACGTGTGTCATTCAGATACAAATCATAAACGAGGAGATACTTTTTATCGATTAGCTGTTTACTTCCTGCAAAAGCTTTCCATTGATGGCCTTTGAGGAGAAACACGGGGTCAATCACTTCAACACCTTCCAATCCCATTGAGTGAAGGATAGATAGCCCGGTGTGCTCTCTCACCGATATGGCGTCAAAGCATTTGAGCCAATTGCTCATTTGCTTCTGGTGTTCTGTTGGGATTTCAGGGATGGCAAAGCTGGCTGCATACGATATGCGTTGTGTTGCTTTCCTCCCGAATTGAAGAAAATAGGCGGGGTCTTTACCATTGGGTAGCGCGCAGTTCCATATCTGGTCGCTGCCTGCTATATATACGTCGGCAGAAGGTGGAGCGGCTTGCAGCTCGGCGTAGCTGTTGTATCGACGGGTGAGATGAAGGTAGTTGCGGCGGAACTTATCAAATTTCCATTTGCGTCCTATTGTGTTGAAGCGTTTTGGAGCGAAATAGCAGCAAAGGAAAAAGCGCAGAATGGGATTACGCATGGCGCGCGTGTAGTAGCGCGAGCTTGGAGGAACGTGCCAAAATTTGTAGTGCACGCGCATGTAGTCGGGTTTGTAATCTATTATTTTTACATCATGCCCTTTCGTTTCCAAGTATTGCTGCAAGGCGTATGCTTGCAGCGATGCTCCGTAGTTGTATACGTCGTGACAAGTGATGGTCCTTATTTTCATCGTGATTTCTTGATCAAGCGTTTGATTAAATTTTTGGCAGTTCGGGAGGGATGGGTCAGGCGTCCTATGAGCTGCCTCTTTTTTCTGTATCGTTGAACGATGGTGTATAGTTCGTCAATGTTGAAGCTTTCGCGCATCATGACCGATTGCAGCTCTTTATAAAGCTTACCTTTTGCTGGCGCTTTTTTCATTTGCCCTTCGGCCACAACCGTAAAATCTTCTTCCCTGAAGGTGCAATTGGCTGTTTTCAAGAGATCTTTTCCTTGTGGCGTGAAAGCAACGACTCCCGATACGCCTTTCTCCTCTTTCCTATATTTGCTTCCCCACAGGTCGCCGATGCGAATGTCGGCTGCCGAGTGGTCATATTTATATTTGCAACGGTCGTAGCAGGCCTTTCCAAAGCACCCATCGCTCAAAAATAAGGTGAAAAACATGTCGCCCTTCGAATAGCGGCAGATGTAGTCGGGAGCAGACTTGCTTACATCGTTTCCCCGTTCTGAGAATTTTAAAGAAATGGCCCATGAGTCATGCCATCCTGTTTGTTTGTTTCTCCACGAGGCGGAAACTATTTTTTTCTTCTCCTTGTTGACCTTTTCAAGGTATTTGTCCCAAATAAGTTTTGAGGGCGTTCCATGACAGAAAAAGTCCATCAAAATAAAAAGGTCTTCACGAAGCTTGTAGCGCTGCATGTAGCGTCGGAAAGAATCGATCTGGCAGGGCGTGCCAACGACCAAATATTTCTTGTTCCGTTCGATAGCTGTGAAGCCGTCAACGGTGTAGCTTTGAATATATTTGCTGCCCATGGTGGCCAAGAGCTCTTCGGGAGATGAGGCTATGAAGTGTTCTGCGCGGTTTTTCTCGGCATTATATCTTACTCCGCAGACTTCATATCCTTCTGCAAGTGCGGCTCGGGCAATTTCAAATCCAACGCCACCGGAAGAGCATTGCTGGCGGGTGGCGTCGTCGTTGCTCCATGCAGCATAGCCGGCGAGCGGGCGGTTCTGTACCGACAGGTCGTCGTGAACGTAAGCGCACACGTCAAGGCAGATGCCGCAGTCGATGCACTTATCAATTTCTTTAATCAGAGGAGCGTAGAATCCCTTAGGGTTGAGCGCTATGGAAATAATGTGCTTCGGGCAGCTTTTGGCGCAGACGCCGCAACCATAGCAGTCGTTAACGGACGATATGTTCTTCATTTGACAGCGATTTGAAGAGATCCAGCCATTGCTGGCCAATGGCTTCTATTTGGAATTTGGCAATGCTGTTCAAGCCGTTCTGCATTAAAGCAGAGCGTAGCTTTTCGTCGTGAATGAGCGACAGAATCTTACAGGCATAGGTTTTTTCATCGCCCGGTGCTATCAGATAGCCGTTATTTCCGTCTTGTATGATATCTTTGACGGCACTGTATGTGTTGAATGCAATAGGTATGCAGCCATATTGCAAAGCTTCGGTCAGCGTCATTCCGAAGCCCTCGTAATTGGACGTCATCATGAAAACAGAGGCTTTTTTGTATAATGTTTCAGGCTTGTCGATACGTCCGATGAATGAAAATCTTTTTAATTGCAGTTTCGTTGCATAACGAAGGATTTCTGCTTCATCAGGGCCATATCCTGCCAGCAACAGCTTCCAGTCTGTTTCTTGTGTGGCTTCCACTTCTTTCCATATGCGAAGGGCTGCTTTTATGTTCTTTTGTCTTTCTTCCAGACGTGCAACGATTAAAACAGTATGTTCTTTTTCTATGGAAAAGTCATCTGATATATCGGTATGAAAGGAAAGTGGGTTTGAAATGGCTCCAACCTTTTTGCGGTTGGGGATATGATACAGGTTGATGTAGTCTGGTATGAAAGAGTCGGACAGCAGTACGACATAATCAGCCACGTTATAGGCTTCTTGTTGCGCTTTAATGACGTGGTCGTATGAGTGAATGAGACGGAATCCCCATTTTTTTATCCGCTGAACGGGGGTAAGTTTTACATGCTTAAAGTAGTCGGGAGCATTGTGCAGGCAATGTATGATTTTGCATGCTCTTTTCGCTTTTATCTTTGCATAAGCTGTTAGCAGTTTGGCATTTTTCCTGTCTTGATTGATGATAATATCAATTTTGTTTTTTACTACGAAATTTTCTAACTGCTGATAGATTTCCTCAAAGGGTAAGGAATAGTCTATTTTTATTTTATGGTCTGCTTCTATTCTGTCATAATCTACTAAATCGTAAGCAAAAAAGGTGTCGAAGCCTTTCTGTCGAAAATATTCCGACAAAACCCATGTAACCCTTTGTACACCGCCGCGGTATGGGTCAAGAGACGTTAAGACAAACAGTATATTCATCGGGGTTTTATTTTATAGATTGTTGTAAGAAAAAGCGTGAGTTGTCAATAAAGGATGAGAGCCGCTTTGTTACGGCATTGAAATCTATGGGGCTGATTGATGATATAGGCGTGTCGGGCTGAATGATTCTGTCGCTGAGCCCGGCCTTTTCCAGCAGGGAGCAGACGCGCTCGCCACCGTTTTGAGGAAGGACGCTGAAGAAGGGCTTGTTTAGTAAAACAGAGAAAGCTGTGCCATGGAAAGAATTGGTCATTACGAACGACGCGTTTAAGAAATATCCAAGAAACTCTCGCGGTCCGCCATTGTAGACTTGGACGATTTCTTTGGGTAATTGTTTCTTTTTAAAAGAGAAACAGATAAGTTGCTTTTTCATGAGGCGGGCTATTTCCAAGGCTTTATCGAAAAAGCCTTGTGGTTCTCCGAAAGAATAGGTTAGGACATAATCTTTTTCTGCGGGTAAAACTGCAAGCTCTTTCCATTGCTCTTTTTTAAGTAGAAAAACTGGGTCGGAAACGACGATGTTCGGGATGGAGAGCCTGTTCATATATGTGGACAAGCTTTTCTCTCTTACACTGATGAGATTAAAATTGGTGCAAAGTTTTATAAAGCTTTGCTCATTCGCTTTGTCGATGCTTCCTCCGCCGGCGCTTGCGGCGTAAGCGACTCTACGTATGCGTGAATCTATTCCATCGCTAAAATATAGACGATTCAGTCCCTTTGTGATTTTGGCGTTCCAAATTTGGTCGCTGCCGCAAATAACGACATCGACGTCATCATTTGTTATATCCGCCGGCTTGAAGACGCGATGGGTCTTAGGTAAATAGCGCTGGCTGAACTTTTCAAATCTTTCCCATTTTAGTGACTTCTTTCGGCGTTCATTCGGATAATATTTGATGGCTTTCAGAAATGCAATGGGAAAAGCATTGTGCTGAGACACAAAGAAACCGACGAGCTTCGGAAAGCTCCTTTTTTGGTAGACGTATTCGATGGAAGGCACTCTGTAATCTATGATTTTAACGTCGTGGCCCCAATCTTTTAGCATTGTGACCAAGGCGTAGGCTTGAAGCATGGCTCCATAGTTGTGAGCATAGTGAAAGGTGAGTATTCCTATTTTCATTTTCTGTTCAGAATTTTCTTTATCACTTTCTTGAAGTTCGAATAAGCTTTAAGGGCTTTTTCTTTTGAAGTCCTTTTTCTGTATTTCGTGTAGACGAATGCAAATCCTTTTCTCTGGTAGTCTTTTATGAATTTCTTCGTTCGTGGGTCTAAGGCGGAGGGGTGCATGAGGTTGGGTTGCAGGCAGTCTTCTACCCTGACTGAGAAAAAGTTTAAATCCGTTGAACAGCTTTGAAACAGTTCTGCACCTTTGGGAGTGTTGCATAAAACGAGCGAGAGACCCTTGTTGTCTTCGTTTATTGTATTCTTAGTTCTTTCCCATCCCCAAAAATCGGCGATGGTTATATCGCCAGGTCTTCGTAAGTTCGTGTAAGGACACGAGCCGCAGGATTCCCGCAACATTATATGCTTATAAAATAGGTCGGTAAAACCGTCGGATAACAATTTTTTCCCGTTGTCTAAGACATAAGATTCCTTATGAGCTTTCCAACCCCATATCTGTTTATCTCTAAAGTTTACTTTGACGATCTTAGAAGCGTTTTGTTTTTGCAGGTAAGCTAAATAGTCGCGCCAGATGTATGGCGACGGAACACCATGGCAAACTATATCGATGAGAAAAAGCTGTGAGCGTAGCTTTTCTCCAATGTAAGCACTTAGCCCGGCGTTTTGACAGGGCGTCCCTGAAAATAAGACGCTCCGACCTTCGGATAAGTCTTGCTTTATTTGCTTGAATGTGTCGCCTAATTTGCTTTGTACATATTTGCTTCCCTTGAATTCGTCGCGTTCAGCTTTCGTCGTAGCCCGTTTGTGGACTATTTCGGAGCACGAAGCGTACCCCGCACCATATACAACTCCTCCATGCTCAAGGATATAGTCGGAAATGGCAATGAAAGCGGCCCCGCTTCGGCTGCTTTCCACTTCCTCCTCGTTCTTGTGGCGGGCTCCGTAAGCTAATGGGACTTGAAAATTGTGCGGTGTATTGTAAGAGGGTGAAAAGGCACATACTTTCATGCACAGCCCGCAGTTGATGCATTTTTCTTCATCGATGTGTGGGTATAGAAAGCCGAGGGCGTCGGGCTGCATCGTGATGGCGTCCTTGGGGCAGATGCTTTCGCATGCTGTGCAGCCGCAACATTCGCCCGGGGCTTTGGAGTCAACTCTTGGTTTTTCCATGTCTGATTTTTTGCAATAATTGGGATGCTTTTGCGAGAACAAAGTGCCGTTCGGCCTTGGAGCAGCCTACGTAAAAGGCACATAGAAACGTGGAGAGCAGGCTTACGACGACCACGACGAAGAACCGCGTGAGCGTTTCGGGCCGGCTTTCTACGATGAGGGAGGGCAGAACGGCTGAAAGCAGACTGACCGCGAGAATGTTGAGGACGACTTTCAGCAGGAAGCGCCGGACGGGCAGCTTCACCATGCTGCGTAACATATAGAGGCGCGTGGCCAGACAGAGGCAGGCAACGGCTATGGAAAGAACGACCGTCGATTCGGGTGCCAATCCTACTTTCAGCAAAACGTATGCTAAAGGGAAATTGAGCATCTGGCAACCTCCCACCACTATCTGGTAATTGCGTATCCGCCCCGTTGCCAGCATCAGCGTCACCAAGGGATAGGATATGGATTCGGTCATGACATAAATCAAGATGAGGCGGACGAAGAGCACAGCATGGTCGGGGACGATCTTTAGCCAGAGTTGCAGAACGGCGTGCGTCTCCATGATGATGGGGAGCGAGAGAAACAAGAGCATGTAGAACCCGAGGCGTGAGCCTTGGAACACAAGCTGCATGAGATAGTCGCGCTCTCCTTGGGCGTACGACTTGGTGATTTGCGGGTTGATCGCTGTCAGGAAGTTTTGTGTGAATTGTCCTACTGCCGAACTCACCTGCATGGCTATGCCTCGCGCGGCATTGACGGCCGGTCCGCAGAATACGTTGAGCAGGACGTTGACTCCCTGGTCGCGCAATACGCCTGATGAGGCTCCGATGAAGTTCCAGCCGGCAAAGCCTGCGATTTCGCGAAACAAGCCGCGGTCGAGATGCCATCTGACGCGGCACTCGCTGAAATGGCGTTTGCAGTAGAAAGCGTAGGTGGAGCGCACCAAGAGCGCCACAAGGCACATGAGCAGCCCGTAAAAGATGAGATTGTCAAACGGTGCGTAGCCGACGAGAAAAGCGATGAGCAGCTTGCACGCGGCTTCCAGCAGACTGATGTAGGCAAAGGCCGACATGCGCTCGTGGGCGATGATGGTGGCGTTATACGGGACGCTGAGCAGGTTGATGGCGAACGTGAGCAGCGAGAATTGCAGCACCCAGTTGGCCGCCGTCAGCCGGCCGGGGGGGATGCTCATCTTATGGTTGAGAAACCAGATGCCAAAAGCTTCGACCAGCACAATGATGACGAGCCCGATGAGCAACTGTATGATGACGGCTGTGGAAAAAATGCGTGTGAGCTTCTCCTTGTCGCCTTTTCCCAGCTCGAAAGTGATAAACCGGCTGATGGCAGCCGAGAGCGACCCGGTCAGGACGGAAAACATCGCGACGAACCCGCCTACGGCGTTGTAAATTCCGAAGTCCGTCACGCCAAGCGCCTGCAAGATGACGCGCGAGGTATAGAGCGCAACGAGCATCAGCAGTATCATCCGCCCATAGAGCAGCAGGGTGTTCTTTGCTATGCGTTTGCTGTCGCCAGAGGTGTGCATGGTGGGATATTTAACGTGCGACGCGGCGAAGCCTGCCGCGAGGGGGGCGACGGGCTTCACCGATCTGTTTTTAAAGAAGATGAATGTTGGCTGTTGAAAGTTTTGAACGTCCGTCCGATGGTTGCAACGCCGCCGTCGTTTGTAAAAACACAGCTTTTGTTTTTATAAACGCGAGCACTGTTTGTAAGAACGAGGCTTGCGTTTTAACTGTCGGGGCGCTGCATGCCGCGATGAATGGGCGGCTGTTCTTTGTGCTTCGGTGGTGCGGGCTCTGTTGTCCGCACGGTTGCGGCCCACAAGGGAGCTGTTGCTCCGTGCCGTTGGCGGCGGGGCGGGGCAACTGCTGAAAACGTGGCGGATGCTTGTGCTGTTTGTGGCTGTCAGTACGTCAGGCCGAAGGCCCAGAGGGGGAGGACGTTGGCGTAGCCTGTTTCGATGTCGTCTTTGACGACGTAGCCTTGCTGGTTGCCTTGCAGCTGGCGCTGGCTTTTGCTGCGGCCGCCCACTTCGAACGTGCAGCCGTCGATGAGGAAGTCGGCCGTTGGCGAGGAGGTGACATCGTAGCGTACGCGCGTCTGGTTGTAGAAGAATGTTTCGCGCACGTTGCCGCGGTTGCCGCCGTCGTGGCAGAGCACGGCCATGAGGTTGGGGTTGTCGAGGTAGATTTTCTCGACCTTGCCCAGTCCGCGGATGCCGCCCGGGGCGGTGCGGAGCTGGCCTATCATGCCGGCGCGTTCCATATAGAGGAGATAGAGGGCCACGTTGTTGCGGCTGATGCCGGTGGCTTCGGCGAGGGTGGCCATCGAGGGCTTGAAGGGGGCTCCGGCGGCCACGACCATGAGGAGCTGCTTGAGCTTGCGCCCCGTGCCCACGTTCATCCCGGCATACAGGGGTATGTCGCTTTCCATCGTCTGCGTGATGACTTGTTCGAGCTTGATGTCGAAGTCTTCGTCGCGCCCGAAGGGGTAGTAGCCGCGGCGCAGGTAGTCGTTGAAGAGGGGCAGGGGATGGAGGGTGCCGGGTATTTCGGCGCGGTGGTGCAGGATGTCGTCGAGCGTGAGGACGGGGGCCGTTATGCCGTGAAAGAGCCGCAGGTATTCGCGGAAGGAGAGGCCCTGCATCTCGTAGATGGGTGCGCGGCGGCTCAGGTCGGCCATGCCGCGGTAGATGTCGAGGACGGACGAGCCGGTGAAATAGACGTGCAGGTCGGGGTAGGAGTCGTAGATTTGTTTGAGCTCGCGCGACCAGTTGACGTATTTGTGTATTTCGTCCAGCAGGAGATAGCGCCCGCCTTGCTTGCTGAGGGCGTCGGCCAGGTCCACCAGCGTGTGGTCGGCAAAATAGAGATTGTCGGCCGAGGCGTAGAGGGTGCCTTCTGTGGGGAGGGCTTGCCTGGCATGTTGCAGCAGCAGGGTGGTTTTGCCCACACCGCGCGGGCCTACGAGGCCCAGCATGCGGTTGCCCCAACGGATGTCGGCGTATTTATAGCGTACGAACGCGAGGTCGGTGCGTCTGACGAGCTGGTGAAAAAATGGCATACAGGCGTTCCATAGGCAGCTGTTTGGCTGCAAATGTACGTATTTTGCACTCACACAGTGCAGCTTTTGCCCGAAAATTGCACTCATGCGGTGCAATTTTTCGGTCCTCGTCCTGCCTGCTGCGCTCTTCCGGCTATTTTTCCGTGAATATTCAGCGGAAGATGGCTTTGTTATGGATAAATCTCCCGGGCTCTTTCTGCGAGATGACTCTTGCGGGGACGCCGGCGGCCGTTGCGTTCTCGGGGATGTCTTTTGTCACGACGGCGCCGGCGCCGATGGTGGCGTTGTTGCCGATGTGTACGTCCTCGACGATGCAAACGTTGGGGCCGATGTAGACGTTGTCGCCGATGACGGCGGGAGTGCCTTTGTTGCTGCCGATGGAGAGGAACTGGCTGACGTTGCAGTTGTTGCCGATGACGGTTTTGCCGTTGATGATGATGCCTACGCCGTGGCCGATGTAGAAGCCGTAGCCTATCTGGGTGGTTCTCGGTATCTGGATGCCATACTTGACGGTCAGGCGTTTGTGCATCAGGACGGCCAGCGGGTAGAGCGGGTTCTTCCGTGAGGCGAACCTCAGCCAAAAGCAGTAGTTGAAGCAGTGGTTGCGTCCGAAGAGCAGGTAGCGAAGGATAGTTCTACCCCCCCCCCCAGTTTTTCCTGTATATCGCTGATAATCAGTCTGTACGATGCGAAGTATTTCTTTCATGTTATGATGATTTGTAGCGCTGCTTGAAGTCCTTATCCGAGGTTTTCGCTGTCTGCGGCGTCTGGTAAGCTTATTTTTTGCACCGTCGCAGTGCAGCTTTTGCCCGAAAACTGCACTCATGCGGTGCAATTTTTTGCTTTTTGCCGTAGCCCGTGGGCTTGGGCGTGGTGCAGCCGGTGGTAGCGGGCCACGAGCCTTGCGGCTCCGTCGGTGCGGCTGCTGAGGGGTGGGGCAGGGGCCCGTTTAGATGTGGTAGGTCTTTTCGAGCGGGCAGATGTTGAAGCAGTCGAGGATGACTTTGCCGCGCAGCTTGTCCCAGTTTTGTTTGATGTGGTCGTGCTTGACCATGATGACCACCATGTCGATGTCTTTGAGGAAGGCGTCGAAGTTGGCGTACTGGTTCTCGGCTATTTTGTGGTCTTCGAGGAAGGGGTCGTAGCATTTCAGCGGGCGGGCCAGGTGGCGCTCCTGCGCTTCGAGCAGTTGCAGGGTGGGGCTCTCGCGGAAGTCGTCGACGTTTTCCTTATAGGTCAGTCCGTAGAGGCCCACGCGGCGGTTGTCGGTGATGCCGTTTTCCTTCATAATCTCGTGTATGCGGTTGAGCACGAAGGTGGGCTGGCTGTCGTTGGTTTTCATGCTCTCGTCGATGACCTTGGCGAGCTGCGGGTAGTCGCCCACGAGGAACCAGGGGTCCACCGAGATGCAGTGGCCGCCCACGCCGGGCCCGGGCTGCAGGATGTTGACGCGCGGGTGCATGTTGCAGATCTTGATGATCTCGTAGACGTCCATGTTGTCGTGGCGGCAGATGCGGGCCAGCTCGTTGGCAAAGGCGATGTTGACGGCGCGGAACGTGTTTTCCACCACCTTTGTCATTTCGGCGGTGCGTATGTCGGTCACGACGATGTCGCCCTGGCAGAACGAGGCGTAGTATTGCTTCACGCGCTCGCCCACCTCGCGGCTGTCGGCGCCGATGGTGCGGTTGTTGTGCAGGAGCTCATAGACCATGTTGCCCGGTATGATGCGCTCGGGGGCGTGTACGAGGTGGATGTCCTCGCCAATCTTGAAGCCTTCGGCCTCGATGACGGGGCGCACGTATTTGTCCATCGTGCCGGGGCTCACGGTCGATTCGACGACCACCGTGGCGCCCTTGGGGCACACGCGCATCACTTCGCGCACGGCGGCCACGACGTAGCAGGCGTCCACCTTTTTCGAGAACTTGTCGTAGGGCGTGGGCACGGAGACGATGTACGTGTCGGTGTGCTGATATTCGGTGGTAAACTTGATGCCGGCGCTCACGGCGGCGTGGAAGAGTTCGTCAAGGCCTTCCTCCTTGAACGTGGTGTGGCCGGCGTTGAGCGTGGCCACGAGTTCCTTGTTGTAGTCCGTGCCCACGACCTCTACGCCGTGCGAGGCCATCATCAGTGCCGTGGGCAGGCCGATGTAGCCGAGTCCGATTACGTTTATCATGTCTGTTTGTTTTTGGAAAGTCTGTTCTGCTTATTTCTCCTCCTCGCCATCGGTGGCGGGAGCGGCTGCCAGGGCGCGCGTCAGGAACTCCACGATGCGCGGGCAGGCCCGTCCGTCGCCGTAGGGGTTGGCGGCGTGGGCCATTTCGGCGTAGGCCGTTTCGTCGTCGAGCAGGCGGGCGGCCGAGGTGGTGATTTTCTCATAGTCGGTGCCCACGAGGCGCACTGTGCCGGCCTCGACGGCTTCGGGGCGCTCCGTCGTGTCGCGCATGACGAGTACGGGCTTGCCCAGCCCCGGGGCCTCCTCCTGGATGCCGCCCGAGTCGGTGAGCACGATGTGGGCCCGCTCCATCAGGCAGACGAAGGAGAGATATTCCAGCGGTTCGATGAAAAACATGTTCCCGGGCTGCCGGCCGGGGCCGCCGAACACCTCGTGCACGGGGCGCCGCACGTTGGGGTTGAGGTGGAGGGGGTAGACAAAGTCGACCGCCGGGTAGCGCAGGGCCAGGTCGCGCAGGGCGTTGCAGATGTGCAGGAAGCCCTCGCCGAAGTTTTCGCGGCGGTGGCCCGTGACGAGCACGAGGCGACGGTCGCCCGCGTCGAGGCGCGCCGTGTCGTAGCCGGCGGTGCGGAGCTCGGCTGTCAGCGAGGCGCGCAGCTCCTCGTCGCTCCCGATGCGCTGCGTTACGCTGTGGAGGGCGTCGATGACGGTGTTGCCCGTCACGGCGATGCTTCCGGCCGGCACGCTCTCGGCCAGCAGGTTGTCGCGGCTCAGCGGCGTGGGGGCAAAGTGCCACGTGGCGATGCGCCCCGTGAGGCGGCGGTTCATCTCTTCGGGCCAGGGGCTGTAAATGTCGTGCGTGCGCAGTCCCGCCTCGACGTGGCCCACGGGCACGCGGGCGTAGAAGGCGGCCAGCGCCGCGGCCGTACTGGTGGTCGTGTCGCCGTGGACGAGCACGGCGTCGGGCCGGGCCTGGGCCAGCACGTCGCGCATGCCCAAGAGCACGCGCGAGGTGACGTCGGTGAGGTCCTGCCCCTGCTTCATGATGTCGAGGTCGAAGTCGGGGCTGATGCCGAAGATGCGGAGCACCTGGTCGAGCATTTCGCGGTGCTGGCCGGTGACGCACACCAGCGTGCGGAACGTGTCCGCGTGTCTGCGGAACTCGCTCACCAGCGGGGCCATCTTGATGGCCTCGGGGCGCGTTCCGAAGACGAGCATGACGGTTTTCATCGTTTATTTCGTTTTAGGTTCGTTCGGTTGCTGTTCCGCCTCGCGTTCCATGCGCACCTGTCGCGCCTCGATGAGCCGCGAGAGCCAGATGTTCATGGCTGTCCACACGACGATGTCGGTGAGCAGGACGAGGTTGATGTCCAGCAGGCCGCGATGGAGAGGATGACCACCAGCGCCGTGCGGTGGCTCATGCCCAGCGCCAGGAACTTGTGGTGGATGTGCGTCTTGTCGGGCAGGAAGGGGTTGTTGCCGCGGCGCAGGCGGCCCAGCATGACGCGAAGCACGTCGAGGCAGGGCACCATGAGCAGCGAGAACACCACGGCCAGCGCATTGGGCGCGGCGGCGGCCGCCGGGGCGCAGGGGCCCGTCATGCAGAAGCGCACGCAGAGCAGGCCCAGGAGCAGGCCGATGGTCTGGCTGCCGCAGTCGCCCATGAAGATTTTGCGGCCGCCGCCCGGGCGGCCGAAGACGTTGTAGCAGAAGAAGGGGACGAGCGTGCCC
>CASFRV010000004.1 GCA_949297215.1 uncultured Bacteroidales bacterium | reverse complement strand
ACCGCGGGTACGCCGCAGGCACACCCGCGGACTGCGCGATGCTGCCACACGCCAAGGCCCCGCACGACGACGGGATGAAGTGCGACCCCCATGGGGTCGGAGTAGTGTGGGGAGCCTGTCCGCGGGTGCGCTTCGCTTACCCGCGGTTATCAAAGTGCGACCCCTATGGGGTCGGCAACCATGCAGCCTACTTACCGCCAACCCCATAATCAGCAGACGTCATCCGCCCCGCATGGAAAGTCCGCCACGTAGAGACGCGATTCATCGCGTCTCTCACCGCCCGGACGGCCCACCGAGGGGAAGAATGCCGAGGCGGGGCTGCGCCCCGAGCGGGTGAGACGCGATGAATCGTGTCTCTACGCAGGCAAATTCCCATGCGGCAGAATATCACACAGGCCCCGTAAGCATGCCGCGAGGCCGGCGACCCCATAGGGGTCGAACCATTGATAACCGCGGGTGAGCCAAAGGCGAACCCGCGGACAGAACCCACCCTGTAAGGGGACCCCATAGGGGTCCAACTTCCCATTACCGCGGGTACGCCGACCGCGGGTACGCCGCAGGCACACCCGCGGACTGCGCGATGCTGCCACACGCCAAGGCCCCGCACGACGACGGGATGAAGTGCGACCCCCATGGGGTCGAAGTGGTGTGGGGTTCCTGTCCGCGGGTGCGCTGCGCTTACCCGCGGTTATCAATAGTGCGACCCCTATGGGGTCGGCAGCCACGCGGCCTACTTACCGCCAACCACACAATCAGCAGACGTCATCCGCCCCGTAGGGAAAGTCCGCCACGTAGAGACGCGATTCATCGCGTCTCTCACCGCTAGGATGGCCCTCTGCGGGGAAGAATGCCGAGGCGGGGCTGCGCCCCGAGTGGGTGAGACGCGATGAATCGCGTATCTACGCAGTCAAATCCCCATGCGGCAGAATATCCATAACGTGCTGATGTCCCATCGCGCGGGCGGCGCCCCAAAGGGGGCGAACCAAGTGTGGTTCCCCCTGCCCCGAAACGTTTTTCTTGTGGGCCCACCTTTCTTAGGCTGGTCGGGGCAAACGCTTTTGGCTGTTGTCGTGTGCGCGTACGCGTATATATAAAGCGGTGTAGCCCGCTGCTTGTGAGGACATGGGCGGCGTGAGGTTTTGTGGGGCGAGGCAGTGTGCATCAAAGGGCCGTTTAAGGCAGAAAAAGGCAGAAAAATCAGCGAAAATAACATTATTTAATACTACCCCCCCCGATTGGTTTTTTTATCTTCAAAGATTTACATACATTTGCTTCCGATTTTCGCTAATCGATGAAACGGATGAGGGAGTGCAAGCTCTTGCCCGCGCTCTTTCACCTGTGAAAGACACGTGATGACCGATATTTTATTTACTAACAACCAAAAGTTTTACACATGAAGAGAATTACACTTTTCACGCTGCTCGTGCTTTTGTGCGTGGCAGTGGGTCGGGCGCAGACGCTCACGCAGCTTGCCCCCGACGAAATCACGGCGGGCAAGCGCATCGTGCTGCGCGGTGCGGCCGTCAACAACATCTATTATTTCAACGGAGGCGAGGCCAACGAAGGCTTTGCCGACGGTATGAAAGTTTTCGTGGTGGAAGAGGCTGCCACTGAGGGCAAAGTCGTTTTGCGAGGCGAAGTTTCCGGCGAGTATGTGGCCAAACCTTCAGGAGCGGCTAACGCCAACGCACTTGTCGGTACAGCGGCCGACAAGGCAGGTGCTGCCGAGTTTACCGTGTCGGCTGCCAACTATACGGGAACGGATCTGACGACAAATTACACCTTTGAACAGACTAAATTGATGCGTTTCGTCACGTCTGGCACCGATGGAGTCGACACATACCTGAATACCAATGGTCAGGGAAGCAAAGCCAAGTATTTCAACGGCATGGGCAATTGGAGCGTGTGGGCCGTTTATGAGCTGCCAGCTGGAGAAAACCTTCCGTTCTATGCAGATGTCGATGCACCCGTAGTCAGCGTAGACGGCGACATCCATTATTATTTTATCCGCAGCTACCGCTCTGGAAAATACTTGACTTATGCCGGCGACGAGGTGAACCTGACGCAAAGCACGGAGCTGGGTGACGGCGCCAAGTGGTACTTCACGGCCGACGGCACCACGGAAGGCGGGCTGAAGGTAAAGATCCACAACGCTGCCACGGAGAACCTGCTGGCCGGCCATAGCTCTTTCACGGCCGAGGGCGCCACGTGGTACATCAAGGACAACCCTTACAACGATGGAGGCTTTTGCATCAGCCTGAACGAGGCGCTCGACGGCAATTGCCTCGATGCCAACAATAACAATAACGGCGTGGGCTATTGGCAGCCTTCGGCCAGCGACAACCAGGGCACGACGTGGCAGTTTATGGTCGAAATCAGCGCCGAGGAATACATCGCCGATCTGTGCGCCGAGCGTTGCGCAACGTTGCGGCCGGCCTTTGAGCGTGCAGTAGGCAAGGGATACGTAAACGCTCCGAGCGATGAAGATTTAAATGAGGTGCTGGCGCAGATTGACGCATTGGAACAAACGCCTTCGTTAGAGGGACTACACACCTTGAATGCAACCGTTGCTGCTCTCCAACCGGGTGCAGAGAACAACGTCGTTCCCGGCGGCCTCTACCGCATACAGAACTATCAGCGCAAAATCAGTACTGGCAACGATCCTTGCAACGGCGAGGGTGGCTACATTGAGCCCATCGATCAGCTGAAACCTGCCCACTCGGAATGTCTGAGCCGTGCTTTTTCAGCCGTCGATCAAAGCGAGGCATCGGCCGATGCCCTCTGGCAGTTGCAAGCCACCGGTACGGATGGCGTTTACCGCCTCTACAACCCCAACAGCGGCTTCTATATGAAGCAGACCGACGGTAATGGCCAACAGGAAATCACCTCTACCACCAACGCCGACGAGGCTGCTACGTTCATCTTCGGCACTTACGAAGGCGTTCCCGGGCAGAGCAGCATCATGTGCGCAGAGCGCGAAGGAGTGAACAACCGATACCTCCATTGCTCGGGAAATCTGCGTGACGGTCAGAACGCCTCGGCCCGCATTATGTTCTTCACCGCAGGCGCCAACGGTCCTTCGGCCTGGTACATCCGCCCGGCCGAGACGCTCGACGTATCGCTGACGCAGGTGGGCGACATGGCTTGGGCCAGCACGGTGCTGCCCGTCAACGTGGATGAGCTGCCCGAGGGCGTGACAGCCTATACGGGCGAACTGGACGAGGCTGCCGGCGTGCTGCGCCTGACGGAAGTGGAGGGCGGCAAGGTGCCCGCCGGTCTGCCCGTCGTGCTGGCTGCCGAGACGGCCGGCGTGAAGCAGCTGCCCGTGAGCGCTGCCCAGGCTCCCGTGAGCGTGGACGAGAGCGGTGCCTTGCAGGGCACGCTGCGCTACGTGGGCGTGGCCGACGACACGCGCGACTCGTATCTCATCTTGGGCATCTACAACGACGCCGTGGGCTTCTACCTGCCGGCTGAGACGACGACGGCCATCCCGGGCAACAAGGCTTATCTCGACAACAGCGCTGCCCAGGCCGTGCGCGGCTATGCCCTCTCGCTGGGCGGCACCACGACGGGCATCGAGGGTGTGACGACGGCCCCCGCCGCCGGGAACGAAGAGCCCGTTTACGACCTCTCGGGCCGCCGCGTGGTGAACCCCACGAACGGCGTCTACATCCGTGGAGGCAAGAAAGTGTATATCAAATAAGCATTCAACACAAAGAAGTAACGACATGAAAAAGACTTATATCCAACCCACGTGCGACGTGGTGCGCCTGGAAATCGAAGGGGCGCTCCTCCAAACCAGCACCATGACCGTCGACTCGGAGCATCGCTCCGACGTCATCCTCAACAACCGCAAGGAGGATGGCTGGAACTCGGAGCTGTGGTCGTCGATGGAGGAGTGATTCTCCCGCCCCACACCATATTATATATAGGAACCGCGCCTGCGCCACGAGCACAGGCGCGGTTCTTGCTTCGGGGCGCGGGGTGGGGGCTTAAATAACCTTGCAAAGCTCATTTTTTCGCTGGTTTTATTTCCACATAACGGAAATTGATGGTACATTTGCCTATCTTGCCATCAGTATAAACAAAAGAAAAAGATATGAACGAGATGAACGTAACGGAAAATGCCGCCGCACGGGGCGAACTGCCGCGCCGCGCCGGCGCGCTGCTCGCCGAGGGGCGCTCGCTCCTGCTGGCTGCCACGGATGCCGGGGCGGCGTCGGCCGCCGCACGCGCCCTGCTCGACGAGGCCCGCAGCCGGGGGCAGAAATGTGCCTGCATCAGCTTGCAGGACGTGACGTACGAAGAGACGTTCCTGCACCGCGTGGTGAACGCCTTCTTCGGCAGCGGGGTGGCCCGCGAGACGAAGGAGACGCTGGCCCGCCTGCTCGACCTGTTCCTGAGCCGCCTCGAAAACGAGGGCGGACCGGGCTCGCCCGTGGCGGCGGGTGCCGGCGACGAGCCCTACCGCGTGCTGGCCGGGAGCTTCGTGCACGACGAACCGGGCCTTGTCGTGCTGGACGGCCCGACGCTCTTCCTGGGCGCGCTCTATAAGGAGACGAAAAACAAGGACCGCGTGGCCCGCTTGCTCGCCTGGCTCAAGGAGCTGCGCACCACGCCCGGCACGCAGGTGCGCTGGGTGCTGGCCGACGCTGCCGGCCTGCGCGACTTTGCCGCCTCGCTCGGCCTGTCGGCCTTGGTGGACGACTTGGAGGTGCTCTCCGTGGGCTGACGGCCGCCGCGCTGCTCCTATATATATAAGGTGTGTGCGCTGGGCCGGCCGGGCGGCGTGTGGCGCAGAGCGCTGCACCACCGGTCGGGTACGTGCCGGGCTGCACCCCTCCCGAACTCGACAACTTTACAACAGACTGACATGAAAATTGCTTTGATAGGCTACGGCAAAATGGGCCATATGATCGAAGAAATCGCCCTGAGCCGCGGACATGAGATCGCTTGCATCATCGACATCGACAACCCCCAGGATTTCGACTCGCCCGCCTTCCGAAGCGCCGACGTGGCCATCGAGTTTACCACGCCCACGGCGGCCTACGGCAACTTCCTGCGTGCCTTTGCCGCCGGCGTCAAGGTGGTGAGCGGTTCGACGGGATGGAAAAAAGACCACGAAGCCGACGTGCAGCGCCTCTGCACCGAGGAGGGTCACACGCTGTTTTGGGCGTCCAACTTCTCGCTGGGCGTGGCCATCTTCCGGGCGGTGAACCGCTATCTGGCCGGGCTGATGAACCGCTTTGCGGAGTATGACGTGAGCGTTGAGGAGACGCACCACGTCCACAAGCTTGACGCGCCGAGCGGTACGGCCATCACGCTGGCCGAGGACATCGTGGACCGTCTCGACCGCAAGACGGGCTGGAAGCTGGGCCTTGTGCACCGGCCCGACGGCACGGTGGAGGGCAGCGCCGACGTGGCGCCCGAGGCCGTGCGCATCGACGCCGTGCGCCGCGACGAGGTGCCGGGCATCCACACCATCACCTACGACAGCCCCGAGGACCGCATCGCCATCACCCACGATGCCCACAGCCGCCGCGGCTTTGCCCTGGGCGCCGTGCTGGCTGCCGAGTACACAGCCACGCACCGGGGGCTGCTCACGATGGACGATTTGTTCAACTTCTAACCACTCTGCGCACGACATGACCGACAACAAAACGAACGCTACCGCAGGCGAAGGCGCTCAGAACGCCGCCCCGCGCAAGAAGCGCTACGTGGCTTTTGCCGTGGCCACGGCCATCTACCTGGTGTTCCTCGTCTGGGTGCGTTCCTGGTGGGGCCTGCTCGTCGTCCCCTTCATCTACGACTATTACGTGACGCGCTTCATCAAGTGGGACTGGTGGAAGCGCCTGAAAAACGGGACGGCGCGCTACGTCATGGGATGGGTCGACGCCATCGTCTTCGCCCTGGTGGCCATCTACTTCCTCAACCAGTTTTTCTTTCAGAACTTCGTCATCCCCTCGTCGAGCTTGGAGAAGACGCTCCTCACGGGCGACTACCTGCTCGTGAGCAAGCTGAGCTACGGCCCGCGCATCCCGCAGACGCCGCTCTACATGCCGCTCACGCAGCACACGCTGCCCGTGCTGGGCTGCAAGTCGTACCTCGACCGTCCCCACTGGGACTACCGCCGCGTGAAAGGTTTCGGCCGGCCTGCGTTGGGCGACATCGTCGTCTTCAACTACCCGGCGGGCGATACCGTGGCGCTCAACTACCAGGACCAGGACTACTACCGACTGGTCTACATGGCGGGTGCCCAGAGCGTGGGAAGCGTGCCGGGGCCGGGCACGTCGTACGAAGAGCAGCAGCGGGCCTTCAGCGAGATCTATGCCCGCGGCCGCGACATCGTGGCCGCCAACCCACAGGAGTTTGGCAAAATTGTGGCCCGGCCCACCGACCGCCGCGAAAACTACGTGAAACGCTGCGTAGGCCTGCCCGGCCAGACGCTGGAAATCAGGGATAACGTCATCTACGTGGACGGCAAGGCCGAGCCCGAGCCCGAAAACGCACAGTTTGGCTATCTGGTCCATTTCCTGCAAGCCCCGCCCACGGCCTTCCTCAAAGAATATGGCATCACGCAGGAGGACCTGTCGTATCCCGCCTCCGAGGACGGCATGACGCGCTATATGCCCCTGACGCGCCGCGCGCTCGACGCCCTGCGCCACGCCCCCGAGCTGGCCGATAGCATCGCGCCCGCCGAGGCCTCCGCCGACTGGCTCTATCCCCAGAACATGGTGAAAAACTGGACGACGGCCAACTACGGGCCCCTGTGGATTCCGAAAAAAGGTGGCACGCTGCGCCTGAACCTCTACAACCTGCCGATATACGAACGCCCCATCCGCGTGTACGAGGGCAACGACCTGGCCGTGCGCGACGGGAAAATCTATATCAACGGGAAGCAGACCGACACCTATACCTTTAAAATGGACTACTACTGGATGATGGGCGACAACCGCGACAACTCGGCCGACTCGCGCTTCTGGGGCTTCGTGCCCGAAGACCACGTCGTGGGCAAACCCCTCTTCATCTGGCTCTCGCTCGACCCCGACTACGGGCTCACCGACGGAAAAGTGCGGTGGAGCCGCCTGTTCAAGTGGGTGGGCAACATCCAATGACGCTTGCGGCGCGACGGAACGCTCCCCCATGGAACGGCCGCCGCGCCGCGCTGCAACGACTGACACCCGACATGCGCCCGAAACGCCTGCTGACCCACTGCATCGTTCCGCTGCTGGCAGCCCTGCTGGCAGTTGTGGCGGTGCGCTGCCTGCTGGTGGCGCAGTATGCCGTGTCGGCCGACCAGCCTGCGGCGGGGCTCCTCGCCGGCGACCGCATCCTCGTGTTGCGCCCGGCCTATGGCCTGCGTCTGCCCGGCAGCCCGCCCGGTGCCCGCCTGCGTCTGGGCGGTCGCCCGGCCCGTGCCGGCCAGGTACTGGCCTTCGACCACCCCTTGGGCAGCGGGTTCTGCACGGCGCTCTGCACGGCCGTCCCGGGCGACACCGTGTGGGTCGACCCCCTGCGCGGCCGCGTGCTGCCGGGCCGCACGTCGGCCGCGGCCTGTCCGCTCGTTGTGCCGGGCGTGGGCCGTCCCGTCGACGTGACGCCCTGCAACGCCCGTCTGCTCCACGCCGCCCTGACGCGCCACGAGGGCAGCCGCGTGACCCTCGCGGGCGACACGGCCATCATCTTCGACGGCCGCCCGTTGCGCCGTGCCTACTTCACGCAGGATTACTTTTGGGTCGAGGGCAGCGAAAACCGCTACGGCTTCGTGCCACAGAGCCATCTGGCGGGCCGCGTGCTCTGCGTGAGCTATTCGGCCGCCCCCGCCCGGCCTTTCTACAACTGCCTGCGCAAAGGCCGCTTCTTCCGCCCCGTGCCATGACAAACGTGCTGCTTTCAACGGCCTATCTCGGCCCCGTACAATATTATACCAAGCTTTACGCCGCGCCCACCGTTTATTTGGAGCGCCACGACCACTATGTGAAGCAGACCTACCGCAACCGCTGCCTCATTGCGGGCCCGGCGGGCGTGCAGGCGCTCACCATCCCCGTGGAGCACGCCACGGGCCCCAAGACGGCGGCCTGCGACGTGCGCATCAGCGACCACGGCGACTGGCGCCACCTGCACTGGGCGGCGCTCGTAAGCGCCTACGAGAGCAGCCCCTACTTCGAATATCTCGCCGACGACTTCCACGCCCTCTACCGCCGCCGCTTCGCCTTTCTCGTCGACTTCAACGACGCCTTGCAGGAGCTCGTGTGCCGCCTGCTCGGCCTCCGGCCGCACGTCATCCGCACGGAGCGCTATGCCGACAGCCTGCCGCCCGCCACGCTCGACCTGCGCGACGCCATCCGCCCCAAGCGCCCGGCCGGGGATGACCCCGCCTTCCGCCCCGTGCCCTACTGGCAGGTGTTTGCCGCGCGCCACGGCTTCCTGCCCAACCTGAGCATCGCCGACCTGCTCTTCAACATGGGCCTCGAAGCGCGCCTTGTGCTGCGGGCCTCGGTGGTGGACGACGAGGCTCCCGCCGCGCCGCCGGCCGCCGCCGACAAACCGTGAAAAGGGGCAGACCTTTCGTAAAAAGGGTAGGGTGGTGGCACGCTGATTTCCCTATCTTTGCAGCCGAAGTGAGCCTTTTGTGAAACGATAAGCACTAAAAAACAATCGATATGCAAGCAACAACCGTAACGCTCCGCTCGTTGGAGTTTCGCAGCGCCGCGACCTGGCTGGCCGCCGCGCTCTTCGTCGTGGGCAACGTCGCGCTGCCGCAGCTGTTCCACCTCGTTCCGCAGGGAGGCCCCACGTGGCTGCCCATCTACTTCTTCACCCTCGTCGGGGCCTACAAGTATGGCTGGCGCGTCGGCCTGCTCACGGCGTTGGCCTCGCCCGTGGTCAACTCGCTCCTCTTCGGCATGCCCGCCGCCGCGGCTCTTCCCGCCATCGTGCTCAAATCGGTGCTGCTGGCCCTTGCCGCAGGCTATGCCGCCCGCCGCTACCGCCGCGTCAGCGTGCTGCTTCTGCTGGGCGTCGTGGCCTTCTATCAGGTCGTAGGCACGCTGGGCGAATGGGCCCTCACCGGCAGCCTCGCAGCAGCCACGCAAGATTTCCGTCTCGGCCTGCCCGGCATGGCTTTGCAGGTGGTCGGTGGTTTTCTCTTCCTTCGCTACGTCGTTCGCAAGTAGCGCCGCGGCCGTCGTGGCGTCGGGCGGGCGCAGATGAGCCCGTTTCATCGCATAAATGCCACCCGTTCTTCGCCATAGCCGCCGTTTTCACTATTTTTGCGCCGCCTAAGCCTCACGCAGAGGCCCGGGCGGCCTTTTTTATGCCATAAACGCTCGCATCCACATGAAGAAAAGTCTTATCGCCCTGGGCTTCGGCACGCTCTGCCTCGGCATCGCCGAGTTTGTCATGATGGCCATCCTGCCCTATGTGGCCGCCGACCTGCACGTCAGCATCCCCACGGCGGGCCATCTCATCTCGGCCTACGCCCTCGGCGTCTGCTTCGGCGCCCCCGTGCTGACGCTCGTGCGCCGCTACCCCTTGAAGCGCATCCTGCTCTGTCTGGTGGCCGTCATGATGGCGGGCAACCTGCTGGCAGCCGTCTCGCCGTCGTACGGCCTGATGCTCGTGGCGCGCTTTGTCTCGGGGCTGCCCCACGGGGCCTACTTCGGCGTGGGCAGCATCGTGGCTGCGCGCCTGGCCGACGAGGGCAAGGGCACGCAGGCCGTCTCCATCATGATTGCCGGCATGACCGTGGCCAATCTCTTCGGCGTCCCGCTGGGTTCGTCCGTCGGTGCGCTGCTGTCGTGGCGGGTGGCCTTTCTTTTCGTGGGCGGTGTGGGCCTGCTCACGCTCTATTACATCTGGAAATGGGTGCCCCCTGTCGAAGGTCTGCCCGATACTGGTTTCAAGGGGCAGTTTCGCTTCCTGCGCACGCCCGCCCCGTGGCTCATCTTCGGCGCCACGATGCTGGGCAACGGGGCCATCTTCTGCTGGTATAGCTACGTCCATCCGCAGCTCACGGCCGTGAGCGGTTTTGCCGAGGAGGCCGTCTCGATGCTCATGGTCCTGGCGGGCTTCGGCATGGTGGTGGGCAACCTGGTGAGCGGCCGCCTGTCGGACCGCTTCACGCCCGGCCGCGTGGCCGCCGCCACCGAGGGTGTCATCGTCGCGGCCCTGCTGGCCATCTATCTGCTCTCGCCCGTCCGTCCCCTCATGCCCCTGCTGCTCTGCACGGCCACGGCCGGTCTCTTCGCCGTGTCGGGCCCGTTGCAGGTGTCCATCATACGTTTTGCGCCGGGCGGCGAACTGCTCGGCGCGGCCTGCATACAGATGGCCTTCAACCTGGGCAACGCCGTCGGTGCGGCCTTGGGCGGCCTGCCCATCGACGCCGGCCTGGGCTACCGCATGCCCGCCCTCATCGGCGTGCCCATGGCCCTTGTGGGCCTGGTGCTGCTGCTCGTCTTCGTCAAGCGTTACGAAACGCCTGCCCTGCGCAAAGTCTGACACTCATTTTACACTTTAAATCCAATGCATTCATCAACCATCCTCCCCGACTCGAAGCCCCACTACGACATTCTCGACGGGCTGCGCGGCGTGGCGGCCCTGCTGGTCGTGGCCTTCCATCTCTTTGAGACCTATTCGGGCGGCGCCGAGCATCAAATCATCAACCACGGCTATCTGGCCGTCGATTTCTTCTACGTTCTCTCGGGTTTCGTCGTGGGTTATGCCTACGACGACCGTTGGGGCCGCACGATGGGGCTGAAAGACTTCTTCAAGCGGCGTGCCATCCGCCTGCACCCCCTCTACGTGTGGGGCACGCTGCTGGGCCTGCTGCTCATCTATGCGCAGGAGAGCGACGCCTTTCCCCTCATAGCCGAGGTGCCCGTGTGGCAGGTGCTGCTCGTCACGCTGGCCTGCTGCTGCGCCCTGCCCATGCCCGTGGCGTGGGACGTGCGCGGCTGGTTGGAGACCAACCCGCTCAACGGCGCCTCGTGGTCGCTGCTGTGGGAATACCTGGCCAACATCCTCTACGCCCTCTTCCTGCGCCACCTGCCGCGTCTGGCGCTGGGCGTGCTCCTGGTGCTGGCGGCCTGCTGCACGATCGACCTGACCCTCTCCATCGACGTGTTCGGCCTGCTCACGGGGCGCGACGCCGCCGTCTACACCGTCATTGGCGGCTGGGCGTTGACGCCCACGCAGCTCTACATCGGCGCCACGCGCCTGGCCTATCCGTTCCTGGCCGGCCTGCTGCTCTCGCGCCTGGGCTGGCGTCTGCGTCTGCGCGGCGGATTCTGGTGGTGTGCGGCCGGCGTGGTCCTGCTGCTGGCCATGCCGCGCGTGGGCACCGAGGCCCGTCCGTGGCTCAACGGCGTTTACGAGGCCGCCTGCATCCTTGTTGCCTTCCCCCTCCTTGTGGTGATGGGCGCCGGCAGCCGCATCACCGACCCCCGCTCCACGGCTGTCTGTCGCTTCCTGGGGCGCATCTCCTATCCCCTCTACATTGTGCACCTGCCCCTCGTCTATTTGCAGATAGCCTGGGCCTCGCTCCATCCCGACGCCCCGACGTCGCACGCCGTGGCCGTGAGCGTGGGCATCTATCTCTTTGCCCTTTTCGTGGCCTACGCCTCGATGCGTCTCATCGACGAACCCTTGCGTGCCCGCCTGGCCAGTCGCTGGCTCTGCCCGCGTGTCGCGGACAGCTCCGTCGAAGCAAAATCAACCAAAAACGGTTGATTTCGGAAAAACAACCGAAAATGGTTGATTTTTTCGGCCTGATGCTGTGCTGAATGCCCGTCGGACGGGCGTACATCCTCATAAAAACCAACATTTACGGCTCGTTCCGGTCGCAAACGTTGGTTTTTTGTTGACTATCCGCTATATTTGTGAGCAGATTCCCAAATTTTCGATTTATGAAAAGGCTTATTTTTTTATTGTTGGCGTTCGTTTCGCTGACCGTCAGCGGACAGAGTGTAGAGAACCGCTTGTCGCCTTCTACGGTTGGCTGCGATAGTGTGCCCGTGCAGCAGCACATGAAGTTTATGGGCATTCCTATTGACGGGACGCTCACTTCTTTTACGAAAGAGTTGGAGAAAAAAGGGCTTAAGCACATTGAGTCATTAGATAGCGAGGAAATAAAGTTTTGTGTAGGGGATTTTGCAGGTTATGATGATTGCTACATTCAAGTAATAGCGATTTCACCTGAAAACAGCAGGGTTGTCGCTGTTGGAGTCACTTTCCCTTTCAGTGAGCAGTGGTCAGATCTTGCGTCGAAATACAACAATTTGAAAAGAAGGCTTACTTCGAAATATGGAGAGCCGGCTACATGTGTGGAGAGATTCCAAGCTTCCACCCAGCCCGATGATGATTTTATGAAGATGCTGTACGTGAAACAAGATCGATGTGAGTATGAAAGCAATTTTGTAACAGAGGAAGGGTATATTGTGCTTAATATAGTTCATACAAATAAAGGTGGTTATAATTTAAGCTACGTTTCCTTACTTTATGTAGATTGGATTAACAGAGAAAACATGGAACAAGATGTAATGGACGACCTCTGATTTCGCCTTTTCCTCAGCTTTTCCTTTACGCGGGCGCCGCTCATCGCGAACGGTGCCCGTCGTTATTTTGTGTCATTTGCAGCGGAATCAACCAAAAACGGTTGTTTTTCCGAAATCAACCATTTTTGGTTGATTTTTCGTACGGCAAGATGTGTTGAGATTGTATTTTGCGCAGCTCCCCTCCCTCAGTTCTGCGTCAGGCGCCATTCGGCGGGCGCCGCGCCTGTGAGTTTCTTGAACAGGGCGCTGAACCGCTGCGTGCTGGCAAAGCCCAGGCGGCGGGCCACGGCGGCGGGCGTGGCCTCGGGCTCGAGCAGCAGGCGGCGGGCCAGGTCCAGGCGGCGCAGGCTGACGTATTCGGCCGGCGTCATGCCCGTTTCAAAGCGCAGCAGGTCGGCCATGTAGGCCTCCGAGAGGTCGAGCGCGGCGGCCATGGTGGCTGTGGGTGCGGGGGCGTCCTCGTGCAGGCAGCCGGTGGCCAGGGCCCGGTCCACGAAGGAGCGCAGGCGGTTCATGAGGTCGTGGTTTTTGTTTTCGCGCGTGATGAACTGCCGTTCGTAGAAGCGCGAGCAATAGTCGAGCAGCAGTTCGATGTGGCGCGAGAGGATGGTGCCCGTGTGGGCGTCGATGGGGTGGTGCAGCTCCTCGTCGATGTTTTCCAAGCAGCAGGCCACGGTGGCCGTTTCGCGCTGCGAGAGGTGCAGCGCCTCCTGCTTGCGGTAGCGGAAGAAGGTGTAGCCGCCGATGTGGCTGCGCAGCGTCGTGCGGAAGAGCAGGTCGGGGTGGAAGGCCAGGAGCCGCCCCTTGTCGGGCAGGGTGTGGGCCTCGCTCATGCGGAATATCTCGCCCGGCATGAGAAACACCATCGTGGCGCAGCCGAAGTCGTCGTAGCGCCGGCCGCAGCAGGAGCAGCCGGCGGGACATTGCTCGATGACGAGGATGGCGTAGAACTCAAACTTCACGGCGTCGCACGCCAGCTCCGGGTGCTCGAGGTTGATGAGCGTGGCCTGCGGGTGCAGCGTCTCGGTGCACAGGCAGCGGTTGCACTCGCACACCGTCTTCAGGTCGAGCGTGGCGTCTTTTGTCAGTGTTTCGGGCTTTGGCATGGCTCTTCTTTCGTTTCTGCGTGGGGAGATGTGCGGCCGGCTGTCCTTGCGGCCCCCTTTCTCCGTATGTGCAAAAATAGGCGATACGGCGCTTTCGGCAACAACCCGCTTTACGGAAATGCCAACCCGCCTTACTCTTTTGCAAGCGCCGCCCGCAGCGCCGACGGGCGGGCCGCCGTTTTTTCCGTAATCGGGGGCATACTATCTGTAATCCCGCTATTCGTCCGTCGGCCGAAAGCTCGTAATTTTGCACCGTGAACAGCCGGCCACTGCCGCCGGCCCCGTCACGCAAACATCGCAACTTTAAAACATAACAGCACCATGCAGCTCATAAAAGATAAGGAATTTGGCGGCGAGCGCCCGCTCTTTGCCGCCCACGACGTCCATCTCGACAACGTCACGATACGCGAGGGCGAGTCGGCCATCAAGGAATGTTCCAACATCGTGGCCACCCGCTGCCGCTTCGAGGGCAACTACCCCTTCTGGCACGTCCACGGCTTCACCATCAAAGACTGCTATTTCGACGTGGGCGGCCGCTCGGCCCTCTGGTATTCGGACCACCTCACCATGGCCGACACCGTCATCGACGCCCCCAAGATGTTTCGCGAGATGACCGACATCGACATCCGCAACGTCACCATCAACGACGCCGACGAGGTGTTCTGGCGCTGCGACCGCCTCGACATACGCGGCCTCACGCTCCACGGCGGCACCTATCCCTTCATGTTCAGCCGCAACATACGCGTCGACGGGCTCGAAAGCGACAGCAAATACGTCTTCCAGTACGTCCGCGACGTTGAGATACACAACGCCCGCATCACCACCAAGGACGCCTTCTGGGAGGTAGAGAACGTAACGATCTACGACTCGCAGCTCGACGGCGAATACCTCGGGTGGCACTCGAAGAACCTGCGCCTCGTGCGCTGCCACATCTCGGGCGAGCAGCCTTTGTGCTACGCCCGCGACCTCGTGCTCGAAGACTGCACCTTCGACCCCGCCTGCGACCGCGCCTTCGAGTATTCCACCCTGCAAGCCGACATACGCGGCGCCATCACCAACATAAAGAACCCCACGTCGGGGCGCATCACGGCCGACGCCATCGGCTCCATCACCCTCGACGACAACATCAAAGCCCCGGCCGACTGCGTCATCACCACGCGCCAGGCCTGACGCGCAGCCCCGCCCCCGCGCTGCCCCCATCCATCCCCGACGGACCCCACCACCGCCGGGGATTTTTTGTGGTTTCTGCGCGGCGGATTTCCCGTGCGGGTGTGGGTGATGTGTCCGCGTGGCAGGCGGCCTCGAAGAGGCCGGGCTATTAGTAACCTTGGGTGGAGCGTAGCGGAACCCGAGGTGGTGCGACGGAGAGCATGTCGGCCTCGAAGAGGTCGCTATGCCCGTGGCGGCGTATGGCATAGACGCCTCTTCGAGGCTAATTCTGTGAGGGATGCTCGTACCGCGGGTTCCGCTTCGCTTCACCCGCGGTTACTGATAGCCCGGCCCCCTTGGGGCCGCTCGTGCTATGGTGGCCGGCCGTATGGGGCGGAGATGATGGCGGTGAGGCTGGATGTCCGCTGCGTAGAGACGCGTGGGGCTGTGCGCTATATGGCACTCTGTTAAAGCGGACACCCACCTTCGTCTGCATTCTAGCGTTGAAAAGGCGGCGCGATGGGGTGATGGCGGCGATTCGTCCCATGGATTTCTGTTTCCATCCCATGGATCGGCCGATCCATCCCTTCGATTTTGCTTTCCATGGGCACTTTCGGGGTGAAAATTGGGGCCGATTTGCGCCATATAGTGGCAAAAAAGGCTCCCGGTGCGGCGTTGGCGCGGGAGCCTTTGACGTTAGTTGTTGAAAACCAAGGCATTCTGTTTTTCGCTCATTTGCGAGCGAGGGCGCGATTGGTCGGAAATATTCGATTCTCCGTGTTAAAAATCAGTGGTGGCTGACAACTGTTGGCCCTTTGCGGCCGGCGTGCGGCTACGACTCGAGGTAGTAGTTGACCGACGTCACGACGCGCACCTGCTTGATTTGGGGCGTGTACTGGTCGCGGTCGGTGATGGAGAAGAGGCCTTGCGTGGCGTTCTTGATTTTGCCGAGCTTGCTGTCGGAGTCCTTGGCAAACTTTTCGGCGGCCTGGCGGGCGTTGACGGTGGCTTCCTCGATCATCTGCGGCTTGATGAGGTTGAGGCCGTTAAACTGGAACTGCGGCGTGCTCTGATAGTCGCCTGCCGAGATGGCTATGCCCTCTTTCAGCAGTTCGCCCATGCGCGTTTGCAGCGTCAGGACGCGGTCGACGTCGGCGGTCGAGACGGTGGTGACGCACGTCACGTTGTAGCGGTCGCGCCCGGCCTCGTTCGAAGCGTAGCGGTCGGCTTGCAGGTCGACGATCTGCGGGGCGCCCGTCGAGACGCAGGTGTCGGCAATGCCGTTGCGCACGAGGTAGGCGCGTATCTTCGTGTTGGCGTCGTTGATTTCGCGGTAGAGGGCTTGCAGGTCGTTGCCCGTTGTTTTGTACACGACGGGCCAGATGACGTGGTCGGCCTTGACCTCGCGCTCGGCCAGACCGCGC
This sequence comes from uncultured Bacteroidales bacterium, assembly GCA_949297215.1. Taxonomy (GTDB): domain Bacteria; phylum Bacteroidota; class Bacteroidia; order Bacteroidales; family Bacteroidaceae; genus Alloprevotella. Next base: position 87,961 of record CASFRV010000004.1, on the reverse strand, counting down.
ACGCTCACCACGCGGTCGCGCCCGGCCACCGATTTCAGTCCCAGATAGGTGAACAGGCCGAGCAGGGCGATGCCCACGGCCACGATGACGGCTTCGAGTTTCAGATTTTTCATGTCGTTGGTGTATTAATGGGTTGTCTGCGGCAAATATAGGCACTTCCGCATAGAGGGACGGCCGTTTTCGCCCATTTTCACAACGTTTGCGTTTTCTTAGGGCTGCCCCCGCCCGGCAGGCTGCGGTGCAGGCGTGGCCGTACGGGCCGTTTTCCGCCGCCGTGGCGCGCTGAAACGTGCCGGATGTGGCCTTGTCCGCCCGAAGCCCCATAAAGCCCGGACGGATACCCAAAAACGCCCCGACGGACACACAAAAACGCCCGGCGCGGGGCCGGGCGTTCTGTGGGGAGCGCGTGGAGCGCCGTGTGGGGGCGCCGTCAGCGCACGAGCACCTTGCTCACGGCCGTGTGGCGGCCCTTGACGAGGCGCACCAGGTAGGTGCCGGGCGCAAGGCCCTCGTTGCGCACGAGGCGGCCGTCGGTGGTGAACACTTGCAGCGTGTCGTAGCTGCCGTCGGCCTCGATGCGGCCGCCATGGGCCGTGAGGCGCCAGGTGGGCGTGGCCGTCACGTTGTCGATGCCGGTGGGGTCGGAGCCCAGCGGCGCCTTGCAGGCGTTGACGATGTGGCCCGTGCGCACGTCGATGAGCAGGGCCACGGCTTCGAGGTGCGTGGTGTCCTGCACGGCGGCGGGCAGCAGCGTCGTATAGCTGTACGTATAGGTCTCGCCCTTCTCGATGGTGGTGGGTATGCTGCGCAGCGTGCCCGTAAAGGTCTGCCAGATGCCGTGGGCCACCTCGTCGAGCACGACGTCGGCCTGTGCGGGCAGGCTCTCGAAGCCGCCCATCTCGCCCTGGCCGCCGCCGGCGAAGTAGTTGGTCTGCTTGTAGCCCTCTATGCCGTTCTCGATGACGACGAAGGCCAGGCGGTAGTTGGCTTTCTCGTGCGAGGCGGCAAAGACGGTCGAGGCGTCGAACGTCACGGTGGTGCGGTTGGCCTCGTCGCGGCCAAAGGCGGCCTTGAGCTCCACGCCGGCGTCGGCCACGAACGAGTAGTTGTCGTAGGCCGCCTGCAAGGCCTCGGTCGAGGGGCTCATCACGAGGTTGCGGTCGCGCCCGATGACGCAGTTGGGCAGGCCCGAGGAGAAGAAGCGGCTCTCGATGTCCTCATACGTGTCGGGGGTGAGGGGGTCGGTGCCCAGCGTGTTCAGGTGGATGGCGATGGGCAGGAACGTGTCGGGGTAGCGGGCCTTCATCTCGCGCAGGGCCACGATGCCGCGCGGGCACCATCCGCAGCGGATGCTCGTGCCCTCTTCGACCACCATGGGGCGGCGGAAGATGAGGTCGCGGCTTTCGAGCGAGAGGGGCAGGGCGTTGTTGGCGGCATAGGCATCGGGCCGGCCGTTGGCCGTGGCAAGGGTGAGCGTGCCCGTGGCCGTGCGCTCGGCGTCGAAGGCCGGGAGCGTGAGCTCGACGGTGTCGGTGGCCGAGGGGGCTATCTGTGCCGCGGCCTCAACGGTCTGCGTCGCTCCGCCGTCGAGGACATAGCTGAAGCTGAGGGCCGTCACCACGTCGGGCGAGAAGTTGCGCACGGCGCAGCGCACGGCGAAGGGCTCGCCCGTGCGCGTCGGCTCGACCATGAGGCTGCGCAGCGCCAGGTCGGGCCGGGCGGGGCTGCCCGTCACCGTGAAGCGGATGCACAGGGCGTTGAAGCCCTGCGAGGTGGCGTAGTTGTCCCACTGGCCGTCGATGCCCACGTAGCAGGCGTTGTCGTCGTAGGCCGTGGAAACGCCCAGCTGGTTGAGGCCCGTGGCGGTGTAGCCCACGTAGAAGCCGTGGTCGCCGATGACGTAGGGCGCGTCGAGCGTCACCTCGTTCCAGCCGAGGGCACCGGCGCCCACGCTCTGCGTGCCCTGGGACGTGCCGAGCTCTTCGGCCACAAAGACGGAGACGTCGCGGCTCTCGGCGGCCAGGCCGAAGCTCACGGCCGTCACGCTGCACCCGGCATAGGCCGCGGCGCGCTCGGCGGGGATGTAGATGGCGGCCGAGAGGGGCATCACCTGGTTGACGCCGAGCGACGAGGTCACGTCGGTGCAGTCGTAGTCGATGTCGACGCTCTTTTCGCCGGCCGTCTGTGCCTGCGAGGCGGGCACGAGCGCAGCCAGCAGCAGGGCGGCGACGAGACAGATTTTTTTCATGTTGCGATGTGTTGGGTTGATAATGGTTGTTGTTGGTTGGCGTGTTGCGTTCCCGCTCCGCGGATGCCGAAAAAGCCGGGCACACGGTTGTCATGTGCCCGGCAGTAGCTCCGCAGAGCTTGGGGATGGATGTTGTTCGTTACTTGCTCAGGTCGACCACCTTGATGGTTTTGCCCGTGGAGGCAGCCTTCTTGACGGGCTGCATCATGAAGGGCAGCGTCTGCATGCGGCCGCCGTTCTGGAACTGGCGCTGGAAGTTGACGGTGCTTGCGGCCTTCACGCTCTTCGCGGCGGGCATGGCCAGACCCTTGGCAGCCGTGGCGGCAGGAGCCTCTTCGGCGGGAGCGGCCTCGGCCGGCGTGGTGTATTCCACGACGACGGGCTCACCCCACGTGCCGTCGTTGGCCTTGGGTACGGCCACGATGACAACGGTCGTGTTCGGGTCGATTTGGAATTCGTCCCAGCTCGGGTCGATGTTGTACCAATAAGATGTGGCCCAGCCGTTGGGATCCATGTCTTGGGTTACGTATGCGATGCATCCTTCGGGATCTGCGGCATAGCCGGTCTCACCGTCCTTCATGAAGCAAGCATAACGGAAGCAGTTGGCACCTGCGTTGGGCGTGAAGTCGATGTGCAATGTGGGCTTTTCCACGTTTCCTTGGGCAGCATCGTCCCACCATTCGCTCATGAAGTAGTCGCCCACCTTGATGTCTACGTCGGGCGTGGTCGTGCCGTCGCCGCGGAAGGCGGTCTGCACGGTGCTGATGACGGCCTTGTCGTAGCGGCCGTCGGCATCTTTGGCCAGCGTGCCCACTTCCCATTCGGAGCCCGGCTCATAGTAGTTGCAGTCGCCGTTGATGACCACTTCGGTTTCGCTCTTGGCGGCGAACATGCCGTTCAGATAGCCCTCGACACCGCCGAACATGGCGCTTTGCAGCTCAATCTGGCCTTTCCAGGCATAGATGTAGCCGAAAGAAGATACGTCGGCGTTGGGCGTGAGCGTGGCCTTGAAGCTTTTGTACGTGACGTCGGAGAAGGTGACTTCCACCTGCGGGTCGCCTTGCAGGGGGATCTTGGGCACGTTGAACTTGGCTTTCGACACAGAACAGGGCGTTCCCCAGTTGTCGTAGGCCAGGCAGAGCACATAGTAGTCGTATCCGTCAAGCAGTTCGAGCCCGTTGAATACGGCTCCTTCAGCTTCAGTGTAGTCCTCCCAGTAGAGATCGCCTGCCTGTTGCTCGATGCTGGCAGCCAGCTGGCTCTCGTCCGTGATGGCGTCCACCTGGTCGGCACGCGCTATCATACACTGGAAGGCGGCACAGCCCTCGCCGCGTATGATCGTCACGGGGACTTCTCCTTGTTCTGTGCTCTCGTCGTATGAGTATTCACCGGCTGTGACGGCCACTTCGATCTTGCCTTCGATCTGCATAAAGGCGATGCTGTCGACGCGCTCGGCCAGAATGCTCTGGGGGTCGAAGCCCTGCTTGTAGATGACCACGCGGTCGGGGTGCGTCTGGGCGTATGAGAAAAGGGTGCCGCAGGCTACGGCGGCGGTAAGTATTAACTTTTTCATGACTTTCTGAATTTATACGAGTTGTTGTTTACTTTGAGGATGTAGATGCCCTGGGGCAGACGGGCCACGTCGATGGCCGAGCCGTCCCACGCGGCGTCGAGGTAGACGGCCTGGCCGCTCACCGAGTAGATGGTGGCGCGGGCGGGGGTGCCGGGCGTCCAGCCGTCGAGGCTGACGAGGTCGCCGTTGACGACGAGCCGCAGGTCGCCGCCCTCGGCCGTGACGTCGCCGATGCCGGCCGTCGGGTTGTAGAATACGAGCCGCTTCACGTTAGGCAGTTCCGTGTGATAGAGCACGGAGGTCATGTCCTGCCCCGTAAGGGTGAGGCTGCGCTGTGCGAAGGTGGCCCATTTCACGTCGGAGAGCTCGCCCGTCCAGAGCTGGGCGTCGTCGGCTCCCACCACTTGCAGCTGGATTCTTGTCGATTGGGCCGAGGCTGTCCCCAGTCCGCACGCCAGCAGGCAAGCCGTTGCGATGAGATGTAGTTTCCTTTTCATGCTGATAAGGTTTTGTTTCTATTTGTGAAATATTCCCGCCGGCGGGGTGGCTTTTCGGCCGTTGCTTGCGCATGTCCCCGGCCGCCCGTGAATAACTTTCGGCGGCAAATGTATATAAATAATGGATACAAACCTATCATTTCGTCGATTTTATACGGATTTATTGTGCATTTTGTTGTTTCGGACGCAGTTTTTCGTGCAAAGCATGTTTAAAAACATATTTTAAAGACTGTGTTTTTCTCTTTCATGCGGCGGGCCGCCGCGTGGCGTGGATGCAAAAAAGGCGCGCCCGCCGTGGTGTGGCGGGCGCGCCCGTATGAGGGGCCGCAGAGCGGGGCTTATTTCACGATGATGAGGAAATAGTTTTTCTTGCCGCGCTGCACGAGCAGGTATTTGCTGTCGAGCAGGTCGTCAGAGCCGATGACGGCGTCGGGGGCCGCAAGCTTCTCTTTGTTGAGGCTTACGCCGCCGCCCTGCACGAGCTTGCGCATCTCGCCCTTCGAGGCGAAACACTGCGTGGTGCCGGCCAGCAGGTCGACAGCCTTGACGCCCACGGCCTGGTCGCGGCTCACCTCGAAGGTGGGCACGCCCTCGAACACGCTGAGCAGCGTGGCTTCGTCGAGCTTCAGCAGGCTTTCCTTTGTGGCCTTGCCAAAGAGGATGCCCGAGGCCTCGACGGCCATGTCGTAGTCGGCCCGGCTGTGCACCATGCACGTCACTTCCTCGCCCAGGCGGCGTTGCAGCAGGCGGCGGCCCGGGTCGTCGCGGTGGGCGGCGACGAGGCTGTCGATTTCCTCGCGGTCGAGCGAGGTGAATATCTTGATGTAGCGCTCGGCCTCCTCGTCGCCCACGTTCAACCAGAACTGGTAGAACTTATAGGGCGTGGTGTAGCGCTTGTCGAGCCATACGTTGCCGCTCTCGGTCTTGCCAAACTTGCGTCCGTCGGCTTTGGTGACGAGGGGGCAGGTCAGGGCGAACGTTTCGGCCTCGGGTCCGAGCGTACGGCGGATGAGTTCCGTTCCCGTGGTGATGTTTCCCCACTGGTCGGAGCCGCCCATTTGCAGCTTGCAGCCTTTCGTCTGGTAGAGGTGGAGGAAGTCGTAGGCTTGCAGGAGCTGGTAGGTGAACTCGGTGAAGGAGAGCCCGTCGCGGGCCTCGCCGTTGAGGCGTTTCTTCACGCTGTCCTTGGCCATCATGTAGTTGACGGTGATGTGCTTGCCCACTTCGCGCGTGAAGTCGAGGAAGCTGAAGTCTTTCATCCAGTCGTAGTTGTCCACGAGCTCGGCGGCGTTGGGTGCCTGCGCGTCGAAGTCGAGGAAATGGGCCAGCTGGGCTTTGATGGCAGCCTCGTTGTGGCGCAGGGTTTCCTCGGTGAGGAGGTTACGCTCGGCGCTTTTGCCCGAGGGGTCGCCAATCATGCCGGTGGCGCCGCCCACGAGGGCCAGGGGCTTGTGGCCGGCGCGTTGAAAGTGGCGGAGAATCATAATGGAGCACAGGTGGCCGATGTGGAGCGAGTCGGCCGTGGGGTCGAAGCCCACGTAGGCCGTCACTTGTTCCTTGGCCAGCAGTTCTTCTGTGCCGGGCATGAGCTGATGCACCATGCCGCGCCATCTCAATTCGTCTACAAAGTTCATCGGTGTCTTATGTTTTTATATATAGGTGTCGTGGAGCAGGGTTTGCCCCGCGCAAAGTTAAGCATTTATTGCGGAAGAGGGGCCGAAGCGGCGGCCATTATCGCGCGGTGTACGGTTTCGATGTCGAGGCCCGTGTCGTCGGTCTCGATGTGCAGGCGTTCAGGCGGGCAGAGGCGCAGGCTCCCGGCGTTGAAGCGGGGCCCGAAGCTCAGGTCGAGGCCAGCCTCGAGTAGCTGGCGCGCCAGGGCGGGCTTGCCGCGGAAGCCGTGCACCGTCCAGCGCGCCGCGGGGCGCAGCTCGCGGCGCGCGGCCAGCAGGCGGTCGAAGGCCCGCACGCAGTGGACCGTGAGGGGCAGGCCGAGCTCGTCGGCCAGGCGGGCGTGGCGGCGGAACAGGGCGTCCTGGCGCCCTGCGTCGCCGCGCAGGCGGTCGTAGCCACACTCGCCCAGCGCCGCCAGCCGTCCTGCGCGGGCCAGGCGCTCCACGCCCGCCCAGAGCTGCTCGTCGTCGGCCCGTCCGCACCACCACGGGTGCACGCCGGCGGCATAGAGCACGCCCCGGCGCGGGCTGAAGGCGTCGGGGCGCAGCAGCACCTCGGCCGGCAGGCACACGACGGCCCGGCCGGCCGGTGCGTCGGCGTTGTGGGTGTGAAAGTCGAAGAGGGGAATGGGTGGCGGCAGGGGCGTCGCCGCTGTGTTTTCGGGGGTTGCGGGTGCGTTCATCAGGGCACGGGGTCGTAGCCGCTCCCGCCCCACGGGTGGCAGCGCAGCAGGCGGCGCAGGGCCAGCCACGAGCCGCGCAGGGGCCCGTGCTTTTCGATGGCCTCTATGGCATATTGCGAGCAGGTGGGCGTGAAGCGGCAGGCGGGAGGCGTCAGGGGCGATATGTAGCGCCGGTAGAAGCGTATGGGCGCCGTCAGCAGGCGTATGAGGAGCCGTCTCATGGGCGTTGGCCGGGCGTTTGTGCCGGGGCGATGCGTTCGGTCAGGGCATGCAGCAGGCGGCCGACGGCCCGTGCTACGGCGGCCGATGGCTGCGGCGCGGCGGCCATCCAGATGAGGCCCACGTGCAGGCCCATGCCCTCGGGCAGGGCGTCGGTCAGCGTGTGCTTGCGCAGGCGGTAGGCCTCGCGCAGCTGGCGCTTGGCGCGGTTGCGGTCCACAGCGTGCCTGAGCTTGCGCTTCGACACGCTCACCAGCACCTTGACGCGCGGCCCGCCGTCGGCGGCAACGCTGCGGAACACCGCCCGCACGGGATAGACCGAGAGCGAGCGGCTGCCGGCGGAAAAGAGCGTCTCGATGTCGCGTTGCAGGCAGAGGTGCTCGGCTTTCGGGAAGGTGTGGCGCAGCGTCGTGGGGGCGGTCATTTCTTTTTGTTCTCCTCTTCCAAATAGAGCTCGAGGCAGCCCGTCATCGAGGGCGCCTTGGGCGAGGGTGCTTCCAGGTCGAGGCGCAGCCCGGCGTCGGCGATGGCCTTGGCCGTGGCCTTGCCGAAGGCTGCCAGGCGCACGTCGCCCTGCTCAAAGGCGGGGAACGTCGTGAGCAGCGACTGCACGCCCGCCGGCGTGAAGAGTACGATCATGTCGAAGTCGGAAGCCTTCTCCGTGGGGAAGCCGTTGCTCACCGTGCGGTACATGACGCATTCCGTGTGCTTGAGCTTTTTGGCGTCGAGCAGCTGCTTGATTTCGTCGTTGTGCACGTCGCTCAGCGGAACGAGGTAGCGCTCGGCCTTGTGCTTGGCCATGACGGCCACCAGCTCGGGCCATTTGCCCGTCGTGCCGAAGAACACTTTCCGCTTGCGGTATTGCACGTATTTCTGGATGTAGAGGGCGATGCTTTCGGAGAGGCCGAAATATTTCATGTCCTCGGGGATCGTTACGCGCATCTCCTTGCAGAGCGTAAAGAAGTGGTCGATGGCGTTGCGCGAGTTGAAAACGATGGCCGAGTGGTCTAAGATCTGAACTTTCTGCTGGCGGAATTCCTTTGCGCTCAGACATTCCACTTTGATGAGGGGATGGAAAACGAACTCGACGCCAAGCTTTTCTGCGATTTCGAAATAGGGGGATTTTTCGGAAGTAGGTGCCGGCTGCGACACAAGAATCTTCTTTACCATGAATACCCGTATTGCTGGTTAGCTATGTTATTGTTATCAGATATTGGCTTAAAAAGACCAAGGCTCGCCAGAGCAGGGCCAAGGGCAGGATTTCCAGCCCGCAAAAGTACAAAAATAAATGCACACAGCCGAGCGGCGTGCCGAAAAATAGGCGATACGTCTGCCATGTCAGGAGCAGTTTGGCCACTGCGACGACCGATACGAACGCGACGGTGAGCGTTTCGAAACTGATGTCGAAATAGACCAGCAGCAGCGTGACGGGGAGCAGGGCCAGGCCCTCGCCCGTGAGCACGAGGCTGTATGCGTTGCGCCATGCCTCGGCGCGCTCGCGGCCGAAGAACGTGACGTTCACCAGCCGGTAGAGGGCGGCTTTCAGGGCGAAGTAGGTCACGCACATCGTCACGCCGAAGAGCAGCACGAGGTAGGGCGAGCTCTGGTTGAACACGGCCGGCAGCTTCTCCTGCGTGTAGTCGGTGAAGAGGATGCCCAGCAGGAAGCACATCTGGAACGTCACGAACGTGCGGCCTTGCAGGGCCGTGGCCTCGTGGCCAGCGGATGAGGCCGCGGCGGGGAGGCCGAAAAAGTCTTTCAGCGCGCGGCCCAGCTGGTGGCGCGAGCGCGAGAGGATCCACACCACGAGGAAGAAGCTCAGCAGCAGGGCGCTCGTCACGTAGTCGTCCGTGCGGAAGCGGTAGGGCAGGGGGTCGCCCGCCTGCCCGTAGGTGTGGAGCGTCAGGGGCTGCCGGCCCCACGGCGCGTTGCGCGTGATCTGGTGCTCGAAGGGGCGTGGCTCGTGCAGCCGCGGGGTGACGTCGCTGTCCTGGGCCAGGGGCAGGTGGTAGCGCTGCCCGGGCCGGAAGGTCAGTTCGGGCACGTCAAAGTTGGCCCTGACGGCCGAGTCCTGCTGGGCCGGCGTGGCGTCGTGCGGCAGGCTTTTCAGGACGCTGCGCACGGTCTTGGGCCGTTCGTACGGCTGCCGTGCCGGCTGTGCGGGCCCCGCCGTGTCGGCGGGTAGCGGCCGGGTGGCTGTGCTGTCGGTGGGTGGTTGGAGCATGGCTGGTGCAAGATGAGGGACGTGGCGGGTCAGAGGGCGGCAAACTTGCGCACGCTGCTGTCCCACAGGGGCGTTTCCTCTACGAGGCGCACGGCCTCGGCGGCCGTGGCGGCCACGCGCCAGATGCCGCGGTGGACGGGGCGCATGAAGCGTTCGTCGACGGCGCGGTCGAGCTGTGCGAGCAGCGGGTCGTAGTAGCCCCCGGCGTTGAGCACGACGATGGGTTTGAGGAACAGGCCGAGCTGTTTCCACGTGACAATTTCGAGCAGCTCTTCGAGCGTTCCCACGCCGCCGGGCAGGGCGATGCACCCGTCGGCCATGCGGGCCATCGTTTCCTTGCGCTCGTGCATGTCGGCCGTGACGACCAGGCGCGTCATGGCCGGGTGCTGCCAGCCCTGCTCCACCATGAAGCGCGGGATGACGCCCACGGCCTCGCCGCCGGCCTCCATGCACCCCTCGGCCGAGGCCGCCATGAGCCCCGTGCGCCCCGCCCCGTTGACAAGGCAGTGGCCCCGGCGGGCCAAGGTGCGCCCCAGATCGCGCGCCAGGAGCGTGAAAGCCTCCGAAGAGCAGCCGCTCGACGCGGCATATACGCAGATGTTCATCTTTTTGTCAATTGAAAATTGAGAATTGACAATTGACAATTGAGGCTTGCCCATTGTCTGTTGCCAATTCTCCATTGTTCGTAGATAATAGTCCGTTCTTAATTGTCAATTATCAGATGCCAATTTTCAATTGTCCATTGTCAATTGTCAATTGAAAAACGCTTTTCTTATGGCGTCCACGTAGTCGAGCTTTTCCCAGGTGAAGAGCTCCACCTCCAAGGTGCGGTCGGGCTGGTAGCGCGAGGTGAACGTCTTCGTCACCGTGCGCGGCGTGCGTCCCACGTGGCCATAGGCCGCCGTCTCCTCGTAGATGGGGTGGCGCAGCTTGAGGCGCTGCTCGATGGCGTGGGGCCGCAGGTCGAAGAGCTCACCGATGCGCGTGGCAATGTCGCCGTCGCTCATGGCCACGTGCTTCTTGCCGTAGGTGTTGACGTAGATGCTCACGGGCTCGGCTTTGCCGATGGCATAGCTCAGCTGCACGAGCATTTCGTCGGCCACGCCGGCGGCCACCATGTTCTTGGCAATGTGGCGGGCGGCGTAGGCTGCCGAGCGGTCCACCTTCGAGGGGTCTTTGCCCGAGAAGGCGCCGCCGCCGTGGGCGCCGCGTCCGCCGTAGGTGTCGACGATGATTTTGCGCCCCGTCACTCCCGTGTCGCCGTGCGGGCCGCCGATGACAAACTTGCCCGTGGGGTTGACGTAGATATGCTTCACGCCCTTTTCAAACAGCGCGCGCACCTCGGGCGTATGCACCCGCTCGCGCAGCACGCGCGGCAGCAGGATGTTTTCCACGTCCGCCTGGATGCGTTGCTGCATGGCCCGGTCGGCCGCCTCCTGGCTGCCCGCCTCGGCGGCGCTCACAAACTCGTCGTGCTGCGTGCTCACCACGATGGTGTGGATGGCCTCGGCGCGGTCGTTGTCGTCGTAGGCCACCGTGACCTGACTCTTGGCGTCGGGGCGCAGATAGGTCATCTCGCGGCCCTCGCGGCGTATCTCGGCGAGGACGTAGAGCAAGTCGTGGGCCAGCGAGAGCGGTAGCGGGATGTAGGTGTCGGTCTCGTTCGTGGCGTAGCCAAACATCATGCCTTGGTCGCCGGCGCCCTGCGCTTCGGGGTCGGCGCGCTCCACGCCGCGGTTGATGTCGGGGCTCTGCTCGTGTATGGCGTTGAGCACGCCGCAGCTCTCGGCGTCGAAGCGATATTCGGCCTTGGTGTAGCCGATGCGTCGGATGGTGCGTCGCGCCACCTCCTGCAAGTCGACGTATGCTTCCGATTTTACTTCTCCTGCGATGACCACCTGCCCGGTAGTCACCAGCGTTTCGCAAGCTACTTTCGAGCCGGGGTCGAAGGCCAGCAGCTCGTCAAGCACGGCGTCCGATATCTGATCGGCCACCTTGTCGGGGTGTCCCTCGGACACCGATTCGGATGTAAACAAGTAACCCATTTCCTGTTGAGATGTTTTGGGGTGAATAAATAAGGGTCTGTCCTCCCCGCGTCCGGCTGCGTAGCCGTCGTCGGGAGGTTGGAAAGCGAACGTGGCCGAAGCGGCCGCCGGGCATGGATGCAGAAACGTGAAAGATGAAGCGTGGCGAGCTTCGTGGAGAATGCCCTGCCGCAGCATCCCCGCGGGGAGCGCAGGCAGACGTTTTAGCATTTTTTTCTGTGGTTGCAAGCAGCCAAATCTATCCACATTCGTCTTTTCGGGTGCAAAGATAGTGCAAGGCGAGAGAAGAGGAAAGGAAAACCTTGTTTTTCTTTCCTTTTCCGAGCCGCCGCCTATCTTGGGCGAAGCCAAAGATAGTGCAAACGAGTGGAAAGAAAAAGGAAAGCGCGCAGGAAATGTATGAGCGAGCGGCTGACTGTGTGCATGCCGCGCGGCTGCCGACCCCATAGGGGTCGCACCTTTGATAACCGCGGGTAAGCGCAGCGCACCCGCGGACAGGCCCCCCCACACTATTCCGACCCCATAGGGGTCGCACTTCCTCCCGACGTCGTGCGGGCAGCGGGATGCGTGGTCCGTGGCTTTGACGGGTGACTGCGCCGCGCTGTCCGTGGGTGTGCCTGCGGCGTACCCGCGGTAATGGGAAGTTGGACCCCTATGGGGTCCCTTTATAGTGTGGGGTCCTGTCCGCGGGTTCGCCTTTGGCTCACCCGCGGTTATCGAAAATTCGACCCCTATGGGGTCGCCTGCCTCGCGGTGTGCTGTTTCCTTGTGTTGTTCCCGCCTCGCGGGCGTTGGACCCCCTTGGGGCCCGTATATATATGCGTTGTCTTTCCGCGGGCGCGCTTCGCTTACCCGCGGTTATAGAGTAGTTCGCCCCCGATGGGGGCGCAGGCCTCGCGGTGTGGGTATGGGTGGCGGAGGACCTTCTGCCGCACGGGATTTTGCCTGCGTAGAGACGCGATTCATCGCGTCTCACCCGCTCGGGGCGTAGCCCCGCCTCGGCGTTCTTCCCTCGCTGTGGGCCATCCGGGCGGTGAGCGACGCGATGAATCGCGTTGCTACGTGGCGGACATCCCGTGCGGACGGGGGTACGCCTTTGTCGCCGCGTGGCCTTGTGCGCTATATGGCACTCTGTTAATGCGGACACCCACCGTTGCCCGCGTTTTAGCGTTGGAAATGCGGCGCGATGGGGTGATGGCGTCGATTCGTCCCATGGATTGCTGTTTCCATCCCATGGATCGGCCGATCCATCCCTTGGAAATCTCTCTCCATGGGCACTTTTCCATCGAAAATGGGCCCCGATTTGCGCCATATAGTGGCAAAAAAGGCCCTCACCGCGGTGTTTGCGGGAGGGCCTTGCGTGTTTATGCCTCAGCGTCAGGCGGTTCTGATTTTCGCTTATTTGCGAGCAAGGGCGCGCTTGGTCGAAAATATTCGATTCTCCGTGTTAAAATCGAGCGCTGCGGACGGTTTTTGTCTTCGTCGCGCGCAGGTTATGGCGGCGGGCATGGCTATTTCATTGCGTCCGAACCCTTTGGGCGCGGACGGCTGCAACCGGCCCCGGGGCCTACTGGCGGCGCAGGCGCTTCAGGGCGTTGATGGCTTCGGGGTCGTTTTGTGCGGCGGCCTTCTCGTACCAGTAGCAGGCCTGGCCGACGTCGCGAGGCACGCCCCAGCCCAGCTCGTAGCAGGTGGCCAGGTTACACTGCGCGTCGGTGAGGCCCTGGTTGGCGGCGCGGCGGAACCAGTCGGCGGCGGCGTGATAGTCCTTCCTGACGCCGTGGCCGTAGGCGTAGCACACGCCCAGGTTGTATTGGGCGCGGGCGTTGTCCTGCGCGGCGGCCTTTTCGTACCAGCTGACGGCGCGTCCGTAGCTTTGGCGCACGCCCGTGCCGCGGTAGTAGCACAGGCCGAGGTTACACTGCGCCTGGCTGTTGCCTTGGCCGGCAGCTTCGAGGTAGAGGCGCACGGCTTCCTGCTCGTTGCGCTCCACGCCGACGCCCTGCTCGTAGCAGATGCCCAGATAGCACTGGGCACGGGGCAGGCCCTGCGCGGCGGCGCGGCGGTACCACTCGACGGCCTGCGCGGCGTTGCGCTCCACGCCGGCGCCGTAGTCGTAGCAGCTGCCCAGGTTGCACTGCGCCCCGGCGTGGCCCTGCTCGGCGGCGGCGCGGTACCAGCGGAAGGCTTCGTGGAAGTCCTGCCCCACGCCCGTGCCCTGCTCGTAGGCCTCGCCCAGGGCAAACTGTGCGGCGGCGAAGCCTTGCGCGGCGGCCTTGGCGTACCAGCGGGCGGCCTCGGCGTCGCTGCGCTCCACGCCCAGGCCTTTCTTGTGGCACACGGCCAGGTTGTATTGCCCTGCGGCAAAGCCTGCCTCGGCCGAGCGGCGGTACCACGCGGCAGCCGTGCGGTAGTCCTGGCCGACGCCCGTGCCGTTGTAGTAGCAGCTGCCCAAGTTGCAGGCGGCAGCGGCCTGGCCCTGCTTGGCGGCCTGGCCGTACCAGTAGACGGCTTGCTCGAGGTCGCGCGTGGTGCCCTTGCCCTGCTCGTAGCGGTAGCCCAGGGTGTACTGGGCATCGGCGTGGCCCATGCCGGCGGCGCGCAGATACCATTGGGTGGCCAGGCGCTGGTCGGCATCGCAGCCATAGCCGTTCTCGTAGCAGCGGGCCACGTTGTAGATGGCCTGCAAGTTGCCTTTCTCGGCGGCGGCCAGATAGTCGGGCAGCGTCTGGGCCGCGGCCGGGACGGCGGCCGCAAACAGGCAGACGAGGGATAACAGGAGCTTCTTCATCGTTTTTCGTTTTTAGAAGGGATAGGCGTATTACGGCAACAAATATAGGCATTTCCGGCCCGGTCGTTGTGCGTTTTTGGACTTTTGTTGCAAAAAAGCTGTGCGACGGCGCTTTGTGCCGGCGGAAAAAAGAAAACGCTCCCGCCCCGTGACGGGGCAGGAGCGTTGTATGTGCGACGTGTGGCGGCGCCTTGACGGCCGCTACACGCGGGTGGGCCTTATCGGCGCTCGTGGCGCGGGCCGCGGGGGCTCTCGCCGCCGCGACGGCGGGCCGGGCGCTCTTCGTAGCCTTCGGGCTTTTCTTCGAGCACGCGGTGCGACAGGCGGAACTTGCCCGTCTTCTCGTCGATTTCGAGGAGCTTCACGCTGATGTGGTCGCCCTCCTTGATGCCGGCCTCCTCTACTGTTTCGAGGCGCTTCCATGCAATCTCGCTGATGTGGAGCAGACCTTCCTTACCGGGCATGAACTCGACAAAACAGCCGTAGGGCATGATGCTGATGACCTTGGCGTCGTACACCTCGCCCACCTCGGGGATGGCCACGATGGCGCGTATCTTGGCCACGGCCGCATCGATGCTTTCCTTGTTGGGCGCGCTGACCTGCACCTTGCCCACTCCGTCTTCTTCGTCGATGGTAATCGTGGCACCGGTGTCTTCCTGCATGCCCTGGATAATCTTTCCGCCCGGGCCGATGACGGCTCCGATGTATTCCTTGGGGATGGTGAACTGCTCGATGCGGGGCACCTGCGGCTTGTAGTCGGGGCGGGGTGCGGGCATGGCCTCCGTCAGTTTGGAGAGGATGTACTCGCGGCCCTGCTTGGCCTGCATGAGCGCCTTTTCGAGGATTTCGTACGACAGGCCGTCGCACTTGATGTCCATCTGCGTGGCGGTGAGGCCTTTGAGCGTACCGGTGGTCTTAAAGTCCATGTCGCCCAGGTGATCCTCGTCGCCGAGAATGTCGGAGAGGATGGCATACTTGTCCTCGCCGGGGTTCTTGATGAGGCCCATGGCGATGCCGCTGACGGGAGCCTTGATGGGCACGCCTGCATCCAGCAGGGCGAGCGTGCCTGCACAGACGGTGGCCATGGACGACGAGCCGTTCGATTCGAGAATGTCGCTCACCACGCGCACGGTGTAGGGGAAGTCGGCAGGAATCTGGCCTTTCAGCGCGCGCCAGGCGAGGTGGCCATGGCCAATCTCGCGACGGCCCACGCCGCGCTGGGCCTTGGCCTCGCCCGTGGAGAAGGGCGGGAAGTTGTAGTGGAGCAGGAAGCGCATGTAGCTCTTGTCAAGCACGTCGTCGACGAGCTTTTCGTCGAGCTTCGTGCCGAGCGTACACGTGGAGAGCGACTGCGTTTCGCCGCGGGTAAAGATGGCCGAGCCGTGGGGGGCGGGCAGCGGGTCGATTTCGCACCAGATGGGGCGGATGTCGGTGGTGGCGCGGCCGTCCAGACGCTTGCCTTCGTCCAGAATGCAACGGCGCATGGCGTCGCGTTCCACGTCGTGATAGTATCGGTCGATGAGCGTGTTCTTTTCTTCCAGTTCGTCGGGCGTGAGGTCGGCGTGTGCTTCGGCATAGCGCTCTTTGAAGTCCTCGCGGATCTTGCTGAAGGCCTCTTCGCGCTGGTGCTTGTCGTGGTCGCCGGCTTCGGCGATGGCGTAGGCGGGGGCGTAGCATTCCTGCTTCACCTGCTCGCGCAGCTCCTCGTCGTTCACCTCGTGGCAATATTCGCGCTTCACGTCGGTGCCCAGCTCCTTCATGAGCTCTTTCTGCAAACGGCACATGGGTTTGATGGCTTCGTGGGCCACTTTGAGGGCTTGGAGCAGGTCGGCCTCGCTCACTTCCTTCATTTCGCCCTCGACCATCATGATGTTCTCCTCGGTGGCGCCCACCATGATGTCCATGTCGGCGTTTTCGAGCTGCTCGAACGTGGGGTCGACGACGTATTGGCCGTCGATGCGGGCCACGCGCACCTCAGAGATGGGGCCTTCGAAAGGAATGTCGGAGCAGGCCAGGGCGGCCGAGGCGGCAAAGCCTGCCAGAGCGTCGGGCATGTCTACGCCGTCGGCGGAGTAGAGCGTGATGTTGACGTAGACTTCGGCGTGGTAGTCGCTCGGGAAGAGGGGGCGCAGCGCGCGGTCGACCAGACGCGAGGTGAGGATTTCGTAGTCGCCGGCACGGCCTTCGCGTTTCGTGAAGCCTCCGGGGAAGCGCCCGGCGGCGGCGTATTTTTCCTTGTAGTCACATTGCAGGGGCATGAAGTCCGTGCCGGGGACGGCGTCCTTTGCGCCGCACACTGTGGCCAGCAGCATCGTGTTGTTCAGGCGGAGCATGACGGCGCCGTCGGCTTGCTTGGCCAGCTTGCCGGTCTCGATGCTGATGGTGCGCCCATCGGGCAGCGAGACGGTCTTGGTAATCACGTTCATCGGTTTATTGTCTTAAAATTAGTTCGTATACGTCTATAAATCGCGCAAAATTAGGAATTTATTTTGAGACGATGCCCATCGCCGCGCCGCTTTTTTGGCGCCCGGCGGGATGCAGGTCGTTTTTGGCGAGCTGTGGGCAGTTTGGGGTGTCTCACAGGCCGGCGGCCTCGCGGATGTTGCGCACGAGGCCTTCGTATTTGGCGCGTTTCACGGCGCTGCCTTTGAACAGCGTGCGGTATTGCTCGGGTGTGAGGCGGAGCCACGCTTCGTCCGTCATGTCGAGCAGGCCGGGGCGGGGGGCGAAGGCTTCGACGCTCGTGGGCCGGGCGAAGCGGTTCCAGGGGCAGGCCTCGGAGCAGCGGTCGCAGCCGTAGAAGCAGCGGCCCATCAGCCGGCCCGTCCCCGGGGGCAGGGGGCCGCGCCGTTCGATGGTGAGGTAGGAGAGGCAGTGCCGCGCGTCCATCGTGCTGTCGCCGTTGAGGGCGCCGCCGGGGCACGCTTCAATGCAGCTGCGGCATGTGCCGCAGCGCGGGGCGACGGGTGAGTCGTAGCGGTCGGCGGGGAGCGTGAGGATGAGCTCGCCCAGGAAGAAGTAGCTGCCCGCGCCGGGGACGATGAGCTGCCCGTTGCGCCCTTGCCAGCCCAGGCCGCAGCGCACGGCCCAGTAGCGCTCGTCGACGGGGGCCGTGTCGCAGCAGGGGCGCCCCTCGCCCTCGGCACCGATGGCGGAGAGCAGGGCCCGCAGGCGCCGGCGAACGACGTCGTGATAGTCGAGCCCCAGGGCGTAGCGGGCCAGGCGGAAGCCTCCCTCGGGCGGCGTCGCGGCGGGGTAGTAGTTGAGCGCCACGCTCACCACCGTCCTGGCCCCCGGCACGAGCAGCGTGGGGTCGAGGCGCAGGGCGGCGTGGCGTTCCAGATAGCCCATCCCGCCGTGCATGCCTGCCGCCAGCCAGCGGTGCAGCGCTGCGGCCCGCTCCTTGGGCAGGGGGGCGGCGGGGGCCAGCCCACATGCAGAAAAACCGAGGCGTTTGGCCTCGGTTTTCACTTGTAGAGAGGAAAGAATGTTCATGTGTTGCGTTCGGTAAGGAGCGTCGCGGGCTCTCGCTGTCAGTCGAACACGCGGAACGCGTATCCCTGCGAGAGCAGCCATTCGATGCTGCGCGGCAGGGCGTAGAGCAGCTTGTCCTGGCTTTTCAGCGAGTCGTGGAACGTGATGATGCTCCCGTTGCGGGCAAAGCGCCTGACGTTGAGCAGCACGTCGCGGCCGTTGAGCAGGGTGGAATAGTCGCGCGTGACGAGGTCCCACATGACGACGCGGTATTTCTGCCGCACGGCTATGTACTGTTCCCACTTCATCCAGCCATGTGGAGGCCTGAACAGGTCGGTACCTATCAGTTCGTTCGCCTTGTCGACGTTGCGCAGGTAGCTGCGGATGCCATGGCGCAGCCCGCCGATGTGGTTGAACGTGTGGTTGCCCAGCCGGTGGCCGGCGGCGCGCACCATCTCAAACTCGGCCGGGTGCTTGCGTACGTTGTCGCCCACCATGAAGAAGGTGGCTCGTACGCCGTAGTGTTTCAGCACGTCGAGCACCCATGGCGTCACCTCGGGGATGGGGCCGTCGTCGAACGTGAGGTAGACGGCGTGTTCCCGCTTGTCCATGCGCCAAAGGGCGCGCGGATAGATCCATCGCAGGAACTTGGCCGGTTGTTCGATGATCATGCGCCCTGCAAGTCGGAGAACTGTTGCATCATGGCGTCGACATACATGCGGCCGGCGGGCGTTTCGTAGGCGCGGTTCAGGTAGTCTTCAAACTCCTTGGCGCGCTTCGAACCGCAGCGTTGCAGGCCGCGCACGGCGGCGCTCAGGTAGGTGAACTGCCGCGAGGCGTTGCTGTGGTAGCGCGTGAGGCGTCGGGGGCTCAGCGTGTTGTACCACGTGATGTATTGCCGTGCGTCGTTGGCCAGTTGCAGCAGAACGCGCTCCGACTCCTTGTTCTGTCCCACCTGGTGCCACAGTTCGGGCAGGTCGAAGAGGCCTTGCTCGTAGTCGTAGCCCACGCCGAAGAGGTTGTAGCGGGCGACTTCCGGCGGGAGCACTTCCTTACATTTTCGCAGTACGGCCAGTGCCTTGTCGCGTTTGCCTTCGCGCAGCAGCTGCTTGGCCAGCAGAACAAACATGTTACGGTGCGTATAGCACATGCGGGTGGTCGTTTCGTCCAGGTAAACGCCGCCCTTGTTGATGCCGCCAAACTTGAACTTGTTCATCAGGTTGTCGTACATCTTGTCCGTGTCGATGGCGCCACCACCCAACGCGAACGGTGTCACGCGCAGAGCCAGTCCTTCAAGCACGAGATAGTCTTTCAGCCCGGCGTAGTTGTCTTCGCCCAGCGTGACGCTCATGTAGAGCGGCCGCGTCCAGTTGCTGTGGACGAGCATTTCGTAGATCATCATCTCGCTGCGTGTCACGATGCGTTTGCCTTTCAGGCTGATGTGCATCTTGTCGGGGATCGAGTCGGGGCCGTAGGGCAGCATCATGCCCGAGGCCAGCACGGCTTTCTTGTCGACGCTCATCACGATGGAGTCGGTCGGGATGAAGCCTATCTGGGGGTTGCGCACGAAGTTGTCGATGATGAACTGCAACTCGTAGGGGTCGGTGTCGGGGTTGGCTTCTTTCAGCGCGTCGAGCTCGCCTTTCAGCTCGGGATGCACGTAGAAGATGTCGTGGCCCATGTTGTCGACGTATTCGCTGCGCTCCCACGTGATGGGCAGGGCGGGCGAGTCGTAGGCCGGGCGGCGCATTTGGTCGGTGTACCAGTCGGTTTGCAGATACGAGAGGTTGCACACGCGTGTGTCGGTACGCACGCCCTCGGTCTCCTGGTTGTACCAGAGCGGGAAGGTGTCGTTGTCGCCGTTGGTGAAGATGACGGGATTACCCTTCTCGGGCAGCGTGTTCAGATAGTTGGCTCCGAAGTCGCGGCACGTATATCGTCCCGAGCGGTCGTGGTCGTCCCACGTCTGGCTCACCATCTGCAAGGGCACGCACACGCCGGCCACTACGGCGATGGCCGATGCCGCCGTCTGCTTCAGCTTGCAGCGTTCGAGCAGCCTGGCCAGCGCTGCCACGCCCAGCCCCACCCAGATGGCAAAGGCATAGAACGAACCTGCATAGGCGTAGTCGCGTTCGCGCGGTTCCTGCGGTGTCTGGTTCAGGTAGAGCACGATGGCCAGGCCTGTCATGAAGAACAGGAAGAAAACCACCCAGAACTGGCGGATGCCCTCTTTGCCGCGGTAGGCCTGCCAGAACAGGCCGATGATGCCCAGCAGCAGCGGCAGGCAATAGAACACGTTGTGGCCCTTGTTCTCCTTGAGCTCGTCGGGCAGGGCGTCCTGGTCGCCATACAGGGCGTTGTCGATCATGGGTATGCCCGTAATCCAGTTGCCATGTTCCAGCTCGCCGTAGCCTTGGATGTCGTTCTGGCGGCCGGCGAAGTTCCACATGAAGTAGCGCCAGTACATGAAGTTTACCTGGTACGACAGGAAGAAGCGCAGGTTGTCCCATTGCGTGGGCACCTGGCCGAAGTCGGTGGCCAGCACGTTGCCCTCGCGGTCTTTGGCCGTGAAGGTCACGTCGCGCTTCTTCACGCCGCCGAGCCAGTCCTCATAAGCCTGGGCGTGGGCGGCCGAGTGCATGCGGGGGAAGAGCATGCAGAGCTCCGACGGGTAGATGTATTGGTCGTTCACCTCCACCTCGTCGTAGCGGTCGGCTTCGTCGGGCGAGGTCTTTTCGTGGCGCTGATATACCTTTTTGGTGCTCATGTCGGTGGGCTGTGCGGTGTAGGCCTGTCCGTAGAGCAGCGGCTTAGAGCCGTATTGCTCGCGGTTCAGATAGGTGCCCAGCGTAAAGATGTCCTCGGGTGAGTTCTGATCCATGGGGGGATTTTGCACCGAGCGTATCACGATGATGGCATACGACGAGTAGCCGATCATCAGCATGAGCATGCAGAGCAGGGCCGTGTTCATGAAGCGGCGGCGCACCACGTAGACGCCGTCCTTGTTCTTATAGAGGAGCACCCACACCAGCACTGCCAGCAGGACAAGGCCCAGGACGAGCGAGCCCGCGCCGCGGCCGTAGAAGGGGATGCCCAGCAGCGTCACCGAGAGCGTGAAGAGCACCACCATGCGCCGGCGGTTGGTCTTGTTGGTGAAGTAGATGGCCGAGAGCACCACGCCGATGAGCACGAAGATGTAGACCACGAGGCCCGAGTTGAAGGGCAGGCCGATGGTATTCACGAAGAACAGCTCAAACCAGCCGCCCATCTTCACGATGCCCGGCACGACGCCATAGAGCACGACGGCCACGAGCAGGATGCCCACGAGCAGCGCCATGACGGAGCCTTTCGTCGTGGCACCGGGGTTCTTCTTGAAGTAGTAGACCAGGGCGATGGCCGGCAGGCAGAGCAGGTTGAGCAGATGGACGCCCACGGCCAGGCCCGTCAGGTAGAAGATGAGCACAAGCCAGCGGTCGGAGTGGGGCTCGTCGGCGTGGTCTTCCCATTTCAGGATGAGCCAGAACACGAGGGCCGTGAACATCGACGAATAGGCATACACCTCGCCCTCGACGGCCGAGAACCAGAACGTGTCGCTCCACGTGTACACCAGCGCGCCCGTCAGGCCGCAGCCCATGATGAGCAGCGTTTGCCGCCACGACGTGACGACGCCGTCCTTGCAGAGGAGCTTGCGCGCCAGGTGCGTGATGCTCCAAAACAGGAACAGGATGCAAAAGGCCGAGAGCAGCGCCGACATGATGTTCACCATGAAAGCCACGTGGCCCGGGTCGTTTGTCAGCTGCGAGAAGAAGTTGCCCGTCAGCATGAAGAACGGGGCGCCGGGCGGGTGGCCCACTTCCAGCTTATAGGCCGTCGTGATGAACTCGGGGCAGTCCCAGAAGCTCGCCGTCGGCTCCACGGTGGAGCAGTAGGTAAAGGCGGCGATGGCAAACGTGAGCCAACCCAGCAGGTTGTTCGTGAGCTTGTACTGTTTCATAAATCCGATGGAAACGATGCTATGTTTTTGAAAATTAGTATTCCAACCGGCAAAAGTAGAAATAAAATTCGGTATGGGCCCCGTTGCCCGGCCTTTTTTGACGCGGAGCCCGCTCCCGCCGTCACCGCGGTGCGTGCCGGTGGCGCGCATCGGCCGTGTCTTGCCGTCGGCCGGCCGCCGACGCCTTTCGCCGCCGACCGCCTCGGCCGCACCTGCCGCACGCGCCCCGGCGCCGTGCGCTTGCTATGCGTCCAGGCGTCGGTAGAAGTCGGCAATGAGCCCATCGAACGCCCGGCCGATGCCGCCCGTCGCCGTGCCGGCCGGAGCGCGGGCCTCGCGCGCGGCCGCTTCGGCCACGACGTCGGCCCAGCCATCGTCGGTATAGGCCGAGAGGCGCCGGCCGCGGTAGTGGAAATGGTTCATCAGCGCACGCACGGAGCTCAGGCAGCGCTCGGCCGCCGTCCGTGCCCGGCGGTTCAGAAGCGCGGCGTCGTCGTGCCCGGTGGGAGCCCATTGCGCCACGGCCTGCCCGGTGCTCAAGGCCTCGGCCCTCAGCACGGCGCTGCCCACGGTGCGTGCCTGCGAGAGCGAGAGCGGCCGCAGCGCCTCGGCCACCTCGGACAGCAGGTCGCTTTGGCGCCCCGCCGTTTCGAGCAGGCGGTCCAGGCGTTCTTCGCTGCGTTGCATCACGTTGTCCACGAGCCGCCGCAGCCAGCGGAAGCACGCGGCCATCAGGGCGGTCGAGAGCGTCAGATAGGCCCCGGCCGCCACGGCCAGGAAGCCCCATTCGGTGATGCCTCCCGCCAGGGTCAGTGTTTCGTTGTTCATGGTGTTTCGGTTTTTCTTAGGGTTGGAAAGAAAGCCCGCCGGCCGCGTGGCCGGCGGGCATGTCGTGCAGACGTCGGGGCGTCAGCCCTTGGCGGGTTATTGGCCGGCGTCTTCCTCGGTGTCGGCGGTGTTGTCGGCGGCAGCTTCCAGCACGCTGCGGAACTTCACCGAGGGGTTGCTCACCTTGATGGCCTCGAAAATCTTGCGGTTGGCGTAGAACGTCACCTTGACGCGCTTGATGGCTTTGGCCGTCACTTCGTCGGGCGTGTCGAAGCCCTCGCTGCTCACCGTGGGGCGGAAGCAGCCCAGATCGCCCAGCCGCACCGACTTGCCGTCGCGCAGGCCTTCGATAATCGTTTCCTGCAAACAGCGCAGGACGGCCAGCACGTCCGATGCGTGGATGGTACACTTGGCCTGAATCTGGCCGGCGATGTCTTCCAGTTCGAAGGGCCGCGTGTCGCACACGGCGGCATAATACTTCACACTTGCGGTCGACGGGTTTCTGCGTTTCACGGTTTTGTAGGTAATCATAACGAAAAAGTTTTTTAAAGGGTTGAACATAAATTTTTGGACAGGCTGGTTGCCTTTTGCCGCCGTTGTGTCCCGCGAGGCAAGCGGTTGCGGCGCTCCGTCGCCTCTGCCCGGCCGGGGTCTTTCCCGGGGCACGGTGCAAAGATACGACGCCCCGTCGTAACGCCGTCCGCTCTTGTCCGCAGCGTGCGGACAAACGGCCCCTCCAAGCGGCCAATGTGCTGAAAGTGAGTCCGAAAAACTTTAACGTCTCTTATGCTTCTGCCCTTTGCCCGCGGCTTTCGAGCGCGACAGGGCCACCATATATAATATATGCCGCGTGCAGCGGCGACAGGTTCCGGCGGGGCAGGGAAGAATGTCGTGGCGGGGCTTTGCCCCGAGCGGGTGAGACGCGATGAATCGCGTCTCACCCGCAGCGGACATCCAGCCTCACCGCCACCATCTCCGCCCCATGCTGCCGGCCGCCATAGCACGAGCGGCCCCAAGGGGGCCGGGCTATCAGTAACCGCGGGTGAAGCGTAGCGGAACCCGCGGTACAGGCACCCATAACAAAGATAGCCTCGAAGAGGCGTCTATGCCAGACGCTGCCGCGG
Source organism: uncultured Bacteroidales bacterium (assembly GCA_949297215.1). GTDB lineage: Bacteria > Bacteroidota > Bacteroidia > Bacteroidales > Bacteroidaceae > Alloprevotella. The sequence continues at coordinate 64,588 of CASFRV010000004.1, read as the reverse complement.
GCATAGCGACCTCTTCGAGGCCGACATGCTCTCCGTCGCCCACCTCGGGTTCCGCTGCGCTCCACCCGAGGTTACTAATAGCCCGGCCTCTTCGAGGCCGCCTGCCTCGCGGAAACATCGCCCCCCTCGTCCGCACGGGAAGTCCGCCACGTAGAGACGCGATTCATCGCGTCTCTCACCGCCCGGATGGCCCGGCGCGGAGGAAGAATGTTGGTGCGGGGCTTGCCCCGAGCGGCACCGTTTCACCATCCCCCGCATAACGCGCCACGGCGGACGTCCGCAGGGTGCGGGCGTCCGCCGTGGGCGGTGAGGGGTGTGGGGGCGTCAGGCGTCGATGCTGGCGTAGGTGGCGTTGCGCTCGATAAATTCGCGGCGCGGGCCCACGTCCTCGCCCATGAGCATCGAGAAGATGTAGTCGGCCTCGGCGGCGTTGTCGATGGTCACCTGTTTCAGCAGGCGCGTCTCGGGGCACATGGTGGTTTCCCACAGCTGTTTGGCGTTCATCTCGCCCAGACCTTTATAGCGTTGCGTGCTGATGCTGTTTTCCTGCCCGTTGCCATACTTCTCGATGAAGCGCTGGCGGTCGGCGTCGGTGTAGCAATACTCCTCCACCGAGCCCTTCTTGCAGCGGTAGAGGGGCGGCGTGGCTATGTAGAGGTATCCCTCCTGGATGATTTGGGGCATGTAGCGGAAGAAGAGGGTCATGATGAGCGTGTCGATGTGGGAGCCGTCGACGTCGGCATCGGTCATGATGATGATCTTGTGGTAGCGCAGTTTGTCGATGTTGGCCTCCTTGCTGTCCTCGCCCAGGCCGAAGCGCACGCCCAGGGCCTGTATGATGTTGTTCACTTCGTCGCTCTCGAAGGCCTTGTGCCACATGGCCTTCTCCACGTTCAGTATCTTACCGCGCAGGGGCAGGATGGCCTGCGTGGCGCGGCTGCGTCCCGACTTGGCCGTGCCGCCGGCCGAGTCGCCCTCGACGAGGAAGAGCTCGCACAGCGCCGGGTCCTTCTCGGAGCAGTCGGCCAGTTTGCCGGGCAGGCCGCCGCCCGACATGGGGCTCTTGCGCTGCACGCTCTCGCGCGCCTTGCGGGCCGCGATGCGTGCCGTGGCGGCCAGGATGACCTTGTCGACGATGAGCTTGGCCTCCTTGGGGTGCTCTTCGAGATAGTAGGTCAGGGCCTCGCCCACGGCCTGGTTGACGGCGCCCGTCACCTCGCTGTTGCCCAGCTTCGTTTTGGTTTGTCCCTCAAACTGCGGCTCGGCCACCTTGACGGAGATGACGGCCGTGAGGCCTTCGCGGAAGTCCTCGCCCGAAATCTCCACCTTGGCCTTTTCGATTTGCTTGGCCGCCGTTTCCTCGGCATATTTCTTCAGCACGCGCGTCAGGGCCATGCGGAAACCTGCCAGGTGCGTGCCGCCCTCGATGGTGTTGATGTTGTTGACGTACGAATGGATGTTCTCGCCAAACGACGTGTTGTACATGATGGCCACCTCGATGGGCGTGCCGTTCTTTTCGGTGTTCAGGTAGATGACGTCGTCAAAGAGATGCGTGCGGCTTGAGTCGATGTAGCGCACAAACTCGCGTAGGCCCAGGTCGGAGTGGAACACCTCGCGGCGCGTCTGGCCCTCGTCGTCGGGGCGCAGGTCGGTGAGCGTGATGGTGATGCCCGCGTTCAGAAAGGCCAGTTCGCGCATGCGGTTGGCCAGGATGTCGTAGCGGTAGGTCGTCGTCGTGAAGATCGACGCGTCGGGCCAGAACTGCTGGCGCGTGCCGCGCAGCTCCGTATCGCCCACCACCTTGACGGGGTAGAGCGGTTTGCCCTTGGCATATTCCTGCTGATAGATTTTGCCGTCGCGAAACACCTGCGAGAGCATCCTTGTCGACAGCGCGTTGACGCACGAAACGCCCACGCCGTGCAGTCCGCCCGACACCTTGTACGACCCCTTGTCGAACTTGCCGCCGGCGTGCAGCACCGTCATCACCACTTCGAGCGCCGAGCGGTGCTCCTTGGGGTGCATGTCCACGGGGATGCCGCGTCCGTTGTCCTGCACGATGATGGAGTTGTCCTCGCAGATGGTCACCTCGATGTGCGTGCAGTAGCCCGCCAAGGCCTCGTCGATCGAGTTGTCCACGGTTTCGTACACCAGGTGGTGCAAGCCTTTTTCGCTGATGTCGCCGATGTACATGGCGGGGCGCTTGCGCACGGCTTCCAGGCCTTCGAGCACCTGGATGTTGCTGGCGGAATAGTCCGCGCCCGTCTTCTCAATTTCTTCCATATCTGTCGTTTCTTCTTTGTCTTTCGGTAGGGGCGGCACGTGGCCGCAATAAACTTAGCAAAGGTAGCGAAATTTTGCGACACGGCGAAACCTCCCGCCCATTTCGAGCCCCACAAAACGCCGTCCGCCCCTCGTTTTTTAACACGGAGAATCGCTTATTTGCGAGCGCCCGCGCCGACGCTCGCAAATAAGCGAAAAATGGAAACCCTTGTGTTTCAGCCATATCCCTGCGAAGTCCCGCCGCAAGGACGCCGAAAAACGCCATTTTCGCCACTATATGGCACAAATCGGCCCCAATTTTCACCCCGAAAGTGCCCATGGAAGCGAAAATCCAAGGGATGGATCGGCCGATCCAAGGGATGGGTCGGCGCATCCATGGGATGGATCGCCCCGCGCACCCCATCGCGCCGCCTTTCCAACGCTGGAATGCGGGCGGAGCTGGGTGTCCGCATTAACGGTTTGCCAAATAGCGCACAGCCGCGCGCGGCGGCCCGTCATAGCCACCCACCCGCAGGGGAAGTCCGCCACGTAGAGACGCGATTCATCGCGTCTCTCACCGCCCGGATGGCCCACAGATGGGATTGTGGGGGCGCAGCACGAGCGGCCCCAAGGGGGCCGAGCTATCAGTAACCGCGGGTGGAGCGAAGCGGAACCCGCGGAACGGGCTCCTCCTCTGCGAAGAGCCTCGAAGAGGCGTTTATGCCATACGCCGCCGCGGGCATAGCGACCTCTTCGAGGCCGCCATCTCCTCTGACCGCTCACCTCGGGTTCCGCTTCGCTCCACCCGAGGCTACTCATAGCTCGGCCTCTTCGAGGCCGCCACGCCTCGCTGCACAGCATCCCCCGTGCGGCAGAATGTCCGCCACAGCGCGAAGCCACACCGCGAGGCAGACGACCCCATAGGGGTCGAACCATTGATAACCGCGGGTGAGCCATAGGCGAACCCGCGGAAAGGAGCCATATAGATATGAGGACCCCATAGGGGTCCAACGTCAGTCGCCGCGGGTAAGCCGTAGGCGCACCCGCGGCGGGCGCTGTACAAACCATCCGCCAAGGCCCCAAGCAATGCCAATCTGAGCCCGCACGGTGCGGAAGTGAAGTGCGACCCCCCCTGGGGTCGGAGTTGTGTGGAAGTTCCTGTCCGCGGGTGCGCTTCGCTTACCCGCGGTTATCAATAGTGCGACCCCTATGGGGTCGGCAGCCACGCAGCCCGCACACCGTGAGCCGCGTGGTAAGCGTCACGCCCCCACCCGCACGGGAAGTCCGCCACTCACCCGCGCTGCCCCACGGCCATACGAAGAAGGGGGTCGGCGCTTGGTGTGCGCCGGCCCCCTTCAGGGTAGATTATGAAAAGGTCGGTTCAGATTTTCTCTTTACCTTATTTCTTCAGTACCTTTTGTCCGTCCACGATGTAGACGCCCTTAGGCAGGCCGTCGGTGGCATTGCTGCGCAGAACGCCCTTGCGTACGGCTACGCCCGTTACGGTGTAGACGTTGACGCGTTCGTTCTTCACGAGGGTCACGTTGTCGATGGCGTTGATTTCACCGTTGATTTCGAAGTAGGGCAGGTCTTCTGCCGGCTCGAAGTCTTTCGGATACTCGGGCGTTACCCAGCCGCTGTTGGCGCCTACGTTGTTGCGGTAGTTGCCCGTCGTGACATACAGCTTGCCGTTCGATACGACACCCAGGCCGTTGGCAATCGTGTCGCCCGTGATGGTGCCTTGCAGGCCGTTGTGGCTCAGGCCCGTCAGCGTGAGCTGCGGGATGGTCGTGCCGTCCTCGCCCGTTTCAACTACGTAGAAGTAGTCGGAGCCGTCGAGCTCAACACCCTCGTTGGGGATGTAGACGAACGGGCGGCCCGGTTCGAGGATTTCGTCGGTCGTGGGTTGCAGGTAGAGCTTCGTGCCGTCGGTGCTGGAGCCGGCGATGTCGTAGAAGGCAGCATTGTCGTTGTAGCCGTAGATCGAGTAGGGCAGGCACATGATCTGGGCATCGTTGCCGTCGATGGCATGTTCGTTCATGCCGTAGAAGTCGAACGACGTAGCCTCGAACTTGAGGGCGCTGTTGTCGTTACCATTGGCCGACGTCCAGCCCACCATGTTCGGGCCCGTGCCGCCTTGCAGGTTGCAATACATGTTTGCACCCGAGGCATCGGCGCCCACGACGATGTTGAAGCAGCCCTCGGTGCGGGCATACTGGATGGGCAGCTGCGTGGGTTCGGTGGTGAAGTAGACGGGCTGGCTCAGGCCGTCCTGATGGCCCATGTAGAGGCCCGTACCGGCGTTACGCAGCGTGATGTTGCGGCCCTCCTTGCTCTCGACGTACCACAGGTAGTTGAGGTTCTGGCTCGGGTTGACCGTGCTTTCCTGCGTCTCGCTGTTGTAGCCTCCGGCGCGTACGGGGTTCTGGGCGTCGCTGTTGCTCTGGGCATAGAGCATGTAGTTGTTGCCGGTGGACGACGTGGCGCTGCGGATGACATAGAACGTGTTGACTTCGGGCGTGATGAGGGCGTTGAGGAACTCCTCGGTGGCGGCGTCGATGGCTGCCGTCACGCTTTCCACTTCGTCGAGCGTCATGGCTTCCTTGATGAGGCCGGCCTGGGCGTTGATGGCTGCTTCGAACGTGGCTTTGCTGCCGGCGGTGAAGTAGCCGAGGCCTTCGCCCTCAACGGCTGTTTCGAGCAGCGAGCGGGCTGCCTCGAGGGCGTCCTTGGCACGCTGCGGGTCGGGCAGGTTCTCCAAGAATGCGTCGTAAGCCTCGCTCAGTTCGGCGATGGTGGCGTCGGTGGCTTTCTCTTCGGCCAGCTCGGCTTCGGCCTTGGCGATGGCGTTGTTCAAGGCTTCACGTATCTCGGCCGGCACCTTTTCAAGGATGGAGAGCTCGGGATCGTAGGCTGCCTCGTAAACGCGGAACTCGGAGAGCGAGAAGAACACGGCACCCGATATCTTGTTGGCGCCGTCGCTCACGGTGTGGAGCACAACCATGCGCAGGGCGTTCGTGCCCTCGGGCAGGCCTTCAACGTAGAGGATGCCCGTGACGTTCTGGCGCGTTTCCTCGGCCACCGTGGCGGGATACTGGTAGTTGATGGTGGCTTCTTCGTAGCCGGGGACGGTGGCAAAGCTCGTGCCGCCGTCGGTCGAGGCCTGGATTTCGACAACCGTCGGGGCGTTGTCGGCCTGGTTGGCGTTCTTCCAGCGCTTCGTCATTTTCAGGGCTACGCCCGAAACGGGCTGCGGCAGCGTCACTTGCAGGTAGTGGGGTGCGTTGCCCTCGCTCTCGTCGTGGCCTTCGGCCCAGCCTGCGCTCCAAATGGAGTGGAAGTAGGTGCTCAGGTCGGCATCGACGATGTTGGCCATGGCGCCTTCGGTGGGCTCCTGAGCGTTGGTGGAGAGGAACTCGACAGCGTCGGCCAGGCCGGGCACGGTGTAGTCGCTGTTCTTTTCAGCTTCGGTGGCGTAGCCGCGGGCGTTCTTCAAGCTGGCCTTGGCGTTTTCCACGAGCTTGGTGAGCTGCGTGTTGCGGTTGTTCTGCTGCACCGTTTCGGTCATGCCTTCCAAGGCTGCGGCGTCGATGGAGTAGAGCGTGAAGCAGTTGCCGTCGGCCTGACCGTTGTTGCCGGCCCAATATACGATGTTCCCCTGCGGGTCGGCGTTCCACGTGTTGATGTTGGGATGGTCGGCTGCCTGGATGTTGAAGCGGGCACCCTTGTTGTTGGCCGTCTGGGGCACGATGGTGTGAACCACGGGCTCGTCGGTGAACTCCAACATTACCGAGATGTCGTTGCGGTCGGCAACGTAGCGTCCGTTGCTGAAGTTCTTGATGGTGAAGCCGCCGTCGGCCTCTTCGAGCTGCCAGATGTAGGCGGCGTCGTCGATGTCGGGCGTTTCGGGGAAGTCGTAGCCCGAGGTCCAGCGCACGCCTTCCACGCCGTTGGCGTTCGTACCTGCATGTACACCCATCGTTGCGTCGCGATGGTTCGTCATGTAGTAGTAGCCTGCCACGACGGGCTTCATGGCTGCCATGGCTTCTTCATACACCTGCTTGAGGCGTTCAACCATGGCGTTGCATTCCTCGGCGGGCGTCGACGACGTCATCTGGTTGGCCTCGCTGTAAGCGTCCACCAACGACTGGAACACGTCGGCGCTGATGTGGCCGGGGTCGTCGCCCACGGGCCAGTTGTCCTCCGTTACGCCGGCGGGGAAGAGCGACGTAATGGTGTTGCGCAACAGCGTGTAGCCCGATGCCTTCTCCGTTTCGTAGAGATACCAGAGATTCGTGTCGATGTACATGTACAGGAGGGCACCCGTACCGCCGTTGTGGCAAATCCACTGTACCGACTCACCTTCATAAAAGCTTACGTTCGTGAAGATGAAACCCGTCTGACCTTCGATGAGCGGCGTGATGGTGGCGCAGGAGAGGTCGTTCTGGTCGGCCTCCTGGCTTGTTGTATAGTAAACCGCTGCTTTGGCCGTGAAACGGAAAGCGTCGTTCAGGTCGTCCGTGTAGGTCGGCGTTGAAGAAGTGTTGTTGGGTCCGTTGGCAATGTACTTGTCGGTAGAGACTTGCTTCAAGTAGTACGTCAACGTTCCGTCTTCCAGAGGTTCGGCTGCCTCAAAAGTGTAGACAGCATTGTTGTTGTTGCCGTCAGTCGACACCGACCCTCCCTGCAAGAAGCTCTGCGTGCCTTGACCACTGCGCAGAACCACTTGTTGCCCGGGTGTGATCGTACTCACGGGCTTGTCTTCCCGCCACTGGTAGTCTTGGGCGGAAAGATCGCTTCCTCCCGGTATCAGCGAAAGCGCCAATGCCGACAGAAATAAGTGAACTTTTTTCATGTGCATTTAGACTTTGTGTGAAACTTAGTGTTTATCGCTCCAAAAGTACCGCTTTTTTCAAAGCCGCACCAAGCGTTTTTGCGGAAAAAACGGACGTTTTCGGGCCGAAACCCCTGCATTTCTTGTTTTCGGCGTTTTTCCCCCTCTGTTTGTCAAGTCCACTTGCCCATTTCGGGCCCCTTTGTGCAGCTGAACTGGCGCGTTCCGCCGCGGGCCGCATGGCGGTAATATTATAATAGGCGTGCGGCGGGCTGTTCCGTCGCAGGGGCGGGCCATGCCGGTGCTTCCCCGCAGGCGGGCAACAAAAAGCGGGGCTGCTCCCGTGGGAGCAGCCCCGCTGAAAGGGGTTGGATGTGAGCCGTGCGGCTTATTTCACGAGCACTTTCTGGCCGCCAACGATGTAGATGCCGGCGGGCAGGCCGTTCGTGGCCGTACCGAAGAGAACGTTTTTGCGGACGAGCACACCCGAGGTGGTGTAGACGTCAACTTTCTCGTTCTTCTGGATCGTTACGTTCTCGATGGCCGTTACGTTGCCGCCACCAGCTACGACGTACATGTCGTCCGTCACTTCGCTTTCGGCGATCTCAGGAATACCTGCGCCCAGATAGCCCTGGTAGGGAGCTACGCCCTTGATGTAGTCGGCCATGTTGGCGTCGGTTACGTAGAAGTCGCCGGCGTGGAACGTACCGCAGCTCGAGCCGAGCGTGACGCTCGTGAACGTACCGTAGAGACCGTTCAGGCTCTTGCCTTCGGTTACGTAGGTCGGGATGGTGCTGACGGCGTCGCCAATCTCGGCTACGTTGAAGTTGTCGGTGTTGCCCGTGTGCGTAGCCTCGGGAACGTAGAGGAAGGGCACGCCTGCCTCAACATAATCGTCTTCGATGGGGCTGAAGTAGAGGTTTTCGCCAACCTTACCGGCCACGGTGTAGAACGTGCTCTGCTCGGTACCGTTCCAGATCTGGTACGGCATGCAGAGGAGCTGCACTTCGTTGCCTTCGGGGAGGGTGAAGCTCGTTGCGCCATAGGTGGTGGTGAGGTCGCCCGTGAACTCGGTGAACTTAACGGCGCTGTTGTCGGTGCCGTTGGCCTCGTTCCAGGCTACCCAGTTGCCCGAGCCTTCCTGCGAGTTGAGGTACATGCCATCGCCCACAACGACGTTGAGCAGGCCGGCCGTGCGTGCATAGCGCAGCGTGACGGTGGTGGGCTCAATCGTGACGGGCACGGCGCTGTTGCGCTGGTTCTGGTTGCCCACGTAGAGGCCCGTACCGAGGTTGCGCAGCGTTACGTTGGTGCCGTCCACGCTCTCAACGAACCAGAGGTATGCATAGTTGGTAGCGGGGTCAACGCTCGTATCCTGGTCGTCGTCGGGCGTCGAGTCGTAGCCACCCCACTTGGCAGCCGTGTTCACGTTGACGGCGTAGAGATACTGGTTGGCGAGAGCAGCCGTGCTCGTTCCGGCCTGAACCGTGTAGAGCGTACCCTCTTCGGGCAGGATGAGGTAAGCATCGAAGGCTGCGGTGGCAGCGTCGATGGCGCTGACAACGGAGTTCACCTGATCGAGCGTCATGTTGTCGGAGATGAGAGCCTCCTGCTCGTCGATGGCAGCCTTGAAGGCATCCTTGCCACCTGCGCGGAAGTAGCCGATACCGTCGCCTTCCTGGGCAGTTTCGAGATAGGTGCGGGCATCCTCAACAGCTTCGCGGGCAATCGAGGGCTCGGGCATGTTGTCGTGGATGTTGTTGTAGGCAGCTTGCAGAGCGTCGATGGTGGCCTGCGTAGCAGCCTCGGCGGTGAGCTCAGCCTCGGCGGCAGCCAGCTGCTTTTCAAACTCGGCGCGCATCTCGGCAGGTACCTGCTCGTAGGGCGAAGCCGTGTTGTACGTAGCAGCGTAAACGTGGAACTCGGAGAGCGAGAAGAACACGTTGCCCTTGCCGTTCTTGCCGTGCGAAGGCGTGTCCTTGACAATCATACGGATGGCCTGGGTGCCGGCGGGAACACCGTCCACGCTGAGCAGAGCCGTCACGTTTTCGCGCGTCTCTTCGTTGTGGGTAGCGCTGTAAGCGTAGTTAACGGTGGTGTTGATGTAGCCGGGAACGGTCGTAAAGGTCGAACCGTCGGTCGAAGCCTGGATCTCAACAACCGAGGGGGCGTTGTTGGCCTGGTTGGCGTTCTTCCAGCGCTGAGTCATCTTCAACGTGATGGCACCCGTCTCAACGGGCTCTGCCAGGTTGGCCTGGATGTAGTGAGGCGTGTTCTCGGCTTCGACAGAAGCATCGCTGCTCCAAGCAGAGTGGAAGTAGGTACCGAAGTCAAGGTCGACAGCGTTGGCAATTTCGCCTTCGGTCGTTTCAGGAGCGTTGGAGCTCAGCAGCGAGCCGTCTTCGGCCAAGCCGGGAGCGAGGTATTCGCCGTCGGGCGTGGCATCGCTCGTGAAGCGGCGGCCGCTCAGATAGAGGGAGAAGGCGTCGTTGTAAAGGCTCGTCAGGTTTTCGTTCAGACGGTTCTGCTCAACCAGTTCGGCCAAGCCGCCGAGGGCGCTCTCGTCCACGCGGTGGAGCGTGAAGCTGTTGCCCGATGCCTCAATGGCGCCCCAGTAAACGATGTTGCCGTTGGGGTCGGCGTTCCAGGTTGCGGCGTTTGCGTGATCGGCAGCGGAGATGTTGAACACATCGCCACGGCCCATTTCGTTACCGGGCTGGTAGGTGAACTTGTGAGCCACGGGCGTATCCGTGAACGGAATGATTGTGGAGTTGCTTGCGAAGTCGTTCACATACTCGCCGTTGGCGTAGTTGCGGATGGCGAAGCCGCCGTCCACCTCGATGAGCTCCCACAAGTAAGCAGCGTCGGCCACTTCGGGTTCAGCGGGGAAGTCGTACGAAGCTGTCCACTTCACACCGTTAGCAGCGGCATAGACGCCGATGTTGTCGGAGCGGAAGTTCTTGAAGTAGTAGTAGCCGGCCACAACGGGGTTGTATTCCGTGCTCAGGCGCTCCTTCATGGCGCGCAGCTTCTCGATCATGGCGAGGATGGTTGCGTCGTCAGTCGAAGAGGTGTAGCCGCGTGCTTCGGTCACGAGGGCCGAGGCTTCGTTGAAGAGCTCCTGCGAGATCTGGCCGGGGTTGGTGCCCACGGGGTAGTTGTCGGCCGTGACGTTGTTGGGGAAGAGCTCCGACAACACGGTCGTCAGCTGCGAGAAGGCGGGGGCCTCGCTCAGCTTGCTGACGGTCCAGAGGTTCGTGTCGACCCACGGAGAGAGGAACGGCTTGGCGCTGTAGTAGCCGAGGTATGTGGCCACGTTGTCGCTCTTCAGCGGGGAACGCGTGAAGATGAAGTAGCGCGTTATGTTTTCAGCCTCGTAGGTGACGCTTGTCAGCCCCTTTGCTGTTTCATAATCAACTTCCCCTGCTTCGCCGCTGGCTTCTGGATTGGGGTTGTTGGCGAAGAATGTGAAAGCTTCATCGGGATTTTCCGTCATCCACGTGAAGTCGCTCGGGTTCTGCGAGGGAGGTGTGTCGGAACTGTCGGAGGTGCCGCCCAATTCCTGGTCGCCAAAGTACAGATTTGTTTCATATTGCTTCAGACGATAGGTGCCGTTGCCGGCATCTTCGAATACGAAAGCGCAGTTGTCCGTAATGTTGGACACGCCGTTGCCCGTTCCGCATAAGTAGGCGTTGCCGGTGACCGAGTGGAGGGCAACCGGAACTCCAACAGGGATGGACGTGAGGTACTCGTCCCCGTCGTTTACGACCCACTTCTGTGCGTACGAACTCGTGGCCCCTGCTGCCAACAGCAAGAACGCTGAGAGGTAATGCAACTTTTTCATTGAAGTAGAATTTGTTGGTTGTAAGTTAAGTTATAGATTGATGGTAGATTTAAATCGCGCACAAATATAGGGATTAATAATGGGCCGAGAATGCGGACGGTCCGGGAAAATCATCGTTTTTGACGAAGTTTAAGCTTTGCGGCGCGTTGTGGCGAAGGGCGGAGGCCGGGCCCTTACAATGGCAAAGGCCACCCGGCTTGTGGCGGGTGGCCTTTTGCGAACATGGACATAACAATTTAAATTCTCACTTAACTTCGTCGTCCCCGGCTGTCGTCGCGACGCTGCGGGTTCCGCACCGTTCCCTCGCGCGGGAGGTGGTAAGTTCACAGGTGCAAAGATAGGGCCGTCGGCACGCGTGTGCAATACCTAAATGTGGGTATTTCGTGCGGCCGTCAGAGGCGGGAGCCGAAGTTGTAGGCCAGGGTGATGAGGCCCGAGCGGTTGCGCCCGCCCCCGCTGGTAAAGGGCGTGAGCGAGAAGTCGCCTTGCAGGCCCACGGTGATGCCTCCGCGAAACTGGTAGCCCGCGCCGAAGGTGATGCCGGCGTCGAAGCGCCGTGCGCCGGGGGCGTCGAAGGTTTTGTCCTCGTAGTACATCTTGCGGCTGCCGGGTTCGCGTGCGTCGCCGCGCGTTTTTATTTTTCCGCCCAGACCGCAGGCCACGTAGGGGCCGGCCGTGAAGACCACGTAGCCGCTCGTGCCCGTGCGCAGGTAGTAGTTGAACGCGAGGGGTAGGGCCAGATAGTTGGCCGTGGCCGAGCGGTCCATGATGCTTTGGGCGGGCTCGCCGTCGTCGCCGGTCACGGGCGCTCCGTTGTCGTCGAGCACGGGCACGAGGCGGTCTTTCTCCTTCCACCCCTTGCCGTAGAACACGAGCGAGGGGGCGAACGTCCAGTGCTGGTCGAACTCGTATTCGTAGCCCACGCCTATCTGGAAGGCGCCCACGGGGCGTGCGTCGGTGCCCTGCGAGGCCAGTCCGCCGCCGAGCCTGAGCAGCAGGTTCTGGGCGGGCAGCGTGGCGGCTGCCGCCCAGAGCGTGGCGGCGAGCAGCGCGGTGCGTAGCGTTCGGGTCATGATGGTGCTATATATATAAGGTGTGGTTGGCGCTGTCAGCTTTCGAAAAACTGTTTCCAGTCGTCTTTCTTATACGTTTTCGCCTTCTTGCCCTTGCTGCCGGCCGCGTCGGCCTCGGCGCGCGGGCGGCGGGGGCGCCGTGCGGCGTCGCGCGGCTCGCGGTCGGCCCAGTCGACAACGACGCGTCGCTCGCCCACCTTGGCGCGGGCCATCTTGTGCATGACGGTCTCGGCATATTCGCTGGGCACCTCGAAGAAAGAGCAGTTGGTGGTCAGGTCGATGCGGCCTATCTCCACCTGTCCCTTGACGTAGCGGTTGACGAGGTTGATGATTTCGCGGGCGTAGAAGTTGTCGCGCTTGCCCAGGTTGATGAAGAGGCGCGTGTAGCCCTCCTCGGGTGTGCGGTCGGCACGGTTGCGCTCGGTGCGCGGACGGGCCTCGCCGCTGCGCGGCTCGCGTGCGGGGCGGCGCTCCTTGTCGCGCTGGCGCGAGCGGTCGGCGGGCACCTCAATTTCGGGTGCGTTGGCGTAGTATTGCAGGAAGCGTCCGAACTCGCGGCTCACGACGCGCTTGATGAGGTCTTCCTTGGTGAGCCATTCGAGCTTGCGGTACACCTCGGGCAGGAAGGGGGCTATCTGTGCGTCGTCGACCGCCGTGCGTTCGAGCTGGTCGATGACGTGGTAGAGCTGCTTGGTGCATATCTCTTTGGGTTCGGGGAGCTGCCCGGCCTCAAACTTCTTGCCGATGACCTTTTCGATGACGCGCACCTTGCCCTTCTCGCGTAGGTGGATGATGCTGAGGCTCGTGCCGCGCTTGCCCGCGCGCCCGGTGCGCCCGCTGCGGTGGGTGTAGTTTTCGACGTCGTCGGGCAGGCCGTAGTTGATGACGTGCGTGAGGTCCTCGACGTCCAGTCCGCGTGCGGCCACGTCGGTGGCCACGAGCAGTTGCAGGCGGTGCTGGCGGAACTTCTGCATCGTCAGGTCGCGCTGGGCCTGCGAGAGGTCGCCGTGGAGCGAGTCGGCGTTGTAGCCGTCGCGTATGAGGAGGTCGGCCACCTCTTGCGTTTCGAGGCGGGTGCGACAGAAAATGATGGCGTAGATTTTGGGATAGTAGTCGACGAGGCGTTTCAGGGCGAGATACTTGTCTTTGGCGTGCACCAGGTAGTAGATGTGGTTGACGTTCTCGGCGCCCTCGTTGCGCGAGCCGACGACTATCTCCTTGTAGTCGTGCAGATAGTTTTTGGCGATGCGCTCGATGTCTTTGCTCATGGTGGCCGAGAAGAGGAGCGTATTGCGCTCTTCGGGCACGCCCGCCAGGATGGCGTCGATGCTGTCGGTGAAGCCCATGTTGAGCATTTCGTCGGCTTCGTCGAGCACGACGTTTTCGACGGCGTCGAGCTTGGCCACGCCGCGCTTCATGAGGTCGATGAGGCGTCCCGGGGTGGCCACGATGACCTGGGCCCCCTTGCGCAGGGTGCGTATCTGGCTCTCGATGCTTGAGCCGCCGTAGACGGCCAGCACGTGCAGGCCGTCAATGTATCGCGAATAGTCTTTCAGGTCGCCGGCAATTTGCAGGCAGAGCTCGCGTGTGGGGCTCAGGATGACGGCCTGCGTGCGGCGGTCGGCGGGGTCGACTTTTTGGAGCACGGGCAGGCCGTAGGCGGCCGTCTTGCCCGTACCCGTCTGTGCCAGGGCGATGACGTCGTTGCCCGTGCCCAGGAGGTAGGGGATCACTTCTTCTTGTACGGGCATGGGGTTTTCGTAGCCCATTTCGCTGATGGCGCGGCGGATTTCCTCCGAGACGCCAAGTTCTTCAAACGTTTTCAAATCAGTATAAGGGGTAAAAAGGGGTGTGACACATTATATATATACGCGTGCGCGCGAGTCCGCTGCCGTCAGCGCGCGTCGGCGCCGGCCTCGGGGCGGGGTGCGGGCAGGAAGTCGCGCACGTCCTTGCCAAAGGCGATGAGCTCGCGCACGACGCTCGACGAGATGCTCGAATAGTGGGGCTCGGTGAAGAGTAGCACCGTCTCAATGCCCGTGAGGCGGTGGTTCATGTTGGCGATGTCGCGCTCATACTCGAAGTCCTTGACCGAGCGCAGGCCGCGCAGGATGAAGCTGGCGCCGCAGCGGCGGGCAAAGTCGACGGTGAGGTCGTCGTAGGCCTCGACGCGCACGCGGGGCTCGTGGGCATAGAGGCGGCTGATGGCCTCGACGCGGCGGTCGCTGCTGTACAGGGCGCGTTTGTTTTCGTTGATGCCCACGCCGATGACTATTTCGTCGAACAGGGGCAGGCCGCGCTCCACGATGCTGGCGTGGCCCACGGTGAAGGGGTCGAACGAGCCCGGGAAGATGGCTACTTTGCGTTGGGGGTCGTGAGAGTCCATGACCGGGGTTTTAACGGGTTGCTGCGGCCGGGGCGGGCTCCTCTTCGACGGGATCCTCCTCGACCACGAGGTTATCGATGATGAAGTTCTGGCGCTCGGGGGTGTTTTTGCCCATGTAGTATTCGAGCAGGCTGGCCACCTGGTCGCCCTTGTGGAGCGTCACCTGTTCGAGGCGTATGTCGGGGCCGATGAAGTGCTTGAACTCCTCGGGCGAGATTTCGCCCAGCCCCTTGAAGCGCGTAATCTCGGGGTCGGGGCCCAGGCGCCGTATGGCTGCCTGGCGCTCCTCGTCGTTGTAGCAGTAGACCGTTTCAAACTCGGAGCGGTCGCTCGTGCGCACCTTGCGGAGCACGGCCTCGCCGGCTGTGGCCTTGCCCGCGGCGGCTGCGCGGCCCGTCTTTTTCTTCTTGTTGCGCACGCGGAACAGGGGTGTCTGCAAGATGAAGACGTGGCCCTTCTTGATGAGCTCGGGGAAGAATTGCAGGAAGAACGTGATCATGAGCAGGCGGATGTGCATGCCGTCCACGTCGGCGTCGGTGGCCACGATGACCTTGTTGTAGCGCAGCCCGTCGAGGCCGTCCTCGATGTTGAGGGCGGCTTGCAGCAGGTTGAACTCCTCGTTCTCGTACACCACCTTTTTGGTGAGCCCGTAGCAGTTGAGGGGCTTGCCGCGCAGGGAGAAGACGGCCTGCGTGTTCACGTCGCGGCTCTTGGTGATGGAGCCGCTGGCCGAGTCGCCCTCGGTGATGAAGATGGCGCTCTCCATGCGTGGGTCGGCGCCCTCGTCGTCGTCGTCCTTGCGGCTTTTGGGCGCGGGGTCGTTCAGGTGGATGCGGCAGTCGCGCAGCTTGCGGTTGTGCAGGTTGGCCTTTTTGGCGCGTTCGCGGGCCAGCTTTGTCACGCCGGCAATGGCCTTGCGCTCCTTTTCGCTCTCCTGTATTTTTTGCAGGATGACGTCGGCCACGTCCAGGTGCTTGTGGAGATAGTTGTCGACGTTTTCCTTGACGAAGTCGCCCACGAACTTGTTGACGCTCACGCCCGAGAGGGGGAAGGGCCGTCCCTCAGCGTCCTTGGGCGGGGCCATGACGAGCGAGCCGAGCTTGATCTTGGTCTGGCTCTCGAAGAGGGGCTCGATGACGCGCACGGCGATGGCGGCCACCAGTCCGTTGCGCACGTCCTGCACGTCGAAGTTTTTGCCGAAATATTCCTTGATGGTGCGGGCCATGTGCTCCTTGAAGGCGCTCTGGTGGGTGCCGCCCTGGGTGGTGTGCTGGCCGTTGACGAACGAGTAGTACTCCTCGCCATACTGCGAGGTGTGGGTGAAGGCGATGTCGATGCCCTCGCCGCGCAGGTGGACGATGGGGTAGAGGCCCGGGGCCGTCATGTTGTCGCGCAGGAGGTCTTCGAGGCCGTTGCGGCTGATGATGCGGCGGCCGTTGTGGAAGATGGCGAGCCCCGTGTTGAGGTAGGTGTAGTTGCGCAGCATTGTCTCGACAAACTCGGCGTGGAAGCGGTAGCCCTGGAAGAGCGTGGCGTCGGGCTCGAAGAAAACGTAGGTGCCGTTCTCCTCGTCGGTGGGCCCGGTGGTGTCGGACACGAGGCTGCCGCGCTCGAAGACGGCCTCGCGCATCTGCCCGTCGCGGAAGCTGCGGGCCGTGAAGCGCGAGCTCAGGGCGTTGACGGCCTTGATGCCCACGCCGTTGAGGCCCACGCTGGCGGTGAAGACGGCCGTGTCGTACTTGGCGCCCGTGTTGAGCTTCGAAACGGCGTCGACCAGGCTGCCCAGGGGGATGCCCCGGCCATAGTCGCGCACGGAGGCGCGCAGGTCGTCGTCGATGTCCACCTCGATGCGCTTGCCGAAGCCTTCGTTAAACTCGTCGATGCTGTTGTCGATGGTTTCCTTCAGCAGCACGTAGATGCCGTCCTCGGCGTGCGAGCCGTCGCCCAGCCGGCCGATGTACATGCCCGGCCGGCGGCGGATGTGTTCGGCCCCTTCGAGCGTGCGTATGTTCTTCTCCGTGTAGTCGGCGGCGGAGCGTGCGGGTTGCTGTATGTTCTGTTCTTCTTGCATAAGGGTGCGGGGAAAGGGAGGGAGGGGCGGCCCCATGGCCGCGGGCCGCGCCGTGGCGGCTGCCGGGGGTGCGGGCGTCAGAGGGGGGCCGTGAAGCAGCGGCGGCGCTTGTGTTGCTCCGTGTGGAAGTATTGCCACTGGCTCTGCACCTTTTCGTTGACCTCGAGTTCGGGGTTGCTCTCGGCATACTTGAAGCCGAGCTGCTGGTAGACGGGGATGAGGTCGGTGAAGAGCAGGGCGTTGACGCCTTTGTTCTGATAGTCGGGGCGCACGGCCACCAGGAGCAGGTCGAGCGTCTCGGGGCGCCGCCAGCGCAGGGCGCGCAGCAGGTGGAACCACCCGAAGGGCAGCAGGCGGCCCCGGGCCCGTTGCAGGGCGCGCGAGAGCGAGGGCATCGAGATGCCCACGGCCACGAGCTCGCCCTCGGCGTTTTCGACGACGGTGACCATGCGCAGGTCGAGCACGGGCAGGTAGTTGCCGACGTACTGGTCGATCTGCCGGTCGGTCATCTCCGAGTAGCCGAAGAGGGGGGCGTAGGCCTGGTTGATGAGGCGGAAAATGTCATGCACCACGCCCGAGCGGCGCAGCCCGCGCTTGCCGCTGAGCTTGCGCACGCGCAGGTTATACTTGCGCCGTATGATGTCGGCAATGCGCCGGTGCTTCTCGGGTATTTCGTCGGGCACGAAGATTTTCATCTCCACCCAGTCGACCGCCTTGGCGAGGCCCAGCTGCTCCATGTGGCGGGGGTAGTAGGGATAGTTGTACGTGGTGGCCATGGTGGAGAGCTGGTCGAAGCCCTCGATGAGCATGCCCTCGGCGTCGAGGTCGGTGAAGCCCAGCGGACCCTCGATGGTGTCCATGCCGCGCTCGCGTCCCCACTGCCTGACGGTGTCGATGAGGGCGCGGCTCACCTCGATGTCGTCGATGAAGTCGATCCACCCGAAGCGCACCTGACGCTTTTTCCACGTGGCGTTGGCGCGGCGGTTGATGATGGCTGCCACGCGGCCCACGATGCGTCCCTCGCGCAGGGCCAGGAAATAGTCGGCCTCGCAGAAGTCGAGCGCGGCGTTCTTGCCCGGCGAGAACGTTTGCAGCATGTCCTCGTACAGGTCGGGGACGGCGTAGGGATTGTTTTTGTAGAACTCGTAATTGAAACGGATGAACTGTTTCAGCTCCTTTCTGCTCGTGACTTTCTTGATTTCGACGGACATTTCTCCCGGTGGCTGTTTGCTGTATAAAATAAAAAACGGTATACCGCGTGCAAAGGTACTACTTTTTTCACGAACATCCCGCAAGCGGCTGAAAGAAACGCCCTTTGCGGGCGGCGGGGACGGGGGAGGGGCCCGCCGATGGGGAGCCGGCTGTTTAACGTGTGGCTGACGGTCCCAAGGGGGTCGCACTACTCTATAACCGCGGGTAAGCGCAGCGCACCCGCGGACAGGAACCCCACACTACTCCGACCCCATGGGGGTCGAACTTCCTCACAGCGTCGTGCGGGCACCGGGATGTGTTGTTTTAGGCCTTGGCGGATGACTGCTCCGCGTTGTCCGCGGGTATGCCTGCGGCTTACCCGCGGTAAGGGGAAGTTGGACCCCCATGGGGTCCCATTGTAGGGTGAGGACTGTCCGCGGGTTCGCCTTTGGCTCACCCGCGGTTATAGATGGTTCGACCCCTATGGGGTCGCAGGCCTCGCGATTCCTTTTCAGCACGCGATGTTGTCATCGGAAGGCCGCACCCCTTGTGCGCTATATGTCACTCTGTTAATGCGGACGCGCGTGTTGCGCCGCCTTTTAGCGTTATTTTCGTGCGTCCATGCGGCTGCCCCGTCGATCCATCCCATGGATTTCTGTTTCCATCCCATGGATCGGCCGATCCATCCCTTGGATTTTCGTATCCAAGGCCTGTTTTCAAGAGAAAATGGGGGTCGATTTGCGCCATATAGTGGCGAAAATCGCGTTTTGGGGCGTCCGTGCGGCGGGGCTTCGCACGGATGTGGCTGAACGTCAGCGGTTTCTGATTTTCGCTCATTTGCGAGCGTCGGCGCTGGCGCTCGAAAATAATCGATTCTCCGTGTTAAAAAACAGCGTAGGAGCGGACGGGCGGCGCCTCAGGCTCCGAAGAAAAGGTAGCACACGCCGATGGCGGCCACGACGCCGGCCAGGTCGGCCAGCAGGCCGCAGGCCACGGCATGGCGCGTGTAGCGTATGCCGACGCTGCCGAAGTAGACGGCCAGGATGTAGAACGTCGTGTCGGTGCTTCCCTGGAAGATGCAGCTCAGGCGGCCTGCAAACGAGTCGGCGCCGTAGGTGGCCATGGCATCGACCATCATGCCGCGGGCTCCGCTGCCGCTCAGGGGCTTCATGAGCGCCGTGGGCAGGGCTGTCACCCAGTCGGACGGCAGGCCGCTCAGTCGCACGAGCCACGCGAGGCCGTCGACGAGCCAGTCCATCGCCCCCGAGGCACGGAACACGCCCACGCCCACCAGGATGGCCACCAGGTAGGGGATGATGCGCACGGCCGTGGTGAAGCCCTCCTTGGCTCCCTCGATGAAGGCGTCGTACACGTTGACGCGCCGCCGCACGCCCGCCAGCAGAAACAGGATGATGATGGTGAAGAGCAGCACGTTGGCCGTGGTGGTGCCCACGGTGTTCATCATGGCGCGGTCCATGCGGCTGAAGCCCCAGATGACGGCGGCCACGCCGGCCGACATGCCGCCCAGCGTGAGGAGCAACGTGCGGTTGAGCAGGTTGATGCGCTGATAGAGGCTCGTGGCCACGATGCCGGCCAGCGTCGAGCAGAACGTGGCAAGCAGGATGGGGATGAAAACGTCGGTGGGCTGCGCCGCGCCGGCCTGTGCACGATACACCATAATGCTCACCGGGATGATGGTGAGGCCCGACGTGTTGATGACCAGGAACATAATCATCGGGTTGGTGGCCGTGTCCTTCCTGGGGTTGAGCTGTTGCAGGCCCTCCATGGCCTTCAGGCCGAGGGGCGTGGCCGCGTTGTCGAGCCCCAGCATGTTGGCCGCGATGTTCATGAAGATGTTGCCCACGACGGGATGGCCCTTGGGCACGTCGGGAAAGAGCTTCGTAAAGACCGGGCTGAGCCAGCGCGCCAGCACGTCGACCACGCCGCCGCGCTCGCCGATCTTCATCACGCCGAGCCACAGCGAAAGCACGCCCGTGAGGCCGAGAGAAATCTCGAACGCCGTGCGCGCCGTGTCGAACGTGGAGTTCATGATGGCCGGGAAGACGTCTACATCGCCAAAAAACAGCAGTTTCACCGTGGCAATGGCAAATGCCACGAGGAAAAAGGCGAGCCATATATAATTGAGTACCATGCGAGCAAATGAGTTAGCGGCCGCAAAGTTACAGTAAGCGGACGGTCGGGCCAAGCGGGCGGGGCGGAAATGCGCGCCCCTTCCTGCCCCGGGCCCCCACCGCGGCTTTGTCGGGCGGCGCTCCCGCCGATTCAGCCGATTGTCGTATATTTGCAAGGCAGGCCGCGCCCGCCTTGCGGAAAGAAGGGTGGGGAGGAAAGGTGGCGGCGGCAGCGGGGCAAGAGCCGAGGCTACATCTTTAACCAGCAAAAACAGAAAAACAATGAAAGCAGGGGAAATCGTAGAAAACGACAAAGGGTTTGTGGCGGAAATCAGACAAATCATCGATGAATCCCGTCAAAACGCGGTGCGCAGCGTGGACTTTTGCCGCGTGCAGATGTATTGGAACATCGGCAAGCGCATCTTCGAGAAAGAGCAGCAGGGGAAGCAGCGTGCCAACTATGGAACCTACCTCATCCGCAACCTTTCCAAACAGATCATGCCAGAGTATGGTAGCGGCTTCTCGGTGAGGCAGTTGGAACGCAGCAGGCAGTTTTACAGGCTCTATCCAATTGCGTCCACACTGCGGACGCAATTGAGCTGGTCGCAGTATAAGCTGCTCATAGCCATCCCTGACAAGGACAAGCGTGAGTATTATGAATTGGAGGCAGTCAATGAAGGTTGGACCGGTCGCCAATTGGAACGGCAAATCAACTCCCTGCTCTACGAGCGCCTGCTGATGAGCAACGACAAAGAGGCGGTGCTGGCCGTGGCGCGCGGCGAGCGTCAGCCGGAACGGCCGACGGAAATCATCAAAGACCCCATGTTCCTCGAATTCTTAGGACTGGAACGCCGGCCGGCATATTACGAAAAAGATTTGGAGGCCGCCATCATCTCGCACCTTGCCGACTTCTTGCTCGAAATGGGCAAGGGGTTTTCGTTTGTGGCGCGACAGAAGCGCTTTCTGGTGGAAGATGACGAATATTTCATCGATCTGGTGTTCTACAATCGCCTGTTGCGGTGTTTCGTGCTCATCGATTTGAAGACACGCAAGCTTACTCATCAGGATCTCGGCCAGATGCAGATGTATGTGAACCATTATGATCGGAATGAGAAGGCCGAGGACGAAAATCCGACCATAGGCATATTGCTCTGCACCAGTAAGAACGACACAGCCGTCAGGCTCGCTTTGCCAGAGAACAACCGAACCATCTACACCAGCAAGTACGAACTTTACCTGCCCACCTCCGAACAGCTCATTCATGAGATAAACGAAGCCAAACGCCTCGCTTCTTTGAAAGAACCGGGGGATGAAAACGTTTGACATGAGACGCCTGCCCCACCGGCGCGGGGTGCATACGAGGGAGACCGACGCTTTTTAGCGCGGCCGCCCGCCCGCGGTTGCAAAAAAGGCCTTACCTTTGCATGTCTGCGCCTGTCCGCGTGCAGGGCGCTGGCATAAACATTGACAACCGGCTTATGGCAAACCTGAAATCGCTGGCCAAGGACACCGCCATCTACGGGCTGAGCAGCATCGTGGGGCGCTTCCTCAACTATCTGCTCGTGCCGCTCTACACGGCCCGCCTGGCCGCCTCGTCGGGCGGCTACGGCGTCATCACCGAGGTGTACAGCTACACGGCCCTCCTGCTTGTGCTGCTCACCTTCGGCATGGAGACAACGTTCTTCCGCTTCGTCAACAAAGAGGGCGAGCGCGACCCTATGCGCGTCTACTCCACGACGCTCATCGCCGTGGGCGGGGTGGGGCTGGCCTTCGTGGCCCTCGTGCTGGGCTTCCTGCCGCAGGTGGCCGACGCGCTCGACTATGCCGACCACCCCGAGTATGTGGGCACGATGGCCGTGTGCGTGGCCATCGACGCCTTCCAGTGCATTCCCTTTGCCTATCTGCGCTACCGGCGGCGCCCCATCAAGTTTGCCGCCCTCAAGCTGCTCTTCATCGGACTCAACATCGGGCTCAACCTCGTCTACTTCCTGCTGCTGCCCGCCCTGTATGCGCGGCCGGCATGGCGCGAGGCCGTGAGCTGCGTCTACGACCCGTCGGTGGGCGTGGGCTATGCGTTCTTCATCAACCTGGCGTGCACGGCGCTGGTCACCCTGTTCTTCCGCCGCGAGCTCACGGGCTTCCGCTACGTCTTCGACCGGCGGCTCATGGGTCGCATGTGGCATTATGCCTGGCCCATCCTCATCCTGGGCATCGCGGGCATCCTCAACCAAACGGCCGACAAGATGATTTTCCCCCGCATCGTCGAGGGCCCCGAGGGCAAGGTGCAGCTCGGCATCTACGGTGCCTGCGTGAAGATAGCCATGATCATGGCCATGATAACGCAGGCCTTCCGCTATGCCTACGAGCCCTTCGTCTTCGGCAAGGACCGCGAGGGCGACAACCGCGACACCTACGCCCGCGCCATGAAGTATTTCGTCATTTTCACCCTGCTGGCCTTTCTCATCGTCGTGGGCTATCTCGACGTCATCAAGCACATCATCGCCCCGGGCTATTGGGCCGGGCTGCGCGTGGTGCCCATCGTCATGGCCGCCGAGATATTGATGGGCATCTACTTCAACCTGTCGTTCTGGTATAAGCTCATCGACCGCACCATCTGGGGCGCGTGGTTCTCGGGGGCGGGCTGCGTGGTGCTCGTGGCTGTCAACGTGGCCTTCATCCCCACCTACGGCTACATGGCCTGCGCCTGGGCCGGCGTGGCAGGCTACGCCACGGCCATGCTGCTGAGCTATTTCGTGGGCCGCCGCTACTATCCCATCCATTACCCGCTGCGCAGCATCGGTGTGTACGTGCTTCTGGCCGCGGCGTTCTTTGCCGTGATGCAATGGCTGCCGGCCTCGTGGCCGCTGTGGGCCCGCTTGGGCGCCAACACGGTGCTCATCGGGCTCTTTGCCGCCCACGCCGTCCACTACGACTTCCCGCTGCGGGCGTGGCCCGTGGTGGGCCGTTACTTCCGCCAACGCCCCTGACGCCATGACCGCTTCTGCCCCCATCTTCCATACCTACCGGCTCGCCAACGGGCTGCGCATCATCCACGAAGAGGCCGCCTCGGCCGTGGTCTACTGCGGCTACGTGGTCTGCGCCGGCACCCGCCACGAGGACGAGGCCGACACGGGCATGGCCCACTTCCTGGAACACATGAGCTTCAAGGGCACGGCGCGCCGACGAGCCTGCCACATCACCAACGGCCTGGAACGCGTGGGCGGCGACCTGAACGCCTACACCAACAAAGAGGAGACTGTCTATTATGCCACCGTGCTGCGCCCCGACTTCGGCCGGGCGGCCGACCTGCTCACCGACATTGTGTTCCGCAGCACGTACCCGCAGCACGAGATCGACCGTGAAGTGGAGGTAATCTGCGACGAGATAGACAGCTACAAGGACTCTCCCTCGGAACTCATCTTCGACGAATTCGAGGCCATGCTCTTCCGTGGCCACCCCCTTGGGCGCGACGTGCTGGGCGATGCCGCGCGGCTGCGTTCCTACCGCACGGCCGACGCGCGGCGCTTCGCCGACCGCTACTACCGCCCATCGAACGCCGTGTTCTACGTGCTGGGCGATGTCGACTTCGGCCGCCTTGTGCGCACGATGGAGCGCCTCACGGCCGACCTGCCCGCCGCCACCGTGACGAAGCCCATGCCTCCGCTGCCTCCCTACCGGCCCGAGACGCGCTACGTGGAGCGGGGCACGCACCAGGCCCACGTGGTCGTCGGGGCACGCACGTTCGGCGGCCGCGACGAGCGTCGCCACGGGCTCATGCTCCTTAATAACATCCTGGGCGGGCCGGGCATGAACTCGCGCCTCAACCTGAGTCTGCGCGAGCACGCCGGGCTGGTCTATTCGGTGGACGCCTATCTCTCCACCTACCCCGACACGGGCGCCTGGAACGTCTATTTCGGCTGCGACGCGGCCGACGTGGAGCGCTGCCGCCGCCTGGTGGGCCGCGAGCTGCGCCGCCTGACCGATACGGCCCTTACGCCGGCACGGCTGGCGGCGGCCAAAAAGCAGCTGAAAGGGCAGATTGGCATCTCCTGTGAGGCCCGCGAGAGCTACGCCCTGGCCTTGGGAAAAACCTACGCCCACTACGGGTGCCACCGCGACGTCGGGGCCCTCTGCCGCGCCATCGACGCCGTGAGCGCCGAGGCGCTGCAAGCCATCGCCGCCGAGGTGTATGCCTCCGAAGGGCTCACCACGCTTGTCTATCACTGATTGCGCCATGAACGCCCATCCCCTGCACCTTTTCACCCATTGTCCCCGCTGCGGGGCGGCCGGCTTCGTCGAAAACGACTTCAAGTCGAAGCGCTGTCCGGCCTGCGGCTTCGTGCTCTATCACAACGCGGCAGCCGCCGTCGTGGCCGTTGTCTACGACGAGGCGGGCCGTCTGCTCGCCGTGCGCCGCCGCCTGGCGCCCGCGGCCGGCACGCTCGACCTGCCGGGCGGCTTTGTCGACGCCGGCGAGACGCTCGAAGCCGCCTGCCTGCGCGAGCTGCGCGAGGAAACGGGCGCCCGCGCCACCGTGGAGCGCTATCTGTTCTCGCTGCCCAACACCTATCTCTACTCGGGCTACGAGGTACACACCACCGACAGCTTTTTCCTGTGCCGCCCCGAGCCCGGCACAGCGTGGGCCGCGGGCGACGACGCCGGCGCCCTCCTCTGGCTCCCTCCCACCGACATTCACCCCGACCGCTTCGGCCTGGCGTCGATACGGGCGGGCATCTGTAAACTTCTAAACCGATAAACGTATGAACCAAGTGACATTCCAGGGAAAGCCTGTCGCGCTGGGTGGCCCCCTGCCCGCCGTTGGCACCAAGGCGCCCAAGTTTGGTGGCGTTCGGGGCGACCTCTCCGTCCTTCACCTCCCCGATTTGCTCGGCCGCCGCGTCGTGCTGAACGTTTTCCCCAGCCTCGACACGCCCGTCTGCGCCGCCTCGGTGCGACGCTTCAACCAGGAAGCTGCCTCGCTGCCCGGTGTGACCGTGCTTTGCGTCTCAAAGGACCTGCCCTTTGCCCAGGCCCGCTTCTGCACGGCCGAGGGCATCGAGAACGTAACGGCCGTCTCGACGTTCCGCTGCCGCTGCTTCGACGAGAAGTATGGCCTCGTCATGACCGACGGCCCGCTCAAAGGCCTGCTGGCCCGCGCCGTCATCGTGATCGACGAGGAGGGCACCATCGTCTACGAGGAGCTCGTGCCCGAAATCACGCAGGAGCCCAACTACGAAGCCGCCCTGGCCGCCTTGAAGTGAGGCGAAACACCCCAGAACGGCCCCCTGCGGGCCCAAAAACGGACAAAAAACCGCGAAGCCCTTGGCGTTTCGCGGTTTTTTGGTTTATTTTGCGCATCATGTCCGGTCTTTCCGACAGCATCGCCGGCGTCTGGCGTTTCTATCGCGACGGTTTTCGCGCCATGACCTGGGGCCGCACGCTCTGGGTCATCATCCTTGTGAAGCTGTTCGTCATGTTCGTCGTGCTGCGCGCCTTCTTCTTCCGCCCCGCTTTGGCCGGGCTCGACGAAAGGGAGCGCAGCGAAGCCGTGGGAGCCGCCCTGACCGACCGGAGGTGAGCTGAAAAACATCGACCAACCCTCTATTCCGCTTGCATATGCTACTGAACATCATCGACCCCGCCCTGATAGACTGGTCGCGCGCGCAGTTTGCGCTCACGGCGTGCTACCACTGGCTTTTCGTTCCCCTCACGCTCGGTCTGGCCGTGGTGATGGGCATCATGGAAACGCTCTACGTCTGGAAGAAAGACCCCTTCTGGAAGCGCACCGCGCAGTTTTGGATGAAGCTCTTCGGCATCAACTTCGCCATCGGCGTGGCCACGGGCATCATCCTCGAATTTGAGTTTGGAACCAACTGGTCCAACTATTCCTGGTTCGTGGGCGACATCTTCGGCGCCCCGCTGGCCATCGAGGGCATCGTGGCTTTCTTTATGGAGGCCACGTTTATCGCCGTCATGTTCTTTGGTTGGAACAAGGTGAGCCGCGGTTTCCATCTGGCCTCCACGTGGCTCACGGGTTTGGGCGCCACGCTCTCGGCCTGGTGGATACTTGTGGCCAACAGCTGGATGCAACATCCCGTAGGCATGGCCTTTAACCCCGACACCGTGCGCAACGAAATGATGGACTTCTTCGCCGTGGCGTTCAGCCCCGTGGCCGTCGTCAAGTTCTTCCACACGGTGCTGTCGGGCTGGATGACGGGTGCCGTCTTCGTGGTGGGCGTGAGCTGCTGGTATCTGCTGCGGCGGCGCGAGCGGGCCTTTGCGCTGGCCAGCATCCGCGTGGCCGCCGTGACGGGCCTCGTGGCCACGCTCGGCGTCATGTTCACGGGCGACCGCTCGGGCATCGACGTGGCGCGCCATCAGCCCATGAAGCTGGCCGCCGCCGAAGGGCTGCGGCGGGGCGGCACGCAGGCCCCCTTCTCCATCGTGCCGGGCGTTGAGGTGCCCGGCATGCTCTCGGTGCTGGCCACCCACGACGTCGACGGCTTCGTGCCGGGTATCGACGACCTGCTCGATGGCTACACCGCCCCCGACGGCACGCGCCATCTCCCGGCCGAGGAGCGCATGCGCCGCGGCCGGCTGGCGCTCGATGCCTTTGCCACCTATCGCACCCACGCCAAGAGCGACCCCGCGGCCGCCGCTGCCGCCCGCAAGGTGATGGACGAGCACATGAACCACTTCGGCTACGGCTACATAGCCTCGCGCTCCGACCTCGTGCCGCCCGTCACGCTTGTCTACTGGGCCTTCCGTGTCATGGTGGGGGCCGGCTGCCTGCTGCTGCTCGTGCTGGCGGCCATGCTGTGGTATGGCCGGGGCGGCCGTCTGGCCGCAAAGCGTCCCCTCCTCATGGCGGGCCTTTGGAGTATCCCCTTGGTGTATCTGGCCGGGCAGGCCGGCTGGGTGGTGGCCGAGGTGGGCCGTCAGCCCTGGGCCATCCAGGACCTGCTGCCCGTCAACGCCGCCGTGTCGCAGCTCTCGCCCGCCTCGGTGCAGACCACGTTCTGGCTCTTCCTCGTGCTGTTCACCGTGCTCCTCGTGGCCGAGGTGCGCATCCTGTGCGGTGCCATACGCAAGGGCCCCGAGGGCGACGAACTGCTCCCCGCTGGCGAAGGCCGTTGAACGCAACATTACTGACCCCTAAACAAACGGACACGACATGATAACATACGCATTTCTCCAAGCATACTGGTGGTTTCTCGTAGCCCTGCTGGGCGGCCTGCTGGTCTTCTTGCTCTTTGTGCAGGGGGCCAACTCGCTCATCTTTGCCCTAGGCGGCAACGAAGAGGAGCGCCGCCTCATCGTCAATTCCACGGGCCGCAAGTGGGAGTTCACCTTTACGACGCTCGTCACGTTCGGCGGCGCCTTCTTCGCCTCGTTCCCGCTGTTTTACAGCACGAGTTTCGGCGGGGCCTACTGGTTGTGGATGCTCATCCTCGTGAGCTTCGTGCTGCAAGCCGTGGCCTACGAGTTCCAGTCGAAGCCCGGCAACGTGCTGGGCCGCACGGTCTACCGGCGCTTCCTCGTTGTCAACGGCATTGTGGGCCCCTTCCTGCTGGGTGCGGCGGTGGCCACGTTCTTCACGGGCTCGGCCTTCGTTGTGGGCAAGAGCGCCATGGCCGACGTGGCGGCCCCCGTCATCAGCCGCTGGGCCAACGCCTGGCACGGCCTCGACGCGCTGGCCAACCCGTGGGTGTGGCTCCTGGGCCTGGCCGTCGTTTTTCTGGCGCGCACGCTGGGCAGCCTCTACTTGATCAACAACGTCGACGATGCCGCCCTGGCGCCCCGCATCCGCCGGCAGGTGCTCACCGACGCCGTGCCTTTCGTCGTGCTCTTCGTGGCCTTCGTCGTCTACGTGCTCACCAAGGAGGGATATGCCGTCGACCCCGTTACGCAGGCCGTGAGCCTTGCACCCCATAAGTACTGGCACAACCTCGTGGCCATGCCCGCCGTGGCCGTCGTCTTTGTGCTGGGCGTCGTGCTCGTGCTCTACGGCGTGGTGCGCACCCTCATGAGCCCCCGCTTCGTGCGCGGCATCTGGACGGCCGGCGCCGGCACGGTGCTGGCCGTGCTGGCCCTGCTGCTGCTCGTGGGCTACAACGACACGGCCTTCTATCCCTCGACGGCCGACCTGCAAAGCTCCCTCACGCTGCGCAACAGCTGTTCGAGCGAGTTTACGCTGCGCACGATGGCCTGGGTGTCGCTGCTCATACCCGTCGTGCTGGCCTACATAGCCTACGCCTGGCACGCCATCGACCGCCGCTCGCTCACCCGCAGCGAACTGGACAAGGACGAGCACCGTTATTGAGGCAGCCTCTCCCCGTGTAGAACAGCAGGAAAGCCATGCAGGAAACGCACAACCTCATCTGGACGCTCTCCTACATCCTCTACGGTTTCAACCGTTGGGCGTTGGAGAGCGCCGGGCTCAGCCGCCTGCTGCTTGTCGTCGGCTGCTGCCTCATGGCGTCGGGGCTGTGGCTCTTCGTGCGCCATCTGCTCTCGGGCCGCGCCCGCCGTCACCGCTTGGGCCGCTTCGTGCGGGCGCTTGTGTTCGACCTGGTGATGCCTTCGTGGCTCATTTTCGCGGCAGCCGTCGATCTCCATTGGATATAATCCGCCCCGACGGGGCACAACCACCCATTATTCCCATTATGAGTTCACGCATTTCCCTCACACGTCTGCTGGCGGCCGGCCTGGCCGCCGGCAGTTTTTTTGCTGCCCGGCCGTCGGCCGCCGCAGCCCCGGCCTCCACACCGCCGGGGGCCGACTCCCTCATCTATGCCGCCCCCTATCTGCAAGACATGCAGGCCACAAGCATCGACGTGCTCTTCCAGACGCGGCGGCCCGCCGTGACGTGGGTCGAGCTGGGGCCCGACACGGCCCGTTTGCAGCGCGCCCGCACGCTGGTCGACGGCCAGCAGGCCGTGCACGACGTGGCCCATCGCATCCACCTTTCGGGCCTGACGCCCGGCCAGCGCTACGTCTACCGCGTCTGCGCCGTCGAACTGCTCGAAAACCACGCCTATCACAAAACCTTCGGCGACACGGCGCGCACGCCCTTCCGCAGCTTCCGCCTGCCCGGGCCCGGCGAGGAAAGCTTCACCGCCGTCATCGTCAACGACCTGCACATGTCGGCCCCGGTGATGGCGGCCTTTGCCGCCCAGCTCGACACGATGCGCTACGACTTCGTCATCTTCAACGGCGACTGCCTGCCCGAGCCCTCCACGCGCGCCGACGCCATGCGCATGATAGCCGCCTGCGCCGACATGGCCCGCAGCGACGAGCACCCCACGTGGTTCCTGCGCGGCAACCACGAGATACGCAACGCCTATTCCTCGGGCATGCACACGCTGCTGGGCAATCCCGGCGGACGCACCTACGGCGCGTTCAGCTGGGGCGACACGCGCTTCGTCATGCTCGACTGCGGCGAAGACAAGCCCGACAGCACGTGGGTCTATTACGGGCTCAACGACTTCACCGCCCTGCGCCGCGAGCAGGTCGATTTCCTGCAGGCCGAGCGCCGCAGCCGCCCCTTCCGCCGCGCCGGGCGCCGCGTGCTCGTACACCACATACCCCTCTGGCTCAACACCGACAAATACCAGCCCTGCACGGAGCTCTGGCAGCCCATCGTCAGCGGCATGGCGTTCGACGTCGACCTGTGCGCCCACGTCCACAGCTTTGGCTACCTCGAAGCCGGGAGCAAGGGCAATCCCTTCCCCGTGGTGCGCGGCGGCGGCCCGAGCATGAAGGGCGCCACGATGCTCGTGCTCGTGCGCCAGGGCAAGCGCCTGACGCTCCACGTGCGCAACACCGAGGGAGCCACCGTGCGCACCATCGAGCTCTGAGACAGCCAGGCCCCCGCGCGGGGCTGTGCGCTATATGTCAAACCGTTAAAGCGGACGGCCATGGCCGTCCGCTTTTTAGCGTTGTTTTCGTGCGTCCATGCGGCTGATTCGTCGATCCATCCCCTGGATTTCGAATTCCATCCCATGGAATCGCCGATCCATCCCATGGAAATTCCGATCCATGGGATGTTTCTAATGGAAAAATAGCCCCGAAACGTGCCATATAGCGGCGAAAATCGCGTTTTCGGGCGTCCATGCGGCGAGGCGTCGCACGGATGTGGTTGGAAATGAGGAGTTTCTGATTTTCTCCCATTTGTGAGCGACGGAGCGTGCGGGCGAAAATTCCGCATTCTCCGTGTTAAAAAAATGGCGCCGCGCCGGAAACACCCGCAGCCCCGCAGCAGGGGGCGTCCGCCGCGTAGAGACGCGATTCATCGCGTCTCACCCGCCCGGGCATCCGGCGTCATGGCTGCACACCCGCCCGCCGGACGTTCCCCGCGGCCGTTTTACGTCCCCAGATGCGCATCGTTCAGAAATTAATATTTACCTTTGCACGAATAGCGTGGGGTGCGTGCAGGCCGGCGGCCGGGGCGTGCCCGTACGTGGCGGAAGGCAGGGCCCGGCCCGTGTTGCGCCCGACATAGCATACAACGATTAAAAATATAAATGGAAGAAAAATTTGAACTCATCGCCAAGACTTTTCAAGGCCTTGAAGAGGTCTTGGCGCAAGAGCTGACGGAGCTGGGTGCCGACGATATACAGATTGGCCGCCGCATGGTGTCGTTCAGCGGCGACCGCGAGATGATGTACAGAGCCAACTTCTGTCTGCGCACGGCCGTGCGCATCCTGAAACCCATCAAGCACTTCGAGGCGAAAGATGCCGACGACGTCTATCAGGCCGTGAAGTCGATCGATTGGAGCCGCTATCTCGACCTGGAAACCTCGTTCGCCGTCGACTCCGTGGTCTACTCGCAGGAGTTCCGCCACTCCAAGTTCGTGGCCTATAAGGTGAAGGACGCCATCGTCGACTATTTCCGCGAGACCCAAGGCAAGCGCCCCAACATCTGCATCACCAACCCCGACATCCGTCTCAACATACACGTGGCCGAAACCAGCTGCACGCTCTCGCTCGACTCCTCGGGCGACAGCCTCCACCTGCGCGGCTACCGCGTGGCCACCGTCGAGGCGCCCATCAACGAGGTGCTGGCGGCCGCTCTCGTGAAGCTCTCGCGGTGGGACTTCCAGAAAGACCTCGTCGACCCCTTCTGCGGCTCGGGCACCATCCTCATCGAGGCCGCTCTCATGGCCCGAAACATTTATCCGGGCGTGTTTCGCAAGAGCTTCGGCTTTGAGCGGTGGAAGGACTTCGACCGCAACCTGCTCGACCGCATCTACAACGACGACTCGCAGGAACGCCCCTTCGACCACAAGATATATGGCTACGACCTGAACCTGCCGGCCATCGAGGCCGCCACGGCCAACGCCAAAAGCGCCGGCGTGGCCGACTGCATCGTCTTGCAGCAGCAGGACGTGCGCAAGTTTGCCCAGCCCGCGGCACCCGCCATCATGATTACCAACCCGCCCTATGGCGAGCGCCTGGCGCCGGCCGACCTCCACGCCGTGTATCGCGCCCTGGGCGAGCGCCTGAAGCATGCCTTCACGGGAAACGATGCCTGGGTGATCTCGGGCAAGGAAGAGCTCTTCGACGAGATGGGCCTGCGCCCCAGTTTCAAGGTGCCTTTGGTGAACGGCTCGATCGACTGCGAGTTTAGAAAATACCAGCTCTTCGACGGCGCCATGGACCGCTTCCGGGCCGGTGGCGGCGACATCAAGACGGCCGAGGAGCGCCGCCGCATGGCGGAGAAAAAGCGCTTTAAGCAAAACCGCGACTTCAACCGCAAGACCGACGACGAGGCCGGCGAAAACGACGAGCTGGCCGACTATCTGCGCCGCAAGCACATCGAGTTTGAGCGCAACTTCAACTCCGCCCGCGGCCAGCGCGGTGAGGGCGGACGCGGTGCCCGCTTCCGCGGCGACGCACGCGACGGAGGACGGCCCGCCCGCCGCGAGGGAGGCTACGGCCGCCGCAACGACGACGCCCCCCGCCGCGAGGGAGGTTATGGCCGCCGCGACGGCGACAACGGCCGCCGCGAGGGGGGCTACGGCCGCCGCGAGGGGGGCTACGGTCGCCGTGAGGGAGGCTATGGCCGCCGGGGCAACGGCCATGCGCCTTTTGACGACAAACCTGAAAACGACTGACGATATGTTTAAACGGAAATCAATCTGGCTGACGGCCATTGCGCTCCTGCTGGCCTGCCTTCCTGCTATGTCACAGACGAAAAAAACGTTCACCCTCAACGACCTGCTTTCCGGGGGCGACACCTTCTGGAACCTGCGGCCCAAAACCCTCTTTACAGCCTGGTGGGGCGACTGCCTGGTGGAGCTCGACCAGGACGAAGTGCGCCTGCTCACCGACGAGCGCGGGCGCAAGACGGAGCCTAAGGCTCTGTTCCATCTGTCCGACGTCAACAAGGCGCTGGGCGAGGGCGTGGCTTCCGACGCCGTGGTGCGCAGTCTCTATTATGCCCGCTTCCCCGAGGCCGGCAAGCCACACGTGTTGCTCACGACGGCCCGCGAAACCCTGCTCTTCGACTGGCAGGCCGGCAAGATGCTGCGCCGCATCGCCCGCAAGGCCGGCGAGGCCCGCGACCTGAGCACGGCGTCGTACAGCGAGGCCTACGTGCGCAACTGGAACCTCTACGTAGCCACGGCCGACGGCCGCGAACACCAGGTGACGACCGACGGCTCGCGCGAGCTCGTGTATGGCCGCTCGGTTCACCGCGACGAGTTTGGCATCAGCAAGGGCACCTATTGGAGCCCCGACGGCAGCAAGCTCGCCTTCTACCGCATGGACCAGAGCATGGTGACCGACTTTCCACTGGTCGACATCGCCCACCGCGTGGCGCAACCCGCCCCCGAGAAATATCCCATGGCCGGCATGACGAGCCACAAGGTGACGGTGGGCGTCTACGACGTCGAGGCCGGCACCACCGTCTATTTGCAGGCTGGCGACCCGACCGACCGCTATTTCACCAACATCGCCTGGGCACCCGACGGCCGCACCATCTATATGATTGAGCTGCCGCGCACGCAGGACAAGGCCGAGCTCGTGGCCTACGACGCCGCAACGGGCGAGCGCCGCGCCGTGCTCTACACCGAGACGCACCCCAAATATGTGCACCCGATGCACCCCATCACCTTCCTGCCCTGGGACGACGAAAAGTTTATCTATCAGAGCGAGCGCGACGGCTATAACCACCTGTATCTCTTCGACGTGAAGGGACGCGAGCTCAAGCAGCTCACCAGCGGCAGCTTCGTCGTGACCGACCTGGTGGGCTTCAACGAAAAAACGCGCAGCGTCATCATACGCAGCACCGAGGCGTCGCCCCTGCGCTACAACTACTACGCCGTGAGCCTGAAAAACGGCCGGCGCACGCTGCTCGACGGCGGCACGGGCGTACACAACGCCACGCTCTCGGCCTCGGGCGCCTATCTGTGCGACCGCTGGTCGTCGCCCGACGTGGTGCTGAAGACCGACCTGGTCAGCACGGCCAAGGCCACGCAGCTCAACCTCGTCACCTCGGCCGACCCGTGGGAAGGATACGCCGTGCCCGAGGTGACGTGCGGCAGCATCAAGGCCGCCGACGACTCGACCGACCTCTACTACCGCCTGGTGAAGCCCGTCAACTTCGACCCGACGAAGAAATATCCCACCGTGGTCTACGTCTACGGAGGCCCCGGCCTGCGCAACGTCGACGAGAGCCGCCACTACATGATGCGCGGCTGGGAGGCCTACATGGCGCAGAAGGGCTATGTGATTTTCGTGCTCGACAACCGCGGCTCGACCGACCGCGGACTGGCCTTTGAAAACTGCACCTTCCGCCATCTGGGCGACGAGGAGATGAAGGATCAGATGCGCGGCGTCGACTTTTTGCGCACGCTGCCCTATGTCGACATGGACCGCCTCGGCGTGCACGGATGGTCGTTCGGCGGCTTCATGACGGTGAACCTCATGTGCTCGCATCCCGACGTGTTCAAGGTGGGCGTGGCCGGCGGCCCCGTCATCGACTGGAAATTCTACGAAGTGATGTACGGCGAGCGCTACATGGACACGCCGCAGGAAAACCCCGACGGATATGCGTCGTCGAGCCTGCTGGGCAAAGCCAAAAACCTGAAGGGACGCTTGCAGATTATCGTGGGATACAACGACCCCGTCTGCGTCATGCAGCACAGCCTGAGCTTCCTGCGCGCCTGCGAGGACACCGGCACGCAGCCCGACTATTTCGTCTATCCCGGCCAGGAGCACAACATGATGGGCCGCGACATGATACACCTGCACGAGCGCATCACGCGCTACTTCGAGGATTACTTGAAGTGACCCCGCCCGCGGCATGAACATACAGGGCCCGAACCTGCGATGAAACCGCACATTCGGGCCACAACGACAAACGAAAAGACCTAAAACTATATGGATATGAAAAAGGCAATTGCAACGAAAAACGCCCCCGCGGCCATCGGCCCTTACAGCCAGGCTATCGAGGTGGGCGACATGGTGTTCGTGTCGGGCCAGCTGCCCGTCGATCCCGCCACGGGCGAGTTTGAGCCCGGCGGAGTCAAGGAGCTGACGCGCCGCTCGCTCACCAACATCAAGAACATACTGGCCGCCACGGGCCTCACGATGGAGCACGTCGTGAAGACAACCGTCTTCCTAGCAGATATGGCCGACTTTGCCGAGATGAACGAGGCTTATGCCTCCTTCTTCGAAGGGGTGGCCCCGGCACGTTCGGCCATGGCCGTGAAAACGCTGCCCAAGGGGGCACGCGTCGAAATAGAGTGTATCGCCTGCCGTTGAGGCTGAAAAACGGCGGGGACGGCTCTTCGCGCGGCATGCTGCCGGCGGCGAGAGCCGTCCCCGCTTTTTTATGGGAAATATCCCCGTTTCATCGAACTTTTTTACACCGTTTTATCGAGATGCAGAACATCGCTGTTTTTCTTTCTTCGGCCCGGGAGCTGCTCGAAAGCTACGCAAGGGCAGCCGCCGAGGTGGGGGCCCTCATCGGCCGCACGGGCCGCACGCTCGTCTACGGCGGAGCGGCCAAGGGACTCATGGAAACGCTGGCACGTGCCGCCAAGGAGGCCGGGGCCCGCGTTTATGGCGTCGTGCCCGACATCATCGAGCAGCGCGGGCAGGTGAGCACGTGCGTGGACGTGGCGTTCCGTTGCGTCGACCTGTCGGACCGCAAGGCCATCATGATGCGCGAGGCCGACGTGTTCGTGGTGTTGCCGGGAGGCGTCGGCACGCTCGACGAGCTCTTCACCGTGCTGGCGGCGCGCACCATCGGCCTCACGGCAAAGCCCGTCGTGCTCTACAACGTAGACGGCTGCTGGGACAGCCTGCTGGCCCTGCTCGAAGAGCTGCGGCAGAAAAGGCTGGTTTCATC
Source organism: uncultured Bacteroidales bacterium (assembly GCA_949297215.1). Taxonomy (GTDB): domain Bacteria; phylum Bacteroidota; class Bacteroidia; order Bacteroidales; family Bacteroidaceae; genus Alloprevotella. Next base: position 29,437 of record CASFRV010000004.1, on the reverse strand, counting down.
GGCCGTTTCCGACCTGCTGACGGTCGTTTCGTCGCCGGCAGAGCTCGAAGCCCTGCTCTGACGCACCGCTTGCTCCGGGGCTCAGCGGTAGCGGCCGTAGTGTTCCGTAAAATAGGCGCTGAGGCCGCGCCGCAGGCTGCGGGCACGGCCGTCGGTCATGGCGTCGAGGCGGGCCCAGAAACGTGGCCCGTGGTTCATCTCGTCGAGATGGGCCAGTTCGTGCTTGATGACGTAGTCGGAAAATTCGCCGGGCAGGAGCATGAGCCAGAGCGAAAGGTTGATGTTGCCCAGCGACGAGCAGCTGCCCCAGCGCGAACGGATGTCCTTGATGGTGATGCGGTTGAAATAGCGGAAACCATAGGCTTCGGCCATCATGCGCGTGCGGGCGGGCAGCCGCCCGATGGCGGCCTCGCGCAGGCGGCCGGCCACCACGCGGCGCAGCCAGGCGTTGTGGCGCGCGTCGGCGAAGCGGAACGAGGCGGGCAGCACGATGACGCAGCCGTCGGCCTCACGGCGCAAAAGAGCCGTTTCGCTGCTGCCCTGCAACAGGCTGAGGCGCAACAGGTCGGTCTGAACGCGGAAATTCAAGTCGAAACGGGTGAGCATGATGACGGCGCTTTGCGATACGAAAAGAGAGCCTTGCCCCACGGGGCAAGGCTCTCTTGGCTGTAAGTTGTTCCACTCCGATTCGAACGGGGACTGAGAGAACCAAAAACTCTAGTGCTAACCATTACACCATGGAACAAACTTGGGTGTCATCGCCAGATGACGCGGCAAAGATACGAAGAAAATTCCGATCCGGCCAAACATTTTGCTCGAAATGTGCGCCTTGTGCGCGCCCGGCGGCACCAAACAGCGCCTGCGCACCTCGGTGGCGGCAGGCGGGGACGCACGGCGTGGAAAATGTGGCCCGCTTGCCGCTGGGATGTGCCTGCATTTGCCAGGGAAAGCATATCTTTGCCGGCAGACATCCATCAAAACAACAGAGACAGATGAACATCGATCTTTCAGAACAACGTCTGGAAGCGCTTACGGCCGAGGCCGTCGGGCTGCTTTCGGGGCTGATAGCCCGCCCCTCGGTGAGCCGCGACGAGTGGGCGGCTGCCGACTTTATGGAAGCCTTTATGCGCCGGGCAGGGCTGGACGTGCAGCGCAGCGGCCACAACTGCTGGGCCGTGGCGCGCGGCTTTGCCGACGGGCGCCCCACGCTGCTGCTCAACGCCCACATCGACACGGTGCGCCCCGTGGCGGGCTGGCAGAGAGACCCCTTCGTGCCGCAGCGCGAGGGCGACCGCCTGTATGGTCTGGGCAGCAACGACTGCGGCGGAGGCCTCGTGGCGCTCTTGCAGGCGTTTCGTGTGCTCGAAGCTGCGGAGCGCCCATATAATATGGTGTATCTGGCCTCGGCCGAAGAGGAGGTGTCGGGCCGCGGCGGTATCGAGAGCGTGCTGCCGCAGTTGCCACGGCCCGACGTGGCCATCGTGGGCGAGCCCACGGGGTTGCAGCCGGCCATAGCCGAGAAGGGACTGATGGTGCTCGACGTCACGGCCCACGGGCGTTCGGGCCACGCGGCACGCAACGAGGGCGTGAACGCCATCTACGAGGCCCTGCCCGACATCGAATGGTTCCGAACGCACCGCTTTGCCCGCGTGTCGCCCCTGCTGGGCGAGGTCAAGACGACGGTGACCGTTGTTTATGCCGGGACGCAGCACAACGTCGTGCCCGACACGTGTGCGTTCACCGTCGACGTGCGGAGCAACGAGCTCTATACGAACGAGGAATTGCTCGATGAAATCAAGAAAAACGTGCGGAGCGCGGTCGTGGCCCGCTCCACACGTCTCAACTCGTCGCACATCGCAACCGACCACCCGCTTGTGGCCCGGTGCATGGCGCTGGGCGGCCGTCCCTTTGGCTCGCCCACGCTGAGCGACCAGGCTTTGCTGCCGTGTCAGTCGCTCAAGCTGGGTCCCGGCGACTCCGCCCGCTCGCATACGGCCGACGAGTACATATGCATCGACGAAATACGCCGGGCCATCGCTTTCTATTGCCGCTTGCTGGCGGGCTGGGAGCCGGCCTGACGCACGATGTTGGCGCGCGTGATGCGTACGTCCGTCAGCGGGCGGTCGGCAGCGTCGGTGGCTACAGCCTGGATGCGCCCGATGACGTCGAGGCCGCGCACCACCTCGCCGAAAACGGTGTATTGACCGTCGAGGTGGGGCGTGCCGCCGCGCGTGGCATAGTCGGTCACCATTTCATCGGTGAAACGGGCCTTTCCGCCCGTGGCCATGCGCACGCGACGGCGGATGGGCGACAGGGCTGGCTTGGCATACGTCGTGCCCCAGACCACGTAAAACTGCGCCCCGCTGCTGCGTCGCTCGGGGTTGACGTCGTCGCCCGTGCGGGCGGCCGCCACGGCGCCGCGGTGGTGGTAGTGGGTGGGAAAGACGATCTCGGCGGGCAGCGTGTAGCCCGCGTCGCCCTCGCCAAGCGGTGTGCCCGGAGCGGCCGTGCGCGAGGTGGAGTCGCCCGTTTGCACCATGAAATCGCGGATGACGCGGTGGAAAAGCACCCCGTCGTAGTAGCCGTTGCGCACCAAGCGCAGGAAGTTGTCGCGGTGGAGCGGTGTGTCGTTGTAGAGAGCGATGTCGAACGTGCCCAGCGTCGTCTCGAAACGGACGAGGCTCGTGGCGCTGTCGGCAGCCAGGCTGTCGGCCACGGGAAGCTGGCGGGAACGTTCTGCGGGGCAGCCGGCGTGGGCCGTAAGCAGGGGGATGGAAAGGAACAGAGCGGTGGCCACTGTCGTAAGCTTGTAGGTAAATGATGAGAAGTGCATGATGGAAATGATTGTAATGGAACAGTAGGGAACGGCCGTGGACGTCGCGGCGCGTCATTCCTTTAAAGAACGAGCGGGCCCGCCCTTTACGTCGGAAGGGGCGGGTCCGTTCGTGTAGGGACGTCTCAGACCAGGTCTTTGTCGTTTTGAAATTCAGCCTGGGCCAAGTCGGTGTTTTGTTGCTGCTCGTCGCGCGTGTCGGTCTTGCGGGCGTAGCGGCTCACGCTGAGCATCATGCCGAAGTAGGCGCAGGTGATGATGGTCGAGGTGCCTCCGCGGCTGATGAGGGGCAGAGGCTGCCCCGTAACGGGGAGAATGCCCACCGCCACGAGCATATTGGTGAACGCCTGGAAGACCAGGAGCAACGCCAGGCCCATGATGAGAAACGCAGGGAAGTTGCGTTCGCAGCGACTGGCGATGCGCCCCGCCCGGAACATGAGGACCAGGTAGAGAAAAACGACAATGATGGCTCCCCACAGGCCCATTTCTTCGATGATGATGGCAAAAATGAAGTCGGAGAAGGCCTGGCTCAGAAAGTCGCGCTCGACGGAGTTGCCAGGCATGCGGCCTATGCCCCCGCTCGATGCGATGGCGATGTTGGCGTGTATGGCCTGTGCGTCGTTATCAAAGTCGAGATCTTTGGGCGACACCACCTTGGTGGCTTCGCGGTGGTCGCTGATGCGGTCCTTCCACGTCAAAACGCGATGAAACGGCCGCGTTTTGTAGATTTGAGCGTCGCGGTTGTCGGGGAAGACAAGGAAAATCACGGCAACAAACAGACCGATGAAAAGCGCGCAGGCGCCCAGCAGCTTCCCCATCTGGACGAGTGATACGCGCCCCACAAACATCATGATGAACACCACAGCAAAGAGCAGGGCCGCCGTAGAGAGATTTTCGGCCACGATGAGTCCGCACGTGATGAACGTAATGATGAGCACAAACTTGAAGGCCCGACGGTCGGCCCCCTCCTCGTGCTGCATGGCGGCGAGGATGAGCGCCACCGTGGTCACGACAACGCCCTTGGCCAGCTCGGACGGCTGGAACGAGAGGCCGAAGATGTCGAGCCAGCGCTTGGCTTCGTTCGTGTCGTTGCCAAAGAAGAGCGTAATGAGCAGGAGCAGCCACGTGAAGACGAGGAAAAACAGCGGAACGAGCTTGAACCAGCGGCAAGGGATGTTGTGGATGCAGATGACCACGAGGGCGCCCAGCCCGAGAAACTGGGCCTGGCGCCAAAATGGCGTCCAGAAGCTGCCCGACTTGTAGGAAAGCGTGCTGGCAGCGCTGAACACTTCGACGAGGGATATGATGCAAAGGAAAAAGAATACGACCCATATCACCTTGTCGCCTTGGAAAATTTTGCTGAATTTCAAGCGTATCATGGCTCGGTGGGAGTGTTGGAAGCTGACGCTTCAAGCCGTGCGCGCACCAAGGCCTTGAACTGGCAGCCGCGGTCGGCCATGTTCTTAAACAAGTCGAAGCTGGCGCAGCAGGGGCTGAGCAGCACGGTGTCGCCCGGGCGGGCCAGGCGGGCACAGGCTTCGACGCAGTCGGCCATCGAGTGGGTATCGGCCACGGCAAGGCCCATTTCATCGAAGAAACGGTGCAGTTTCCCGTTGTCGGCCCCAAGATAGACGAGGGCGTGGCATTTCTCGGCCACCAGCGCCTTGATGTCGTTATAGTCGTTGCCTTTGTCGGTTCCGCCGAGGATGAGCACCACGGGGGTGGTCATGCTTTCGAGAGCCCAGCGGCAGGCGTCGACGTTCGTGGCCTTAGAGTCGTTGACGTAATGGACGCCGTCGACGTCGCACACCTTTTCGAGGCGGTGCTCCACGCCCGGGAAGTCCGACAGGCCGCGGCGCACGTTGGCAGGAGCGACGCCTGCGGCCAGAGCGGCCATGGCGGCCGCCATGGAATTGCGCAGGTTGTGGCGTCCCGGCAGCGAAAGCTCGGCCAGCGGCATCTCGAACGGCACGGGAGCCGCGATGTGGAGCATGCCGTCGGTGGGGAAGGCGTCGAAGCCCGGGCTCTCGGTGTCGGAGAAGGCGCAGACGCGGCTTTCCACGTCGTATTTCGCCAGTTCGTGGCCCACGTGGTAGTCCTGTGCCCAATAGATGAAGCAATCGTCGGGCTGCTGGTTGCGCAGGATGCGCATTTTGGCGTCGACGTAGTGCTGCATGCAGTTGTCGTAGCGGTCGAGGTGGTCGGGCGTGATGTTGAGCAACACAGCCACGTTGGTTCGGAACGTGTACATGCCGTCAAGCTGGAAGGACGAGAGTTCGATGACGTACCAGTCGTGCGGTTCCTCCGCCACTTGCAGGGCCAGGCTGCGACCGATGTTGCCTGCCAGCCCCACGTTGAAGCCTGCCGAGCGTAGGATGTGGTAGATGAGTGAGGTGGTGGTGGTCTTGCCGTTGCTGCCCGTGATGCCAATCATGCGGGCGTCGGTGAATCGGCCAGCAAACTCGATTTCGCTGATGATGGGAATGCGCCTTTCCTTTATTTTAAGCACCATTGGAGCATTTTCGGGGATGCCCGGGCTCTTGATGACCTCGTCGGCGTTGAGGATGAGGCTTTCGGTGTGCTGATGCTCCTCCCATGGCAGCCCGTGGCTGTCGAGCAGTGCTTTGTATTTGTCTTGGATGGAGCCTTTGTCCGAAACGAAAACGTCGAAGCCCTCCTTTTGTGCTAGGATGGCGGCGCCTACACCGCTTTCGGCGGCTCCCAGTATGACGATACGAGCCATGATATGTGTGGTTTGTTGGTTTCTTTATCTGATTTTCAGGGTGATGATGGTGGCGGCAGCCAGCAGAATGGTGGTAATCCAGAAGCGAACGGTCACTTTCGACTCATGCCAGGCGCCCTGCGGCCAGTTGCGCAGCAGGTAGCGGCACTCGGGGTCGAGCTGCCCGGGCAGCACGCGGAAGTTGTCGTGGATGGGCGTGCGTTTGAAGATGCGTCGCTTGATGCCCTTGCGCTTTCCCGTCTTGAAATACTCCACTTGCAGAATAACGCTCAGGCTCTCGATGAGGAAGATGCCGCAAAGGATGGGGATGAGCAGTTCCTTGTGGATGATGATGGCCAGCACGGCGATGACGCCGCCGATGGTGAGCGAGCCCGTGTCGCCCATGAAGATTTGGGCGGGATAGGCGTTATACCACAGGAAGCCGATGAGCGCTCCCACCATGGCTGCGATGAAAACCACCAGCTCCTCGGAGCGCGGGATGTACATGATGTTGAGGTAACTGGCGAACTCGATGTGGCTCGACACGTAGGCCAGTACGCCCAGCGCGATGCAGATGATGGCAGAGTTGCCCGCGGCCATGCCGTCCATGCCGTCGTTCAGATTGGCTCCGTTCGAGACGGCCGTAATGACGAAGATGGTCACGATGACAAAGAGAATCCAGCCGGCCTGCGTCTTGTATTTTCCACAGAAAGCCATGATCTCGGCATAATCGAGGTTGTTGTTTTTGACAAAGGGGATGGTTGTCTTTGTCGACTTGACGGCCTCGCTTTTGTGTACGATCTCCGTGGTGGTTCCGTTGCGTTGCATTTCCACGTTCTCGCGGATGACGGCGTCGGGGCTGAAATAGAGCGTCAGACCCACGATGAGTCCCAGTGTCACCTGGCCCAGTATCTTGAACTTGCCCGGCAGGCCGTCCTTGTTTTTCTTGAAGTTTTTGATGTAGTCGTCCAGGAAACCGAGCAGGCCGAGCCATACCGTCGTCACAATCATGAGGATCATGTAGATGTTGCGCAGGCGGCCCAGCAGCAGGCAGGGGATGAGCGTCGAAACGATGATGATGATGCCGCCCATTGACGGGACGTTCAGCTTCTGCACGCCGAACGGATCGATCGATGCGTCGCGCTGCACTTCGCTGATGTTGTGGCGTTTCATCCATTTGATGAAGTATTCGCCAAACCACATGGAAACGATGAGCGCCAGCATCAGGGCCAACAGCGAGCGGAAGGAGATGTACGACCACAGGCCTGAGCCGGGCACACCAAACTGTTCGAGGAAACGGAAGAAATAGTAGAGCATAACGTCGTAGCTTTGGATGGATGAGGTCAGGCCAGGCCGAAGGCTGCGCGCACCTCCTCATGATCGTCGAAATGGTGCTTTACGCCTTTCACTTCCTGGTAGGGTTCGTGGCCTTTGCCCGCCACGAGGATGACGTCGCCCGGGCGGGCCATCATGACGGCGGCACGGATGGCCTCGCGGCGGTCGGCAATGCTGATGGTCTTGGCAGCCTGCTCGGCGTCGAGGCCGGCCAGCATGTCGTCGATGATGGCTTGCGGCTCTTCGAAGCGCGGGTTGTCGCTTGTGATGACCACGCGGTCGCTGCGGTCGGCCGCCTCACGCGCCATGAGGGGGCGTTTGCCCTTGTCGCGGTTGCCTCCCGCGCCGCAGACGGTAATGATCTGCCCCTTGTCGCGGAGCACTTCGCGTATGGCGCCTAACACGTTGGCCAGGGCGTCGGGGGTGTGGGCATAGTCGATGACGGCGCTCACGCCCTTGGGCGATCGGATGGTTTCGAAGCGTCCGTTGACGGGGTGGAGCGACGACAGCACGCGCAGGGCCTCGACGGGTTCGACGCCCAGCTGTACGGCAGCTCCGTAGACGGCCAGCAGGTTCGACACGTTGAAGCGCCCCACGAAATGGACGCTCACTTCGTGGCCATCGATGTCGAGCAGCATTCCCTCGATGCTCTCTTCGAGAATGCGCCCCTTGAAGTCGGCCGCCGTGCGTGTGGAGTAGGTCTTTACCGTGGCGCGGGTGTTCTGCACCATCACCATGCCGTTCTTGTCGTCGGCGTTGGTGATGACGAAAGCGTCCTTACCCAGCCCGTCGAAGAAGGCCTTTTTCGCGTCGCGATAGTTCTCAAACGTTTTATGATAGTCCAAATGGTCGCGGGTAAGGTTCGTAAAGATACCCCCGGCGAAGCGCAGGCCGCCGATACGCTTCTGATGAATGGCATGCGAGCTGCATTCCATGAAAGCATACTCGCATCCTGCGTCGGCCATGCGTGCCAGCAGGTTGTTGAGCGTCACGGGGTCGGGCGTGGTGTGGTCGGCGGGTATTTCCTCGCCGTCGATGTAGTTGCACACGGTGGAGCAGAGGCCACACTTGTGGCCCAGCGCTGTGAAGAGGCGGTAGAGCAGCGTGGCGATGGTGGTTTTGCCGTTGGTGCCCGTCACGCCGACGAGCTTCATCCGTGCCGTGGGGTCGCCCCAGAACTGCGTGGCCACCTTGCCCACGGCATCCTCTGTGTCGTCCACGCGTACGACGGCCACGTTCTCGGGCAGCGGTGCCGACGGCTCTTCGCATATCATGACGGCGGTCGCTCCTTTTTCCAGGGCCATGGGGATGTAGGCATGGCCGTCGGTTTGCGTCCCTTTGACGGCCACGAATAAGTTGCCGGTGGCCACCCGTCGCGAGTCGGTGGCAACGCCCGTGATTTCCATATCCAAGTTGCCGCGTGTTTCCACGGGGCTCACTTTCTTGATGACTTCTGACAGTTTCATTGTCGTATATCTTGAAGAGTTTTGTTGAAGTTGTTTTCTAAAAGCCGCCGGGCCCGGCGGCAGGCATCAGTGGTGTTTCACGCTGTCGCGCTTCTGAGTGGTGTCGCGGCCGGATGCTGGGGTTGCTTTCGGCTTTGTCTGGGTGGATGCCGCGGGTGCCGTAGCTTTCCGTCGGGTGCCCTTCGGCAGGTCGAGCGTCAGTTCCACGGTTTCGCCCCGCGTTGTTTTTTCGCCCGGCCGCAGGCTCTGTTTCGTCACGCGGCCCACGCCGGTGGCCTTGACGCGCAGCCCCATCTTTTCGAGGCGGAACACGGCGTCGCGCAGGCCGTAGCCTTCTAGGTCGGGCATGATGCCCGGCTGCGTCTCGTCGCGCTCCATTTCTACGGAGTTGTCGAGCGTTTCGGTGCTTCCCCATACGATTTCGCCCGTAGGACTTTCGAAGCGGGCCGTGTAGGTCACGCCCAAGCTGCTCAGCGCGTCGGCCGCAGCCGTCAGGTTGCCGTCGCACACGACGGGGGCCGACACGTGCAGCGTGTCGCGGGCGGCGGAATAGTCGGTGTTGAAGCGCTGGGCCATGACCATTTCGGCCACCCGTCGGAACACGGGGCCGCAATGCCCGCCGCCCGAGGCGGGAGCATGCTTCTGGATGCAGACGATGCACGAATAGAGCGGTTTTTCCGAGGGAAAGTAGCCTGCAAACGAGACGAGGTATTGCGAGGAGAAGCCTGCCTTTGTCCATATCTGCGCGGTTCCCGTCTTACCCGAGACGTGAAACTGTGGCGAGCCGGCCTTTTTGCCCAGGCCCACGCTGACTACCGATTCCAGCATGTCCTGAATGTCTTTCACCACTTCGGGCTTGGCCATCTGCTCGCGCAGCACCGTCACGGGGAACTCGCGCACCACCTCGCCGTCCTTCAGTATGGCCTTCACCAGGCGGGGGCGCAGGAGCTTGCCTCCGTTGGCCACACCGTTATAAAAGTTCAGTGTGGAGAGGGGCGGGAGCTGTGTTTCGTATCCGATGCTCATCCACGGCAGGGCCGTGCGCGACCAGTTGCTGCCGTCGGGCAGGGGGCGTCGTATGCGTGGTTTGGCAGCGCCGGGGATGGGCACTTTCAGGTCCTCGGCCACGCCGATGCGATACAGGCCGTCCACGAATTTTTCGGGTTGCTCGTGGTAGAATTTATCGATGAAATGGCTCACGCCGATGTTCGACGATTTTTGCAGCACCTGCGGCACGGTGAGCACGCCGTAGCCACCGCTGCGCCAGTTGTGGTCGCGCATGAAGCGTCCGTACATTTCCCTGATGCCGTTGCCCACGTCCACCTGGTCGGTCGTTTTGAGGTAGCCGTCGTCCATGGCCACCATGAAGCTCATGGGCTTGAAGACCGAGCCCGGTTCATACAGTCCGCTGACGGCATAAGGCCACGTTTCGCGGTAGTTGCCGTCGGCCTGTCGCGTCAGGCTGGTGATGGCCTTGATGTCGCCCGTGGCCACCTCCATCAGGATGCACACGCCCATCTCGGCATTCAGCTCTTTCAGCTGGTCGCCCAGGGCTTTCTCGCAGATGTCCTGCATGTTGACGTTGAGGGTGGTCTGCACGTCGAGGCCGTCCACGGCCGGGCGTTCCACAAAGGGGATGAAGCGCCCGCGCACCTTTTGCCGCCGGTAGCTGCCGGGCTTGCCGCGCAGAATGGAGTCGAAGCTGAGCTCAATGCCGCAGCGGGCCGAGTCGATGCCCTTATAGAGGTCGCCGATGGTGCGGGCTGCCAGGCGTCCGTAGGGGTTTTTGCGCGTCTGGAAGTCCTCGACGTGGAAGCCGCCCTTGTTGGCCGAGAAGGAGAAGAGGGGCAGCTTTTTCACCTCGCAATATTGTATGTAGGTCACGCGTTTCGGGTAGATGGGCCAGTGGTGGCTCTTCCGCTGCCGGCCTTCCTTCATGTGGGCGATGAATTCTTCGGTGTCTATTTCGGGGAAGAGCTGCTTCATGCCCTCGGCAATGGCGGGCAGGTCGGCCGTGAGCACCGAGTCGCGCCAGTGCTGTTCGCGGTCGCGGCGGGCGGTGTCTTTCTTTTCCCATGACATGAAGTCCATGAACATTTTGTATTCGGGAATGGAGGCTGCCAGCACCTGACCGTCGTCGGCCAGGATGTTGCCGCGTGTGGCGGGCAGCGTGCGGTTGGTGCGCACGTAGTGTTTCCCGGCTTCGAGCCAGAAGTCGCGCTCGACAAACATGATGTAGCCCGCGCGCCACAGCACGATGAGGCCCAGCAGACACATCAGCGCTACGACGAGAAAGTAGCGCGGCATTACGCTTTTCGATGGAAACTTCATGGTTCTTCTTCAATTTTAAGGAGATACGGAGGCGTGGTGGGCGTGCGCAGCGTCGAGTCGGCCAGCGACTCTTCGACGCGGCTGCGCAGGGTTTTTTCGAGCAGTTCGCTCGACCGTGTCAGGGCTTTGTAGCGGGCGTCGAGCAGCGTGTCCGACAGGTTGATGCGGTCTATCATTTCCTGCTGGCAGGCGTAGCGGTTGGCCACGTAGATGATGGCGAAAAAGACCAGGAGCAGGATGAAGCCAAACTGACGGCGAAACCACCGCCCGGCCAGGATGTCGCCACCCAGGATGGTGCGCAGCGACACGTTGACGTTGCCTTCCCCGTCGTCCTCGTCCGTGAGGCGCCTGAAGCTGGCCCGGGCACGTTTTTCTTCGGGCTTTTCGTCGGTTTTGCCGTCGTTTCCGTCCGTCGCGGCGTCCCGGGGCGCTGTGGGCGTCGCCTCGTCGTCGTCGGGCACGGGCGTGAGGGCTTTTTCTACGATTTCATCGATGTTTTCGTGCTTTTTTTCATCCATTTTCGTCCTGTTTATGTCGTGGGTCCAGAGGTTGGAGGGCGTCAGTCGGCTATTTTTTCAGCAATGCGCAGTTTGGCGCTGCGGCTGCGCGGGTTTTCTTCCTGTTCTGCGGCCGACGGCACGATTACCTTCGTGTTGACGGGGCGCAGCGGGGCCAGCCTGTTGCCATAGAAGTCCTGCTCGACGCGGCCCTCGGCGTTGCCTGCGCGCATGTAGTTCTTGACGAGGCGGTCTTCCAGCGAGTGGTAGGTCAGCACCACCAGGCGGCCGCCGGGCCGCAGGCGGCGTATGGCCGCGTCAAGCAGGTCGTGCAGGGCGTCCATCTCGTGGTTCACCTCGATGCGCAGGGCCTGGAAGGCTTTGGCCAGTTCTTTCTTTTCGCGCTCGCGCGGCATGAGGGGCGTGAGCACGTCGAGCAGCCGGCCCACGGTGGTCAGGGGCTGGGCGCTGCGTGCCTTCGCGATGGCCGCGGCGGCCCGTCGGGCCTGCTTCATCTCGCCATAGAGGCGGAAGAGGTCGGCCAGGCGTTCTTCGTCGTAGCTGTTGACCACGTCGGCCGCCGTCGCTCCGCCGCGTCCGTTCATGCGCATGTCGAGCGGAGCGTCGAAGCGGAAGGAGAAGCCGCGCTGCTCGTCGTCGAAGTGGTGGCTCGACACGCCCAGATCGGCCAGCAGTCCGTCCAGCGCCTCGACGCCGTAGTAGTGCATCCAGTTGTCCAGGAAGCGGAAGTTGCTCCTCACGAACGTCAGCCGCCCATCGCCCGCGGGCACGTTGCGTTCGGCGTCGGCGTCCTGGTCGAAGGCGTAGAGACGGCCCTCGGGGCTGAGGCGGGTCAGTATCTCGCGCGAGTGGCCGCCTCCGCCAAAGGTGGCGTCGACGTAGATGCCGTCGCGTCGGCCCACGAGGGCGTCGACGCTTTCGTGCAGCAGCACGGGGACATGATAGGTGGGAGCTGTGGTCATGGCGTTTCGGGTGAGGGAGTCATGAGTTGTTCGAGGGCGGCGCCGAAGGCTTCGCGCGGCATAAAGGGCGTTTCGCCCCGCTGTCCGCCCCATATCTCGATGCGGTCGTCCAGACCGATGAAGGTCACGGCGTGCTCGATGGCGGCGGCGTGCAGGTAGCGGCGAGGAATGAGGAAACGGCCGTTGGCGTCGAGCTCAAGCACCTCGGCGTCGGCCATAAACTGGCGCAGCACCATGGCTTCGCGGGCGTTCCAGCGGTTCAGGCGGCTGCGCAGCGCCGTCACCTCGGCTTCCCAGACGGCGAAGGGGTAGACCACGAGGCAGAGCTCGAACACGTCGGGTTTCAGCACGAGGCGTCCGTCCGTGTCGGCCAGGGCCTTGCGGAACGCCGACGGCAGGAACACGCGGCCCTTTGCGTCAGTTTTTGCCTCTATCGTACCGGTAAATCGCATAACGGCGTTAGGATTTTCAAAATTACGACATTTTCCCCACAATTCCCCACCCGGTATATAATTTTTTAAGGATTGTGAGCTGTGCCCGGCATAGTGCTGTTCATAATGGGCTGATTGGTAAACGGTTATCGCCTTGTGTTAAAAGTGGGGCGCCAGCTCTCCTCCGCGTGGGGCGGTGGAGGGCCGGCGGCCCGCACAGGGTAGGCCGCGACAGGCGGGGCCTGAGGGCGAAAGACGACGTTCCGCGCGCCCGGGGCCCGAGGGGCGCCGGTGCGCGCGGAACGCTATGTGGAGCGCGGCGTGCGTGTCAGATCTTGTCGAGGGCCTGACGCACGTCGGCCAGGATGTCGTCGATGTCCTCGATGCCCACCGAGAAGCGGATGAGGTCGGGGGCGATGCCGGCGGCGCGAAGCTGCTCGTCGGAGAGCTGCCGGTGGGTGTGGCTGGCGGGGTGCAGTACGCACGAGCGGGCATCGGCCACATGGGTGGCTATGCTCACCAGACGCAGGCTGTCCATGAAGCGGATGGCCTCCTGGCGCGTGCCTTTCAGGCCGAAGGCCAGCACGCCGCAGCCGCCGTTGGGGCAGTATTTCGCAGCCAGCGCGTGATATTTGTCGCCCGGCAGGCCCGAGAAGCTCACCCAGGCCACGCGCGGGTCGGCGCTGAGAAACTCGGCCACGGCCTGAGCGTTCTCGCAGTGGCGCTTCATGCGCAGGTGGAGCGTTTCGAGGCCCAGGTTCAGCAGGAAGGCGTTTTCGGGGCTCTGGGCCGAGCCGAAGTCGCGTTGGAGCTGTGCCGTGGCCTTGGTGATGTAGGCCGTGGGGCCGAAGGCGTCGGCAAACGTCAGGCCGTGGTAGCTGGCGTCGGGCGTGCACAGGCCCGGGAACTTGTCGGCCGAGGCTTTCCAGTCGAAGCGGCCGCTCTCCACGACGGCGCCGCCCACGGCCGTGGCGTGGCCGTCCATATACTTGGTGGTGGAGTGGGTCACGATGTCGGCGCCCCACTCGATGGGCCGGCAGTTGACGGGTGTGGGAAACGTGTTGTCGACGATGAGGGGGATGCCGTGGCGGTGGGCCAGGCGTGCAAAGCGCTCAATGTCGAAGATGTGGCAGGCGGGGTTGGTGATGGTTTCGCCGAAGATGCACTTCGTGTTGGGGCGGATGAGCTTTTCAATCTCCTGGTCGGGCTGGTCGGGGTCGTAGAAGGTGCACTCGATGCCCATGCGCCGCATGGTGACGCCGAAGAGGTTGAACGTTCCGCCATAGATGTTGTTGGCAGCCAGGAAATGGTCGCCCTCGCAGCAGATGTTGAAGACGGCGTAGAAGTTGGCCGCCTGGCCCGACGAGGTGAGCATGGCTGCCGAGCCACCTTCGAGGGCGGCAATCTTGGCGGCCACGGCGTCGCACGTGGGGTTTTGCAGGCGGGTATAGAAATAGCCCGTTTCTTTCAAGTCGAAGAGACGGGCCATTTGTTCGGACGAGTCGTATTTGAACGTCGTACTCTGGTAGATGGGCAGCACGCGGGCTTCTCCATTCTTGGGTTGCCAGCCGCCTTGCACGCAAATGGTTCCTTTTTTCATTGATGATGGATGGATGTGGTTGTTGGTATGAAAGCGGACGGCCTGTGCCCGGGCTGCGGCGTGATGCGGTGCGTGCCGCTCAGCGTCAGTTTCCGTGGCCCTTGGCGTCGCTGCCCGCCTTGTGCGGAGCGGCGGCCCTGGCCGTCATTTTGTCGTTCAGGACGCGCCAGCGGGGCTCTTCTTTCTTGGCCCGGCTCAGATAGCGCGTGCGGAAGGCGCGTGTGGCGTCGGCTTTGGCGCGTGCGCGGTCTTGCTCGCCGCGTTCGGCCCATTCCGATGCCGTGTAATATTTACCCGTGACGGGGTCGAGCAGCTGCAGCTCGGGCAGCAGCGAGCCGCCGGCGCTCTTGCCTGTGGCGGGAGCGGCCACCTCGGTCACCTCGACGGGGGCCACGCCGGCTTGCAGTATGCCGATTTCTTCGGCGGCGGCGTAGGAGAGGTCAACGATGGCCCCCCGGCGGAACGGTCCGCGGTCGGTCACCTTGACCACCACCTCGCGGTCGTTTTTCGGGTTGCGCACTTTCAGATATGTACCAAAGGGCAGCGTGCGGTGGGCGCACGTCAGGCTGTCCCGGTGGTAGCGGGAGCCGTCGCTCGTGCGGCGGCCGTGAAATTTGTTACCGTAATACGTGGCATTGCCCTTGGTCTGGGCGGGAAGTTCGGCCACGGCGAACACAAAAAGGCTTACTACTGTCAGAAAAAGATGTTTAAGCTTCATTCCATTGTTTTTTTCGTGCAAAGGCAACTGCCCGAATGGAGAAAAAGGCTGTTGCCCGGTGGGATGCCTCCGTGGGGAGGCGGCCCGCTGCGGCGCGGCGGCTTCCGGTTCCGTTGACAGACGGCCGGAGTGTGCGTGTCGCACCGTTCGCACGAGGTTTACGGGTGCAAAGGTAGCGCTTTCTTCCGTTTCGGTGAAATCCTTTGTGCTAATTATCACCACTTTAACGTTTCGAAAGCCCCCGAAGGCCCCCTCGCGCGGGCCTTCGGGCGGCCTGCCGGGCGGCCTTTCGGGCCCCCTCGCGCCGCGTCGTTTTCGCGCGCGTACGTAATAGAAGAGGAGGGGAGGCGCCCGTCGTTCGCGGCGTTTTGATTTTTTAATGTTTCAAGGCCTAAACGTGCCGATGCCAAGTGGAGATGCCAACGGGCCTCCCTGCGGCTGCGGCATCGCGGCGACGTGCGTCGTGCGGCCGCGCAGCGTGCACTACAATCGGCAAAAAGCGCTTTTCATCCCATAAAAACGCCCTCTTGTCGATATTTTCAGCCCGAATGTCGGTGAAAAACGGGAGAATGCCCCTTTATCTGCATTTTTCTTTGCCGCATTCGTGCGCATTTGGCAAAAAGGTTTTAAATTTGCACGATGCCTTACGGGCAGAGAACCTCTATTTCTCGAACAACGACATGGAACTTGACAAATTCGACCGACAGCTTCGCCTGCTGGTGCTCCTGACGACGGAACACAGCCTCTCCGTCGACGACATCAGCCGCAAGCTCGACATGAGCCGTCGCTCAATCTATCGCTACATAGACGCCTTCCGCGCCTTGGGCTTCAACGTCCGTAAGGTCGGTACGAGATACAGCATCGATTGCGACTCGCCTTTCTTCGTACACATCTCCAATCAGATCCACTTCTCGCAGGACGAGGCCGCCATTCTGGCCCGTCTGCTGAGCGAGCGCTTCGACCCCACGCCCGCCGAGCGGGCCCTGCGCGACAAGCTGGCCTCGCTCTACGAGCTGGACGCCCTGCGCCGCCAGGGCTACAAGGATGTGCAGGCCACCAACCTGGCCACGCTGTTCCAGGCCGTACGGCAGGAGCGCATGGCCGTGTTCCACGATTACCGTTCGGCCCGGCAGGGCGAGCCGGCCGACTATGTCGTGGAGCCCTACCTCTTCATGGCCGACAACATGGAGGTGCGTGCCTACGAGCTGTCGACGGGCTGCAACCGCACGTTCCGCGTCGACAGCATCGGGCGTGTGGAGATGCTCGACATGCTGTGGACCCACACGGCCGCCCATGCTCCCTTCTACACCGATCTGTTCCATTTCTCGGGCGAGCAGCGTTTCCGCGTCAAGCTCCTGATGGGTCATGTGGCCACGGGGCTCCTGCTCGAAAACTATCCCGGCGCCGACGCCTACATGAAGCTTGCCGACGACGGCCGCCACGAGCTCGACGTGCCCGTGTGCAGCTTTTCCGGCGTTGGGCGCTTCGTTCTGGGCATTTTCAGCGACATTGAGGTGCTGGGTTCGCCCGAATTCATCGAATGGCTGCGTGCAAGAGTCGCTCAGATGAGCGAGAAGATGGACAGTCTGCCCGTAAAGCGCAAAAAATAATCCAGGTCTTTTTCAGGCTACCTCCGATAGCTCGTTTGTTATTTGGATAACTGAAAAAGGTGGGCCTCCCCGTGGTACAGGGGGAGGCCTTTTTTATGCCCCGAAGCGGAGGACACACCGCCGCACGCGCGGGGCGCAGCCCCGCCCCGGCATTCTTCCCCCACGCCGGGCCATCCGGGCGGTGAGAGACGCGATGACTCGCGTATCTACGTGGCGGATTTCCCGTGCGGGTGGGAGGAAGTGAGCCGCGAGGCTGGCGGCCTCGAAGAGACCGGCCTATTAGTAGCCTCGGGTGGAGCGGAGCGGAACCCGAGGTGGGTAGGATGGTGAGGAAGTCGGCCTCGAAGAGGTCGCTATGCCCGCTGCGGCGTCTGGCATAGACGCCTCTTCGAGGCTATCTTCGTTATGGGCTTCCTTTCCGCGGGTTCCGCTTCGCTCCACCCGCGGCTACTGATAGCTCGGCCCCCTTGGGGCCGCTCGTGCGACGGAGGGCTGATGATGGGGACGCGAGCTACGCGGCTTACCTGCGCGGTGTGAAGTGAGTGCCGCGAGGCTGCCGACCCCATAGGGGTCGGCCTTTCTATAACCGCGGGTAAGCGCAGCGCACCCGCGGACAGGAGCCCCACACAACTCCGACCCCATAGCGGTCGAACTTTATGCCGCGGTCGTGCGGGCGCCGGGATGTGTGGCATGGGGCCTTGGCGTGTGACAGCACCACGCTGACCGCGGGTGTGCCTGCGGCGTACCCGCGGTAATGCGAAGTTGGCCCCCCATGGGGTCCCATTACAGGGAGGGTTCTGTCCGCGGGTTCGCCTATGGCTCACCCGCGGTTATAGAAAGTTCGACCCCTATGGGGTCGCCTGCCTCACGGTGTGGCTACGGGGTCTGGGTGATATTCTGCCGCAAGGGATGTCCGCTGCGTAGAGACGCGATTCATCGCGTCTCACCCGCACGGGGCGCAGCCCCGCCACGACATTCTTCCACCGCGGCGGGCCGTCCGGGCGGTGAGAGACGCGATGAATCGCGTCTCTACGTGGCGGACATCCTTTGCCCTGCGCTGCCATCGATGATTGCCCGCCACAACTGCTTTTTAACACGGAGAATCGATTATTTTCGCGCGACTGCTCCGTCGCTCGCAAATACGCGAAAATCAGAAACGCTTGATAGTGAGGACTATCTGCGCGATGCCCCGCTACGAAGATACTATAAATTGCGAATTTCGCCACTATATGGCACGTTTCGGGGCGATTTTTCCATCGGAAACAGGCCTTGGATGACGAAATCCATCCCTTGGAAACAGAAATCCATGGGATGCTTCGGCCGAAACATCCCATGGATCGGTTGGGCCGCCGCATGGACGCACGGAAAAAACGCTGGAATGAGCGTCGGCGCGGGCGTCCGCTTTAACGGTTTGCCATATAGCGCACAGCCCCGCGCGGGGCTGCGTGGCGGGCGGCGTCAGAAGGGGAAGAGCAGGGGGAGCAGAGCCACCATGGCCGCGCCGATGAGCAGTTGGAGCGGCAGGCCCACTTTCAGATAGTCGGCCGTCTTGTAGCCGCCGGCCGACATGACCAGCGTGTTGGGCGGCGTCGAGAAGGGCGAGGCAAAGCACATGCTGGCGGCCACGGTGACGGCGAAGAGGAAGGGCACGGCGCTTACGCTCTGGCCCGTCGTGGCCGAGAGGTGGGTGGCGGCCGAGAGGGCGATGGGGGCCATGAGCACGGCCGTCACGGTGTTGCTGATGAAGAGCGTCATGACGGACGTAACGAGGTAGATGGCTGCCAGCAGACCGTAGGGCCCGAGTGCGCCGAAGGTGTCGACGAGCGAGTCGGACACGAGGGTCGACACGCCCGTCTTTTCGAGCGCCGTCGACATGGGCAGCATGGCGCCGAAGAGCACGAGGCTTTCCCAGTTGACCGTCTTATAGGCGGCCTCGGCGTTGCGCAGGCAGCCCGAGAAGACCATGAGCACGGCGGCCAGCACGACGGCCGTGACGGGGGCCACGGGGATGCTGTCGACGGCCATGCACACCACCATGAGCAGCATGATGATGGCGGCGAGCGGGGCCTTGTAGTCGAGCGTGACGCGCGATGCCTGCTGCGCGGGGCGGCCCATCACCACCCAGCTGCCCTCTTCGCGGTCGAGCTGCGTGAGGTCGTCCCATGCTCCCTGCACGAGCATCACGTCGCCGGCGTGCAGGCGCACGTCTTTCAGCCCGTGCAGATAATACTGGTCGTGGCGGCGCACGCCGAGCACGTTCACGCCGTGGCGGTTGCGTAGGTCGGCCTCGCCCACGCGCAGGTTGACGAGCGGCGAGGTGGGCAGCACGAGTAGTTCTGCCAGGCCCACTTCGTAGAAGCGCAGCCCTTCGCCCTCGGCCGTGCCTGCGGGCTTGAGGCCCTGCTCGTGGGCAAAGCGCTGTACGGCGTCGGGGCTGCCCTTGACGTAGAGTTCGTCGCCGGGGGCCAGGTCGACGTCGGGCGCCACGTATTGGTTGACGCGTTTGAGCAGGCCGTGGGGCGATGCCGTGCGGCGCACCTCGAGCACCGTGAGCCCGTAGCGGCCGTGCACGTCGAGGCTGCGCACCGACTTGCCCACGATGGCTGCGCCCGCCGTGGTGCGCAGGCAGTGTACGTCCTCGGCCAAGCGGTATTCGCGGGCCAGCGCTTCGAGCGACTTGCCGCCCGGGCGCTCCGTGCCGTCGGCCGTGCGGCGCCCCAGGAAGCGGCGCGACAGGGGGATGAGGGCCACGATGCCCACGGCGATGCAGATGAGGCCCACGGGCGTGAACGAGAAAAACGTGAGGGGCTCGTAGCCCGCCTGCACAAGGGCGTCGCGGATGATGAGGTTGGGGGGCGTACCGATGAGGGTGAGCATGCCGCCCAGGCTGCCGGCAAAGGCCAGCGGCATGAGCAGGCGCGAGGGGGCCACGCCCGCGCTGCGCGCCGCCGAAACGACGATGGGCATCATCAAGGCCACCGTGCCCGTGTTGCTCACGAAGGCGCCCACGAACGACGTGGTGAGCATCAGCAGGACGAAGAGCCGCGTCTCGCTGCCGCCGGCCCAGCCCAGGATGCGCCCGCCCATGCGGTGGGCCAGACCCGTGCTCAGGATGCCGCCGCCCACGATGAAGAGGCCGGCCATCATGATGACAACGGGGTTGGAGAAGCCTGCCAGCGCCTCTTCGGGCGTGAGCACGCCCGTGAGCACGAGCGCCAGGGCGGCGCATACGGCCGTCAGGTCGGCCCGCACCCAGCCCGTGACGAAGAGCAGGGCGGCAAGGGCCAGAACGATGAGTGTGATGAGCATCATGGTGGTATGTATGGATGGGTGAGTCGGGCGTGCCGCGGGCAGGGCTCCGCCGGGCGCGGCTGTAAACAGGCTGAACGGGGCGGGGCCCTGCGGGCGGTGGGCTGCCGCTTCACGGCGGGCCCGCGCCGCTTTCAGACTTGATGAAACAAAGATACAAACTTGCGGCCACATATCGCGAAAATCCGGCGGCGAAACGCCGCTTCCGCCGCGGCTGTGGCCAAAAAAAGCCCCGGAAGGGGCTGCCCGCTGCGGGGCAGGCTCCTTCCGGGGCGTGTGGGGGATGGGGTGGGCGGTGCGCTCAGTCGACGCGGCGCTCCACGATGGCAGCCTTGACGCCCTTGGCGCGGGCCGTAAAGGTGAACGTGCCGGGGCGGTCGCCCGTGGCCACGATGGCCGTGAGCTGCCCGTTGAAGAGGTGCATGCGCGGCTCGTGGAACAGGTCGATGCACGTGGCGTCGCCGTTGGCGGCTGCACGGAAGGCGCCTGCTCCCTTCACGCTGAACTCGACGAGGCGTCCGTCGGTGGGCACGAGGTTGCCCTCGCGGTCCACGAGGCGCACGCGGATGTAGCACAGGTCGCGGCCCCCGGCCTTGAGCGGCAGCGTGTCGGCCACGGCTTCCAGGCGGTAGGCCTCGCCGGCGGTGTGTACCTCCTTCTCGGCCACGGCACGGCCCTCGGCGTCGTAGGCCACGACGCGCAGCGTGCCCGGCTCATACTTGACGTCGGGCCACATCAGGCGGTAGCGCTTCTGGCGCTTGAAGCTCTGCTCGTCGGCCTTGGTGGCCGAGTTTTCCACCGTGACGGTCGTGTCTTTGCTCACGCGTCCCTGGCTTTTGCCGTTGACGAAGAGCTCGGCCGTGGGATGGTTGGTGTAGACGAAGACGGGCGTCACCTCGCCCTCGCGGCCGGGCCACGTCCAATGGGGCAGGATGTGCAGGGTTTCGGCCGTCGGGTTCCAGTGGCTGCGGTACAGATAGTAGCGGTCCTTGGGGATGTTGGCCAGGTCGATGATGCCGAAGAGCGACGAGTGGCTGGGCCAGTCGGAATAGTAGGGCGTGGGCTCGCCCAGATAGTCGTGGCCTGTCCATACGAACTCGCCGATGGCCCACGGCTTTTCGTCGTGCCATATCCAGTCGTCCTCGGGCAGGTTCGACCAGCCGCAGTGTTCCACGTCGTACGAGGAGGCCTGGTGGTCGTCGTACTTGCGCATGGCGGCGCGTTCCACGGGAAATTTGTAGACGCCGCGGGCGCTCACGGTCGAGGCCGTCTCGCTGCCCAGGATAAGGGCCTGCGGCAGTTTGTCGTAGTTGGTCTGATACTTGAAGGGGCGGTAGTTGAAGCCCGGCACGTCGAAGACGGCTGCAATGCCGTTGGCCACGACGGCGTCGGGGGCGTCCATGCCCATCGTGACGGGGCGCGTGGGGTCTTCGCGGTGGCAGATGTCGCGCAGGAAGCGCGACATCTTGGGCCCGCCCTTCTGGTTATACTGGTCGGGCACCTCGTTGCCCACACACCACATGACGACCGACGGAGCGTTGCGGAAGTGGCGCACGAGGTTCACCAGGTCGCGCTCGGCCCAGCGGTCGAACCATTTGTGGTAGCCGTTGGCCACCTTGGCCGAGCGCCATTCGTCGAACGACTCGGCCATGACCATCAGGCCCATCTCGTCGCACAGGCTCACCAGCTCGGGCGAGGGCATGTTGTGCGAGGTGCGTATGGCGTTGGCACCCATGTCTTTCAGTTGGAGCAGGCGGTGGCGCAGCGCGCTCTCGTTGACTGCCATGCCCAGCGGGCCCAGGTCTTCGTGGTTGCAGACGCCTTTGAACTTCACGACGCGCCCGTTGAGCAGGAAGCCCTTGTCGGCCACGAGCTCGATGGTGCGTATGCCGAAGCGCGTCACGACGCTGTCGCACAGGCGGTCGCCCCGGTAGAGACGGCTCACGACGTTGTAGAGACGCGGCGTGTCGAGGTCCCAGCGCTGCGGGCGGTTCACGAGGAGCGTCTCGTGGACAATGCTGTCGGACGTGCCGTCGAGGCCCAGGCTCGACGAGCTGACGCTGCGGCCCGCGGGGTTGAGTATTTCCGTTTCAAGGCGGTAGCCGTTGCGGCTGCCGGGGATGCTCAGGGCCGTGCGCACCTCGACGGTGGCCGAGGCGTCCGTGACGCGGGGCGTGAGCACCTGGACGCCCCATGTGGGGATGTGGGCGCGATCGGTCACGATGAGGTGGACGTTACGGTAGAGGCCGGCGCCGGGATACCAGCGCGACTGCTCTGTCTCGTTGTAAAGGCGCACGGCCAGCGTGTTGCCCGTGGCTTTGACGTAGGGCGTGACGTCCAGGGTGAAGGCATTGTAGCCATACTCCCAGCCCCCGGCATAGCGGCCGTTGACATACACGCGGGGATGGCTCATGGCGCCGTCGAAGAGCAGTTCGACGCGGCTGCCGGGGCGATAGTCGGGCACGTCGAACGTCAGGCGGTACCAGCCCGTCCCGACGAAGGGCAGGCCGCCCGTGCGGCCGGCGTGCTCCATGGCTTCTTTCTGCCCGTCCTGCGTGATGGCCACGTTCTGGCGGTCGTTCATGTAGCTGAAAGGGCCCGTGATGGCCCAGTCGTGGGGCACGCTCACCTGCTGCCACGAACGGTCGTCGAAGGCCGGCGCCACGCAGGCCGAGTCGTCCGTGTGGGTGAAGCGCCAGCCCCGTTCGAGCAGCGTTTCGCTGCGCTGTGCGGCTGCTCCGACGGCCGTCAGGGCCAGGGAGAGCAGCCAGAGTGGTTTCAGATAGGTACGCATATAGATGTAGTTAGGATGTCGCTGTTTATTTTTCGCCCTTTGGGGCAGCCAGCAGGCTGCGGTAGCGGGCGTCGTCGCGCAGGATGGCGATGGCCTCGCGCAGGTCTTTGTCGTAGGGCAGGTTATATTCTGCCACGCCGCGGTCGTAGTAGTAGTTGGCCACGATTTCGCTCTCCACCACGCGGCGCACCTCGTCCTGCCAGCGCGACAGGTCGTCGTCGATGTCGTGCGTCAGCTTTTTTTCAAGGGCGTCGAGCTCTGCCTTGGCGTCCTCGGCATATCCCTCGTCGGCCGCCACTTTGCGCAGCAGGTCGAGCAGGCTCTTGCTGCGGCGGTCGTAGGTGAAGTCGCTCTCTTTGACATATTGCTTGAAGTCGTTGAGCTCGGCCTCCGTCAGGCGGAAGCTGTCGGGCGCGGCGATGCGTTCGTGCGAGTTGCGGTAGCGCACGCACCAGTCGAAGAGCGCGTCCGACAGTTGCAGGTAGGCCACGAGGCCGGGCAGGCTGTCGGGCTCGACGGCCACGTCGGGCGTGATGCCGCCGCCGTCGCGCACGGGGCGCCCGGCTGCCGTGTGGAACAGGCGGCAGAGGCTGTCGGGCAGGTGGCGGGGCTGCCCGTCGGCGTTGCGGTTTTTGAAGTCGTAGGCCTGGATGCAGCGTCCCGACGGGATGAAGTATTTGCTTGTGGTGAGCTTCATGAACGTGTTGTAGGGCAGTTCGCGCGGTTCCTGCACGAGTCCCTTGCCATAGGTGCGCTGCCCCACGATGACGGCGCGGTCGTAGTCCTGCAAGGCGCCCGAGGTGATTTCGGCGGCCGAGGCGGTGGCGTAGTCCACCAGGACGACGAGCGGTGTGTGCGTGTCGAGCGGTTCCTCCTCGGTCTTGTAGACGTAGCGCTGCTCTTTGAGTTTGCCCTGCGTGCGCACCACTTCGAGCCCCTTGGGCACGAAGAAGTTGACGATGGTCACGGCCTCGCGCAGCAGGCCGCCGGGGTTGCCGCGCAGGTCGAGCACGAGGCGCCGTGCCCCGTCGCGGCGCAGGCCGGCCACGGCCAGGCGCAGCTCGCGCGCTGTGTTTTCGGTGTAGCCCGTCAGCGATACGTAGCCGATGCTGTCGCTCAGCACGCAGGCGTAGGCCACCGACGGCTGCTGGATGGTTTCGCGCGTCAGCTTGAAGGTGAGCGGCGTCTCCGTCCCGGGTCGCTTCACCGTGAGCTCAAAGGTCGTGCCCGGTTCGCCGCGCAGCGCTGCGCTCACGGCCGACGAGTAGTCGCCGGGCTGCTGCTCGCCGCACGTGCCCACGTCCTTGCCGTCGATGGCCATGATGACGTCGCCCGTGCGAACGCCTGCCCGTGCCGCAGGCATCCCCTCGTAGGGGTCGGAGAAGAGGCATCGGTCGTCCTGCTTGCGGTAGATGATGGGCGACCCGATGCCTGCGTAGCGTCCCGTGGTGAGCTGTTTGAGGTCAGTGGCCTCGTCCTCTTTGTAGAACTCGGTGTAGGGGTCCAGCTGGTGGAGCATGTAGTTAATGGCGTTGCCGATGTTCTTGTCGGCGTCGAGGGTGTCGACGTAGCTCAGGTCGAGCTCCTTGTACAGGGCGTTGAAGATGTCCAGGTTGCGGGCCACGTCGAAGTTGTGGTTTTGCGCCACCGCCGTCAGCGCAGGGGCCGTCAGCAGGAGCGAAAGGAGGAAACGTTTCATGTCAGCTTGTTTCGGGAAGAGTGAGTGGGGTGTATATATAATAAGGAGTGGAGCCTCGTCCGTCGGGTGTCGTGGCCGTCGGGTGGCCGGTCAGGGGCGTGGCAGCGTTTCGCGTATCTCGGCCCAGGCCTCGTCCGTGAGCGATGCGCCCACGGTCTGTATGACGTGACTGCCCAGCAGGTTGCCCGCGTCGATACATTCCACCAGGTCGGCTCCCAGCGCGTGCATGTAGAGGAAGCCCGCCGCAAAGAAGTCGCCGGCCCCCGTCGTGTCCACCACGCGCTCCACGTCGGGCGCGGGCGACTCGGCCATCTCGCCCCCGCAGCGCGCCATGGCTCCGCCGGGTCCCGTTTTCACCACCACGGTGGGGCAGATGCGGGCCAGTTCGTCGAGGGCCCGTTCGGCCGTCTTGCCCGTAAAGGCGTAGGCCTCGTCTTCGTTGGCGAAGACGATGTCGGTGCGTGGGAGCAGGCTGGCAAAGAAGTCGCGGTCGGCCGCCACGACATTGTAGCTCGACAGGTCGAGGCACACGCTGCACCCCGCCTCGCGCGCCGTGTCGATGGCCCGGTCGATGAGTTGGTGGTTTTGCACGAGGTATCCCTCGACGTAGAAGTAGTCGAAGTCGCGGAACCAGTCGGGGCGCACGTCCTCGGCGCGCAGCTGCGCGGCGGCGCCCAGATAGGTGGCAAAGGTGCGCTGGCCGTCGGGCGAGATGAAGGTCGATGCCACGCCCGTGGGCAGGTCGCTTTCGAGCAGGTAGGGGGCGATGCCCAGCCGGCGGCACTGGCGTGCAAAGAAGCGGCCGTCGTCGTCGCGGCCCGTCATGCCCACCAGCCCCGGGCGGGCCCCCAGCCGTGCCAGGGCCTGCACCGTGTTGGCCGCCGAGCCGCCCGTGGCGCGTGCCATGTGCAGGCCTTCCAAGCGGAGGCGTATTTCGTGGAAGCGCGTGGTGTCGATGAGCTGCATGGCTCCCTTGGCCAGGCCCAGGCGTGCCAGCAAGTCGTCGTTTTCAAGGCGCAGCAGGGCGTCCACCAGGGCATTGCCCATCCCTAAGAGTCGTTTCATGAAATTTTTTTCGCGGTTTTTCCTGCAAAGATATTGCTAATTTCAAAAATAACCCTTACTTTTGCAGCGCAAATCCGAAGATGGCGGGTGTTTTACCGCACCGAACCTGCTTCAGTAGCTCAGTTGGTTAGAGCACCTGACTGTTAATCAGGGGGTCGTTGGTTCAAGCCCATCCTGAAGCGCTTCTGCCTCTTCGGAACCTGCTTCAGTAGCTCAGTTGGTTAGAGCACCTGACTGTTAATCAGGGGGTCGTTGGTTCAAGCCCATCCTGAAGCGCCACGCGAGGGCGCACCGCAACAACAAGCGGTGCGCCCTCGTTGCGTATGGGCCGTGCCGTGGCACGTGCCCGGCGCCAAACGAAACGCGGGACGCCCCGGTCGGTGGGGTGTCCCGCGTTTGCTGTCATGCCGTCGGGGCGGCTATTCTTCGCCCGTCGTCCACCTTGAGGAGTCCCAGGCGCCTTCTTCTTTGTGTCTGTTCCACACGGCGGCCTCGTCCTCGTTCAGGCTGAGGCTGGTGGCCATCAACGATTCGCTTTGCAGCTCGATGCTCTCCGATGCGGGAGCCATATATGTTTTCTTCATGTTGTTTCAGTTTTAGGGGTTTGTAAAGGAAAGGCAATGCCTCATTTCACCACTACCTTGCGTCCGTTCTGGATGTAGACGCCCTTCGTGGGAGCCGTCACGCGGCGGCCGCTCAGGTCGTACCACGTGTCGGCCTTGTCGGCGCCGGCTGTCGGTGTGCCCTCGATGCCCGTCGTCGTTCCGTCGAGCATGAGGCGGTAGCCCTGCACGCCTTGTGCGCCTGCTTGCAGGAAAGCCACGTTGGCGCGCAGCGTCGTTTCGTTGGGGTGGTAGAGGCCCAGGCCGTTCGAGCCGTAGCCTAAGGTGTAGTAGTTGCTCTTGTCGATGTCGGTGAGCTGGACGTTCGTACCGCTGAAGGCGTTGTCCGTTACGTCGGCTGTCACGTCGGCGATGGGGAGCGTGTAGGTCTCTTCCGAGCCTTCCAGGATGACGCCCGTCCCGGCGGGCACGGCGTCGATGGCCGTGAGCGTCACGGTCTGAGCCTCGTCGTTGCGCGTGCCGGTGTAGGCTTTCAGTCCGTCGGGCAGCTCGACGCCGAAGGGCAGGTAGAGGCTGGCCCACGTGCTGCCCTCAGCGCTGTTGAGCGCGACGGTGAGCTCCGTGGCAGGCACAATGTACCAGCGGCTGGCGTCCTCGCCGCTGTTCCACCCCAGCACGTTGCGCGAGGAGGACTGCAAGTTGAGGTAGGCCTGGTCGCCGCCCGTCACGTCCTTGATGACGAAGCGGCCCCCAACGTTGGCTTTTGCGATGGTATAGGCAGGAGCACCGGCGGCGTCCGTCAGGGCGACGGGCACGCTGCCGCGCGTGGTGCCGAAGTAGCGGCCCTGCACCATCAGGTGGTACTGTCCTTCCACACCCTCCACGGGTTCGAAGCGGATGACGGTGCCCGGCTCGGCCAGGGCATCGGCCTCGGTGATGTTGCCCGTCAGGTTGGCAGCGCCGTCGGCGTAGGTGACGGTACCATTGGCCAGCCCAACGTTGACGAGGCGGTAGTAAGCACCCGGAACGAAGGCCACCGTGTCGCCGGCGGCGGCAGATACAGCAGCCAAGGCGTCGGCAAAGTAGTCGCTGTTGAACTTGTTGTCCTCGTAGGCAGCTACGGCTTCAACGGCCTGTGCCGTTGCATTTTCATCCGTGAGGCCGCCCACGGCGCCGGCAGGCGCTGCTGCGAAGTTGCTCAGGTAGTTGTAGCTGAACGAGGCGGCGGGGAAGGCGCGGCACGACGAGCCGTTGTCGGGATCCGTCCAATATTTGGCAACGTGGATGGCGCCGTTGTTTTCCGTCTGGTGGTTCAGATATTGTGTTCCGCCCGGCTGTTGGAAGCAGAAGGCGCCATCAATGGCCGTCGACTTCACGAGTTTCCACAGGTTGTTGGCGTTGTTGGCGGTCAGGGTGGGGTTGTTGGCGGTGCTTTCGAGCGTCATACCTGCGCCTGCGGCGCGGTTGTATATCTTGAAGCCGTCCATGATGTTGCCGTCGAAGCAGAACTGCTGCTCGTAGGGCAGGACCGTGCTGAGCGCCTTAGGCGTGCCGGGTGTCAGCAGGCGGGCATCGTCGGCGTTGTATTGCCATGTAAATTGCCCGCCGTTGGCAGCCGTCTGGTTCGAGTGCATGTCCACGCCGTACCATTTCGTGTCGGCGGGGAAGCTGCCGTCGGCCATGGCCGTCGTTTCGAAGGGCAGGTTCTGCACGTAGGTGAACGTGATGGTCTGTCCGTTCTCTGTCACCTCCACCTCCGAGGGCTGTCCCTCGGCCAGCGTCAGGTAGGTGATGTCGGGGGCTGCCACCGTGGCGCCCACGGCCGATGTCACCGTCTCGGTGCTGTATGTGCGCACGTCGCCGCCGCCCAAGTCCACTTGGCTCGTCACGGAGACCGATACGGCGTCGTCCATCAGGGCATAGATCTGCCAGTTGCCCTTGTCGTTGCCGTTGGGGGAGTTCCACATCGTGACGCAGCCGTTGTCCACGCCGCCCACGTTCAGATAGTTGCGTCCGCTGGTAGCCCCGTTGCCGATGTTCCAGCGGCTCGAGCTGCTGTTCCATTCAAAGGTGAAAAACGACTTGTTGACCGTGCTGCTCACCGTGTGCACGGGCACGCCCTTGCTCGACGTCACTTGCGCCAGGTCGCGTCCGTCCACGTAGTTGCCGCTGGCGGCCTTGATGGCGAACGTGCCGTTCTCGCCTGCTTCGAGCGTGAAGAAATATTGCGTTTCCTCGGCGCTGAACGCGGGGGCGTCGGCTGTACCTGTCGTTTGGCGGCGCACGATGCCCGGGTTGTCGCCAAGGATGGTGGCAGCATCC
This sequence comes from uncultured Bacteroidales bacterium, assembly GCA_949297215.1. Lineage (GTDB taxonomy): Bacteria > Bacteroidota > Bacteroidia > Bacteroidales > Bacteroidaceae > Alloprevotella. The sequence goes on along the minus strand of CASFRV010000004.1, from coordinate 1,159 downwards.
CAGCCGTTGCCAAACCATTCGTTGTTGTTGACGCACGTGTGAGGCGTTTCTTCATAGATGTACACGTTGGCGGGGCTGCCGGGGCCGGTGTATTTCAACACATACGTCCCGCCGTCGGTCAGTCCGCCGGGCGAGGTGACGAGGCTGTACACCATGTCGCTCTGTGCCTGCGCCGCGCTGCACAAAGCCGTGGCGAGCAGGGTACACAAAAAGGTAGATTTTCGCATAGATGATTGGTTTTTGATGTTGTTAGGTATGTTCTACCGATAATTGGATGTGATTTCTCTTCGATGTGCCGGGATTTGCGTAGAGCAGCACTCGGCGTGTTTTTCCATAGCAGCCAAGCTGTCGATTGTTCAAGCGTCGCAAATGTAGGGAGTAAACCTCAAAATATCAATTCGGGGGGGGTAAAAAATGTTAACAGCTATTCATTTTCTTCCTTTTTGCGCTGTTTCTTCCCATTCCTTCCGATATTCCACCATCCCGGGTGACGAAAAGGCCGTGCGTGCGGGTGCCTTCTCCTGCGCCGGGCCGTCCGGGCGGTGAGAGACGCGATGAATCGCGTCTCTACGTGGCGGACTTTCCGTGCGGGTGGCGGGGAATGCTGCCGCGAGGCGGACGGCCTCGAAGAGGCCGGGCTATGAGTAACCTCGGGTGGAGCGCAGCGGAACCCGAGGTGGGGTGACGGGCGATAAAGTCGGCCTCGAAGAGGTCGCTATGCCCGTAGCGGCCTGTGGCATAGACGCCTCTTCGAGGCTCTCTTCGTTATGTGGGCCCGTACCGCGGGTTCCGCTTCGCTCCACCCGCGGCTACTGATAGCCCGGCCTCTTCGAGGCCGCTCGTGCGACGGAGGGACTGACGATGGGGACGCGAGTTACGCGGCCTACCTGCGCGGTGTGAAGTGAGTGCAGCGAGGCTGTCGACCCCATAGGGGTCGCACTTTCTATAACCGCGGGTAAGCGTAGCGCACCCGCGGAAAGGAACCACACACAACTCCGACCCCATGGGGGTCGAACTTCATCCCGACGTCGTGCGGGCGCAGGGATGCGTTGCTTGGGGCCTTGGCGGATGACCGCGTAGCGTTGTCCGCGGGTGTGCCTGCGGCTTACCCGCGGTAAGGGGAAGTTGGACCCCTATGGGGTCCCATTATAGGGTGGGT
>CASFRV010000003.1 GCA_949297215.1 uncultured Bacteroidales bacterium | reverse complement strand
ATATATTGTTTCTGTATTCATACATCATTCAGTTTGAAGGTGGATAAAAGAGGACATACGAATACGGAAAAGGGCGGAAAACTCCTGAAAAAAGAGTTCCCATCCTTGTGTATCTTTTTGAAAATAAGTAAATTAACGCGCGGGGAATGCCGGTCAGAATGTGTGTGTGTGTACACGAATTTCACACATTTCCAAATTTGCGACAGGCTTATTTAATACATCGTACAGATGTTTCTCGAAGCTGAAAATGGCCTTATGAAACAGTGATGGCACGGAAAAAATCTCCGCCTGACAAGGCGAAGCACCGTTTGAACAAGAAATATTTGTTATATACGGGTGGCATTTATCTGTGCTTTTATCACCATTCATACATCATAGATAAGACATTTTTCAAATTACAATAGCGAAAATACAAATAATGTTTCATTCCGCAATGAATTGAATGATATTATTTTGCGAAACTTTGTACACAACTCAAAACACATTTCTCACCATGTGTGTACGATAAAGTTTACAAACCCGATACTAGGCACGTTCTCTATCTTGCATATGGCTCCCTGCAACATATTCTTCGCCCCTTTCCGTATTTACATTTAATAATTTATATTGTTGCTATTTTGTTACTCAAACAACAATATAAAATCATATACCGCTTACAATAAGCCAATTATATTTAGTATTCATCTTGGAGGGAAGGAAAGAAACAGCTCAGCCGGGCGGGCCTACTGCTCCAACAGAAAACGCAGAAAAGCCTCCATGGCACGGGCCTGCATGCGCCCGCTGCGGATGCACTCGAAGGGGAAGCTCATGGCCACCACTCCCTGACGCCCGTTGCGCCAGGCAACACCGGCCGGCTGCCCGTTGCTGAAAGCGAAGGCGGGAAAAGCAGCCTTGTCGGTGGGGCGGATGGCGTCGGGACGGACGGCGGCATAGTGGTCGGCGTTGGGACGGAGGTAGACGGGGATTTGCAGTCCGAGCCCGGTCATCTGCTCGGCCACGTCCGCATCGGCCGCTCCGTCGTAGCAATATTTCAGCACCTTGTCGGCAAAATCGCGCTCCTCGCTGCTGTGCAGGGCCGAGCCCAAATAGGCACCGCTCACCAGCAGGCTTCCCCCGCTGCGCGAATAGCCTTCGAGGCGCTGCCGCACCGGAGCGTCGAAAAGCGGAGCGGGACGCAGGTTGTGGGGCACGTCGCGCTGCAAACCTGCGATATAGTCGATGGCGGCGTAGGGCGCGAGAGAGAATGCCTCGTCGCAAAACGCAGCCCGGCTGCACGAGGAGTAAGAATAGCGGCCGGCAGCAGCGATGGCCCGTCCGTGGGCTTCAGGGTAGTTGAACGTGTTGCCGGCCATGAGGCGGCCCTCCCAAGTGGTCGCGGAATAGCCCAGTCCGTCGGGGTCGCCGGTTCCGGGCGCCGCAGGGTCGAAGTTGACCTGCGGCCCGCAGAAAGCAGCCGTGTACATATAGGGCACGCCGGGGTCGGCCTCAAGATCGAACCCGAGACTGTCGGGCGTTTCGACCGTGGCGGGACCGCTCAGGCGGGTGAAGCCGTTGACCACAAGCACGTGGGCAATGGGCGAGGGGGCGCTGAAAACGCTCAACGTCTCGGACGGGAAGCTTTCGCCGCCATCGTTGACGGCCGTCACGCGGAAAGCATAGCGTGTGCCGCGCGCAACGGGAAGGCGCAACGAGGTGCGACCAGCTATGAGGCGCCCGTTGTCGAAGGGGCCGTCGTCTTCCTTAGTATAGACGACGTAAGCCGTGGTGCAGGCGGTGGAATCGAGCGGGTCGGGCGTGGGCTGCCACGAGAGGCTGACCGTGTCGCCCGACGCTTCGAGCCGGGCGGCGAAACGGCCGACGGGAAGCGGCTGCACAACGCTTTCGGCCTGCCCGTGGCTGTGCGCAACGAAACGCAGGACGCCTTTATACAGGCTGCGCGCCAAGGTGAACTTGAACCAGGGGTCGTGGCCGTAACGCAGGTCGGCGAAGCTTTGGTGCGAAAGCATCTCAACGATTGCCGAAGGGACGTCGGGCGTGCGCGACTCGCCGTAGTTGCGGTCCCACAGTTCGCGGCGCGGCCAGCTAATGCCGAAAGCCTGCGAGAGGTCGGCCGTGACGGACGACAGGAGGATGCCGATGAGGTCGCGCGAAGCCTTGCGCGAAAGCCCAGAAGAGAAATGGAAAAAGCCGCGACTGTCGGCCGTGGTGCAGATACCCAACGAGCCGTAAGGACGCCCGTCGCGATGGAAACCGGCGTCGCTGTGGAGCGCCAGCGAAAGCTCGATGGGAACGCCAAGGCCCGGCCGGCCGGGACGGTAGACGCTCCCGCCGCTCATGTAGTTGCACATATAGGAGCGGGCCCGGATGTCGTCGACGTAATCGTCGGCGCCTTCGGTCGTATAATAGACCCGGGTGGGCATGCCACACCACTGCGCCTGGTAGCGAGCCGCCTCGAGAAAGCGGGGCATGCCGCTCGTACCGGCTGCCTCACGGCTGACGAGGCCACGGCCACCGCCAAAGCGGACGGCATCGGCCGTAACGACGCCGCGATAGTCGCTCTGGTTGGTCAGGACGACACGGTTTTCGCGCGGACGGCCGGCATCAAATTCGAAAGTGCCGAGATAGACCCACGTGCCTCCGCCCATCTGCTGGTTGACGTGGAAAAGCGTGCGCCCGCCTTTGTGGTAAACGATATAATGGGCGTCGCTCACGCTGTTGGGCCTGCTGACATACGAAACGTAAACGGCATAACGCCCGGCATGGGGGAGATCGGGCTCCCACGAAGCCGTGGAAAGGCGTGTGCGCCGCGGGGTGACGGCAATTTCGCGCGCCGTGCCGAGACGGAAGGGGTTTTCGCCGTCGACCAGCGGCGGGGTGGGGCTTGCGAAAGCCGTATCAACCGACGTTTTCCAGGCGTATTCGGGGTATGCCGTCTCGACATACGTGCCTCCACGTTCGGGCCGGTCGTTGTCCACTATCGCCTCGCGGTCCTGAACGTCGCGCTCACGGGGCGTATAAACGACGGCGCCGGCCTTTTCGAGCATGGGCAGGAGATAGGGCACGACGATGGACTGGGTAAACAGGTCTTCCGTCGTGCAATAAAGATTTGGACGCTGCCACACCCACTGCTGCTTTTCGTTTTTATAGTAGCGGCCATGGCTGGGCCAGACGAAAAGATGGCGGCCGGAAAGTCCGCGCGAAACAGAGTAGGGGAGCGAAACGTTGCGAACCCACGGATTGCCATTGTAAGAGAGAGTACCCCACAAACGGGAGCGGTCTTCGTCCGACTTGCGGAATATATTGGGCACAAGCTCGTAGATATTCTGCCCCTTTCCGTCCATAACAGTAAGGCGATAGGCGTTATACGGCTGTGGCAACGACAGCCGCAACCGCTCCCGCAAGGCGTCGATACCGTCGGAAGTAAAAGGTTGCGAACTAAAAGGCTCGTTGGCATAAATCGCGAGAGTGCGCTCCCGGTCGTCGGCCCGGAAGCTGTCGACGCCCATGGCGTCGTGCGGATGATAGCCGGGAACAGAATAGGACGAGAAAAAACGGTCAAGGGCTTGCCGTAACCGTTCTTTCTCGTCCTTTTGTGCCGCCGCAGACACCGGAAGAAGCAAAAAGAGGCACAGAAAAAGGCCTGTGATGCGCATTAGTCTCCGATGGGTTCTATCGTAAATCTTTCCGGGTGACGTCCCTTGAAGTTTTCGTAGTAGCGCATGATCTCCACCATATCGCTTTCAACGTTTTGCGACGGATATATCTCCTTATGGCAGGAGATGGTCTTCGTCGAATAGTCGATGGCGTACAATTGGATGGGAAGACCGGCCTTTTGGGCAATGAAATAAAATCCCCGCTTCCACGTATCCGTGAGCGAACGTGTGCCTTCCGGCGTTACGGCCAGTTCAAAACGTGCGGCACTTCGGGCCATTTGCGCCAGCTGCTCCGTCAAATGGTTGCGTCGCCCCCTTTCCACGGGGATGCCGCCCATCCGGCGGAACAGCATGCCCAAAGGCCAAAAGAACCACTCCTTTTTCATGAGGAAACTGGCATGACGGCCAATGGCCGTGTAGTATAACTCTGCCAGAATGAAATCGAAATTGCTTGTATGGGGAGCAACGCAGATGATGCACTTATCTCTATGAGATATGCTTACATTTTCTTTCCATCGCATCACTTTAAAAAGAAGGAAACGGCAAACAGTCTGCGTCAGCTTCATTCCGTAGGGTCTTTTTAAGCCTTATAGATTTCGTCGGCCAGCGCCTGGCTCTTTTGGGAAAACTCTTCGCGCAGCTTTTTATAGAACTCGCGTTCTTTCCCTTTCTCGGTGTGGCTCAGGCGGCTGACGAAGTCGGCACAGAGAGCCAGCGTATCAGCCATCAATCCGCAGTACTTGTCGCCGTCAGCTCCTTCGCACAGACCGAGCGCCATGCTATCGGCCATCATGCCGCTGCAAATATTTTTAATCTCTTTCTTAAGTTTTTTTCTGCTTGCCATAATTGTTCTTGTTTTTGAAATAAATAAAATAGCTTCCGCCCTCTTTATTCCTGGGTGATAATCTCCATCCCTTTCAATATAGCGGCCTCGTTCATCGGGAGCAGATGATGATGGCGCTCGGGAAGAGATTTCCGCAAGGCCTTCATAACGTCCTCTACCGACACAATGGGATGTATTTTGATGAGACCTCCGAGCACGAACATGTTGAAACACTTCATCATCTTCAATTCTGCAGCGGCTTCCATCGCGTTGATATGATAACACGTAATGTCCTTACGCTTGGGCTTGTCCAGAATACCGAAGGAATCGTAGATGAGCGTGCCGCCAGGCTTCACTTTATTTTCAAACTTGTCGAGCGAAGGCTGGTTTAAGACGATGGCCGTGTCGTATTTACTGAGGATGGGCGAAGATATCTTGTCGTCGCTGACGATAACAGTCACATTGGCCGTTCCGCCACGCTGTTCAGGACCGTATGCCGGCATCCAGGTGACTTCTTTTCCTTCCATTAGCGCCGCATACGCCAGGATTTTTCCCATAGAAAGGACACCTTGTCCGCCAAAACCAGATATAATGATTTCTTCTTTCATGATATGTTCATTCGTTGTGTTTGCATTGGGCGTTGCTCACTTGTCCTTTAAATCTCCCAAATGATAATAGGGAAACATGTGCTCCTGCATCCACTTGTTGGCTTCGATAGGCGATTTTTTCCAACCGGAAGAGCAGGTTGAAACGAACTCGATCAGGTTTGAGCCCTTGCCCTGCATGGAGTTTTCGAAGGCATGGCGTAATGCCTTCTTGGCCTTGCGGATAGCGGCCACCGTATCGACGCTCTGCCGCGTGACGTATGCCGTTCCGTCGAGCGTAGCTGCTATTTCCGTCATTTTCAACGGATATCCGTGCAGATGAACATCGCGGCCGTAAGGGCAAGTGGCGGTTTTCATCCCGATAAGCGTCGTGGGAGCCATCTGGCCGCCCGTCATGCCGTAAATGGCATTATTTATAAAGATGATCGTGATGTTTTCGCCGCGGTTCAGCGCGTGAATGGTTTCAGCGGTACCGATGCATGCCAGATCGCCGTCGCCCTGATAGGTGAAAACCAGACGGTCCGGCCACAGACGCTTGCAAGCGGTGGCCAAGGCCGGCGCCCGCCCGTGGGCAGCTTCCTGCCAGTCGATGTCGATGTAACGGTATGCGAACACGGCGCAGCCAACGGGGCTGATACCAATGGTTTTTTCCGCCATACCCATTTCTTCTATGACCTCAGCAATCAACTTATGGACGACGCCGTGGGAACATCCCGGGCAATAGTGCATGCCCACGTCGTTCATGAGGGCCGGTTTGCGATAAACCTCATTTTCCGGCCGGATTATTTCTTCTCTTGTCATATTATCCCTTTTATATACGTTGCTGCAGCCTGCTGCCCCGATGGGGAGAGGCTGAGCGTCGGATTATTCTTTTTTCTTATGGAAACCGGGCATGCGCATGACCACCTCAATCATCTTTACCAGCACGGCAAACAAGCCAAGCCCGTAGCACCACATCTGCGTGGCGGGGCTGTCGGAATATACGACGAGTCCCACCATGGCCAATACGGCCAGAATCATAAACACGCCGTTCAAAATATTCCGCAGAAAGAGGTTGCGCATGTCGCCCCGGGAGCGGCCGTAACGGTCTCGAAACGAAGGTTGCTGTCCGGTCGTCTGACTGTCGTTCTGTATCATGCCGGTTTTGTTTATTTGCGATGAATGATGCGTTCTTCCAGAGCCTGAACGATTTCGTCGGGATCGGGCACGATCCCGCCCAAGCGACCGAAATGTTCCACGGGAATTCGGCCGTTCACGGCGGCCCGGACGTCGAACACCATTTGGCCGGCATTGATTTCCACGACGAGTATGCCCTTCACGTGCTCCGAAAGACGGGCTATCTCTTTTTCAGGGAACGGCCAGAGCGTGATGGGGCGGAATATGCCGATTTTATACCCTTTCTTACGGGCCGTGTCCACGGCTTTTTGCGAGATGCGCGCAGCCGAGCCAAAGGCCACGATGGCATAATCGCAGTCGTCGCATCCATTTTCCTCGTAGCGCACCTCGTTTTCGGCTATCTGACGATATTTTTCCTGCAAATGAAGATTGCGCACCTCCATTACGCTCGATTCCAGCTCGAGCGAAGTGATGATATTAGGCTTACGCCCTTTCAGGCCATGGCCGTTGGCCGCCCAGGGACACTCCCTGGCTATTTCCTCCTCCGTGCGCCGCGGCTTATAAGGCGGGAGCACCACCTTTTCCATCATTTGCCCGATGACGCCGTCGGAGAGAATCATGGCCGGATTGCGGTAGCGGAAGGCGAGCTCGAAGGCTAAATCGACAAAGTCGGCCATCTCCTGCACCGAGGCGGGAGCCAGCACGATGACGTTATAGTCGCCGTTGCCGCCGCCGCGCGTTGCCTGGTTATAGTCGCTTTGCGAAGGCTGTATGGTGCCCAGCCCGGGCCCTCCGCGCTGAACGTTGACAATCAAGCCCGGAACTTCGGCGCCGGCCATGTAGCCTATACCCTCCTGCATGAGGGCTACGCCCGGGCTCGACGACGACGTCATGGCGCGCTTGCCGCTTCCGCCGGCGCCGTAGAGCATGTTAATCGACGCCACCTCGCTTTCGGCCTGCAAGACCACCATTCCCGTCGTTTCCCACGGTTTCAGGGCCGCCAAGGTTTCAAGCACCTCCGATTGCGGCGTAATCGGGTAGCCGAAATAGCCGTCGCACCCGCACCGGATGGCGGCATGAGCTATGGCCTCGTTGCCTTTTAACAGCAAGACTTCTTTTTCTTCTCCCATGATTTCAGTCTTCTTTTTTACGATAAACGGTTATGCACCCATCAGGGCAAACGATGCCGCACGAAGCACAGCCGATGCAGTTTTCTTCGTGTGCGGCATAGCTGTACGGATAGCCTTTGTGGTTCACGTCTTTCGTAGTCAAACCGAGCACGCCGGTCGGACACGCCACCACGCAGAGGTTACACCCCTTGCAGCGCTCCGTGTCGATCACGACGGCCCCTCTTATTTTGCCCATGTTATCAGTCTGATTTTTAATGGTTGTACATGTCTTTATTATAGAAACTCATGATGTTTTCCAGCAGCATAAGGGCCTCACCGGCCGGTCCGTCGGCGTCCAAGGCCTTCGAACGCAAAAAGCAATTGGCAGCCTCCTGCCAATCGCTCTGTTTCATATAGATTTTCCCCTTCAGATAATATAAATAAGCGTCGTCGCCACGCGATGCCAGCGAGCTGTTCACGAGGCGAAGCGCCGCAGCCACATTTCCCTCGTCGGTCATGCGCCTTATATCCGCATAAACAGGTTGCATACTTATACGAAACTTGTTCTCAGAGCAAAGATACGTTTTTCTCGGAAAAATTGTCTTTTTACCTAATTTTTTATTCGAGCACCGCGTTAAAATAACAAAACCTCTGGACGTAAAATTTATTTATCTTACCGATTAACAGCGGTTTATGAGTTTCTCGTTCTTGGTTGCAGACGAAACAGAGTCGTCCGTTGCTCCCTTACCGTTTTTTCGGTAAAACCAGCATCGCGCTACCGGGATGGCGCTTCGTATAGCTGCGTAAAAAGCAGGGCATAGCCGGGCGAAAGTCCCGTCCGAAGGGCGACGCTCACTTTCTGCGGAAGGTCATTTCCGACGGGATCTTCACCAATTTACGCTTTTCGACCCTCCGTATGCTGTTGCCGTCTACCGCCTTGTACGTCAAGACACTGTCCGACAGCGCTGTCAGCCGTACGGTCTGCGCATCCGAACCCTGATCGTTGCTAAAACGCAAAGTAGCCGTTTTCCCTTCGATCTTGTGGTTCGTCAGCAGCCAAATACCATAAATGTTCCCGTGCATGAAACCATTCATCTTGCCAAGAAACGACAAACCGGGTGCACTCAGCGTGGCCTCATAAAGATCGAGCGTCAGATAAATACGGTTTTCTTCGTTATAAAAGCGCCCTTTGAACGGTCGGCCGGCTGTCTGAGCCGACAGATGTCCGCCGGCCAGCACCAGCGCAAACAAAACAGACAGCCACTTGCTTTTCATCGTATTTCCCAGTTTTTATTATTCCGCGTCACCTCCACCTACGTGCAAAATAAGCGTTGTGGCGCCGATGGTGATGATAGCTCCGTCCTCGATGACAGCCTGCTCCTTGTTTCCCAGCAGACGGTTCATCAGGAACGTACCCGTATTCGACGGGGCGTCGCGCAGCAAAAAGCGCGGCCGGCCCTCGGCGTCGGTTTTCACCGTCACTATGCAATGGGTGGTGTCGACGCTCGGATCTACCGTGCAGAATGCGGCACTTGCCGCCGTGCCCCGCACGTATCTGCCCACGACGTTATCGCCCAAGTAGAGAGGTATTTCCTGCCGGAAGTGGAAGGCATTTTCCACGACCACAAGATGCCCGTATACCGGCCGTTCTTCTGCTTGTTCTTCGCTCTGTCGAACCGGTTTGAAGCGGATTTTAAACTGTTTGTTGCACGCCGGACACGTAAAGACGAGTACGCGGCCCGGAGCATACAGGCTTTCGTCGAAGGGGATGAGTTCTTCGCATTTCGGGCATCGGATACGCTTCATTTTTCAAGCTGTTTGCGGGCGGAGCTTCCGCTCATCGGAGAGCCATAACCCAGGCGTCGGAAAAATCGGGGTAGGCGCGCAGCGTGTCAAGGCAGGCATAAGCAGCGCTTTCGGTCGGGAAATGACAATAAACAACGCGCGTCATCCGCCCTTTGGTATATACTTCTGCTTCCTTGTAACCTTTTTCCTTTAACGTAGTTACAAAGTTTTCTGCATTCTTTACTGTAATGGAGCTGGCCAAAACAATGGTATATTTTCCTTTGCCACGACTTGCTTCTACGGGAGCCATCGCTGTGCTGTCGGCCGCTGTTTGCGTTGCTATCGGGGCCGCCACGCTGTCGGGGCGTGCATCGGTCGGCGCGACGGCCGGTTGCTTTTTGTCGGCACTCAGAACTGCCTGTGGGCAGCCGAACATAACAGCCTTGCTGGCTGCTGCCGGGTCGTCGCCGGAGGTGGGTACAGCCCAAGCAAAATAGAAGATTATGGCTACGACGGCCGCTGCTACGTAGTTGACCAGCTCTTTATTGATGCTCAGCACATACGATTTCTCACTCTTTTTTACCACGCGCATCTTGCGCTTGCGACGCGGCGCCTCTTTCTTCGCACACTCGGCAGGAGCCTCCAAAGCTTTAGCCGTAAAAGAGCTGAGCCCGTAAAGCGCCGGTGAAAGCACACCGGCCTCGCAGGGCACGAAATCATAGTTACCCGCTGCATCGAGCGAGAGCGTTCCGATGCCGTTAAATGTAAACGAACCGCTCTCTTGCAGCTCGGCGCGAACTTCGGCCACGGCGTTTTCCACGATGCGCAGGGTTTCGGGATAACTGGTGTCGTACGCTTGCATGTACGACTGTACCAGCAGCCCGTCATTCAGCGTCAGGCGGGGGTTAAACCCCACGCTACGGAACGGCGGAAAGAACAATTCTTCCTCGGGCACGTATCGAGCCGGGACATATTGCGTGACAAATCCGCCTAACCCGGGGACAATCACGCAGTTATGCCTGAGAAGCAAGCATTCTATATGTTTTGACAGCTCAATCATCTCTGCAAAGATAAGAATTATCGGCTAATTTCCGCATATTCTTGCTCCAAGAAAAATGGAGCCGAGAGCCCGTCGCGAATGCTTAAAACGTGCTATCGACCTCACCTCCTTTCAGTTAGATGCAGTGAGATTTTTTTCAAGAAAATGCCGTTCCGGTCGCGTTTTCCAACGTCGGCCGGCACGTACAGCGAAAGCCGGGATACGCACATTTCGCTTAGAACGAACCAAACGAAGAGGACACAAAAAATGCGTACTTGAAACGTCGGTTTTCAAGCACGCATATACGTATTTGATAAGAAGATAAAAAGATTTATTGGCTTATTACGCGAAGATCTTCCCGGCAAACGTTCGCTCAATCTTCGTTGCGCGTCGTGTCGCCGGTAGAAAGACGAAGTTCGGGCAGGCGAATCTCCGTGCCGACGGCGATATTGTCGGGATTGTCTATGTTGTTATACTGGATAATATAGCGGGCGAAACTTTTGCTCCCGTAGACGCGAAGAGCGATGGAGCGCAGCGTTTCGCCCCGGCGGACGGTGTGGGTTTCGCGTGTGCCGGTAATGATGTATGAGCCGCGGGGCATTTCGCGAAGCTTGGAAGGCGACTTTGCCTCGCGCGAGGGGGACTTTGCTTCCTGACGATTGCCTTCCGGAAGCTTGGGTACGGCCTTTTCTTCCGGTTTGTCGGGCTTTTCCGGGCGGGCGGCCGGCTCGGCTTCTACGGCAGCCGTATCGGCAAGCGAAGCTGTGTCGGTACGTACGCTGTCGGGACGCATAGGCACAGCAACCGGCTTTTCCGACGACTGCTGCGGCACCATTGGTTGTGGCCCCTCCGGTGCAGTAAACCAGTCACATGGGCACAGCAGGCGGAAATAGCCTGCAAAATAGCTCGCTGCCATCAGCAATACGACCACAGCCACAGCTGCCAGGAAGCGACAGCGCCTTTTTCGTTCGCCACGGTCCATCTGCTCGTCGTCACCTTCTGATTCCTCTTCTTGACCAAGAGGCTCATCGGCTGCTGTCTCTTGTTCCGCCTCGGCAACACCCGTTTCCTCCGCTTCTTGCACCTTTTCTTCTTCGGCCGATGCCGTCTCCGAGAGCTCCTCATCATTTTCAGTGGACGCATCCGTACTTTCGCCGGCTGCGGCGGAAGCGTCATCCGTTTCGTCGTTTGCCGGCACGTCTTCTACGTCCGATGATATTGCCGGTGTCGGTTCCGCTTCCACTTCGTCGGAAGCTTCCACCTCTTCGTCTGTCGGCACGGGGGGAATTGCCAAACCGTTTTCCTCTTCCGGCTCATCGCTGCCCACTTCATTTTTTTGTGGCTCAAAGGGCAGGGGAGGCGGCACCGCGCTATCGGGCAACGGGGGAAGGGGCGGCAACTCGGGGATGTCCGATACGGCCGTTCGCTCCGGCATTTCGGGCGCAGAAAGAGCTGCAACGTCTTCCTCGCTACGGTTTTCTTCTGCTTCCTTCCGGGCAAGCTCCTCCATCATGCGGTCCACGCTGTCGAGCTCGGCTTGCTCTGTCTCTTCGTTGAGCACAACGGTCTGAAAATGGGCGAATGGGCGGTTTACGAGGTCGCGGAGAAAGGCGTCGGGGGTAAAAGATATCTTCGAATGGCCGCCTATCTGTATGCGCTCGCCGGTGTTTACGTTGATGCTCTCGCGCTCGCCGACGGCCACGAGCTTAAACGTGCCAAAGCCCTTGATCTTAACAAACTTATCGGCTTCTAACGCTTCTTCTACGACGTCGAAAAAGGCTTTGACAAATGCGTCGGCCTTTTTCCGGGTGAGCCCCTCGCGGTCGGCCAGCACGTCGGAAAGCTCTTGAAGGAGTATTTTCTTTTCCATCTGGTCGGGGGCTTATTTCAGTTTGTCTTTCAGCACGTTGCTCGGCTTAAAAGACAGCACGAGCTTGGGCGGCACGAGCATGCGCTGCTTTGTAGTGGGGTTGACAACGACGCGCTCCAACTTCTTTTTCACCTCAAAGTTGCCAAATCCCTGTATCGTCAGCACGTTTCCCTCGTCCAGCTTGCCGGCAAGCTCTTCGACCAAGGCTGTCGTCAGCTTTTGGGCTTCCGAGGCCGTTATGCCCAGTTTCGAGGTCAGCGCACTTATATATTCCTTGTTGTTCACGCTTTATGGTTTTGGGGGTGAGCAATTGTGCCGTACAAATCGTATTCTTCTGCACCGGTAACGGTCACATCATAAAAGCAGCCGGGCGTCAACGGGCCTTCTGAAACGGGTATCAACACTTCACAATCTACTTCGGGCGAATCATACTCAGTCCGGCCGATGTAAAAATCCCCCTCTTGACGGTCTATAATGGTTTTAAACGTCTGTCCCACCTTTTCGGCACAAAGCTGCGCGGAAATGCTCTCCTGCAACTCCATCAAGGCGTCCAGGCGCTGCTGCTTGACGTTCTCGGGCACGTCGTCGGCATAGTGCTCCGCTGCGTATGTTCCCTCTTCCTCGCTGTATGCAAAGGCGCCCATACGGTCGAACCGCACTTCGCGGGTAAAATCGAGCAGCTCGCGGAAATCGGCTTCCGTTTCGCCCGGAAAACCGACCATGAGCGTCGTACGAATGCAGATACCGGGCACTTCGCGCCGCATGGCCGCCAGCAATGCAAGCGTCTCCTGCTTTGTTGTATGCCGCTGCATCCTTTTCAAAACGGGATCGCTGATATGCTGCAAGGCTATGTCGAGGTATTTGCAGACGTTGTCGTTCTCACGCATCACCCGCAATAAATCCATTGGGAAATGCGTGGGATAAGCATAGTGTAAACGTATCCATTCCACTCCGGGAATGTGCGCCAGCTGCTCAACCAATTGCGGTAACATCTGTTGATGATACAGGTCTATTCCGTAATAAGTCAGTTCCTGCGCGATGATCTGAAATTCCTTCACACCCCGTGCCACAAGCGAGCGCACTTCGGCCACGATCTCCTCCATGGGCCGGCTCCGGTGGCTGCCTGTTATGATGGGGATAGCGCAATAGGCACATTTGCGGTCGCACCCCTCTGATATCTTCACATAGGCATAATGCGAAGGGGTGGTCAAAACACGGTCGTGAGCTGCCGTCTCGTCGTAGCCTTCGCCTAAATCGTTCAGGATGTCGGTCCAGTTAAATTTGCCGTAAAACTTATCTACCTGCGGTATCTCTTCGCGCAGCTCCTTTAAGTAGCGCTCCGACAAACAACCCATCACGAAAAGTTTATCCAGCTTTCCCTCGTCTTTTAAATTGCACAAAGAAAGAATCAAGTTGATGCTCTCTTCTTTTGCATCGCCAATAAACCCGCAGGTATTCACAATCGCGATGTTTCCATGCACTTCCGACGGATTGTGGCAGACCTTATAGCCTTTTCTTCCGAACTGATACATCAGCTGCTCGGAATCTACCAGGTTTTTGGAGCATCCCATCGTTATGATGTCAACGGTAAGATTTTTCATGTCGGATGTTAGAACGAGGTGTTGCTGAATAAAGATTCGACGAAGTCGCGGCTGTTAAACGGTTGGAGATCGGAAATCTTTTCACCGAGACCTATGTACTTTACGGGCACTTTCAACTGATGGGAGATGCCAATGACGACGCCGCCCTTGGCTGTTCCGTCGAGCTTGGTGATGGCCAAGGCTGTCACGTCGGTTGCCTTGATAAACTGCTTGGCTTGCTCAAAGGCATTCTGGCCTGTCGAGCCGTCTAAGACGAGAAGTATTTCGTGCGGAGCCTGGGGCTCCACCTTCTGCATTACTTTCTTAATCTTGGTCAGCTCGTTCATAAGATTGACTTTGTTGTGAAGACGTCCGGCCGTGTCGATGATAACGACATCTGCTCCGTTGGCTTTTGCCGAACTTACCGTGTCGTAAGCGACGCTTGCCGGGTCGCTGCCCATTTGCTGCTTTACCACTTGCGCTCCGACGCGCTCGCCCCAAATGGTGAGCTGCTCTACGGCTGCGGCGCGGAACGTGTCGGCCGCTCCGAGGCAGACTTTTTTGCCGGCCTGGGCAAACTGATAGGCGAGCTTGCCGATCGTCGTGGTTTTGCCGACGCCGTTTACGCCCACCACCATGATTACATACGGCTTCTGCCCCTCGGGGAGGCTGAATCCAACGTTATCGTCGTTTCCACTCTTGATGAGCAGCGCTTCAATCTCTTCTTTCAGAATTCGATTTAACTCTGCGGTATTCACATATTTATCGCGAGCCACGCGCTCTTCGATCCGTTTGATAATCTCCAAGGTCGTTTCGACACCTACGTCGGAACTGATGAGTACGTCTTCGAGATTGTCGAGGACCTCGTCGTCAACTTTCGATTTTCCGGCGATGGCTCGCGCCAGCTTTCCGAAAACAGATGTTTTCGTTTTTTCCAAACCGGCATCAAGGACAGCTTTTTTTTCTTTCTTTGAGAATATATCAAACAGACCCATATCGCTTAAATTTCATTCTTAACGGACAAAGATAGCAAAAGGCGAGTGGCGAAGCAAGAGAAAGCCCCGTTTTTCTTGCTTCGCCAGAGCCGCAGCCAATCTTCGTGAAACAAAGATACGAAGAAAATACATGATAGCTTCCGGGGCAGGGGAAAAACTCTGCCGGGGCGAAGAAAAGAGGCTGCGCGTTCTTTTACAAACGCGCAGCCTCGTATATGAATGGTTCAGACTTCTTAATCAGTTTTTGAAGAAATCTTTTACTGCTTCGTTGGGAACCATCTGCTCATCGAACACGTAAGCTCCCGTTTTCGGGCTCTTCACCATCTTGATCACTTTCGTGTAAGAGCGTCCGTCGGTTTTACCCGATTGCAGCGTTGCGACAGTTTTCTTTGCCATAGCTTATAATTGATTATTTAATTTCTTTGTGAATGGTCATTTTCCGAAGAATGGGGTTATATTTCTTCAACTCCAAACGTTCAGGCGTGTTCTTACGGTTTTTGGTGGTGATGTAGCGAGACGTTCCGGGCAGACCGCTCTCTTTCATCTCCATGCATTCGAGAATTACCTGAACTCTATTGCCTTTTGCTTTCTTACCAGCCATTGTTGTCGAGATTTTTTATCCAATTACTTTAATGTCTTTCCAATCGCAATATCCCTTGGCAACTGCGTTGTTCAACGCGGCGTCAAGTCCCACCTTATTGATGAGGCGCAGGCCGGCAGCGCTCAGCTTCAAGCTGATCCAGCAATCCTGCTCCACGTAATAGAATTTTTTCGTGAACAAGTTTACATCAAACGTGCGCTTCGTGCGACGCTTTGAGTGTGAAACGTTGTTGCCATTCATGGCCTTCTTCCCTGTAATCTGACAAATCTTAGACATTGCTATCTTATTCTTTTTGTTCTTCTTGATGTGAATATTTCCCAATACGAGGTGCAAAGTTAATACTTAATTCATTCACAAGCAAGTGTTTCTACAAAAATATCGTCTTTATTCGCCGTCGTTTCCCTGCTCTTTAAGAAAATCGCGGAGCATGTGCATGGCTACGCTTGTGGCTGTGGCCAGGTTTTTGTCGCGTCCGTTGTCCTCTTCTATCATGCGGGTTACGATCTTTTCGTTGGAACCTACGGCTATCCAGATGGTGCCTACGATTACGCCGCTCTTGCCGCCGTCGGGGCCGCCGGGGCCGGCATAACCGCTGATGGCAACCGAGTAGTCGGAGTGGAACAGGTTGTTGGCTCCCACGATCATCTGCTTCACCACTTCCTCGCAAACGGCTGTCTGCTCTTCGATGACCTTTGCGTCGACGTGGAGGATTTCTTCTTTCACTTCGTCGGCATAGCAGATGAGACCACCTTTATAATAATTGGAGCTGCCGGGCACAGCCGTGATGACGCTGGCTATTCTTCCGGCCGTACAGCTTTCGGCCGTCGAGAGCGTTTTGTGCTCGCGCCAGAGCATTTCGTTGATTTCCTTGCTGACTAATTTTAAATCTAATTCCATGGTGTATCGTTCGTTAGAATTTATGTTTTATAGTTTTTAAATCACGGTGCGCGAATAGGCCGGCTTGTCCAGCGGACAGAAATCGCCGTCGCCAAACTTATAGTATCCCGTCATGGCTATCATGGCGGCATTGTCGGTCGTATAGCCGAACTCCGGTATATATATATGCCATTGTCCCGACCGCCCGCGTGCCTTGAAAGCGTTGCGCAGCCCGGTGTTGGCCGACACGCCGCCCGAAAGCGCCACGTGGCGGATGCCTGTCTGCTTCACAGCCATCGACAGCTTCTTGATGAGTATATCCACAATGGTCTGTTCCAGTGATGCCGCCAGGTCCTCCTTGTGGTGTTCGATGAAATCGGGGTCTTCCTTCAAGCGGTCGCGCAGGAAATAGAGGAAAGACGTTTTCAGTCCGCTGAAACTGTAATCGAGCCCCTCGACATGCGGCTTGCTGAAAGCGAAAGCTTTCGCATCGCCCTTGCGGGCCAAGCGGTCTATGATGGGGCCACCGGGATAGCCCAGCCCCATCACTTTCGAACACTTGTCGATGGCTTCGCCTGCGGCATCGTCGATGGTCTGGCCCAGAATCGTCATTTTATTATAGGCGTCCACTCTCACTATCTGCGAGTTGCCGCCGCTCACGAGGAGACAGAGGTAGGGGAAGGGCGGGGCTGCATGGTCGTCGCCCTCCTTGCGGATGAAGTGGGCCAGCACGTGGCCTTGCAGATGGTTGACCTCGATCAATGGTATGCCCAAAGAGAGGGCCAACCCCTTGGCAAACGACGTTCCTACGAGCAGAGAGCCCATCAGTCCCGGCCCAAGCGTGACGGCCACGGCCGAAAGCTGCTCGCGGGCCACGCCGGCCTGTTTCAAAGCCTGGTCGACAACGGGAACAATGTTTTGCTGATGGGCACGCGAAGCCAGCTCGGGCACTACGCCCCCGTAAGCTTCGTGCACGGCCTGACCGGCCGTCACGTTGCTCAGCAAAATGCCGTTTTTCACCACGGCTGCCGACGTATCGTCGCAGCTCGACTCAATGCCGAGAATAATCGTGTCGCCTTGTTCTTTTCGAAGCGTCATAAGTCAATGTGTCAGGATTTCCAGCCCGCTTTCCGTCATGACGAACGTGTGTTCCCATTGTGCCGACGGCAGTTCGTCCTCGGTCACCACGGTCCACCCGTCGGCCTCGTCGATGAAAACGTGGCGCTCGCCCATATTGATCATGGGCTCAATGGTGAAAACCATGCCGGGCACAAGGAGCATGCCCTGCTTGTGCGTATTATAATGGTCTACCTCGGGGTCTTCGTGAAAGGCGAGGCCTACGCCGTGCCCGCACAGCTCGCGCACAACGCTGTATCCGTTCTTGCGGGCGTGACGCTCTATGGCCTTGCCCACCTCGCCCAAGAATCCCCAGGGCCTTGCGGCCTGCATGCCTATTTCCAGACACTCTTTCGTGACGCGCACCAGCCGCTCTTTTTCGGGCGACGTCCGGCCGATGATAAACATGCGCGAGGCATCGCTGTAATATCCTTCGTAAATGGTGGAGACGTCCACGTTGATGATGTCGCCCTCGCGGAGTATTTCGTTTTCGCTGGGGATGCCGTGACAGACCACTTCGTTGATGCTCGTGCAAACGCTTTTCGGGAAGCCCTCATAGTTGAGCGGAGCCGGTATGGCGCCATGAGCCGTTGTATAATCGTAAACGAGCTTGTCGATGTCGGCTGTGCTCATGCCCGCCCGTATTTCCTTTTCCACAAGATCGAGCACACCTGTGTTTATCACGCCCGAGCGGCGGATTCCCTCAATTTGTTCCGGCGTTTTGATGAGTTCGCGCGTCGGAACCAGGCATCCGCGGTTCTGATAGCCGAGCACTTTTTTATCCAGCTCGGTCATTTCGCTTCCGCGCGGCACGTGCCAGTTTCTCGTCACCCTTTTCGACATGGATTTTCCGGTTGATTTTGCCGCAAAATTACAAAATTCTTGTATATATCCCGAGCCCGATGAGGAGAAATGCAGCGACACCGGCAGCTGGGCTGTCTCTGTCGGAGCCGGCCGCGCACGCCCACCGGCATCCTCTGCACCGCCGGCGGCAGGTCGTGCCGGCAGCCGGCAACCTTCCCGATGCGCCGGCCTTCGCCGTGCGGGCACTGCCGGCAGCCGGCTTACCGGACGCACCGACAGCCGGCAGCCGACGCCGGGCAGCCGGCAAAGAAAGGCCACAAGCCTGCTGCGGCGAGCACGAACGAAACGGCGCTTTCTGCGGGGAGAGAAAACGGCCCGTTTCTTGGACGGGCCGGGAAAAAGGTGTAAATTTGCCACGATATTAACAAAACCTGCATGTTTCCCAAGGTTACTTTCCGGCAAACCAACGCCTTTGCCATGCAATATGGAGCGGTCATGGGCGTGTGGGGGCTCGTGGCAAACGCCTGCTTCGTCGGCTCGTTTTCGATGCCCGGCCTCTCCATGCTTTTCCTGCTGCTTTCCGTGTCGTCGCCTGTGCTGGCCGTCTTTCTGACTCGCCGCTTCCGCGCCCACGTGGCTCCGCAAGGGCCGTTCCTGTTTCACCAGGCCTTTCTGCACACGCTGCTCATGGGCGTCTACGCCGCCATCTGGGTGGCGTTCGGCGTTTATATCTATCTGGCCTACTTCGACCACGGATATATCTTCGACGCATACCTGAACAGCCTGAACGATCCTGCCCTTCAGGAGCAGATGCAGCAGCTCGGCATGACGGAACAGATAGCCATGATGACGGGTGGGGGAACGCCGCACGACTTCGTAAAGGCGCTGCAAGCCATCCCGCCGGCCAACTATGCCGCCATGTCGCTCTACATGAGCCTGCTGCTGGCTCCGGTCATCTCCCTCTTTGTGGCGCTGGCGTGCAGGCGGCCGGACAGCGGCCGGACGTTTCCGCCGCAAGGCAACAACTGACACGACGAACTGAACCAACCAATTATGGACACGACAATAGACATTTCGGTAGTCATACCTTTGTATAACGAAGACGAGAGCCTGCCCGAACTTTACGACTGGATAAAGCGGGTCATGAAGGAGCACGGCTTTTCGCACGAGGTTATTTTTGTCAACGACGGAAGTACCGACTCGTCGTGGGACGTCATCGAACGTCTGGCGGCAGCCGACAAATGCGTGCGGGGCATAAAGTTCCGCCGCAACTACGGAAAATCGCCCGCCCTCTTTTGCGGCTTCCGCGCGGCGCGGGGCAACGTGGTCATCACGATGGATGCCGACCTGCAAGACTCGCCGGACGAAATCCCGGAGCTGTACCGCATGATTACGGAGGACGGGTACGACCTTGTTTCGGGATATAAAAAGAAGCGCTACGACCCTCTTTCGAAAACGCTCCCCACAAAGCTCTTCAACGCGACGGCACGCAAGGTGAGCGGGATAAAAAACCTGCACGACTTCAACTGTGGCCTGAAAGCCTACCGTAAAGAGGTGGTTAAGAATATCGAAGTGTATGGCGAGATGCACCGCTACATCCCCTACATAGCCAAGAACGCCGGCTTTACGAAGATTGGCGAGAAGGTGGTTCACCACCAGGCGCGCAAGTTCGGCCACACAAAGTTCGGAGGCCTCAACAGATTTGTAAACGGCTACCTGGATCTGCTCACGCTCAGCTTCCTGAACGGTTTTGGCCTGAAACCGATGCACGTTTTCGGCTTTTTGGGAAGCATCATGTTCGTGCTGGGCTTCATTGCCGTGGTGGTGGTGGGCGCCCACAAGCTCTATGCGCTCTGGACCGGCACGCCTGCACACCTCGTCACGGAGTCGCCCTACTTTTACATTGCCCTGACCACGATGATACTGGGAACTCAGCTGTTTGTGGCCGGTTTTCTGGGCGAGCTGGTCAGCCGAAACGCTCAGGAACGAAACAATTATCAGATTGAAAAGGAAATATAACCCGGCGTACCGCCCGAGGACGGCCCTGAGCCGGGTGCTGCATGCCGGCAGCCTTGCGCTCCCGCTTTTTCTCGCGCCCGGCTGCGCAGAGATCAACTGCCCGCTGGACAACATTGTCGTGCTGACGGCCGGCCTGTACGCGGCCGAGGACGCAAGCCCCCTCACGCTGCCCGACACCCTCACGGTGACGGCAGCCGGCACCGACTCGGTCCTGCTGAACCGCGCGACCGACATCGGGAGCTTCCAGGTGCCCGTCCGCCAGGGGGCCGAAACCGACACGCTGCTGCTGCGCTTTGCCAACACCGAGCTGCAAACGGCCACCGACACGCTCTTTGTGACGCACACGAACGAGCCCCACTTCGAATCGATAGACTGCCCGCCGTCCATGTTTCACGTCATCACGTCTGTGCGGTGGACGAGCCACGCGCTCTCGCAGTTTCCGCTCACGGTCGACAGCGTGGCCACGGCGCGCCCTCTTGTAAACTATGACGATGTCGAAAATCTTAAAATATACCTTCGCTCTACTGCTCGCTAACGGCAGCCTCCTGCTCCCGGCCCAAACGCTGCCCGAAGACACCGTGCGCGAGGAGACGCGCGTACGCGGCATCCAGTATGAATCGCGCGAGGAAGCGGCGCGGGCCATGAGCCGGAAGGAACAGCCCCTCTTTGCAGGCTTTTCCATCTCGGGCGATCTGTGCGGCGCCATCATGGCAGCCGTTTCTCCTTACGGACAATATGAGGCTGCGGTGCGGGCAAACTTCAAAAACCGCTTTTTCCCCACGTTTGAAATGGGGTGGGGCGTGAGCAACCACACCGACGAGACGACGCAGCTGCATTATAAGACGAATGCGCCCTATTTCCGCATCGGTTGCGACTATAATTTTGCCAACGACGCGTCGTCGGGAAACCGCATCTTCGGAGGCCTGCGCTATGCCTTCACGTCGTTCAGCTACGACCTGGACGGCCCGGCCGTCACCGACCCCGTATGGGGCACGCAAACGCCGTTCCGCTTCAACGGCGTCAGCTCGGGCGCCCAGTGGGGCGAGGTCCTGTTTGGCCTGGAAGCCAAGGTTTGGGGCTTTTTCCACCTGGGATGGACCTTCCGCTACCGCTTCCGCTTCCACGTGAAGAACTCTTCGCTCGGTACGCCCTGGTACATACCGGGATATGGGAAAAGCGAAGGCCATTCCATCGGCGGAACTTTCAACATCGTCTTCGACATATAATACCGGCCCGTGACATCTGCCACGGGCGCCAGTAAAATAAAAAAACGAACGCATGTCTTTCATTGAAGCCTTATTATTGGCCGTTGCGCTGGCAATGGATTGTTTCACCGTGAGCATCACGTGCGGCATCATCCAGCGCAAAATGGGTAAGCAGGTGCTTGCCATGGCCCTGCTCTTCGGCTTTTTTCAGGCACTCATGCCTCTGCTTGGCTGGCTGGCCGCCAATCTGTTCAGCAAGCAGATAACGGCCTACGACCATTGGGTGGCCTTTAGCCTGCTGGCCCTGCTGGGCGGCAAGATGATATGGGAGGGATTTCAGGAAAAGGAACACGCGGCTTTCAACCCCTCGCGACCGGCTATACTCGTCACGCTGGCCGTTGCCACGAGCATTGACGCACTGGCCGTGGGCTTCTCCTTTATCGGCATGGGCATGCGCAGCATCGCTGAAGCCGTCGTCCCCATTGCAACCATCGGCATCACGTCGTTTCTGTTCAGCATCTTCGGAAAGTATATCGGCGTCACGCTGGGACGCCGCTTCAACTGGCCCGCAGAACAGATTGGCGGCGGCATTCTCATCATGATAGGACTGAAAGTACTGATCGAACATCTCTCTGCATAGAACATGAAACGTCTGAAACTCCACCACTGGATTTTTCTCCTGCTCCTCATAGGCGGCACGGCCGGGATTTTATCTTCACACAACAAAAACAGGCTGTATGAAAACGAAGGAACCATCTTCGGCACTTTCTACCATATAAAATACGTCTATTCCGAAGATTTACAGGCCGACATCCTCAAACGCCTTAACGAGGTGGACGCCTCGCTCTCGGCGTTCAATAAAAACAGCGTGCTCTCGCGCGTCAACAGAAACGAGGACGTATCTGTCGACTCGCTTTTTGCCGACGTATTCAACCTGTCTATGCAGGTTTCGCGCGAAACGGACGGAGCTTTCGACATTACTATCGCACCGCTTGTCAATGCTTGGGGGTTCGGTCCCCAAGGAAAAAAGGAACTGACGGGAAAAGAGGTGGACAGCCTGCTTCAAATCGTCGGCTACGAAAAGGTAAAGCTGACAGACGGCAAGGTGGTTAAAGCCGACAGCCGGATGCAACTGGACTGCAACGCCGTGGCCAAAGGATATGGCGTTGATCGTGTGGCCGATCTCCTCAACAGCCTTGGCATCAAAGACTATATGGTCGAAATCGGCGGCGAAATCGTTGCCAGGGGGCAAAACCCCGACGGCCGCCCATGGCGCATCGGCATAAGCAAGCCGGAAGAAAGCCCCGACGCGCCCAACAGCAACCAAATCATACTGAGAGTGAACAATACGGCCTTGGCCACAAGCGGTAACTACCGCAATTACTATTATAAGAACGGGAGAAAATACACGCATACCGTCAATCCGAGAACGGGCCTCCCGTTCCAACACACGCTTCTCTCAGCATCTGTCATGGCACCCGATTGTGCCACGGCCGACGCCTATGCTACGGCATTTATGGTCATGGGTATGGAGCAGGCCAAAGCCGTGCTGAAAAAGCACCCCGAACTGCAAGCTTATTTCATCTATTCTGCCGACAATGGCCAAACCGCCACGTGGCATACCCCCGGCCTCAAACAGTTTATTGAGCCGGCACACCAACATGAATAAAATCAACAGTGAGCTTTTCAACACGCTGCTCGGTCTGCCCCTCTTTCAGGGCATCAGCAGGGGAGAGTTTATAGAGTTGATGGGGCGTATGCGCTTTGTCCGCAAGCTCTTCTCTGCCGGCACAACCATTGTCAGCCAAGATGAGCCTTGCCAGACGTTGTTTTTCATTCTGGATGGACAGATTACAGCTCTGCACGGAAGCGACAGCCGAAAATATACACTCACCGAATGGCTCAACCCGCCAACTGTCCTTCAACCCGAGGTGCTTTTCGGCCTCCGCACGCGTTACACCGGTACGTATAAGGCTTTTACGTCCGTTCGCGCTTTGGAAATCGATAAAGCCGCGGTTCGCGACGTCCTGCTAACTTACGAAGTATTCCGCCTGAATTATCTCAACCTTCTCAGTACGCGCCTGCAACAAAAGCAGCGCGACGTTTGGCGCCCGCTTCCCCGCGAAGCCTCGGCGCGTTTTTTCCGTTTCCTTCACGTTCGTCTTCTGCGCCCGGCAGGAAAAAAAGAACTCTCCATTAAAATGGAAGTTTTAGCAGAAGAGCTGCAAGTTACGCGGCTTACGGTTTCGCGGATGCTTCACGATTTAAGCCGGAAAGGGCTGATTGTTTTGCGTAGGGGAAGAATTATCATCCCCTCTTTCGAGAAACTGCTTCTTTACTCTAATGTCTGACGTTTTCCGTCTATTCCGCGAGCAGGCCTTCGTCTTTCCACGACGCTATGAGCTTCCTTACATCAGCCGTTGCAGTTTCTCGGTCCACTTCGTACTCAGCACATAACAAGTCCACCAGATCTGATTCTGAGAAATCGCGATCCGAGACTGCCTGCCACAGGTATGCGGCACTTTCGTTCAGATTAATCATTTTGCTGAAGTCCAGGTTTTCCAGTCCTTCGGCTATCACAACTTTTTCTCCGCACACATCGCGGAGTTCCATTCCTTTTCGTATTTTCATACCCGTTTAATTTTTCCTTTTCATTCTTCTGTAAACAGCCAAGATGTATCGTCGGACGGGGGAGAGGCGTTGCCAGATGAACGAATAAGCTTTCCACTTCCATCCCGTCACGAGATCAGGCCGATTTCTTCCCTTACGGTAGAAACCTATGGCTATGCCAATGACATCCGACGTGCGACAAGTTTCCGTTCCTTTGATATTGCCATCTCCTTTCAAAATCAAAGAATCGGCCGTTCTCTTGATAATGCGATGCAATACGTAAACATCTTTGCTTACTTCTGCCAATACAACATCTCCGGGCTTCACCTTGTCTTTTTCGAACGGTGCCAATATCACTTTGTCGCGGTTGTTATCCAAGAAAAGCCGCATGCTGTAACCTTTCACAAGAAAGGTTACGCTTTTCCCCTCGTCTATCACCCTCTTTATCTGAGGTATCAATATATCATTGGGGATGGATAGCGTCTTCATCGGGCTATCGTTGAAAAACTCAATTCTGCCGCTTCTTTATCGGGCCGGCATGCCAGGAAATAGGCCGGCACTTTTTTTATGATATCCTCCACGGTACCGCAGATGCTGTTGTACGACGCCTTGTCCCACAACATGGTCGAGCATGACGACAGCACGGAAGCAAAAGCCCTCACCGGCGTCTCGCGACTTATCACATTTTCCGGGGCTTGCTTCAAGCGAAGGAAAGCTCCGACCTCTGTACTTTGGTTTCGATAGCAGGGAGTTTTCCCACTCCAAGGCGTACCATACACATATATCTTATCGGCCACGACACGCACCGCGGGATTATCGTCATTCAGCAAATCGGAGCCCGGAATGTGCTGCAACCACAAGCGCGAATGGGTACTTTTACCCGTTCCACTCTTACCGAGGAACAGATACCCCTTGTTATTGTTCATTATTACGGAAGCATGCACCAATATGGTCTGTCTGTAAGCACCTGCAAAGGCAAAAGCAATCATTATGGCGTTGTTGATGCCGAATGCGCAGTTGGTGGTATCACCTTCCAGGGTGGCAGCACATTGGGAAAAGTCTTTATTCGTCCGTAATGCACAGCTGACGCCGCCGGCCGGGTTCCCTATTACAATTTTATACCCGTCGGCCATACGATAAATGCCGTGCATGACGCCGTTACAGTCGAATTGTCCCAATTCCTCTCCTTCGGCCCGAACATCCACGAGTCCAAGGCCGATCTCCATGGAAAAGAGCAATGCCTCATCCGCCGTTTTCAGCAGAAACGGGGCGTACGATGGCAGCAGTTCCTTGTAGGGTGCATCATCTTCGTAAAAGCATAAGCGGAACCGATGGCCGGCCACTCCGAAATCAAGAGAAAACATAAGGCTTACGCTGTTATTGGTTTTCTGAAAGTGAAGGAGCTACGAAACGAAACGCGTCAGCCGGTATTTCTCTGATTTTGAGCACAGCATTTTTCTGCTGCTCACGGCGCACCTTGTTGCGTTTTTTCTCCAAAGCCTCCTTACTGTCGGAAAAGAAGACCGTGCATGCCGTATGTGGCGCATCGTATTGCGTTGTCAGGAAAGTTTGCATTTCTCTTGAATAGATCGCACGGTGTTCCAAGAACTTCGTTTTCTTGAAAACAACAGCTCCGGGCACTTGCTGCACGTTCGTCACATATACCGTGGAATCTTTCACGTTGACTCCAAACCCAAAAAGAAAAATTTCTTTATTGCTTTTCTTTTGTGCATAGGCCACAACCGGCAATAATGATATCAAAAGAAAGAACAGACTTGCCCTTAGCGTTTTATTCATGCATCTCAGATTTTCTATAATATATATATGAGTGGATAAACCTGTTATTACAGCATACAAAGTTAGCGTTTTTTTTTCATTCAAGAAAACTCTTCAAATACTTGTAACGGCTGTTTTTCCGTAGCTGTATAATGGCTTTTTCTTTGATCTGACGCACCCTTTCCTTGCTGAGATGCAGCTTACGCCCGATTTCATCCAGTCCCATCTCAGGTCCACCGATGCCATAAAACATGGTAACCACCTTGCGCTCTCTTTCGGGCAGCTGCTTCAGCACGCTTACAACTTCCGTCGTAAGCGATTCTTCTGCCATCAGCTTGTCAATGTTCGATACGTCGCGGCTTCCCAAAATATCGAGCAGGCTGTTTCCTTCGTTTTCACCTTCGGCTATGGGAGCATCGACAGAAACGTGCCGGCTGCCCACCATCGTTGAGTTTCTCACTTTGTCTATATCTATGCCCAGCGCATCTGATATTTCTTCAGCCGAAGGTATTCTCTCGTTGGTCTGAACAAAGTGGTTATAAAACTTGTTGATTCTTCCGGCTATTCCGATCTGGTTCATCGGTATGCGCACGATACGGCTGTTCTCGGCCAAGGCCTGCAAGATGCTTTGCCTTATCCACCACACGGCATACGAGATAAATTTAAAACCGCGTGTTTCGTCGAAACGCTTCGCAGCTGTCACCAGCCCGACGTTGCCTTCGTTTATCAGATCGATAAGTCCCAAGCCCTGCCCCTGATACTGTTTTGCCACCGAAACGACAAAACGCAGATTGGCCCGCGTCAGTTTTTCCAAAGCCCCGCGGTCGCCTTTGCGTATCTTCTTGGTGAGTTCTATCTCTTCGTCTATGCCGATCATGTGTTCACGGCTGACTTCCTGCAAGTATCGTTCCAACGAGATGCCTTCGCGGGAAGTATAACTTTGAGCTATTTTGAGTTGCCTCATTTTTCATAGTATTTTAAAGCGCTCAAATATACGTTTTATTCTTCACATCATGAAGTCCATTTCCATTTTTTATGCAAGCGGCAGGAAGCTTATATGTTCTTTCCTGCGGAAGCAGGTGCTTCGTTTCACCCCTTCGGGCCGTTTCTCACTCCGAGCGAAGAGCCGTGCTCCCCCGGATAACAAAGCAGTCGCCCCGCGAGCGTGCGCGGGGCGACTGACATTCAAAATTACGTAAGAGCTTTTACTTCTTACCCTTTGCCTTCTCATCGGCCAGTTCCACCGTAAAGCTGCGGTTCAGGCCGCTCTGCGTCTTTGCCCGTATCCAAAGCACACGGTCAGAGCTCATATTGGCTTCTTTGACGGCCTGCTCAAAATCGTCCGTCGTGTTCATCTTGCGGTCGTTCACCTGCATGATGATGATGCCTTTCGTAACGCCGGCTTCTTTCATCTTACCGTCCCTTATGGCCGACACCACAAGGCCGTGGCTCAGGTTAAGCTCCTTCTTTTCGTTCTCACTGAGCGGACGCAAGGCCACACCGATTTCATCTGTATCCACCGTTTCGACCATGGCCGTCGTACCCTGAATGTTGCGCAGCGTAAGCGTGGCTGTATGCTTTTTCTTATCGCGCATATAGGTGACAGTCACTTTGTCGCCCGGCCGGTGGTTCACAAGCGCCTCTTGCAGCTGGCCAAACTTGTCGATGGTTTTCCCGTCTATCGTGAGAATGACGTCGCCTGCTTTCAGGTCGGCGGCAGCTGCCGCACCGTCGGCACTCACTTCGAGCACGTAGACGCCCGTCACCGTTCCCAGGTCAACATCGTTGCCTTTGGCCTTCTGTGCATCAATGTAAATGCTGACATCCTGCCCGGTGATGCCCAGGAGAGCCCGCTGCACGGTGCCATACTTCTTTAAATCGTCGACGACCTTGTTCATTATCGACGTGGGAATGGCGAAACCGTAGCCCGCATACGAGCCTGTCTGCGAATAAATCATTGCATTGATTCCCACCAGCTCGCCGCGGGCGTTCACCAGCGCGCCGCCCGAGTTTCCCGGGTTGATGGCAGCGTCCGTCTGTATGAACGACTCGATGCCCTCGGCGTTTGCTCCCAGCGTGCGGGCTTTGGCGCTGACGATGCCGGCCGTAACGGTCGACGTCAGGCTGAACGGATTGCCGATGGCCAGTACCCATTCGCCCAGTTTGAGGTTGTCGCTGTTTCCTATGGAGATGGCCGGCAGGTCTTCGCCCTCGATTTTGATGAGCGCCAGGTCCGTATTTTTATCCATGCCGATGATGCGGGCCTTAAATTCGCGGTTATCGTTGAGCTTTACCATGAGCTCGTCGGCTTCTTCCACCACATGGTTGTTTGTCACGATGTAACCATCCTTCGAAATGATGACGCCCGAGCCTGCTCCGTGGCGGGGCGGCGTCTGGTAGCGGCGCTGCGAGCGGCCTCCGTTGCTACGGCCGTTGCCGAAGAAGTCGCCGAAAAAGTCCTCAAACGGATCATAATATTCCACCGTCCGCTCACGGCTGTTAGTCGTCACCTTGATGTAAACCACGGAGTTAACCGTCTTTTCTGCGGCATACGTCAGATCCACCGGCTGGCCGGGCACGGCATCGGCCATGACGGGAGTTGTCAGTCCCAAGCAAAAGGCCAAAGCCAGCGTTCCAAAGATTTTCTTATTCATAATGAATGCTTTTAAACTGTCTTATTTCTCGTTTTGCGTCCGCAAAGTTAACAGACGGAGCATGAAGCACGGCCCGCATGCCGTAAAAAAAAGCTATCCGTTGCCTTTCTTTAACAGAGCTCTTTTGCCGCTTAACAGCGGTTGAAAGTAAGCCCCTTTTGCGTTTACATTCGTTTGCGGAGAGGGAGAAAGAAAGTATGCCGCCCGCCACGCCGTATTATATAATAAGGTGTAACTTTGTCATGCCTCTTCCGCACAAAGCGCTTCGCACCGCTGCGGTGAAGCATCTTTCGCCAACTCTTAAAACCTCCGCACAATGGAAACTTTTCTCGACCTGTGCCGCGCACGGCGCTCGGTGCGCGCTTTCCGTCCCGACGCTGTGCCAGAAGACGTGCTCAACTACATCATGGAATGCGTCCGCCTGGCTCCCTCTGCCGTCAACTTTCAGCCATGGCACGTCACGTACATCACAGACAAGGCCGTGCTGGCCCAATTAGTTGCCTGCTACGACCGCACCTGGTTCCGCCAGATACCGGCCTGCTTCGTCGTCTGTTGCAGGAAAGGGGAGCAATGGGTCCGCAAGTCCGACGGCAAGCCGCACGGCCAGATTGATGTGGCCATCGCCACGGAGCATCTTTGCCTTTCCGCCGCCGAAAAAGGGCTCGGCACGTGCTGGGTGTGCAACTTCGACGCCGCCCAGTGTGCCCGCCTCCTTTCTCTTCCGGCCGACGAGGAGCCTATGGTGCTCGTGCCCATAGGCTACCCCGCCGACGAGCCCGCCGAAAAACAGCGCAAACCGCTCAGCGCCATTTTCAGCCGTATGGACTGACCGGCCGGCACGGGCAATCGGTCCGACGCCGGCCGAAAACGGCAAAGCTCCCCCGACAGGCTGTCTGTCGGGGGAGCTTTGCTTCATATATGCGCGCTGTAAGCGGCAGAGTGGGGGCCCGGAGCGCTTTGCCTCAGAGCACGCCGCCGCCCGAACGCATGATTTCCTCCGTTGTGCGCAGTGGCTTTTCTTTTACCTCTATTTTCAGCTTTTCGCTCTCTCCGTCGGCTTCCACCAGGCGGTAGCGGCGGGGAGCGCCGAAAAAGAAGCTGAACGGATCGTGGCTTTCCTGATAGATGCGGAAGCTGCCCGTAAACTTGTGCGCAGGCAGGACGACGCTTCCCGTCTTGTCGGGCGTCAGCACATACTGCGCCCACACGTACGTGTAGTAGGCTTTTCCGTCTATCTGCGTGCGCCCCATGGGCCGGGCCGCGTACAGCCTGCGTTCACGCAGGCGTGCGTTCTTCACGTCGGGCTCGGTGTGGCAGTCCACCTTTTCAAACGGAGCGTCGGCGTAAAGCACGACCGACACCAGGCAGCTGTCGCCCATATAAACCACGTTGCGGTCGCATTGCAGGCGGGCAAAAAAGCTGACCTTCACTTTATCGCGCGCGGCAAGGGCGGCAAAGGCCATTCCGGCCAACAAGAGCAATAATATCCTTTTCATCCGCTCGCGTTTTACAGGTTCTCACATTCGTCCAGCCAGGCCCGGGCTGCAGCATCGCTCGGCATGCGCCAGTCGCCCCGGGGACTGAGCGAGCAACTGCCCACCTTCGGGCCGTCGGGCAGGCAGCTGCGCTTGAACTGCTGCGAGAAGAAACGGCGGTAAAACACCGTGAGCCATTTCTTTATCGTTTGGTCGTCGTAGCTGCCGGCTTCGGGCGTCGAGCCGTCGAAAGCAGCCTTTGCCAGGAAGAACACCTTCGACGGGCGGAAGCCGTAGCGCAACGTGTAGTAGAGGAAGAAATCGTGCAGCTCGTACGGCCCCACCAGGTCTTCGGTTTTCTGCGTGATGTTGCCGGCCTCGTCGGCCGGTATGAGCTCGGGACTGATGGGTGTGCCCACGATGTCGAGCAGCGTGGTGCGGTTGTAATCGTCGGCAACGTTGTTGGCCACCCATTTCACGATGTGGCGCACCAGCGTTTTCGGGATGGAAACGTTCACGGCATACATGCTCATGTGGTCGCCGTTGTAGGTAGTCCAGCCCAGCGCCAGCTCGCTCAGGTCACCCGTCCCCACAACGAGGCCGTTCATCTGGTTGGCCGCGTCCATCAGGATCTGGGTGCGCTCCCGGGCCTGCGCGTTCTCGTATGTCGTGTCGTGCGTGGTCAGGTCGTGGCCCAAATCGTGAAAATGAACCTCGCAGGATTCGCGTATGCTTATTTCGCGGATGGTGATGCCCAAGCCTTTCATCAGATTGACAGCGTTGGTGTACGTGCGGTCGGTTGTGCCGAAGCCGGGCATCGTGATGCCCACAATGCCCTTGCGGTTCAGGCCGAGACAATCGAACGCATGCACGCACACCAGCAGGGCCAGCGTAGAGTCGAGGCCGCCGCTGATGCCCACAACCACGGTCTGCATCCGCGTGTGGGCCAGCCGTTGCGCCAGGCCCTGGGCCTGGATGCTGATGATTTCCTCGCAACGCAGGTCCAGCTCTTCGCCGCGCGGCACGAAGGGGAGCGGGTCGATGCTCCGCGTGAGCGAAAAGCGCGCGGTGGCGCTCGTTTCGGGCTCTATCTCCAAATGGCGGTAGGCGGGAGCCGCCTTTTGCAGGCTCTTGCCCGCTCCGAACGAGGTGTTGGCCCTGCGTTCGAGGCGGAGGCGCTCCACGTCGATTTCGCTCACCACCAATTGCTCTTCGGTGGCAAAGCGCTTGCCCTCGGCCAGCATGTGGCCGTTTTCTGCTATGCAGGCCTTGCCGCCGAACACGACGTCCTGCGTGCTTTCGCCAAAACCGCACGACGCATAAACGTAGCCCGCGATGCAACGCGCGCTCTGTCCCTCGACGAGGGCATGGACGTAGCGGTCCTTGCCCACCAGGTCGTTGCTGGCGCTGAGGTTGAAAACGATGTCGGCCCCTTCGAGCGCGAGCCCGCTGCTGGGCGGCAGGGGCGCCCAGAGGTCTTCGCATATTTCGATGCCGAAGGTGCAGTGTGCCATCTCAAACAGCAGGCGGCTGCCGATGGGGACGCACTGCCCGCAGAACTTCAAGAGGCTGCCCTCGCGCAGCGACGTGGCCGGGGCGAACCAGCGCTGCTCGTAAAACTCCTTGTAGTTGGGCAGATAGGTTTTCGGCACGATGCCCGTCACCTTGCCGCGGTGGATGACGGCGGCACAGTTGAGCAACACGCCTTCGTATGCCAGCGGAACGCCCACGATGGCCGTGATGGCCAGGTTGTGGCTAAACTCCATGAGCTTCAGCAGCGACGACTCGGCCTCTTCCAGCAGCAGCTGCTGCTGAAACAAGTCCTGGCAGGTATATGCCGTGACGCAAAGCTCTGGGAAACAAATGATTTCGACGCCCTGACCTTCGGCCTGCGCCATCAGGTTCATGATGCTGTCCGTGTTGTAGGCGCAGTCGGCCACCCGCACACGCGGCATGGCTGCCGCCACCTTTACAAAACCGTTGTTCATTTCTTTTCTCCGTTATTTTGTGGCAAAGATAGTGAAAGGCGAGCGCCAAGGCAAGGAAAAGCTTGCTTTTCCACGGCCTTGGCCGAGCCGCATCCTATCTTCGCGAAGCAAAGTAGTGAAAGGCGAGAGGGAAGGCAAGAAAAAGCTCGCTTTTTCCCGGCCTTGCCCGAGCCGCATCCTATCTTCGCGAAACTTTAACCCATGCCGGCGTCGGGGCGAAGGCATGCAAACGTTATGCCGCCTGCTACAGACCGTGAAGCCGGCGACAAAAACTTTTATGGCGGCGACAAAAGCTTTTTTCGGGGCAAGAAAACAACATTTGCCGCCGGGAAAATCGCAAATCAAAAAGATTGGGGAGAAAAAACGGGGGCGCTGTGAAATAAAATCCCTATATTGCGGCGGAAAACCTCAAAACTAACACCATGAAACACCGCCTGCTCCTTATTATATTGGCAGCAATGCTGCCGGCCCTGCCCGCCGCGGCCGACCGCGAGACGCAACGCCTGCAATCGCTGGCCGACGCACTCCACGCGCAGGGAAAGACCGACTCGGCCATCAGCGTGGCCCACCGCATGCAAGAACGCGCCACGAAGCAACGCGACACGACGGCACTCGTCGAGGCCGAAAGCGCGCTGGGCGTTTATCTGCGCTCTCAAGGCAAGCTGGAAGAAGCCTTGAAGAGCTACGACAATGCGCTCAGCCTGGTCGTGACGCCCACGTTTGCCCGCACAACCGACGCGCAGGCCTGCGAAGCGGCTGCCGCGCTCTACATGAATCTGGCCACGCTGCACGTCGACATGCAGAACAAGGCACAAGCCGCCGACTGTGCCCACAAAAGCGAGGCATGGGCGGCCCGCTGCCCGGACGATCCGGCCCTGGCCGACATACATATGGGCACGGCATCGGTGTTTCTGATGTGCGGAGAACGGGAAGCCGCTGCACGCGGTTTCAGCAAAGCCGCGGTGCTGGCCGAGGGGGCGGACAATTATGAAACAGCCCTGGGAGCCCGCTCGTATCTGGCCTACGTACTGCGTACAGGCGGACACGAAGCGGAAGCCGCCCGATGCGATCGGCAGGCCGAAGCGCTGCTGCCGCATGTCGAGTCGGTGACGGCCCGTGCCATGTATTATCAGCTGCGCTTCGTGGGCGAGATGAACGCAGGCCGCTACCGCCAGGCCATCGCCACGGGACAGGAAGCGCTGGCGCTGCCGGGAATAAAGGGGTTTCCCTTCATTGTTTACGACTTTTACAACGGCATGCACGATGCCTATGCCCGCCTGGGCAACTACCGGCTGGCCTATGAAACGCTGGCCCGGGCCGGCAGCGTGCGCGACACGCTCTACGAAAAAGAAAAGGCCGAAAGCCTGCGCGAGCTGACCGTGCGCTACGAAACGCGCGAAAAGGAGCTGGCGCTGGCCGAAGAAAGGGCGCAGCGCGCAGCCGAACTGGCAGCCCATCGTCTGCGCATGGGCACGACGGGCGGAGCCTTTGCCGTGTGCGTGGCGGCATTCGTCTTCTTTTTCCAACGCCAACGCACGCGCACAGCCCGCGAACGGCTACGGGCCGAGCTGAGCGAAAAGGAGTATATCCGGCTGCGCCACGACACGACAAAACGGCTGACGGGCCGTTACCTCGAAGGCTTGGAGAGCGAGCGGACACGCCTCTCGGCCGAGCTGCACGACGGCATCTGCAACGACCTGCTGGCCATTGAGATGCAGATGAGAGCCGCCGGCGGAGAGGGGGAAAAGTGGTGCGGCATGCTGGAAAAAACGCGCGAGAGCGTGCGCAGAGTGTCGCACGAACTGCTGCCGCCGGAATTTCGCGAAGCGTCGCTCGACGAAGTGCTCGCCGACTATCTGCATGCCGCGAACGAGGGAAGCGCATGCAGCATCGGCTACGCGTCGCACGCGGAAAAGCCCGACGCCTTTGAACGCATCGCTCCGGCAACGGCGCTGGAAGTGTACCGCATCGTGCAAGAGGCGGTGGGCAACGCCATGAAACATGCCGGCGCCTCGCGCATCGACGTCGACCTGCACCTGGAAAACGGACGGCTGGCCCTGAGCGTGAGCGACAACGGACGCGGCGGAGAACGCGGCGACAGGGGCATCGGCCTGCGCACCATGAAAAAACGCGCGGAAGCCGTAGGCGGCAGCCTGCAACTGACGCACACGGAGCAGGGAAGCACCTTACTCTTCCTGACGGATATGGCATAAAATCACGGAAACCCGTGAGCGCGGCGCGCCTGCTTTTTCATAATTTTGCAACTGTGGAAAAGAATATGAAAAACGAAGAGGCGTGCATGGACGCCGTCGTCGTCGACGACCATTCGCTGGTGCTCGAAGGATTGAAGAGCCTGCTTGGCGGTTTGCCGGCCATCCGCCACATCGAAGCGGTGCGTACGGGACACGAACTGCTGGAAAAGATGACCCGGCAGACGTTCGACATCTACCTGCTCGACGTGGAACTGCCCGACATGGACGGCTTGGCCCTCGTCGACGCCATACGCCGGCAACAACCTCAGGCAAAAATCGTGGTGAACACGATGCACGAGGAAATATGGACCATCAGGCGGCTGGCCGAAGCCCGGGTGGACGGCGTGGTGTTCAAGACGTCGGATCCGGGACACGTATTGCGGGCCGTGACAGCCGCTGCCGCCGGCGAAAAATACTTCTGCCCCAAGTTTGAAAAGCTGCTCCACAAAATGGACCGGGCGGAAAGCGGAGCGGCCGGCACCGCCGAAACGCCGTCGCCACGCGAACTGGACGTGCTGCGGGCCATGGCAAAAGGATACAGCACGGTGGAAATTTCGCACCTGCTCTTCATCTCGGAAAACACCGTGGAAACGCACCGCAAGAACCTGATGCAGAAATTCGGCGCACGCAACGCCACCGACCTTGTCCTGAGAGCCTTGGCCAAAGGCTATCTGACGCTCCCCATCGAATGAGAAAACCACACAGCGCCTCCCTAACGGGGCGCAAGCCGGCCGCCGGCGGCGGAAATCACCCGGAAAAAGCGGAAAATACCCAAATGTGGTGAGCGGCAAGTCGGGCGAAAATGCTTTCCTTTGTAGCACTTTTAACAAGTGCTTGACAAAATGTCCGCCAACTATAAGGATACAGATAAAATGTGCGACGTCATTTGCGACGAGCATCATCTGCTGCAAATGATGAGCCGCTTTGGCATTCCCCTCGGCTTCGGAGAAAAAACCGTCAAAGAGGTGTGCTGCGAAAACGGCGTGGACACCACAACGTTCCTGGCCGTGGCCAACTATATGAAGAACGGAGCCGACACGGCCGACTATTATACCGACAAGGTGTCGGTGGCAGCGCTGATTACCTACCTGCAACAAGCTCACAGCTACTTCCTTGACTTTCAGCTGCCGGCCATCCGGCGAAAGCTGCTGGAAGCAATCGACTGTTCGGAGAAGAACGAGGTGGCTTACCTGATACTGAAATTTTATGACGAGTATATGGGCGAGGTGCGCAAGCACATGGAATATGAAAACCGCAAGATATTTTCGTACGTCAACCGCCTGCTGGAAGGCCAGCGGCCGGCCAACTTCGAAATAGCCCAGTTTCTGAAAGGCCACGAGAGCATCGACAAAAAGCTGCAAGAGCTGAAAAACATTATCATCAAATATTACGCTCCGCACGAAAACGTGGAACTGCTCAACACGGTGCTGTTCGACATTTTCAACTGCGAAGCCGACCTGCACACCCACTGCGAACTGGAAAACTGCCTGTTCGTACCGGCCGTGCAACTGCTGGAAAGCAAAGTGGCAGCCGGAACAAACGAAGCCAACGGCAACAGAACGGAACGGAACGACGGGCAGGAAACGCTGTCGGAGAGAGAAAAAGAAATTGTGGGCTGCATCGTGCGCGGCATGACAAACAAAGAGGTGGCCGACAAGCTGTTTATCTCGATAAACACCGTGCTGACGCACAGAAAAAACATCTCGCGCAAACTCAGCATCCACTCGGTGGCCGGGCTGACCATCTATGCCATCGTAAACGGGCTGGTAAACCTGGAAGACGTACACATGGCCTGAAACGACGGCCCAGAAACAAATACAGCCGGCGGCCTGCACCCCGAAAAGGGACACAGGCCGCCGGCCTCGTTTGGGAAAACTCACTGCAACCGCCAACGGCTGCCGTCGTGAACCATGGGGAGGAGAATTTCCTCGTTGGTGCCGTCTTCGTACTCCGTAATGAGAAATACGTTGAGCATGCGACCGCCGTTATGCGGCTCTATGCGGTTTACACGCACGGAGAGAACCTTTCCGTTCCTGTCGGCCGAGAGCTTTGCATGCTGCTTGAAAAGAAGGGCCATCTGCTTGCGGTAGGCCGGCGTCTTGCCATCGCACGACTGCATGGCAGCCACGTAGCCAGCATAGTCGCCTTGAAGATAGAGGTTGTAGTAAGCGCATATTTCCTCGTGGGTGGGTAGCTGCGGCCCGCCCGCATCGGACGTTTTGCCGTCGCTGCGGCACGACTGCACCAAAAGCAAGCAGACGATGACGAACGAAACGGGAAACCTCCTCATACCGGCTACTTCTGACGTATGAAGATGTTTATGGGCGTACCGCAGAAATTCCACTTCTCGCGAATCTTATTCTCCAAGAAACGCTTGTACGGCTCCTTGACATACTGCGGCAGGTTGGCGTAAAACACGAAAGAAGGAATCTGCGTGTTCGGAAGCTGCGAGCAATACTTTATCTTGATATATTTTCCCTTCATCGAGGGTGG
Organism: uncultured Bacteroidales bacterium; assembly: GCA_949297215.1. Lineage (GTDB taxonomy): Bacteria > Bacteroidota > Bacteroidia > Bacteroidales > Bacteroidaceae > Alloprevotella. The sequence continues at coordinate 70,050 of CASFRV010000003.1, read as the reverse complement.
GGGATAGTTTTCGATGATGGGAAGCATCTCCTCGTTGAGCTTGGACGTGCTGATGCGCGATTTCCGGTTGGCATAAACAGCATTGGCTGCCTCCAAGACCTTGAAGATGCGCTGCTTCGTAAGCGCCGAGGCGAAAATGATGGGAAAATCGGAGAACGGAGCCATGCGGCTGCGGATGGCCTGCTCGTAACGGGCGATGACATCGTTGGTCTTGTCCTCGACAAGATCCCACTTGTTGACCACAACGACCAGGCTCTTGTTGTTGCGCTGAATGATCTGGACGATATTCATATCCTGCGCCTCGATACCTCTCGTTGCATCAATGAGAAGAATGCAGACGTCGGAATGCTCGATGGCCCTTATGGAGCGCATGACGGAATAAAACTCCAAATCTTCGGAGATTTTGTTCTTCTTGCGGATGCCGGCCGTGTCGACCAGATAGAAATCGAAACCAAACTTGTTGAAACGCGTCAGGATGCTGTCGCGCGTGGTGCCGGCAATGTCTGTGACGATGTTACGGTCCTCGCCAATGAAAGAATTGATCAGGCTGCTCTTGCCGGCGTTGGGACGGCCCACGACGGAAAAGCGGGGCAAAAGGGTCTCGTCGTCATCGGTCGTCGTGTTTTTTTTCAACATGTCGAGAATCACATCGAGCAGCTCGCCCGTACCGCTACCTGTGGCCGCTGAAATGCAATAAGGGTCGCCCAAGCCCAAGGAATAGAACTCGGCCGCATTGTATCTGTCCTCGTTGTTGTCGGTCTTATTCGTACACAACAGCACGGGCACCTTGCTCCTGCGAAGAATAGAGGCCACTTCCGTATCAAGGTCGGTGACACCGTTTTTGATGTCGACAACGAAAAGTATGATGTCGGCTTCCTCAGTTGCAATGAGCACCTGCTTGCGTATCTCCTCTTCAAACACGTCGTCGGACTTGACAATCCATCCGCCGGTATCGACAATAGAAAATTCTTTTCCGCACCACTCACATTTTCCATACTGACGGTCGCGCGTTGTTCCGGCCTCTTCGCTCACAATGGCCTGCCGCGTACCGGTAAGACGGTTGAAAAGCGTGGATTTCCCAACGTTGGGACGCCCGACAATAGCTACTAAATTTCCCATATCTCTTGATAAACTTCGCCGACCGCCGGCCGGCAGGGTTTCTTCTTTTCTGTTCTACTTATCACTCCGGCTGATATCCGTATGCTTCGAGACGACGGGCAGAATCGCGCCAATTCTTATCGACCTTAACGAATATCTCCAAATATATACTCTTCCCGAAAAATTTCTCCAACGATTTACGGGCCTCGGTGGCTACCTTCTTCAAAGCGACACCCCGATGACCGATGATAATCCCTTTCTGGCTTTCACGCTCAACGTTGATAACGGCATTTATGTGAATGCTCTTTTCTGCCTCCTTAAAGCTGTCGACAACCACCTCAACGGAGTAGGGGATTTCCTTACTGTAATAGAGCAGAATTTTCTCTCTGATGATTTCCGTCACAAAGAAACGGGCCGGCTTGTCCGTCCATTGGTCCTTATCAAAGTAGGGGGGAGAGTCGGGCAGAAGCGACTTGATGCGCTCAAGCACGCGATCGACGTTAAACTTTGCTTTGGCCGAGATGGGATAGATTTCGGCCTTTGGCAGCAGGGAGGTCCATTCTGCAACAAGCGCTTCCAGCTCTTTTTGATTGGAAAGGTCGATTTTATTAATCAGCACAAGAACCGGCACGTCCATCTTGCCCACCTTTTCCAGGAAATTGCTGTTCTTATCAATCTTCTCAACAACATCCGTCACGTATAAAAGGACATCTGCATCCTTTAATGCCGATTCTGAAAAAGCCAACATGGACTCTTGCAGCTTGTAATTGGGCTTTAAAACTCCGGGGGTATCGGAAAACACAATTTGGGCATCGTCTGTATTAATGATACCCATAATGCGATGCCGGGTGGTCTGAGCCTTAAAGGTAGCAATTGAAATACGTTCCCCGACCAAGAGGTTCATCAATGTTGATTTCCCGACATTCGGATTGCCTACGATATTTACGAAACCGGCCTTGTGTGCCATATTCTTAGAAACAGATATTTATGCTTTGTATGATTAGGTAAAAGAACGCATCGGGCAAATAGATTGCGGGATGCGTTCTTTCAACTAATTCGATCTTAAAGATTGTTCCCTGTATAAAGAACTTCTTCTACTTACCGCCATCATAAGCCCACTTCAAATAGGCAGCGCCCCACGTAAAGCCGGCTCCAAATGCTGTAAGTATCAAATTATCACCTTTCTTAAGCTGTTTTTCGTAATCCCAAAGAGCAAGCGGAAGCGTTCCTGCGGAAGTATTACCATAACGCTGAATGTTCAGCATTACCTTATCCATGGGCACTTCCAAGCGATTGGCGACAGCCTCGATGATACGCACGTTTGCCTGGTGGGGGATGATCCACGCAATATTATCTTTATTCAGTTCGTTACGTTCTGCTATGATTGCACTTGCGTCGCTCATGTTCGTCACAGCGAATTTGAAAACAGAACGCCCTTCCTGGTGAAGATAGTGCATTCGGTGGTCAATTGTAAAGTAGGATGGATTACATACAGAACCACCGGCCTTTATACAAAGGAACGGAAGACCTTTACCATCTGTTCTCAAATAAGAATCCTTCCAGCCAAAATCTTCTTCCGAAGGCTCAACCAGCACTGCGGCTGCTCCATCGCCAAAAATAGGGCAGGTTGCACGATCGGTATAGTCTACGACGCTCGACATCTTGTCGGCTCCGCAAACTACGACCTTCTTATATCGACCGCTTTGCACCAAACCGGCTGCAAAATCCATAGCAAAAAGGAATCCGCTGCATGCTGCTTGCATATCAATGGCAAAAGCATTCTTCATGCCCAATCTTCCTAAGACGATGGACGATGTAGACGGAAAATGGTAGTCTGGCGTGGACGTTGCGACTATCAAGCAATCAATCTCCTGCGGGTCGGTATTTGTTTTTTCCAAAAGCTGCTTCACAGCTTTTCTCGCCAAATAGCTCGTTCCTAAGCCTTCCTCGTTGAGAATGCGCCTTTCCTTGATACCAATGCGCGTCATAATCCACTCATCATTGGTATCAACCATCCGAGAAAGTTCCTCATTATTTAGAACATACTCGGGAACATAGCCACCGACTCCTGTTATAATTGCATTAAGTCTTTCCATAACTTTTATTCTTGAAGAAACAGAAAATCAGGCCTACGTAAGCCTTTTTATTCCATTACTTCTTTTTCTACGGCGAGCTTTCCTCTATAATAGCCGCAGGTAGGACAAACTGTATGATAGATATGCCATCCGCCGCAATTCGGACAAATTGCCAACGTCGGAGCTACGGCCTTGTCATGGGTTCTGCGCTTTAATGTTCTCGTTTTAGATTGTCTTCTTTTAGGATGTGCCATTGTCTGTAAATATTTAGATTTTCCTTTTCAAGGTGCAAAGATACAATTTTCCTCGGAACAAAACAATTTCCTCCCTTGTAATACAACTTTTCTCCCAATATAAGGAATTTACCAGCGAGATGGTAATATATATTATGTTTAATAGAGAGTTCGAACCTCATGATATGGTGTTTTACTTTGAAACAAGTCTTGGAATAATATATGAAACCATTTTTTTACACTAACTTTGCAGTAAATTGTCTGATATAAAAATGGAAAATAAAGAACTGATGGAACTAGCAGCAAACAATATTCGCATATTGGCTGCTTCTATGGTAGAAAAAGCGCATTCAGGCCATCCGGGTGGCGCCATGGGCGGTGCAGACTTCATCAATGTGCTCTTCTCCGAATTCTTAACATACGACCCAGACGATCCCACATGGATATGCCGGGATCGGTTTTTCCTAGACCCTGGACATATGTCTCCTATGCTATATGCCCAATTAGCATTAACAGGTGATTATACTATAGATGAGCTAAAAAAATTCCGCCAGTGGAAATCTCCGACTCCTGGGCACCCGGAACTGAATATTTTACGGCGCATTGAAAACACTTCTGGTCCATTAGGACAAGGTCACACATACGCCGTAGGTGCTGCAATTGCGGCCAAAGCACTATATGCAAGAACGGGAAACACCTCTTTTTTGAAAGAAAAGATTTTCACGTACATAAGCGATGGCGGCATCCAAGAAGAAATTTCACAAGGAGCCGGTAGAATTGCAGGACATTTAGGCCTGAACAATCTCATCATGTTCTTCGATGCCAACGAAATTCAATTAAGCACAGAAACTCGGGAAGTTATAAGCGAAGACACAGGCCTTAAATATAAAGCTTGGAATTGGAATGTTATTGAAATAGACGGTAACAACTGCGATGAAATCCGCAACGCTCTAAAGACAGCTGTTGCTGAAAAAGATCGCCCTACCCTGATTATAGGCCATTGCATAATGGGCAAAGGCTGCGTAAAGGCCGATGGATCCAGCTATGAACATGACTGTGGAACCCATGGTGCTCCATTAGGAGGAGATGCTTACTATAATACAATTAAAAATCTTGGAGGAAATCCAGATGACCCGTTCATCATTTACGATGAAGTGCAAGAACTCTATGCTAAAAGGAGAAAAGAATTAAGAGACATCGTCGCAGAACGACATGCTGAAGAAAAAGCGTGGGAAGACTTACATCCAGATCGCGCCCAATTATTGAAAGATTGGTTTGACAATAAATTACCCCAAATACCTTGGGATGAAATTGTGCAAAAAGACAATGCTCCGACGCGTAACGGGTCGTCGAACTGCCTTGCCTTGTTGTCTGCTCATGTTAAAAACATGATAGTGGCATCTGCCGACTTGTGCAATTCAGATAAAACCGATGGCTTTTTAACTAATACTACTGTAATCCAAAAAGGAGACTTCTCCGGTGGATTTATTCAAGCCGGCGTGTCCGAACTTACCATGGCATGTATATGTATAGGCATGACACTGCATGGAGGAATAATTACAGCCATGGGAACATTCTTTGTATTCTCCGATTACATGAAGCCAGCCATACGTATGGCTGCACTAATGGAACTTCCCGTTAAGTTCGTATGGACACATGATAGCTTCCGTGTCGGAGAAGACGGACCGACACACGAACCTATCGAACAAGAAGCGCAAATACGCTTAATGGAAAAACTTAAAAACCACAGCGGACGTGATTCTGTCTTGGTATTAAGACCTGCTGACGTAAAAGAAGTTACTGAATGCTGGAAGCTTGCGATGGAAAATACGCAAACACCAACTGCTCTCATTTTCAGTCGGCAAAATGTCAACAACTTACCAGAAGGAACCTGCTATACGTCGGTTTGCAAGGGAGCGTATACTGTTATTGAAGAGAAAAATCCAGATATCGTATTATTAGCATCGGGTTCTGAGGTTTCTACTCTTGTAAGTGTTGAGAAAATGCTGAAAGAAAAAGGCATAAAAGCGAAAGTTGTCAGCTGTCCTTCGGAAGGTCTCTTCAAACAGCAATCACCGGCGTACCAAGAAAGCGTTCTTCCCAACAATTGCAAAATTTTCGCCCTCACAGCCGGACTACCTGCCACATTCGAAGGTTTAGTCGGTAAGCAAGGGAAGATTTATGGCATGAACAGCTTTGGCTTTTCCGCTCCGTTCAAAGTTCTGGAAGAGAAATTAGGATTCACGCCGGAGAACATATATAATGAAGTCTTGGAATATCTAAATGCATAAACACAAATGGAAAAAATTGTTGGCTTAGCTTCTGATCATGCCGGGTTTGCGCTAAAACAACACGTGATAAAATACCTGGACGCACACCATATTAAATATATAGACTATGGCTGTTACAATGAAGAAAGTTGTGACTATCCAGACTACGCCCACAAGTTAGCAGAAATGTTGGCCAAAAACGATTGCACGTGTGGCATCGGAATTTGCGGGACCGGCGAAGGCATCAGCATGGCTCTAAACAAACATTCAAACGTTCGTGCTGCCCTTTGCTGGACACCAGAGATTGCTCACATGACAAGATTGCATAATGATGCCAATGTTCTTGTTATGCCGGGGCGTTATATTAATGAGCAAACGGCCACTAAAATCATGGACGAATTCTTTAATACAGATTTCGAGGGAGGGCGGCACATCAACCGCATAAAGAAAATTCCCCTCCACTAATGCAAATGAGCCTTATCTGGCTGAAAACGACACAAAATGCGCTACATATTTTCTCAAATCAGCTGAAAATTATATCTTTGCAGAGTTTTTGAGATTTATGTATCACAAATGAATTGGATAAGATGACGAAAGCAGAAATCGTTAATGAGATATCAAAGAAGACAGGTGTTGACAAAACAACAGCACTTGCAACGGTAGAAGCTTTTATGGAGACGGTAAAAGATTCACTCGTTAAAGAGGAAAATGTTTATTTACGAGGTTTTGGAAGCTTCATTCTGAAAAAGAGAGCCCAAAAGACTGCAAGAAACATTTCAAAGAATACGACAATCATCATACCGGAACATAACATCCCTTCCTTTAAGCCTGCCAAGACTTTTACGAACGCCATTTCTAAACTCAAATAACTAACATAAAACTTAAGACTATGCCTAGCGGTAAGAAGAAAAAAAGACACAAGATGTCTACTCACAAACGTAAAAAGAGATTGAGAAAGAACCGTCATAAGAGCAAATAATCGTACGGAATCAAATCTCTACTAAGAACAAACTTGAAGAATTGCTTTCAGGTTTGTTCTTAGTTTAAAGTAATAAGAACATGACAAGCGAAGTAATCGTAGACGTCCAGCCAAAAGACATTTCCATCGCTCTTCTTGAAGACAAAAGACTGGTTGAATTCCAGCAAGAAGGGCGAGCTGAACACTTTTCAGTAGGAAATATCTATTTGGCCAAGGTCAGAAAAATCATGACCGGACTAAATGCCTGCTTCGTGAACGTCGGATATGAAAAAGATGCGTTTCTTCACTACTTGGATTTGGGAACGCGTTTTAATACCGTAGAAAAATTCCTGCAACTTCTTGGAGATGAAAAGAGAAAAAATCTTTCCATCTCAAAAGTTCCTGCCCAGCCCGAGCTGGAAAAAGGAGGAAGCATACAGAACACATTGAAAGTCGGCCAAGAGGTCTTGGTGCAAATCGTAAAAGAACCCATCTCGACCAAAGGACCTCGGCTTACCTGCGAATTGTCATTTGCGGGCAGGTACTTGGTGCTCATTCCTTTTGGCGATAAAGTTTCTGTTTCATCAAAGATCAAAAGCAACGCCGAACGTGCGCGTCTAAAACAGCTAATCCAAAGCATTAAGCCCAAAGGTTTCGGAGTAATCATCAGAACCGTGGCCGAAAACAAACGCGTACCCGAACTCGACATGGAATTAGGCATTCTTCTCAAACGATGGGAAGATACCGTGGCAAAAGTCATCCATGCCAAGCAAGTCCCTACCCTAGCCTACGAAGAAACCAGCCGGGCCGTTGCTTTGCTTCGCGATCTTTTCAACCCTTCTTACGAAAACATCTACGTAAACGACCAAACGGTCTACAATGAGATCCATGACTACGTCAGCCTCATTGCTCCTGAGAGGAAACACATTGTCAAGCTCTACAAAGGTCAGGTACCTATCTTCGACAATTTCTCCGTTACCAAACAAATTAAAACTTCTTTCGGCCGCACCGTCACATACAAGCATGGCGCTTACATGATCATCGAGCATACAGAAGCGCTCCATGTTGTAGATATCAACAGCGGCAACCGTTCCAAATCTTTGGAAGGGCAAGAAGTCAACGCCCTTGATGTTAATCTCGGCGCCGCGGACGAACTGGCCCGCCAACTGCGCCTGAGAGACATGGGCGGTATTATTGTTGTTGACTTTATCGACATGAATCTGGCAGAGAACCGTCAGAAACTTTACGAACGGATGTGCCAGAACATGCAAAAGGACAGAGCCCGTCATAACATACTGCCACTTAGCAAGTTCGGGCTTATGCAAATTACACGGCAGAGAGTCAGGCCGGCTATGGACGTCAATGTCGAAGAAGACTGCCCCACTTGTGGAGGTACTGGCCACATCAAATCGAGTTTCCTCTTTACAGATACGCTTGAAAAGAAGATCGACTTTCTTGTAAACAATTTAGGTATTCATAAATTCCGACTTCACGTACACCCATTCGTTGCTGCTTATATCAATCAGGGCGTTATTTCCCTTAAGCACAAATGGCAGCTTAAGTATGGTTGGGGTATCAAGATCATTCCCAATCAAAAACTGGCTTTTCTCCAATACATTTTCTACAATACGAAGGGAGAAGAGATTGACATGAAAGAAGCCAACGAAATGAAGTAATACGAAAGGGCCGCCGGAAGCAGAAAATCCGACGGCCCTTCTTGTATTTTGTCGCAAACGTTTTTTAAAAAAAGACCTCCTCCCCCATCGTTCCGTTTTTACTTCTTTTCTGTAACGAGAGAAAGTGTATCATACAACAGAAGCGGCCTGACTATTTTTGTCAGGCCGCTTCTCTATCATTTTATCGGGAATAAGTCTCTTTATTCTGCGCGCAGCGTGAAACGCTTGAAGGCAACAACCGTGCAGTCCTTGTCAGCCTGCTTCAGGTAGTCGGCCACAGAAATCTTGCTGTCCTGGATGAATTCCTGGAACAGCAGGCACTGCTCTTTGTAGAATTTCTTCATACGTCCTTCAGCAATGCGCTCGATCATATTCTCGGGCTTGCCTTCCTCGCGAGCCTTGTCGGCAGCAATGTCAAACTCCTGCTTGCGAACGTGCTCGGGAACGTCCTTCTCGTCCAGCGAAATAGGATTCATGGCAGCTACCTGCATGGCTACGGCATGACCATACTGAGGATCAACGGCTTTGTTCAAAGCTACCATCGTGCAGAGCATATTCTTGTTCTGGTGGTTGTAGCAAGAAATATTGTCGCTTTCGATCGTCAGATAACCGTCGAGCTCCATCTTTTCACCCGTGATACCGCTGCGATCCGTCACAGCGTCGGCCACCGTTCCGTTACCCATCGGGAGAGCCTTCACCTCATCAAGCGTCTGGCACTTGTTGGCAACGGCCAGGTCCAGAATATCCTGGGTCAACTTCACGAAATCGGCATTCTTGGCTACGAAGTCCGTTTCACACTTCAAGGCGATGATTGCGCCAAAGCCATTCTCGGCCTTGCACAGCACGCAACCCTCGGAAGCCTCGCGGTCCGAACGTTTTGCAGCCACAGCCTGACCTTTCTTACGGATGATTTCAATGGCAGCCTCCATGTCGTCGTTGGCTTCGGCCAGGGCTTTTTTGCAATCGCCCAAGCCGGCACCCGTCATGGCACGCAGTTTTTTGATATCTTCAATGGTTACAGCCATAATATTCGTTTTAGAGTTTCTATGTATGGTTTGTTTAAGCTTCGGTCGTCGTGTTCTCCGTCTCGGCTGCCGGTTCGGCAGGAGCGTTTTCTACGCGAGCCTTGGCCGAACGCTTGCGGGCAGGTTTACCTTCACCGCCTTCGCCGGCAGCTTCGGCATCCACCTTTTCAGCCTTGCGCTCTTCCAGTCCTTCGGCGATAGCCGCGCAGCAAGCATCCATGATCACCTCGATGCTCTTGTTCGAATCGTCGTTAGCCGGGATGGCATAGTCGACAGCATTCGGGTCGGCGTTCGTATCAACCATTGCAAATACGGGGATACCCAGACGCTGAGCTTCTTTCACAGCGATGTGCTCTTTGCAGATGTCCACGATGAAGAGAGCTGCGGGCAGACGCGTCAGGTCGGCAATGGAGCCCAAGTTCTTTTCCAGCTTTTCGCGCTGGCGGGAAATCTGCAGGATTTCGCGCTTCGACAGGTTGGCAAAAGTACCGTCGTTGGTAAGCTTGTCGATATTGGCCATTTTCTTGACAGCCTTGCGGATCGTCGGGAAGTTGGTGAGCATACCGCCCGGCCAGCGTTCCGTAACGTAAGGCATGTTCAGCGCAGCGGCTTTCTCAGCCACGATTTGCTTAGCTTGTTTTTTAGTAGCAACGAAGAGGATGCGCTTACCCGATTTTGCAATCTGCTTCATGGCTTCAGCAGCTTCATCGATTTTGGCAACCGTCTTGTGGAGATCGATGATGTGGATACCGTTGCGCTCCATGAAGATATAAGGAGCCATGGCGGGATTCCATTTGCGTTTCAGGTGGCCGAAGTGGCAGCCAGCCTCTAATAAAGTCTCAAAATTGGTTCTTGACATTTCTTTTTGATGTTAATCGTTTACTTTCTTTTTTAGTTGCGGAGCTTCATGCTCCTTTTCTCAACCAGCCGCCGGGTAGTTCCGTTCGTTGTTCGGGCGAAAGTCCCGGCAGTTTAGATACTAAACGTAAATTCCAGCAGTAAAACGGCCGAATATTAACGTTTACTGAACTGGAAGCGACGACGTGCTTTGGGACGTCCCGGTTTCTTACGTTCAACAACGCGCGAATCGCGGGTGATAAAGCCGGCATCGCGGAGGGCCTTCTTGTCGTCGGCATTGATTTTCACCAAAGCGCGGGCAATGGCCAGACGAAGGGCCTGCGACTGTCCCGTAAAACCGCCACCCTGGATATTGGCCTTGATGTCATATTTTTCGGCCACGTCCAGCAGGTTCAAAGGCTGTTTTACAACGAACTGTAAAATGGAAGAAGGGAAATAATCGGCCAGTTCCCTTTTATTAATCGTGATTTTGCCGGTTCCCTCGGCCACATAAACCCGGGCAACGGCACTTTTACGACGGCCTAATGCATTTATCATTTCCATTACTGCTTTCTTTATTTATAAAGGTTGATATCAATAGCTTTCGGGGTCTGAGCCTCATGCTTGTGCTCGCTGCCTGCATAGACATACATATTGCCCAGCAGCCGCGCACCCAGACGATTCTTGGGCAGCATACCCTTTACTACGCGACGGAACAAACGGTCGGCACCATTGGGCTTGGCCATGATGCTGGCAGGCGTATGCTCGCGCTGACCGCCGGGATATCCCGTGTACGTATAATAAATACGGTCGGTCCATTTTTTACCCGTCAGCTTCACCTTGTCGGCATTGATGATGATAACGTTGTCGCCACAGTCTACGTGAGGCGTATAATTGGGCTTATACTTGCCACGCAGCAGCTTGGCTACCTTTGAGCAAAGACGACCCAGAACCTGGTCGGTCGCATCAACGACAACCCATTCCTTTTCGACGGTCGCTTTGTTAGCAGAAATGGTCTTGTAACTTAAAGTGTCCACTCTTGTTTGACTTTTTAAAATTTTACTACTAAAAAACTTTTTTCCTGCGATTCACTAACCATCTCCCCAGGCCAACGGGAAAGACTATTAACACGCAGACGCAGGCCCTGAGGCCCACTTGATAATAATCGGCGTGCAAAAGTACTAAAATTCATTGGAATGGCAAGGTTTCCCCTTTTGTTTTTCTTTTCTTCCCGGCATATCTGTGGGCTATGCTAAGAAAATATAAAACAAAACGCGGCTGCCGTCTGTTTGCGGCAGCCGCGTTCCGTCGATTCAGGGCATGAGATATTTTTCGCCCGTGTCCTTGATGATGGCACGCTTGAATCGCTCGTCGAAGCCCGGCCGCTCGGGCGGCGTGCCCAGTCCGTCGGGCGTGCGCGTGAAGCTGCCGGCACGTTCGGGCTTCACGGCCTGGTCGTTATACTTCACGATGAGATATTCGCCCAGCTTTTTCCAGGCTGCCAGCATCGTGTCGGCGCAGGCTGCGGCATAGCCGTCGAGATAGCGCACGGCACCGTCCGGGTCTTGCCCGTAGAGGGCCAGCGCCCGGTCTTCCACCGGTTTTTGCGAGGACAGGAACTGCTGTTCCAGCCGGTCGCGCTCGGCCTCGACGCTCGGAAAGAGCTGCGAATAGCGCGGATAGGTCATATTGGCCACCCAGTTGCACACCCAAAAGGCCGAACGCCAGGAAAACGTCACTTCGTCGGCCGTCGGGTCGTTGTAGCACTCGGGCACGGCCTTTCCGCCGCAATATACGGGCGTATAGGCCACCATGTTGGGGTCGTCGTTGCCAAACCACAACACGCCGCCCACGGCATCGGGCAGCCAGGAGCGCACCTGTGCCACCACCGTGAAGCCCGTCTGCTGCGTCGAGATGGGGCGTTCGTTGAAATAGGTCTTTCCTTCGCACTCCCACGTCAGGGGCGTCGGCCGGTAGGGGGCCGAATAGGGCCCGGCTCCGGCGTCGGCGGTGATGTCGAAGGGCGTTCCCTCGAAATGGTCGCGGTTGCTCGCCATCACGTCGTGCAGCGAGAGCGGGCGCTTGGGCTTGAAGTAGAGCGGCATAGGCTCTGCCTTCCCGATGTGGCGCCCCGAGGCATAGTCGACGTACCGGTCCATCCCGTCCACCCATTTGTTGAAGAAGCTCCACACGCGGGCCTCACAAAAACGGATAGCCGAGAAGTCGGCTGGCGCATACGCCTGCGAAAAGGAGAAATCCTCGTCGCGCCCGTCGAAATATCCCTTCTTGCGTGCAAACGATATGACGTCGTCGGCATACATCACGTTGTCCTTGTCTTTCCGGTCGAAGCGGTGGATACGGCTTTGGTTGGCATGCGCGGCTATGCAGTCGTCAGGGATGCGCACAGCCACCCAGACAGCCCCTTTCTCGCCGCTGCCTTTACCGATCAGCTCCAAAATCCACACCTCCTCAGGGTCGGCAATCGAGAAGCTCTCGCCGCTGCTCGCGTAGCCGTATTGCTGCACGAGCGAGGTCATCACGCCGATGGCCTCGCGGGCCGTCTTGGAGCGTTGCAGGGCTATGGCCATGAGGCTCACGTAGTCGATCGTTCCGTTGGGGTCCACCAGCTCGGGGCGGCCGCCGAACGTCGTCTCGGTGATGGCCACCTGGTGCTCGTTGATGTGGCCCATCACGGCATAGGTGACGGGGGCTTCGGGTATTTCGCCCAGATAATGGTTGGTGTCGCCGTCCACGATGCGGCGCATGGCGCCCTTCGCATGCTTGGCTGCCGGGAGATAGCGCAGACGGCCATACATGCCATAATCGTCGGCGTTATAGGTGATAAAGGCCGAGCCGTCGGCCGAGGCTTTCCGCCCCACAAGAAAACTTGTGCAGGCTTCTCCGGGCGCAGAAACGCCCATAAACAGCGCCAGCGCGGCGGCGGCACACCGCACGCCCCTCCGCGTCTTCGTCGGTTTCGTGTTCATCGCGTTCAGGGGTTTGTCAGCAGGCTTTAAACGACATGTCGAGCCCTTTCACCGAGTGGGTGAGCGCACCGACGGAGACAAAGTCGACGCCACATTCGGCATAATCGCGTATGGTGTCGAGCGTAATGCCCCCGCTCGACTCCGTTTCCATCCGTCCTCCGATCATCTCGACGGCTTTGCGCGTGTCGGCCACGCTGAAATTGTCGAACATAATGCGGTCCGCGCCGCCGTGTTCGAGCACCTGACGTATTTCGTCGAACGAGCGGACTTCTATTTCCACCTTCAGGTTCAGCCCCTTTTCCTGCTGGTAGGCCCGGCAGCGGTCCAGGGCGTTGGCAATGCCTCCGGCAAAGTCGACGTGGTTGTCTTTCAGCAATATCATGTCGAACAGGCCGATGCGGTGGTTCATGCCTCCGCCTATCTTCACGGCCTCTTTTTCCAGCATGCGCATGCCGGGTGTCGTCTTGCGCGTGTCGAGCACGTGGGTGCGGGTGCCTTCGAGCCGTTCCACGTAGGTGGCCGTCATCGTGGCTATGCCGCTCATGCGCTGCATGACGTTGAGCATGAGGCGCTCCGTTTGCAGCAGGCTGCGCACACGGCCCGTCACCACCATGGGCACATCGCCCGGCTTGACGCGGGCCCCGTCCTCCATAAACACCTCTACCTGCAACTCAGGGTCGAAGCGGTGGAAAATAATCTGGGCTATGCGGATGCCGGCCAGCACGCCAGCCTCCTTGATCAGCAGTTTCGACTTACCCATGGCATCTTCCGGGATGCAGCAAAGGGTGGTGTGGTCGCCATCGCCGATGTCCTCCGAAAAAGCGAGGTCTATCAGCCGGTCGTTCAATTCGTCTACGCTATACATAAGCTTTCTTTTGTTGTAGTGTTCGTAAAATATAAGCACAAAAATAAGCGTTTCCTTTCAAATAGGCACTCTTCTCCCTCCGATTTCCGCTTGCCGGCGTTCGGTTCCGCCTTTCGTCTGCGGCCGCGCCCCCTCACCGTCGGCAGCAGCGGTCGCTGCGTCGCGCCCCCTCCGGCACGTGGGCAAAAAGGCGGCTTATGCTGCCTGCCGCCATCTTTTTGCCGCTATTTCAGGCATTATATATAAATTTGCATAGCCGACGCAAAGGCCGGCCACCGCTGCCGGCCCGCCAAACGCGGGAGACGGCTGTCCATGCGCGCCGCAAGCCGGCAAAACGGCCGCACCGGCCTTTATGCCCATGGGCGCCTGCCACCCCACCCGATCTGTTCACGCATGAAGAAGCTTGAAGAACTCATCCGCCCCAACGTCAGGGCGCTGCTCGCGCAGCTGCCGCCCTGCGCCGAAACGCAACGGCCGGAGCACACCATCTGCCTCGACCGGAACGAAAGCCCCTACAATGCACCCTACAACCGCTACCCTGCCGCCGAGCGCCACGAACTGCGGGCCGAAGCTTCGCTCGCAACGGGCATCCGCCCGGAGTGTATCTTCACCGGCGCCGGGGCATGGGACATTTTCGACCTGCTGCTGCGCACCTTTTGCCGCCCCGGAACCGACAACGTGATTGCGCCCACACCCGTTTCCGAAGGCTTTGCCCGGCTGGCGGCGCTCAACGACGTGGCCTATCGCCCCGTACCTCTCGGCCCGCAGTTTGAGCTACGGGCCGAACGCCTGCTCGAAGCTGCCGACGAACGCTCGAAAATCGTTTTCATCTGCTCGCCCAACAACCCGACGGGCAACCTGGCCGACGCCGACGAGATTGTCCGCACGGCCGATGCCTTTCCGGGGCTCGTCGTGGTGGACGAAACGTATCTGGCCTTCTCCTCCGCCCCCTCGCTGCGCCGGCAGCCATCGGTCCACCCCAACCTGATCGTCGTTTCCTCTCTGTCGCAGGCCTGGGCATCGGCCGGGCTGCGCGTGGCCTTGGCCTTTGCCCGCCCCGAGACGGTGGCTCTGCTCGACCGCTTGCGCGCTCCGTACAACGTCAGTACGCCCTCGCTGCGTCTGGCGTGCGAAACGCTGCGCCGCAATTTCAGCATATTCAAATGGAACAGCCTCGTGGCCGACGAGCGGCGCAAGGTGATGGCAGCCTTCACGCAACTGCCGTTCTGCACCTGCGTGTATCCGTCGGAAGCCAACTTTTTTCTGGTGCGCCTGAAGGGGGCAAAACGCATTTACCGCTATCTGGCCGCCAACGGCATTGCCGTAAAAGACTGCTCGGCATACGACGGATGTGCCGACTGTCTGCGCATCGGCATCGGGCTTCCCCACGAAAACACGGTCCTGCTGAGCGCCATGCGAAAATACGACCCTGAAAAGGAGGTTGAAAGCACCACCCTCTCCTAAACCCGGATGATATGAAGAAACTTGCCCTGCTCATGCTGGCCGCCCTCCTCCTGGCCGCCACATCCTGCGAAAAGATAGAGCTACCCGCCGACGAAGACGGGAGTAAGGAGGAAACGCCCGGTCCCACCCCGGAACAACCCGGAACCGACCCCGACGACGAGCCCGACGACAGCGCAGACGAAAACGACCCGACCGGCGGCGCCGACATATGGAGCGTGGCGCAGGCTCTGACGCTGGGCGAGGACGAGTTTGTATGGGTGAAAGGCTACATCGTCGGCTACGCCCGGTCCACATCGCGCAGCAGCCTGACCTTTGCCCGCCCAACGGAGAAGCCCAACACAAACATGTTCATTGCCGACCGGCCGGAAGAGACCGACAAGGAACGCTGCATGGCCATAAGGCTCGCCCAAAGCGGCATGGACTACCGCTCAAAGCTCAACCTGTTCGACCATCCCGAATTTTTCCGCCAGCCCATCCTGATTATGGGGCAGACGGGCACCTATTTCGGGGCCACTGGCATCAGCGAGATCTTCGAATACGTGTTTCTCCCGACCGAGCAAATGAGCCGGCGGAAAGCATGCAAAACGGGGCCCGAAGAAAAAAATCAGAAAAAAACGCCGTAAAAATTTGGTGGTTCAAAAAAAGGTCGTACCTTTGCACCGCGTTTGAGAGAAAACGCGGTAAGGAAGTTTGGGTGAGTGGCTGAAACCACCAGTTTGCTAAACTGACGTACGGGATTAACCGTACCGGGGGTTCGAATCCCCCAGCTTCCGCACAACAAGGCGCTTTCATCTAACGGTTAGGATACATGCCTCTCACGCATGGTATACGGGTTCGATTCCCGTAGGCGCTACCAAAACCGAAAAGCTCCGAAACATTTCTTTGTTTCGGAGCTTTTTTTTTTATGCTTCATCTGCTACCCACAGGGACTCGCACAAACGGCATACACCGCGCCCCCACTGCCGGCACGGGACGGCTACCAGCCGTCGAACAACCTCAAAACAAATTTTGCCCCCACGCTCACATTCGTATGGTTGGCCATACCGACAAACACGCCCACATCGCAAAGATGCGTGGAGAGGCCGTAACCCATCTCGGCGTAGGGAAGCAGATAGCACACGGTGAGCAGGTTGCAGTAGATGCGCTCCTTCTGAATGATGCGCGAAAGATACTTGATGCGCGAGAAAAGCAGCATCGGACTTTCGTACATAGCGCTCATACGCACGTAGTATTTCGACTCGTTGTACCAGCGGGCATCGAGCAGCTGAAACCTGCCCATCATTTCGTCCTCCCATCCGGCCGGCATGTTGTTGTCGCGGAAATGGTCGAAGTCGACAAAATAGTCTTCGCCGCGATTGGTGTACAGCCCGAAGCCAAAACGGAAATACAGAGCCCGCAAGGCATAAAGATTATACCGGTACTTGGCGTCAAACTCCCACCGCTCATACTCGCCCGAACAGCGTCCAGTGCGCACGCCCCGCTCGTAGTCGAGCATAAACGTGGGCCAACGCGAATAGAGGGGCACCTTCTGCCTGCCGTCGCGATAGTAGTAAAGGCAGGGCGTCCAGTCGATGTGCAGACGCGGCGCCAGACTTTTCAAAGTGCGCGCCATACCGCTCTGCTGCGACACCTCGTTCCACCCGAGCAACGAGCGGTCGTGATAGCGGAGACCGGCCGAAAGCTTCAGTCCGGGCAGCGGCTCATAGGACACGTCGCCCTGCAAATAGAAATCCTTGTAATAGCGAAAGTTGTAGGCGTCGAAAACCTGCATGAGCGAGTCGTAATGGCTGATGCCCGAAAGACGGTCGCGTATTTCGTCGGCCTGGTCGGCGCTGTATATGTGGTTGCCGTTGCCCGCCTCGAAACGGAGAGCCACGTTGCGCGCCGGCGAGAGATGAAGCGTCAGCGGAGCGCACCAATAGAACTGCCGCTGCTTGAAGTTGTATCCGAAACGCGGTACGGCCTGGAAAAACACTTTTTCGCGAAACTGCCAGTCCATATTGATGCTTGCCTGTATGTAGAATCCCTTTGCCTGGCTCCACTGATACATGGAGGGGGTAATGACAGCCGGAACATCGAGCCTGCCGCCGCGTCCGAGGTTCCACTTGTGGCTGTCGAGCAAAATGTTCTCGGCCAAGGGCGAGAGGATGCGCCGGCGCGGAGCCTGGGCCGCCGTGTCGCGCCGGGCTGCAAGCGAGTCGGCCCGGTCGTATATGGCCTGCTCGTCGGCCGACAAGGGATACGGGCGCGCCTCGTCGAAGTAGCTGCGACTGCGAAGCAGGTGGGTGGTGTCGGTACGCAGGCGGCAAAGCTCCGTCTGGTCGTAACGCGACGCGGCTTCGGGAAGCGTGTTGCCATCGGTCGCGGCACGAAAATCGTACCCGGCCACCCCTCTGTAATGAGCCTCCAACCGGTTGCCCAAAAGATGCAGCCGCGTGGTCATGTCGATCTGCGTGGGATAGAGCGTGGCAAGCCCTTCGGCCCCCACCGTGCCCGCCAGACGGATGGAGGTCATGTCGTACGTCATGGCAAACTCGAAATGGCGGACGGCCCCCGTCTGCAAAACGACATCGATGTTGCCCGAAACAAGCTGGGTGTTATGAAAGCGGGGGCGTATCAGAATGCGCGTAAGCACGCGCCCGGCCTCGGTGTATGAGTAGACATACTTGTAACGATAGAAGCGGCCGTTGCGTTCATGCAAAGGGGAAAGGATACGATCGGAGAAGAGGTTGGGCTCGTAGATAGAAAAGCTGAACCGGCTGAGCACTCGTTCGGACGAGTCGTGAAGATAGGGCATTGTGCTGTAATAAGCCACCTCTTTCTCGTCCACCTGCCCGGGCGGGCGATAGCGGTAAACGACGTGGTTCTCGCTCAAATAGACATTCTCGCCCTTTTCCAGCGGAAACATGCCCGGCACGAATCTAATCCACCGCCCGCGGCGGCGCGTCGTCAGGCGGGTGCGCACATACAGCTGCGAGGTGTAGCTGCTCACTGTCAGTCCGCTGCGACGGGTGTAGGTGAAAACGCGCTCCATGACCGAGTCGGCACGCGCATCGTCGGCTGCGGCCCATCCTTCGTGCGAAAAGCAAAAGACAAGCAGCAGACAAAACAACAGACGGCGAAACGGAACGGGCATGGCGGCGGAGAAGGGTGCTATGTTCGCGAAACGGCCTTGACCCCCTTGACCGTCCGCAACTTTTTCATCAGCTTTTCGAGCTTGTCGGTGTCGTCGACCAGCACCGTCAATATGCCGAAAAACAAGCCGTCGTTCGAGTCGATATTGATGCTTCTCAACATGATGTGCTCCTCCTTGCTGATAATGGATGTGATGTTGTTGACAATGCCCAAATCGTCGTTGCCCACGATGTTCAGTGTGATGGGATATTTGCTGCCGCCCTTGCCGGCCCAGCGGGCCTTTACTATGCGATAGCCGAAACGCTCGCGGAGCATGGGGGCGTTGGGGCAATTGGTGCGGTGTATCTTTATGCCACCGCTCACCGTTACGAAGCCGAAGACATCGTCTCCGTAAACGGGGTTGCAGCAACGGGCCATCTGAAAATCGATGCCTTTCAGATTTCTGTCGATAACGAGCACGTCGGTATCGGCCGCGGAGCGCTGCTCTGCCTCTGTCTCAAAATTATACTCCCCTGCACTGCGGGTGGCAGCACGCTCCAACAGATTGTTTTCGCGCTTGAAGAGCCCGACGTACATGTCGATAAGCTCGTTGACATCCAAACGTTCGTCGCCTATGGCACGGTAAAACTCCACGGCCTCCTTGAAGCCGGCTTTTTTCACAAGCTGGTTGACGATGGCCTCGTCCCATTCGAGCTTTTTGTTTTTCAGCTTTCGCTCCAACAACTCTTTGGCCATAACCGTGTTGCGGGCTTGCAGCTCCCTGACGGCCTGACGTATCTTGGAGCGGGCGTGCGACGAAACCACGATGTTCACCCAATCGGGTTTGGGCGACTGCGCAGACGAGGTGACCACCTCGACCGTGTCGCCGCTCTCGAGCTCCTGGCGCATGGAAACGTTCTTGCCGTTGACGCGTCCGCCGACGCAGTGGTTGCCGACGGCCGAATGTATGTGATAGGCAAAGTCGAGCACCGTGGCTCCCAACGGCAAACAAAAGAGGTCGCCCTTCGGCGTAAAGACGTAGACCTCCTTTTCATGAAGGTCTGAGCTGAGGCTCTCGGTGAGCAAGCTCTCGTTGCCCGTCTCCAAGGCGCTACGGATATCGGCCAGCCAGGCGTCGATGCCGCCGTCGGTGCTCTTCACCCCTTTATATCTCCAATGGGCCGCCAAGCCGTGCTCGGCTATTTCATCCATGCGCTCGGTTCTGATCTGCACTTCTACCCATTTATCTTCCGGGCCCTTCACCGTGATATGCAGGCTTTCGTAGCCGTTGCTCTTGGGAACGGTGAGCCAGTCGCGCAGGCGCTTCAGGTTCGACTCGTATTGATCTGTTATCAAGCTGAAAACCTTCCAGCACTGCTCCTTCTCCTTGTCGGCAGGGGCGTCCAAAATGATGCGGATGGCAAACAAATCGTAAACGCCCTCGAAGCCACACTGCTGCTTCTTCATCTTCTGCCAAATGGAATGGATGCTCTTCGTACGTCCCTTCATGTGATAACGAAGACCATCGGCATCGAGCAGTTTTTTAATAGGGGCCGTGAAACGCTCAATATAGGCATCGCGGGCTTTCTTCGTGGCATTGAGCTTTTCCTTAATCATATAATAGGCGTCGTGCTCAAGATATTTCAGCGACAAGTCTTCCAACTCGCTTTTCAGCTTATAAAGCCCCAGTTTGTGGGCTATGGGCGCATACAGACAAGAAGCTTCGGTCGAAAGCGTGCGTCGTGCCGCTTCGTTCTCGGCATCACGGATGTGGCGCATGACATAAGCACAATCGGCAATGAGCAGAAGAATGACGCGCATGTCGCCGGCCTGCGACACCAGGAGGTTTCTGAAATTGTCGGTCCGCATGGCTTCTTCCTTGGCTGCCAGTTTCCACACGCGGAAAAAGGCGGCTGCACCCCGTTGCACTTCCTCGCCAAACAAACGGCCGATTTGGGGCAAGTCGGCCTCGTCTGCCAACGAACAAACCATGCGCGAAAGGAGCACACTGCCTCCCAAACCAATCTCCACGGCCGCCAGACGCATGGCCCCCAACGAATTGCAAATTTTATTCAACCCGAAAGCATCGCGCAACGGGACACCGCCTGCCGTCTTTTCCGACAGGAAGCCGTAAAGCGCATCTTTCGTCTCCTTCGTAAGCCGTAAGAAACCATTTGCACGCAAATATCTGAAATCGCGGCGAACGCTCTCCGCTTCTTCCGGCGTAAATGCCCGGTTACCTTCTTTTTTCATGATTTTTTCTACAATCTGTTTTCAAGCCACGCGTCTATCAGGCGGCGGGCCAGGCTCACTTCGCCCGGTATCGCCGGGAGTGCCCCACGGCGATACCATCCACCCTTGTTCAGCTCCGAACGCTGCAAGCGCAGTTCACCACCATCATATTCTGCCGAAAAGCCCACCATCAGTCCGTTGGGATAGGGCCATGGCTGGCTGGCAAAGTAACGGATGTTCTTCACGCGGATCTGCGTTTCCTCCATCACCTCACGCCGCAGACATTCTTCAAGCGTCTCGCCCGTTTCGACAAAGCCCGCCACGAGGCCAAGATAGTCGCCTTTGAACTTGTTGCTCTGCACCAGCAAGATTTCATCGTCGCCGCGATGCACCGCAACGATAATGGCCACGGCCAATGGCGGCCACACCTCTTTGCCACAGTTGGTGCAACGCTTCGATATATCCGTGTGGAGCTCCATGGGGGCTCCACACACGCCGCAATAGCGCGTCGTGGCATCCCAATACAGGATTTCACGCGCCTTGCCCGCCATATTATATACGGGTGCCGGAAGCACGTCGAACGTCTCGCGCAAACCCATCATGCACCAGCCCGGTGCCACGACCGGAGCGTCAATGCTCACAGTCACGCAAGGCGCTCCATCAAGTTGCGGCAGACGATGGAGACGGTGCCACGCTTCTAACGGAACCGGCGGCTGATCTGCAAACGGAACGGAAAACGAACCGTCTGCCCGTTTCTCCAACAAAAGCTGGCCGGCACAAAAAATGAACCAACGTTTCATACACATTTTCCCTCTCAAAAAAAGGCGTGTCCGAGCACGCTGCTCCGTCATCGGAGCCCGCATCCCGGCACGCCTTCGTTAGCTCTGTTTCAGAGAAGCTCTTAAAGCGACAGCGATTTTACAACGTCGTCCACCTTTTCCATTGCCAAGGCGTGGGCCCCGTTGAAACACTTCGGACAAGCCATTTCGCCTTTCACCTCGATGTAAAACTTAATCTTGGGCTCCGTGCCGGACGGGCGTACGCTCACCTTCGTGCCGTCGGCCGTATACCACTGCAACACGTTGCTCGGCTCGGGCATGTCGAGCGGCTGCTCGTCTCCATTGCCATCGATCTGCACCAGTTTCAGATAGTCCTTCGTGCACACAACCGGCGACCCGGCGATTTCACGGGGCGCACCGGCACCACGGAAATTCTCCATCATGGCGCGGATCTCGTCGGCACCCGTCTTACCGGGCTTCACCACGTTAATGGTCTTATTCAACGCATATCCATACTCAACGTAAATGTCCATCAGCACGTCGTAAAGCGTTTTTCCCTGGTCTTTGGCCCAAGCGCAGATTTCAGCAAGAAGCGAGCAAGCCGACACGGCGTCTTTGTCGCGCACGAAGTCCTCGGCCATGAAGCCGTAGCTCTCTTCGCCACCGCCGATATACTGCATGTCGCCCTCGTCTTCGTGAATTCTGATTTCGCGGGCAATCCACTTGAAGCCCGTGTAGCAGTCGAACATCTGGACGTGGTTCTTTTCGGCAATGCTCTTAATCAGCTCCGTAGTCACAATCGTCTTCACTATAAACTCATTCCCCTTCATCTGTCCCTTGGCCAGACGGTTCATAATGATGTAATAGAGGAATATCATGCACGTCTGGTTGCCATCCACCAGCACCCATTCGCCATTGCTGTTTTTGCAGGCCATGCCCACGCGGTCGGCGTCGGGGTCGCTTGCCATAACGATGTCAGCATCCTCCTTCTTAGCCAAGTCGATGGCCATCGCCAGCGCCTCGCCGTTCTCGGGGTTGGGGCTTGCCACGGTGGGGAAATTGCCGTCTTTCACCATCTGCTCGGGCACGGTGTAAACATTTTCAAAGCCCCACAGCTTCAACGAGTCGGGGATGAGCATCATGCCCGTGCCATGCAGCGGCGTGTACACAATCTTCAAGTCGCGCTGGCGGCGGATGCACTCGGGATCAATCGACAGCGAATGCACTTTGTCAAGGTAGATACGGTCTATCTCCTCCCCTATCGTCTCGATCAGGGCCGGGTTGGCTTCAAACTTAATGTCCTCCACCGCTACGCGGTTCACCTCCTCAATGATGCCACGGTCATGCGGAGCCAGAACCTGCGCACCGTCTTCCCAATAGGCCTTATAACCGTTATACTCCTTGGGGTTGTGCGAAGCCGTCACCACGACGCCGCTCTGGCATCCCAGATGACGGATGGCAAACGACATCTCGGGCGTGGGACGCATGTCGTCAAACAAATACACCTTGATGCCGTTGGCCGAAAATACGGCAGCAGTTGTCTCAGCAAACAGGCGGCTGTTGTTGCGGCAGTCGTGGCCCACCACAACAGCAATCTCCCGGCGTCCGGCAAACTGACGGTTCAAATAGTTGGCCAGTCCCTGCGTGGCAGCTCCCACCGTGTAAACGTTCATGCGGTTCGTGCCCACGCCCATAATGCCGCGCAGACCGCCCGTGCCAAACTCTAACGTGCGGTAAAAAGCCTCTACTAGCTCTGTCTTGTCCTCAGCTGCCAGCATGGCGGCCGCAGCCTGTCTCGTTTTCTCGTCATAAAGCGACGACGAAGCCCACACACGGGCCCGTTCCTCGCAAAGCTCCAGCAAATCCTTGTTTTCCATAAAGTTGAATACTCCTTTTATCTGTTTTATTTCAACACCCGGAAACGTCAACCCGCGGCTACCCGAAAAAAGCGCCGCAAGCCGGCATTTCCCGGCCGGGCAAAGATACGGAAAGGCTAAGGGTCAAACAAGAGAAAGCCCCATTTTTTCGGCATCAACCGCCAAAAGAGCCGGCCCAATATGGGAAAACGCCACAAACTCTGCCTTAAAATACCTTACAAGCTCTATTATAGATGGCGCAATCGAAGAAAAATGTGTAACTTTGCACCGAATTTTGTGCCGAGAAAATTATGCGTCAATTAAAAATCAACAAAAGCATTACCAACCGTTCCAGCGCCGCCTTGGACAAGTACTTAGTCGAAATCGGACGCGAAGAACTCATCTCCACCGACGAGGAAGTGGAGCTCGCCCAGCGCATCCACCGCGGCGACCGCGAGGCGCTCGAACGGCTCACGCGGGCCAACCTGCGCTTCGTCGTCAGCGTGGCCAAGCAGTATCAGAACCAAGGGCTCGCGCTCAACGACCTCATAGACGAGGGCAACCTCGGCCTTATCAAAGCCGCCCAGAAGTTTGACGAGACGCGCGGCTTCAAGTTTATATCGTATGCCGTGTGGTGGATACGCCAGAGCATTCTGCAAGCCATCTCCGAGCAGAGCCGCATCGTGCGCATGCCGCTCAACCAGGTGGGCTTCCAGAGCAAGCTTACCAAAGCCATAACGAGCTTCGAGCAGGAAAACGAACGCCGTCCCTCAGTGCAAGAGCTGGCCGAGCTGCTCGACACCGACGTGGCCAAGGTGCAGGAAGCCTTGGGCACAAACGGCAAGAAAGTTTCCGTCGACGCCCCATTCCAGGACGACGACTCGAACAGCCTTATCGACATTATGACCGACGAAAGCGCTCCGGGCACCGACAACGCCATGGAGAAAGAGTCGCTTTCGACCGATCTTGAAGCAGCGCTCCGCGTACTCTCCGAGCGCGAGCGCCAAGTGCTCAAAATGCTCTTCGGCATCGGGCGCAACGAGATGACGGCCGAAGAGGTGGCCGGCAGCCTGGGGCTGACGCGCGAGCGCGTACGCCAGATTAAGGAACGCGCCCTGCGCCGTCTGCGCGAAGACGACAACATAAAGATCCTTACCAAATATCTGGGATAGTTTTCGGAGGAGAGGGCCTGCGCCTTCTTTCTTCAATAAAGAAAAATAGAGAAGCGCCCGCAACGTTTTGGTTGCAGGCGCTTCTTTCGTTAATGGCGTCAAAGACTAATGTCTGAACGCCATATTTTGACTGAAGATCTGGAAAGCTTAGTTGAGCTCATTGCGCACCACACGTCCCATCTGCATGACAAAGCGGAGCTGCTGACTGTCGTCGAAGAAGATGATGTCGGCATCCTTTCCGCGCTGCAAGGAGCCCTTGCGGTCGTAAATGTGCATAATGCGGGCAGGCGTCTCGCTCATCATGCGGCAGGCGTCTTCCATCGGTATGCCGGCCTGCTGCACGGCGGTACGCACGAGGCGGTCCATCGTGGCAATGCTGCCGGCCAGGGCCGAACGGTCGGAAAGCTTGCACACGCCGTCCTCGATGATGACACGGGGGTCGAAGGCCGTCTGGCTGTCGCTGGCGGCACAGGCAAGGGCATCCGTAATCATGGCCGTACGCTCCACACCCTTCACAAGATAGATCATGCGCAGGATGACGGGCGGCACGTGAATGCCGTCGGCAATCATCTCGACAGTCATGTCGGGTAAGGCATAAACGCTCTCGACCGTGCCCTCGTGCTTATATTCGCGCACCTTGTGGAAGCCCTTCATGGCGTTGTAGAAGTGGGTGGCGTGTGTAAACCCGGCCTCGTAGGCGGCTTTTACGTCGGGATATTCGGCGGCGGTGTGGGCCACCGAGGGGAGAACGCCGTGACGCACACAGCAGGCGCCAAACTCGCGGATGCCGGGCAGCTCGGGAGCGGCGTCCCAGCGCTTGATGCAGCGGGTGGAGTCGAGAAGAGGCTCATACTCGGCCGGATCGGGGTTTTTGATGTTTTCGGGAATCTGGCCGCCGGCCATTTCGAGGCTGAGGTAGTGGCCCTCGAGATGGAGACCCATCACGGGGCTGTCGGGCTCGGCCATTAGCTTTTCGGTGGTGGCCACCGCCGCACGTATCATCGGCATGGTCGACGACGAGAGCGTAGGGAAGATGGCCGTCGTGCCATGCTGCATGTGCGCATCGACGGCAGTGCGGAAGGCGTCTTCCGAGCCCTCCATAAAGTCGCGCCCGCCACCGCCGTGCACGTGCATCTCGATGCCGCCGGGCACCACGTCGCAACCGTGGGCGTCGATGATTTCGGCCCCCACTACGGGTAAATGACAATTAGACACTTCGAGGATCTTGTTGCCCTCGATGATGACGGAGCCGTCCCGGAGCCACCCTTCGGGTGTTAGGATACGGCCGTTCACAATCTGTTTCAACATAACGTTTTTGGATTTAGTGGTCTTTCTTATTACCTGCAAATGTATGTATTTTTTTCGATACGCCGGAGCCGCTCCGGGGCGATTGAAACTTTTCGGGCTGCCACCGGTACAATAAAGCCGGGAAAACCGCGTTCTTTGTTGTAGGGATGAACAAGATTTACGTTTGCATCTTTTGGGCGGGCGCCTGCCTGGCGCTGCTTTCTTCGTGCGGCGGGCCGGAGCGGTACGTGAAGCGCGGCGACGCCGCCCGTGCCATCGGCGAATATGCCGAAGCGGCTGCACAGTATAAAAAAGCTTATTCGAAGTATGGCCCGCGCGACCGCCGCGAACGGGGCGCCGTGGCTTACAACATGGCCGAGTGTTACCGCCGGTATGGCAACACGGCACGGGCTCTGGGTGCCTACCGCAACGCGCTGCGCTACGGGATGACGGACACGCTGACCCGCTTTTACGAGGGAGAAATGCTGCGCTACACCGGCGACTACGCCGGAGCGGAACGCAGCTACCGGGCTCATCTTGACAGCTTTCCGGGCGACGAAGCCGCTCTGCGCGGCATCGAAGCCTGCCACGACGCCACAGCTCTGAAAAAGAAGGGGTCGGCCTATACCATCCGTCTGGAAAGGCTGTTCAACGCCAGCCGGTCGGACTATGCTCCGGCGCTGTTGGGCGACGAGGGCGACCGCCTCTATTTCACGACGACGCGCCCGCAGACCACCGGCGACGAGGTGAGCGGCATCACGGAGCAGAAGAACGGCGACATCTTCGTGTCGAAAAAAGACGAAAAGGGCCGTTGGCTGCGCCCGGAGGCCGTAGAGGGAGGCATCAACACCGAGTATGACGAAGGGGCCTGCTCGTTCAGCCCCGACGGCCAGACGATGTATCTCACGGTGTGTCCCACCCATCCGCAGTATCCGCGCATGGCCGAGATATGGACTTCGGCCCGCACGGATGCCAGCTGGGCAAAGCCGCAGCAACTGAAAATAACGGCCGACACACTCTCGTCGTATGCCCACCCGGCGGTATCGCCCGACGGGCGGTGGCTCTACTTTGTGTCGGACATGCCCGGAGGCGAGGGCGGGCTCGACTTGTGGCGCGCCGTGGTGGACGGCCACGGTGTGGGGCCGGTTGAAAACCTCGGGCCCGACGTCAACACGGCCGGCAACGAAGTGTTTCCCGCCTTCCGCCCCACGGGCGAGCTCTATTTTTCGTCCGACGGCCGCGGCGGCATGGGCGGTCTCGACCTGTACCGAGCCACCGAGGACACGGTGACGCACCGCTGGGACGTGGTTCACCTGCCGGCTCCGATGAACTCGAACGGCGACGACTTTGGCATCACCTTCGAGGGGCTGCACAACCGGGGCTTTTTCTCCTCGAACCGCAGCACGGGCGGCCGCGGCTGGGACAAGATCTATTCGTTCTCCTACCCCGAGGTGTTACAGACGGTGAAGGGGTGGGTGTATGAGCAGGACGGCTACGAGCTGCCCGAGGCGATGGTCTACATGGTGGGCAGCGACGGCACCAACCTGAAGCTGAGCGTGCGCAGCGACGGCTCGTTCGAACAGCCCGTGGCCCCGGGCGTCGACTATCTGATGCTGGCCACGTGCCGCGGCTATCTGAACGTGCGCAACTCGCTGCACGTCGACACGCTCGAAGAGGAAAAGCAATATGTGCTGCAATTTCCGCTGCCATCCATCAGCGTACCGGTGCTTGTGCGCAACGTATTCTACGAGTTTGACGAGGCAACGATCGTCGAGACGTCGCTGCCGGCGCTGGACCGCCTTACCACTTTGTTAAAGGAGAACCCCAACGTGACGATCGAGCTGAGCGCCCACTGCGACTACCGGGGGAACGACAGCTACAACGAGCGCCTGTCGCAGCGCCGGGCCGAAACGGTGGTGAGCTATCTGACGGAGCACGGCATACAGGCCGACCGCCTGACGGCCAAGGGATACGGGGAGAAGCAGCCGAAGGTGGTCAACAGAAAACTGACGGAGACCTACCCCTTCCTGCACGAAAATGACACGCTGACCGAGGCTTTCATCCTGAAGCTGACGCCCGAGCAGCAGGAGGTGTGCAACGCCTTGAACCGCCGCACGGAGTTTCGCGTGCTGCGCACCACCTACGGCCTCTTCGACGAGCGGGGCAACCTGCTGCCCGGCGCCCTCCTTCCGCCAGAAAGGAAGGAAGAGAGCAGCGACGCCCCCTGACCCGCGGTTTGCCCCGGGAGGTGCCTATGCGCCATGCGGCGGCCACCGGCATCACCACATCTGGGTATTTACGCCCCGGGCAACGGGCCGTCCGGCGGGTTTTCTTATCTTTGCAGCCGCAAAAACGATCATCAGCGTATTTTTTCAGACACATATGAAGCTTTCAGACCTGCATACAGGCGAGCGCGGCGTCATCGTCAAGGTGAGCGGACACGGCGGTTTCCGCAAGCGCATCGTCGAAATGGGCTTTGTAAAGGGAAAGACCGTCCGCGTCATCCTGAATGCCCCCTTGCGCGACCCCATAGAGTATGAGATAATGGGATATAAAATCTCGCTGCGGCGCGAAGAGGCCGGCCTGGTCGAAGTGATCAGCGAGAGCGAGGCCAAGGCCGGCGCAGCCCTTCCCGAAAATCCCGGTCTGCCCGGGCTTCCCCCCGACGCCACCGACAATGCCGAGACGGAAGCCATGCTCGAACGCCGCATGGCCGACATGGCCGGCGAGAAACGGCGCACCATCAACGTAGCCCTCGTGGGCAACCCCAACTGCGGCAAGACCTCGCTCTTCAACATCGCCTCGGGCGCCCACGAGCATGTGGGCAATTACAGCGGCGTGACGGTCGACGCCAAGGACGGCTACTTCACCTACGGCAAATACCGCATGCGCATTGTGGATCTGCCCGGCACCTACTCGCTTTCGGCCTACAGCCCCGAGGAGCTCTACGTCCGCCGCCACCTCATCGACCAGACGCCGGACGTCGTCGTCAACGTCATCGACAGCTCCAACCTGGAACGCAACCTCTACCTCACCACCCAGCTCATCGACATGCACCTGCGCATGGTCGTGGCGCTCAACATGTACGACGAGCTGCGTTCCTCGGGCGACGAGCTCGACCACCACACGCTCGGGCGGCTCCTGGGCGTGCCGATGGTGCCCACCGTGTCGAGAAGCGGCGAGGGCATCAAGGAGCTTTTCGACATGGTCATCGCCGTCTACGAGAGCAACGACCCCGCCCTGGCGCGCCACATACACGTGAACCACGGCGCCGAGCTCGAAGAGAGCATTGACCGTATCAAGGCCGCCTTCCAGAAAAACCAGCAGATACGCTACAAATATTCCACGCGCTATCTCTCCATCAAGTTTCTGGAAAACGACAAGGAGGTGGAGCGGTTTGTCGACTCGCTGCCCAACCGCGACGAGCTGATTTCGCTCCGCTACACCGAAGAGAAGCGCATTGCCGAGGAGCTGCACGAACAGTCGGAGTCGGCCATCATCAGCGCAAAATATGGCTTCGTGCAGGGCGCGCTGAAAGAAACCTACCGCCCGCACACGCAAAAGAAAAAGCAGGAAACCATCACCGAGCGCATCGACGCCGTCGTGACCCACCGCTACTGGGGCTTCCCCATCTTTTTCCTGCTGTTGTTTCTCATTTTCGAAGGCACGTTCGTCTTGGGCGACTACCCGATGCAGTGGATCGAGTGGCTCACCGAGCGCATCGGCGCCTTCGTCGGGGCCAACATGGCCGACGGGCCGCTGAAAGATCTCGTCGTGAACGGCATCATCGGCGGCGTGGGCAGCGTCATCGTATTCCTGCCCAACATCCTCATTCTCTATCTACTCATCTCGCTGCTCGAAGACTCGGGCTACATGGCGCGGGCGGCCTTCATCATGGACAAGCTGATGCACAAGATGGGGCTCCACGGCAAGTCGTTCATCCCCATGATTATGGGCTTCGGGTGCAACGTGCCCGCCGTCATGGCCACCCGCACCATCGAAAACCCCAAGAGCCGCCTCGTCACGATGCTCGTCACGCCGCTCATGTCGTGCTCGGCCCGCATCCCCATCTACGTCATCCTCATCGGCGCCTTCTTCCCCCGCCACGGCGGCCTGCTCATGCTGGGGCTCTATGCCCTGGGCATCGTGATGGCCGTGCTCATGGCGCGGCTGTTCAGCCGCTTTTTCATGCGGGGCGACGACCTGCCCTTCGTCATGGAGCTGCCCCCCTACCGCTTCCCCACGGGCAAGGCCGTCCTGCGCCACACGTGGGAGAAGGGGCGGCAGTATCTGAAAAAAATGGCCGGCATCATCCTAGCCTGCTCCATCGTCATCTGGTTCCTCGGCTACTACCCCCGGCCCGCCGAAGGCGTCACCCTGCAAGAGCAGCAGGCCCAATCGTACATAGGCCGCGTGGGGCAGGCCATCGAGCCCGTCATGCAGCCCCTGGGCTTCGACTGGAAAATGAGTCTGGGCATCCTCACCGGCGTGGGGGCCAAGGAGCTGGTGGTGAGCACCCTGGGCGTTATGTATGCCGGCGTCGAGACCGAGGGCGAAGGCGGCGACGCCGACACGCGCTTGCAGCAGGCGCTGCTCGGCACGCTCACGCCGGCCGCCGCCCTCTCCTACCTCGTTTTCGTGCTGCTCTATTTCCCCTGCATAGCCACCGTCGTGGCCATCAAGAACGAGAGCGGCAAATGGCGTTGGGCGCTCTTCACCGTGTTCTACACCACCGCCCTGGCCTACGCCGTGGCCTTCGTCACCTATCATGCGGCGCGCTGGCTGATGTAAGCCCACGCGAGCACACACAAAGAGGAGCCCGGGCCATAACGGTCCGGGCTCCTTGGCGTCTGGTCGCCTCTCTGCCTCCTCACCCCGGCGGCGAAATCGGCCGGCACGCGGGCAAAGCCCCGTAGGCCGCGGGCAAAAATCCCCCGGCCGCCGTCCGGCCTCATTCCCCTAAAAAGGCCGAGGGCTCACCATAATATTTGCTGAACAACGCGCGGGCCACCTCGTAGCTGTCGCCCTGCGGGGTGTCGGAGTAGCGGAGCGAAAAGTTGCGCGTCCACGCGCTCTCCATCTCGTACCACTCGTGGGGCGTGGGCAGGGGCTTCCCCTCGATGAGGGCGTCGAAAAAGCGCTGCCAGCGCGCGTAGTGGAAATCGCGCAGCAGGCCCGCCCACTCGCGGTTGGCATAGTCGTGCAGGCCGCCCTCGTTGGCCGCGCGCTCCGTGCCCCACACGGTGATGAGCGTGCGGGCGTTCCGCTCCATCTCGTCGGCATAGCCGTCGTCGCCGGGGCACACCTCCTGGGCCAGTCGGCGGGCCGCCGACGTCCACCGGCCGAGCATAAACTCGGGGCGGGTAGCGAGCAGGCGGTCCTGGTCGAGGACGAGCCGCAGGAAGGCCTCCCGCAGGCGGCGCAGGGCCGCCGTGTCGCCGCGCCGGGCAGCGGGCCCAATCTGCCGCGAGAGGGCATAGGCGCTGTCGGCCAGCACCTGGCGCATCACGTCCGTCAGGTCGTGGGCAAAGTTGTCGGAGCCGCGCAGCGAGGGGCCGCACGCCAGGAGCAGGGCGGCCGCTCTCACCACGCTGTCGGGCTCATAGTAGGGCCGGGCCGTGCTCCACGTCGAGGCGGAGCGCACGTCGAGCGAGGGGCGCGCACACATCACCGACTCCGAGGCCCCCTGCTGCCGGGTGGGGCAGTCGTAGACCGACGCCGCCAGCGCCCGCCACGCCCTCAGCAGCTCGGGACTTGACGAGCCGTAGCGCGTCGCCACGTAGGCATCAATCCAGCCGCTCATCTCCCCCCGGCTGCGCCACGGCAGCTCAAAGAGCAGGTCGTAAAGCATCGGGTCGCGGCCGATGCCCTCGGGCGTGGCCCCGATGCCCACGAGCGTCGGGGCGTGGCGCGCTAGGGCGTCAAAATAGCCCTCCACCACGGCCCGCCAGCGCCCGTGCATCCCCACGCGCCCGCCAAAGTTGTGCAGCATGCAGAACATCCAGCTGTGCCCGCCATATCCCTCGTGCCACTTGGGCTGCCCCTCCGAAAAGAGGTCGAGCACCACGAGCCGCCCCCGCTCCACCGTGCGCAGGCACTCGGGCCGCGGGTTTTCGTTCCAGCTCTGCACCACCCATCGGGCCCCGGGGTTGGCCCGCAGCATGGCCTGCTCGATGGCGCGGTAGGCCGCCGGCAGGTCCACCCCCGCCACGTCGCCCCCTTCGTGAAAGGGGTCGATGCTGTAGAGCGACGACGTGCCCATCAGCCGCGTCAGGTGCTTATAGTAGAGCGCGGCCATCGGGGCAAAGTGCGGGTCGGTGGGCAGCAGGAAGCCCGGCCGCCCGAAGCCACACCACCGGCCGGCATCCTTCACGTCCCATCCCAGCTTTTCGCCCGCGTCGGCCGGCACCATGCCCCCATAGCCGGGCAGCACCGGCTCCATGCCGAACGCCCGCATGCGCTTCACCACCCTGCGCGCCAGGCGCTCGCGCCAGGCATACCACGCCTCGGGGTTGGGCCCGCCCCACCCTTCCAGGTTGTTCATGAGCCACCACGCCTGATGCGCCGGCCCCGCCACGAAGCGGCCCACGTCGGCCTCGCCGTAGCCCAGCTCGCGCAGCACGTCGCGCCACACGGCGTCGATGCCCACCGCCACCAGCGGCATGTTGACGCCGTGGAGCGCCATCCAGTCGATCTCCTGCTGCCAGCGCTCCCATCCCCAGAAGGCCGCCGAGTAGGAAAACGTGCAATAGTTCAGATAGTAGCGCCCCGCCACCCTTGCCTCGCGGCGCTCCCTGCCCCCCGGCAGCGGCAGCGGGCGCCGCGCCAGGTCGGCCCGCGGGCAGCTCCACGTCAGGTTCACCCCCGCCGTGTGGTTCAGGTACCAGCCAATGCCCGTCGCAACGGCCAGCACCGAGCTCCCCGCCACATACGGCTTGCCCCCGCGCGCGGCAATCTCAAACACGTCGCGCCCCCGTGCCCCCATCTCGGGGCGCACCTCCCAGACGAAGCGCTCCGCCGCACCCCGCCCGCCGATGCGTTCCAGCAGGGCGGCAATGACCGTGTCGCGCTGCGTGGCAGCCGGCATCGCGGCAGAAAAAAGCGCGCCGGCAAGCAGCACGAAAAAACGTTTCACAACAGTGTGCATATCTCCTCCTTCCCCGTGTGTTTATCTGTATTTCGTAGTGCGCTCCAGGCAGTTGGCCGCCAGCAGGTCGGCCGCCTGCACCAGCGCCACCAGCGGCGAGCGGTCCATCGCCGCGCGGTAGGCATAGCGCATGCTGCTGCCCGGCTCGCCCATGTCGAACATGCCCATGTGCCAGCGTATGGCCAGCAGCTCCTCCTGCCTCAGGCGCATAAACCAGCCGACGATGACGCACGACTTCTCGCCGTGGCCAAAGGGAAACTCGTCCGCCGTTTCATACGCCGGGTACGAGGTCCACCGTCCGCCCTCGTCCTTTTTCCACCTCTCCGTTTTGCGGTAGAGCTTCGTTTTGCACAAGTCGTGAAAGAGCGTAGCCACGGCCACGCTCTCCATGGACAGCTCCTCGGTGGTGGCGGCCTCGCCCGCCTTGATGCGCGGCAGCAGCCACGTCTGGTAGAGGTGGCTCGCCGTTTCGAAAACGTTGATCGAGTGGAGGCAGAGGCCCCCGTCCTCGTTCAGGTGAAACGCCGTCGAGCTCGGCGCCGTGTAAAAGTCGGTCGTGGCCAGGTAGGCCAGCAGCTGCTCCAAGCCCTCGCGGCCGATGTGCTCGCGGCAGAGGGCCACGAAGCGCTGCTTGTTTTTCTCCATTTCCGTTGCAGTCATTTTTTCAGTCTCGTTTTTTCGTGTTTTGATGTCTATTTATGCTCGCCGCAGCCCCGGCGCCGCAGCCCCGGCGCCGCAGCCTCCGGCGGCGCGCCAGCCACGGTCCGCCCCGCAGCAGAGCCCCTGCAAGTTTACGAATAAATATCGGGAGCGCAAACGTCCCACAACAAAAACCGCCCTGGGAAGGTCTTCCCTCCTCGGAGCGGTTTTGCGGTTTGTGGGGTGGCGGGGGCGCGCGGCTCTCTCCCTCCCTCGCCCCTTGACCCTACTCTTCGCGGGCGCTGTCGCTTTCGGCGGTGAGCTTGCTTTGCAGGTCGGGGGGCAGGAGCTCGTAGCTGGCAAACTTCATGACGAACGAAGCGCGGCCTCCGGTGAGGGAGCTCAGGGTGGTGGCATAGTCGGAGAGCTCGCGCAGGGGCACCTTGGCCTGCAGCTTCTCGTAGCCGTGCTCGCTGCTCATGCCCACGATGAGCCCGCGGCGCCCTTGCAGGTCGCTCATGACGTCGCCCAGGAGCGCGGCGGGCACAAACACCTCGACGTCGCAGATGGGCTCGAGCACCTTGGGGCCGGCCTCGCGGAAGGCTTGGCTGAAAGCGGCGCGTCCGGCCAGCATGAAGGAGAGCTCGTTGGAGTCGACGGGGTGCATCTTGCCGTCGTAGACGACGACGCGCACGTCGCGGGCGTAGGAGCCGGTGAGGGGGCCCTGCTCCATGCGGCTCATGACGCCTTTGAGGATGGCGGGCATGAAGCGGGCGTCAATGGCGCCGCCCACAACGGAGTTGATGAAGACGAGCTTGCCGCCCCATTCCAGGTCGATCTCTTCGCGCCCGCGCACGGTGACGCGTATTTCCTGCCCGCCGAACTTGTAGGCCGTGGGGTCGGGCATGCCTTCGGAGTAGGGTTCGACGACGAGGTGTACCTCGGCAAACTGGCCGGCGCCGCCCGACTGCTTTTTGTGGCGATAGTCGGCCCGGGCGGGGCGGGTGATGGTTTCGCGGTAGGGTATTTTCTGCGGGCTGAGCTCCACGGGGATCTTGTCGAGGTTTTCGAGCCGCCATTTCAGCGTGCGCAGGTGAAACTCGCCCTGGCCGCGCACGAGCGTCTGGCGCAGCTCTTTGCTCTGCTCTACCTCCCAGGTGGGGTCTTCCTGACGCATGCGGCTCAGGGCGGCCATCATCTTTTCGGTGTCGGCCTCGTTAAGCGCGCGTATGGCGCGGGTGATCTTGGGCCGGGGGTAGCGGATGAAGTTGAAGCGGTTTTCGCAGCCCTTGGCGTTGAGGGTGTTGCCGGTGCGCACGTCGCGCAGCTTGACGGTGCAGCCGATGTCGCCGGCCTGGAGGCGCTCCACCTTGTCGCGCGTGGCGCCCGAGCACACGAAGAGCTGGGCCATGCGCTCGCGCGAGCCGCGGTCGGCGTTGACGAGGTCGTCGCCCTCGCTCACGGTGCCGCTCATCACCTTGAAATATTGCACCTCGCCGATGTGGGGCTCGACGCCGGTTTTGAAGAAGAAGAGCGAGGTGGGCCCGGAGGGGTCGGGGGCCACGGCTTCGCCGCGCGTGTTGTGCTCGGCGGGCATCTCGTCGACAAAGGGGACGACGTTGCCCAGAAACTCCATCAGACGGCCCACGCCCATGTTTTTGGAGGCGCACACGCAAAACACGGGGAAGACGCTGCGCGAGGCCATGCCCTTGCGGATGCCTTCGCGCATCTCGTCCTCGGTGAGGTGCTCGGTTTCGAAAAACTTCTCCATGAGGCCTTCGTCGTTT
Source organism: uncultured Bacteroidales bacterium (assembly GCA_949297215.1). GTDB lineage: Bacteria > Bacteroidota > Bacteroidia > Bacteroidales > Bacteroidaceae > Alloprevotella. The sequence goes on along the minus strand of CASFRV010000003.1, from coordinate 34,549 downwards.
TCGGCGGCGGCCTCGACGAGGGCGCGGTGCATGGCTTCGGCCCTGTCGGCCTCGTCGGCGGGGATGTCCTCAAGGGTGGGTTCGCCGCCGTCGGGGCCCCAGGTGAGCTTTTTCATGAGGATGACGTCGATGAGCGAGCAGAAGCCGGGGCCGGTGCCGAGGGGATACTGCACGGGGATGGCCTTGGGCCCGTAGGCCGACCGGAGCTCGGCGAGGACGGTGTCGAAGTCGCACTTCTCGTCGTCGAGCTGGTTGACCAGGAAGATGACGGGCTTGCCGAGCTTTTCGGTGTAGCGGAAGTGGTTTTGCGTGCCCACCTCGGGCCCGAAGCGGCCGTTGATGAGCAGCAGGGCGGTGTCGGTCACCTGAAGGGCGGTGATGGCGGCTCCCACGAAGTCGTCGGAACCCGGGCAGTCGATGATGTTGAGCTTCTTGTTGTTCCACTCCACGTGGAAAACGGTGGAGAAGACGGAATAGCCGTAATCCTGCTCGACGGGAAAATAGTCGGACACGGTGTTTTTCGCCGTGATGCGGCCGCGGCGCTTTATCTGGCCGCTTTCGAAGAGCAGCGCCTCCGTCAGGGTGGTCTTGCCCGAGCCGTCGTTGCCCAGCAGGGCGATGTTTTTGATGTCGTGGGAATTGTACACTTTCATGAATATCGTGATTTAAGTACTACATTGATATAGCTTATCGACGCCGAAAGTAAAGGAAATATGCGAGAGAGGGAAACGCGCGGGGCATGTTTTAAAACATCATTTCGGCCCCGTGGCGGCTATTTTCGGCCACAGGGGGCGGTTTTCGGAAAGGCGGGTCTTGTTTTGCCATCTGCACGTGTCATTTACGCCGCCGCTCGAAAGCCCTTCGCGGCGCGTGGCGGCGGGGCGTATTCGGGCAGCAAAATGTTTCGGTCCGAGAAAAATTAGCTGTAACTTTGCCGGCGCTATGTATGGGCTCTACGTTCATGTGCCGTTCTGCGCCAGCCGCTGCATCTACTGCGACTTCTGCTCCACCACGCTGGGGGCCGACGTACGCAGGCAGTACGTGGCGGCCCTCTGTGCCGAGATGGAGGCCCGGCGCGAGGAAACGGCCGGCAGCAGGCTGCGCACCTTATATATAGGAGGGGGCACGCCCTCGCAGCTCGCCGCCGACGAGCTGGCGCAGATCGTGGAGGCCATCGGCGCCTGCCACGACACGTCGGCCCTGGCCGAAGCCACCATCGAGGCCAACCCCGACGACGTTACGCCCGCCTGGGCCGCCGCCGTGCGCCGCCTGGGCTTCGACCGCGTGAGCCTGGGCGTGCAGACGTTCGACGACGGGCTGCTCGCCCTGCTGGGGCGGCGGCATACGGCGGCCGGGGCCCGCGCGGCCGTGGCTACGCTGCGCGAGGCGGGCTTTGCCAACCTCTCGGTCGACCTGATGTATGGCCTGCCGGGCCAGACGGCCGAAGGCTGGCGGCGCGACCTGCTGGCGGCGCTCGCCCTGCCCGTGGCGCACCTGTCGGCCTATGCGCTGACGTTCGAAAACGGCACGCGCCTCACCACCCTGCGCGACAGGGGGCTCCTTGCCGAGGCCGACGAGGAGCTGAGCCTCGCCATGTTCCGCATCCTGGAAGAGGAGACGGAGCGGGCCGGCTTCGAGCACTACGAGCTGTCCAACTTTGCCCGGCCCGGCCGGCGCTCGCTGCACAACGCTTCCTATTGGGACGGCACGCCCTATGTGGGCTTCGGCCCGGCGGCCCACTCGCTGGCCGGGACGCGCCGCCGGTGGAACACGTCCGACGTGGCTGCCTACGTCGCCCGCCCCGGCCACCCGCCCTGCGAAACGGAGCGGCTGACGCTCCACGAGCGCTACGACGAATACATCATGACGCGGCTGCGCACGCGCGACGGCCTCAGCCCCGGGGAGATAGAGCAGCGCTTCGGCCCCGCCTTTGCCCGCCACTTCAGCCGGGCCTCGACTCCCCACCTCGGGGCCGGGCGCCTGGTGCCGGCGGCAGGGGGGCGCCTGCGCCTCTCGCGCGAGGCTTTGTTTGTTTCGGATGCCGTCATGAGCGACCTCATGTGGCCCGACGAAACGTGACGGCCACCCGGCCTTTTCTGAAAACATCATTAAAAAAACTATACAGCATGAAGAAAACACTGATTCTGACAGCGCTGGCAGCCTGTCTCCTGACCTCCACCGCGTGGGGCACGCAGCCGCTGCGCCGCCCCTTCGTCGTGAAGCAGCCCGACGGCACGACGCTCACCGTGACGAAGCACGGCAACAGCCGTTTCCACTATCTGGTCACCACCGACGGGCTGGCCCTGCTGCCCGACGCCGTCGGCCGCCTCTGCTATGCCGAGCTCGCCGCCGACAGCCTGCGCCCCTCGGCCGTCGTGGCCCACGAGGCCGGCGCCCGCACGCCTGCCGAGCAGGCCTTTGCCACGGCCGGCGCCGTGACGTCGGCCACGGCCTATGCCACCCTGTCGCAAAAGACGGCTGCCCCCGCCGCCCGTCCCGGCAGCTCCGTGCGCGGTGCCGCATCGACCGCCGACGGCCTGGGCCGCTACGGGCAAAGCTCGGGCGCCGTCGTCGGCAGCATCGGCTCGCCCGTCATCCCGGTCATCATGGTCGAGTTTCCCGACATGCCCTTCCAGCCCGGCACCACCGAGGAGAAGATAACGCGCCTGTTCAACGAGCCCGGCTATGCCGACGAGCCCTACTGCGTGGGCTGCGTGGCCGACTATTTCGCCGACCAGAGCAACGGCCTCTTTACGCCCCGCTTCGAGGTGGTGGCCCGCGTGCAGGCCGCCTACGGCTACGCCCACTATGGCGCCGACGGCACCTACACCACCGACCCCAACGCCGCCGAGCTCATCAAGGAGACCATCGAGCTGGCCCGCCAGGCCGGTACCGACTTTTCCCGCTATGCCCAGGACGGCAACGTCCCCTTGGTCACCATCTACTACGCCGGGCCGGGCGAGCATTCGGCCTACGAAGAGGGATGGGAGGACTATCTGTGGGCCCACTATAACGAGCTCACCGGCGTGAACGCCGACGGCGTGGGCATCAGCTCCTACTTTATCGGCAACGAGCTTCTGCAAAGCTACACTTACGAGAACGGCCAGTATGTCGTGACGGGCAGAAACGTCGACGGCATCGGCGTGTTCTGCCACGAGTTCAGCCACGCGCTCGGCCTGCCCGATTTCTATTCGACCGACAACGTCGACGGCCGCCAGACGCCCGACTACTGGTCTGTCATGGACTACGGCCAATACTGGGCCGACGGCTATGCCCCCATCGGCTACTCGGCCTACGAGCGCAGCTTCATGGGCTGGCTCGACGTGCAGGAGCTCACAGACCAGGCCGCCTTCTGCCAGCTCTTTCCTTTCGGCTCCGACGAAGGGGCCACAGCCTACATGCTGCGCGCTCCGAGAGAGGAAAAAGAATATTTCCTGCTCGAAAACCGCCAGCCCGGCCGGTGGTATCCCTCGGGCTTGGGCCACGGCATGCTCGTCACGCATGTCGATTACAACGCACGGCTGTGGAACCTCAACACCGTGAACAACAGCGCCAACAACCTCCACTTCACCGTCGTGCCCGCCGACGGCCAGTGGCAGAGCTCGCAGACGATGACCGCCGCCACCGACTTCCGCGGCGACCTCTTCCCGGGCTTTACGAACAACACCGAGTTTACCGACGACACCACGCCTTCGCCCACCCTTTTCTCCGGCGGGCTGCTCGGAAAACCGCTCTACAACATTGCCGAAAGCGACGAGGGCGTCATATCGTTCAGCTATCTCGACCGTAATGCCACAGGCATCGACGCCCCCACCCTGACAACCGGCGACGGCCCCGTCACGGTCTATGCCACCGACGGCCGCCGCGTGCTCAGCGCCGAGAGCTGGGAGGCCGCCCGCCGCTCGCTGGCTCCGGGCACGTACGTGGTGCGCACCGCTTCGGGCTTGGACTGGAAAATCTGCGTGCAGTGAGCCCGCAACCGACGTTTCACTTTAAATATATCATCTGCTTATGAAAAGAACATTTCTGAAAATGGCCATGGCCCTGCTTCTGACGGCCCTGCCCGCAGCAGCCGGGGCCCAGTCGCTGCTGGGCGGCCTGCTCGACAAGCTGGGCGGCAAAAACGCATCGGGCGCCATCGGCGAGGCCGTGTCGGCCCTGCTCGGCAAAGACGAGGTGAAGCAAAACACCATCGTGGGCACATGGACCTACGACGGGCCGGCCATCGTCTTCGAGTCGGAAAACATCGCCAACAAGCTGGGCGGCAAGCTCCTCTCGGCAAAGGGCGAGGACATGCTGGCCACGCAGCTCGAAAAAATCGGCATGAAGCCCGGCGCCGTGAAAATCACCTTCAACGCCGACAGCACCTACACCTGCCAGCTGGGCTCGCGCACCACGCGCGGCACCTACGAGGTGAAGGACGCAACGCTCTCGCTCAAAAAGCTGAACTTCACCACGCTGAAAACCAACGCCAAGGTGAGCGGCAGCGAGCTGCAACTGGCCGTCGAGGCCGACAAGATCCTCACGCTCGTGTCTTCGCTCAGCAACCTCTCGGGCAGCAACTCCATGCTCTCCACCGTCACCAACTTCATGAAGGGATACGACGGCATGCAGGTGGGCGTGAAGTTTAAGAAAGAATAGGCAACAGCCTGTCTCGCTCCACCCGCCCGTTTACGGCAGAGGCATAAAAATGAGCGGCCTGCATATCTCGGTATGCAGGCCGCTCGTTTCGTGATGCAGCCGTCAGCGCACAGCCATCAGGCCAGATGCAGCAGCAGCTCGCTCAGCGTGGGGTGGGCATGCACGATGTCGCGCAGGCGGCCGGCCGGTGCGCCCAGGTTCATCAGCACAGCCACCTCGTGGATGAGGTCCGAGGCATGCGCCCCCAGGATGTGCGCCCCCAGGATGCGGTCGTCCCCGTCCACCAGGAGCTTCACCAGCCCTTCGTCGGCGTTCATGGCCAGCGCCTTGCCGTTGGCCCTGTAAAAACTCTTCAACACGCGGCAGGCAATGCCCCGCTCCTTGCACGTTTCCTCCGTAAAGCCCACCATGGCCACCTCGGGTGAGGTGAATACGGCGGCAGGAACGATGTCGGGGCGGATGGCATCCTGCTCCCCGCGTATGCGATGGATCACGTGCAAAGCCTGGAACGTGGCTGCATGAGCCAGCTGGCAAAGGCCGTTGACGTCGCCCACGGCATACACGCCGGGCACGTTCGTGCAGTAGTGCTCGTCGACGGTGATGCCCCGCCGCGTGTAGGCTATGCCGGCCTCGTCCAGCCCCAGGCCGTCCGTGTTGGCGGCCCGCCCTACGGCCATCAGCACGCAGTCGGCCTCACACTCGCCCGCCTTGCCCCCCTTGTCGTAGGCCACATGGAGCAGCCCGCCGTCGTCGCGGGCGATGGCTGTCACGGCGGCCTGTGTCTCGAAACGGATGCCCCGCTTTTTCAGCGACGTGCGCAGGCGCTTGGCTATGTCGCGGTCGAAATTGGGCAAAATCTCCCGGCAAAACTCCACGACAGTCACCTCGCTGCCGAAAGTGTGGAAGATGCCCGCAAATTCGAGCCCGATGACGCCGCCGCCCACAACGCAAAGCCGCCGCGGCACCTGCGTCAAACCGAGCAGCTCGCGCGAAGAGACCACTCCGGGAAGATGAGCGCCCTCGATGGGGAGATATTTCGTGACGGAGCCCGTGGCAATCATAATGTGGGCGGCCTCAAACTGCTCTCCGCTCTCCTCAACGGCCACAGTGTGAGGCCCCACAAAGCGTGCCCGACCCTGCACATAGGTGATGCCCGGCGTTTTGAGCAACCCCTCGACGCCCGAAACGAGGCGGGCCACCACCTCGTCCTTGCGGGCCACGACGGCAGCCATGTCGAGCTGCGCCGGGCCCAGGCTGATGCCGTAGAGGGCGGCACTGCGCACGTCGTCGAGCACCTCGGCATGACGGCAGAAACATTTCGTGGGGATGCAGCCCTCGTTCAGGCACGTGCCGCCCGGCTTGGCCGCTTCGACAACCACGACCGACAGGCCGCCGCGCGCCGCCTCGACGGCAGCCTCGTAGCCCGCGGGGCCGGCTCCGATGATGATTAAATCGGCTTTTTGCATTTTTCTTTCTTTCATAATAAAAATGTATGGCCGAAAAAGCGGGGCACGGGGCGACTGCCGCGGGCGGCAGACGCTTCACGAGCCCCGCTTCTGCGGTCTCACTGATAATCTTTAAAGGTAAATCGCGGTTCCTTGACGGCTTTAACGTCGTCGAGCCGGCGCACGGGCGTATGGTGCGGCGCGCCCTTGACGAGCTCGGGGTTCGTGCGTGCCTCCTCGGCTATCTTCTTCATCACGTCGATGAAAGCGTCAAGCGTCTCGCGGCTCTCGGTCTCCGTCGGCTCGATCATCATGGCTTCGTGGAAAAGAAGCGGGAAATAGATGGTAGGAGCGTGAAATCCGTAGTCGAGCAAGCGCTTTGCCACGTCGAGCGTCGTCACGTGGGCGGGATCGTGGTGGTCGCCGCCGTAGGCTTCGCTCAACCCGTCGAACACAAACTCGTGCTTGCACAGGCCGGCGATGGGCAGCTTGTAGTAATCCTTCAGCGACTCCTTCACATAGTTGGCGTTGAGGACGGAAAGCTGCCCGGCCATGCGCAGATGCTCGTGCCCGAGCGAAAGCAGGTAGGCGTAAGCCCGAAGCAGGATGCCATAGTTGCCGAGGAACGAGGAAATGCTGCCCAGCGCCGTGTCGTCGGCCGTCAGGCGGAAGCTGCCGTCGTCGGTCCGCTTTACGCGGGGATTGGGCAGAAACTGCTCCAACCCGCGGCGGACACCCACGGGCCCGGCACCGGGGCCGCCGCCTCCGTGGGGCGTGGAAAAGGTTTTGTGCAGGTTGATGTGCATCACGTCGAAACCCATGTCGCCGGGCCGGCAAACGCCGAGCATCGGGTTCAGATTGGCTCCGTCGTAGTACATCAGGCCGCCACACTCGTGGACGAGGCGCGCTATTTCGGGAATTTTCTTTTCAAAAATGCCCAGCGTGTTGGGATTCGTCATCATCATACCCGCCACCGTCTCGTCGAGCAACGGACGCAGGTCGTCCACGTCGACAGTGCCGTCGGGCGTGCTTTTCACCTCCACAATCTGCAAGCCGCAAACGGCTGCCGACGCGGGGTTGGTGCCGTGCGCCGAATCAGGCACGATGATCTTCGTACGGCGGACGTCGCCACGGGCGTTATGATAGCTGCGGATGACCATGAGCCCCGTCAGTTCGCCGTGGGCACCGGCGTAGGGATTGAGCGTAAACTCGCTCATGCCGGCAATCTCGGAGAGAATGCGCTGCACGTTGTAATAAACATGAAGCGCCCCCTGCACCGTGTCGGCCGGCTGGGCGGGATGAAGCGCCGTAAAGGGGGCAAGAGCCGCCACCTCTTCGTTGATTTTCGGATTATACTTCATCGTGCAGCTGCCCAGCGGGTAAAAGCCCGTGTCGACGCCGAAATTGTTGTTGCTCACGTTGGTATAATGGCGCACAACGGTAGGTTCGTCCACCTCGGGCAGCGACAGCGGAGCCTCGCGGCGGAGAGCGGCCGGCAGGTCGGCAAGGCTGTACTGCGGCAGCTCGTTTTTCGGAAGTGAATAGCCGGTGCGTCCCGGCCGGGAGAGCTCAAAAATGAGTTTCCCGTAATATTGGTTGTTCATGTCTGCTGTTCGTTAAAGGATGGGGTTACAAACTTTGAATGACGTCCACCAGACGATCCATTTCGTCCTTGGTGCGCTTTTCCGTCACGGCGAAAATGAGAACGTCGTCGCGGCCTTCGGCCTTTACGCCGGCCAGAAATCCCTTTTCGGCGCAAGCTTGCTGCAAGCTGTCGACGTTGCCGTCATAGCGCAAGGCAAACTCGTTGACGAACGGCCCGCCGTAGAGCTCGCAGAAGCGCCCCGTGGCCAACAGACGGTCGTGCAGATAGTGGGCACCGGCATAAGAGAGCTCGCCCACCTCGCGCAAGCCCTGCGGGCCGAGCAAAGACAGATAGGCAGCCACGTAAAGACACATGACGCCCTGAGCTGTGCAGATGTTGGAGGTGGCTTTTTCGCGGCGGATGTGCTGCTCGCGTGCCTGCATCGTCAAGACGAAGGCCCGACGGCCGTCGGCATCGGTTGTGCCGCCCACCAGGCGGCCCGGCATCTTGCGTACAAGCGCCCGGCGGGTACAGAGATAACCGATGTAGGGACCTCCGTAGCTCAACGGGAGACCCAGCCCCTGCGCTTCGCCGCAGGCTATGTCGGCGCCCCACTCGCCCGGCGTTTTCAAAACGCCCAGCAACGATGCCTCAGCATTCATGACAAGCAGCGCCCCCTGCTCGTGGCAGCGATCGGCTACGCCGTCGAAATCTTCTACGATACCATAATAATTGGGCTGGGCCACAACGACACCGGCCACGTCGCCGGCCGAAAGCTTGGCCTGCAAATCTTCCTTGTCGGTGCGCCCCTCCTTTTCGGCAAGCATGACCGTCTCCACGCCGTGGAACTTGGCATACGTGCCCACCACGCGCAAAACGGCAGGCGGCAGCGTGGGCGACAGGAGCACCTTGTTGCGCTTCCGGGCAGCCGCCACCGTCATGAGCATGGCCTCGGCCGTGGCCGTGGCGCCGTCGTACATACTCGCATTTGAGAGGTCCATTCCCGTCAGCTCGGCCATCATCGTCTGATATTCGAAGATATATTGCAGCGTGCCTTGGGAAATCTCTGCCTGATAGGGGGTATACGACGTCAGAAACTCGGAACGCGAGGCTATGTAGGGCACTACGGCCGGCGTGTAGTGGTCATAGGCTCCGCAGCCGGCAAAGCACGTGAGCGGACGGTTGGCGGCCGAAAGCTGCTCGAACTCGCGGCGTATTTCCACCTCGCTCTTAGCCTCGGGGATGTCCAGTGGATGGTCCAGCAAGAGCTCGCGGGGCACCTCGGAATAGAGCTCGTCCAAAGACGACACTCCGATAACCTTCAGCATCGCCCGGATGTCGTCGTCGGTATGGGGAAAATATTTATATGACATGCGGATGTGTTTTTAGCAAATAAATAAAAGAGAGAAAAGAGAGAGGAAGTCTCCCTGCGGAAACCGCCTCTCACCTTTCAGACGCCTTAAAAGGAATTAATGGCACAGCTTCTCATAATCGGCAGCCTTCATGAGGTCGTTCACCTCCGAGGGGGCGGAAAGCTTCACTTTCATAATCCAGTTGGCATAGGCGTCCTGGTTGATAAGCTCCGGTGATTCTTCCAGCGCCTCGTTCACTTCTACGACAACGCCGCTGACGGGCGACATCAGGTCGCTGGCGGCTTTCACGCTCTCAACGGCGCCGAACTCCTCGCCCGCGATTACCTCATCGTCGACCGAAGGCATGTCGACGTAAACAACGTTTCCGAGCTGCTCCTGGGCATAATCGGTGATGCCGACGTAGCCATACTCGCCTTCTACACGTACATATTCGTGCGACTCCGTATAAAAGAGTCCTTCTTCTACTTTTGCCATGATTTCTAAGATTGAAGGTTTATTTTTTATAGTTCTTCGCGTAAAAACGTTTCTTTGTAACGACGCCGGCATGTAGCTTGCGGTGTATTTTCACTTGGAGCGGCGTGTCAAGCTTGGAGTAGCCTATTTCCACCAGCGCCATGCAGACGCTTTTGCCCGTGGATATGGACTGATAGCCCGTGGTGACGGTTCCCACGACGGCTCCATCGGTCGAAACCACCTCGTATCCGTGGCGCGGTATGGCTTTATCAGCCAGCTCGATGCCGACGATTTTCCGCTTCAGGCCGTCAGCCTTCAACAGCGCCGTAGCATGCTTCCCGATGAACTCTTCTTTGTCCAGTTTCACGAACATGCCCAGCCCTGCTTCGAGAGGAGACAGCTCGTCGGTCAGTTCGTCGCCATACAAGGGGAGCCCCACTTCGAAGCGCAACGTATCGCGGGCACCCAAGCCGCAAGGAAGCGTTCTGCCGTCGGCCATCAGCTTGTCCCATGCGGCCCGTATATAATCGTGCGTGCCGTATATTTCAAAGCCATCCTCGCCGGTATAGCCGGTACGGCTCAATATAACTTGCGAACCTTCGGAAGATAATGTCTTAAATGTATAGAAAACCAAATCTTCACAAGGCAATCCCAGCACTTCGGGCACGACAACTTCGGCCAAGGGGCCTTGTACGGCCAGCTGCGACCAGCCTTCGCTTTCGTTCCTGACCGATACGTTGAAGGCAGGCGCCTGCTCACAAATCCAAGCGTAATCCTTCTCAATGTTAGCAGCGTTGACAACAAGCAGGAATTCGTCGTCTTTCATTTTATAAACCAGCAGATCGTCGATCGTCCCGCCGTCGGGATGAAGCATCATGCCATAAAATATTTTCCCGGTCTCAGCTCCCGCGATGTCGTTGGTGAAGATATATTGTACAAAAGCCTCGGCCTCGGGGCCGCTTGCCCATATCTCGCCCATGTGCGAGACGTCGAAAACTCCGCAAGCCTTGCGCACGGCGTTGTGCTCGTTGACAATGCCAGAATATTCGATGGGCATGTCGTAACCTGCGAAGGGGGACATCCGGGCTCCCAAAGCCACATGTTTGTCGTGGAGACAAGTTTTTTTCAATTCGTTCATATCACAATATTTTAGCGTTTTTCCTTATTTAGAAGTAAAATATTTTTCACGGAAGTTCTTGAAAGAGAATGCTCATGACGTCGCGCGCCGTCAGCCCCCTGATGTGTTGTTCTGGATGGGCATCGGCCAGCCTTGCGGCAACATCTTCCGGGGTGAAACGGGCTCCTTGCAAAACCCGGGCAAAAGCGTATCCGGCCCGGCCGTCGTCAAAAAAGTCGCCCGAAAGGCGTAAATCGTCTATGCGCTCCCCATCCGTTTTCCATCGGAATTCAACGCGTCCGCAGCCTTCCACCCGCGCCGACCGAACGAGGTCGGCCGCAGATGTGCTTCCCTCTATAAAAGACGCGGCACGGTATGCCTGCTCCCGACGACGGATGTCGGCCACATCGGCTCCCGTCAGCTCTAATGCAGGCCCGGAACAAAGCGTATCGCGCAGGGCGCGACGCAGCTCAGCAACGCCGCAGCCGGACGGAAGTACTTCTTTAAGCAATGCCACCCGGCTGCGCACGCTTTTTACGCCCCTTGCACGCAATTTTCCCTCATCGGGACGCAAAGCTCCTGCCATCAAACGGAGGTCGGCATCGTAGAGCATCGTGGCATGAACAATGCTACGGCCGGGCAGATGATAGAAGGCGCCGCCACAAACCTTTCCCCCACCGCTCAGAACAACGTCGTTGCGGCCGGAAAGCTCCACCGGAGCACCCGCACGACGCAATACGCCGGCAACGCCTTCTGAAAAAGCGGCAAAAAGCGTTTCCACACTGCCGCCTGCCGTTATAAGGCTCGACATAATATTGCCCCCGTCGGCAAAAATACAGCCTCCGCCGCTGCGCCGCCGGCACACATCGATACCCTCGGCGCGGCAAAAATCTACATCAACCTCGCTCGCCATATGCTGGTGACGACCCATCACTACCGTCGGGCCTACCTGCCACGTAAAGAAGTAATTTTGCCCCAATGGGGCTGTGCGTGCCAAAAACTCCTCGGCAGCCAGATAGAACGAGGCCCTGCGGGGGGCTCCGTCGGGAGGAACGACAACGTATCGGGCCGGAAACGGGACTGTGCTGAAAGGCGTGTTCTTCATATCGGCAAATGGGGGCAGGCGGGGGAAAACTCAGCCTGACGGAAACCCGGCAAAGAGAGAGTGGCCGCCGCGCGCCGCTTCAAATTTACGAATTGCATCTGATACGCCCGCCGTTTCCTCCATTTTTTTACACTAATTCTTATTTTGTCACGCCGCAGGCACGCACAGGCCGTCCCGGGAAACATTTATCCACGCCGAAAGCGTCCGTTTGCCGGCTTGCCAAGCATTGCTGTTTGGGAAAAAGTGTGTAAGTTTGCCTCGTTATGGAACGTTTTGAAGTTAGCGTGCTGGGATGCGGCAGTGCGCTGCCCACGGGCAGGCATCTGCCATCGTCTTTGGTGGCATGCGTGCGGAACAAGCTCTTTATGTTCGACTGCGGCGAGGGAACGCAGTTGCAACTGCGGCGGCTGCATCTGAGCTTTTCGCGCATCAACTGCATTTTCATCACGCATCTGCACGGCGACCACTGCTTCGGGCTTCCGGGCCTGGTGGCCACGATGGGCCTGCTGGGACGCACGGCCGCTCTGCACATTTACGGCCCGCAGGGAGTGGAGTGGCTGCTGCGCCCGCTGGGAGAGAGCGGCGAGGGGGAGAGCCTCCCCTTTAATGTAGCGGTGCATACGGTGGACACAAAGCGCGAAGCCCTGATTTTCGAGGACCGCTCGGTCGAGGTATGGAGCATACCGCTTCATCACCGCACGCCCTGCTGTGGATATGTCCTGCGCGAGAAGCCGCTGCTCCCCCACATCCGCCGCGACGTGACAGACTTTTACGGCATCCCCGTGCATGCGTTGCGCGGCATCAAGGAGGGAGGCGGCTGGACGCTCCCCGACGGGCATTTCATCCCTCACGAGCAGCTCACCTCGCCGGCTGAAAGCCCGCGCTCGTTTGCCTATTGTTCCGACACGATGTACATACCCGAGCCTCCCGGCAGCCTGAGAGGCGTTGACCTGTTGTACCACGAAGCCACCTTTGCCGAAGCCGACGCTGCGCGCGCCGCAGCCACCGGCCATTCCACGGCGCGCCAGGCAGCCATGGTGGCCACGGCGGCCGGTGCGAAGCGGCTGCTCATCGGCCACTTCTCGGCGCGCTACGACGACGAGAAAGCACTGACGGAAGAGGCCCGCGCCGTCTTTCCCGAAACGATGGCGGCCACCGAGGGGCTCTGCATCGAAGTTGGCAACCGGCAATGAGCAACGGGCGGGGCCCGGCCCGGCTATACCTTATTAATATATAGAGCGATGAAGAGGCACATAGCGTTTTACCTGAACTTAAAACGTTTTTACGAACGGGGACTCTGGCTCGACGTGCCGCAAGACGCGTCGTGGGGCCGCCGCCTGCTGACGGCTGTCATGCGGCGGCTCGTACTGACGGTGCGCGCTTTCGTCAGTGAGCGGATGACCTACCGCGCTGCGGCGCTGACCTATTCCACGCTCTTCTCCATCGTGCCTCTGCTGGCCATCATCTTCGCCATAGCCCGCGGATTCGGGTTAGACGCGTTCATAGAAGAACGCATCAGGGAGAATTTTGCAGCGCAGCCCGAGGTGACCGATATGGTCATGGGCTTTGTGCGCTCCTACTTGGAACATACGCAGGGGGGCGTGTTTCTGGGCGTAGGCATCCTGCTGTTGCTCTGGACGCTGACGTCGCTGACAAACAGCATCGAGACCACCTTTAACCAGATATGGCAGGTCAAGCGCGAGCGCTCGACTTTCCGCAAAATTACCGACTACACGGCGGTCTTTTTCCTGCTTCCCATTTTCATTGTGGTCACTTCGGGACTCTCCATCTTCGTATCGACGTTTGTGGAGCGGCTGCCCGACATCCTGCTGCTGCGGCCGGCGCTGGTGAACGTGTTCCGCCTGGCGCCTTACGTGCTGATGTGCCTGACGTTCACGGCCATGTATGCCTTTATGCCCAACACGCGGGTAAGCCTGCGCAGCGCCTTCACCGCCGGTCTGCCGGCGGGCATCGCGTTTCAGGCCCTGCAGTTTTTCTACATCCACTCGCAGCTGTGGGTGACGAGCTACAACGCCATTTACGGCTCCTTTGCCGCGCTGCCCCTCTTTCTGCTGTGGTGCCAGCTGTCGTGGTACGTCTGTCTGTTCGGAGCGACGCTGAGCTACGTGGACCAGAACATCGACAGCTTCTACTACGGCAAAGAGCTGCCCGCCATGAGCCGGCGCTATCACGACTATCTTTGCATGAACCTGGCCGCAGCCGTCTGCCGCCGTTTTGCCGAAGGCCGCCGACCGCCGACCGCCGCCGCGCTGGCCGAGGGCGGGAAAACGCCCATCCGCCTGGCCACCGACATTCTGTACGAGCTGTGCCGGGCCGGCCTGCTCATAGAAGTGGCAGGCGACGAAAAAGGCGAAAGCCCGCGCTTCATCCCCGCCCGCGACATCCACAGCATCACGCCGGCCGTACTGTTCCGCACGCTGGACGCGGCAGGAGGCGCCCTCGACCGCGACGAAAGCGCGCAAGACGACGGCCGCTGGCACGCTTACCGCGAATACCGCAACCGCCTATTCGGCGGAGGCTTTGCCGACACGCCGCTGCACGAACTGACCGACCGACTGACTCCACCCGAAGATGACTCACACACCGATACTCATAGCCGATAGCGGCTCGACCAAGACCGACTGGCTCCTCCTCGCGCCCGAAGGCGAGGCCACCAGCTTACAGACGCAGGGGCTCAACCCCTATATGCTTACCGACGCCGACATCGACGCCCTGCTCCGCAACCGGCTGCTACCGGCCCTGCCGGAAGCGTTGGGAGCCGACGTCCGCTTCTACGGTGCAGGCTGCCGCGGGGAGCAGTGCGGCCGCCTGGCCGGCCTGCTCGGTCGGGCCCTCAACGCCACGAGCGTCGAGGTGGAAAGCGACCTGCTGGGAGCCGCCCGCGCCCTGTGCGGAAACGAGGCGGGCTGGGCTTGCATCCTGGGCACGGGCTCCAACAGCTGCCTGTACGACGGGAGGAACATCGTAATCAACGTGCCGCCGCTGGGCTACGTGCTGGGCGACGAGGGAAGCGGCGCCGCGCTGGGAAAGCGCCTTGTGGCCGACGCCATGAAGGGGCTCCTGCCCGACGATTTGCAGCAAGCCTTCGAAGCCGAGTGCAGCACGACGCTCGACGAGCTCCTGCGCCGCGTCTACCGCGAGGCGGCCCCCAACCGCTATCTGGCAGGCTTTGCTCCCTTCCTCCACCGCCACCGCAAGCATCCCGCCGTGGCCGCCTTGCTCCACGAGGAGTTTACCCGTTTTTTCCGCCGCAACCTGCGGAGCAAAGCCGCCGGCAGCCATGCGGTCCACTTCGTGGGGAGCATAGCCTGCTTCTTTGCCGAAGAAGTGGGGCGGGCAGCCGCGGCCGAAGGCTTCGCGACCGGCCGCATCCTGCGCTCGCCCATCGAAGGGCTGAGGCTTTTTCACGGAAAGAACGGGGAAAATTCGTAATTTTGCGGCCCGAAACCATATACAGGCCTCATCCAATGAAACACATCACCACCATCATCTTCGACTTAGACGGTACGCTGCTCGACACGCTGCAAGACCTGGCCGCCGCAGTCAATCATGCGCTGGCCTCGCACGACCTGCCCCTGCGCAACGAAACGGAAGTGCGCAGCTTTTTAGGAAACGGCATACGCAGCCTTGTGGAACGGGCTGTGCCGGAAGGGCTGACCGGCGAGAAGTTTGAACAGGTTTTCGAGACCTTCCGCACCTACTACATGGAGCATTGCCAAGACCGCACGCAGCCCTACGAAGGCATTCTGCCCCTGATAAAACAGCTCCACAAGCGGGGCTACAAAATGGGCATCGTCTCCAACAAAGTGGATGCAGCCGTGCAGGAGCTCAACGACCGCTTTTTCAAGACGTATATCGAAACGGCCGTGGGCGAAAGCCCCACCGTGCGGCGCAAGCCCTGCCCCGACGCCGTGCTGGCAGCCTTGCGCCGGCTGGGAAGCAGCCCCGCAGAAGCCGTATATGTGGGCGACTCCGAGGTGGACCTTGCCACAGCCGAAAACGCCGGCCTGCCGTGCGTCTCCGTGCTCTGGGGCTTCCGCGACCGCGACTTCCTGCTGGCTCACGGAGCCACCCGCTGCATCGCCCGCCCCGAAGAGCTGCCCGCCCTGCTCGGTCTGTAATCGCCCCACCCCACCCCGCAGCCGGGCCTCGTCCGCCCGGCTGCTTTTCCGGCCCGCTACGCCCCCTTGCTCCCTGCATAAGCGCCCGGCAAGGCAGGCCGCTCCGATAAGGCGGCTGCAAAGCTCGCTCAGAGAGCCTGCAAGCGGCCCGACACGTCCAAAGGTTAAAACTTTTCAAGAAAATGAGATAATATCTCAAAGTCCACTTTACAAAAAAAGCGATTTTCTTGGGAGATATTCAAACTATCACTAATTTTGCAGCATTAAGGATTTATAATGTTATCACCTATGAAGAACGAAAAAAGAGTCTACACGTTCGGAAACGGTCAGGCCGAAGGGCGGGCCGACATGCGAAATCTTCTGGGCGGCAAAGGAGCCAACCTGGCCGAGATGAACCTGATCGGCGTTCCCGTGCCTCCGGGCTTCACCATCACGACAGACGTTTGCAACGAATACTACGAAATCGGGAAAGAGAAAGTCGTAGAGCTGCTCCGCGACGACGTTGAAAAGAGCCTGCTCCACGTTGAAAAACTGATGGGCAACCGCTTTGGCGACGTCGACAACCCGCTGCTCCTCTCCGTTCGCTCGGGCGCACGCGCCTCGATGCCGGGCATGATGGACACCATCCTCAACCTCGGTCTCAACGACGAGGTCGTTGAAGGCTTGGCCCGGAAAACCAACAACCCGCGCTTTGCCTACGACGCCTACCGCCGCTTCGTACAGATGTATGGCGACGTCGTGCTCGGCATGAAGCCCACAAGCAAAGACGACATCGACCCCTTCGAAGCCATCATCGAAAAGGTGAAGAAGGAAAAAGGCGTGAAACTCGACAACGAGCTCGACGTCGACGACCTGAAAAAACTCGTATCGCTCTTCAAGGAAGCCATCGAAAAGCAAACGGGCAAGGCCTTCCCCACCGACCCGAAAGAACAACTCTGGGGCGCCATCTGTGCCGTCTTCGACAGCTGGATGAACGAGCGCGCCATCCTCTACCGCAAGATGGAAGGCATCCCCGCCGAATGGGGAACGGCCGTAACGGTCATGGCCATGGTCTTCGGCAACATGGGCAACACCTCGGCCACGGGCGTATGCTTCAGCCGTGACGCAGCCACGGGCGAGGACATCTTCAACGGCGAATGGCTCGTCAACGCACAGGGCGAAGACGTCGTGGCCGGCATCCGCACCCCGCAGCAAATCACCATCGAAGGCTCGCGCCGCTGGGCCGAACTCCAAGGTATCAGCGAAGAAGAGCGCAAAGCCAAATATCCCTCGATGGAAGAAGCCATGCCCGAAATCTACCGCCAGCTCGACGCCCTGCAAACCAAGCTCGAAGAGCACTACCACGACATGCAGGACATGGAGTTCACCGTACAGGAGGGCAAGCTCTGGTTCCTCCAAACGCGCAACGGAAAGCGCACCGGCGCCGCCATGGTCAAAATCGCCATGGACCTGCTGCGTCAGGGCATGATCGACGAAAAAACGGCCATCGAGCGCTGCCAGCCCACAAAGCTCGACGAACTGCTCCACCCCGTGTTCAACAAAGAGGCCTTGGCCAAAGCCAAAGTGCTCACACGCGGTCTGCCCGCCTCCCCCGGAGCAGCCACCGGCCAGATCGTCTTCTTCGCCGACGACGCAGCCAAATGGCACGCCGACGGCCATAAAGTGGTCATGGTGCGCATCGAAACATCGCCCGAGGACCTCGCCGGTATGGCCGTGGCCGAAGGCATCCTCACGGCCCGCGGCGGCATGACGTCGCACGCCGCCGTCGTAGCTCGCGGCATGGGCAAATGCTGCGTGAGCGGAGCCGGCGCCATCAACGTCGACTACAAAGCCCGCACCGTCGAAATCGACGGCACCGTACTGAAAGAAGGCGACTACATCTCGCTGAACGGTACGAACGGCCAAGTATATAAAGGCGAAATCAAGACACAGGCCGCTGAGCTCTCGGGCGACTTTGCCGCACTGATGGATCTCTGCGCCAAGTACACACGTCTGCAAGTGCGCACCAACGCTGACACGCCCCACGATGCCGAAGTGGCCCGCGGGTTCGGAGCTGTCGGCATCGGTCTCTGCCGCACCGAGCACATGTTCTTCGACAACGAGAAAATTATCGCCATGCGCGAAATGATTCTGGCCGAAGACGTTGAGGGACGCCGCAAAGCACTGGCCAAACTCCTCCCCTACCAGAAGGAAGACTTCAAGGGCATCTTCAAAGCCATGGACGGATATCCCGTCAACGTCCGCTTGCTCGACCCACCCCTCCACGAATTCGTTCCCCACGACCTCAAAGGACAGGAAGAAATGGCTAAAGCCATGGGCGTAACCGTCGAATACATCCAGCAACGCGTGGCCAGCCTCTGCGAACACAACCCCATGCTCGGCCACCGCGGCTGCCGCCTCGGAAACACCTATCCCGAAATCACGCAAATGCAGACGCGCGCCATTCTCTCGGCAGCCGTCGAGCTCAAAAAGGAAGGCTACGATCCGCACCCCGAGATCATGGTTCCCCTCACCGGCATTCTCTACGAATTCGAAGCGCAGGAAAACGTCATCCGCTCCGAAGCCGCCAAAGTGTTCGAGGAAGAAGGCACGGAGGTGCCGTTTAAAGTTGGTACGATGATAGAAATCCCGCGCGCAGCCCTGACAGCCGACAAGATTGCCTCGCGCGCCGAGTATTTCTCCTTCGGCACAAACGACCTCACGCAAATGACCTTCGGTTATTCGCGCGACGACATCGCCTCGTTCCTCCCCGTCTATCTCGACAAAAAGATCCTCTCAGTCGATCCCTTCCAGGTACTCGATCAGAAGGGCGTAGGACAGCTCATCGACATGGCCGTAACGAAAGGCCGCTCCGTGCGCCCCGATTTGAAATGCGGCATCTGCGGCGAGCACGGCGGCGAACCCACTTCCGTTAAGTTCTGCCACAAAGTAGGTCTCAACTACGTCAGCTGCTCTCCCTTCCGCGTGCCCATTGCACGCCTGGCCGCAGCGCAGGCTGCGGTAGAGGACGCACTCTGATTGGGAAGCCCTCAGGCTAAACATTTCTAAATCATAATATCAGGCTGTAATTCACTGCATTAGCAGTAGATTACAGCCTGAGTTGTGTTTGATGGTTCGTAAAGTTGACCATATATCAGAACGCAAGGCAACGCGCCGTTGAAAAACAGCCTCATCCGCAGGTAGGTGAGGGACGTAGCACCTTACAGCTTAAACTATATTTAATGACACAAGCCTGCTGTGAACTACCTATGAAACCTACCACATCTGTAAACGGTCAATTGCAAAAATTTGTGCCCGACGAAACGTTTGATCGTTTATCATTAATTTCATTATTAATGCTTCTAACGATTTTCCTCACATCCATCAGTGCGGTTGATAGAAACATTGAATGCCTTGCACCGCCGGTTCTGCTGGCTGGCCCTGCTTAGGGAAAAACGATTGAACTTTTCATAGATGTCAAGTCCACGCCCCAAGGTGATGATCCATCCCGTGTCGGTCTGTATCGTGCGGTCGTGATCGGCCTTGAAGTCGTAGGTGAACTCAATGCCCAGGGGTAGCAGTTCGTCGGCCAGGTCATTGAAACTGTCTATCACCTCTGCCACTTTCTCATCGTCCTCGTTCTGCGTACTCAGGTGAATCCTGATGGTGTCCTGCACGGATGTCACATCACGCACCATCTGGATGAAGTCCACCAAGTTGTCTATCTGGTAGGGTTGCCTGATAAACGGGTCGGTCAGCTTAATTTCCTTGGCCGTGCGCAGATAGTCGCCAAACAGCCCTTTATAGGTGACACCTCCCTGATTCTCGCGTATGGTAATCACCTTAGATGCCAAAGCGGAGATGCGAGGACGTTTTCCTTTGGTGATTATGGTTGATGCATTCTCCGTGATTGTCTCTTCGGCTGTTGCACAGCTGGAAAGCCGCACCTCCTCGCTTTCCAGGGTCTCCACCTCCACGTTTTCTCCCGTAGGCAGCCATGTGTAGGAAAACTTGGCAGGCTCGGCTTTGAAGGTCTCATCTATGGCATACAGCTGGTCTTTCACCCGCTTGCGTCCCTCGGTGGCAAAGTCTACGATCTCTCGCCTTTCTTCATCAGTCATCCGTCCGTCGGGGTAAAGCAACTTGCAGAGACCCGAGAAAGTTTTGCGAATGGCCAGATGGTCACGCTCTGACAGCGAGCTGTCAAACTTTGCATATTCTTTCAATGCTGATGTACGGTCATCGTTCCGCAACTCGTGCAGCACGGCTGCCATGTAGTCGGTTATCAGTCCGTAACCGGTTGAAAAACTGTTCTTCTTTAAAATCTTAAATTCCCACCCGGGATTATACAAATGAATACGGTCGAGAAAAGCTCCTTTGAGGAAGGATGTAGGAATGGACTCAAACAAGTGCGAGTTTTTCAGCATATACGGTACAGTATGTTTTGTGTTTCCCACGAACGCCATCGACGCGCTGGCTTCATGCGTTCCCTTACCACGGTTGAACGACTTGTTAGCTAAGTAGTTTTGCATGATGTCTATCAGCATGACATCCACATTACGACCTTTCTGCTGCTCAAACTCGTCCCATGCCACTACGTCCCAGTAACCCACCAGTCCCAATATCTCCTTGTTGCCCTGCATTTTGACAAATAGCCGTGCCGAGGTCACATCGCCTCCACTGACCAGTACACCATTAGGCGACAGCTCCTGAAACACATGACTTTTCCCCGTTCCTTTGGGACCCAGCTCCACAAAATTGTAATTGTTCTCCACATGAGGCAGCAGCCGTGCCAGCGTGATGAATTTCTCGCGGCGGTTCATCACCTCCGGGTTCAGACCGACCGTGTGCATCAGGAAGTCCAGCCATTCCTCCGTGGTGAAGTTCCGGCGTTGTTCGATGTATTCCTCCAGGTCGATGTGGGAAATCTGTATGGGTTTCAGGTTCTGTATCTCCCAACGTACTTTGACCTCTTCGCCCGACACATAGCCGATGGTGACAATGCACCACACGCCGTTACCCGACAGCAGCTTGGGATTTTTGCGAACATATTCCGTCCCGATGGGCACTCCCGACAGACCGAGATTGGCAAAGGTGGCGTTGTACTCATCGCTCCGCTCGTTGAGGGTGACGGTCACCTTGTCTATCACCCTGTGCCTGCCGTGCTCGCGGATGATGCCTTTGATGCTTTCCGCCTCCGCTCGGTGCACATAATTGTTTCTGATTACCTGCTTGACTTTTTCCAATCCGTCGTTGATGACTTCTTCGTCATCGCTGGCGCAATACTGTCCCAGCAGATACTCCAACACGTAAGTGGGTACTGGCAGTCCGCCCTTTACGAGGAACGCAAGATCCTTACGCACCACTTTACCAATGAAGGCATCCAATATTTTTTGTTGCAGTTCCATTATTCAAAGTCAAAATCGTTTTCAATCAATGTGTTGTTCGTCACATTCTCTTTGATGAGCGAATTAAGGTCGTCCGCCGCGTCAAACACTTTCAGCTGGAGCACCTTGGCGTCCACGTTCCTGTTCAAGGTTAAGTCTACCTGAATCTTCCGGTTGTCCAGTGACGGGTCGGTCTTGTCCAGCAGGAACTCCTTGACGGGCGTGACCGGCTCATCATTATGGTACAAAGCCACGCGGATGTATCTTTCCTTCCTATCCATAGAGACGGCCTCCGTCTGCAACAGCTTGAAGCGCAGCCGGGATGCCTGGATGGACAGTTTGCGGTCAAGCACTATCACGCCCACAGGCTGCTTGTTGTTGTCGCGCTCCTGGTGACATATTATAATAGGTATAATCAGTTCCTGCATGGAAGCTCCGCCATGCGTGAACATATATCCACCGGAAGGAGCCGCCAGACGGTTCGTCCCTTGTGGAACGGCCACATACACATCGCTCCCGTTCACGATGCCCGACACCTCGCTGAGCGGAAACTTCACCATTCCTGTGGCTTCGGCTTCCGAGCGTGTCAGATAGTAACGGGTGCTACGTTCTATGGTTTCCTCTTCTATCTTGTGCTTGTCCTTTTCCGCAAAGTCGATGTCGTTGAACAGGAAACCATGGTCGCTGGTGACATACACTTCCGTCACGTTGTAGCTCGCGAGGATTTTGGGAATCATCGTGGCCAGTTCGTTGATGGCTTCCCGGCACGCCTGCACCACCTGCTTGGACGTACCGTCGTGCCCGATTTTGTCTATCACGTCGTGAAAGATATACACCAATGGGTGTTTGAATATCTCGCGGTTTTTCTGCAGGTTGTATTCCGCCACGGTTTCAAACGAGACGCAGATGGCCCCGTCTTTATATTTTTGCAAGTGTTCTGATCGTTTCTCTGTGGTGCTAAGGATATGGTCGTCCACCGACATATCCTGGCTACCCTCTTGTCCGTAGAGTTTCAGATCGTGGTGGGGCAAGAGCGACGGTTTGCCATATTTGGTCTCTGTGGGCAGCATGGCCAGCATGGGTTTCAGCGTGGCGATGTGCTTGGATTTGGCCAGTTCGCCTATCAGTTCTTGCGCCACCTCGTAGCGCAAGGCATCACTCACGATGACTGCCACTTTCTTCTGCATGGGTCGGATGCGCTCCTCATAGAAATCCTGCTGTCGGGACAGGTGTACTCCACCCATGCCTCCGGTCTCCTTGACGCAACGTGTCCATTCCAGATTCAGGCGGTTGCAGAGCTTACTGTAATGCAGGTCAAGGTTGTGTTTAGCCTGCTGGATGTCCGGGAACAGTCCGCACGAAGGGTCTACCTTGAAATACTGTTCGGTGGATTGTCGGTAAAGCTGATCCAACACATAATAATCCTCCTGATAGCGCATCACGTATTCGTCAGGCGTATTGAGCGTGAGCGAACCAATGGATAATGTTTTCTGATAGTATTGTGCCACGATCAGGCAATAGTTCATCGCCACAGCCGTCATGCCGCGACCGTCCAGCTTCAACATCAGGTCCTCCACCTGCCGGATGACCGCCTCCGGCTCTGTTTCTATCTTTTCTTTGAGCAGTCCGGCCACGATGGGCTGGCAGAGGCGTGGCGGCAAAAAATAGTAGCTGGCGTCCGTACCGTACCAGCGTATCAGTTCCTCGTCGCGGACGGTATCACCCAGTTCGTCCATCACCTCAAGCAACGAGTCCGCCGTCTTTTCCTGACTGAGCGCCAGTTCCAGGAGGCGGTTCATCTGTTGCAGGGCAAGGGTGTTGTCTATGCGCCACTGCTTGTAGTTGTCTGCCGCCACGGGAGCAAGGCTCTGCACGATGGCATTATATTTCAGCACCTTCACCACATCGGCC
This sequence comes from uncultured Bacteroidales bacterium, assembly GCA_949297215.1. Taxonomy (GTDB): domain Bacteria; phylum Bacteroidota; class Bacteroidia; order Bacteroidales; family Bacteroidaceae; genus Alloprevotella. Next base: position 11,411 of record CASFRV010000003.1, on the reverse strand, counting down.
ACTTTCTCTTCCGTACTATCGTCGAAGGCCACCCCAAAGATGTCCGCCAACTTCCGCCCCAAGGCTTCGGCTGCATCCTTGCATTTGCGCAACCTCACGAAGAAGTCCGCCCGCTTCTGCCGCTCCTTGCCACTACCCAACAGGATGACGCGTAAAAGGATAGTATCCCATTCCAAGATACGCTGCACACCCATGTAGCTGCTGATGAACCCCCTAACCAGCTTGTCGGTCGTAATGCTTCGGTCCTGGTAATAGGGTGCGAACAGACGCAGCATCTTTTCCGACTGCAACGCCATGATGTTCCTCTCTACAAAGCGAACCATCGGCTTGTCCGTGTCGGGCAAGCCGTATTGCTGCATGAAGGCGGTGTAGTCCTGGCTTTTGTATTCCATATTGGCCGTCAGCACGTCAAGCAGCGGGAAACTCCCCCTCAACGACTTCTTTTGTAGGGGCGACTCTTGATGGAAATAGAGCACCACCCGGTCATCGGCCCAGGCGTTGTCCAGATTGTACTTCACGGTAAACCAATCACCTTGGAAGTCCACAAAGCGATACCCTTCTTTCCACTGGGTTTCCGCAAGTTCTTGGGCGAGAAACTCGTCATTGAAGATAAAGAGGACTTTCAAGCCAGGCTCTCTATCAAAGTAATTGTATATTTTGTCTATCGCGCTCATTTCTTTCGGTATTTTTGGTTGCTGGCATTGGGATTGTCAGGATTCGTCATTTCCAAATAGCCGGCTTCCACCAAAGAGGTTACATATTTCTCTCTGTTCTTAGTGTGCGATGAAACTCCTACACGATCTAAGATTTCTTTTGTACTTCTTGGTACGCTACAGAATTGAATTATGTCTTTTTCTTTATTGGTTAATTTCCTTCGTTGAGGAACAGTGTCTAAGTCGGTGTCAGAGTTTTCCTGAACAGTGTCTAAGTCAGTGTCAAAGTTCACTTGAGCAGTGTCTAAGTCGGTGTCAGAGTTCGCCTGAACAGTGTCTAAGTTTTCCTTCCTTTTTATTGTAATCAAGAACTCATGTGTCCTTTCGTCATTCTTGAACTCTACTTGCAGTCCATCTTCCAAGGCACGCTGGATACCCGTACCAGCTCCCGTATAAGGCAGGAGATAGATGGCATTGCTGGTGGAACGTTCCTTAAACTGCACCTTGCTCACTTCTCCGAGGTCTCTGAGCCGTAATAAATCTGCTGTTGTCATAAATACTTCATCACTAATCCCTATCACTTAATACTTCTCAAAACGTCCCCAAACTTCCCATAGTTCACCACCACGCCATCGTCCAGATCGAAGGCTATCTGCTCGTCGGCCACGGTGTGCAGCCGGTCGTGATATTCGCGGCACTCGGCTATCTGCCGCCCGATGCCGTCCAGCTGCTTGCGCTCGCGGACGTTGAGGTTGGCGGCGTTGGCCTCCATCTCGGTTTGTTTCTGAAGGAGCCACTCGATGTGGGGCAGGAGGTACTTCGTGCGGATGCGCTCCGCAGTGTAGGCGTTCATGCGGTGCATGTAGGCCAGGCATTGGAAAGCGCCCTTCCGCGAGGCGAACAACCAGTAGATGGGTCGGTTCTGGTACATCCGCTTGTGGTCGCGCCAGAAGTCCTTCACGAAATAGTCGTCCAGGCTCTTGCCCAGGGCGGCCTCGATGCAGTTGAGGTTGTCCACCAAGGTGTCTTCGCCGAAGGCCACGGCCAGCCACCGCTTCACCAGCGTCGTGGCGTTGTCGCTGAAGTCCGTATCACTGGGCATCAGCGGCAACAGGCCGTCGTCGTCCGGCTCAAAACGACTGTTGGGCACCAGTGCGTGGTATTGCTCCAGCCCGTCGCCTTGGTTGGCCAGGACGAGCCCCTTGCGGTCGAGGCTGAAGCGCCCCATGATGCAGCCGATGGCGTAGGAAAGGAGCTGTTTGATGATGACGTCGTCGTGCCACGTCATGCGTCTTTTTATCTCTTCGTTGTCTGTCATATCCTTTGTTTTAGGAGGTGCGGCATCCCTGCCGCACTCTGATTTTTAAATTAGCTTGCTTCGCTACGTAGGTTTGTGCGGCAGGATGCCGCACCTTCTATTTTTCATTTTGCTTGCTTCGCCACGCAGTTATGTGCGGCAGGAATGCCGCACCTCCTATTTTTGATTCGCTGCGGAGGTAGTGTCGGTCCCACCGCTTGGGAGTGTCACTCCCAAGGCGTGGTAGTCACGCTCCCGGGCGGTGGAAGTCCGACTCCCCTCAGGGGAAAAATCAAATCGGAGAAAAGTCGTACACGTCGCGATAGGCGTCGAAATGCAGGCCTTCCGTATATCCGTGCCGACGGAAGAGGCTGACAATCCACTCCTGCTGCTCGGGCGTGAGCAACCGCTCGCCGTGATGGTAGCGATAGTACATCGTGTTCCCGCCCAAGTAAGCCTTGATAAGGCCGCGCAGGGGCGTATCGTCCTTCTTCTTCACCTCGGCAAAAAGAGCCTTGAAACCGTAAGCGGCGCGGATGATGCGCGTCGGCCTGTACATCTTGCAGCCGTCCTCTTGACGCGCTGTGGGAAAAACGGCCTCGCCCCTCACCTGCCCTTCCTGTATATATTTGCCTGCCAGGAAGCGCATACAGGTGTCCGCCATCGGGCAGTCGCTCTGAAAGCAACGGGCGAACGAGGGCGGTATCACGTCCGGTGTCAATGGTATGTTCGTATTCATATTCGTACCTGCCGTTGTTTTTTATTCAAACGTCAACTCCCCTTGTTGCAGGATGGTGATTTCCTCGGGCGGAACGTCGGGCGTCAGTTCGTCCTCCAACCCGTAGATTTCGATGAACTGACGGTTCAGCTCCTCCTCGTTGGCGTGGAGCCGGAGGAATTGCTCCGTCCAATGCGCCTTGTATGTCTCCATCAGGTCGGCTAGGCGCCAGGAGGTGCGGCATTCCTGCCGCACAACATCCTGACTCCGTTCACGATTTTGTGGATTCGTGCAGCAAGAATGCTGCACCTCCTGCGCATTCAAGGAGGTGCGGCATTCCTGCCGCACAACATCCTGACTCTGCTCACAATTATGTATATTCGTGCAGCAAGAATGCTGCACCTCCTCACCCCCGACGATGAGGGTATACGAGTCTTGCGGGAGGTTGTTGGGATTATTGATGATGTAATCCAATTTGGCATTAAAATCCATCTCGCTTCTTATAATCCTGTCAAAGCAGTCGCGTTGCCAAAATTCCCCATTGCCATTTATCATTTTGTTGATGCGCGAAGCCGTGAAACCTTTTATACTCCCCATCGAAGCTACCACATCGTATCCCTCAGCAGGCGTCAGCATGGCATGCACATGATTGGGCATGACAACCAGCGCCAGTAAGTCATAGCGCTCATTATTGAAATGCAGGAAAGCATCCGTCACAATGCGTCTTACCTCCGGGTTCTTCAGCGCGCAACTGCCATAACCAGCATCCAGCCATTTGTCTACCCGTTCGTCGATGAACTGTCTATATTCTTTCTTCGTCTTTTCATCCCATGGTTGCGGATGCTCTTTGAGCCATTCTTCTTTTGTTTGAGACAATTCAAGAAGTTTGGTCTGTGGCAAAGAATCCGCAAGTCGGAATGTTACGAATTGAGTTTTCCCCTCTTGTCGCCAATGCGGCAGTTTGTTCGTATATCTAATGTCTATCCATTGTCGTTTGTCAAGGTATGAGGTGTAGCATTCCTGCCGCACTTCGTCCTCTGTGCAGCAAGAATGCTGTGCATCCAAGGAGGTGCGGCTTTCCTGCCGCACACCATCCACCGTGCAGCAAGAATGCTGCGCATCCAAGGAGGTGCGGCTTTCCTGCCGCACAGTGCAGCAAGAATGCTGCGCATCCAAGGAGGTGCGGCTTTCCTGCCGCACACCATCCACCGTGCAGCAAGAATGCTGTGCATCCAAGGAGGTGCGGCTTTCCTGCCGCACAGTGCAGCAAGAATGCTGCACCTCCTGCGCATCCTGCCACACACCGTCTTCTGTGCAGCAAGAATGCTGCACCTCCTTGCTCAGCCTTACGAGTTCGTTCTCCTCAAAGTCCCAGGAGGTCTCGTGGGCGTCCCAGTCGGATTTGGAGATGGAGATGTTTTGGGAGACTATCTCTTCTATTTGATTTTCTATTTGACAATAAGGAATTCTACCAAAATCTCCATTTGATAAATTAATAGTAGGATTAATGATAACAGACAATTTATTAAACAATTTAGAATTAGTATAACCTAAAATCTTTAGTAGTTCTTTGTTGTCATCTATAAAATAACTCATGCCACACATATTAAATGTAAAACCTTTAGGTATATATCTAAAGGTAGGAAAACGAGAAGAAATTACACTCCAAGATATGCAGTTCCTAAAATAAAATTGCCGTGAAGGAAGATGATTACCCATTTGTAAAAGAGCATTGTAATTTTCTTTATCAAATGCAATAATACAATCATTATTACCATACCATTTTATATTTCCACCTTTATTGTGGGGAAACCATTTATAACCGCTAATCAGAGCTTCCTCATTAGAATGTGCATTAAACATAAGTTTGGCAATATTGATCTCAAACCAAAGTCTTAAAAAACGTCCATTATCCCCCGTTGCTATTCCTTGTCTTGAATCTCCTATATTTTCAAGAGAGGTATTATTAAAAAGAAGAAGAAGCTTTGAAGAAACCCAATACCCAATCGGACATCCCGGGATCTTCTTGAAGTTCTGTTGGGAGACGTGGGGATAATAGATGCGATTGCCCTCTTCCGAATAAGGCAATGAGGTAACTTCTTTATTGTATTCCTTAAAATTATACTTGAAGTCTGGATTGACCAAAGTCTGCTCGAAAAGCATTCGCAGATGCTTTTGGTCGAACTCTTGGAAAGTGCGTTCCACCAAACGGAAATAAGTGCCACAAGATTCTTGGCTTTCAGCATTGATGATGACCGCAGATGATGCGCCAAAGTCCGCCCCAAAGACGCCACGGCTAAGATGCAGGAGCAAATCAATCGTTTCATGCTCGATTATCTGTTTCCTTAACCCTTCAAACGTGCTGAGGAACATCCACGAGGGAGGAATGATGAAACTGTATCGTCCGTTCTTCACCAACATTTGCGGCATACGTTCTACAAAGACGGTAGCCAAGTCCGCCTTTCCCGCCTCATAGTTCTTCTTTACATAGGCGGAAAGCACGGCATTCATATTCCCGCCACCCATATACGGCGGATTCATCACCAAGGCATGATATTGCTCCGTCAACGCCAAGATGATACGCACGTATGGCTCCAAGGAGGTGCGGCTTTCTTGCCGCACTTTCTCATCGCTACCGATGCTATCTGTGCAGCAGGAATGCTGCACCTCCTTGAGAATTTTGCGGGTGCAATCTGAGAGGCTGAACTTCATGATGCTGCCCAAGTTGACTGCTTCGTCCATCAAGCTCACGGCATCTACCAACTCCGCGATGGCCTCCCTGTCGTCCACCTTGATATAATTGGCCAAGGCACGAGGCAGATTATCCTTGTCGGGATAAGGCTGCGGCATGTCCAGCACCCGCGGCATACTATGGCAGTCGGCAAAGGAGGCATCCTTCTGACAAGCCTTCAGCAGCAGGGCGAACTGTGCCAGCTGCTTGGCGCGGGTGTCAATGTCGATGCCCGTCAGGTTGCGACGGAAGATATTTTCAATGGCCTCGCGACGGCTGTAGCCCTCATTGATATAGAGGGTATAGAGCATGTCGAACATCTCGCCCAAGATGTGGCCGGAACCGCAGGCCAGGTCGGCAACCTTTAGCTCGCTTAGGTCATTAAGTATTAAGTGTGAGTGATTAGGTGTTAAGTTTTGGGGATTAGGTATTAGGTATTTCCAATCCTGAGCTACTTCTGTTTCGTAGGGATTGTTGTCGAGGTAGATGCGGCCCACGGTGTTCTGCACCATGTACTTCACAATCCAATTGGGCGTAAATATCTGCGTGGCGGCGGGTATCTCGCTGGCGGTGAACTTCCCCTTTCGGGCGAACACCTCGTCCTTCTTCTCGGAGATGTAGAACTGGTAGAGCCAGCCGATAAGTTCGCTGGAATGGTAGCCCTCCTCGGCGATGAAGTCCGTGTGGTTGATGAGGTCCACAAAGCCGCCTTCGGCCAAGATGTTGGCAGGCAGCAGCAGTTCGGTGTAGTCGGCGATGTGGCCGAAGCAGCGGTGGAGGATGGGCGTGGCGTGACAGAAAGCCACGATGAGCAGGCTGAACTGTTCCGCCGTCCGACTGTCGTCGTCGAGCAGCGGCATCAGGTGGCTCCGTTCCTCCTCGTTCATCTGCGGCAAGCGTCCCTGCCGTGCCTCGCTCACGATGAGCGGCACGTAGACACCGGGACATTCATACTGCAACACGGGCGGTATCAGCCCGTTCTTGGTCATGATGCGGATGGCCATCAGGCGGTTGAACCACGTGTAGGCGGCTTCCTCCGCTACGTTCTTCAGTCCATGCCGGCGGATGGCGGCGGCCAATGACTGCCACTTATGATAGAAATCTTCCGTCACGATGTCGCCCATGAAGGTGGCGCCGCCGCCCAGCAGTTGCGGCTCTTCCACGGGCGTGCCGTCCGCTTGGAAGCCGAGGGCGGTGAAGCGGTGTGCCACGCCCTGCATCAATATCATGCGTGCTTCGGTTGCAAAGCGTTTTAGTTTGTTCGTTTCCACGTTAAACAAGTATTAAGTGTTAGTTATTAGGTGTTAAGTGTTTTGACTTCATGGTTTTGATGGATGAAGTAAGAAGTTTCATCAGTTCGATAGCGTCGTCGTAGATGCTTTGAAAAGGAACATCCTCTATGATATGACTTTCATGAAGCAGATCTAACCAATATAAAGTCTCGGCACACTCTTTCTGTGAAATTGAAAGTTTGCTGATAAAGTCAGCGTCCGATTGGCCATAGAAGGCCTCGGCTATGTTGGCTCCAATACTTGTACCGCAACGCAATAATTGTTTGGCCATGACATATTCATGCTTCGTTGCTCCGAGGTAATTATACAACTTGATAATCCTCAAAGCAAATACCTTGCTTTTGTCCTTTAATATACTTTGCTGCATAGCTATCTACTTAATCACTAAAACCTAATACCTAACCAACGATGATGTCGGTGTCGTCATTGATGTATTGCATCAACTGCACCTTGAGCGATTGCAGGTAAAGGTTCACGTCGGCCTCGGTATGCATCGGTTCGGTGGTGTGCGTATTCAGACGGACAATCTTCCGCACACGAGGCCTGGGCTGTGGAGGTGTTGGCTGTCCGCCGTCATCGTGCAGCGAGCCGCCTCCATTGGCAGGCGGTGTCGGAGGCGTATAGGGCTTCGAAGGAATGGCGGCATTGATGCGGTGCATCTGTTCCTCGTAGAAAGCTGACGTATCGGCATTGGCCTGCAGGGCATAAAAGTTGTTAGTGCCCGTATTCAGGGATATGGTGGTGTCGCGACGGGCAAATTTGTCGCGGCCCACGTGCATTTGGCCGGCATACTTTTCCAGTTCGTCGAACACGGTGTTGTAGCGGGCAGTAACGGTTTCCACCAGTTCCTTGCGCTTCTGCTGCAGTTGTGCTTCTATGGCCTTTCTCATCTTAATGTAGGCAGGCATCTTCGTCCAAGGCTCTTCATCAGTGAAAATGGCACGCAGGGCAGCGACAGTCTCCTGCACCTCTGCGGGAAGGAAGTCGAAGTTGTCGCGGTTGTCGTCAATGAACTTGCGCACCCCGTTGTAGCGGTCGAACTGTTCGCCATAGAACATATTGATGCTCTTGCAGCGGTCGAACAGACGGCCGGCCTCGTCACGGGCAGCAATGATGGTCTCGAAGAATTTCTGAGGGTCGCGCACCGTGAGCCATTGCTCCATCAGGGTGATGGCCTCGTCGATGGCACGGGCGAAGGGACATCCATTGATTTTGCGTGAAAGGTCGCGGTAGTTACGCAAGAGCTGGTTGAGCGCACTGTCATCGGTCTCCTTGCAAGCCCGGAACAACTCCGTGCTGTCGTTGCTGCCCTTCACGGAAACCACGTTGAAGATGTGCTTCCACGCCTCGATGAATGCGTTGAGCAGGTCCTGCGAGATGGCCTTAGCCCGTTCGATGGTGAACTTCGCGGCATCGCGCACAATGTTCCGGGCCGTGTCCTCGCGGCTCACGTTGGGGTTGCCCATGTAGTTGTAGGCATAGAGATGGCGGCGCACCAGCTCATTCAGAAAATAAATGGTGGCGAAATCGCTCCAGCCGTAAGGCACACGGGCAAACTGGCGCAAGGCATCGGCCACGGTGACATCGTGCGGCTGGCGGTCGAGCCAGTTCTTCACCTTCTCCCCAGCATCAGAGAGCGGCATCTCAAGCAGTTTTGGATCTATCGAGCTGAGTATCCCGGCAGACAGTTCGGAGTGGTTGGACGGCACCGTCGTCTTGTCGTCGACGAGCTTTGCATACGGATATAGCGTCTCCATGTGTCGGGCAAGGAGGTTCTTATAACGATCGGCTTTCCGTGCCGTTCCTGTCTCAGAGGAGGAGAGGACATAACCGCAAGAGATAACGGGACAGGTGTCAAGCATCTGCTGAAACTGGGGCTTGATTTCCCTCTCGTAGAGTTCCTTGGCCCGCTGCTTGAAGATTTCCTTGGTGTGCTGGCGTTCCTCGCTGATGGCCGGCTCTTGGGCAAACCGCTGTACACGGCAATAGTAAAGGAAGTTGGCGCTCAGTTCCTTGTTCTCCTTGAACAACGGGTGAAGGAAGAACACCAGGTGAGTTCGCTGTGTACTGTTACTTATGCTTGATGCATACTGGTCTGGACTGTCCATGTCGGCCGTCGTCACGATGTCCACATTGACGTCCGCATTGTTGCTGAGGTAATTCCGTCCGTCGATGCTGATGCCCACCGTGAAGGAACGGGTGGCAAACTGCTCCTTGTTAGACGGGTTGCCGAAATGGGCGAAGAAGATGTTGCGCAACTCATCGCTGTAGGTGTTGCTGTCCACCTGCTGGTTCTTGATAATCTGAGCCACCTTCGACTCTTCTTCTGTAAAGAACTCGTAGATTTCGCCAACCTTTTCGGTCTTTACCTTTCGAATCACCGCCTTTTCGATGAGATAGGCCAAGACGGCCGACACGTCTTGCTTGATGGCCGCCCTGCTGGCATCCACTTTCGACATGAGCAGCGTGACCACGTTGTCGATGGTGGCGGAGAACTGCTGCTTGTCCTCCTCCTTCAGGTTGCATATCATGAAAAGGACATAGACCACGCGGCGGTAGAACGCTTGTTTCTTCTCGTCCTCGATGACATCGAGCGCCTGCCGCGCATTCTCGAACGCCCTTTGCCCTAGGTGCTGCATGGAGCCTTGCACCATCGCGCCAAAGAACCTGTCGAACGGGATGAACTCGCCCACCTCCATGTCCTGCGTTTCACGGGCGATAGAATAGGTGATGTTGATGAGCGAACGCTCGTTGCCCTTCACCTGCTTGTCCACATAGTTCATTGCCTCGAAGGAGTCGAGCACCTTCTTGATGAGCTGGAACTGATAGGGCACAAAAGGATAGTAGGCAACGAAGTTGTCCTTGTCGCGATAGGTCTTGTAGGTGCTGGGCAGCACAAACTGCGCGTCGAGCTTGGCCTTGTCTTTCTCATACATGTCGGCCAGCATCACTTCGGCTTCGCCTTTCTTGTCGAGGATACGCTTCTGCGTGATATACTCCGGTGAAGTGCCTTGCAGGGAGGCGCGGACCTCGAAGCGTCCGAGAATCTTCCCGACCTCATCTTCCGGGTTGGTGATGCTGCCACCCACATGGCTCACAACCTCTTCCAGTGTCTGCTGGGCGGTGCAGGCTATCCATACCCGCGATTCGCACACTTCTTCCAAGCGCTTGACCAGCGATTGAAGTTGCAGCAGAAGGTCGCGATGCTCGCCGATGAACTGGCTCACCTCATCGACGAAGAAGAGCAGGCGGAAGTTGTGGTTGTGCTTTGTTTCGATATATTCCTTCATCTCCGCCGCAAACGATTCAACGGAGACATTGATGTCGTTGTTCAGAATCTTGGTGCGGATGACGTCTGTGGCCAGCGTGGGGTCTACCTCCTTGGCCATCTGCAAAGCCAGATCCAGCCGCCCGGCGGCAAAACGCGAGATGTTGCGCTCCCAATCATAGCCTTTGGATTTCAGATAATCCTTAAACTCACCGAACTTACCGTCATCGTCCAACGCCTTTTCCAGATACTGCGCCAAGGCAAGGTTGAACGAATTATAGCCGCGTTGCGCGTTAAACTGGTTCCAAAAGATGGTGGTGAATGCCTGGGCCTGGTTGGCGTTGGCATCGTGCACATCGCCGATGTTGAACATCACCATCTGTACATCGGCCTGTGTGGAATACCATTTCTTCAACGCATGGATTTCGGAAAGGGAAACACCGTGGTCGTCGAGCTTGGTCATGCCTTTGGAATTGCGCATGATTTCCTCGATGGCTTCTTCCAGACGCATAAAAGCCATTTCGCTGTAATGGGCATTGAGGCAGTAGCTGACGTATTTCAAGAAGTGGGACTTACCTGTACCAAAATAGCCGTTGATCCAAATGCCAACGTGGCTGCCTTGGTTCTGGCGGATATTGACTAAGATGTCGTAGAGGTTGATGACGATTTCTTCGGTGAACACGTATTCCACGATTTCTGTCATCACGGTATCTTCGCTGAGGTCGGATGCCGACACAGCCGGGTTTACCTTTCGGTCGAGACCTTTTGAATATAGTTCTTTGAATTTCATATCGGAAGCGTTATTTGTTTACTAATAAGATGGCACGGTAGGTGTGAGAATCCTCTAAGATGTCGAACAGACTGAACGAATTGCCCTCCTGATGCCCGGGATAGAAGAGAATGATCTTGTACCGCGAGGTGTCATTGTATTTCTCGTACCGGGTGAGGAATACGTTGGTCCGCAGATAGGGGAACATCTTGCCTATGCCGTGGATGAACACGTAGGGTTTGTTATAGCCGTCGTTCCGGGCCATATGAGCTTCAATCTTGTCGTGCACAAAGCTAATGAAGTTATCGGAGTTCGCCTCCGAAGTCAGCTCTGTGGTCACCATGTCGGGATGAACCTTGTCACCCTCGAACGTGTCTTCCAGCAACGACGTGTCACCGAAATTCTCATTTTGGAGATACTCGCAGAACACGTGGAACAGGTCAAGCACCAAGGCGTTAACAAAGTTGGTGGGACGTTCCAGCTTCTGCTTGAACTCCTGTATCTGCCGGCGCATCTCGTATTCCTGGCTGGCTGGATACTGGTATATGTAATAGTTGTAGAAGATGTTGCCACTCTTCTCATCAAGGAACAGCGGTGAACAAAGATACTCATACAACTCGTCTACGGTCATTCTCTTCATGGCAAATGGGATTTGATTTCGTTAATCTCATACGGATAAAGGA
>CASFRV010000002.1 GCA_949297215.1 uncultured Bacteroidales bacterium | reverse complement strand
TTCCTGTCCGCGGGTTCGCCTTTGGCTCACCCGCGGTTATAGAAAGTTCGCCCCCTATGGGGGCGCCTGCCTCACGGTCCCTCCGCTCACCGCCCGGATAGCCCACACCGCGGGGAGAATGCCGTAGCGAGGCTGCGCCCCGAGCGGTTGGACGCCAGGATGGCGTCCCTCCTATGACGGGACTTCCCATGCGGCGGAATGCCCTATCACCTTGTCCGCAGCGCGGGTTTTTAACACGGAGAATCGATTATTTTCGCGCGACTGCTCCGTCGCTCGCAAATACGCGAAAATTGGAAATACCTCATTTTCAGATATATCCCAGCGACGTCTTTTCGTAAGGACGCCCGGGAATGCGAATTTCGCCGCTATATGTCACAAATCGGCCCTAATTTTCCTCTGAAAAGTGGCCTTGGATGGGAAATTGCATCCCTTGGATCGGCGAATCCATGGGATGGAGATGGATTTCCATGGGATGGATCGATTGCGCAGCCGCATGGATACACGAAAACACCGGATGGAAGCGCGGAAATTTCGCTAAAACGCGCGCGTCGGTCGCTGTCCGCTTTAACGATGTGCCATATAGCGCACAGGGGTGGCGAGCTGGCGAAAAGGGGGGCGCGGGGATGCACAAATGGGCGCAGAATGTGGCTTTTCGCGGGAAAATGCGTACCTTTGCCTCGTGGGCTCTCCGCGCGGGGGCCGCAGCGAACGGACACGCACTTCAACTCAAAAAACAATACACGCGATATGATATACTTCTTCAAGACCCCGGAGGGCACCGTGACGGCCACCGAAGCCGACCACGTCCTGACGCCCGAGGAAACGCAGCGCCTCTGCTGGCTCTTCGGCGAGGCCGTGCCCGTGGAGCACGACACCATCGACGGATGGTTTACGGGCCCGCGGCGCGAAATGATTACGCCGTGGAGCACGAACGCCGTGGAAATCACGCAGAACATGAACCTGACGGGCATCAGCCGCATCGAGCAGTATCGGCCGGCCGACGGCCCCGACGCCGCCCACGACCCCATGCTGGAACGCCTCTACAACGGGCTCGACCAGCGCATCTTCACCGTCGACATTGAGCCGGCGCCCATACGCCACGTGACCGACATCGAGGCCTATAACGAGGAGGAGGGGCTGGCCCTCTCGCCCGAGGAGATTGCCTACCTGCACGACGTGGAGGGCCAACTGGGCCGCCCGCTGACGGACAGCGAGGTGTTTGGCTTTGCCCAGATCAACTCGGAACACTGCCGCCACAAAATCTTCGGCGGCGACTTTGTCATCGACGGGGAGCGCAAGCCGCAGTCGCTCTTCGCCCTGATCAAGCAGACGACGAAGGAAAACCCGCACAAGATCGTTTCGGCCTATAAGGACAACGTGGCCTTTTCGGCCGGGCCCGTCGTGGAGCAGTTTGCCCCGGCCGACCACGCCGCGCCCGACTGGTTCCGCATCGAGGACATTGAGAGCGTGATTTCGCTGAAGGCCGAGACGCACAACTTCCCGACCACGGTGGAGCCCTTCAACGGCGCTTCGACGGGCACGGGCGGAGAGATACGCGACCGCATGGGCGGCGGCACGGGCTCGTGGCCCATCGCCGGCACAGCGGTGTACATGACGGCCTACCCGCGCTTGGAGGAGGGACGGCCCTGGGAGCAGACTATGACGCCGCGTCCCTGGCTCTACCAGACGCCGCGCCAGATCCTGACGAAGGCCTCGAACGGCGCGTCGGACTTTGGCAACAAGTTTGGCCAGCCTCTCATCGCGGGCTCGGTGCTCACGTTCGAACACGAGGAGAACGGCGAGCGCTATGCCTACGACAAGGTGATCATGCTGGCAGGCGGCGTGGGCTACGGCCGCCGGCGCGACTGCCTGAAGGGTGAGCCGCGGCGGGGCAACAAGATTGTCGTCGTGGGCGGCGACAACTATCGCATCGGCCTGGGCGGAGGCTCCGTCTCGTCGGTCGACACAGGCCGCTACAGCAGCGGCATCGAGCTGAACGCCGTGCAGCGCGCCAACCCCGAAATGCAGAAACGCGCCTACAACCTGGTGCGCGCCCTCTGCGAGGAGGAGGTCAACCCCGTTGTCTCCATCCACGACCACGGCTCGGCGGGCCACGTCAACTGCCTCTCGGAACTCGTGGAGGACTGCGGCGGAACCGTCGACATGGGCCGCCTGCCCATCGGCGACAAAACGCTCTCGGCCAAGGAAATCATTGCCAACGAGAGCCAGGAACGCATGGGCCTGCTCATCAACGAGCGTCACCTCGACCACGTGAGCCGCATCGCCGAGCGCGAGCGCGCTCCGATGTATGTGGTGGGCGAAACGACGGGCGATGCCCACTTTGCCTTCGTGCAGCCCGACGGCGTGCGCCCGTTCGACCTGGACGTGGCCCAGATGTTCGGCCACTCGCCCAAGACCGTCATGACGGACGAAACGGTGGAGCGCACCTATCGCAACGTGACGCTCGATGAGGCACGCCTGGACGACTACGTGCGCGGCGTGCTGAGCCTCGAAGCCGTGGCCTGCAAGGACTGGCTCACCAACAAGGTGGACCGCTCCGTGACGGGCAAGGTGGCCCGCCAGCAGACGCAAGGCCCCCTTCAGCTGCCGCTGAGCGACTGCGGCGTCGTGGCGCTCGACTATCGCGGACGCGCAGGCATTGCCACGGCCATCGGCCATGCGCCGCAGGCCGGCCTGGCCGACCCCGCCGCGGGCTCGCAGCTCGCCGTGGCCGAGGCGCTCACCAACATCGTGTGGGCCCCCTTCTCGGCCGGGCTCGACAGCATCTCGCTCTCGGCCAACTGGATGTGGCCCTGCCGCTCGCAGAAAGGCGAGGACGCCCGCCTCTATGCCGCCGTCGAGGGGCTCAGCAAGTTCTGCCGCCAGCTGGGCATCAACGTGCCCACGGGCAAGGACTCGCTCTCGATGACACAGCAATATCCCGACGGACAGAAAATCATAGCCCCCGGAACGGTCATCGTATCGGCCGGAGGCGAGGTGGCAGGCGTGCGCCAGACGGTGAGCCCCGTGCTCTCGGGCAAGCTCTCGGCCAGCCTCTACCACATCGACTTCTCGTTTGACGAGCTGCGTCTGGGCGGCTCGGCGCTGGCCCAGAGCCTGGGCTGCGTGGGCAGCGACGTGCCCCGCGTGAAGAGCCCCGGCTACTTCCGCAGCGCCTTCAACGCCGTGCAGCGGCTCGTGCGCGAAGGCATCATCACGGCCGGCCACGACGTGTCGGCGGGAGGCCTCATCACCTGCCTGCTCGAAATGTGCTTTGCCAACACCGAGGGCGGCCTCGACATCCGTCTGGACGGCTTCAAGCGCACCGACCTCTTGCACATCCTCTTCGCCGAAAACCCCGGCGTCGTGGTGGAGGTGCCCTACAACCGGCGCCGCGCCTTCCGCGACGCCATGGCCGAGGCAGGCGTGTCGTACGTCAACCTGGGAACGCCCGCCCGCGAACGGCGCATCCGCGTGGAAAGGGACGGACAGACGCACACGTTCGACATCGACGCCCTGCGCGACGTGTGGTACCACACGTCGTATCTGCTCGACACGAAGCAGAGCATGAACGGCTGCGCCGAGGCACGCCGCGACCACTACAAGCTGCAACCCCTGCGCTTCCGCCTGAACCACCGTCAGGGCGGCAACAGCTTTGCAGCCCTGGGGGCCGACCCCGACCGCCGCACGCCGTCGGGCATACGCGCCGCCATCATACGCGAGAAGGGCACGAACGGCGAACGCGAGATGGCCTATGCCCTCTACTTGGCAGGCTTCGACGTGAAGGACGTGATGATGACCGACCTCGTCACGGGCCGCGAAACGCTGGACGACGTCAACATGATCGTCTTCTGCGGCGGCTTCTCCAACTCGGACGTGCTGGGCTCGGCCAAAGGCTGGGCCGGCGCCTTCCTCTACAACCCCAAGGCCAAGGAGGCTCTCGACCGCTACTACGCCCGCAAGGACACGCTCTCGCTGGGCGTGTGCAACGGCTGCCAGCTCATGGTCGAGCTCAACCTCATCAACCCCGACCACGAAGAGCGCACCCGCATGCTCCACAACGACAGCCACAAGTTTGAAAGCGCCTTTGTCGACGTGGTCGTGCCCAAGAACAACAGCGTCATGCTCAAGGGCCTCAGCGGCGACCGCCTGGGTATATGGGTGGCCCACGGCGAGGGAAAATTCTCGCTCCCCCTGCCCGAAGACCGCTACAACATCGTGCTCAAATATGCGCGCCACGACTATCCCGGCAACCCCAATGGCTCCGACTACGACGTGGCCGGCATCTGCTCGGCCGACGGCCGCCATCTGGCCATGATGCCCCACCTGGAACGCGCCTTCCTGCCGTGGCAGAACGCCTACTACCCGGCCGACTACCGCGACGACGACGCCACGCCCTGGCTCGCAGCCTTTGTGAACGCCCGCAAATGGGTGGAGAAAAACGCCCGTCGCTGACGACGCAACAAACAAGGCCGTGAGCACACCCGGTGCTCACGGCCTTTTCACATGTCGAACCGCTCAAACATCCCTCAGCTTATGCAATACATCTTTTCCCGTCTCGATTTCCAGCAGATAGCCAGCGCCTTCATCGTGCTCTTTGCCGTCATCGACGTGTTGGGCAGCACGCCCCTCTTCCTCGATCAGAAGGCCAAAGGCCGCCCCATCAACGCCCTTCAGGCCACCACCATCGCCACGGCGCTGCTGCTGCTCTTCTTCTTCATGGGCGACGCCTTGCTGCGCCTCTTCCACGTCGACGTCGAGTCGTTCGCCGTGGCGGGCGCGCTCGTCATCTTCCTCATGGCGCTGGAAATGCTGCTCGACGTGACCATATTCAAATACAACGGCCCCATCAAGGAGGCCACGCTCATCCCCGTGGTGTTCCCCCTGCTGGCCGGCGCGGGATCGTTCACCACGCTCATCTCGCTGCGCGCCGAGTTTGCGCAAGTGAACATCATCATAGCGCTGCTGCTCAACATGCTGTTTGTCTACTTCGTGCTGAAAGCCACCGACAAGGTGGAAAAATGGATAGGTCCGGGCACAATCTATCTGCTGCGCAAGTTTTTCGGCATCATCCTGATGGCCATCTCGGTGCGCCTCTTCACGGGCAACATCGTGCCCCTCATCGAGCACATCACGAGCCGCTGACGCTGCCGGCCGCCCGCTCGCGCAGCAGGCGCCGCGCCGTCTCGATGATTGTATCCACGCTACGGGCATAGTCCTCGGAGGTGATGTCCACCTTCACGTCGGGGTCTATGCCCATTTCCGTTATCTGCCCCTCGCGGTCGTACATGGGGCAGGCCGAGAAGCGCACGAGCCACCCCGAGGGGAGCTCGGCGTTGAGGGGCATCCCGGCCCCGCCGCCCGTGCGGTCGCCCACGACGGTGACGCCGGGCAGCCCTTTCATGTACATCACGAACGTGTTGGCCGCGCTGTACGTGCGTCGGTTGGTGAGCACGGCCACGGGCTTCTGCCACCGCAGCCCCGTGAAGGGATCGAGCCACACGGGCTCGGGCGTCGAGAAGTCGTCGTGGCCGGGCCCCGTCTTGTGGCTCATGTAGCCGCCCAAGGTGCGCTCGTTGATGAAGGCCGAGGCCAGGCGTGCGGCATAGGTGAGCTGGCCCCCGCCGTTGCTGCGCACGTCGACGATGAGCGCGTCGCACAGGGCCAGGTCGGCCATGACCTGCGCGAGGTTGCCCTCGCCGAAGCCTGACGAAAACGACGCACAGCGCACGTAGCCCACGTTGTCGTCGAGCACGCGGTAGGCCAGGCCGGCCGCCTGGCGGTACTCGTCGGCACGCCCCAGGTATTTGCGTTCCAGCGAGTCGGAATAGTTCATCGGGTAATCGTCGAACCAACGGCCGTAGCGCGCCACGTCGTGGGCGGCATAGAGGTTGACATGGCCGTCGCGCAGCTCGTAGGTCATGGCCGCCAGCACCTCGAAGAGCTGCTCGCGCGTCATGCCCTCGGAGATGGCCGGCTGGTAGCGGGCGCGCACCTCCTGCCAGTCGAGCCCATACTCTGAGGCCTTGTAGGAGAAAAAGCAATAACGCTCGTCGAGCGTGTGCCACAGGGCGTCGAAATTGCCGCGGCACGTGTCGGGCGGCACGTCCTCGGTGACGCAGGCCGCCGGCACCACGAGCAGCACGAGGGCGGCCAGCCAGCGCTCAACGGCGCGGACGGAGAAGACGGAGCGTACGTTCATAACCTATCATGAATTGGTGGTTCCACAAATGGCGTTTCAGGTGAGCCACGTCGGCCTGGCGCACGTCGCCCAGATAGCCCAGGCTGAGCGTGGCGCCCGCCACGGGGATGCGCAGCGCGGCCAGCAGGCGGGCCGAAGGGGCGTTGAAGGGATGCGTGGCCCGCACGTTGCGGTCGTAGTGGCCGAGGGTGAAAATTTCGTAGTACGACTGTCCGTACGTCGGCGTGAACATGGCGCCCACCAGCGGCACGTCGGCCCGCACCAGGCACGAGAAGGGACGCCGCCACAGCCGGAAGTGCCAGCCGGCCAAGGCCGAAAGGCCCACGGCAGCGTCGAGCCGCCCCTGCGCCGGGTTGTTGCCGTTGCGCGCGTTGTAGGTGACACCCGTGGCCAGCTCGGCCATGGGGCCCACGCCCACGCGCAGCCCGCGCGCCGGGAACCAGTTGTAGTGCCAGGCCACGGCGCCCGAGAGCAGCGCCTCCCACTCGCGGCCGTCGACCGACGACGTGCCGAGGCAGGCCACATGGCCCGTATAGAGCCCCTGCACACTTACGCGCCCGCGGCCCCATCGCGCCGCCCGGTCCGTGAGATGCACCAGTCCGAACGACGGCCCCGCATATTCCAGCGGCGAAAGATACGTGTCGAGCACGCGCGCCCGCCCCACGGCGGCCCACGTGGCATGGTGCACCACGCCCCGCTCCGGCAGCTGCGCCCACAGCAGGCAAGGCAGCAGCGCTCCGCACAGAGCCATGCGGCGGAAAGAGAAATACCTCATGCGTTAACCTCTTGATATTCGGTGCCAAAGTTAGTGCAAGGCGAGAGAAGTGGAAAGAAAAGCCTTGATTTTCTTTACACATCCGAGCCGCAGCCTAACTTGGGCGAAGCCAGTGTTAGTGCAAGGCGAGAGAAGTGTAAAGAAAAGTCTTGATTTTCTTTCCACATCCGAGCCGCAGCCTAACTTGGGCGAAGCCAGTGTTAGTGCAAGGCGAGAGAAGTGTAAAGAAAAGTCTTGATTTTCTTTACACATCCGAGCCGCAGCCTAACTTGGGCGAAGCCAGTGTTAGTGCAAGGCGAGAGAAGTAGGAAGGGAAAGCTTGCTTTTCATTCCAACATCCGAGCCGCAGGCGTCGAGGGGCCATGAGGGGGCACCGCCCGCGACGGCCGCGATGGGGCCGGGCTATGAGTAACATCGGGTGGAGCGCAGCGGAACCCGAGGTGGGGGAGCAGGTGAGGCTGTCGGCCTCGAAGAGGTCGCTATGCCCGTGGTGGCTTCGGGTATAGACGTCCCTTCGAGGCTATCTTTGTGGGGTGTGTGCGTACCGCGGGTTCCGCTGCGCTCCACCCGCGGTTACTGATAAGTCGACCTCTTCGAGGCCGCTCGTGCTACGGTGGCTGACCGCATAGGGCGGTGGTGATGGCGGTGAGGCTGAATGTCCGCCACGTAGAGACACGATTCATCGCATCTCACCCGCTCGGGGCGCAGCCCCGCTGCGACATTCTTCCCCACGGTGGGTCATCCTGGCGGTGAGAGAAGCGATGAATCGCGTCTCTATGCAGCGGATATCTCCACCGCACGGGGCGGACGATGGTTGCGCGGCACAATAAAATTTTAACACGGAGAATCGATTATTTTCGAGCGCACGTTCCTTCGCTCGCAAATACGCGAAAATCAGAAATACCTCATTTTCAAGCATATCCATGCGACGCCCTGCCGTAGGGATGCCCAAGAACGCGAATTTCGCCACTATATGGCGAAAATCGGCCTCCATTTTCATCTGAAAAGTGGCCTTGGATGGGAATTTCCATCCCTTGGATCGGCGAATCCATGGGATGGAAATCGAAATCCATGGGATGGATCGACGGGGCAGCCGCATGGATACACAAAAAAGCCGCATGGACGCACGAAAACAACGCTAAAAGGCGTGCGTCGCCGGGTGTCCGCTTTAACGCAGTGCCATATAGCGCACAGGGGGCGGGCGGCCGGGCGCGGCGGCGGGCGGCGCGGGCGCACCCGGCCCGTGGGGACGGGCGCGTTCGGCTATTTTTTCGTAACTTTGCCTTATCTTTTTCACGACGGACGGGCCGGCGGCTTTTTTTCGCGGCCCGACCGAAACAACCGATCAGCATGAGCGACGAAACACAAGACACGCAGCCGACCGCCTCTGCGGAGGTGACGCTGCCGGCAGAGGGCGACGCGGCGCCCCGCCTCTCGGGCATGTATCAGCACTGGTTTCTCGACTACGCCTCGTACGTCATCCTGGAACGTGCCGTGCCCCACCTGGGCGACGGCCTGAAGCCCGTGCAGCGCCGCATCCTCCACTCGATGAAGCGCCTGGACGACGGGCGCTACAACAAGGTGGCCAACATCGTGGGCCACACCATGCAGTTTCACCCCCACGGCGACGCCTCCATCGGCGACGCCCTGGTGCAGCTGGGGCAGAAGGACCTGCTCATCGACTGCCAGGGCAACTGGGGAAACATCCTGACGGGCGACTCGGCCGCGGCGCCGCGATACATCGAGGCGCGCCTCTCGAAGCTGGCGCTCGACGTGCTGTTCAACCCCAAGACGACGGAGTGGAAACTCTCCTACGACGGGCGCAACAAGGAGCCCGTGACGCTGCCCGTCAAGTTTCCGCTGCTCTTGGCTCAAGGCGCCGAGGGCATCGCTGTGGGCCTTTCGGCCAAAATCCTGCCGCACAACTTCACGGAGCTCTGCGACGCCGCCATCAGCTACCTGCACGGAGAGGAGTTTCACCTCTATCCCGACTTTCAGACGGGAGGCTCCATCGACGTGGCGCGCTACAACGACGGCATGCGCGGCGGCAGCGTGAGGGTGAGGGCCAAAATCAGCAAACTCGACAGCAAAACGCTCTGCATTTCGGAGATTCCCTACGGAAAGACCACCTCGTCGCTCATCGACAGCATCCTGAAAGCCAACGAAAAGGGGAAGATAAAAATACGCAAGGTCGACGACAACACGGCGGCCACGGTCGAGATCCTCGTCCACCTGGCTCCGGGCACGAGCTCGGACAAAGCCATCGACGCCCTGTATGCCTTTACCGATTGCGAGGTGAGCATTTCGCCCAACTGCTGCGTCATCGACGAACGGCGGCCCAAGTTTCTCTCGGTGAGCGAGGTGCTGCGCCGCAGCGTCGACAGCACGCGCGAGCTCCTGCGCCGCGAGCTGCTCATCCGCCGCGGCGAACTGATGGAGAGCCTCCATTTCGCCTCGCTCGAACGCATCTTCATCGAGGAACGCATCTACAAGGACCGCGCCTTCGAGCAGGCGCCCGACCTGGACGCCGCCGTGGCTCACGTCGACGGGCGGCTGGCGCCCTTCCGCCCGCAGCTCGTGCGCGACGTCACGCGCGACGACATCCTGCGCCTGCTCGAAATAAAGATGGGGCGCATCCTGAAATTCAACAAAGACAAGGCCGACGAGCTCATAGCCCGCATGAAGGCCGAAGTGGAGCGCATTGACCACGACCTCTCCGACATGGTGGAGGTCACGGCCGCCTGGTTCCGCCTGGTGCGCGATAAATATGGCGCCGAACACCCGCGGCGCACCGAGATACGCTCGTTCGACCGCGTCGAGGCCGCCAAGGTGATCGAAGCCACCGAGAAGCTCTACATCGACCGCGCCGACGGCTTCATGGGCACGGCGCTGAAAAAAGACGAGTTCGTGGAAAACTGCTCGCCCATCGACGAAGTGATCATCTTCTACCGCGACGGCACGTACAAGGTGACGCGCGTGGCCGACAAAGTGTTCATCGGCGAGACGGCCCGCAGCAAGGCCGAACGGCGCAAGGCCGAGGTGATACACATCGCCGTGTTCAAGCGGGGCGACGCGCGCACCATCTACAACGTGGTCTACCGCGACGGAGCCTCGGGGGCCTTCTACGTGAAGCGCTTCAACGTGACGGCCGTGACGCACGACCGCGAGTACGACCTCACGCAGGGCACGCCCGGCAGCCGCGTGGCCTACTTCACGGCCAACGCCAACGGCGAGGCCGAAGTGGTCAAGGTGGCGCTCAGACCCAACCCCAAGCTGCGCCGCCTCTATTTCGAAAAAGACTTTGGCGAGGTGCCCGTGCGCAGCCGCCAGTCGCGCGGCAGCCTGCTCACGCGCCTCGACGTCCACAAGGTGACGCTCAAAGCCCACGGCGCCTCGACGCTCGGCGGCCGCCGCGTGTGGTTCGACTACGACGTGCAGCGGCTCAACTTCGACGGGCGCGGCCGCTATCTCGGCGAGTTCCACACGGGCGACCGCGTGCTCGTCATGTTGCCCGGCGGCGAGTTCTACACCACCGACTTCGACCCCAACAACCACTATGAGCCCAACCTGGAAAGCGTTGAGAAGTTCGACGCCGACAAGGTCTGGACCGCCGTGCTGCTGGACGCCTCGCAGGGCGGCCATCCATACCTGAAGCGCTTCCGCCTCGAACCCGCCGCCCCCGCCCGCCACCAGAACTATCTGGGCGACAACCCCGCCTCGCGCCTGCTGCTGCTCACCGCCGCGGCAGCGCCCCGCATCGTCGTGACCTTCGGCGGCCCCGACGCCGAGCGCCCGCCCATGGAGGTCGACGCCGCCACGTTCGTCGGCGTCAAGGGCTTCAAGGCCAAGGGCAAGCGCATCACCACGCTCAACGTGGCCACCGTCGGGGAGCTGCCCGCCCCCGAGGGCGAAACGCCCGCCGACGGCGACGCCACCCCCGATGCCTCCGGCCCAGCCTCCGCCCCCGACGAGGCCGCCACCCCCGATGAATCTCCCACGCCCCCGGCCCCGCGCCCCGAAACGGGCGGCAACATCGACGCCGACGGCAACTTCCGCCTGTTTTGACGCCGCCGGTGGCAACAGAACGGATATAAAACAAGCAACGAAGCACGTGAGCGCTTCGTTGCTTGTTTCGTTATATGCCTTGTGCGCGGCGAGGCTCAGCAGCCGCCGGTGCAGCGGGGCTTTATCTGCTTGAAGAAGTCGTTGCCCTTGTCGTCCACGAGGATAAAGGCGGGGAAGTCTTCCACGCGTATCTTCCAGACGGCTTCCATGCCCAGCTCGGGGAACTCCACGCACTCGATGCTCTTGATGTTGTTCTGCGAAAGGATGGCGGCAGGGCCTCCGATGGAGCCCAGGTAGAAGCCTCCGTGCTTCTGGCAGGCGTCGGTCACGGCTTGCGTGCGGTTGCCCTTGGCAATCATGACGAGCGAGCCGCCGTGGCTCTGGAAGAGGTCGACGTAGGGGTCCATGCGGTTGGCCGTGGTGGGCCCCATCGAGCCGCAGGGCATGCCCGCGGGCGTCTTGGCGGGACCGGCGTAGAGCACGGGGTGGTCTTTGATGTAGGCGGGCAGGTCTTCGCCGCGGTCGAGGCGCTCTTTGAGGCGGGCATGGGCGATGTCGCGGGCCACGATGATGGTGCCGTTGAGCGATACGCGCGTGGCCACGGGATACCGGGTGAGGATTTTGCACACCTCGCTCATGGGCTGGTCCAGGTCGATGCGCACGGCGTTGCCCTCGCCGGCCTGGCGCAGCTCTTCGGGGATGAGCGAGCCGGGGTTGTCGTCCATCTTTTCGATCCAGATGCCGTCGCGGTTGATTTTGCACTTGATGTTGCGGTCGGCCGAGCAGCTCACGCCCAAGCCCACGGGGCAGCTGGCGCCGTGGCGCGGCAGGCGCACCACGCGCACGTCGTGGGCAAAGTATTTACCGCCGAACTGTGCGCCCAGGCCGATGCGGTGGGCTTCGTCGAGCAGGCGTTTTTCGAGCTCCACGTCGCGGAAGGCGCGGCCCGTCTCGTCGCCCGTCGTGGGCAGCGTGTCGTAGTAGTGGGTCGAGGCGAGCTTGACGGTGAGCAGGTTCTTCTCGGCCGAGGTTCCGCCGATGACAAAGGCGATGTGATAGGGCGGACAGGCGGCCGTGCCCAGCGTTTTCATCTTTTCCACGAGGAAGGGCACGAGCGTGTCGGGGTTGAGGATGGCTTTCGTCTCTTGGTAGAGATAGGTCTTGTTGGCCGAGCCGCCGCCCTTTGTGACGCAGAGGAAGCGATATTCCATGCCTTCGGTGGCTTCCAGGTCGATCTGTGCGGGCAGGTTGCAGCGCGTGTTCACTTCGTCGTACATCGTGAGCGGAGCGTTCTGCGAGTAGCGCAGGTTTTCCTCGGTATAGGTCTTATAGACGCCGCGGGCTATGGCTTCCTCGTCGTCGAAGCCCGTCCACACCTGCTGGCCTTTCTCGCCGTGGACGATGGCCGTGCCCGTGTCCTGGCAGAGGGGCAGCTGCCCCTTGGCGGCCACCTCGGCGTTGCGCAGGAACGTCAGCGCCACGTACTTGTCGTTGTCGCTGGCCTCGGGGTCGGAGAGAATCTTGGCCACCTGCTCGTTGTGGCTGCGGCGCAGGAGGAACGATACGTCGCGGAAGGCCTGGTTGATCATGCGCGTGAGGCCCTCGGCCTCTACTTTCAGGACGGGGTGTCCCTCAAACTCGCTCACCGAGACGTAGTCCTTCGTCAGGAGGTAGTATTCCGTCTCGTCATTCCCCAGCTGAAACATGGGGGCATACTTGAATTCGGGTGTCTGTGCCATTGTTATGTCTGTGTGTCGGTGATTGTTGTCGGGTGGCCGGCGCGTGGCGTCAGCTGATGTCGCCGCAGCGCACCAGATACTCGGCTATCTGCACGGCGTTGAGGGCGGCGCCCTTGCGTATCTGGTCGCTCACGAGCCAGAAGGTCAGGCCGTTCGGGTTGGCCAGGTCCTTGCGGATGCGGCCCACGTAGACGGGGTCTTTGCCCGAGAGGAAGAGGGGCATGGGATACTCCTTGGCGGCCGGGTTGTCCATGAGCACAAGGCCCTCGCCCTCGGCGATGGCGCGGCGGGCCTCCTCGACGCTCACGGGGCGCTCCGTTTCGAGCCAGATGCTCTCCGAGTGGGAGCGCAGCGAGGGCACGCGCACGCACGTGGCGCTCACGGCCACGTCGCTGTGCATGATTTTCCGCGTCTCGTTGTACATTTTCATCTCCTCCTTCGTGTAGTCGTTATCCTGAAAGACGTCGATCTGCGGGATAACGTTGAAGGCGAGCTGATAGGGGAACTTCTCGACCGTGGCGGGCTCGCCGGCCAGCACCTGGCGGTACTGCTCGCAGAGCTCGTCCATGGCAGCGGCGCCGGCCCCGCTGGCAGCCTGGTACGAGGCCACGTGGATGCGCCGTATGTGGCTCAGCTGCTCGATGGCCTGCAAGGCCACCACCATCATGATGGTCGTGCAGTTGGGGTTGGCAATGATGCCGCGCGGACGGCTCAGCGCGTCGGCCGCGTTGCATTCGGGCACGACGAGAGGCACGTCGGGGTCCATGCGGAAAGCGCTCGAATTGTCGATCATCACGGCGCCGTGCTTCGTGATGTCGGCGGCATACTCTTTCGAAACGCCCGCCCCGGCCGACGTAAAGGCGATGTCGACGCCGCGGAAGTCGTCGCCGTGTTGCAGGAGCCGCACGCTGACGGGCTTCCCGCGGAAGTCGTACGTATGGCCCGCGCTGCGTGCCGAGCCGAAAAGGAGGAGTTCGTCGATGGGGAAGTCGCGCTCGGCAAGGACGCGGAGAAATTCTTGGCCGACGGCGCCGCTGGCGCCCACTATTGCTACTTTCATGCTGTGTCTGTTTGCAGTCTTGATGCTTTTGTACGTGAGGCAAAGTTACGCCATGCCCGCCAAACAAGCAAAAAGAAAGCCGCTTTTTTGCGCCGCAGCGCGCCACGGGCCGCCGCAGCAGGCCTCCGCCGGCCTCCTCGCCGGCCTTTCGGCAGGGCCGCCCGCCCCCTGTGCGCTATATGGCACTGCGTTAAAGCGGACACCCGCGCCGTCGCCCGTTCCAGCGAATTTTCCGCGCGTCCATGCGGCTTTTTTGTGTATCCATGCGGCCGCGCAATCGATCCATCCCATCGATTTTCCTTTCCATCCCATGGATTCGCCGATCCATCCCATGGAATTTTCGATCCAAGGCCAGTTTTCGGAGGAAAATTAGGGGCGATTTGTGACATATAGCGGCAAAAAAGCCCATCTGCGCGTGTTTTGTGAAGGTCCGTCGCACGGATGTATTTCATTATCAGGCGTTTCTGATTTTCGCGTATTTGCGAGCGAAGGAGCAGCCGCGCGAAAATAATCGATTTTCAGTGTTAAAAACCCGGGCTGCGGACAAGGTGATGGGGCTTCCAGCCGCAGGCGAAATCCGCTACGTAGAGACGCGATTCATCGCGTCTCACCCGCTCGGGGCGCAGCCCCGCTTCGACATTCTTCCCCGCAGAATAGCCATCCGGGCGGTGAGCGGAGGGACCGCGAGGCAGGCGCCCCCATAGGGGGCGAACTTTCTATAACCGCGGGTGAGCCAAAGGCGAACCCGCGGACAGGCCCGCGGACAGGAACAACAAAAGAAAAAGGACCCCATAGGGGTCCAACTTCCCACTACCGCGGGTAGGCCGCAGGCACACCCGCGGAGCAGCGAGGCTGTCGCCCGTCTAATGGATGCTGCGGAGAAGCCGACGCCCGTAGGCCGGCATCCCGCGGTTCGCACGACGTCGGTGTGAAGTTCGACCCCTATGGGGTCGGAGTGGTGTGTGCTTCCTGTCCGCGGGTGGCTTCGCTCACCCGCGGTTATAGAAAGTGCGACCCCTATGGGGTCGACAGCTTCGCTGCCGGTGCACCACCGCCCCGCCCGCGGAAAACCGCCGCCGCATGAAATCATCACACGCTCGCGCCCGCAGGCGAAATCCGTCACGTAGAGACGCGATTTATCGCGTCTCACCCGCTCGGGGCGTAGCCCCGCCGTGGCATTCCTCCCCGCCGCGTGGGCCGGACATCCGGCCTCGCGGCCATCATTCCGCGCCGCATGGGTGGTCCGCCCTGTGGCGTCGTGCCGTCGTGGCCGGCCGGGCCTATGTTGCTTCCGCCTTGCTGCGTCGGCGCTCCGCCCGGCCGGCCAGGCGCAGGCTCACCTCGTAGAGCAGACACATGGGGGTGGCCACGAGCACGAGCGAGAGGGCGTCGGGCGGCGTGATGACGGCGGCCACGATGCAGATGAGCAGGACGGCGTGGCGGCGGTAGTGGCGCAGCAGGGCGGCGCTCACCAGGCCCATGCGCGTGAGAAAGAGCACCGCCACGGGGAGCTGAAACACGAGGCCCATCAGGAACGTCAGCCTCGTGAACATGGCGATGTACGACGAGAGGTTGATCTGGTTCGTCACGCCCGGCGCCACCTGATAGGTGCCCAAAAAGCGCAGCGAGATGGGGAACACAACGTAGTAGCTCACCGCCACGCCCACGGCAAAGAGCACGTAGACGGCGGCCACCACGCAGCGCGAGCGGCGGCGCTCGGCGGCGTAGAGGGCGGGGGCCACAAAGCGGAACAGCTCGAAGACGATGTAGGGCGAGGCCGCCAGCAGGGCCAGCCAGAGGGAGGTGGTGACGTGCGTCTTGAACTGTGCGGCGAGTTCCGTGCTGATGAGCTCCACGCGGAAGCTCCCCGCGCTCAGGTCCATCCCCAGCCGGCGGCCCAGCGCGTCGAGCCAGCGCCACGTGACGAAGTGGCTGTCGGTCGGGGCCAGCAGCAGGCGGAACGTGGCGTCTTTCAGGCAGAACACGGCCACGCCCAGCACGAGCGTCACGCCCAAAATGCGGAAGAGCATCCTGCGCAGTGCGTCAAGATGCTCTCCGAATGTCATCAGGGCGCCCTGCTCAGTCATGGCGCGTCGCGTCCTTGGCCGGTGCCGTGCCGGCGGGTTCAGCCTTGGCGGCCGTGGTCTGTGCGGGGCGGCTGTCGGCGTCGCTCTCCGTGGCGGCGGGCTTCGTGGCCGTGGGGGCATCGTTGCTCCCGGCAGCCTCGCCGGCCGGAGCGTCGGCCGGCGTCTCCCCGTCGGCGGGGGCCTCGGGCTCGTTCAGCCCCTCGCGGAAGTTTTTCACGCCGCGGCCCATGCCGCG
Organism: uncultured Bacteroidales bacterium; assembly: GCA_949297215.1. Taxonomy (GTDB): domain Bacteria; phylum Bacteroidota; class Bacteroidia; order Bacteroidales; family Bacteroidaceae; genus Alloprevotella. Next base: position 153,901 of record CASFRV010000002.1, on the reverse strand, counting down.
CATCAGTTCGGGCAGCTTCTTGCCGCCGAAGAGGAGCAGGGCGATGCCTGCCAGCAGGACGAGCTCGGTCGTCCCGATCATCAGCGGGGCTATCATAAGGCGTCTCCTCCCACCAGATAGATTTCGCACGTGTCGAAGTTGATTTCCCAGTGGCCGCCCTCGCAGCCCTCCCAGGCGTATTTCTGCGCCATCTTGTCCCACCACGCCTGGAAGCGCGTGGCGGTGTCGCCCATGTCGGCCACGAGCTTTTCGTAGAGGCCGTCGTTGTCGGCCGTCACGATTTGGGCCAGTTCGTTCAAGCCGTTGCGGCGTTCGTAGAGACGCTGTATGGCGTCTTTTTCCTCGGCAGTTACCTGCCCGATCAGTTTCTTTACCATGTTTCTCTTACGTCAAAAGGGTCTAAGTAGTCGAGTTTCTCTATCTCCTGCGCTCCCGGCAGGGTGATGCCCGCCTCGCGCAGCCGCAGGGCCAGGCGGCGCGACGCCTCGCGCTCCACGTGGGCCGCCACGCACTGCTCGTGGCCGGGCGTGTTCACCTCGAGCGTCGTCTGGCGGTTGAGCCACACGCAGCGGCGGCACTGCCATGCGTCGCAGCGGCGGCAGAGCGGGGCGTGGTCCAGGCGGTAGAGCTGCGCGTTGGGCACGGCGGGCCCCTCGTCGAGGCTGCCCACGGGCGTGGCGTCGGGGGCGAGGTAGAACGCCGGGCACACGTAGAAGCGGCCGTCGGGCGCCAGCGTGAGGCACGTCTCGCCCGCGCCGCAGCTGTTCATCTGCGTGAGCAGCAGGCGGTCGGTGAGCACGTTGAGCTGGGGCGCGCGGCCCGCGGCATACTGCCCGGCGACGAGGCCGGCCAGCTCGTCGAGCGTTTCGGCGTAGGCCGCCACGTCGGCATCGGCAAAGCGCTCCACGTCGGTGAGCACGAGGTTGAGCCGCGCCGCACGCGCGAGCACAGGCGCCAGTTCGCCGCGGCGGGCAAAGAGGGCGGCGCGGTCGGTGCGGAGCACGTAGGTGGCGCCCTCGGCGGGCTCGGCGGGCAGGCCGTCGAAGCCGTCGACGACGGTGACGTCGGCCGGCCCCGGGGCCCCGGCGGGTTTTATCTTCACGTGGTCAACGCTCTCGACGAGGGCGGCCACGTCGGCAGTCACCTCCCCGGCGGAGTAGACAAACTGCACGTTCAGGTTTTCGGTCATGGCGAAGCGTATGCCCCGGCGCAGCACGTCGGCCGGCATGGGGCGCGGCGCGCGGCCGGCGGAAGAGTAGTGGCAGAAGGACGCGGCAGCGTCGTCCAGCAGAATGACAAGATATTGCAGCATGGCTTTCCTCCTTTCAGCAGGTTACGTTTTTCGTTTCTTTCTTCCGCTGCTCGTACGCCTCGCGCGCGTCATCCAGCTCCAGCTTGCGGAACAGGCGGTTCCAATAGTAGTTGTTGGCCCGCACGCGCGCCTTGTGCATCAGGCAGATGGCCGTGGAGCGCTGGAAGATGGTGGGTGTCGCGGCGGCGTCGTAGTTCTCGCCCTGGCACCAGGCGCAGCCCTCGGCCACCTCGCAGTCGATGCACTTGCGGGGCGACTGCGTGCAGCGGTCCAGCGTGAGGAAGGGGCGCAGCTTGTTGCGGTCGATGCCGTCGCGCACGTTGCCGATGATGAGGGCCGGCTTGGAGCGCAGCGAATACTGCGCAAAGCGCGTGCAGGGATAGAAGTTGCCCTCGGCGTCGACGGCCAGCATGCGGCCCGCGCCGCACCAGTTCTGGTTCTGGCTGACGCAGTCGAGCGGTTTGCCCAGATGCTCCGTGAAGAAGGAGCAGGCGCAGTCCTCGTAGAGGCCGCCGTCGATGATGGCGTCGGCCAGCTCCATGAGCTGCTGCTCGAAGAGGCGGTCGTCGCCCTCCTGCCATACGTCCTCGAAGACGCAGTTGATGTTCACCTCGCGGATGCCCAGCGAGTAGAGGTGCAGCACGCTCTCCTTGATGTAAGGAATGTCGGCCGAGCTGATGGTCACCTTCGTACCCGCGTCGGGAAACTGCGAGAGCCAGAGCGGTATGTTGCGCACCACGTCCTGGTACGACCCGCGGCCGCTGCCCTTGTAGACGCGGTTGAGGTCGTGCTTGCGCTCCGTGCCGTCGATGGTGATGCCGATGGAGAGGTGCGAGCGGTTCTTCTCGATGAACCGCTGCACCTTCTCCTCGTGATAGTTGATGCCGTTGGTCGAGAACGAAAAGCGGTAGGAGTTGAACCAGTGGTGGCCGCGTCGGAACATCTCCGTCTTGAGATAGTCGCAGATGCGGTCTATCAGGTCGATTTCCAGGAACGGCTCTCCGCCGATGAAGTCCCATACGACGCTTTCCTCCTTCATCTCCGCCTCGTGATCCAGGATGTAGTCGATGGCCTGCCGGGCCACGTCCCACGGCATTCGCTCCTTCGTGTTCTTGCCCACGAGGTAGCAGTACTTGCAAGCCAGCTGGCAGTCCTTCGTCACGATGAAGGTGATGTTTTTGGCCATGCCCGATTGCCACCCCCTGTCGTTTTCTTTGATGCTCATGCAGGTTAGCGTTTAACGATGGTATAGTTGACGGGCGTCGTGCAGGTGTATTTGCTGTTTTTACACTCCATATAGTAATAGATGTAGGTGCCGCCGCTGTACCCTGCGTGCGATTTGTCGAAAGTGGTCGATTTCTTCGTACTTGCATACACCCTCATGCTTTCATGTCGGTTCATGGCCGACATGGAAGGTTTGGATGAAGGCTTGGACGTGTAGGCCCGCCAATGAACAGTGCAACTCATATTACTTGTATCGTCACCTCCGTTGTCAAAACGCGCACGAATGGAAAAACCGTCCATATCAGTCGTTGTTAAGTACTTTTCGAGTGACGGAGGGGTGACGTCTTTCGACGGAATGTTGATTTCGATGTCTGTGTCTTGCCTTACATCATCTTCTTCGCAGGCCATCATACCGGTGAGAGCAAGCGCGAATAAAAGACTTTTTGCCCATGTTGTTTTCATCGTGTCCCTTTTCTTTTGAATTTATTTGCTACGTAATTAAAGCAACTTTGAATTAGGAAAGGAATTGCCCGAGGTTATGATGAATTGGGCTATCTCCCATGTTATAACCAAGCGCAATTCCTGTTTTCTCGTTGCATTGATTATTAGCGAGAACTGTACTCGCATCCTCCTCTGCAGGAATTTTTGCAAGTTCCTGTGCATGTATATTTGCAAGTTTCTCTGCAACTACCTTTACACGTGTCTCTACAAGTTGATTTACAAGTATAGTTGCAAGATGTATAGCAGCCTGTTGAACAGCCATACTTGCATCCTAATTCAGTTTCGCTGGCTCTCAGCACGCTTGGCATGCCTGCCAACACAAGCGCACCGAGGATGGGCAGGGTCTTCTTGGCTGCGTTCTTGAAGAACTCCCGGCGCGATTGCAGTTCGTTTCTCTTTTCTTCGTCGCGTTTCATGGCGTAAAAAGTTTTTTGTGCCCGCAAACTCCCGAAAAGGGCGGTGAATGTTTGATGTAAGTGTGGGGTACGAAAAAAGACGTGGGAGTTTCTACTTTCGCTTATCCCAGGTCTCAGGCTCTCGCATTGCCTCCTCCAAAGGATAAGCAACGCAGTCAGCCCACGCCGTTGATATATCGCAGTCCATGCAGCGGCCATTGATGGCCTGCCGTATGGGTACAATACACCCAGCGCGGACGTCACGTTGCCGTATCTTCGATGGAGGTTGACAAATTTGCGAGATTTGAGACCCCGAAGTCTACGTCCGTAAACGTCCTTTCTCATGTCGTCGGACGCCCTTGGGCTGCCGGGGCAACTGCAAGCGTCGTCGGACTTCCGTAAGGCGGCCCACCAACCCCTCCGGGCTGACTGGCCACGCGACAAAGGTAGGGATTTTCCGTGAAACCGGACGGAAACACGCTTAAATTCTCAAAAAAATGTTTTTCGGTCGCGCCTGTCGGCAAGTTTATCCCTTGCGGCTGCCCGCCCGGGGCGGTATGCTTACAGAAACGTCCCCGGCGAGGGCGGTGGGGACGCTGCTCGTCGGGGACGGTTCGGAGGATGGGGTGCGCCAGGGCGGGCGCGGAGTCAAGGGGTCACCTCGATGCCGGCGGAGTGGAAGCCGAGGCGCACGGCGGCGCGGGTTTCGGCGTCGATGCTCCATAGGTCGGCGGGCGAGGCGGGGTCTTGATACACTTTTTGCAAGCGCCCGGGGCGGCCGGTGGCGGTGCGCAGGTTGAGGCTGCGCTCGGGGCGTGGCGCTGCGGCGCGCGTGGCGGGCGTGGCGGCCAGGAGGCTGCGCCCGAAGACGTCGAGCGTGCCGTCGCTGCGGGTGACGTACACCTTGTGGGCCGTGACGAGCAGGCCGGTGGGGCGGTAGCCGAGGGGCAGGCGCCCGGCGCGCAGATCGAGCTGCTGCCAGCGGCGGCCGGCTTCGGCCAGGGCGTCGGCGCGCGTGGGGTCGATGCGGTAGATGCCCCGGAAGGTGGCGTCCCAGTCGGTGAGGTAGACGGAGCCGTCCACGGGGTCGACGGCCATCTGGGCCGGCTGGTGGCCGCTGTGGCGCAGGTTGCGGTCGTCGCGCGTCAGGCAGCTGATTTCCTCGAAGGCCTCGGGCAGGATGTCGGCGTAGACGTAGGTGTCGAGGTCTATTTCGTCGCGCACGAGGAGGTAGCGCTCCGTGGCCAGCACGGCCCCGCTGCCGCAGAGGCGGTTCCTGACGTGCTCGGCGCGCTGCCCCTGCTTGCCGATGCGGCTGACGTAGGCGGGGCGGGCGGGGTCGCTCAAGTCGAACACGTCGACGCACGACTGGCGGCGGGCCACGTAGAGACGGCCCGTGCGGGCGTCGTAGGAGAGGTCGTCGATCTGGTCGGGGGCGGCGTCGGTGCCGCGGAAGGTGAGCGTCTGCCCCTCATGCGTCCAGCTGTCGACGGTGGCGGCCACCTGCCCGGCCTCGCGGTCGTAGACGATGAGCGAGGGGCCGGCCGTGGCCGTGCGGTGGTTGTTGGCCACGACGAGGTAGCGCTCCTGCACAAAGGCCAGGGCGGCGGGCTCGAAGGCGTCGGCGGGCAGGCCGAGGGCGTCGGCCCCGAGGGCTTCGCGGACGTAGGGACTTTCGTAGAGGATGGTGCCGCCCGTGCCGATGCGCACGGTGACGGGGAGCGTGAGGCGGCCGGCCCGCAGGCTGAGGGTGGCGGCGTCGGCTTGCCCGGTGGCGGCGTCGGCGCTGGCGCTCAGGCGGACGACGGCCGTCGTGCCGCCCGGTCCTGAGCGGGCCGAGGCCGTGAGCCACGCGGGCAGACCGTCGAGCGTCCAGCCCGCCGGGGCATTGGTGAGCACGTGGAGCTCCGCCCCGCCGCCGGGCGCCACGTGCAAGCCGGAGGCCGAGGCTGCCAGATAGCTGTGGGCGTCGTAGGCCACGTGGGTGAGTCCGTCGGCTTCGGGGCGCAGCTCGAGCGTGGCGCTGATGTGTTCCGACGGGTGGGCCAGGGCTTCGTCGGGCGAGCTGTGGCCGGCGGCCGTGACGCGCGTGATGTTCAGGATGTAGCGGCGGCCGCGCAGCAGGTCGGCGGGTTGCGGGGTGCCGTCGGCCGCGTCGGGGGCGGCAAGGTTGAGCCTGTACCACGTGAGGCGGCCGTCGTCGCCGTAGTAGCCGCCGACGAGGAACGTCGTGTTCCACGCTCCGTCGGCGGCCGACTCGGGCACGACGATCTGCCCGCGTATGGCGTTGACGGGCGTGGTGCCTTCGGTCTGGAACGAGGCCGTCGCTGTCGTCGCGGCCACGGTGGCTGCCGTCACGGCATACTCGTTGCGCACGCTGCCGCCCGTCTCGCGGCGCACCCATTCGAAGTGGCCCGGGGCCGGGGCGGCCGTGCTTTGCAGCGGCACGTCGCACACCTTGACGCAGCCCAGCTTGAAGCCGCTGATGCCAAAGGCTTCCGTGGCGTTGCCGTTGAGAACGACGTCGACGGTCGAGGCGGCGCGCAGCAGCGCCACGCGGTTGAGGCCCTGCTCCGCGGCGGCGGGGTCGTAGGCGTCGGGCGTTTCGCCCCACATGGGAAAGAGCGCGTCGGTGCCGGCCGCGAGCCACGGCGTGTCGAAGAGGACGTGGCGGTGCACGTCGTCCTTGTGGCAGATGAGGCCGCCCTGCACGGCTGCCGCCACCTCGTCGTGTACGTTGGCCAGGAACACGAAGCGCAGGCCCCGGGCCTCGTCTTGGCTGAGCGGCAGGCGGTAGAGCCAGCGGGCGCCGCCGTCGATGGTGTAGAGCTCGCCTGCGGCATAGTGGCCGCGGAAAAGGCCGTCGGCGTCGAAGGCCAGTACGTCGAGCGTGCGTATGTCGTTGTCGGTTGTCGCGGCGTTGCGCGTCGGGGCGCCGGCCGTGTCGGGGTGCATCACGTCGAGGCTGAAGCTCACGGCGTCGCTACTGGTCGGGGCGGCAGGCGCCAGGTCGTCGGCCCCGCAGGCAGCCGTGAGGAGCAGGGTGGCCGCCGCAAGCAGGCGGGCCGTGTGGCGGAGGCAGGATGTGTATCTGTTCATGGGTGTCTCCTTATTTATATAGGTTGGGGTTGTTCTTGCTGTCGAGGTAGGCCGTCGTGTTGACGGGCAGCTCCTCGCGGCGATTCAGGTAGAAGTGGCTCATCAGCTCGTGGGCCCATGGCCCGTTTGTGAAGCTGCTGCTGTGGTTGTAGCCCAGCACGTGGCCCAGCTCGTGGAACATGACGGTGCAGGCTCCCCAGTCGTCGTGATAGTTGAGCCAGCGCCACTGGTCGAGGCCGAACACGCCGCCTCCTCCCAGGCCGGCGGCATGCCTGTCGTTCACGAGTCCGACGCGCAGGCTCCGGGGCGTCTGCATCTGCCGGACGACGCGCAGGGCCGACACGGGGTCGTCCGTGCCGCCGTTGCCATAGAGCTTGTCCTCGTTGGCATACAAGAGGGCTTCGGCCTCTTTCGAGCTGAAGACATAGCCCACGTTGAGAAACAGGGCTACGGCCTCGCGGCAGTGGACGGGCCGTATGCCGAGCCAGTTGGGCGAGGGGCCGCCGTCGGGCTTGGTGGGGTCGCCGCCGTAGAGGCTGAAAGAGATGGTCCAGCCGTGCTTGATCTGTTCGAGCGTGCGCCAGTAGGGGCAGTAGCCCGCGGCGCGCAGCGTCAGCATGGCGTCGGGGAAGTAGGGGTTGCGCCTCACCTTCATCTGCCGCCCCGAGGCGGTGCGGAAGGTGCAGTCGCGCGTGAGGAAGGGCAGGTCGGTGTAGAAGTCGACGAAGGGGGCCACCTCCTCGAAGCGGGCCAGCAGAAACTCCTCGTCGGAGAGCGAGGGCATGCGGGCCCATATCTCGACGTCTTCGAGCTTGCGCGGCGAATAGAAGCGCAGGTGCAGGCGGCCGTCCTCGACGCTCACCTGCAAGGGTTCGGCCGTGTTGAACGAGCGTTGGGTGGCGTCGCAGTAGACGGCCGCGGGCTCGTCGTCTTGCAGGATGCGCAGGTGGGTGGGGCGTTCATCTCGTCGGCCGTCACGGTGATGGCGTCGTCGGCCGCGGGGGCCGTGTCGGTCTGGCGCACGGTGATCCATTTCCGCAGGTTGCCTGCGGCGAAGCAGAGCGTGCCGCTGCGCTCGGCCGTGGCGGCCGTGGCCGAAAGGCGGATGTTGGTGGTGCCCTGCGGGCCCGAACCGACGTCGGCCGTGAGCCATTCGGGGTAGGCCACGAGGCGCCAGCCGTCGGGCTCGGAGCATTCGACGCGCAGCGGGGCGTCTCCGCCTTCGAGGGGCAGCGCCAGGCTGCCGGCGCTCAGGGCAAACGTTTCCTGCCCGAAGCTGATGTTGTCGAGCGTGTTTTCTTCCCAGCTCTGCACGGACAGGTTGTGGTCGACGAGCAGCTCGAACGTGTAGTAGGTCCCGGCCTCGAAGCGCCGTCCCGCGACGAGGTTGCCGTCGAAGGTCAGCGTCTTATACTGCGCGTCGTCGGTCTGCACGACGAAGGTGAACGCCACGTCGGCCGTGCTCACGGGCAGCAGCGGGGCATAGGCCGAGAGCTCGCCCCCGGCCGGCACGGTGCAGTGGGCGGCGTCGCCGTCGCGCAGGCTGACGCTGAGCGTGCCGTAGGATCCGGAGGAGCCGGCGACGAGGCTGTCGGTTGCCACGTAATAGGAGCAGCGGGGCAGGAAGTAGGCCGTGCTGCCGTTCTTCATGCGGGCCGCCACGCTCACGCTCTTCACGTTGACGGGGTTTTGCTGGCGGTTCACGATGCGCAGGCGCAGCAGGCTCGTGCGGTGCCGCAGGCCGAAGTGGGGCAGGCGCACGAAGCCGTCCTCCTCCGTGATGCCTCCGCCGTCGGGCGCGCTGCGGTCGATGTCGATGCGGCCCGAGGTCATGAGCATGTGGCGGCCCAGGTGACGGCTGGTGCGCCCCTGCTGCACGAGGGTCGCGGGGAACGAGTATTGGTAGTAGGCTCCCAGCTCTTTGTCGTCGCCGCGGTCGGCCGTCTGCGGGAAGATGACGCTGTAATCTGTGGCCTGCTGTTGCAGGTGGCGCACCAGATACAGGTTCATGTCGTTGGGGTCGGCTCCCGCCACGTCGAACTGGAACAGGGCCTTCTTCTTGCCGTCCGACTCGGGCGAGGCGCTGAACGTGGCTGTGAACATCGCGCCGAAACTGCTGTAAAAGCTGTCGGTCACGAGGATGCTGTCGCCCGCGTTCCAGAAGAAGCCGCCGCGCTCGTCCACGTAGGCACGGGCGTCGGCCGTTGCGCCGGGCATCGACCCGTTGAGCACGAGGCCTGCGGGCTTTTCCTGCGGCGCGGGGCCGTGTGTTTCCAGTTCGTCGGAGCAGGCTGTGAACGCCGTCCCGGCTGCCAGCAGCAGGAGCGGCAGGGCTTTGCTTACGATCCTTGTCAATCTGTGTTGCTGGTTCATGATGTTGTTGTTGGTTGATGGGTGAGTGATGGTGTCAGTTCCAGACGTTGCTCTCCGAGCGGTCCCAGATGGAGCTTTTGCGGGCGCCTCCGCGTCCGTAGGAGCCTCCGTCCTTGAAGTCGTTCTCGCCCTGCTCCGCGCCCGACGCGGCGAGCAGCGGCTCCGTTTCCAGGCTGATGACGATGGCCGCGGGGGCCGTGTAGGGTCTCTTGCTTGTTTCCGATTGTTTCATGCTGTTTGTTTGTTAGGGGGTGAATAAAAAAGAGTTGGGCAGCCCGGCCCGTCCCGGTGGGGCAGGCTTAATGACGACGAGAGCGTGCGTCCGCGGCGAGGCGGGCGTACTGATGGCTGCGGGCGGCAGTCTGTCGTCAGCAGTTGGGCTTTAAAAGAAATATCAGTCGGGGAAAGAAGAATAAGGAGGCAGGCCCGTGTGGCGCAGGCGATACTTCTCCCTTCGTTTGGCCGGGAGGATAAGACGCAAAGCGTATTCTTCGATGGCGGTTCGTCTGAGCTGTTCCATTTCCGAAAGCGTTTTGGGCCGCAAAAATACGTGCTTTCGTCAGCCCGGCCAAGGGCGCTATGTTTTTTTGGCTTTTTCCCACATTACTTAAAGGCTGCCCGCGGCCCCGGGGCGTGTGGCTGCGGGCGCGAGGGCCTATATATAAATAAGGAGTGGGCGTGCCTTTTCGTGCAGCTTCGGTCTGTGGGCGGGTGGGGGCGCTCCCGGCTCAGTCGGCAGCCTTGTCGCCCTGTCGGCGCAGCCATTCTTCCTTGGTGCGCTTCCAGCGTTTGTGGCTCCACAGCCAGTAGGCCGGGTGGCGCCTTATCTGCTCTTCGAGGCAGCGGGCATAGGCGTCGGTGAGCTGGTAGTCGGGGAGCGAGGCGGGGTGCATCGACATGAGGCGGAACGTGGCCCGGTAGTAGCCGCGGCGGGGCCGATCGATGTCGACGTAGTAGATGGCGGCATCGACGAGCTTGCCGATGCGCTCGGTGCCTATGAAGAACGACGTGTCGTGGTGGAGAAACGTGGTCCACTGGTGCATGCTCTCCCAGCCCGGGGCCTGGTCGGCTATGAAGCCTATCATGACGGGGCGCTCCTGGCGGCGCAGTTGCAGGATGCGGTGGAACGTTTCTTTCATGGGGATGTTTTCGCCGCCAAACTGGCCGCGGATGCGCAGGAACAGACGGTTGAACGCTTTGTTGTAGAGCCGGTGGTAGATCTGCCCGCAGTGGACGGCAGGCAGCCAGTATTGGAGCGAGGCCACGTATTCCCAGTTGCAGTAGTGCCCAAGGTAGAGGAAGCAGAACTTCTTTCCCTCGCGGTCGAGCTCGGCGCGCAGCTTGTCGACGCCGACGAACTCCATGTGGCGCATCATGTTGCGCTTCGAAATGGAGAAGAGCTTGACGACCTCCACGGCGTAGTCGCACAGGAAGTGGTAGAACTGCCGTTCGATGGCCCGTCGTTCCTTGTCGGTCTTTTCGGGGAAGCTTTCGCGCAGGTTGCGCTCCACGACGCCGCGACGGTAGCGCAGCCAGTGGTACAGGGGGTGAAACAGCAGGTCGCTCACGGCGTACAGCACGCGCCACGGCAGGAGCGAGAGCAGATAGAGCAGGGCATAGAGGGGATAGTAGAGCATGGCGGCTTAAGAATTGACAATTGACAATTGAGAATTGACAATTGAGAATTGACAATGGACAATTGAGGATGGGCGGAAGGATGAAAGGAGCCGTTCGTCGGCTGCTATGTTTCGTTGGCTGCTGTTCATGGTCGGTGCTTTGCGTCAGGAGCTTCATTGTCAATTGTCAATTGTCCATTGTCAATTGTCAATTCCCCCAGGATGTGTGCATAGTTGGTGGGGCGTCCGTCGCGGGTGGCCGTGACGAGCCGTGCCTTGCGGTTGAGTTTGTGAAACTGATAGTCGCGGCGGTAGCTTTCCCACGCTTCGGGGTCGTAGGGTTCGTCCAGGCGTTTGCCCAGCGGGCCCATCACCGTCAGGGGGATGGCTTCGATGGCGTCGTGCACGGCGGGTATGCCCGCGCGGGCTAGGGCAAAGGCGTAGTCGATGAAGAGGTAGTCGACAATCTTGTCGTGGTTTTTCCAATAGCTCAGGAAGAGGTCGAGGATGAACGAGGGCAGCGGGTGACCCTTGCCGCAGGCCCAGAAGAAGCCCACCCATCCGCCGCGCGATATGTTGTGGTAGATGGGACGGTGGTGGCAGCTCCAAAACGTGGCGGCGGGGTCGACGATGTCGTCCACGCCGGGGCCGGGCAGCAGCAGGGTGGCGTCGGCCCAGATGCCGCCGTGGCGCGAGAGCAGGGCCACGCGCAGCAGGTCGGAGAAGTGGGTGAGCGAGATGCGCCCGTCGGCCACGCGCTCCATGATGTAGGGCGGGAAGTTCACGTACGCTCCGTAGTTGTCCTTGGTGACGAGGCGCACGGGGTGGCGGCCCGCCTGGCGGCGCAGGCAGGCGTAGCAGGCGCGCACCAAGGGAGGCATCGACGCCTCGCCCTGCCACCAGCACACCCACAAGGGCGACGTGGCGCCGACGGGCTCGGTGGCGCGGGCCCCGGCGTAGCGGTCCAGGAGCTCGCGGCCGCCGCAGCGGTCGAGCAGGTAGCCCACGATGCGCAGCTGCTTGCGGCGCACGAAGAAGGTTTCGATGCTTTTGAAAAAGCGCTTGACGGGCGAGGGCATGGCGGGCAGTGGGTCAGATTTGGCTCAGATCGACATATTTGGGGCGGCGCAGCCGCAGGTAGAAGGGCAGCAGGCGGAAAAAGCGCTTCACGGCGTCGGCCGCGGTGAGGCCGGCGGGTGCCCCGGCCCAGGGCGTCAGGGCCAGATAGTCGTGGTAGAGCCTGCGCAGCGGGTGCTGGCTGTCGTAGAGCCACGGCTTGCGGTTGCTGTAATGGAGGATGGCGGGGTGGAGCAGGGCCTCGGCATACTTGCTGCGCCAGGCGGGCGTGAGCTCCGCGGGCCGGCGGTAGAAGGCGTCCTGCACGTTCCACACGAGCGGCAGCGTGCGCTTCGAGCGGCACAGCACGCAGTTGAGCAGGTCCTGGTCGTTGTAGACGATGCGCTCGGGGTGGTGGTGCATGAGGTCGCGGCAGGCATCGGCCAGCCGGTGCTCGCGCCAGTAGCTTAGGTTGAGCAGCAGGACGCCCGAGTTGAAGTAGCCCAGCTCTTGGGGATATTCCAGGCGGGCGTAGCGCGCGGCGTCGTCGTTGGCGATGTCCTCCACCACGCCGGCGGCCACGCCGTCGAGCGGCGTTTGCCACAGCTCGTCGAGGGGCCGCAGCACGAGCAGGTCGCAGTCGAGATAGAGCACGCGGTCTACGTCGGCAGGCAGCAGTTCGGTGAGCAGACAGCGGTAGTAGGCCGTGATGGAGATGCGGTCGCCACACTTGCGTATGCTGAACCCGTCGAGCAGGTCGGGCGCGGGCTCGTAGAAGCGCAGCGTGGCGCCGTAGGCGGCGGCCAGCTCAGCGAGGCGGTTGCGCGAAGTTTCTGTGAGGTTGCGGGCGATGATGTGTACCGTGATGTCCTTCCCGCGGTTGTTGGTGAAGACTGAGACGAGCGTCACGGCGCAGTGTTGCGCATAGCGTTCGTCGATGTTGCAGGCGATGTGTATCATGATGGTGTCTGTTCGTTGGAGCCGTGACTGTGCCGGGGGCGGGCGTCGGGGGGCGGCAGCGTGCCGAGCCGCTCGGCCATGCCGTCGCGCCAGGCGCGCCAGAAGCGCGGTATGTCGCCCCAGGTGTAGGCGTCCGAGAAGGGCGCCGTGACGAGGGCCGTGAGCACGTAGCCCGCCATGCCCATGAAGCCGCGCAGGCAGCGCACGCCCCACGTGCGGCCGTAGTGGTGGTTCAGATAGGTGGCGTTGCGCACCTGGTAGAAGCGCTTCCACTTTTTCTTCCGGTTGCGCGTGGCCCAGTCGTCCTCGCTGAAAAAGGGCTGTTTGTCCATCAGCGCCGTGGGCACATACACGATCTTGAAGCCCGCACGGCCGGCGCGCAGGCAGTAGTCGGTGTCGTCGCAGAAGATGAAGAGCTCCTTGTTGGGCAGGCCGATGCGCTCCACCACGTCGCGCCGCACGAGGGGCCCCTCGAAGGCCGTGCCCGCAATCTCGGTGGGCCCGTCGGGCGGGTCGGTGGCCAGGCGGCCCGTGTAGAGCGAGGCGAAGGGATGCGTCAGGTCGACGCCGCGGAAGTCGTTGGTGTAGACCTTGCCGTCGAGCAGGCGGCGCGGGGCCAGGATGGCCGCTCCCGTGGCGGCGGCGCAGGAGAGCAGCTCGTGCAGGCAGCCCGGGCGCGGAAAGACGTCGTCGTCCATGCACCATATCCAGGCGGCGCCGAGGCGGCGGGCCTCGTTCATGCCGCGGTGGAAGCCGCCCGAGCCGCCCACGTTGTCCTGATGGACGACGTGCAGGCCCTCCTGGGCGTCGAGCCAGGGGCCCGTGCCGTCGGTGCAGCCGTTGTCGACGACGATGATGCGTCCCGGCGCGTTGGCGCGCAGGCAGTCCACGCAGCGCTGCAAGAGAGGCAGGCGGTTGTGGGTGACGACGACGGCAATGACGTTTCTTTCTTCCATGATGGGGGATGTTTCGTTAGTAGCGCCCGTCGATTTTCCCGGGTTGCGTGCTGCGGTAGGCAGCCATGAGGCGGTAGCACGCCTCGGGGTCGAAGCCCCGCGCGCGGGCATAGGCTTCGGCCATGACGCGGTGCATGTGGGGCGTGGCGGGCAGGCGCTCAAAGTTTTTGCAGCCCGCCTTCATGTCGAGGGGGCCGTGGTGCATGCGGTTCAGGTCGACCAGGTCGAGCGCGATGCTGCCGTCGTCGGCCCGGCCAAAGAGGATGTTGGCGCGGCCGTAGTCTTTGTGGGCCAGGTGGTTTTCGTGCAGGCGGGCCGTCATGCGGCCGATGGCGCGCAGCACGTCGTCCATGTAGCTGAACGGGCGCTCGAAGAGCTCCTCGTAGCGGTGGGGACAGCGCGAGGCGAGGCTCACGTAGAAGCTGCGGTCGAAGCTGAGGCCGCGGCGCAGCGTCATGTAGGCCACGGGAGCGGGGGTGGGTATGCCCAGGCGGCGCAGCAGCAGGGCGTTGTCGAACGAGCGCTTGGCCTTGGAGGGGCGCAGCGTGCCGTAGACCCAGCGGTTCACCACGTTGGGCCGGCGGAACATCTTGACCACCACGCTCTCGGTGCCGACCTGCATGAGGCGCAGCTCGTTGCGTCCACGGTGGATCACCCGGCCCTCGCCCCGCGCGAAGCGTTCGGGCAGCGAGCGGACGAAGGGGGCCAGAGAGGCAAAGTCGGGGTGGACCACGAGGGTGCAATGGTTGAGGACGGTCATGCGGCGGGCGGTGTGTTCAGATTTTGTCGAGACCCTTGGTGTACTTTATCCAGTAGTATTTCAAGGGGTTCTTGTGTTTCAGCAGTTTCCACGGGCGGCTGCCGTGCGGGCGGTGCCATACGGGCAGCGTGGTGAAGAGATAGTTGGAGAGACCACCGGCGAGCGACTCGTGCGAGATGGTCACGTCGAACCAGTTTTTCCCGGCGTCGAGGCGGTCGAAGTCGACGGTGCGCATCAGGGCGGGCGTGAGCAGCGAGCAGCAGAAGCTGCAATGCTTTCTGACGGCCGTCACGCGGTTTTCCTGCCCGATGGCATATTCGTAGGGATAGTTGATGCGTCCCTCGCGGTCGGTTGTCACGGCGGCGGCAATGCCGCAGTCGGGCCGCTGGCGGGCTCCGTCGTAGAGCCCCTGCAAGGTGTCGGGGGCCATCACCACGTCCGACTCGACGATGAGCAGGCCGGCGTCGGCAGCCAGGGCCTCGCGGCGCGCCGTCTGCAAGACGAGCAGATAGTTGGGCGAGGGGTGGTCGGTCAGGTCGGCCAGGTTGACCAGCCGGAAGCCCATCTCGCGCGAGGCCCGTTCGAGCCTTGCGGTGTTTTCGGGCGTGCTGAAGTCGTTATACACCGTATATATATAAGGAACGTCGGCCCGCTGCCCCATGACCGACGCGATGGTTTCGAGCGTCAGGTCGATAGAGTCCTTAACGGGCGTGATGACGTGCAGGCTTTGCATGTTTCGTTTTTTATAGGTTGGCGCAAATGTAGCCATTTCGGACCGAACGGCCAAGGGCAGGCGCCCCCTTCACGCCAGCAAGCGTGCGGCCAGGTCGAGGGCGGCGTCGACGGTGTCGTCCATGTCGGCATAGGTGTAGCTGCCCAGGCGTCCGCCAAACACCACGTTGGGCTGCCCGGCGGCCAGGGCGCGGTATTGCTCCACGAGCCGCGTGTTGCGCTCGTCGTTCACGGGGTAGTAGGGCTCGCGGCCGGGGGCGTAGTCGGCGGGATATTCGCGCGTGACGACCGTGTGGGGCGTGCGGGCGCGTTCAAAGTGCTTGTGCTCGATGATGCGCGTCCAGGGCACGTCGGCATCGCAGTAGTTGACCACGGCGTTGCCCTGAAAGTCGGGCAGGTCGAGCCGCTCGTGCTCGAAGCGCAGGCTGCGGTAGTCGAGGCGGCCCAGGCGGCAGTCGAAATACTCGTCGATGCAGCCCGTAAACACCACGCGCGCGGCCAGCGGTTCCAGCTCGCCGCGGTGGTGGAGGAAGTCGGTCGACGTGCGCACCTCGATGCCGCGCAGCAGGGCGTCGGTCAAGACGTTGTAGCCCCCCACGGGGATGCCCTGCCAGGGGTCGTCGAAGTAGTTGTTGTCGTACACGAAGCGCAGGGGCACGCGCCTGATGATGAAGGGCGGGAGCTCCGTGGCAGGCCGTCCCCACTGCTTTTCGGTGTAGCCCTTGATGAGGCGGCGGTAGATGTCGGGGCCCACGAGTTTGAGAGCCTGCTCTTCCAGATTGGCGGGGCGTTCGATGGCGGCGTAGGGTGCCCGCTGGCGCTCGATGGCCTCGCGGGCCTCGGCCGGCGTGCGCACGCCCCACAGGCGGTTGAAGGTGTTCATGTTGAATGGCAGGTGGAAGAGCTCGCCCCCCGAGAGCGCCAGCGGCGCGTTGGTGAAGCGGTTGAACTCGGCGAAGCGCTGCACGTACGTCCAGGCGCGGCGCGAGGCGGTGTGGAAGATGTGGGCCCCGTAGCGGTGCACGTGGATGCCGTCGGCGTCGTCGCAGCGGAGGTTGCCGCCCGTGTGGGGCCGGCGGTCCACCACGAGGCAGCGCCGCCCGGCGTCGGTGGCTTCGCGGGCAAAGACGGCGCCAAACAGGCCGGCGCCCACGATGAGATAGTCGTAAGTGTGTTTCATCGCCGAATGGGTGTTTTTTTCCGTGGCCGGTGCCGGCGGCCGGTGCGCCCGGCCGTCAGCGGGCAGCGCGGGCCCGGCGGATGAGGCGCTCGCAGCGGTCGGCGTCGGCGCCGCGCTCGGCGGCATAGGCGGCGGCCAGCTCGTGGAAGAAGGCGGAGCTGCCGCTCAGGTGGGCCAGGTTGGCACAGCCCTTCTCGATGCTCACGGCACGGCCGCAGCGCACGGTGTTGGTGTCCACAAGGGCAAAGTGCAGGCGGTCGCCGCGGCGGTCGTAGAGGATGTTGCCCGAGGAGAAGTCGCGGTGCAGGAAGCCGTCCTCGTGGAGCCGTGCCGCAAAGCGGGCAAAGGCGCGCACCACCTCCGCGCGCTCGGCCGGGGGCAACGCGTCGACGTCGCACATGCTGTGGCGGTAGTCGGATTGCAGGCAGATAAAGTAGGACGACGACCGGAACAGCCCCGTCCTGTACGTGACGAAAGCCACGGGCTCGGGGCTCTCGAAGCCGCGCTCGCGCAGCAGCAGCGGGGCCATATAGGCGCGCTGCGCTTTCGAACTCTTGTAGAGCGCACAGGCCAGGCGTCCGCGCAGCGAGGGCGGCGCGTAGCGCTTCACGCAGAGCGTCAGGTCGTCGACGCGCAGCGTCTTGATGGTGTTGCGTCCGCTGTGTATCTCGCGCCCTTCGCGTTCGAAGTGTACGTTGATGGAGCGCAGGTAGCTGCGCAGGCGCTCATACTTCGGGTTGACTATCATTTTCATGGCCTCGGTCGCTATCGGTGGCAGAAGGCGCCCGCCCCGTTGTGTCGGCGGCGGACGTTCCGCAGGCTTCTTCTCCTTGATTATCTGCAAAAATACGTTTTTTTCCTAAATTGTCCCGTTTCGGGGGCAGAAACTTGCGGTAGCGAACGTTTTTGCCGCACACAGGCCGCGCGGTGTGCCGAAATCGCCCATTTTCGGCCGCGGCCCCCTGTGCGCTATATGGCACTGCGTTAAAGCGGACAGCGACCGACGCGCGCCTTCCAGCGAATTTTCAGCGCGTCCATGCGGCTTTTTCGTGCGTCCGTGCGGCGGCCCGACCGATCCATCCCATGGATTTCCATCTCCATCCCATGGATCGGCCGATCCAAGGGATGGAAATTCACGTCCAAGGCCACTTTTCGGAGGAAAATTAGGGCCGATTTGTGCCATATAGCGGCGAAATTCGCGTTTTTGTGCGTCCGTGCGGCCGAACGTCGCAGCTATGTATCTGAAAATGAGCGGTTTCTGATTTTCGCGTATTTGCGAGCGAAGGAGCGTGCGCGCGAAAATAATCGATTTTCCGTGTTAAAAACCCGATGAGCGGCAGCACTGGCGGCCTCGAAGAGGCCAGGCTATCAGTAGCCGCGGGTGGAGCGCAGCGGAACCCGCGGTATGCACACGCATAACAAAGGCAGCCTCGAAGAGGCGTCTATCCCCGAAGCCGCCACGGGCATAGCGACCTCTTCGAGGCCGACATCATCACCCGTCGCCCCACCTCGGGTTGCGCTGCGCTCCACCCGAGGTTACTCATAACCCGGCCTCTTCGAGGCCGTCACGCCTCGCGGCCACACGTTCCCGCCGCATGGCGAAATCCGCCACGTAGAGACGCGATTCATTGCGTCTCACCCGCTCGGGGCGCAGCCCCGCCATGGCATTCCTCCCCACCGCGCGGCCATCTTCCCGCCCCGTGCGGTCGGTCCTCCGCAGCACCGGCGGCCTCGAAGAGGCCGGGCTATTAGTAGCCGCGGGTGGAGCGAAGCGGAACCCGCGGTACGGGTCCACATAAGGAGGGCAGCCTCGAAGAGGCGTCTATGCCGCCTGCCGCCACGGGCATAGCGACCTCTTCGAGGCCGACTTCACCACCAGCCCACCTCACCTCGGGTTGCGCTGCGCTCCACCCGAGGTTACTCATAGCCCGGCCTCTTCGAGGCCGTCGTGCCTCGCGGCCACTCCCTTGCCCTTTGCCGCTTGGCTGCGGCGGGTGGATACAAAACGGCCGGGGCGGTGTGGCGTACCGTCCCGGCCGATAGGGGGATGTGGGGCTTAGTTTTGTATGACGAGCGTTTGCGTGCCTTGGCTGTACGCCACGTGGTAGCGGTAGAGCGTGCGCGTGGCTGGGCCGCCCACAGGCATGCCGCCGTTGTTGAGGTCGTAGGTGCTGCCGCAGCGGGGGCAGGCCATCTGCGTCTCACTGTCGAAGACGACGGGGCGCGTGATGGCGGCCGTCTCGTCGCAGTGGGGGCACACCAGGTCGTAGGCCGTCAGCGGGAAGCGCCCCGACATGTCCATGACGGCGGGCGTTCCCACGATGAAACCCGAGATGCACACGGGCTGGCCATACTGCTGCTGGGCCGTGACGCGCCATGAGGTGGATGTGCCGGCGGCGTCGGTGAAGATGTAGTATTGTCCGTTCTGGAAGGTGACGGTGCAAAACTGCCCGGGGTTCGACACGGCCGTGTAGAGCTGCGGGGCCGACGTGACTGGGCTGAAGCGGAAGAAGGCGGGATAGCCCGAGTAGACGTCCTGCACGTCGTCGGAGCAGGCGGCCGCCAGGGCCGCCGCCAGGAGCAGGGCTGAGAGGCGGGTGGCGCGCTTCATCCCAGGGCCAGCTTGCGCTCGGCCTCGGCGGCGCGGTCGAAGCCGATGCGGTTGTACACGTCGTGCATGAGGCGGTCCACCTCGTCGTTGCACGGGCGGCCTATGCTGCCCTCGTGCGTGTGGTGCAGACGGCGGTCGGGGCGGAAGGTGCCGGCCTCGATTTCGAGCCCCACCTGCTTGTAGGCATCGCGGAAGGGCACGCCTGCCAGCACGCGGCGGTTCACCTCCTCGACCGAGAACATGAGGTCGTAGCGCGGATCGTCGGTGATGTCGGTGCGCACCTCGACGCGCTGCACGATGTAGGCGGCCATGTCGAGGCAGTCGATGAGGGCGTCGAAGGCCGGGAGGAACTGCTCCTTGATTTCCTGCAAGTCGCGGAAATAGCCCGAGGGCAGGTTGTTCATGATCATCATGATGTCCTGCGGCAGGGCTTGCAGGCGGTTGCAGCGGGCGCGTATGAGCTCGAACACGTCGGGGTTCTTCTTGTGAGGCATGATGCTCGAACCCGTGGTGCATTCGTCGGGCAGACGGATGAAGGCGAAGTTTTGCGAGTTGAACAGGCAGGCGTCGTAGGCCAGCTTGGCCACGGTCGACGCGATGGAGGCCAGGGCAAAGGCCACGTTGCGCTCGGTTTTGCCGCGGCCCATCTGGGCGTAGACAGAGTTGTAGGCGGGCGTGTCGAAGCCCAGCAGGCGCGTGGTCAGCGTGCGGTCGAGGGGAAACGACGAGCCGTAGCCCGCGGCCGAGCCCAGGGGGTTGCGGTTGGCCGTGCGGTAGGCGGCCTCGACGAGCAGCATGTCGTCGCACAGGCTCTCGGCATAGGCGCCAAACCACAGACCGAAGCTGCTGGGCATGGCCACTTGCAGGTGGGTGTAGCCGGGCATGAGCACCGAGGCGTGGCGGCGGCTCTGGCGTTGCAGCTCGTTGAAGAGACGCACGAGGGCGTCGGCCGTGCGGCGCAGGGCGTCGCGCGTGAAGAGCTTAAGGTCGACGAGCACCTGGTCGTTGCGCGAGCGGCCGCTGTGAATCTTCTTGCCGGCCTCGCCCAGGCGGCGCGTCAGGAGCAGCTCGACCTGCGAGTGGACGTCCTCGACGCCCTCCTCGATGACGAAGCGGCCCTCGACGGCGTCGCGGTAGATGGCGCGCAGCTCGGGCAGCAGGGCGTCGAGGTCGGCCGCCGGGAGCAGGCCCACGGCGCCCAGCATGGTGGTGTGGGCAATGGAGCCCAGCACGTCGTAGGGCGCCAGGTAGAGGTCGAGCTCGCGGTCGCGTCCCACGGTGAAGCGCTCGATGGCGTCGAGCGGACGGGTCGATTTTTCCCAAAGAGTAGGCATGGCTTGCGGTGTTTTCGGGTCAGACAAGCGAGAGAACGTTGGCCAGCCCCTCGGCGGCCTGGCTCAGGGGCTTGCTCACCATCGGTTTGATGAAGGGGTTGACGTCGGCGCCCACGGTGACGCGCATCTTGCAGGCGTTGTCGCCCTCGGGCAGGAGCTGTATCCACACGTAGAGGGGCAGGGGCGTGTCCTCGCCGGCCAGCTTGATGCATTTGGGCTCGTCGCGCTCCACGATGCGGAGCTTGAGGTTGCCTGCGGGCGAGGGGAGCTCGATGCAGTCGGCGTCGAAGGTGACGATTTCCAGCTGCCGGCGGGCTTCGTCGAGCTTGTCGGCGGGCAGGTTGGCAGCCAGCTTTTCCTGCACGGCGGGGTCGTCGAAGCGGGTTTTGAGCTGTTCGAGATGGCGCAGGTCGGCCAGGCGGCCATACACCTCGCCGACAGGACGCGAGAGGTGCTTGACGCTGCTTTCGTATTTGGAAAGACTCATGTAGGTCGTTGTTTTTTTAGAAAGATGGGCTTATGCTGATGATGGCGTGCGGGGCGTCAGGCGTTCCAGTGGGCAGGGTCGCTGCGCCAGGCGTGGATGACGTCGACCTGGTCGGGGCGGATGTAGCCCGTGGCCATGGCCGTTTCGACGACGGCCTCGAAGTTGGTGAGCGTGACGAGCTCGACGCCGGCAGCTGCGAAGGCCTCGCGGGCCACGTCGAAGCCATACGTATAGCTGGCCACCATGCCCACCACCTCGCACCCGGCGCGGCGGATGGCTTCGCAGGCCTTCAGACTGCTGCCGCCGGTGGAGATGAGATCCTCGACCACGACGACCTTGCGGCCCGGCTCGAGCTCGCCCTCGATGAGGTTTTCAAGCCCGTGGTCCTTGGGTTTCGAGCGAACGTAGACGAAAGGCAGGCCCAGCTCGTCGGCCACGAGGGCTCCCTGGGCTATGGCACCCGTGGCCACGCCGGCCACCACCTCGGCCTCGGGGAAACGCTCGGCCACGAGGCGGCTCAGCTCGAGCTTGACGAAGCTGCGCAGCGAGGGATAGGAGAGCGTTTTACGGTTGTCGCAGTAGAAAGGCGATTTCCACCCGCTGGCCCACGTGAAGGGGGCTTCGGGTTGCAGTTTGATGGCCTTGACGGCCAGCAGTTTCTCTGCAAAAATTTTTTCCAGTGTCTTCATAACGTACGAGTTTTGTGCAAAGATAGTGCAAGCCGAGAGGAAAGTAAAGAAAAACGGATTTTTTCTTTCCTTTCCCGAGGCGCCGCCTGTCTTGGCGGAGCCAAAGTAGTGCAAGCCGAGAGGAAAGTAAAGAAAAACGGATTTTTTCTTTCCTTTCCCGAGGCGCAGCCTATGCTTGCGCGAAGCGAAAGTGTGCAAGCCGGGGCGCGGGTTGTATAGTTTCCCAAAATAAAAACGAGCGAAGGCTGATTTTGGGTCAGCTTTCGCTCGTTTCTTAAAAAAAGGTGGTTTCGGTGCTCGCAGCGCTCACTCCAAGCCCAGCAAATGCAGCAGGCGGCTGACGCTCTCGGCGACGCTCAGGCGCGAGGTGTCGAGCGTGAGGGCGGGATGGGCCGGCGCCTCGAAGGGGGCCGAGATGCCCGTGAAGTTTTTGACCAGCCCGGCGCGCGCCTTGGCGTAGAGGCCCTTGACGTCGCGGCGCTCACACTCCTCCACAGGGGTGCTCACGTAGATTTCCTTGAAGTCGGCGTCGCCGATGATGGTGCGTGCCATCTGGCGCATGCGCTCCGTGGGACTGATAAAGGCGGCGAGCGTGATGACGCCCGTGTCGACAAAGAGCTTGGCCACCTCGGCGATGCGCCGTATGTTCTCCGTGCGGTCTTCGTCGCTGAAACCAAGGTTGTTGTTGATGCCTGTGCGTATGTTGTCGCCGTCGAGGATGCGACAGAGCTTGCCCCGCTCCTGCAAGGCGCGTTCCAGGGCGATGGCCAGGGTCGATTTGCCCGAGCCGCTCAGGCCCGTGAACCACAGCATCACGCCGCGCTGGCCGAGCAGGCGCTCCTTGTCGGCACGGGTGAGCATGCGGTCGAAAATGGGGTAGATGTTGTTATCGTTCATAGGGAAGTTCGTTTCTTTAGAAAGGCCAGAACAAGGGGACAAGGGCCACCGTGAGAATGAGCGTGAGGATGTTGAGCGGCAGGCCCATGCGGGTGAAGTCGCCGAAGCGGTATCCGCCGACGCCCTGCACGATGAGGTTCGTCTGGTAGCCGATGGGGGTGGAGAAGCTGGCCGATGCCGCCACGCAGATGGTCACGAAGAACGGCATGGGGTCGACGCCGAGCTGATTGGCGAGCGAGAGCGATATGGGGAAGGCCAGCGCCGCCGCAGCGTTGTTGGTCATCAGCTCGGTGAAGAGATTGGTGATGATGAACACCACGGCCAGCAGCACGTAGGGGCCGTAGTCGTGGCTCAGGCTGAGGGTGAAGGCTGCCACGGCGTCGGCCATGCCCGAGTTTTGCATGGCTTTGCTGATGGCGAAGGCCGAGGCGATGGTGACGAGGATGTCCCACGAGATAAACTTCGTATATTTCCGTGCGGGGAAGATGCCCATCCACGCCATGACCACGGTGACCACGCAGGCGAAGAAGAACATGTCGAGCTGCATGGCGGGCACGGCCTCCTTGACGGCCGGCAGCTCGCCCACGGTGGCGCCGGCCACCATCAGCACGAGCAGGACGATGGCCGTCCATCGCTTTCTGGGGCTCAGGGTGGGCTCGGGCTCGCGACCGTCGGTGGCCACGAGGAAAAACGACGAGTCACCCCAGTTTTTCATGAACGAGTCGTCGGCCAGGAGCACCAGGGTGTCGCCTTCGCGGAAGCGCTCTTTGCGCAAGTCGTGCATGAGGAGCGTGGAGCCCGCCCGTTTCAGTTCGAGCAGCGTGGCTCCATATTTTTGCTTGAAGTCGAAATCGCGCACGCGGCGGTTGATGGCCGGGAAGCGCGGGGCCAGCACCACCTCGACGCGGCGGTAGGCATGCCCGCCGGCGTCGGAGCTCCCGTCGGTATCGGCGTTGCTCTCACGGCTCTCGGGCAGCAGCCACTTCGACGCCACGACAATATATATAATGCCCACGACGGCGACGATGACGCCTATCTTGCCGAGCTCAAACATGGTGAAACCCTCGTAGCCCGCGTCGATGACCATGCCGTGTACCACCAGGTTGGTCGACGTGCCGATGAGCGTGCAGATGCCGCCCAGCGTCGTGACGTAGGTCAGCGGGATGAGCAGCTTGGTGGGCGGCAGCTTCATGCGTTCGGCCCAGCGCTTTATCATGGGGGCGAAGATAACGACGACAGGCGTGTTGTTGAGAAACGCCGAGATGCCTGCCACCACCGGCAGCATGCGCAGCTGCACGCGGCGCACCGTCGTGCGGCCCGTGGGCAGGAGGTGGCGCAGCAGTTTTTCGAGCAGGCCCGAGCGCCGCACGCCCTCGCTCACCAGAAAGAGCAGGGCCACGGTGATCATGCCCTTGTTGGAAAATCCTTCGAGCATTTCGCGCGGCGTGAGGATGCCGGCGCAGAGAAACACGACCGAGGCCGAAAGCAAAATCATGCCCGGCCGCATGCGGTCGCGCACAAGGGCGATGACCATAACGGCCAGCACACAAAGGACGAAGATGGCTTGAAATCCCATAAGCTGAGGGGTTAGGCTGGATAGACGACGAACCAGGGGTTGTGCAGGTCTTCCTTATTATATATGAGTGGCTCTCCGTTGTCGGCCCTCACGGTGCGTCCGCCGGCGGCCCGCACGATGGCGTCGCCCGCCGCCGTGTCCCATTCCATCGTGGGCGCCATGCGCGGATAGACGTCGGCGCGGCCCTCGGCCACAAGGCACAGCTTGAGCGACGAGCCGGCCGAGCAGAGCGTCACGTCGCCGTGCTCGGCGCGCAGGCGGTCTACGAAGTCCTGCGTTTCGGGGCTCAGGTGCGAGCGCGAGGCCACCACGACAAATCCCTCGTGGCCCCCCGGCTCGGGCAGGCGCTCCGAGGCAGCCGTCAGGTCCTCCCAGCTATCGGGCAGGGCGGCAGGGCATTGCGCCAGGCGCCAAGCGCCCTCGCCCACGACGCCGAAACACAGCGTGCGGCGCACGGGCACGTAGACGACGCCCATCACGGGCGAGCCCCCGGCCACGAGCGCGATGTTCACGGTGAACTCGCCGTTGCGTTTCAGGAACTCTTTCGTGCCGTCCAGCGGGTCGACGATCCAGAGCTCGCTCCATGTGCGTCGCACGTCGTAGCTCTCGTGGGCTCCCTCCTCGCTGAGCAGGGGAAGCCCCTCGGGCATGAGCGCGGCGCTGATGGCGGCGTGTGCTTCGCGGTCGGCCCGCGTCAGGGGCGAGTGGTCGGCCTTGGTTTCCACCTCCCATTCGGTTTCGGGGGCGGCATATATTTTCATGATTTTCTCTCCTGCCACGACAGCCGCGCGTGCCGCCGCCAGCAGGAGCCGGTGCTTGCGTTCCATGATTTGTGCGAAATAATATAGGAATTCGTGCGCGCAAAGTTAGCCCTTTTGTCCGTCCCCGCCGCATGGGCCGCGTTAAAAAGTGGACGGAGGGACATAAAAGAAGAGCCCTGCGGCCGCAGCCGAGCGGGCAAAAACGAAGCGCGGCTGCCTATCGTTCCTGATAAGCAGCCGTGCGCTGTACTCGAAGCGGGACTTGAACCCGCACAGCCATCACTGGCCAAGGGATTTTAAGTCCCTCGTGTCTACCGATTCCACCATTCGAGCGCCGTGGAGCGGAAAACGAGACTCGAACTCGCGACCCCAACCTTGGCAAGGTTGTGCTCTACCAACTGAGCTATTTCCGCTTGTTGTCGTTCTTTCGGGTGCAAAGATAGCAAAAGGCGAGTGGCGAAGCAAGGAAAAGCTCGCTTTTTCTTGCTTTGTCCGAGCCGCAATCTATCTTGGCGAAGCAAAGATGACTAAAAGGCGAGTGGCGAAGCAAGGAAAAGCCCGTTCTTCTTGAATTGTCCGGGCGGGCGTCGGATGGAGGGGTTGGCTGTGCGCGTGCCGGCTGACTTCTGTTTCAGAGGGGCGTGAGCCTGATGCCTACGTCGGAGATGCCTTGCAGGATGTCGCGGCTCATGATGTGGCGCACGCTGATGGTGCCTGTGGTGCCGGCGGGCAGGCTGAGGGTGTCGAGGGCAAAGTCGTATTGCAGCAGCGAGACGCCGCGTCCGTCGGGGTCGCCTTTGGCATTGACGAGGTTGCAGGCGAGCGTGTCGGTGTGCACGCGGCCGCTGTCGCCCGGCTGTCGGCGCACTTCGAGCCAGAGCGTGCGGAAGGGGTAGGGGCGGGCCGTCGACGTGCGCAGGCATACGTCGAGGCGGTACGTGCCTGCGCTGCCGAGCGTGTCAATGGGGAACGTGAGCACGTGGCCCCGTTCCCATCCGTCGACGGGAACGGAGCTGAACGCATAGCTTGCGGGGCGGGGGCGGCAGGCCGTGAGCAGGGTGGCCGTGAGCAGGGCGGCGGCCACTGCGATAAGAGCCGTTGTGCGGGGCATGGCTGTTTTACGCGGTGGGCGTTTCGTCGCTTTTTTCGCGCCGCTGGCGGGTGCGTCCGTTGCTTTTGCGACCCTCGGCGCCCGGTTCGTCGGAGCGGCGGCGGGGCTGCTCTTTGGCCTCGCGTTTTTCGCCTGCGGGGCGGCGTTTCTTTTTGCGTTTCTTGCTTTTGTCGAAGCGGGTGAGGCTTTCCTGCTCCACGAGGTCGACGGTGGCGCGTTCGGCGGGGGCGTCGGTGTCGGCTTGGAGCGAGAGGGGTTTTTCGCCCTCCTTGTTGAGGCGGATGATGTCGAAGGCCCTTTCGGCCGTGATGGTGGTGGCGTTGACGGCCAGGCGCTTGTCGGTGCTGTAGGTCACCATGCCGCTCAGGATGTCGGCCTTGAAGTAGTAGTAGGTGGCGTCGGCCGTTTCGAGGGCTATCTCCTTGCTGGGCAGGCGCTTGGCGGCTTCGACGTAGGTGTCCACCTCGTAGTTGAGGCAGCACTTGAGCTTGGCACACTGCCCGGCGAGTTTCTGCGGATTGGGCGATATGTCCTGGAAGCGTGCGGCGTTGGTGGAGACGGAGACGAAGTTTTTCATCCACGTGGCGCAGCAGAGCTCGCGGCCGCAGGGCCCTATGCCTCCGATGCGGCCTGCCTCCTGGCGGGCGCCGATTTGTTTCATCTCGATGCGCACGTGGAACGTTTCGGCCAGCACTTTGATGAGCTTGCGGAAGTCGACGCGTGCGTCGGCGATGTAGTAGAAGATGGCTTTGTTGCCGTCGCCCTGGTATTCCACGTCGCCGATCTTCATGGCGAGGCCCAGCTCGGCGGCGATGCGTCGCGACTCGATCATCGTTTCGTGCTCGCGAGCTTTGGCTGCCTCGTATTTTTCGAGGTCGACGGCGCGTGCCTTGCGGTAGATGCGCTTTATTTCGCTGCCCGGCTTGAGCACGGCTTTTTTCATTTGCAGGGGCACCAGCCGTCCCGTGAGCGACACCACGCCCACGTCGTGGCCGGGGCTGGCCTCGACGGCCACCATGTCGCCTTTGGCCAGGTCCAGGTGGTTTTCGTTGCGGTAGTAGCCTTTCCGCGTGTTTTTAAACTGCACCTCCACGAGGTCGCACGAGGCGTCGTTGCCGGGGATGTCGGAAAAGTAGTTGTACGAGTTGAGCTGCTTGTCCTGCCGTCCGCAGCCCGAGGCCGCGAAACCGCGCAGGTGGGGGTCGTTTATGAAATCGGTCATGCGTTTCAGTCTTATTATATAATGGTGTGGCGGCGGGCCGCCTGTCGGGAGTCACTGTATGAGCAGGACAATCATTTTGAGCGCCAGGTCGAAGAAGACCATGCGCGGACTGACGTTCTGCTCAATGTCGCGCTGTGCGGCCGCCAGTTCGTTGGTGATGCCGATGACGTTGCGCTCGTTGACAAAGCGGGCGAAGCGCCGGGAGAAGTCGGCCTCGCGCTGCGACTGGTAGTTGAGCGCCGGCAGGCCGAAGTTGTAGACGAAGTTTTCGCGCACCTGCCGCTGGCAGTATTGCAGGAAATCTTTTTGCCGCTCGCGTCCCCACGAGGCCACCTGCTGGGCCCAGGCGTGCATGTCTTTGACCTTGCGCATGTAGCTCAGGCGCATGAGCAGCACGAAGAGGTCGAAGAACAGGGCCTCGTCCTCATCGGTCATGAGGCGTGCCAGGGCCCGTGTGTAGCTGCCGGCGGCCGCATGGGCCACGGCGCGGGCGTCGTCGGCATCGAGGCCGCGCTGCTCGCAGAGGGTGCGGGCTATGACCTCCTCGGGCAGGGGCGGAAAGGCCACGCGCTGCGTGCGGCTCACGATGGTGGAGAGCAGGCGGTCGGGACGGTCGCTCACGAGCACGAAAGCCGTGCGTGCGGGCGGCTCTTCCAGGATTTTCAGCAGCTTGTTGGCCGCCGTTTCGTTCATCAGTTCGGGGTGCCACACGAGGAGCACGCGCCAGCCCCCGCGCGAGGCCGTGAGGCTGAGGCGCTGCACGATGGCGTCGCTCTCGGCGGCGTAAATCATGGCCTGCTGGTTTTCCACGTCCATGGCGCGGAGCCAGTCGGCCATGTCGAAGTAGGGCGTGCGGCACAGCTGCTCGCGCCACCGGTCCAGGTAGACGTCGCTCGTCACCTCGCCGCTCCTCCCGCGGGGCTTGACCACGGGGAAGGCGAAGTGGAGGTCGGGATGCACCCACCGGGCCGTCATCTTGCACGAGGGGCACTGCCCGCACGGGCGTCCCTCGACGGGCCGTTCGCACAGGAGCGAGGCGGCATAGGCCAGCGCCGTGGCCAGCTTGCCGCAGCCCGCGGGGCCGCAGAACAGGCGGGCGTGGGGCACGTGGCCCTCGGCCACGTCGCGCGCCAGGCGTGCCTTGATGTCGTCTTGTCCGATGATGTCGTCGTAATACATGCTTCCTGCTGCCGCCGCACGCGGCGGCGTTTTCTGCAAAGGTAGCATAAAAATCTGTACTTGCCGCCTTTGCGGCCGAAAAGGGTGTGCTTCGGCCGCCCCGTCCCCGTGGGGGCGTTGCAGGGCGGAGGAGGTTACCGCGGGGCGGGATGCATTGCCGCGTGCGGCGGGGAGGGATGGCGTGGCGGGGCTGTGCCCCGAGCGGGTGAGACGCGATGAATCGCGTTTCTACGTGGCGGATTTCCCATGCGGCCGCCATCTGCGTGTCGGAGGACGTGACGGCCTCGAAGAGGTCGCTATGCCCTTGGCGGCTTCGGGTATAGACGCCTCTTCGAGGCTATCATTGATGTGTATGTCCGCACCGCGGGTTCCGCTTCGCTCCACCCGCGGCTACTGATAGCCCGGCCTCTTTGAGGCCGCCAGTGCTGCCGCTCATCAGGTTTTTAACACGGAGAATCGATTATTTTCGCGCGCTCGCTCTCTTGCTCGCAAATACGCGAAAATTGGAAACGCCTCATTTTCAGACATATAGCTGCGATGTTCTGGTGCTGGGATGCCGGAAATGCGGAAAAATGACGCTATTTGTCACAAATCGCCCCCAATTTTCTTCCAAAAACTGGCCTTGGATCGAAAATTCCATCCCTTGGATCGGCCGATCCATGGGATGGAAAGGAAAATCCATGGGATGGATCGGTCGGACCGCCGCATGGATGCACGACAAGGCCGCACGGATACACAAAAAATTCGCTGGAACGCGCGCGTCGGTCGCTGTCCGCTTTAACGCTGTGCCATATAGCGCACAGGGAGGCGGCGGGCACAAAAAAAGCCGCCCGGGGGCGGCTGTGAAGGGGTGGCTACGGCGGGCGTCAGGGGGCCACGTCGATGGTGTAGCCGCCCTCCCATTCCTCGCCGGGGGCGGTGTGGTTGATGTAGGGCCGGGCCTCGATGGTGCCGGCAAAGCCCTCTTCGTCGCACAGGCCGTACCACGGCTCGATGCAGGTGAAGGGCACGTGCTCGCCCTGCGGCGACCAGAGCAGCCACACGGGGGCGTCGCTCTCCACCGTGAGGCGCCGCGAGCCGTCGGCGCGCAGCAGGTCGGCGCGCGTCACCTGGTGGCGGTCGAAGATGAGCGACTCGTCGTCGAACGTGGCGCGGCCCAGGGCGATGCGTCCGTCGGCGTCGCAGGGAGCGGCGTAGCGCTCGGGGCGGGTGCAGCCCTGACGGCCCACCATGAGGCGGCTCTCCACGCTGCCGTGCAGGCGCACGTAGCCGTCGGGGCGGCCGGCGTCGTTGAAGTCGGGCAGGACGAAGGCCGGATGGCCGCCCAGCTGAAACCACATGGTGTCGAGCCCGGTGTTTTCCACGCGGAAGACGACGCAGAGCCGCCGCCCGGCCAGGTGATAGGTCACCTCGACGCGGAAGTCGTGGGGAAACGTGGCGAGCGTTTCGGCGTCGCTCTCGATGGCATAGGTCACGGTGGTGGCGGTGCGGCCCGAAAGCTGCCAGGGGCGGCGGCGCACCACGCCGTGCTTGGGTATGTGCAGCTCGCGGCCGCCCTCGCGGCACGTGCCGTCCCACAGTCCGCCCACGATGGGGAAGAGGATGGGCGAGTGGCCGCTCCACGTGTCGGGAGCCCCCTGCCAGATGTATTCTTCGCCCGTGCGTGCGTCGCGCAGGCTCTGCATTTCAGCGCCGAAGCTGTCGGTCGTGAGGATGAGTTCGTCGTTTCTGATTTCTTCCATGCGATGCGTTTTTTCGTAGCGGGCCGCCGCCTGCCTGCCGGCGGGCGTGGCGGGCGCGGAAAAGGCTCATTTCCACCGCCTCGTCGGGGCCTTGCTCCGTAGATTGGTGAAACAAATGTAGGAAAAAGCCGCGTAACGGCCGCGCCCTCCGTCCGTTTTTTCTGCCGCAGGACGGCGCGGGGCTGCCGTCGGGCAGAAAAACGGGGGGCGGGGGACGAAAAAATGCGTCGTAGGCTCAAAAAAACGGCGAAACGCTTGGCCGTTTCGCAAAGAAGCCCTACTTTTGCACCTGCAATCGCGGGGTGTAGCTCAGCCCGGTTAGAGTACACGTCTGGGGGGCGTGTTGTCGCTGGTTCGAATCCAGTCACCCCGACTGCAACGCACGAAGGAGTCAGGCCATAGCCCGGCTCCTTCGTGCTTTTGTATGCCCCGGCCGCAAGGTGCAGTCCCGCGGCCGGGGCTTTGCGCCCGGTGCGCGCGGAAAAGCCTGCCTCGTTAACATCTTTTCGTTGTCTGTTTGCAATTTCGGCCCTCCCCGCGGGTATCATTCCCACGGAAGCAGCCCGCCGTGCCACCGTTTTTTCGCGCGGCGGCCGCTTTTTTTCAGCTTATGCCATGTTTTGGCTTGACAGACGGCTTATTTTGCAAACAAATCTGAGAGATATGACACCATCCATCCAACTGACAACGGCACGCCTCACGCTCCGAACGCCGGGCGTGGCCGACGCGGGCGACGTCTTCGCCCTGATGAGCGACGCAGAGATAGCAGCCAACGTGGGCTTCCGCCCCATGGTCAGCAAGAGCGAGGCCGAGGGAAAAATACGCCGCGCTATGGCCGACCGGCTCATGTTTGTCATCGTCGAAAACGCCGGGCACGGCAGCGTTGCGGGCGTCTTCGAGGTGGCTCCGCACGTGATAAACACCACCGGCGGCGAGAAAACCAACTATGAGATCTGCTATTTTCTGCGCAAGGACGCACGCGGCAAAGGCTACATGACCGAGGCCACCGAGCGGATGAAGGCTTACCTGTTTTCGGAGCGCGGGGCCGACTCGCTCACCATAGCCCTCCTGCCGCGCAACGACGCCTCGCGCCGCGTGGCCCTGAAGTGTGGCTTCACGTATGCCGGGCTCGACCGCCAGTGTGGCCTCACGTTCCGCGACGAGTGGGTCGACCTGGAGTTTTACACGCTCGACCGTGAGGAATATCTCAACCCCGGCCGGCGCGACGCCAAGGAGCGCGTGCGCATCGCCGAGAAACAGAAATGGATCAACGAGGGCGGCGTGCTCTATCCCATACCGGGCAGCGCCACCCTCCTGCCCGGCCCGGGGCGCGGCATCTTCCGCATCTACGAGGAGCCGCGCACGAAGCGCCTCGGCTTGGAAAAGATAGACGAGACGTTCGTTTTCCCCTTCAAGCTCTACGACCTCGACTGCGAAGACGTTATGAACCGCATCATCAGGACGTGGACGTCGGACGTCTTCGCGGGGAGCCACAAAAATCTGGGCGTCATCTTCAATGGCCTGAAAGGCACGGGCAAGACCATTGCGGCCAAGCTGCTCTGCAACCGCCTCGGGCTGCCGGTCGTCGTCGTCTCGAAGCCCTTGGAGGGGATGTTGGAGTTTGTCCAGTCGCTCTGCTTCGAGTGTGTGGTGCTCATCGACGAGGCCGAAAAGACCTTCAGCGACGAGCGCGAGGTGCTGCTCAAGATGATAGACGGCGTCTACAACGCCCGCCGCAAGCTCTACGTGCTCACCACCAACCGCCTGACGGTCGACGAGAACCTTCTGGGACGTCCCGGCCGTATCCGTTACATCAAGGAGTTTTCCAATCTCTCGCCCAAGGCCGTCAACGAGGTCATCGACGACAATCTGCACGACCTCTCCCTGAAGGATGACGTGCTCCGTCTGGTCGATACGCTGGAAATCTCCACGATCGACATCTTGAAGTCGGTCATCGAGGAGTGTAACATCGCGGGCGAGGTGCCCTCCGGCTCACTGATGAACATCCCCAAGGCCAAATACAGGATACGCATCGTCACGTTCGACGGGTTGGAGCTTCCCCGTCACCGTGCGCTACGCGAGTTTGTGGCAACCCGCGTGGGCCCGTGCGAGACGGTGGAGCAGTGGCTGACGAAGCCCGCCCCCGACGCCGGCGGCGAGGGCAGCGTGAGCAACAAGGAGGCTGTGGAGAAAAAGTTCGACTGCAAGATAGGCTTCCAGATCCAGCCGTCCGTGAGCCCCGTCCTTTACATCGGTCAGCCCCTGCGCTACGGCAACGTAGGCAGCGAGCCCGACAAGCTCGGCTTCTTTACGCTCGAAAGCGACTGGGACGAGCCTGAGCTCTACTGTCTGGGCAACCGCTCGGAGCAGCCCTCGCTCTATCGCGGCGTCCTTTGCTGACGACGCGCCGGGGCCTGCCCCATGGGGCAAAGCGCGGCGCGCTCGCTCTTCCGTCTTGGGGAGGAGCGGGCGCGCCGCTTGTTTTTCTGTGCCGCAGCGGGGCCGCGGCGCCGGCGTGCCGTGGCGTCAGGCCTTGCCGCTTGCGGCGAGGCGTTCCGTCATTTCGCGTGCGGCGCGGTCGGGGGCTCCCGGTGGTCCCAGGCGGCGGGCCATGCGGCCGTAGCCTTCGAGCATGGCCTCGCGGGCCGCTCCGCCGGGCAGGATGGAGGCCAGCGCGGCTTCCAGGCGGCCGGGCGTCATGGTGTCGGCCACGAGCTCGGGCACCACCTCTTCGTCGCACACGAGGTTGACCAGCGAGACGTAGCGCACGTGGAGCAGGCGACGGCGCAGGGCGCCCACCACGCGGGGGAAGGGCGTGCGGTAGCACACCACCTGGGGCACGCCCAGCAGGGCGGTTTCGAGCGTGGCCGTGCCCGAGGTGACGAGGGCCGCCGTGGCGTGGAAGAGCAGCGGGAAGGTTTCGTCGTGCACGACGTGCAGGGGCAGCTCCCGCCGCCCGGGCAGGGCCGCCAGCACGCTCTCGTAGAAGCGGCGGTGCAGGGCCGGGGCGGCGGCCACCACGAGCTGGTAGCCCTCGCGGGCGTGGCGCAGCGCCGCACGGCACATGGGCAGCAGGTTGCGCTTCACCTCCTGCGTGCGGCTGCCGGCCAGCAGCGCGATGACGGGGCGCGAGGGGTCGAGACCCGTGCGGGCGGCAAAGGCCTCGAAGCCTTCGTCGTACGACGAGCGGAAGGCTGCCACCTCGTCGACCGTGGGGTTGCCCACGTACGACACGGGGTAGTGGTGTTTCGTCTCGAAAAAGTCGGTTTCGAAGGGCAGGATGGAGAACAGCCGGTCGACGTATCGGCGTATGGCCTTGATGCGTCCCTCCTTCCAGGCCCATATTTTGGGCGAAATGTAGTAGAAAACGGGGCAGATGGCTTCGCGGTGGACGTAGCGGGCCATCTTCAGGTTGAAGCCCGGGTAGTCCACGAGGATGACAGCGTCGGGCTGCCACCGGCGGATGGCCTCTTTGCAGCGCTTCATGCCTGAGAGAATGCGCGGCAGGTGGAGCAGGACGGGCACGAAGCCCATGTAGGCCAGCGAGCTGTAATGGCAGAGGCGCACGCCGCCCGCGCGGCTCATGAGGTCGCCGCCGTAGAAGCGGAACGAGGCGTCGGCGTCGAGGCGCCGCAGGGCTTCCATCAGCCGCGAGGCGTGCAGGTCGCCGCTGGCCTCGCCTACGATGAGAAAATACTTCATGGCTGTGCTGTTTTCTGTGGAACGTGGGGCCGCCGGCCGCATGCGGGGCGCGCGGCTCCTAAACGATGCGGCCGTCCAGCATGTGGATGGTGCGGTCGGTGGTCCGGGCCAGGCTTTCGTCGTGGGTCACGATGACGAACGTCTGGTCGAAGCGGTCGCGCAGGTCGAAGAACAGGCGGTGCAGCTCTTCGCGGTTGTGCGTGTCAAGGCTTCCCGAGGGCTCGTCGGCCAGGATGACGTCGGGGCTGTTGAGCAGGGCGCGGGCCACGGCCACGCGTTGCTTTTCGCCGCCCGAGAGCTCGGCGGGCTTGTGGCCGGCGCGGTCGGCAAGGCCCATGTAGTCGAGCAGTTCGCGGGCGCGGCTGCGCACCTCGCGCTTGGGCCGCCGGGCGATGAGGCCGGGCATCATGACGTTCTCGAGGGCCGTAAACTCGCCCAGCAGCTGGTGAAACTGGAAGACGAACCCCAGGTGCAGGTTGCGGAAGCGCGCCAGCTCGAGGCGGCTCAGCGAGAGCACGTCGGTACCGTTGATGCGCAGCGTGCCGCTGTCGGGTTTGTAGAGCGTGCCCATCACTTGCAGCAGCGTGGTTTTGCCCGCGCCGCTGGGGCCTACGATGCTCACCACCTCGCGCCGGTTGATGTGCAGGTCGATTCCTTTGAGCACTTCGAGCGCTCCGAACGATTTGTGGATGTCTTTGAGTTCTATCATGTGTGGGGGATGGTTGTTGCGGCGCCGGGGCTGCCGGCCGCGGCGCGCTGCCGGGGCAAAATTACGATTTTCCGACGGATGGGGCAACGGGCGCGGCCGGGGGCTGCGTGCCTGCCGGTGCGGGCGCGCCGGCGGGCGTGGCGGAGCGGGGCGCTGCCGCGCGGCGGAAGCGGTAGAGGCGCACCACCTTGCGGTCGTCGCAGCTCTTGTGGCCCGAGTCGTAGACGAGCTCGGCGGTGTAGCCCGCATGGGTGCGCAGGAAGGTGTCGATGTCGTCGTTGCCTGCGATGAGCCATCCCTCGGCCGGGTGGAAGGCATCGAAGGGCACGACGCGGTCGCCCAGGTAGAAGTTGATGGTGAAGGGGTGCATGCGGTTGCCCTCCACCTGGTCGGTGCGATAGGAGTAGAGCCGTCCCTCGGGCACGAGGGCTTCGATGCGCCGGGCCACGGGGAGGTCGCTCTTGACGCGCAGCACGGCCGGCTGGTAGAAGCCGTCGAGCCCCATGTAGACGGCTGCCACGATGCAGATGGTGAGCCCCGCGACGGTGCGCCCGCCGGCCCCGCGGCGCAGGGCGCGCCACAGCAGCACGGCCCCCACGGCGGGCAGGGCCACGAGCACGGCGGCCCACCACGTGAGGGGCTCAGCGGCCAGGGCGTGCACGTAGGCCGCGTTTTCGGCCGCGTGGCGCCCCGAGAAGAGCGTGTCGGGCACGAGGCCGGCGCACACGGCTCCATAGGTGAGCACGAGCAGCACGCCCAGCGCCCCCATGACGCCGCCGAAGGCCTTGACCGCAGCGCGGTGGCGGCGCCAGAGCCACATGACGTACTCGGCCAGGAACCAGCCCAAGAAGGGGTAGACGGGGAGCAGGTAGACGCTGCGCTTGCTCTTGGGGATGCAGTAGAACACGAAGATGACCACGAAGCTCACCAGCGTGAAGAGGCGCACGGGGTCGGCCTCGCGCACGCGGCGGCGCAGCCGCTGCCACCACCCGGGCTGCCACGAGAGCTTGCGGGGGCGCAGGGCGAAAAGCGAGAACACCACCAGCAGCGTGTAGGGCACGAAGCCCGCCACGATGGTCACGACGTTGTACCAGGCGGGGTTTTCGTGCGAGGCGTAGGTCATCTTGCCCAGCAGGCGGTAGACGTTTTCCTCCATGACGAGGGCCAGAAAGGCGTCGCCCCCCTGGCGCCACGCCGCCACGTACCACAGCAGCGGCAGCACGCACGAGGCCAGCCCCACGCCGGCCAGCTGCACGAGGGGGCGCAGGGCCCCCTCGCCGCGCAGCCACCAGAACACCCACACGACCAGGCAGGGCAGGGCCGCGCCCACGGGCCCCTTGGTGAGGAAGGCGGCGCTCAGACACAGCACGGCCACCCAGGGCACGCCCCGCCGCCCCCGCTCGCCCCACACGTAGAGGGCGTAGAGCGAGAGCACCATCATGGCGGCCAGCACCATGTCGACGCGGCAGTTGACGCCCGCGCGGTGCACCTCGAACGTGGTGAGCGTGAGCAGGGCCGCCAGCATGGCCGGGGCCGCGCCGCGCCGCCGGGCGTAAAAGCGGTAGCCCGCGAGCGTCATCACCGTGAGCGCCACGGCCGACGGCAGGCGCGACGTGTATTCGCTCACGCCGCCCGCCAGCGCCGAGAAGGCGGCCACGAGCCAATGGAAGAAAGGCGGCTTGAAGGCCATCTCCGTGCCGTTGTTAAGGGCCAGAATCCAGTTGCCGCTGTGGAGCATCGACATGGCCACGACGGCCTCGCGCGGCTCGCCGCGCGTGTGAAAGGGCGTGAGGCCCAGGAACAGAAAGAGGAAGAGGAGGCAAAAGGCCAGGAGCCACCATCCGTAATGTTTCTCGCGTATTTCCATGATGCTTGGTGTGACGTATATATATAAGGAGGTGGCCTCAGAGCTGCCCGCTCGTGCGGAAGTATTGCTCCATGACCATGAGCTGTATGAGCTCTTCGCGCCGGCGGTTGCGGAACTGGGCCACATACTCGTGGGCGTGGCGCACGATGGCCTCGGCCTCGTCGGGGTGGTCGCAGTAGTGGCGCAGCTTCTCTTCCAGGTCGGCAAAGTCGTCGCGCACCTCGACGTAGTGGTAGTCGGGGCGCAGCTGTCCCTCCATAAACCACGTCTCGCACGTGGGGCGCGGCATGACGGCCAGCGAATTGGACGACATCACCCATTTCAGGTTCGACGCCACGTCGTTTCCCTCCAAGGCCATGATGAACTTATAGTCCAAGTGCTGGCGAATGGTCTTTTTCTCCGTCATCCAGGCCTCGGGGCAGCCCTCGTTGCGGCCCACGACGCCGCAGTCGCACAGCGGGTGGCCGAAGAAGCGTTCGAGAAACGCCGTGCGCAGGCGGCTCTGGCGTATCTTGCCGCGGAAGATGGCGCGGTCCTGCTTTTGGCGGAAGGGCACGGGGTCGTCGACAAAGAGGAAGTGGCGCAGCTTGTCGAGCTTGAGCACCACCGAGTTGCGGTTGTCGGGCGAGAGCAGGCGGCTCTTCACGACGGTGGGCTCGGGGGGCGTAAAGTAGACGTCGCCCGGCAGGAAGTTCCACCGGAGCTTGGGCGGGAACCACCGCGTCACGTCGTGCTGGTCCAGAAAATAGGCCGTGTGGAACGTGCCGGGGCGGAAGCCGTCGAGCGGCCCGCGATACATGAGCCAGCTGCGCTCGCGGCGGCACACGTCGGTGGCGTCGAGCTGCCACGGCCCGTCCACGCGGTTATAGTAGGCCGCGCGCTCGCACATGTAGCGGTAGTCGGGGCGGCGCCGCGCCTCGTCCAGCAGGCGCTCGCGCCGTGCGCGGTAGAAGGCGTCGGGCACGAGCAGCCCCGCAAAGCCCATGGCAAAATGGAGGCTCTTCACGGGTTTTCCGCTGCGCAGCTTGTATAGGAGACGGTCGCTCATGGGAGAAGCGTTTTAAGCGTTAGCGTTGAAAGAAAGATACGGCAAAGGTAAGGCTTTCCGCCCACATAGCGCGCCGCGTCGTCCTTTTTTCGCAGCCCCGCCCGGCGCCGGCCCGCGCCGCTCCGGGGCTGCTTTTTTAACACGAAAAATCGATTATTTTCGCGCTCATCGTCCTTCGCTCGCAAATGAGCGAAAATCAGAACACCTTGATATACAGATATATCCCCGCGAACCACCGCCGCGCGGACGCACAAAAACGCGATTTTCGCCACTATATGGCGCAAATCGGCCCCAATTTTCCACCCGAAAGTGCCCATGGATCGAAATTTCCATGGGATGTTTCGGCCGATCCATGGGATGGAAACAGAAATCCAAGGGACGAATCGACGGAAATGCCCCTTCCCTCGGCATTTCCAACGCTAAAAGGCGGCGCAACCCGCGTGTCCGCATTAACAGAGTGCCAAATAGCGCACAGCCCCGCGCGGCGGCCCATCATGGCATCAGCCCGCACGGGCAGTCCGGCCCGTGTGCTGGGAGACCGCGAGACCTGCGCCCCCATAGGGGGCGAACTTTCTATAACCGCGGGTGAGCCAAAGGCGAACCTGCGGAGAGGAACCACCCCACTATGAGGACCCCATAGGGGTCCAACTTCGATTCCCGCGGGTCTGCCGCAGGCACACCCGCGGAGCAGCGAGGCTGCCGCCCGTCAGATGGTCACCGCGGAGAGACCGCCGCCCGTCGTCCGGCATCGTGCCGTTCGAAAGCCGTCGGTGTGAAGTTCGACCCCCATGGGGTCGGATTAGTGGGGGAGTTCCTGTCCGCGGGTGGTTTCGCTCACCCGCGGTTATAGATGGTGCGACCCCTATGGGGTCGGCAGCCTCGCTGCCTGCACGCAGTAGTTCCGCCCGGATGGGCAGTCCGCCGCGTAGAGACGCGATTCATCGCGTCTCTCACGTCCCGGATGGCCACCGCGGTGGAAGAATGTCGGTGCGGTGCTACGCCCCGAGCGTTTTCGGGCGCCAAGAATGGCACCCCTCCTATACAGCCTCGCCGCACGGGCGGCCTCGAAGAGGCCGAGCTATCAGTAGCCGCGGGTGGAGCGAAGCGGAACCCGCGGTACGGGGCCACACATCAAGGAGAGCCTCGAAGAGGCGACTATACCCGACGCCGCCACAGGCATAGCGACCTCTTCGAGGCCGACTACGACACCATCCACCCACCTCGGGTGGAGCGCAGCGGAACCCGAGGTTACTCATAGCCCGGCCTCTTCGAGGCCCCAGCCTCACAGCTATCTCCTCCCCGCCGCAAGGATGGGATTGTTGTAGCGGGGCTAACGCCCCGAGCGGGTGAGATGTATTTTCATGTATATCTACATTTATATTCTCTCGCCTTGCACTAACTTTGGCGGGGCCCAAGTTAGGCTGCGGCTCGGAAGTAGGAATGAAAAGCAAGCTTTCCCTTCCTACTTCTCTCACCTTGCACTAACTTTGCAGGGCCGCGGACGACGGTGTGCGCGGTCTTATCTTTATTACGCATGGAACTGATTGTAAAAACTTTGGACGAACTTTCCGGCGCGGCCCGTACGTTTGTAGGCGAGATGGGCGATAACACGGTCTTTGCCTTTTACGGAAAAATGGGGGCGGGAAAAACGACGTTCATCAAGGCCCTGTGCGAGACGCTGGGCGTGACGGACGTCATCAACTCGCCCACGTTCTCCATCGTCAACGAGTATCGCGCCGACGAAACGGGGGAACTGATTTACCACTTCGACTTTTATCGCATCAAGAAGCTGGAAGAGGTGTACGACATGGGCTACGAGGACTATTTCTTCTCGGGCGCGGTGTGCTTCATCGAGTGGCCCGAGCTCATCGAGGAGCTCCTGCCGGCCGATGCCGTGCGCGTGAGCGTCGAGGAGCTGGACGGCGGCGCGCGGCGCATCGCCTGGTGAGCCCGCCGTGGCCCGGAAACGACATCGCCCCCGCAACCGGCCGGTTGCGGGGGCGATGTCGTTATGCGGGGAGAGGGGCTCAGCGCTTTTTCATCACGCTGTTCACCACGCGCACGGACGACACGAGCTTGCCCGTGGAGGTGAACACGTCGACGTTCCACACGTGCGACGAGCGGCCCTTGTGCACCACGGTGCCCACGGCGCGCACGGTGTCGCCCTCGAGGGCGGAGGACACGTGGTTGCCGCTCACCTGCATGCCCACCACAAATTCGTCAGTGTGGCAGAGGGCCATCGAGCCCAGGCCCGCCACCGTTTCGGCCAGGGCCAGCGTGGCGCCGCCGTGCAGGATGCCAAAGGGCTGGCGCGTGCGGTGGTCGACGGGCATGGTGGCCTCGACGCGGTCTTCCGAGAGGTAGGTGTACTGTATGCCCA
The DNA here is from genome assembly GCA_949297215.1 of uncultured Bacteroidales bacterium. Taxonomy (GTDB): domain Bacteria; phylum Bacteroidota; class Bacteroidia; order Bacteroidales; family Bacteroidaceae; genus Alloprevotella. The sequence continues at coordinate 114,422 of CASFRV010000002.1, read as the reverse complement.
GGTTGCCCATCAGGCTGTGGGCGGCTTGCGCGTTGAGGAGGTCGAGGGGCACCTGCGAGGGGCGCACGTCGGCCAGGATGAGCTGTTCGACGGCCTGCGCCACGCCGTCCTCGGCTGTCGTGGCGGTCGTGCGGTCGGCACACACCTTGACCGCCTCGGGCGAGTGGCCCATGGCCACGCCCATGCCCGCCAGTTGGAGCATGGCCACGTCGGCCGGGCCGTCGCCGATGGCCATCACCTCGTCGCGGCTGAGGCCCAGCCGTTCGATCAGCAGGCCCATCGTGTTCGACTTCTCGACCGCGCAGGGCACCACTTCGAGGAAGAACGGCTCGGAGCGGAACACGTCGAGCTCGCCCGCCAGACGCTTCTTCCAGTGGGCTTCCAGGCCGCAGAGGGCCTCTTCGTCGTCGCTTACGAGGATACATTTGTGCGGAGAGAAGTCGACGGCCGCCGCCAGGTCGGCGGTTTCCTCGATTTTCAGGCCATTGAGCGCCGCTTCGGCCTGCACGTGCGGGTCGGAGGCGTTGTCGGTGAGCAGGCGGTCGCCGTGGTAGGTGAGCAGGGCGAAGCCGTTCTTGCGCGCCTTCTTTTCGAGATAGGGCAGCATGGCCGGGTCGACCCGCCGCTCGAAGACGACGTCCCCGCTTGCCGCGTCGATGACGACAGCGCCGTTATAGGCCATGACAAAGCCGCCGTACAGCCCCAGATCGAGCGCCCGTGCCAGCGGCATGAGGCCATGCACGGGCCGCCCCGAGGCCAGCACGATGCGCACGCCGAGCTGCTGCGCCTTGCGCAGGGCCGCCATGTTGCGTTTGCTCACGGTTTTCTCCTCGTTGAGCAGCGTCCCGTCGACGTCGAGTACCAATAGTTTGTATTTCATGGCTGTATGGTTTTGGGGGTTGTCCGTCAAAGTTAGACCATTTGCGGCTAACGTCTCTCTCCTTGCGGCTTAATAAATATGAAAGGCGGTGCTTTCGGCCCTCAGCCGATGCCTGAGGGCCGTTTCACCCAGTAGCGTTCGTACCATTGGCGTTCGGCCGGCGTGTCGATGTGGCTGTATTCGTCGATGGAGCAGCCCGAGGCCAGGTCGTCGGCCAGCGCCAGGACGACGTCGGCGAGTTCGAGCACGTCGTCGAGGCTGCGGCCCGGCGGGCACAGCAGTTGGCGCGAGCTGAGGGCGCTGTATCCGTGGATGGCGCCCACGATGTGGCCCGCGATGGCGCCCGTCGAGTCGCTGTCGCCGTCGTGGTTCACGGCCGCCGCGATGGCGCGGGCGGGGGCGTCGGCATGGCGCAGGGCGCAACAGAGCGCAATGGCCCAGGCCTCCTCGCCCGTCCAGCCTTGACCCAGCCGACGGACGGCCTCTTCGTCCGATACGTCGGATGCATGGGCCAGGGCGACGGCCCGCTGCGTCAGTTCTTTCAGCAGGCGCTTGTCGGCTTCATATTCCCCCCGGAAAACCGTGTCGAGTACGGCGAGCGAGTCGGCCACGAGCACGTCCATCTCGCGCAAGGCCTGTTCGGCCGGGCGCACCGTGAGCTTGTAGAGCAGCACCGCGAGCAGGGCGGCCGGCAGGAAGCCCAGCGGGTGCTTGTGCGTCAGGGCGGCCAGGCGGGCGGCTGTTTCGGCCAGCTCCTTCATCGAGCAGCTGCCCGTGCCGCGCCCGTGGCAGGACGCCTCCACCAGTGCCACGGGCGCCACGCGCATGATGCCGCCGCAGCCCTTGCTGTTGTTTTCCACGTGCTCGCCGCGGAGCAGGCACTGGCAGGCGTTCATGCACGTGATGCCTGGTGCCCGGCGTACGTAGAGCCGTGGCACGGCCCGCAGCCACGTGCCCGTAGGAGCGTCCGAGGGACGGCCGAAGGCGTCCGTCTGCGTGCAGTACCAGTCGACGTAGGCGCCCGCGACGTAGCCCACGGGGTCGCCGCCGCTGCCGCACATGGAATAGTGGGTGATGGCCGTGAGCAGGCCGGCCGCCGTGAAGAGCGTCATCTGCGTGTCGTCGCTCACGAGGGCCCGTCCGCCGCTGTCGGGCACGAGGCGGGTGATGCCCTGCGCACCGTAGCGGGCACGTATCTCGGCAGCGCTCATAAACTCGACGGGATAGCCCAGCGCGTCGCCCGCCGCCCCGCCCATCAGGCAGCCGCGGATGCTGTCGGCGATGCTGTTGGCGAACTTCGTTTTGTACTCCGCACAGCTTTCGGCAAAGCGCGCCACAAAGGCCCGCTGCTCCGCCGTGAGCCGCTGCGGGACGTGGGCCGATTTAGGCAGCCTGGCCGCCAGACGCTCCATGTAGGCCGCGATGTTTGCGGGCGAGCGGTCGAGCCCCTGGCGCAACGCTTGGCAGGCCGCCACCACGATGCAACGCTCCAGGCCGCGGCGGTCGTGGACGTACAGGCAGCCCTCGCCCTTCTTCAAGTCGTCGATGCGGTTCAGCAGGCTGTGCAGCTCGGCCACGCTCTGCGGCACCCCGCCCCGCGGGATGGGCAGTCGCACGTAGGTCGTCCCTTCGGGCAGCAGCCGGCTGTAAGGACGTAGCTCGCCCTCCTCGGTGAGGTCGACGAAGTGGCGCACGCCGAAGTGGATCATCTGGCCTATTTTTCTCCGGGCCGTGGCCTCGTCGGCATCGCCCGGATATTCGCCCACGAAGCATGTACAGCCCCCCGACGTCGCGTACGATTCGTAAAGCGGGCGGCTCACGAAAGCCTCGAAGCGGTCGTGGATGTCGAGCAGGTCGGGCGGTAGCAGGCGTCGGCACGGTTCTTCGAACTCATAGTCGAGTTGGCCGCTGCCCATGTTGAGCGGTTGTGCGTTGGCGATGGCGCACGTGATGCAGGCGATGGTGTCGGAGTCGCCACCCATCGAGACGGCCAGGCGCAGGGTCTTCCAGGCGTTCGCTCTTTGCAGGAAGGCCATGATGGCCACCGGCACACTGCCCTGACAAGTCACGTCGAACGTGTAGCCCGGGCGGATGTCTTCCAATGGAGTGCTGAGGTCGTAACCGAAAGCAGTCTCGATATAGTTTTTGATTTCGTCTCTGTTTTTGTCTTGCATCCTCATATAGATGCAGGCAGCCACGGCCTGTGCCCCCTTGATGCCTTCGGGGTGGTTGTGCGTCACGGCGGCCGAGATGCGGGCCAGCTCCAACGCCTCGTTGAGTGAGCGGGCGTAGAGGCCCACGGGGCTCACGCGCATGGCCGACCCGTTGCCGAAGCTCCCGTAGGGTTGCGGGTGGTCGGAGGCGAGCCATTTGCGGAAGCGCCCGCCGTAGCCCGCCCGCGGGTAGCGCCGTCCGAGCCGCTGCATGCAGCGCACCAGCGACGCCTCGCCGTGCGACGGGTCCGACATGAGCCATTCGGCCACAGCCAGCGTCATCACCGAGTCGTCGGTGAAGCGGCTGCCCGGCGGCAGCAGTTCGAAATCTTCAGTCTTCACGTTGTTCCATTCGCGCGTGGAACCCACGATGTCACCAATGATAGCTCCTAACATTTCCGTGTGTTTTTATGGCCTGCGGCCGGCTTATGCAACCGGCCGCAGGTGGATTTAGGGTGTAAAGATACGTCTTTTGTCCGTTTACAAGGCTTCCAAGAGCAGGAGCCTTTCCCATTTTTTGTCTTCTAGGAAAACTTGCTTGGCCTCGACCGCCCCCAGCATGTATTGGGCCTGTCTGTCGTCGTCTGTCATCTCGTCGTCGCTTTCGAGCGTCTTTTGCAACGCAATCAGCTTGTTCACAATTTTCATTTCCTCGGGAACGAGGTTCGACAGCTTGAGCATGGCGATGACCTCTTGCGCTTTGTTCTCAAATTTCATCTCCATGCCGAGCTCCTGCCCCAGAACGATCATCATGCCGTACCATCTTCCACGGATGCGGCTGGCTGTGATTTTGTCGGACGATGCGGCAGATTGCTTCTTTTTCAGAAAATTAAAAAATTCCATAGCTGTAAAGTTTTAGTGATCTCCATTATCGTTTAAGAAATTGGTCAGGTGTTTCACCTTGATGCCGTAGTTGAAGCCCTGCGTGCCCGTGAGGGTGGCATAGTTGACGGCTACGAGCTGTCCCCGGCTGTTGATGACGGGTGCTCCGCTCGAACCGACGAGCGTCGGGGTGGTGTACATGATGCGGTCGGAGCCGCCGTCCTGGCTGACGGTTCCGCTCGTAATCTGCGCCCTGATGCCTTCGTCGGTGAGGGCGAGGGCCGGTCCGAGGTTGAAGCCGATGATGTAGACCTTGTCGCCCGGTTTCACGCTGGCCGTGCGCGGAGTGGAAGTCTTGCGAACGTTTTCGGTGTCGCTCTCGCTCTGCTGGATGCTGCGGAAGCCCGGCACTTTGAAGATGTAGCAGCCCTCGGGCGTCTTTTTGTCCTTGAGGCGTACGAGCGCCAGGTCGTGCTCCTCGTCCTCGCGGCTGGGTATGCAGGGCAGGAAGTCGGAGCTGCTCGTGACGAACGTGTTGTTGAGGGCAACGCTGACGTCCTTGTGCAGCGTGAGGGTATGAATGGCTGTATTTATGCGATCAACGTTGTTGACAAAGTTCTGCAATGTGTCGCGCTCGTTGCATTTGGCTTGATATTCGTTGAGCAGTTCCCATGTTTTTTCGGCCGGTGCTTCCCTGATGGCGTATTCCAGTGCGCCGATGTTGGAATTAAGCCGGTTTATACGGTCTTTGTAGCCGTTTGCAATCTCAGAAAAAGCATCAATGAGCCAGTTGTGAGCCCGCTCCATGTTCTCTGTGGGTGTCACCACGTGGGCGTTGGTGGCGATGTGCCCGTCTTCCGTTACGAAGAAACCTGTGCCGAAAAGCTCGCTCGTTTGTATTTCATTTACATTGTCGGTCAGGTTCAGTATTTCCCCATCGTCGCTCACCTCGGAGAAGTAGAGAGAGACATCGTTGCCGAAGTCGACAGAATAGTAATAGTCCACTTTGACGAGACAGACGCCGCTGCCCATGCGTTTGTACGCTTGCTCTTCCGTCAGCGTGGTGGGTTTTTGTTCCTTGCTTTTGTTGTTGCAGGATGCCAGCAGAAGCAGTCCTGCCAGGGTTAGGAATAGAAATCTTATCATGACGTTGTTGGCGTTTGTTGTCGGTTTGATTTTATGTTTAAGCTACATCCCGGTCTAATGGCTCGGGCCTGTTTTTTCATAATCATGCCGACGTCTATTTGCAGACAGGGCTTCCAATGAAGTTTCGTTCATCTTGAGGCCTTCATCAGTCAGGCTGTCGAAGGTTCCTGGCTTTAAAATGATGTGAACGAGGAAGCGCTGGTTCTGTTCTTCGTTGGCAGACCGGGGCACGCCGCCTTCTCCGCTGCCGCAGATAAGGGGTTCACACTCCTCGCCGAAACGGATGCCCCGCTGCTTCCAGAAGTTCCACAGGCCCAGCGCCCGCTGGTAAGAGAGCACGTCGTTGTTGCGGTAGTCGTCCGTATGGTAGTGGTAATATCCGCCGGAGGCCTGCCCTTCCACGATGAGCAGGTATTTCACGTCGGGATTTTTTTCGTGTTCCGCTTGCATGAAGCGGGAGATGGTGCGCCCTGCGTCCAGCAGCTTTTCCTGCGTGTCGGAGGTGAGCAGATAGATGCTGCTTTCTCCGACGGGAAAGCGTGCGTCGATCCTGAGGATGTGCTTTTTATACCGTTCGTTGTAAGCAAAATACTGTGGGTCGATGCGTTTGACGCCTTCCTCGATTTCGTTGATGCGGTCGAGGCGGGCTTTGGTGGTTTGGTACAGGCTGTCGGTCCGTTCGTGCAGGATGGTGGTCTGTTCATGGTTTTTTTCCAGCATGACGACCGTGAGAACAAACAGCACAAGCATGATGAAGAAGAGGCTCGTCATCAAGTCGGAAAAGCTGGTCCAAATGAAAGTGTAACGTTTCATGGCTTATTTCTTGGGCGCATGTTTAAAGGAATCGCGAAAGCGCGACAAACCTTTCCAGAAAGGAATCTTTTCAACCGTGATTTTAGGAGGAATGGGTGGTATGCCACCGCTTGACGGTTGTGGCGTTTTCTTGAGAATACCTTTCATGTCGCGCAGCGTCTTTGAAAGTTCGCGCAACGCGGCGTTCTGTTCGTCGTGGCTTTGCTTCATTTCTTTCAGTGTGGCGGCGATGGCCGGCATCTGTTTGATGACTTCGACGACATGGTCGAGCTGTTGCTTCTGATCGGTCAGAGAACTGGGCAGGGCGCTGGTTGCACGTTCTATCTGGTCGCTGCAATTGATGAAAGTCTGGTGCATCCGTTGCATGGCAGTCTCGGCCTTTTGGGTGAGATCGGCCAGCGTTTTCTGTAATGTGTCGTCCACCTTGACAACGGCTTGGTTTATGGCGTCCTGCCGGGCGCTGAGCACCGCATGGTGTTGCCTGTAAAACTGTGCAATCTCCACCAAGGCGTCCGTTCGCTCCATGTGGGCATTCAGGTCGTCGTTGAGAGCGCGGACATTCTCGACGTATTCTGACGAGTTGTCGAGGAAGGTGGCAAATTGTTGCAAATTGCCCATGGCGGAGTTGAGGGCTGCCAAGGTCTTGACGTTGGCCGTAGCAATTTTATTGATGTCGAGTTTATCCATCAGGTGGAGTAGCTCTACCTGCGATTCGTATATAGTCCCGATTTCTCCCAGTTTATTATCCAGACGTTTGACGGTCTTTTCGAGCGAGGTGTTTATCTTGCTGAGATTGCGGCTCAACAGAGCGATGGCCCCGGTTGCGCTGTTGCTGATAACGGGCAGGAGCTCGGTTTGGATCCAGGTGTAAAATTGGTTCTTCCCGGCTTCGAGGGTGGTGCTCCCATTCTTATCCATCCACGAGCATGTGGTGGTACACAGAATGCCCATGAGGCTGGCCAACATGGCCAGCGCTACACCGCTCATTAGCGAGCCGATGACGGCGTCAGGTTGTGCGACAAAGGCTTCGAAGCCATTTCCCGTCAGGGCGATGAGCGCCAGCCCGACAACGATACCGGCCACCGTGCCCATTAGGCCCAGATAGAGAGGAATGGGTGTGAGCGAGTCGATTTCCCGCTGCACGGCAGACGTGTAGCGCTCCACAATGTCTTTGATGAGGTTGAAGTCGCTGGCTGCGCCTTTGTTGTGGAGCAGGTAAGTATTGATGGCGTTTTCTATTTCGGCCAAGATGGGATGGCTTTCTTCTCCTGTCAGTTTTACCACAGTGATAGTCTCATACAAAGAAGCTTCTTCATCTTCGGGTTGTTGGGTATATAGAGAAAAATATTCAGAAACGTGTTTCCAGTTGATGGCCTGAAGTTCATCTCTCGGCACGTAGATGTCGATGGTTCTGGCGTTTTCCAACTGAATGAATGTGCATTTCAGTAGATTGATCTTTAGTCGGTTTTTATAAAGAATGCGCAGTTGAATGAGAGCGATGACCGCTACGAAAATGATGATGATGGTCGATTCTAATTGAGCAGACATGTTGTTTATGTTATTTGAGATGGATGACGGCTTTCTTCGTGACGCGCCAAGTGCCACTTTCGAGGCTGGCCTTGCCCGGCTCGATGTTTACGATGTGTGTGGGCGTGGCTGCAATGCTTCTCACGTCGCATGCCAGCAATGCAACGGAGCGGTGGGCGATGATGCTTGCCTGGTCGGCTTTTTCATAGATGCGGAACGTGGCTTCGGCGGGATTTCCCGGCAGGGTGGTCAGGACGTATTGCGTACTATGTACGGGTTGCGCCGTGGCTTTGCGAAGACGAGGTTCCGAGGCGTCGGCTTCGGCATAAAGCAGCATGGAGGCCGAGGCGGCTGTGGTGGCCAAGTGGTTATAGTCAGTCTCTATAGAGGAGAGGCGGGCCAGTTCGTTGCGTAGCGCAGTGTTTTCGTTCTGAGTCTGTCCGAGCGAAGCTGCCAGACGATCGCACTCCTGTTGCAGAGCTGTGGCTTTGCTTTCGGCATCGGCGGCGTGCTGTTGCCATTTGTGCTCTCGTGCAGCCAGTTCGTCACGTTCCGTCAGAGCAAGCTTCAGCTTTTCCCGCAGTTTGTCTGTGGTATCGTCTGTGGTGTGCGGGGTGTTGACAGGTTGTCGGCCGTTCCTTCTGTCGTAACTGTCGACGGCTATGCGCATCAGGCGGTCAACGAAGAGCCATTCCAGCCAGCGGCCCGTCAGTTTGGTCGCCCGCCACACCGCAGCGCCCGCCTGTTGGAGCAGGCGGAGCGCTGTGGTCGTGAAGTTGGACGTGGATTTTGACTGCATGTTCGTCAGCACAATTTGATTTTGGCCTTTTTAGTGACAAGCCATAGGCCGTTCTGTTGCTTGCTGACGGCTCCCGGAGCTTCGTTGACGATTTTCGTGGCGTTGTCGTTGCCGTTGAAATCGCAAGCCGTGAGATATTGGTTACGGTTGCGCAGTACGTTGCTCATAGTGCTGCAGTCTTCCAGTACGCGGAAGCTGCCTTCCGTAGCACCGGGCTGCTTCAAGGTGATTTCGTACAGGCTGTTGGACGTGCGTATCGGCTGGGCTTTATAGAGGAAACCTCCATTCGACGAAGCGTCAAGCTCGGCGTAGAGGCGGCTGCCATCGGTTGGTACATTGGGCAGAGGCTGCACGGCATTTCCACCATTAAGTTGGCTCCCATTCGTGCCTCCGCTTGGCACATAGCCGCTGTTTACGGTTGTAAACTGCGATTGAGATAGTTGGGACAGCTGCCTTGATAAATCGTTCTTTGATTTGTCGATTTCTCTCCTGATGTTTTTTGCTTCTTCCGTTACTAATTGGGAAAGTTGTTGGAAAGGGTTATTTTTCTGCACCTCCGTGTTGTATGTCGGTGCATGTTTCCCTTTTGTCTTTTCCTTGCCAGAACCTATATCGGCCTGCTTTTGCGAGACTTTCTTCAATTTTGCGCGGAAATGTGCAATGGTGGCTATCAAAATAGCGACCAATACTAAGAAGCTTACGGTTGTCATCCAAGAAAAAAAGGCAACATCTTCGCTATCTGAGTCTATTTCTTCAAGTTTTTTGATGTCGTTTAGGTAAGATGTCAAGTCATCTTCTTTCTGTTTAAGAGAGTCTAAGTACTCATTTAGAGTTGAGTTGTCTCGGAGCTCTGGATGTTTGCTTAGCGTCTGTTCGAATTCTGCTGAAGCCAATCTTACTAAATTTTGGATGGCTTCTACTTCTTCAGATCGAAGTGTATTTTTGTCTTTGTACTCATCTAAGACGTTTTCAAATTCATCAAGGAAGACAGTTGTCGAGTCTTTCTTTCGAATAGTGTCGCTGACTTCCTCATTCTGTTGAACGATATCTTTTATATCCTTATTAATCAGCTCTGAAATATTTGCAATTTTATCTTTGGGTGACTCATAATCTTCGCATGCTGTCGTCATGGTCACGCCCAAGAGCGTGACCATGACCCATATAAAAGCTTTTGTCTTCATGCTGTTTGCTTTTTATTAAAGGAGTTGTTGAGACAGATCGTGGAGCAGCTTGGTCACGGGGATGAAGAACAGCGAACTGTTGATGCCATTTCCCGGAGCAAGGCCATAGAATTGTGCTGCGGCTGCGATGTTGGCCGTGGGAGCTTGCGTGAACAGATGTCGGTATGCGTCCATTTGCCCGGCCGATAGGGTTCCGAACAATTGGTCAGGCTGTTGCTCCGTGAGGAGGGCGAAGAACACATCTGTAAAGTCTGCCATCGTGTCGGTCAGGCCTTGTGTCACTTTGGCTCGTTCGTCTCGTACCTGCTGTGTCTCTTGGGTGCCAGGAGCTGGCGGGAGGATGACGTTGTAGTTTTCGCCCTGCGCAAAGCGGTCGTCTGCCGTGCCAAGCAAACAGCAAACTTGGGGGCCCTGTCCGATAGCCTGAGCGGCAGCCATGGCTCCCGGGGCTGGGGTGAGGCCGCCCTTGCATGTCGATTCCTTGGGGTGCTGCGGATCGATGAGTATCTGCAAGTTTCCTGGATAGGCATGGCCGTTCACTTTCTCGAAGATGGCTTTCGTGAAGTTCTCCAAGTTCTGTTTTCCCGCCGGTGTGTTCACGTTCAGCATTTGCAGAAGTCTTGACCCGTTGCCGCTGAAAGCGATGTGCTGCGGCTCGCGGATGCCAGGGTTCTCCTGTTGCTTGGCCTTGATGAGATGGGCCAGGTGGTAGATGATGGCTGTGTAGAACAGGAGCAGGAGGGTCTTGGCGCCGTCCGTACGGGCCATCATCTGCATGAAGTCCACGTTGTGTGCGCAGCCGACGTTCACGACGTCGGGGTTCTTGCTGAGCGTGAAGAAGAACGACGTGACGTCGGCACCCCTCGGCGTCTGTGCTATCACGTTATGGATGCGGTTTATGACGTCGTTGAGTCTGTTGGCATTAAGTACGTTCTCGATCTCCGGTTGGAAATGGCTGACGAAATGGTTGGTGTGGACGCCGCCATGATTGATAAAGCCGTCGCCCAGCAACGCCTCAGCCGCGAAGCGGAACGACGTGATATAGGCCGGTGCCCCTGCCTGGTCTACGATGACAGCGTCGCATGTGCCGCCGCCGATGTCGATGGTGAGCACGTTGCCTACGGCTGCAAAGCTGCCTGCATAGTGGCGGTAGGGGGCCAACGATTCGGGCATGCTTTCCACGTTCGCTGCGTTCCCACCGAAGTATTGGGTGTAGAGATTGTTCCACGTGCCTTGCAGTACACCCAGCATAAAGGGAGGAAGACTGGTGGGGTAGAACCACGTGACCTTGGTGTTGGCCAGCGTGCCGCCCTCCATCATCACTTTGTTGCGCATGACGTGCATCAGACTACCCAAGAACACTTCGATTTCCTTTTGGATGTCAGGATCGTTGGCGTCCCATTTCAGATTGCTTTTCAGCTCTTTGTAGGCAAGGGGGTTGATGCCGCAGTCGTAATAGAACGCCATGGCTCCCGTTAAGAACGGGCTGGCAGGTTGATTCCAGTCGGTGCCCGCATGGTAGCTCAGGAGCGTGTGCATGGGGAACTGAGCATCGCCTGCGGCGTCCAGATGCAGCGGGATGAAGTTGTTCTTGATGATCAGTTGGAGCGCCACGCTGCGCAGGGCGTCGTCCGTGAGACAGCCCATCTGGGTGGCTGTGTCGTCCAGCGGGTGGGGCAGGCCACCGTGTTTGGCACCACATTTATATTCGATGTGCGTGTTGGTCGTTCCAAAGTCGATGGCAAATTCGAAGGTGGCTCCTCCGCCGAAACCACCCCACAAGGGGATGAAGATGCCTTTCGTCTGCGGGTCAAACTCCACAGCTACGTAATCGAAGTTGTCGTTTATGGCATAGACGGGCACGCGGCTGTCTGTCGGGGAAAGCAGGGCACCGTTTGCATCGTTGAGTGTTTTTTGCGATGCAGGGGTGATGGCTTGGTTTGCGGCGTCGTAGAAAGTGAATGTGCCCATGACGTTCGGGTCGGTGGGCAGGAAGGCTGCGCGGTAGTCGGCCGTCACGGTTTGCGGGAAGCGCACCATGGGGAACAGCACGGCCGAGAAGTCTTTCAGCACGATGACGCCGTCGGCCGGGGCCACGGGTGCACCCGGCGCAGCTTGCAGGAAGTAGTTGCGCTGGTAGGTGATGGTACCGCCCTGGGTGGGGATGGCGAGCTCCACGGTCACGTGGTGGCCCACGGCGTCCTCGTGGTAGCTCATGTGGAGCTGGTTTTGCAGATCGGCGGGCGTGAAGTAGTCGAAGTAGCGGCGTCGGATGGGGAGCAGGAAAGCACGCTGTGCTTCGCCCTGTTCCTTGTATTTGCCATCGAAGAATTGATTGCTGCACATCGGGCTGCTCATCTCAATGAGCGTCGTTTCCAGCAGGTCGTTCATCGTGAGGTAGGGATACTGCGTGCCGTCGCCCGGCAGGGTGCGTTGCGTCAGATCATCTATCGGGGCGCTGACGGGTGCCCGGTGGATGGCGTCGTTATAGTCTCCGTTGACGTAACGCCATGCGCTGCCGTTGGCTTTCCGTCCGCTGAATGCTGCGCACGGCAGCACCAGCGGACCGTTGTTTCCACGGCTTTTACGGATGCGGAAGTCGCTTGTCCCGAGGTTGGGCGCCGGGCGATTTTTAATGGGGTGGCCCAACACTTCGACGGGAACGCCCGGTGCCACCCCGAACGTGGGCAGGAGGTTATAGTCGGCCGCCCCGGCGTTGCGAATGTTGTTGATTTGCGTCTGCATCGTGAAGGGCAGCGCGTTGACGGTCACATTGAGATAGGCATTAACGGCGGGGAATTCTGTGGCGAAGTTGGGGTTGGCGGCTTGCAGCTTGTACCAGAAGAGGATGTACTCGGGCTCGCGGTCGTGCAGGGCGTAAAAGTTGCGATTGAGGTCGTACTGAAATAGCTGATTTCCACCGGCCACCGGCAGGTGCGGGCTCAGCGGGCTCAGGTCGTTGCCCGAGGCGAAGAACAGCGTGACGGGCGACGTGGCGCCAATTACCATATTTCCACCCACGGCTCCCGGTCCCGTATAGGTGAGCAGGAAGAGGCTGCTGTTTCCTTGGATCAACTGATTGAAGTTCATCGTCCCCGCGTCGGCCGTCATGTACAGTTGCAGCGTGTTGGCCAGCGTGCGGTGGGCGATACGCGGCGCTCCTGTTGTGGGGTCGATGTCATTTTGTAAAGCGATGAGGTCGTTTACACGCCATCTCAGGATGTTGACAAAGCCTGTATTCATCAGCCGCTGATAGTTGAAAAAGATTTCGCCGATGTCGAGGGCATTTGCCACCAGCCGGTGGTATTCGCTGTTGCCCCGCAGATTGGCAGCGCCGCCGGCCGCAACCTTGGCAAAAGCTTCTTTTGTCAGCGCCATGCGTGCAAAGGGGCTGGGGATGGAGGTGATTTCGGTGCCGGCTGCTGCGGCGGCACCGTCTGTTATATTGTTAATGACAGCGGTATTGTATGGCTGATTTGATGACGTCCAGCTGCTTTGAGCGGGAGTGCCTCTATATCCAAATGTTGTCATGTTGCAGGTGTTTAAAGTTTGATTTTCTTTTCCACAGCTGTGTGAGTGGCTTCGCAGACTATGGCTATGAAGCAGCCTTCGTGGCTGTTGTTTTGGCGATTCAAGGCCTTGGCTTTATTCACTTTGTTCAGATATACTTCGTATAGAGCCCAATTTGACGCTGATTTCCAAGTATCACTTTTTGTATTTTTTCCATTGACGAAGCCAAAGACGTCGTTCCTATTGTCGTTCAGCATGAACGGGGCGAACTTCGTGTCGTGCGAGGCCATTTGTTCCAGCCACGTAAGGTGGCTTCCGTAGAACCCGGTAAGGTTGGCCCAGAAGTTGCCGCCGGGTAGCTGCGTGAAGTCGGGAGTTCCTATTTTGTACCAATCTTGAGTTGTGGCGTTCGGCAGCTCATATTTCATGAACTTGCAGAACAGGGCGAACTCGGTCATGGGACGGGCCACGAGCTGGTAGGCATCAAGGAAGAGATCGTTCAGCTTTGCGGGATTGTTGTTTGTCTGTGTGGAAAATTCCTTGTAGGTGGCGGCTCCGCCGTGAGCTCCGTTGGCAGCAAAGTCGATGGCGGCCAAGGCAGAGATAAACTCCACGAAGTGGGCTTCGTTCTTCTGTCCCGGTCCGCCTTCGTCATAGTCGTAGGCATTTCCGGGGGTGTCTTTCACGTAGTACAGGCTGTCGATGCCTTGAAGATTCTTTTCGTAGTAGGTGAGGGCAGCTTTGGTTTTGGTGAGGAAAGTGCTCGATTTTATTTCGTTACCCAGCGCATCGGCCAGCTTGAAGTAGGGCATTACCGTGACGGCACCTACGGGAGCCTCTTGGAGATGGGCATGGTTGGGCGTGGGTGCGGCTGCCAGACGGATGTTTTTCAGCAGCAGGGGAAAGCCGCTGGCTCCCGTCCCGCCGAAGATGGAGCTGACGATGAAGATGCCGTCGCCGGGGCTGAAGGCGTTGGCGAAGTTGTTGAACTCCGCGTTGCCCACAAATTGGTTGAGCACGGCGCAACCCATGTTGGGATGGCCCTTGAAGCCGACGTCCATCATTGCCTTTTGCTCTTTATCGGTATAGAGCATGTCGATCAGGGCCTTGTTGGCCGCGTCGATGGTGGGGAGGTCGAAATATTGGCTGAATTGTCTGTCTGTGTCGCCACCGATGTTCATGACATACTGATCCTGGTTGGTATTGTCACCTGCCAGTTCGCCGAGGGTGGCGATGCGCGTCTTGAAGAAGGTGGTGTTTGCCGTGTCGGTATCAGCCAGGTGGCTTCGGATGGCGCGGTAGCGGTTCAGCAGGTCGGTGGTTTCGGCCATGTTGCCGCCCTTGGCGTCGGTGTCGATGATGATGGGCACGACGGTCGTGGCGTTGATGTCGACGCCGGCCGCGAGCAGGTGGGTCAGGGCTTTCAGTACGCGCGAGCCCGTGCCGCCTATGGCAAATATGAAGAGCTTATTCATAGCAGATGTGAGGTTTTTATTTTCTGAAAGGTGAGTATTTGGTAGACTTCCCGAACCAGTTGAGGCAGAGCGAGAAGAAAACGAAGAACAGCAGAGCCACGAAGATGTTGGCCAGGCCTACGCTGACGTAGTCGCCGAAAGAGTAGGGGGAGAGGTCGTCACTATTGCTGTTTATGAGATATAGAAGTTCTTCGTTCCCGTTGATATCATTGAGGTGATGCCTGCTGTAGATCAGGCCGATAAGAAAGGCGAGCAGCGAGTCCGCGCCGGCCGTGGTGAGCCACGCCCACCAGGCCTTGAAGCGCGGGTGGTCGAGCGGCCAGATGTAGAAAGCAAAGCACAGCAGGAACGAAACGACAAGCGTCCAAATGCCCAGAGGCAGGTAAGCACCGGTATTGGCTACCGAGCCGTCATCGTACACGAGTGTGGCCAAGCCTCTTACTGTTTCCTGGTTGCAGCAGAACTGTGTGAACCAACTGTAGATTTCTTCAAACATGATGTTGTGAGTTAAAGGATTTGTAATTGAATGTTTACGTAGGGTGTTTCGCCATAGGCGCCTTGTACGCCCTCCACGAGGGGCAGCAGGCCGAACGTGCGGTCTGTGCGTCCCGCGGGATGGCCCGAACGGATGTCTTTACCTGCCGGGTCGTTGTATTTTTCGACCCATCCCGGCAGGGGCGGGCGCCGCAGTGTGAGGGTGACGCGTGAAGGGGATGGTATCTTTTTCTTACCGTTGTATTCGCCTATTGTGACATAAAACTTGTGAGAGAGTGATTGTTTTTTCCCGTCGGCCGTTCTTATGGGTTCAATGCGTGTCAGTTTGAGGTGTGGCCCTTGGGTAGCGTCGTAAGAGGGCTCAACGTTGTAAGAGGCGGTGTCGAGCAGCATGTTGGGGCTCACGGGCAGCGAGGCCAGGTCGGCCCGGAGAGAAAAGCTCAGCTGTTCGGGGTTGTCGACAGCTGCGATGTGCCACCGGGATGAGTCGCACAGTTCGTAGGTCTCTCCCGTCCCGATCTCAGCCCGCACGGGCACCGTGGCAAAGGCGGCATAGCATTGCAGTGGAGCCTTGTTGTCTTTTTCCCCTCCGTATTCTTCGGCCATGGCCCGGTAGATTTTGGCCAGGTGCTCACGCCGGCCGAACATCCAGACGAAGTAGGGGCGTTCTTTCCCGCTGAGGGATACGCTGTCGTCGTTGATGTCCCAATATTTCCCGTTAAACGTGGAGGTGAAGCGGTAGAGCAGCACGCTGAACGTGGGGTCGGTCTTGAGCTTGTCGCCAATGGCGCGCTGCATGGCGCCGCGCAGCAGAGCGAGGCTGTTGACGGCCGTTTCGTCGGTTTCCGAGGGCGAATAGACGCAGTCGGAGAAAAACACCGTCACTTCGCCGGCCTTTGTCCCGGCGATGACGTCTCTCATGATTTCCTCTGTGTTCGTCGTTCCGAGGCTGCCTTTGGGAAACAGGTCGGCGTTGGTGGCGTTTTTCACAAAATCCTTGATGTTTCCCTTGAAGGGACGAACGAGGCTGTTGCGGTAGAACAGTTCGGTGCTGCCGGCTTCGGTGGCGCGCTCGGCAGCGAACGTGATGTTTTGCAGATGGGTGTTAAACTCCGTGAACCCTTTCAGGTAGCCGTCCATGCTGAGCGAGTTTTCCAGGTAGACTTTCAGCTTTTTGCAGGCCACGGAGGTTTCCTCGGGTGCGGGGTTCAGCCGGGCGCAGCTGCCGTCGCACGGCGCTTGGCCGCCGCATGCGGCCAGCAACAGAGTCCCTGCCAGAAAGAGCAGGCTCGGCAGGTGTTTGTGCAGATGTCGTTTCATATAGATAGGTGTCATTCGTTTTTCAGCGGTATGGCCCGGCGCCGGCCTTGGGCCGTTCGGTGGGCTTTTTGGGCCTCTTATGCCGGGATATGTGCGTCTTGTCCGTTTTTTAGGACGTTTTGTTCCAAATCGCAGGCGGTCTTGGTTAAAATTGCCAAGACAAAATTATGTTTTTCCCTTTCGGAATTTTTACAATTTACGTCTCGTTTGTGAGACGCGTCTCGTCTTTGAGACAGGGGCCGGCTGCTTCGCGGTAGCGCCGGGCGTAGAGGCTGAAAAAGTCGTAGTGGAGGTAGACAGAAATGGCCAGCAAAAGCTCCGTATCGATGCTTTGCTGGTTGAAGATGCGGTAGACGTTTGACCGGCGGAAGCCGATGGCTTCGGCAAACTCTTTGACGCTCCGCCCCTGCTCGTCGAGCTTGCGGCGGATGAGGTGTCCGATGGGCTCCATGGCGCTTCGGTTTGTGCCGTGAGCCCCCGGGCGGCATTGGGTGGGAGGCTGCGCCGGGGCATCGGCCGCGGGCGGGTGGCGTTCCTTGGGTTGGCGATTTTCGAGGTGACCGTCTCGGCTTCCGCGGGGCGCAGCTTGTTGGAGTGCAGGTATGAAAAAAGCGTGGACTCCCTCATTTAATAAGTCCCTCAGGTATCGCCAAACACCCAGACCACCCTATTAAACAAAGTAAAGCCCACGCCTAAGCGCGGGCAACAGGCTTTACTTTTTTGGTGGTCTCTTCTTTTGGCGATTTCAGGGGACCAAAAAGTGAAGGCTATTGCTTCTTTTCGTATGTCGTGCCTCAGTCGGCGCGGGGCCGACGAAAGGGTTTGCAAATTTACGGAAAGGAAGGCGTATGGCCAAGGCTTGCGGTTGTATTATTTTGCTTTCCTGTGCGCTCTCTCCCCTTCCCGAAAAGCAGCCCGGCCGGCTCCTGGGGGGAGCCGGCCGGGCGGGGCGGCGCTGCGGGCGCCGTGAGGGGTTGCCGGGGCCGCCGGGCGGGCGGCGGGGGCTTATTTCTTTTGCGTGAGCCACGGGTCGGGCACGATGCCTGCGCGGTAGTAGGCTTTCAGCTCGATCTCGAAGCGCAGGAGCGAGTAGGCGGGCAGCTGCTGTGCGTCGCTGTCGCCGTAGCCGAGCTGCCAGGGCACGTAGACGCGCCAGCGGTCGCCGATGTGCATGTGCATGACGGCCGTGGTGAAGCCTTCGACGGTGTTGCTCACAAGCAGCGTGGCGGGCACGCCCAGCTGGGGCGAGAAGATGTCGTCGGGCCGTTCGCTGTAGCCCGAGTGGTCGTGGATGCGGCCTTCGGGGTAGCTGACGGTGGGCAGCTCGCGCAGCAGATAGTTGACGCGCACCGAGTCGGTGTAGAGGGGCGAACCGCTGCCCGTGCCGCGGTTCACAACGTAGACGCAGACGGTGTCGGTGCTCTCGGCGGCGGCGCCGTCGGGCAGGGCGTAGGTGCGCAGCAGGCGCCAGGGGCAGTGGGCCTCCCAGTCGTCGCCGTGGACGGCGCGGGCCTCGGCTATGGCGGTGCGGGCCTTGGCAAGGGTGTCGGCAAAGGCGGCTTCGTTGCGTGCGCGCCAGTTGGCGTGTTCGTCGACGAGGCCCGTGTCTTCCTCGCACGAGGCGAAGCCTGCCGCAAGGCCGAGGAGCAGGCAGAGGGTGAGCAGTGATTGTTTCATCGTCGGAGTTTTAGGGAGAGGAGTGGCGCCGGTCCGCGGTGGCGGCTCAGCAGAGTTTTTTCAGCAGCGAGGTGATGCTCACCTTGTCTTCGAGCAGCTCGCGCAGCTTGGCCACGGGCACGCGCTCCTGCTGCATGGTGTCGCGGTCGCGCAGGGTGACGCAGCCGTCGGTGGCCGTTTCGTGGTCGACGGTGATGCAGTAGGGCGTGCCCACGGCGTCCTGTCGGCGGTAGCGCTTGCCGATGGAGTCTTTCTCGTCGTATTTGCAGTTGAAGTGGAAGCGCAGGTCGTTCATGATGGCCCGTGCCTGCTCGGGCAGGCCGTCTTTTTTCACCAGGGGCAGGACGGCCAGCTTGGTGGGGGCCAGGGCGGCGGGCAGCTTCAGCACGACGCGCGTGTCGCCGCCGGGGAGCTGCTCTTCGCAGTAGCTGTGGCACATGACGGAGAGGAACATGCGGTCTACGCCTATGGACGTCTCGATGTCGTAGGGCGTGTAGCTCTCGTTTGTTTCGGGGTCGAAATATTTGATGCTCTTGCCCGAGAACTTCTCGTGCTGCTTGAGGTCAAAGTCGGTGCGGCTGTGGATGCCTTCCACCTCCTTGAAGCCGAAGGGCATCCTGAACTCGATGTCGCAGGCGGCGTTGGCATAGTGGGCCAGCTTCTCGTGGTCGTGGAAGCGGTAGTTTTCCTCGCCGAAGCCCAGGGCCTGGTGCCATTTCATGCGCGTTTCCTTCCACCGGCGGAACCACTCCATCTCGGTGCCGGGCTTTACGAAGAACTGCATCTCCATCTGCTCGAACTCGCGCATGCGGAAGATGAACTGCCGCGCCACGATTTCGTTGCGGAAGGCCTTGCCTATCTGGGCAATGCCGAAGGGGAGCTTCATGCGTCCCGTCTTCTGCACGTTCAGATAGTTCACAAAGATGCCCTGCGCCGTCTCGGGGCGCAGATAGATGGTGGAGGCGCCGTCGGCCGTGGAGCCCACCTCGGTCTTAAACATGAGGTTGAACTGGCGTACGTCGGTCCAGTTGCGCGTGCCGCTGATGGGGCACACGATGCCCTCGTCCAGGATGATCTGCTTGAGCCCGTCCAGGTCCATGGCGTTCATGGCGTCGCTGTACCGCTTGTGCAGGGCGTCGCGCCGGGCCGTGTGTTCGAGGACGCGCGGGTTCGTCGCGCGGAACTTGGCCTCATCGAACGCCTCGCCGAAGCGCTTGGCGGCCTTGGCCACCTCTTTGTCGATCTTCTCGTCGTATTTGGCTATCTGGTCCTCGATGAGCACGTCGGCGCGGTAGCGCTTCTTGCTGTCGCGGTTGTCGATGAGCGGATCGTTGAAGGCGTCGACGTGGCCCGAGGCCTTCCACACGGTGGGATGCATGAAGATGGCGCTGTCGATGCCCACGATGTTTTCGTGGAGCAGCACCATGCTCTGCCACCAATACTGCTTGATGTTGTTTTTCAGCTCCACGCCGTTCTGACCGTAGTCGTAGACGGCGCCCAGTCCGTCGTAGATATCGCTCGACGGGAATACGAAGCCATATTCCTTGCAGTGGGATACGATTTTCTTGAATGCGTCTTCTTGTGCCATGTGTATTATCGCTGTTGCTTGATGCTGATTTGTGGGTGCAAACTTACAAAAAACCGCCGTCATGGGCGAACATTTCGGGCGGAATGCGCCCCGCCGTCACGGGCGCCCCTCGCCGCCGCCCGTGGCCCGCCGCTTCACGTACACGCGGTGCGGGCCCGCTCCGTCGGCCGCCAGGCCGCTCTGCGGGTCGGCAGCCAAGCGGCGCAGCTCCTCGCGGGCCCGGGTGGGCAGCAGGCCCGTCAGGCGGCAGTAGTCGGCCACGCGCAGCACGGGCCGTTCGTCCAGAAAGGCCAAGGCCATGGCGGCGCGCTCCCCGGGCGTGTAGCGGGCCGACGAGGCGCGCGGCTTGCCGCTCACGCGTTCCAGCGAGAGACCCTGCCCCGTGGCGCTCACCAGCGCCTTGTCGGGGCGGAAACTGATGCCCTTCACGCCGATGCTGCGGGCGTTGCGGCGCACGGCAGCCTCGGGCGTTTCGGGCTCGAAGCCCTCGCGCAGGCTCAGCGCGGCCGTAAACGTGCCGATGCCGTCGATCTTCACCGACTTGCCGCGGCGCATCTCCACGGCCAGCCGCTCGGCCAGCGCGCCGAGCAGGCCTTTCACCTCGCCGGCCCCAAAGGTAGTGGCCGCCGCGATGGCCTCGGCCAGCTCCTCGGTGGTGGTCTGTCCGTCCAGGATGAGGCGCGGATAGCTCCGCCGCTCGCCCGTCTGGTTCAGGTCGGGCATTTCCTGCATTTTATATCGTGCCATGTCGTATGGTTATGGATGGTTCCGTCAGGGGGCCGCGCGGCTCAGGCCCGCGCCCCCGCTGCAAAGATAAGCATCGCCGGCGGATATTTGTAGCGCCGATGTCGTTTTTATAATCCCAGCCGCAGTTTGTAAGAACGCAGACGTCGTTTTTAAAAACGACGGCGGAGATTGTAGAATTGGCAATTGATAATTGACAATTGACAATGAGGTTGCAATTGACAATGGGCAGTTGGGCATCTTCGCCTGTGTTGGACCCCCTTGGGGCCCGCAGCTTTATGGCATTCCTTTCCGCGGGCGCGCTTCGCTTACCCGCGGTTATAGAGTAGTTCGCCCCCTTTGGGGGCGCTTGCCCCGCGGTGTGCTTTCAGGTTGCGGCAGGCATCCCGCCGCAGGAGCTGTTGTCCACGTAGAGACGCGATTCATCGCGTCTCACCCGCTCGGGGCGCAGCCCCGCCGGGGCATTCTTTCCTCTGTGATGGCCATCCGGGTGGTGAGAGACGTTATTCGTTGCGTTTCTACGCAGCGGGCATCCCATTCGGGCTGGCCGCCTGCTTGCTGACAGCGAGGTTGTCGACCCCATAGGGGGCGCACCATCTATAACCGCGGGTGAGCGAAGCCACCCGCGGACAGGAACCACACACCCTTCCGACCCCATGGGGGGCGAACTTCCTGCCGACGTCGTGCGGGCGGCGGGATGCCGGCAGGCGGGTGTCGGCTTCTCCGCGCTGGCCATTGGACGGACGGCAGCCTCGCTGCTCCGCGGGTGTGCCTGCGGCCTACCCGCTACAATCGAAGTTGGACCCCATGGGGGGCCTCATTCTTTTGCGGTTCCTGTCCGCAGGTTCGCCCTTGGCTCACCCGCGGTTATCGAAAGTTCGTCCCCTATGGGGACGCCAGCCTTGCGATAATTCTTTGGCCAAGGCAGGTCTCCCGCCGCATGGCCGTGCGTCCACGTAGAGACGCGATTCATCGCGTCTCACCCGCTCGGGGCGCCAGCCCGCTGTGGCATTCTTTCCCTGCGTGGGCCATCCGGGCTGTGTGAGACGTTATTCGGGTTGTGGGCCTCGGCGTTCGTGGCGTTGGTGCCCGGCATGGTCCCTGAGGTAGCCGCCAGCATGAGGGTCAGAAAGGGAAGGGCGTGTTTCATTGGGCTGCTTGTTCGGGATGGAGGCCGACGCGTTCCATCAGCCGGCCGAAATATTCGCGCGTGAGGGGGGCCTTGCCGTCGAGCATGGCTTGCAGCTCGTCGATCACCCCGTCGAGATAGGGGATGGAGCGGTAGGGCGGCTGGTTGCGTTTTTGGTAGAGGGGGTAGTAGGCCGAGGCTTTCAGCAGATCGCGCACCGTTCGGACGATGTTGGGCTCCACCTTGTAGCCCAGTTTGTCGAAACGCCTGGCCACGCCCTGCAACAGCTTGGCCACGTCGGCGGTGTGCTTCTTATAGTCGCGCAGCAGCGGGGCGTAGGTGGCATATTCGTTCTGGAACAGGCCGCGCTGCTTGATTTGCAGGCGGTCGAGCGTGGTGAGCGCCTCGCTGACGAAGCGTTCGTCGTAGGGACGTTCCAGCGGGTAGAGCAGGCACTGCCGATAGACGAGCGTGTCGAGGCGGCCGAGGGCGGCTTGCAGCCCGACGAGGCTTTTCAGGCTGTCGGATTGTTCTTGCAGCCGTTGCTGCGCTTTGACGAGCTCGCGGCCGAAGAGCTCCACCGAGTCGTTTGCGGCAGCCAGCGCCTTGTCCCTTAGCTGTAGGTGTGCAACCTTGTCGCGCAGGACTTCGAGCTTCTGCTGCAGCTGTGCGATGGCTTCGTCTTTCTCCCGGATGGCGGCAGCCTGCCGGTCGATGGTGGCTTTCTGCGCGCCCAGCTGTTCGACGAGGGCGGCCATGCCGGCCTCATGGCTGTCGCCGAGGCTGTCGGGGCGTGCCGGGGTGTCGCCTTCGGTCTGTGCGGTGGCCGGCAGCGACAGGAGCAGGCCGGCCACGATGATGCGGATGGGTTTCATGAGTGGCATGTGGGGTTAGGGCAGTTGGTCGAGGGCCAGCGTTTCGGCGTTTTGCAGGCGGCGCCGGGCCGAGGTGAGCGCGGCGTTGCCGCCGAAGGCTTTCTCATACTCGTCGATGAGGTTGAGGCATTGCGACTGCGCGGCATAAAAATCGACATACGAGGCATACGAGGCATAGCCCGAGGCCACGCGGTTGCAGCGCGAGGCCACGTAGGTGGCCAGACCGTTCTTGGCCCGCGCGGGCACGGCGCCCAAGGCGTTCACCAGGGCGGTGCAGTTGCTCAGCGGCTTGCGCTTGAAGCTGTTGGCGCGGCTGATGACCGAGCGCACGGCGGCCACGCTGCGGCAGCCGGCCCCGCTGCGGGCAGCCTGCCAGGCGGCGCGGTAGTCGGCAGCCGTCTGGCGGATGCGGGCCAGGTCTTTCGTCGTGGGCGAGCCGGCCTCGGCCACCTGCATCTCCTGCAACCTGCCGGCCGTCGTGCCTAGGGCGTCCACCTCGTCGTCGCTCCACGCCGTGCGGGCGAAGCAGGCGTCGGCGTGCGCCGTAAAGATGGGCACGTAGGCGTAGAAGACGATCTGGCGGGCCCGGCGCACCTCGTCGGGCGCAAGGTTGCGGCTGCCGTCGGCCAGCGTGACGGCGGCCTCGGTGTCGATGCGGTCGCACAGCTCGGCAAACGTGGCCGAGGCCCGGGCGTAGTCGCGGTCCTTGATGCCGCGGTCGGCCTCGGCCTGGATTTCTTTTTCAAAGTCGCTTTGCGGCGGCGGTGGCGTCTCTCCTTTCTCGGCTTTGTCGAAGAAGGAATAGACGGCGTAGCCAATCCCGGCGAGGGCCAGGACGATGAGCAAAATCTTGATGGCTGTTTTCATTGGGTCGGTTGTGATGTTAATTGAGTCGTGAGCGGGCGCATGGCGCAGGCTTCGCCCGGTAAAGCTTTTCTATGTGTCGGCCTCTTTGCAACCGTCCGCACTTCTCCTGCTTCGTGGGCAGAGGTGCGGACGGCGTGGCCGGTGGGTACGGGCGGTTGCGGCTATGCCTTGCTCCGTGGGCGTGTTAAGCTGCGACCGTGCGTGGGCGATGGTCAGGAGTGGGGACGGCCGGCGGGAGCATCGGTCGTCGCGCCCTTTTTCTGCGTTTTGGATTTAGATTTCTGTGTGGCAGCCTTGGCTTTGGGCTTGGAGGGCTTTGTTTCCTGCGCTTTCGGCTGCTCTTGCTTGGGAGCAGGCGTGGGGTGTTTCAGAAGAAAGGCTGCCTCGGTTTCATCTTTCTGACGTTCTCTGTCCCAATTCTTGATCTGGCTCTCCAATCTGTCGATAAAGTTGTCGAAGCTCTCGTCGTTCACCTTCTTTTCGATGATGAAGCGGAGGTCTTTGGAGCACGCATCCCCATAGTAAATGGAGATGACGTCTCCTTCTATCAACGAGAGGAGCTCGCGGGCCGTGGGGTCCTCGTCCTTTTGGAAATAGAGCGTTTCCAGGTTGCGCCGCGTGGCGTCGAACATGTTGTCGTCCCACTTCTGTTCGTCGTGGAAGTAGAGCAGATTTTGCTTCACCTCGTCGTAGAGCAGTTGGTTCGTGTTGTCGCTGATGGGGGCGCCGGGGTCGGTCGTTTCGGAGCCTTCGAGCGGTGTTTCCGTCTGTTCGCTCTCGGCAGGGGCGGGCAGCCCTTCCTTCTTGTCGGCCGTAAGGCGCGGCAGCACGAGGGCGGCGGCGAGCAGCAGGATGAGCAGGCCTTCGCCCAGGGCCACCCAGAGCCAGGGGCTCGTTTTCCCGGCAGGCTTCTTCCCGTTGCTGCGGGCATAGGCCGGGGTGGGATAGATCATGACACCGCCCTTGTTCCTCGGATCGGTCTCGACGGTGTAGCCGGCCCCCGGTGCTTCCTTGGCAATGCGGGCTATGGTGGGCTGGTCGAGCTCGCGCGTGGCCGTCCAGTCGAGGCCGAAGAGACGGGTGGTGAGGGTGGCGCCGCCCTGCTGGGGCTGAAGCTCGACGGTGAGCGTCTGCCCGTTCGTGGCGGTGGCTGCGTTGACGGTTGTTTCGACGGTTTTATAATAGGTGGCGCCCACCTTTACGTGCAGGGTGAGGCCGGCGGCCTTTTGCGTCTCGGTGACGGTGATTTCGGCCGTGGGGCAGCGCATGCCGTCCACTTCGACCCAGCAGCCGGTCAGGGGCGTGTGGCTGCCCTTGGCCACGGCCACGACGGGCAGGCGCATGCCGAACGACGCATTCGCAGTGGCTGCCGGGCGGATGCGTATGAGGGCGCCGTCGTAGGCGGCGATGGCGTCGGGGGTGCCCACGCGGTGGTGGCGCACGACGTCCTGATAGCCTGCCTTGCGGTAGGTGACGGTGAGCTCGCTGCCCTGCATGGCAGACGTGGTCGAGAGCTGCGTGGTGGCGGGGTCGTCGGCCACGATGGCGTACTGCCGCGTGAGCGGGTCGGCAATGCGCACGGGGGCGCCGGGCGTTCCTGCCGCGGGGGCGCAACGGCCCTCGACGAGCACGACGTAGTTGTAGAGCTCGTGGGTCTTTTGGCGTCGGAAGGCGAGGAGCTCGGCGAGCTCGGCCTCGGTGTTGTAGGCGCGGTAGCCTATGGTCACCTTTGGGGCGGCGGGTGCCGGTGTGGGCGCGGCCTGTGCCAGCGTGCGGGGGCTGAGCTGGGCGGCGAGGCAGGCCTCTACCTGCGCGGCGTCGCGCACGCCCTCGACAACGAGCAGGCGGTGGAGCGCTTCGAGGCAGGCCACCGCCGTACGGCCGTCGGTGAAGACGTGGTGGCCCGTGAAGAGCGCCGTGAGGGCGCAGCCCCCGCGCGGGTCGTCGGGTTGGAGCGTGCAGAGGCCGTAGTAGAACCCGTCGGCCGTCGACCAGAGCAGATGGCACCGCCCGGCCCCGGGAAACTGGCGGAGCAACCGCGGGTCGGTGAAGGAACGGAGCCACTGGAAGCGGCCGGTCGTGTCGAGCGGGTTGAAGGGTTCGGGCCACGTGAACTCGTATCGTGTGTCGTTGCCGTACTGGCCGTAGAGGGCCACGCGGATATTGTCTGTGGGGGAAGTCATATGCTATTTTGTTTCTTGGGTGGATGGTGTTTGCTTCAGCTTTCCAATGCGCCTTTGACCTTATCGAAAAAGCCATTCTTCTCGGGGCGCGTCTTGGCCAGCAGCTTGTCGATGATTTTGGCCGTATCGCTCCCGTCGAAGCGGCAGAGGTCCTGCGCCAGGACGTGCCCCACGGAGAAGGAGAGCACCTTGGGCTCGCTGATGCCCGCATTGCGGCAGGTTTCGTTGAGCACGTTCCAGAAGGAGCGGAGCTCTTCCTGCACATAGTCGAACGCCAGCTTGGGCCGCTCGGCGGGGAGGGGCGAAATCTTGTCGCATTTCGTCACGACGACGTAGATGCCGATCGTCGACTTGCGGATGATGTTCTGCTTGCGCAGGTAGATGAGCATGTTGTCGAGGTAGTCGAGCATGGAGTAGCCGTCCCACATGCGGTCGTGGGCGCCATATTCGACAACGAAGAAGTGGACCTTCTGGTTGGCGTCGTTGTTGAGATAGCCCAGCGTTGTGTCGAGCGTTTTTTGCAGGGTGGCGTCGATGATGCCGCCCGTGCTTTTGAGCAGCGCGGCGCGGAAAACCTCGCCGGCCAGGTCGATGAGCGTCATGCGGTGGTATTTCTCCTTGTCGTCGCGCAGGCGGATCACCATTTCCTGGATGGTGTCGTTGCTCGTACTCTCGGGGAGCGTGCTGATGCCCTGCTTCCTGAAAATGTTGGCCAGCTGCATCATGTAGGGCTTGCCGCCACACTCCTGCATGTCGAGCAGTCCCTCCTGACGGGCGCGGCTGAGCAGGGCGCCCAGAGCGCACGTCTTGCCCGAGGAGGGCGTTCCCCAGAAATAAAACTCGGTGGAGCTTCCTTGCAGGCGTTCGGGCGTGACACCGCCGGGGAGGCGCTGCTTGTTGTGGAAGTTGAGAATGGCGTCGGTCGCCTCCGGGTCGAAAAAGGCGCCGAGGTCGGCGCGCGAGATGACACCCCGGCCCACGGCCGTCTGCAAGGCGAAGGCGCCGTAGGCGTTGGGATCGTGGCTGAGGCCTTCGAGTATGAGTTCGCGGCCGGCTCCCGCCTCGATGGCGGCCTGCGCCTCGGCCACGTGCTTGCCCGTGGGGTGGAGGTTGAGATAGTTGCGGTAGCCCGCCGTGCCTTGTGTGGCCTGGGCGCGGGCCCAGTCGGCATCGTCGCTGAGGGTGAGCAGGGCGGCGTCTATTTCGGCGGTGTGGCGGCCGGGGTATTGACGGCGGTAGGCCTCGTAGGCCTCGACGGTGCCTGCGCGGCACGCAGCCATCCAAGGCAGGTCGTCGAGGCGCGCGCGGCAGTCGTCGGCGTGGCGGCCGTAGGGGAAGTCGTTCAGATAGCCGTCAAAGGCCTCCTGTGTGCCTGCCTGGCAGGCCGCTGTCCATCCCTTCTCGTCGAGCTCGACAATGAGCTGGGCGCACAGCCCGGCGTAGCGCCCGCCGGGAAAGGTCTGCATGTAGCGGCGGCAGGCTGCTACGGTGGGGGCGGCCTTTACGTCGGCCCACATCTTGTCCTCGCCGGCGGCCATGAGCTGCCGCAGGCCGGCCTGTCGCTCTTCGCTGAGGCCGGCACCGACGAGTTCCATCAGGGTGACGTCGCCGTGCTCGATATAGTTGAGCAGGCTTTGCAGGGGGATGCCGCCGTTGCAGGCTTTCAGTATCTTTTCTTTACGGTCATTCATAGGGTGATTCGGAGTCTTTTTGTTTGTCGGAGGAGTTGACAACGATGGAGATGGGCTTTTGCGTGACCCAGTAGGGCAGGAGGGCGACGGCGGCCGTGAGCAATGCGAGCAGCACAGCAAGGAACGACGGCGGCAGGGGCAGCTCGCGGTAGATGGCCGTGAGGCGGTCGCTGTGCTGCCCGAACGAAGCGTAGGCGAACGGCTCGTAGGGCTCGCCTTTGAAGGAGCGCTCTTGGGCCGACAGGCTGCGGTAGCTCTCGGTGCGGCTGTTCACCTCGTCGTAGAGCGTCTTGATGTTGGCAGGCAGGCCGACGTTCCACACACTGATGCCCTTCATGTCGTCGAGCCAGGCGTGGAAAGCCGTGGCCGTGGAGTCGGACGCGGGCAGGAGGTGGCGGCGCAGGCTGGCGCAGAGGTTGTCGATTTTCTCAGCGTCGGTGGAACCCGCGGCGTCGCCCACGAGTGTTGCATACTCGGTGGGGTTGCTTCGCTGTCCGCCCGGCGAGGCGACGGTTTCAAGGCGCAGGCGGTAGCGTTCGACGCGGCTGTCGACGTATTGCTCGTAGGCGGCGTCGAGCTCCTCGGCGCTGGCGATGGTTTGCTCAAAGTCGTCGAGCAGTTCTTCCTGATGCTTCCAGACGTTCAGGAAGTTGCTGAACGGCAGCATCGAGAGGAAAAAGACGATGGCCAGGAACGTGCCTGCCATGGCCTGACCCAACTGGCGCATGCGGCGCCAGCGCGAGGCTTTGGCCCGACATAGCCACTGCACCATGAGGACAACGACGGCCAGGAAACCAAGGGTGGAGACGAGGGGGACGAGGAGGGCGCCCTTGGCCCAATAGACCATGCCGAGGAAGGCCACGAAAGCATAGGCCATCAGGACGATGACCGAAAGCACGAAACCAAAAGTGAAAAGGGGTTGTTTCATAACGATGAATGGGCGTTGTGTGTGGCCGCCGGTCTAATGTTGGTTTTCAGGCAGGCGGCTTTCGAGTTCTTTGATCTTTTGCTTGTAGCGGGCTATCTCTCTGCGTATGGCAGCATACTCGTCTTCGTTCCCGTCGCGCGGCTGCGGGCCGGGCCCGGTCTCTGCGGGAGCATCGGGCCGGGGTTCAGCCTCGGCGGGGAGCTTGCCGTCGCGGGCCAGCTGCAAGGCGCGGTCCACCTGCAAGAGGGGGCCGATGCCCGGCACCACCTCGCGGCCCGACTGTTGGAGGATGGAGATGATCTGCTTGCCCGTGAGGCCGGGCTTGACGCTCTTCAAAAGGGCGACGGCTCCCGACACGATGGGTGCGGCTTGGGAGGTGCCTTCGAACACGCCGTAGCTGTTGCCCGGGAAGGAGCTGAGGATGTCGACACCCGGGGCGGTAATCATCGACCCTGTGCCGAAGTTGGAGAAGCTGGCCTTTTTGAACGAAGGGTCAATGGCCGTGACGCAGAGCGCCACGCCCGTGCGGTTCTGTGGGTTGAGGCGGCTGACCACCCGGTCGTTGCCCGATGAGAAGACTATGACGACGTTATTGCGTTCGGCCATGCTCACGACTTTTTTCCATACCCATTCCATTTTTTTAAACGCGTTTTGCGAGAGGTTTTCTTGAACGGGTATGGGGAATATGTTGAACATAGACATGGGCGGCCCCATGGAAACATTGATAACGTCTGCACCCTGATGGATGGCGTAGGCGATGCCACTGATTTCTGCCGAAAGAGGGCTCATTTCGTTCTGAAATACTTGAATAGGCATGATTTTGCAGCCCGGCGCGATGCCAGAGACGCCCTCGTGCGTGCCACCGAGGCCTGCGGCGAGGCCTGCCACGTGTGTACCGTGCTCCGTCGGATCGAGCTTGTCAGACCTGGTGTAGACGTTGTATGGGCTGACAATCTTGCCGCGGAACATGCTGTGGTTGACGTCGCAGCCGTCGTCGACGACGGCCACGGTGATGTCGGAGCTGCCGCGCGAGATCTGCCAGGCCTGCGGGGCGTTGACGGCGCGCAGATGCCACCCGGCGCTACTGCTACTCGGCGAGGGGTTACCATTGGGGACGGAATGATTCATCTGCGTGACGACCCATTCGTCCACCATGATGAATTTGTGCTTCTGGCCCAGTTCGCGTTCGACGCGGGCTTCGAGCTCGGTGCGATCCTCGGGAGGGAAGTAGATGGTGATGCGCTTCACATAGTCGTCGTAGTCGAGTTGATAGCGTTCCGTGTCGGAGTAGAGCCGGCGGAAGTCTTTGATAAAGGCGTTGAGGTCGGCGTTCTCGTCTTCGAAAAAGATGTTGACGGCACCAGCCAAATAGTCAGGCCCGTCCGGGTTGATGACAATGGAATCAGACGGTTCGATGGGGCGTACTGCTGGAATATAAGTAATCGTGTCTCTTACATTCTTTTTTCTTTCTCTCTTTTCTTGTTTGTTTTCACTTGGGTCATCCTTGCCCTCGCAGCCCTTACAGTTGTCGAGCAGGAACCAGAGTAAGAGGAGGAGCAGCAGGAAGAGCAGGAACCAGAGCAGCCATTTGAGGCAGCCCCGCTCGCGCATGCGTTGCCACCACGACGGCTTCTTCTCGTAGCGGGCGTGGAATATGGTGTCGCCCGTGAGGGGGGCGGTGGGGTCGGCGTCCCACCCGGTGAATTGAAGCTTCTTGCCGGGCTTGATGGGAGGGAGCGAGCCCATGGGGATGGCCTCGCCCGCCGTTACGTCCATCTCGTAGCAATGGGTGGGTTTGCCGTCGGGGCCGCGGAAGCTTCCCTGCTCCCCCGTTTCGAAGCGGACGTGCCACGTGGGAGGGGGAGGCGGAGGAGACGGTGGTGTGGGGCGGAAGGAGGCTGTGATGCTCAGGTCGCCGTTGAGCACGAGGCCGGCGGGATCGACCGACCAGCCCGCAAACTCGCGGCCTTCGTCGGGGACGGGTGTGGGGAAGTCGGCTGCCGTGAGGGCATCGCCCACGTGGCGGTCGAGCTCGAGCGTTCCGTCGAGGCGGCCGCCTTCGCCGGCGGCGAACGTGACGCGGCAGGAGCCGTCGTGGACGCATACGGCCGTAAACGTGAGGTCGGACGTGACGTCCTTGCCTTGCGGGGCCATGGGTTCCCAACGCTCGAAAGCGTAGTGGGGCGCGGGAACTATCTCGGGGATGTCGGTGGGCCCTTGCAGCCGGTGGCCGTGGCGGCGCAGGAAGCTGGTGGCCGTCCCGCGGATTTCGCCCTGTCCCTCGATGCGGTAGGTCACGGTGTGGGTGCGGTGATCCTTGACCCCGTCGGTGATGACGATGGCCCCCTGGCGTCGGTTGGGCAGCAGGCGCATGCCCCAGGTGCAGAGGGTCACTTGTCCGTCGTAGCAGAAGGTGACGTCGTCCATATAGTCGGTGCCGTCAAGGCGAAGGGCGCTTTCCAGATAGGCGCGCACCCCTGCGTCGCCTGTTTCGGCAGCCACACGGTGCAGGTCGGTCAGGGCCTGGTTGCGCAGGCGGGCGTAGCGGTCGTAGTCGGGGGTGCCCTTGAGCGATGTGAGCGTGGCGGGCGCTTCTTCGCCGGGAGGGGCGAACCATTCGATTTCGGCCTTGCCGGCGTCGACTACGGGCTCGGCCAGCAGGCGGGCATATTCAGCCTGTGGGAAGCAGCGCGTGAGGATGCGCTCGTAGTCGGTAAAACGATTGTAGACGGGCGAACCGTTGACGTTCTCGATATTGAAAGCTCCCAGTTTGACGGAGCAAAGCTTTGCTTTTCCCTTGACGTTACTCATGGCTATGGTTTTAATGAGTGGAGGATGATTTTCAGTTCGTTGTTGGCAGCGATGTCATAATCGGGCAGGTGGCAGGCGTAGAGGTAGCCCACCTTGAGCTGCTGCTCCCAGCGCCAGAAGGAGCGGTACTGGGGGAAGCGCATGAGCACCTCGCGGCTCTGGTTGCTGAAGCCGTCGGCACCGAGCAGCTCGCGCTGGTGGGCCAGGCTTTCGAGCAGTTTGACCCCTTCGAGCGGCTCTTCGTCGCAGAGCAGGTGCTCGTCGAGGTTGAGGCGCAGCTCTGCATTTTTTGCCAGGATGTTCTTCCGCTCTTCGTCGGGAATGAAATCGAAGCCGAAGGAGCAGGTGAAGGCGTTGAGCTGCATGGCGAGGCTGTCGGCCACGAGCCCTACGGCCACGTCGCGGCGAAACTCGTTCAGGTAGCTCTTGACGTGTGCCGTCAATCGTTTGCGCATGCCGGCCAGCACGTAGACAGCGCGCAAGTTGGCCAGGATGGCCGTCACGCAGGGCAGGCGGTCCTTGACGGCCTCGACGCAGTGGGCGGGCAGGAAAGTTTCGAGCCAATAGTGTTCGATGGTTTCCACGAGTGTGTCGGTGCTGCCGTGCTGCATCTTGTCTTGTGAGAGAAGCACCTCGATGTCGACGTCGCGCTCAGCCAGTGCATCGCGGCACTCCTCTTCTGTGTCGACGCCGAGGTAGTCGCAAAGCCGTTCGATGTTGTCTTGCCGCGAGGCTTCGGACGAGAGCCCGGCCGACATGAAGATGCCAGCCTCGGCACTGCTCATGGGCTTCTGGTCTTCGAAGCCGAAAAGGATGCGGTGGGCGATCTCGTAGACGTCGGCTTCGGGGAGCATCATGCAGTCGGTGAAGTAGCCGAAGAAATAGGGGTCGGCGCCGTTGCAGCAGTCGAGTTGCAGGCAGGCCTGTCCCGCCTGCCGCTTGGCCTGCTTGATCTGGTCGTCGCCCGAGTCGGGATGATAGTAGGATTCGAGGAGCAGGTTCAGCTCGCGACGGAGGGCAGCCAGGTCTTTACCGAACTTTTCGTCACGGGCCGCCGTTACGTTGGGAGCCAGACGGTTCAGGCTGTCGATGATGGCTGACGTTCCGTCCATCCGTGGCGAGGCGGCCTCGTCCCACGCGGTGACGGGGGAGGCGAAATGGGCCTGGACGAAGCGGTCGGTCAGGAAAGAGTCTTTCAGCCTCTCCATAAAATCGGGGAAAGCCTCAGGACGGATGAGCTCGGTCTCGGCCGAGCC
The DNA here is from genome assembly GCA_949297215.1 of uncultured Bacteroidales bacterium. Lineage (GTDB taxonomy): Bacteria > Bacteroidota > Bacteroidia > Bacteroidales > Bacteroidaceae > Alloprevotella. The sequence continues at coordinate 82,492 of CASFRV010000002.1, read as the reverse complement.
CTTTTCGGGGTCGTAGCCTTTGAAGATGGCGCGCGAATATTTGAAATCGCGCAACAGGTAGAGGTTGTTGAAGGCGGGCGAAGAGTCGGTCCAGCGGTTGAACCAGTGGGTGGCGTCGCCGGCCGATTTGAGCACCTCGGTTTCGAGCACGGTGCCGAAGCGTCGCTTCCAACGGATGGAGAGGCTGTCGGGGTCGCCCGGCTTTTCGTCCTGGTAGTCCAGGTCTTTGTTGAACCACGTGCAGACGACAAACAGCGGAGCCAGCCCCGCGCGGCGTACGAAGGCCTCGCGCTCGGTCTTGCCCGCGCCGACGTTGCGCGTCACCCATTCGCCCAGCAGGCCACCCATGGTGCATTCGGCCGACTGGTTGTTGTTGTGGCAGAAGAGCAGCGTGTTGATGCGTTTGGCAGCCGAATATTTGTTGAACAGATAAGACACCTTGCCGCGGCGCAGCACGATGGAGAGGTTGTTGCCCTCGGCCAGTTTGTCCTCGCGCGTGTTTTCGGGCCGCCGTGCGCCGGGGAAATCGAGCAGGTCGAGCTTTTCGAGGAAGGGGCGCCCGGCTGTCTGTTCAGCCGGTACGGCGAAGGTCAGTTCGGCGGTGAGGGCGCTGAGGAACGACTTCTTCATCTCGATGGCGGGCCGGCCGCCGGGCAGGGCGACGCGCGCCGTGGGGCGGTAGTCGCTGCCCACCACCTCGGGCGCGCGGTACATTTCGTTCAGGCGCGTCACGTCGAGCAGGGTGCCGTAGCGGCGCAGCACGGCGTCAAACTCGACGTAGACCGTTTCGCTGAAACCGAGCATTTCGTAGGCGGCGAGCAGGTCGTCGAACAGGCGGCTGATGTGTTCGTTGCCGTTCCAGAGGAGCTTGACGACGTCTTTGATCTGTGTGTCGTCCAGGCGCTCCACGTTGGTGAGCAGGAAGTTGAAATAGTTGGACGCTTCGAGCGTGCCGCACTTCTTGATGATGCCGTTCGTTTTGAGATATTCGTGTATGTCGGCCACGTCGTCTTCGCCCAGCAGGCGGTGCCCCTCGTCGCCGCCCGAAGGGTGTATGTTGCCCAGCCGGAGGTTGAGCGCCTCGGAGGACGGAATGTGGGCGGTGTTGTAGTCGGTCTGGTTATAGTAGGCCTCGCACAGGATGAGCACGATGTCGGTCACCGTCAGCAGGCGCACGCGGACGCTGCCCGGCGGCACTTCGCCCTCGCGCAGGCGGGTGGTGAAGCGCGTGACGACGCCTGTGGCCTCGATGGTGGAGCCGGGCAGGCTGGGGTTGATGTCGTTTAGGAAATTGTAGGCCGCCGTGCCGTCGGTCACGCGGAAGGGACGGTCGGGGGTGGAGAGCAGGGCGCTCACGAGGTACGATTTGCCCATCTGGCTCTCGCCGAAAGCTGCGGCAGAGCATTGCTCGGCCAGCGCGTACTGTATTTTTTTCAGGCCGCGGCGTATGTCGACGAGTTTTTCCTTGTAGGACAGCGCTTCGGCTTCGGGCACGTGGTGGCTCCATGCGAAGGCTTGCTTCAAGGCTGAGCTGAGGCGGGATATATCTTGGGTGTTCATGTCGTTTCGGTGCTGGTGTATTTATATATATGCGTGCATCCTGTCGGTGGGCCGTCAGTGGCTGGCCGCAATGTTGATGTTGAACTCGCCCGAGTCGAGCCAGTAGCAGTCGGGGTCGTTGAGGCTCTGAACGGTGAGCGAGAAGAAGCGGGCTTCGGCCTCTTCGCCCTGAGCGTCGATGACGGAGGCCACGACGAGGCGCTCCTTGTCCTCGCCCGGGGCTTCACGTTCGAGCGTAAAGGTGAAGGGCCCGCGCTGCAACAGACGGTCGACGGCGTCGTCGGTGAGCAGCTGCGTCTCGCGCTCGTTGAGGTCGTGGCCCTCGGCGGCGTGCTTCTTGCGCAGCGTGGCCGACAGGGCGTCGCGGTTGAGATCGAGCACGTAGAAGGGGCGTACGGGGTAGCCCGACAGGTCGAACTGCTTGGTGCCGATGTAGACGGGGAACGCGTTGACGGGGATTTTGCCCGTGTTGCTTTGCGGCGTGATGAAGGGGCGGCCGGTGAGCACGCTCCGGTCGCGAACGACGAAGAAGTCGGTCGTGGGCTTCAGGCGGGCGGCCAGCTCCGAGAGGTCGAGCGAGAAGTTGCCCAGGCCGCCGGTGCTCGACGCGCGGTAGCCAATCATGGCCCCGACGGGCACCACCGACTTGGAGTTGGTGAGATAGCCGTTGCGGTCGGCAAAGGGATACCAGCGCCCGATGCGGAACTCGTTGAGGGCGATGAGCCGGTGGGGCTCGCCTGCGAAATATTTCAGGAAGATGCGGCGGATGGGCGCGAGAGAGCTGGGCCGGCCCGAGAGCAGGACGAGGTCGCAGCCGTAGGCGTGCATGACGGTGGCCACGCTTTCGAGCAGATCGTTCATGGTGAGCTCAATGTTGCGGGCCATGACTTCGCTGTCGTACGTCCAGCGCACTTCCTCCAAGCCGAAGCCGAAATGTTCGCGGAAGCTGTCGAGGATGGGGGCGCTGGGCGGGTTTTTCGCAAAGATTTCGTCGAAGGGCACCTCGCGGTAGCGCTCGTGGCGGCTCAGCAGGCCGAGGAAATGGGACATGACGGGGACAAGCACTTGCAGGTTGATGTCGCGGCGCGTCATGCGGTCGTGAAACGAGAGACGGTTGTGGTCGGTGCCGAAGAGCTGGTAGAGACGGGCGTAGATTTCCTCGCGCTCCACGCCGCGCCGGGCCATCTCGCGTTCCAGGATGCCGTTTTCGCCTTGCAGCAGGATGTTTTCGATGAGCACCTTCATCATGTCGTCGCCGGCGTAGTCGAAGCTGTCCCAGAAGAGGGGCACAGGCTTGAGGCGGGTGGGGTTGGCCGCGTCGTATTCGTAGCGGCATATCATGATGTCGCTCGTGCCCGCACCGATGTCGAGCGAGCCGACAACGAGCGAGTCGCGCTCGCCCTGGGGCGTGAGGCGCAGCCGGCCGTAGGTTTTGAAAAACTCGCGGCTGCACCCGGCGTATTTCTCGGAGAACTGGCCGTAGAGATATACAAACTGCGAGCAGGTGGCCTCGTCGTAAATCCACCCGGGAGCGTCGTCGCTGCCGGGGCGTCGGTCGGCCGGGACGATTTTCACGCCTGCCGGTACGTAGGTCTCGTCTTTTCCGCGGTTAAACTTGCCCAGCACGTCGAGGGCGTCGCGCAGGGCATCGTGCAGGGCGTGCTGCTCGCTGTGCGACATGGCCGTGGGACACGTCAGAATGATTTTCCCGATGTGGCGCGGCTGGCTGCTGCGGCCGTTGAAGAGGCGGTATTCGGGGCTGTTGACGTAGGTGTCGGCCTGCGAGACGATTTCGAGAAAGGCCAGCGTCATGAGCGAGCGGCGCGAGAAGTGGAGGCCGAAGCCCAGGCCCTCGGCGTTGACCGTTCCGTCGTCGTTCAGGTAGTTGCTGAGGCCCTCGATGACGGGTTCGGCGTTGAACTTTTCGTCTTTCGTGCGCACGCAGCGCCACTCCTCGCGCCGTGGCTTGGCGTCCCAAAGGTAGCGTTTCGGGCTGGAATAGGTCGAAAGGATTTCGTCGCCCTCGGCCAGGTTGACGGTTTCGTGGGTGAGATACTCGGCCTCGGTGCCCAGACGCACCAGGCTGGGCCATACGAACTGATGGCTCCCACCGAGCGTAGGGCCGTCGGCAAAGCTTACCTTGCGGAAGGCCAGGCGCATGTCGAAGGCTTCGTCCACGCGGTTGAGGCTTCCGTCGTCGAGCAGGGGGAACGTGAGATTCTGCAAGCGCAGCGACTGCACTTTGGTGAAATCGCTGTTTTCGAACAGAATGGCCGACGTGCGCGAGTTGCCGATGTCGACGATCATTTCCACGCCGACGGCATCCACTCCGCGGTTGCGCAGCAGGCGGACGTCGGGGGCCGCTCCCAGCCGCGCCAGGTGCTCGACGAGCAGGAAGTAGGAGGCCAGAAAGGCATAGAGCCGGTGGCCTTCGCCCAGGCGGTTGCGCAGCTCTTCCATGTCGGCAACGCCGTGGGCTATGTGCATGAGATAGGCGCGCACCCATTCGTTCTGCCCCGAGCAGAAGTCGGTGAGCATCAGCGGGTCGGCGCAAAGGCGGAAGCGCTTTTCGCGCTCTGAGGCGCTCACGAACGAGGGGCACTCTTTGTCCCTCTCCTCCTCGTCGTAGAGGGCCCGCGTGTCGAAGGCCAGGAGCAGGTCGACCGTGAGCTTTCCGTCTGTGGCTTCGCCGCGGGGGACGAGCTTGCCGCGGCACCAGTTGTAGGGCCCGTACTTAAAGGCGCCAAGCGTGTCGAGCTCGAAGAAGGGCAGCGGGAGCCACACGTTGAAAAAGTCGGTCGTGTGGCCGTGCCGGTCGAAAAGGCGCAGGGAGAAAAGGTCGGTGGCGTCTTCGAGGCTCCCCGTGTGGATGGCGCGTATGTTGGGGTTGGCCAGGACCTGCTCCTCGGCGACGGCCAGCTTGCCGTCGGGGGTGAGGAAGCCGCAGTCGGCCAAGTCGGCCAGGCGCACGAACATTTCGTGTTCTTTCAAGAGGAAGGCCGGCTCCACGCTGGTCTGTACGGCCTCTTCGTCGAACCATTCGTGAAAGTAGGAGCGCGCGCCCGAGTTGGTGTCGAGCGTTAGGCGGGTGGAAAAGAACTGTATGCCTGAGTTGGCGATGAGCGAGATGTCTGGCATGGTTGCTGATTTGTTGGGCAGGGACGCCGTCTCCGAAAAATGGCGTGAGAGGCGGCTGCCGGGGTATTATACGTCGAAGTGTTTTTATCGCTTGCACCCATGCAGGGCGCTTGGCAAAGTTACGAAATCCCGCGATACGAAGTTGGTGCGGTTTGAAAAGTTTTTAATAAATAGTTACGAAATCCTATCGGCCGGCCGTCGTGTGCACGGACACACCCGGTGTCAGCGCGACCGGGGGCGTGGCGCAGCCGTCGCGCCGCAGCGAAAGCGCGGGCATGGCGGCCGATAGCCTGATGCCTGCGGCGGATGCTTGCAGCGCCGCCGTCGTTTTTATAAACACAAGCGTAGTTTTTAAAAACGACGATGCAGTTTATAAAAACGCAGACGGCGCTTTTGGAATTGATAATTGATAATTGACAATTGACAATGGGCAATAGACAATTGACAATGGGCAATTGAGAAGGGAATGGGCGGCTGGGCTTGCTCCGCCCGGGTGGGGATATGAAAAGCGCCGGCCGTCTGTGGGGGTATGGCCTGTATGGCCAAACGCGTCAGACGGACCGGCGTAGGGGTGTGGGGCCGGCGGCCGGTTGCGGCGGGGCGGGCTGCCGGCGGTGGGGCTACTTGCGCGGGGGCGTGATGTTGAACTGCCGTTTGTGCAGGCCGTCGTCGAAGCCGCGGGCGTAGCCTTCGCGATAGCCCTCGACGTAGGCGGCGCGCTCGCCGGCCGAGGGGAAGAGGCTCGTTTCGTCGTAGGTGGCCCGGGGGCTGTTGTCGCCTCCGTCGTCCATGCCGTTCAGGTAGCCGTCTTCGTAGCCTGCTTCGTAGGGCGGGCGGCTGTCGCGGACCGTGGTGTCGGGGCGGACGATGCTTATCGTCTCGGGAGTGACGGGCAGGGAGGCCGGTGTCGACGTGTCGGGGATGGCCACCGGGGCTTCCGTGCGCGGGTCTTGGCTTGCGACCGGCGTGGGGGGCGTGTCTACGGCCTTTTTCATATAGACCACGGCGGCCAGTACGAGCGGTATGGCCAGCAGGAAGGGTATGAGGTGGCGGGGCTTTCGGTTGTTATCGTGTTTCATTGGGGTGTGTAGCTTTCTTATCGTTTTTTTGTTTTGCTCCCGGCGTCAATGCGCAGGAAAATGAAGAGCAGGAGCGTGAAGCCCCAGAGCGACGAGCCGCCATAGCTGAAGAAAGGCAGGGGAATGCCGATGACGGGCGTCAGACCCATCACCATTCCGACGTTGATGAAGAGGTGGAAAAGAATGATGCTCAGCACGCAGTAGCCATAGGCCCGGCCGAAGGTGGTGGTTTGCCGTTCGGCCAGCCAGAGCAGGCGCAGGATGAGCGCCAGAAAGAGCAGCAGGACGAAGGCCGAGCCCAGGAACCCCTCTTCCTCGCCGACGGTGCAGAAGATGAAGTCGGTGTCTTGCTCGGGCACGTATTTGAGCTTCGTCTGCGTGCCGTTCATGAAGCCCTTGCCGCGCAGTCCGCCCGAGCCGATGGCTATCTTGCTTTGGTTGACGTTGTATCCCTCGCCCGTGATGTCGTTTTCCATGCCCAAGAGCACGCGGATGCGCCCCTGCTGGTGGGGTTCGAGCACGTTGTTGAGCACGTAGTCGGACGAGTAGAGAAAGGCGACGGAGCCCAGGGCAAACACGGAGATGAGCAGGCAGTGGCGCCAGCGCTCGTCGAGGGCCTGAAAGGCCAGATAGACGGCCGCGCCCACGCAGATGGCTATGAGCACCCAGGCGATGTCGAAGGGAACGATGAACACCGAGACGCACAGCCCCGCAGCCAGCGTCGTGCCGCCCCAGACGAGCAGGCGCCGGGCGTGGGGCGACGAGGGGGCGTAGACGCGCACCATCCCCGTCGTGAAGAGCCAGGCCAGGGTGAGGACGGCAAACTCGCCAACGGTGGCGTGCGTGCCGGGAAGCTCCATTTCGCCAAAGCGAATGCCCACGACAAAATAGATCACGGCGGCGGCGCCCGTGAAGAGAATGCTGCCGGCCATGCCTTCGCGGTAGAACATGAGCGAGAAGGCCAGGTAGACGAGGGCCGAGCCCGTTTCGCGCTGCATGACGATGAGCACCATGGGCAGCAGCACGAGCAGGGCGGCCTTGGCCAGGTTGCGCGGCTTGTCGAGCGTGAAGCCATACTGGTTGACGAGCTTGGCCAGGGCCAGGGCCGTGGTACACTTGGCGAACTCGGCCGGCTGAATGCTCACGGAGCCCAGACGGATCCACGAGTAGGACCCTTTGATGTCGGAGGCCACGAAGGGCGTCACCAGCAGGAGCAGCATCATGGCCCAATAGGCCGGAGCGGCCAGCGTGTCGAAATAGCGGTCGTCGAGCATGAGCAGGAAAAAGCCCAGCACCATCGCGCAGCCCATCCATACGAGCTGTTTGCCCGTGCGGGTGTCCCAGGCAAAGAAGTTGGTGTCGCCAATCTCGTGGCTGGCGCCGCAGATGCTGAACCAGCCGCAGACCAGCAGGATGAGATAGATGGCCACGACCGCCCAGTCGACCGAGGCCAGCAGGCTCCGTCCACCCGTTTTATCGAGACTCGTCTCCATATTTTATGTGTCTTTGTTGAAGTGTTGCAGCCTTCTTTTCCGAGGCGGGCGAGAGCTTTCCGTTGAGATACTGCTCCATGATGAGGGCGCCTATGGGCACGCCGTAGACAGCGCCGAAGCCACCGTTTTCCACGTAGACGGAAACAGCTATCCGCGGGTTGTTCATCGGGGCAAAGCCCATGAAGGCCGAGTGGTCGTGGCCGCGGTTTTGGGCGGTACCGGTCTTTCCGCACACTTCCAGGCCCGGCAGGTCGGCGCCACGGCAGGTGCCGCTGAGCACGGCCCGCCGCATGCCGGCCACCACGTAGTCGTAATAGCGACGGCCGACCATCGTGTGGTGGGGCTGGCGGTAGGCGGGGTCGATGCGCCCGCCCTGTATGCTGCGCACCACGTGGGGGATATAATAGTGGCCGCGGTTGGCGATGGTGGCCGCCAGGTTGGCTATTTGCAGCGGCGTGGCCGTCACCTCGCCCTGGCCGATCGATATGGAGATGACCGTCAGGGCGTTCCAGCGCCCGTTGTAGGCTTTGTCGTAGTAGTCGGCGTTGGGTATCATGCCACGCTTCTCGCCCGGCAGGTCCACGCCCAGCTTGTAGCCGAAGCCCATGGCCACGAGGTGGTCTTTCCAGCGCGTCATGGCCTCGTTGGTCGATTTGAACAAAGAGCGGTTGGAGAAGAGGCGGTAGAGGTTCCAGCAGAAATAAGCGTTGCACGAGGTGCCCAGCGCCGGTACGAGGGCGATGGGCGAGGCGTGCCCGTGGCACCCCACGTGCAGACCTTTATAATAGAAACCATGGTGGCAGGGAAAGCTGACGGTCGGGTCGATGCTGCCCTCTTGCAGGCCGATGAGGGCCTGCGTCGTCTTGAAGGTGGAGCCGGGCGGATAGGTGCCCATGATGGCGCGGTTGAGCAGGGGGCGCATCGGGTCGTTGCTCAGGCGCCGGTGGTTTTTGCCGCGGTCGCGCCCCGACATGATGCGCGGGTCGTAGGTGGGCGACGAGGCCATGCAGAGAATTTCGCCCGTCGAAGGCTCGATGGCCACGATGGCTCCCAGCTTGCCTTCGAGCAGGCGCTCGGCTAGCCGTTGCAGGTCGAGGTCGATGCCCAGCGTCAGGTTCTTCCCCGGCACCGGGGCGCGGTCGTAGCGGCCGTTCATGTAGTGGCCCTTGGTGCGGCCGCGCACGTCGCGCAGCATGATGCGCAGCCCTTTCTCGCCACGCAGCTGCTGCTCGTAGGAGCGTTCCACGCCCAGCTTGCCGATGTAGTCGCCACTGCGGTAGTAGTCGTCCTTTTCGATGTCGCTTTCCGACACCTCGCCCATGTCGCCCAGCACGTGCGCCCCTGTGCCGTAGGCATAATGGCGGGCCGAGCGTTTTTCGACCGAGAAGCCTTTGAAGCGGAACAGCTTCTCGCGGAAAATGGAAAACTCCTCAGGGGGGATCTGGCTCATGAAGAGCTGCGGGGTATAGCGCGAGTAGCCGCGGTTTTTCGTGGGGTCTTTTATCTCGGCCATGCGCTGGATGTAAAACTCCTTGGTGATGCCCACGGTGCGGCAAAAGTCGAGCGTGTCGACGCCCCGCTGGTCGTTCATGACGACCATGATGTTGTACGAGGGCTCGTTGTAGACGAGCAGCCGCCCGCGGCGGTCGTAGATGAGGCCGCGCGAGGGATACTGCACCACCTTGCGGAAGGCATTCGAGTCGGCGTTCTTTTTATAGTCGTCGCTCAGCAGTTGCAGGGTGAAAAGGCGCACCAGAAACACGAGAACAATGCCGATGGCGATGCCACCCACGACGAACTTGCGGTTTTCAAACGCAATCTTCCGGCTCATGCTCCCCGCGTGCGTTTACGGTCGTCCTGCTTGTCTCGGGTGCGTATCAGTTCGATGGCCACGATGAAACAGAGACTCAGCGCGGCGCTCGATCCCGTGGCGAGCAGCAGGTACATCCAGTTGAAGAAAGAAAAGTTTTCGATGAGGAAAAAGCCGATGCAGTTCATCAGCACGAGCGAGGCCGCGTAGCCTATAAAGCCGCCCCACTTCATTGTCTTGGCCGAGGGCGCAAAGGCTTCGTCGGCATCGCCCTCGCCCCGGCTGAATGCCCGCAGCAGCCATGGCGCCAGCAGACCCGTCAGGCAGAGCGAGGCCGCGGCCATGCCGGGCGTGCCCGTGAACAGGTCGATGGCCAGTCCCATCAGGAAACCGCAGGCCACGTAGACCCAATGGGGCGTGTCGCTGCGCAGAACGAGCAGGAAAAAGACGTAGGGCATGGGCGTGGCAACGCCTGCGATGTGCACATGGTTGAACACGAGGGCTTGCAGCAGACAGAGCAGCACAAACCACGCCGTGCGCGACAGAAACGTTGGAAGCATGGACTGGAAAAAGCTTTTAAAAAACGGTAGGTCTCACATTTCAGAGGAGAGAGAAGGCGCCTGGCACGTCAGCCGGCCTCGTCGAATGCAGCGTCGGCCTCGGCTGCATGCGAGCGCAGCGAGTCGGTCTCGGCCTTATAGGGCGTCGTAACGATGCTTACGTCGCGCAGGTTGGCAAAGTCGGTCCCGAGGTTCACCACTACGTCGTACGTCTGCCCGTCGGCCGACGTACCTAGGCGGCTGATGCGTCCCACGAAGATGCCCGGCGGGAACACCGATGAATAGCCGCTCGTCTCCACGTAGTCGCCCTGTTTGATTTTCGCATAGCGCGGGATGTCGCCCAGACGTGCCGTGAGCGTGCCCTCGCCGCGCCACACGAGGTAGCCAAAGTAGCGGCTGCCCCGTATGCGACAGCTGATGCTCGACTTGCGGTTTGTCACGGGGATGACCAGCGAGTGGTGCGGCCCTGTCAGGTAGACGATGCCCACAACGCCCCCGCCGCCCACGACGCCCATCTCGGGGCGCACGCCGTCCCGCTCGCCGCGGTTCACGATGAGGTAGCGCCCGGCAGCCGTCTCCGTTCCGTTCGAGACAACCGTGGCCGGCAGCAGGTTGTAGCCTTCCAGGCTTGCCCGCACGTAGTGTTCGGTGAGCGTCGAGTCGTGCGTGGCTCGCGCCAGCGCATCTCGCAGCAGTGCCGTCTCGCGCCACAGGCGCACGTTCTCGTCCGTCAGGTGGCGGTTCACGTCGCGCAGGCGCAGATAGGCCATGGCTCCGTCGTAGAGCCCGTTCACACGTGCCACCACTGCGTTGGCTGACGAGAGCCACACGCAGCCCTGATAGCTGTTGTGGCGCACGAGCAGCAGCAGGCTCACCCCTTCGAGCACGATGAAGAGCAGCAGGTAGGCATATTTGCGCAGAAATTCCAGCAGGTTGTGCATCTCTCTCTATCGGTGAGGGGCACCATGCGCACCCCGTTCGCCCCTCGGCTTATCGCATCAGGAACGAGAAGCGATCCACGTTTTTCAGAGCGATGCCCGTGCCTTTGGCCACGCAGAGCAGCGGTTCTTCAGCCACGTGGAAGGGTATGTTGATTTTGTCGGTGAGTCGTTTGTCGAGGCCGCGCAGCAGGGCGCCGCCTCCCGTCAGGTAGATACCGTTCTTGACGATGTCGGCATAGAGCTCGGGCGGCGTGTTTTCGAGCGCGTTGAGCACGGCCATCTCAATCTTGGCGATGCTCTTTTCCAGGCAGTGGGCAATCTCCTGGTAGCACACGGGCACGCGCATCGGGTAGGCTGTGATTTTGTTAGGCCCGTCCACCACGTAATCTTCCGGTGTGTCTGTTCCCAAGTCTGTCAGGGCTGCTCCCACGTTGATCTTGATGCGTTCGGCCATGCGTTCGCTCACGCGTATGTTGTGCTGGCGGCTCATATACTCTTGGATGTCGGCTGTAAAGTCGTCGCCGGCCATCTTTATCGAGTTGTTCGACACAATTCCTCCCAGCGAGATGACTGCGATCTCCGTCGTCCCACCGCCTATGTCGACGATCATGTTGCCCTCGGGCGCGTTCACGTCGATGCCGATGCCGATGGCAGCCGCCATCGGTTCGAAGAGCAGGTAGATGTCGCGTCCGCCGGCATGTTCGGCCGAGTCGCGCACGGCGCGCAGTTCCACCTCGGTCGAGCCCGAGGGCACACCGATCACCATGCGCAGCGAGGGCGAGAAGAGGCGCTTGCCCGTGTGTACCATCTTAATGAGCCCGCGCATCATCTGTTCGCAGGCGTTAAAGTCGGCAATCACGCCGTCGCGCAACGGGCGTATCACGCGTATGTCGTTGTTCGTCTTTTCATACATGAGCTTGGCCCGTTCGCCCACGGCCTTCATCTTGTCGGTGTTGCGGTCGAGCGCCACGACCGAAGGCTCGTTCACGGCAATCTGCCCGTCGCTCATGATGATGGTGTTGGCCGTGCCCAGGTCGATGGCCAGTTCCTGCGTAAAGGAAAAAAAGTTGGAGAAAAAGCCCATAGTTGCTCCGATGCTGTTATTTGGATATGCGTTGTTGGGAGAGTTTTATTGCGCGCTGCTGTCGGTGAAGTACCGGTGGATGGCCGTGTCGTAGTGGCTGCTCACGCCAAAAGCCCGCGTGGCCAGTATGCGGCGCTCTTCGAGCTCCGTTGCGGCGCCGTGCTTCTCCAACAAGTCGCGGAGGATGCTGTATTCAGCCTTTGAGGGCACGATGACCACGTCCTTAAAGTTTTTGGCCGCGGCACGGATGAGCGATATGCCGCCGATGTCTATTTTTTCAATGATGTCGGCCTCAGGGGCGCCGGCAGCCACGGTGTCCTCGAAGGGATAGAGGTCCACGATGACCAGGTCGATGGGCCCGATGCCGTAGCGTTCCATCTCGTTGCGGTCGGTCTCTACGTCGCGGCGGGCCAGGATGCCACCGAACACCTTCGGGTGCAGCGTTTTGACGCGGCCGCCCAAAATGGAGGGATAGGTCGTCAGCTCCTCCACCTTGCGGCAGGGGTAGCCTTGCGATTCGATAAATTCAGCGGTGCCGCCCGTCGAAATGAGCGTCACGCCCTCGGCGTGCAGTTTGGAGAGCAGTTCGCCCAGCCCATCCTTGTGATAGACGGAGATGAGCGCCGTCTTGATTTTCTTTGCCATAGACATGTCTTTTCTTCTTTTGTGGCTAAAAACGTTTTGCGCGCAAAGTTACTACTTTTTTCCGGCCCCGCGCGGCCGCGTCGGCCTAAAACGTTGGCAGATATGTGGAAGAGCTCATTTAAAGAGAGGCGGCGCGCCCCGTGGAATTGCTTCCGCAGAAGGCCCGCCGCCTCGGTTGTTGATGAAGCCCGGTGCTCAGAGAGCCGGCCGGGTGGTCAGAACACCACTTTCCGTCCTCCTATGATATATATGCCGTGGGTGGGTTGCGCCACGCGTCGCCCTTGCAGGTCGTAGACGGCTTTCGCTTTGTCGGTGGTGTCGGTCTCGACGAGGCCGGCTGCTCCCGTTGTGCCTTTCACGGCCTTTATCTGCCAGCCAGAGCCTTCTGACCCCGTGAGCCACGACACCAGAAAGTTTTCTTGCGAAAGATGAAGGGCGGGATGCCCTGCGTCGGCTGCTTCGCGGCAGCTCAATACGCTGATGCCCGTTGTCGTGGAACTGACATCGTACGTTCCTGCGCCATCTTCCGTGGCAGTGGCGATGTGCGCGTATATTTTCACCGTGGGGCCTACCCATTTGTCGCTTTCCTTGTTGTGCAGGCGCCAGCCGCCCGTTTCGTCTTGCACGAAGGTGAACTGCTGTCCCGCGCCTTCCTCTTCGACGCCGCAGAAGGCGCTACCGTCCTCGGTGGGCGAGAGCAGGAGGGTGGGGTAGAGCAGGCTGCGCAGGGTGTAGACGCCTTGGTCTTTGAGCGTGATGCGTGGCGCCGCGAGAATGGCCTTGTTCAGAGCTTCATAGCTCCCGGCCGTCGGGTTGGCTTCGAGCGCTGCCAGCATTTCGGAGAAGTCGGGCAGCGTTTTCGGGTCAAGCATGCCGACGTATTCGCCCGTAAGCGCTTCCAAGCCCTCAATGCGCTGCCGGCCGCAGCTTGCCAGCCAGTGGGCGGCGTCCAGGTCGGGTGCATAGGTGTAGGCGCTGTCGGTGAGCTGCTCAACGGTGTAGTTTTTATAGACGATGGTGTAGCCTCCGCCCGCAGTGGTGGTGTGCGTCTCCTCTTCGTAGAGGAAGCCGATGCTGTGGTCGGCTTGCAGCGTCATGGTGGAATAGGCCGAGGGCAGGTCGGTGGCCTGGTGGCGTCCGTCCCAGTCGGCAGCGAGCCGGGCGGGTGTTTCAAAGTCGGCCAGGGAGGAAAGCTCCTTGTAGTAGATGCCTACGTTGGCGCGACCCGGTCCGAAAGGCAGCGACTGCAATGCAAGGTACACTTCTTCTCCGTCAGCCCGGCGGCGGGCAGGCACGATGAGTATCTCGCCGTTGCACGAGTTCGACGCGGCTACGACGCCATCCGTGGCAGCGCCCGACGTGGCGGCCTGTCCCCAGCTGCCTTCGGCGCGGCGGCTGTCGGTGAAGGTAAAGATGTTGTATTGCCGTCCGCCCGTGCACCGACTGCTGATGACGATGCTGCCGTCGGGCAGTTCCTCCGTTTTCGGTTCGTCTGCGCCCGATGGAATGGCAGGCACGTCGGCTCCGCCCAAGATGCTCCATGTCTGGCCGAAGTCGTCCGAGAAGAGAACGTAGTTGCAGTAGGTTCCCTCGGCGTCGCGCACGAGCACGGCGCAATAGAGGCGGTACGTGTCGCCCACTTTCGTGTATCGGCTCTGATGGATCTTTCCCGAACCGATGAACATGGCTTTCACCGGGCCGCGGGCCGACTGGTCGAACTGTTGGTAGATGCTTTCCGCCAGATCGGTCGGTTCGCTCCACGTCAGGCCTCCGTCCAAGCTCTCAAAGCGGGCAATGCCTTGGTGGTGCTCCCGCGTACCGCCGGGGAAGCTCACGTTGCCTGCGCAGCTCAGTACGAGCACGCGGTTCGTTTCACGGTCGGCCACGATGCAGGGGTCGCCAAAGCCCGTGTGGAAGGCGTCGGGCGAGCTTGCGCCCAGCCCTTCCACGATGGTTGTCGTCCCGTCCCAGGTGGCTCCGCCGTCGCGGCTGATGCGGGCGTGCAGGTCGATGCGTCCGTCGGCCGACCCTGCAAAGCCAATGTCGGTGCGCGAGTGGCGATAGTCGGCCACGGCCACGAGGTGGCCTTCGTTCGTAGTGGCGATGGCCGGGATGCGGTAGGGGATGTCGGCGTCGGTGAGCGTGGTGAACACCTCTGTCTGTGGTTCAGGCTCGCGCAGCGAGCGGGCAATGGTCACGTCAAAGTGGCTCAGTACGATGCCTTTGTTGTCGCCGTCGAGCGTAAACGTGGCTGTCGCGTTGCCGTCGCCCCGGGCGGCGAAGTGTTGCTGCGCCGTGCCCGAGGTCATTTGCTGGTCGTCCGTGCTGATGCTGACGGGCGAGGTGCTGCCGGCGTGGTTGGCGAAGTCGAACTCGAAAGCTTCGATGGTGTATGCCTTGTCGGTCCTGAGCGTATAGGTTTGCGGGGCGTAGAGTCCCACGTAGGCGGCTATGTCGTCGCCCTCGGTGGTCATGTTGTTATAGCCAGCGTCGAGGGTCAGGCCGGGAGCCGTGGCTGTGCTTTGCCACGTTTTAAACCAAGTGTTGTTCTTGTTGCCCGAGGTGAAGCGTCCCGTTGTCATACCGATGCGGTATGTCTGCTTGCCAAAGCGTACGAGCATGCGTTCTGTTGCAGAGCCGTCGCTCTTTGTCAGCATGGCGCAGCCGTCCTTGGCTGTCAGCTGTGCGTCGGTGGCTCCGACCGGGTGCATTACGAAGGCTGTTGTGTCGTTTTCTCCCGGGGCCGCCGTGAGTTGCCATTGCGTTTGCCCGGCGTTGACGTCGCTGCCGTCGGCAAGCGTCGCGGCGCCTTCGCCCTCTGCGGGGGCAGCTAGCATGGCGGTGGTGCCTGCGGCCTTATTATATATATGGTATCCCCCGTTGTCTGCCGCCACGAAGCACCACAGGTCTGCGTCGCTGAGCGTGGTGGCCGTCTCTGTGGCGCGCACGGGAGCGCCCGGTTCGGCCGATGCCGAGAGATAAAGGGCGTCGCCGCCGCCTTGCAGCGTGTACCACCGCGTGTTGGCTGCAAACGTTCCGTCCTCGATGGTTGTAGCGTCCACGGGGCTGTCGCCGGCCGGCGTTTCCTCGTAGCTCAGGTTGCTGATTTCCTCGCTCGTCAGCACGCGGTTCCAAAAGCGTACGGAGTGGATGGTGCCTGCAAAGGGGTAGCGGTTCTCGCCGGCCGTCGTTACGACGCCGCCCAGCGTCAGCAGGTCTTTCCCGGGCACGTTGCCAAAGATGCGAAAGCCATATGCGCCCATGCCCGAGACGGTGCGGTCGGCCTTTCCGTTCATGTAGTAGGCATAGGCCTGTGCGTCGCCGTCCATCGTGATGACCATCTGCGAGCGTTTCGTAAAGTCCTTCCCGGCTTGGGTGTACCAGCCTTCCAGTCCGTTGTCGCCCACATATTGCACACCATATTTATTGGTCTCGCGCGTGACGACGGCAAAATAGTCGTTGCCCCCGCTGTTGGAGGCTGCCATCAGGGCGCAGGCTGCGGCCGACGTGGCCTCGGGGGTGAAGTCGATGGCCACCGTGCCCGAGCCGTGCTCGAACACCTTGGCTGCTGCCGTGGCGTCGATGCGGTAGGGTTGCGTGCCGTCCAGCGTGATGTCGCGCAGCGTCAGGATGGGGTCGGCCGAGGGCTCTTCGACGACCGTCCCGGCCGGGACGATGGCATACTGGCAGCCGGCGTCGTCGCGGTCGGTGCCATCTTGTCGGCTGCTGTAGTTATACACCTTGTAGCCCATGTTGCTTTGCGTCTGGTTGAGCTGGACGGTCCCGGCGTGGATGATGTAGAGGCCCGGCGTGTTCGAGTGGCTGAGGGTCCAGCCCGCCGAGGGTGGTGTGGCGGTGGCGGTCAGGGCGGTGTTGAAGGCTGCCGCGGGGTTCAGAAACGAGCCGTCGGCGCGGCATACGATGTCGAACGTGCCGTCCGTGCGTTCCACAAACTTCCACATGCTGCGGGCGTAGCCTTTGTTCGTCTCGCCCGTGAGAGCCGTGGCGGCGCCGTTGGCCGTGAGGTAGCGGTTGTCGCGTTTCGGGGTGTACAGCTGGTACCAGTGTTCGTCCCCGTCGGCCGAGGCAGCCGGCATGTTTATTTTTGGCAGCAGCCCGGCCAGCAGCTGTGCGAAGCTTTCTGCCTGTGTGGCGAGGGCCTCGGTGCTGGGGGCTGCCGATGCCAGCAGGGCATAGGCTTCGTCTGTGGCCGCAAGCACGTCGGTGGCGGCCGATGCGGGATAGGCGCCTGTGCCCTCGCCAAACGTGAGCTGCCCGGCGGTGGTGAGCTGCCGGGCCAGGGCGCTGCGGGCTTCCACGTTGGCTATGCGCTCGCGTGCTTCGTTTGTGGTTGTCGGCGTCACGCCCTCACCCATGCAGGGAGCGAGCAGTTCAGACAGGCGGGCGTAGCCCAGGCCGCGCAGATAGTTGCCGTCGAAAAAGTCGGTGGCAGCCACGCCGCCATCGAGCAGGGGCGTGTAGATGTCGACGTATTCCACGCCCTCCGTTTCGGCCGCCAGCTGTTCGAGCTGTTGGTTAAAGGGGGCTATGCGCCCTTCGTTTGTGGCAGCGTTGGTGGTGGGGAGCAGGGCCATCAGGTATATCTCGGCGTCGGGGGCCTGGCTGCGCACGTCGTCCACCAGCCGGCGGTAGGCCGTGAGGGTGGCGGCGGGGTCGGCGTCGGTGCAGGCTATCTCGCTTGTGCCGGCGTAGAGAAACACCTTGGCGGGCCGGCCGTTGTCGGCCCGTCCCCCGAAGATGGCGGGCAGCATGGCGCGCAGGGTGGCTATGTCGGCGCCGGGGCGTCCCCAGCCAGTGCCGCGGCTCTTCACGCGTGGCGAGTGGAGCAGCTCGTGCCATTCGCCTCCGTGTATCATTTCGTCGCCGATGAGCAGGATGTCGCCGTCCCTGACGGGCAGCATGGCAAAGCTCGTGGCACGCATGCCGTTCGAGCCGCCCAGGCCGCAGGCGTTGTTGGTGGCGGTGGGCGGGTAGACGCACTCCGAGCCCACGAGCGCGGCAATC
The DNA here is from genome assembly GCA_949297215.1 of uncultured Bacteroidales bacterium. Classification (GTDB taxonomy): domain Bacteria; phylum Bacteroidota; class Bacteroidia; order Bacteroidales; family Bacteroidaceae; genus Alloprevotella. The sequence goes on along the minus strand of CASFRV010000002.1, from coordinate 65,157 downwards.
TTGTTGCACCAGATGCGGTAGCCCGTGGCGGTGAGGTGCAGGCCGTCCAGCGTGTGGCTGTTGTCGGTTGAGAGGCTCTGCAGGTCGTCCCACAGGTCGACGTACGTGGCTCCCGTTTCGGCGCATATTTTCTTCAAGCTGTCGTTGGTTTCAATTTGCAGAGCCAGGTTGCGCTGACGGCTGGGCAGGATGCTCTGCACGTAGACTTGCGTGGCGGGCGACTGGCGGTGGCAGCGTGCGAGCGCGGCGCGCACGTTGCGGGCCACGTGGGCGGCCGTGTTGAGGCCGGCCGTGCCCAGGTCGTTGGTACCGATCATGAGGAAAATTTTGGCGGGGCGCCCGGCCAGAACGCTTTCCAGGTTGTCGAGCATTTCGTCCGACACGGCGCCCGACGTGCCGCGGTTCAGTATGGCGGGGTTGTCGAAGGCTTCCCACCATTCGTGCATGTTGGTGATGCTGTTGCCCACGAAGACGATGCTCTCTTCGTCCACAGCGAGGGCCTTGAACCCGTCGTAGCGGTGGCGGCGGAAGGGCTCGTCGGCCCATGCCGTGACAGCCGCGAGCAGGGTGGCCAGCAGACATAGGTAAAACTTTTTCATGGCGTCTGTGTTTTTAGAGTTTTAGACGCCTCAAAGATACAAAATTTCGGAGATAAGTCCGTATGGAAGCGGACGAAAAGATGAAAAATGGCGCAGGAGGGGAAAACCGTGGGAGCCCTTCCCTGCCCCCGGCCGTGGCGTCAGGCCATGCGGCGCAGGGCGTCGCGGCATTGCTCCATGAGCCATTTGGGCGTGGAGGTGGCTCCGCAGATGCCCACGCTGCGTGCGCCGTCGAACCAGGCGGGGCTGAGGTCGGCCGGGCTTTCGACGAGGTGCGTGCGGGGGTTGACGTCGCGGCCGGCCTCAAAGAGCACGCGGCCGTTGGAACTCTTGCGGCCGCACACGAAGATGACGACGTCGTGGCGGGCGGCGAAGCGACGGATGTGGGGCAGGCGGTTGGCCACCTGGCGGCAGATGGTGTCGAACGAGCGGAAGCGGGCGGGGGGCTCCACGTGGACGGCCAGGCGGGCCACGACGTGGCTGAAGCCTTCGAGGGGTTTGGTGGTTTGCGAGAAGAGATAGACGTCGCGCCGCGGGTCCAGGCGTTCGGCGGCCTGGTCGGGCGTTTCGATGACGACGGCGCGCCCGTCGGTCTGGCCTACGAGGCCGAGCACCTCGGCGTGGCCGGGCTTGCCGTAGATGGCTATCTGGGCGTCGGGGCGTGCCTCGTGTACCTGGCGGATGCGCCGTTGCAGGCCCAGTACGACGGGGCACGTGGCGTCGATGAGCTCGATGCCGCGGCGGGCGGCCAGTTCGTAGGTGGCGGGCGGCTCGCCGTGGGCACGCAGCAGCACGCGCGAGCCGGCAGGCAGCGTGGCAAGCGCGGCGTGGTCGATCGTGACGAGCCCCAGCCGGCGCAGACGGTCACACTCGCGGCCGTTGTGTACGATGTCGCCCAGGCAGTAGAGGCTGCCGTGGCGCGAGAGCTCTTCCTCGGCCTTGCCGATGGCCGTGGTCACGCCGAAGCAGAAGCCCGAGCCTTCGTCTATTTCGATTGTCATTGTTTCGTTTTTTCCTTGAAGCGTTCGAGGAGCCAGGTGCGCTGCTCGTCGATGGTCAGGTGGCTGTTGTCGAGCAGGAGGGCGTCGGGGGCTTGGCGCAGGGGGGCTACGGCGCGGTGCGAGTCGATGTAGTCGCGCTCGCGCACGTTGCGCAGTATGTCGTCGAAGGCCGCGGGCTGTCCCTTGGCTTGCAGTTCGTCGTAGCGGCGCCGGGCGCGCACCTCGGCCGAGGCCGTGACGAACACTTTCAGTTCGGCGTCGGGAAACACGGCGGTGCCTATGTCGCGGCCGTCCATGACGATGCCCCGCTCGCGGCCCATGTCCTGCTGCATGCGCGTCAGGGCGGCGCGCACGGCGGGCAGGGCGGCCACGGGCGACACGTGGCTCGACACTTCGAGTCCGCGGATGGTCTCTTCCACGTCCCCGCCGTTCAGGAGGGTGTGGGGCAGGCCGGTGTCCTTGTCGCGCACGAACGTGATGCGGGCCTCGGGCAGCAGGGCTTCGAGCCCCGCCTCGTCCAGGTGGCCGTCCTTGAAGAGGCCGTGGCGCAGGGCGTAGAGCGTGACGGCGCGATACATGGCGCCGCTGTCGACGTAGATGTAGCCCACGGCGCGGGCCAGGTCCTTGGCCATGGTGCTCTTGCCGCAAGACGAGTGGCCGTCGATGGCCACGATAATCCTTTTCAATTGAGAATTGACAATTGACAATGGACAATCGTTTGACAATTGACAATTGACAATTGATAATTGACAATTGCCCTGCGGCTGCGTTTCGCGTGCGTTGTCTGTCGGCTCACCTGCGGCCGTCGGTGTGGTGTGTATGTCTGATGGTCTGTTCATTGCTTTTGTTGTTAGTTAAATTCCCATTGTCAATTGTCAATTCTCAATTGTCCATTGTCAATTGTTAGAACGTTGCCGCCACGTTGAAGAGCAGCGAGCCTGCCGAGACGTGGTAGCGGGCGTAGGCTACACCGGCCTTGAAGCGGGAGAGGTTGACGCCGCCGCCGAAGCTGAAACCCGCCAGATGGCCTTTGCCGGCGGCCTTGAGCTCGTAGGCGCGGCGTGCGTTGTAGCCTGCCGAGAGGTAGAGGTAGCTTGTGGGTAGGATGTCGACGCCCACGACGAAATGGTTGATGAGTTTCTGCCCGAAGCCGGGGCTTTCGCCGTCGGGCACGTAATAATAGCCTGACGACCAGCGCGTCAGGTCGGTCATCGTCAGCGAGAAGCGCACGGGCATGTGGGCCAGCCCCTTGGTGAACCCCACTTGCAGGTCGAGGGGGACGTCCTGGCGCCCGGCGTCGAACGCATTCACTTGTGCGCCGACATTGCGCAGTGCGACGGAGGCCGAGAGGTCGCGTTCTTCGTCGTAGTAGTTGAGCCCCACGTCCATGGCGATGGCGGCTGCCGAATAGTCGGCGTAGCGCGAGTAGACGGTCTTGAAGGTGGCTCCGCCGGCCCAGCGGTCGGAGAGCAGATAGCTGTATGCCAGACGCACGACGATGTCTTTGGCCGAGAACGTGCCGAGCACGTTGCCTGCGGCGTCGGTCTCGTCCATCGTGCCGTAGCGCATGAAGTGGATGGAGGCGGCGGCCGTGTGGCGTCCGCCGAAAGCTTTGACGGCTTGGGCGCCCATGTACTGGCTGCTGCCGGGCAGGGTCATGAAGTCGAGCTCCACCGAGCGGTCGCTCACGCCGGCATAGAGCGCGGGGTTGCTCCACCCTGCGGCGGGCGTGTCGTCGATGAGCGAGATGTTCTCGCCTCCGAGCGCCGCGGTGTGGGCCGAGGGCGTCTGGCGCAGGATGTTATAGGCCGTTGTGCCTTCCTGCGCGCCCGCGTTAAGCAGGCCGCCCAGGAGCAGCGCGGGGAGTAGGCTTTTTTTCATTACTTTACCGAAAAATGTGGCCAAAGTTACTGATAAAATTGGATTTTGAGCGTACTTTTGCAGCTGTTTTCCGGCACTTGGCGGCCGGTTGCCATTAGATAAACGTGCGCGGTTCCGAATTATTATCCAGAAAATGGTGCGACCTCGTGTTCGAGGGACGCAACAAAGCCTACGGCGCCTATCGGCTGCGCGCCGAGGCGGGCCGCCGCTACGCCCGTGCCATGTGGTCGGTGCTGGTGGGGCTCGTGCTGCTCATCGCCATTCCGCTGGGCTTGGACTTGTACGTGAAATACCGCATGTTCAAGAGCCTCGAAGAGGTGAAAGGCGTGGCCCGCATGCGCCCCCTGCCCACCGAGAAGGACCACGAGCTCAAGGCCGTCTCGGCCGGCCGCCGCGCGGTGCGCGGCATGCAGCCCGGGGCCACGCTGGACCGCCCCGTCATCGTCGACGCCATCGTGCCGCCCCGCCCCGTGGGCATCGACGGCCCCGAACTGGCCGAGCTCGACGCCGAGCTGCAACGCATTGCCGACCGCGACACGCTGCACAACGCCGACCGCACCGACCTGCCCGTCGAGGGCATACAGCTCACGCCCACCGAGGTAGTCGAGCAGATGCCCGAGTTTCCGGGCGGCCTGGGCGAACTGATGAAATGGCTCGACCGCAACGTCGTCTATCCCCAGTCGTGCGTTAAGGCCCGCATTGAGGGCGACTTGGAGGTGTCGTTCTACGTCATGCAGGACGGCACCCTGAGCGAGCCCGCCGTGACGAAGAAGGTCCACCCCGACCTGGACCGCGCCGTCCTGATGGCCGTGAAGCGCATGCCCCGCTGGAAGCCCGGGCGCGTCAACGGGCAGCTCTCGGTGGTGCGCGTCACGGTGCCCGTGCGCTTCCGTCTGCAATGACGGCGGCGCTTTTTTGTTTTTCATGCCAACCCATCTTCTGCAATCATGTTTACTCCCACGCAACTCCTGGAAAAAGTGAACGCAGCGCTCGCGGCTCTGCCCCTGCCTGCGGCTCCCGAGGGCCTCTATGCCCCCATCGTCTACGACCTCTCGTCGGGCGGCAAGCGCCTGCGCCCCGTGCTGCTGCTCATGGCCTACAACCTCTACCGCCACGACGTGGAGCCGGCCATGTCCGCCGCCCTGGGGCTCGAAATCTACCACAACCACACGCTCCTGCACGACGACCTGATGGACAACGCCGACGTGCGCCGCGGCCGCCCCACGGTGCACCGCCGCTGGGGGGCCAACACGGCCATCCTCTCGGGCGACGCCATGCTCATCCTGGCCTTCGCCCAGGTGGCCGCCTGCCCCTGCCCGCAGCACGGCCGCGTGCTCGAGCTCTTTGCCAGCACGGCCCGCGAGGTGTGCGAGGGCCAGCAGCTCGACATGGACTTTGAGCACCGCACCGACGTGACCGAGGCCGAATATGTCGAGATGATACGCCTGAAAACGTCCGTCCTCCTGGCCTGTGCCGCCCGCATGGGCGCCCTCATAGCCACCGCGCCCGAGGCCGACGCCGACGCCCTCTACGCCTTTGCCGAGCGCGTGGGGCTGGCCTTCCAGTTGCAGGACGACTACCTCGACGTCTACGGCGACCCCGCCGTCTTCGGCAAGGCAACGGGGGGCGACATCCTCTGTGGCAAGAACACGTTCCTGCTCGTGGGAGCCCGCGCCCGCGCCGACCGGGGGCAGCGCAGCCGCCTCGACGCCCTGCTGGCCGACAGCACGCTGCCCGCCGCCGAGAAGATCGCCGCCGTGACGGCCATCTACGACGAGCTGGGCATGGCCGACGCCTGCCGCGAGGCCATCGACGCCTACTATGCCGAGGCACGCCGCCACCTGGAACGCATCGACGCCCCCGCGGGCCACACCGAGGCGCTCTGGGCCTATGCCGCCTCGCTTCTCGACCGCACCGTCTGATGCCGCCCGCCATGGAGTTTATCGACACGCACACGCACCTCTACCTGCCCGAGTTCAACGCCGACCGCGCCGCCGTGGTGGCCCGTGCCGTCGGGGCCGGTGCCGTGGGGCTGCTGCTGCCCGGGCTCGACGAGGCCTCGCTCCCCCCGGCTATGGACATGTGCCGCCGCTGGCCCGGCCTGTGCCGCCCCATGCTGGGTCTCCACCCCACGGAGCTGCCGCCCGAGCCCATGGCAGCCCTCGACCGCCTGGAACGGCTGCTCGTGCCCGGCCATCCCTTTGTGGCCATCGGCGAGGTGGGCATCGACCTCTATTGGGACACCTCGCGGCGCGAGGAGCAGCTCTCGGCCTTCCGCCGCCAGGTGGAGTGGGCCGCGGCGTGGGGGCTGCCCCTGGCCATCCATTCGCGCGCGGCCCACGCCGAACTCATCGACGTGCTCGCGCCGTGGCGCCACCGCCTGGCGGGCGGCGTGTTCCACTGCTTCGGTGGCACGGCCGCCGAGGCCCGCGAGCTCCTTGCCTTCCCCGGTTTCGTGCTGGGCATCGGCGGTGTCGTGACGTTTAAGAAGTCGGCCCTCCCCGAGGTGCTGGCCGAGGCCGTGCCCTTGGAGCGTATCGTCGTGGAGACCGACGCCCCCTATCTGGCACCCACGCCCCACCGCGGCCGCCGCAACGAGAGCGCCTACGTGCCCCTCGTGCTGGAACGCCTGGCCGCCGTCTACGGCTGCACGGCCGACGAGGTGGCCCGCGTCACCACGCGCACCGCCCGCGCCGTGTTCCGCCTGTAAGGGCGGGGCGCCGCGGGGGGACATCGCTTGCGGGCGGGGCATGTGCGTGCGGGCCGCAAGGCTGCCGACCCCATAGGGGTCGCACCATCTATAACCGCGGGTGAGCGAAGCCACCCGCGGACAGGATCCTCACACCATTCCGACCCCATGGGGGGCGAACTTCACGCCGACGACGTGCGGACGGCGGGATGCCGGCAGGCGGGTGTCGGCTTCTCCGCGCTGGCCATTGGACGGACGGCAGCCTCGCTGCTCCGCGGGTGTGCCTGCGGCCTACCGCGGTAATCGACGTTGGACCCCCATGGGGTCCTTTTTCTTTTGCTGTTCTTGTCCGCGGGTTCGCCCTTGGCTCACCCGCGGTTATAGAAAGTTCGCCCCCTATGGGGCGTCTGCCTCGCGGTGTACCATTGGTTGCGGCTGACCTTTCTACTGCGTCGCGGTGCCTTGTGCGCTATATGTCACTCTGTTAATGCGGACGTGCGGGTTGCGCCGCCTTTTAGCGTTGGAAATGCCGCGGGGTGGGGCATTTCCATCGATCTGTCCCATGGATTTCTGTTTCCATCCCATGGATCGGGCGATCCATCCCGTGGAATTTTCGATCCATGGGCACTTTTCAGCTGAAAATGGGCCCCGATTTGTGCCATATAGTGGCGAAATCGGGGCTTTTGGGCTTCCTTGCAGCGGGGGTTCGCGGGGATGTGCCTGTAAACCAGGTGTTTCTGTTTTTCGCTCATTTGCGTGCGACGGCGCGCTTGCTCGAAAATAATCGATTTTCCGTGTTAAAATTTTGTCCGCTCCGCCCCTTTCCGCCGGCAGGCGGCGGATGGAGGTTTCGTAATATGTGTACATCTGTCCGTGGTATGTATGCCGCGTAGTACAGCTTTTTCCGCTATCTTCGCCCCGTCAAACCAAGCGTACATCCGATGCAATCTAAAACCACCGACACCCCGCTTGCGAACGGAGCCGTTGCTGCCGACGCCGAGCCCCGCATGGAGCTCGCCGCCTTTCTCGAATACGTCAAGACGGGCCGCACGCTCGACACGCCCGCCATCCACCGCCTCATGGACGACATGGCCGACGAGGCGCGGCGCGTCACCTTCCGCCTCAATTCGGCCTATCACCCCATGGACGAGGTGCGCGCTCTGCTCTCCGAGCTCTTCGGCCGGCCCGTGCCCGCGTCGCTGCGCGTCTTTCCGCCCCTGTATGCCGACTTCGGGAAAAACATCCACGTGGGCGAGAACGTGTTCATCAACGCCTGCTGCCAGTTTCAGGACCACGGCGGCGTCTACATCGGCGACGGCTGCCAGATAGGCCATGGCGTGGTCTTTGCCACGCTCAACCACCCCCTTGCGCGCAGCGAGCGCCGCCACACCGTGCCGGCCCCCATCCGCCTGGGATGCGACGTGTGGGTGGGCTCCAATGCCGCGATCCTGCCGGGCGTCAGCATCGGTGACGGAGCCGTGGTGGGCGCCGGTGCGGTGGTCACGCGCGACGTGCCGCCCGGTGTCGTGGTGGCCGGCGTGCCCGCCCGCGTCATCAAGACCATCGGCTGACGGCCCCGCGCCCATCCTGCCGGCGCGTCCGGCCGTAGCCCTGCCCGGCGGCTGCCACCCCGCGTGGCGGTCGCCGCTGGCATGCCCGCCGTCTCCGGCCGGGGCCGCCTGCCCATTCGAAACGGGCCGTGCGATGCCATTTTCGTCGGAAAGGCCTGCCCTTCGGCCGCGCGAAGCGTTAAATCTAACGGGTTTCCGTTAGATTTTTCCGCTTTTTCTTGCAGATGTGTTGTATGCTTCGTATATTTGAGGCGATAAGCATGCCATTCTTAACCTTTTACCTTTCAAAAGAACAGCAGAAAATATGAAAAGCCATGATATAATAAAGCTGATTGTACTTGTCTGTGCATGTTTGGGATGTGGAACGTCTTTTGCACAGCCGGTTCTTCATATCGTACCGCCTGAACTGGCCAATGAGCCGTTGCCCCGTCCGGAGGGCTACGACACGGTGGACGTGGCAAGGCTGGAATTTGTGTATGAGCAGACGGAGATTGATACGGTGCTCTCACGTTCGAAAACCGTGCCGTGTATGCTTCACGTAGGCGAGCGCTATACGCATTATGAGGACTATCATCACTTTCAGCGGGACTCAGTCTGTCAAACTTTGAATTGGGAAATCACGTATGGCAAGAGTGAGGAGGTGTTTAATACATATCCCTCGGATTTGCGTTGGGACTGTCTGTATGACATGCAGAGCGGCCGCTACCGGGTGAACGATGCTTATTCGTTCGATCTCTATACTTACGAAGATTCGACGGCGCAGTTTGCTTGGACGCTCCTGCCCGACACGGTGACGGTGTGTGGCTACGTGTGCCGCAAGGCTGAGGCCACGTTTCGCGGCATACGCTGGACGGCGTGGTACGCCCCCGACATTGCTATACCGGCCGGGCCATGGAAGCTGAACGGCCTGCCGGGGCTCATCCTGTGGGCCTACGACGACAAGGGCACGCACGACATAAAGCTCACGGCGGCACGGAAAGCCCGAGGCGAGGTCATCGACTTCCACGTGGGGAAGCGTTTCCGCATGAAGCGCGAGCGGGTGCTGTCGTTGCTCAAACGCTACAAGACGGGCAGCGCGCCGTACGAAAACATGTCGGGCTTCAGCCTTTCTTACACCGACGAGCACGGAAATCCCATCGAACGCCCGCAGCAACGCGAGTTTTACGTGCCGTATGAGTTGGAGTGAAGGTGCGGAGAGGTGTGCCCGTCTAAAACGAGATAGCCATGAAAAAGTTTGCAGCCGTTTTGTTTCTTGCATTGTCGTTCCTGATGTGCGTCGGTCGGGCCGGGGCCCAAGTGGTACACTTGGCCAATTCTACCAATGCCAACCTCCTGCTGCCGGTGCCCATGGGGTACGACAGCTTGGAGCTGGCTCGTCTCGAATTTATCTACGAACAGACGGACGTAGACACGGTTCTGTCTCAATCGCGCGACGAGTGTTATATTCTCTCTGTGGGCAATGTCTATTCTTATTATGAGGACTATGCCGGCTACCGTCTGGACTCTGCGTGCAATGTCGTGAACTGGATCGTTACGTATGCCCAGGGCGACAGCCTTTCGGCCCTCTATCCGTCGAACGGACAGCGCCCCGAGGTGCTCCATAACATGCGCACGGGCCTGTTTACGGTCAACGAGTACAATGTGTTCGACTTTTATCAATATGAGGACTCAACGGCGCGCTTTGCCTGGACGCTCCTGCCCGACACGACGACGGTTTGCGGCTACGCCTGCCGCAAGGCCGAGGCAACGTTCCGCGGCATCCGCTGGACGGCGTGGTATGCGCCCTCCATCCCCATACCCGCCGGGCCGTGGAAGCTGAACGGCCTGCCCGGCCTCGTGCTTTGGGCCTACGACGACAAGGGAACGCACGACATGAAGCTCACAGCGGCCCGCAAGGCGCACGAGAAAACGATATGCGAACGGGTGAAGGGCTATTTCCACATGAAGCGCGAACGCGTGAACGCGCTGTTGGAGCGAAGCCGCACGGCGCCCACGACGTACAAGAGCCTGTCAGGCCTCACCGTCACCCGTACCGACGCCCATGGCAACCCGCTCCCGGCGCCGGCGAAGCGCAAGTTTCACGTGCCCTACGAGCTGGAATGACGCAGAGACGTTTTGATGGCTCAATTGTAAACTGTTAAGAAGCAATTTGGGCTGTCTTTCATGTTTGTGATTGTGTGAAATGTTAAATTTTGCACGAATTGAGCGAAAAAGATCCGTAAAGCTTGCTTTTTTGACCGAAGTATTGTATATTTGTAGCGATAATTATTAGTTCATAACCTTTTTAAAATTCGAAGTCATGAAAAAGTTAATCTTATCAGCTCTGTTTTTGAGCGCAATCGGTTCGGCAAATGCAACCACGACGATCAGGGTTATTTGTTGCGACGGCAGCGTCCACGATTTTTATGGTGTTTCACAAGATAGTTATTCGCTGGTTTATGGAGGCAGAGATGATTATGATTTTTATCTCAAAGAGGCAGCGAAAAAATATTGCCGGGAAGGTTGCATCAGATCAGTCTTTGAGCTTATTGGTTCTACCTTGTCGCTCTCGGCAGAGGTTGATGTGAACGAACAGGAAAAGCTTGTTCGGGATGAGAAGCTGGTGGCTACTGTTGAGCACAAGAAGAAAATGGCCGAAAATGAATGAAGCCGTGAGGCAAGATGCTGGTGCAGTTTTGCTCAGCGTTTGACTTATTACAAATGAATGCTGTGCCGATGGTATCATCGGCACAGCTTAATACAGAAAACGATATGAAAACTGCGAATAAGAGTCTTTTCTTATTTTTGATAGGGTGTTTCTTTTTAACGGTTGGGCTTTCGGCGCAGCCAGTTATCCATTTGGATCCCAATCGTGCAAAGCAAAAAGTGGAGCGGCCTCGCTTTGTCGATACGATGGAGGTGGGGCGTCTGGAATTCGTCTATATGCAGACGGACATAGACACCGTGCTCGAACAGTCGTACGATGATTTTTTTATTCTTCAGGTGGGAGATGAATTTTCCAAGTACTGGGGATATTTTCGTTTTCGCTTGGATTCGGCCTATCATGCGTTAAACTGGAATTTGACGTACGCCAAACGTGATAGCTTCGCAAATATTTTTTGTGAGAATGTGAACCAATATCAGCCACCTGAGTTTCTTTGTCATTTGAGTTCGCATACCTATAAGGTTTCAGAGACCTACTTGCTCGATTCTTACGTATATGAAGATTCGACGGCGCGTTTTTCGTGGATGCTCCGGCCCGACACAACGACAGTCTGCGGTTATGTTTGCCGCAAGGCCGAGGCTACGTTCCGCGGCATCCGCTGGACGGTGTGGTATGCGCCCGACATCCCGCTCAGCCTTGGGCCGTGGAAGTTTAATGGCTTGCCCGGCCTCGTCCTTTGGGCTTACGACGACAAGGGCACGCACGACGTCAGGCTCACGGCGGCACGCAAATCGTCGGGCACGCCCATAACCTTTCAGACGAAGAACCGCTTCCGCATGAAGCGCGAGCGCGTGAACGCGCAGATGAGAAAGTTCAAGATAGAGATGCAACCCTACGACAGCGCCACAGGCCTGTCGCCGTATGAGATAGACAAGGATGGCAACCGCAAGCCCTTGCCAATTGTGCGAAGTTTCTATGTGCCGTATGAGTTGGAATAGATGTCCCGGCGGTACGCCTGCTCCTCCATTCATGAACTCATTAAATGGTAGAGACGGAAAATGAAAACTTTAAAGCATCTGCTCATGTGCCTGCTCCCCCTCTGGGAGCTGACGGTGGTTGCCCAAGAAGTAATCATTGACGGGGAAACGGCCCGGCGTAGGTCTTACAAATCAGAATAAAACAACCGTCTGTTATGCGCACGTTCCGCTTGATGCTCCTCTGCTGCCTGTTGCTGCTTGCCTCTGCCGCCCGGGGGCAGGTGAGGCTGACGGGCCTGGTGAAGGACGGGGAGGGGAAGCCCCTGCCCGGCGTCGTGGTGAAGGTGTACGAGGAGGGCGCGCGCGACTTTATGGCCTACGGCCTCACCGACCGCGACGGGCGCTACGACATCAGTGTGGAGAGCAAGGCCGCGCGGCTGCGCATTGCCTGCGCCTTGCTGGGCTATAAGGAGGCGTCGCTCGCGGTGCCCAACCGCACGGCGGCGCACGACTTCCGCCTGGCGGAGGCGCCCATCGACATCCGCGAGGTGACGGTGAAGGCGCCGCCCGTGAACACGCTGGGCGACACGCTCATCTACAACGTCGACACGCTGCGGGGCGCTTCCGACCGCACCATCGAGGACGTCATACGGCGCATACCGGGCGTTTCCATCGACGAGGCGGGCGGCATACAGTACAAGGGCGAGGACATCAACCGCTTCTACATCGAAGACCTGGACATGCTGGGCGGCCGCTACACGCTGGCCACGCAGAACATACGCCCCGAGGACGTGCTCTCGGTGGACGTCTACGAGAACCACCAGCCCAAGAAGGTGCTGAAGGACGTGAGCTTTTCGAAGCAGGCGGCCTTGAACCTGCGATTGAAGAAGCGGGGCATGATGCGCCCCGTGGGCGACGCCACGGCGGGCGCGGGGTGGGGCGACGGCGCCACGTGGCAGGGCCGCCTGTATGCCCTGATGGTGGCGACGGGCCATCAGCACCTCGTCATGGCCGAGGGGAACAACTTTGCCACCCACTACACGTCGGGGCGCTCGCTCCTGGGCGGGGGCGACGGCGGTGCGGCCGCGGGCTTCTTCGCCGACGACCCTTTCGGCACGGCCGCCGTGCCCGCCATGCGCTACCGCTTCAACCGCTCGGCCATGACCTCGGTCAACAACATCTTCCGCCTGTCGCCCGACCTGACGCTCACCGTGACGGCCGACTACGCCGCCGACCTGGACAACTACGACCACACGCGGCAGACTGACTATCTGCTCGACGGCGGGCGCCACCTCGTCGTGGACGAGCAGGCCGCCTCGGCCCTGAAGCGTCAGCAGGCGGGCTTGCAGCTGCGGTGGGAAAAGAACGCCGCCACGTGCTACCTCACCGACGAGCTCAGCGTGCGCGGCTCGACGGCCCGCGACCTGTTCCGCCTGGGCGGCAGCGCGGCCGTGCGCCAGCGGCGGGCCTCGGACGCCCTGAGCGTGGGCAACCGCCTGGAATGGATAGGCCGCAAGGGGCGCCGCGTGAGCAGCGTGGCGGCCAATGTGGAGCTCTCCACCACGCCGCGCGGCTACATCTGCGCCACCGACCCCGTGGCCGATACGCTCCGTGTGCGGCAGGATGTCGAGGGGCTGGCCCTGCGGGCCACGGCTGCCACCTCGCTGGGCCGCGTCGTGGGACGGCGCGACCTGCTCTCGGTGGCCCTCGGCGTGGCTGCCTCGTACGACCGCCTGACGAGCCGCCAGGAGAGCTATGCCCCCGCTCCGCCGGGCCGCAACGACGGCTATTACGTGCGCACCACCGTCACGCCCACCTATTCGCTCTCGCGCGGCAACGTGTCGCTCAAAGCGGGGGTGGCCCTTGTCATGCATGACCTGCGCTACCGCGACATCGCCGGCGGGACGGCCGCCTCGTACCACCGCCCCTTCGTGTCGCCGCGGCTCAACTTCTTTTGGCGGTGGTACGACTTCTGCGGACTGACGCTTGACGCCTCGTACGACCGCACGCCCGGCTCGTTTACCGACCTGGTGACGAACGCCATGTACAGCACCTACCGCGACGTGCAGACGATGGGCAACGGCGAGCTCAGCCTGACGGACCATTTCACGCTGGCCCCGCGCCTGAACGCAAGCCTGCCCCTGCGCGGGCTCCACTTCCTGCTCGAAGGCCGATACATGCTGACGCACAACGACCGCATGGCGAGCAGCACCGTGGGCACCGACGCCACGGGCACGGCCTTCGTCCGGGCCACGAACCGCCTGCATCTGACGAGCGGGGGCTTTGAGGTGACGAAAAACTGCTTCGACATTTATCTCTATATGAAGCTGCGGGCCGACGTTTCCGCCCTGCGCACCCACATGCTGCGCCAGGGGTTAAGGCTCGGGCTCAGGAGCCGCACGTTTGCCCTGTCGGGCAGGATGGAGGGCGGCGCCCTGGCGGGCCGTCTCACGGCACGTCTCTCGGCAGCCTGGCGCCGCAGCGTGCAGACGACCGACGGCGCCGCGGGCTCGCGCTCGCATTTCGACAACATGAGCGCCACGCTGCGCGTCGGCCTGTTTCCGTTGAAAAAGTTGGAGTGCTACGCCACGGGCATCTTCACCGCCACCGAGACGGAGCCCGCACGCTTCCGTACCGACTTCTACCTGGACGGAGGCATCCGCCTCGCCCTGCGGCGCATGGAGCTCGAGCTCGCGCTGCGCAACCTCACGGGGCGCCGGGCCTACGTGAGCCGCACGTATGTGCTCACGGACGTTTACACCTATACCTACCGCCTGCGCCCGGCCGAGGGCCTTCTTACGCTGAAATATAAGTTCTGAGCGCCGACGGGGCGGCCGCGGGGCGTGACAAAGAGTGATTGATATACAATCATCCGTAATGGAGATACTTTTTCATGCGGCGGAGATGCTTACATTTGCATCGGTAAGCAACTAAAAACCGTAGCAAAATGATTTCCAAACTTTCCATCATCAAGAACAAGCTGTTCGCGGCCATCGCCATGGCCGTGTGTGTGAGCCTGACGGCCTGCGCGCAGAAAAAGGCGGAGGGAGGCGCTGCGTCCCACAAAGTGCTGGTGGCCTATTTCTCGGCCACGGGAACGACGGCCCGCGCGGCCGAGACGGTGGCCCGCACGACGGGCGGCGACCTGCTGGCGATCGAGCCCGCAGAGGCCTACACCGCGGCCGACCTCGACTGGAACGACGACTCGTCGCGCAGCACGCGCGAAATGAAAGACGCCTCGGTACGCCCGGCCCTGAAGCCGACGGACAAAGACCTCACGGCCTACGACGTTGTCTTCATCGGCTACCCCATCTGGTGGGGCGAAGCGTCGCGCGTGGTCAACTCGTTCGTCGAAGCCCACGACCTGAAGGGCAAACGCCTCGTGCCCTTTGCCACCTCGGGCGGCAGTGGCATCGGAGAAAGCGTCGAAGCGCTGCGCAAGGCCTATCCCGCCCTCACGTGGGACGACGGACGGCTGCTCAACGGCGCCGCCGAGGCCGACGTGCGCAGCTGGACCGAGAGCGTCCTCACGGCAAAGCAATGAGCCGGCGGCCTGTTTCGTTTTCCACGGACGAAACGTCGTTTTTCCGGCAGCTTAACATTATTTACACGGCATAAAGGCAGGGCCTGCGGCAGCTTTCGCTTATATTTGTGCGAGGGCTTCCGCGGGCCCCGCCTTTATCTGTTCATAAAAAGCATACCGATATGAAAAAACTGTGCTTATCGTGCCTCGTCGCCCTGCTGTGCGTCTTCAACGTGCAGGCCCAGCAGCAGCTCGAGCGCAAGCGTTCGCTCATCCCCTTTGTCTACCCCGAGTTTCGCGACGCCAAGGTGTTGCAAACGTTCGGTCGCTCCGTCCAGGCCAAGGCCAACATCCTTTTGCGCAACGGGGCACTCTGCTACCTCGAAGGCGACAAAATCTTACAGGCCTATACGCAAAACATCCTGGGCGTGGAGTTCGACTCCGTGCGCTACATGAAGGTCGACAGCGCCATGGGCCGCGTCGTGGCCCAAAAGGGCTACAACTATCTCCTCTGCGTCACGCGGGTCGACATGGACAAGTATCGCGCCGAAACGACCGGGGGCGAAAACCTGCCCTTCTTCGAAATTGACGAACTGAACGTATTCATCGAGATGCAGCACGACGTGCGCGACGAAGACAAGGGCCTCCCCTTGGAAGACAAGTATTATTTCTCCATCATGGGTCAGGTCATCCCGGCCAACGAGTCGAAGTTTGAAAAATTCGTGCGCCCCGAACGGATGAAGCAGTTCAAGGAGCTCATGGAAAACCGCGTGTGGAGCTGGAAGGAGGAGGAAGACCTCGTCCAGCTGCTCGACTATCTGCCCGAGCCGTAGGCCGTGGCCGTCGGCCGCGTGTGGAAAACGAAGCGCGCCTCCCTGTCTTGGGGGCGCGCTTGGTATATCTGTGCGGGGCCTTGCGGCGTCTATTGTTTCTCCGTGGCTTTACCGGGCCGGGGCGGGACGGGTTTCAGGTAGTGGGGGCTGTATCGGTAGCCGCCCAGGTCGAGGAGCGTCGTGTCGGCCTGCATGCGGCGCACGAAGCTGTCGAAATCTTTTGCGCTCTGGGGCGACCAGCCGGCCTCGGCGATGGCCATCAGGCGGGGCAGGGCCAGATATTCGAGCAGGGCGTCATCGGCCACGTGCTCCGTCCAGAACGTGCCCTGCACGCCGCGGAAGTATTTATGGTTGGCCGGGTCGATGTCGTCCGTGATGGGCACGTAGTTGTACGTGCGCTTCAGGTCGTCCTTGCCGTCGCCCGCCACGGTCATCCAGTCGGCGTCCTGCTGCTGCTTGCGGTTGATGTAGTAGAAGTAGTAGGGCGTCAGGATGTTGTCGAGCCCCAGCTCGGTGGCCTTCTTGGCCGCGGCGCGCTCGCCGATCCAGCACATCACAGTGGCGCCCGTCTGGCGGATGAGCTCCACGTCGGCATGAGGTGCGGTGATGGCCTCGTTCCACACGATGAGCTTGCGTCCGCGCCGGGCCACGAAGTCGGCCATGTCCTTGATGAAGTGCGATTGCAGCTCACGGGCGTGCTTCAGCCCCAGCCGTTTCATCTTTTCCTGGCAAAGGGCGTTGGCTTCCCAGGCTTTCGTCGGGCATTCGTCGCCGCCGATGTGAACGTATTCGTAGGGGAAGACGTCCATGATTTCGCTCAGGATGTCTTGGGCAAACGCTACGGCGGCGGGGTTGGCCACGTTCAGCACGTCGGTCGAGACGCCCCAGGCCAGCCAGCCCTTGTGCTCGGCGTCGGGCGTGCAGCTGAACTCGGGGTAG
This sequence comes from uncultured Bacteroidales bacterium, assembly GCA_949297215.1. GTDB lineage: Bacteria > Bacteroidota > Bacteroidia > Bacteroidales > Bacteroidaceae > Alloprevotella. The sequence continues at coordinate 48,500 of CASFRV010000002.1, read as the reverse complement.
GCGTTCATCGCTGCCACGAAATGGCCCGGCATGTCTATCTCGGGGATAATCTCAATGTGGCGCTCCTTGGCGTAGGCCACCACGTCGCGCAGCTGCTCCTGCGTGTAGAAGTAGGGGCCGTAGGGTGCGTTCGTGTAGTAGCTGCCTCGCTCCCAGTCCCACTGGTAGCTGTTGGGGGCGATGCTGCCCACCTCCGTCAGGCGGGGCCATTTTTTTATCTCGACGCGCCAGCCCTGGTCGTCGCTCAGGTGCCAGTGGAAGCGGTTCATCTTGTAGACGGCCATGAGGTCAATCATCTTCTTCACCTGTTCGACGGTGAAGAAGTGGCGTGCCACGTCGAGCATGAAGCCGCGGTGGGCAAAGCGCGGCTCGTCCACGATGCTCACCAGGGGCAGGGCATACGTCGTGGCGCCGGGCGTGGGCTTGCCGAGGGCCACGCCGGCCGGCAGCAGCTTTTTCAGCGTTTGAAAGGCGTAGAAGAAGCCGGCCGACGTCCGTGCCTTGACGGTGACGCCCCGTGGCGTGACGTCGAGCAGGTAGCCCTCGGCGCCGAGGTCGCCGGCCTCGTAGCGCTCCATGCTCACGAGAGCCTTGCGCGCCCGGCTCTTCACGCGGGCGTTGAGCCCGGTGGCGTCGTTGACGGCGGCCACGAAGCGCTCAGCCTCGACGGCCAGGCTGTCGGGCAGCTTGTTGGTGCACACGGTGAACTTCTCCGTCAGGGGCAGCGCCCCCTCCTTCACGCTCATCTGCTTGGGCTGCGGCGTCAGGTTGACGAAAGCCTGGGCGCGGGCTACGGCGGGCAGCAGACACAGCGCGATGAGCAGCGATAACCATTTGTTTTTCATTCGGTGGGGTTTGTTTGGATGGAAATGGGCGTGCGGCCTGCGGGCCGCACACGTTGTCGGCCGCAAAGTTGGGGATAATATTGTCCGTCGGCCGCCTCTTCCTTGTTAAGATACGTAAAAAGGCGGCGCCATCGCCCATCTCCCGGCGTTTTTCCCCCACGTTTTCCCTAAATTTGTTTCATCAAAAGCGCGGTGTGCCCGCGATGTCGGCCGGGGCAAGGGCTCCGCCGGTCCGTCGGCGCGCACACCATATATATAATAGGCCTGATATGAAAGAACAAACCGTGAAGCTCAACTCCCTGCGGGCGTGGTTCCTGGCGGCGCGCCCCAAAACGCTCTCGGCAGCGCTTGTGCCGGTGGTCGTGGCCGCGGCGCTGGCCCGGGCCGAGGGCAGCTTCCGCCCCGTGCCCGTCGTGCTCTGCCTCGTGTTTGCCGCCCTTATGCAGGTGGCGGCAAACTTTATCAACGACCTGCTCGACTTCCAGAAAGGCACCGACCGCGCCGACCGCCTGGGCCCCGAGCGGGCCTGTGCCCAAGGGTGGGTCACGCCCGCGGTCATGCGGTGGGCCATCGCCGCGGTGCTGGCGGCGGCCTGCGCCGTGGGTTGCTGCCTCCTGTTCTACGGCGGCTGGTGGCTCGTGCTCGTGGGCGGGGCCTGCGTGGTCTTTGCTTTTCTCTACACCACCCTGCTGAGCTACTGCGGCCTGGGCGACCTGCTCGTTTGGGTGTTCTTCGGCTTCGTTCCCGTGCTCGGCACCTACTACGTCCAGGCCGCTTCGCTCACGCCCTCGGCCTGGTGGCTGGCGGTGGCCTGCGGACTGGTGATTGACACCCTGCTCGTTGTCAACAACTATCGCGACCGCGACACCGACCGCGCCGCGGGCAAGCGCACGCTCATCGTGGCGCTGGGCGAGCCCTTCGGACGTTGGTTCTATTTTGCCCAAGGCGTCGCGGGCTACGTCTGCGCGGCCCTGCCCGCCCTGTACGGCCACACGTGGGTGGCCCTGCTCCCGCTGTTCTACGTGCTGCCCCATTTCCTCACCTGGTGCAAGATCGTGCAGATACGCCACGGCCGCGCCCTGAACCGCACGCTGGGCTTCACCTCGCGCAACATCCTCCTCTTCGGTTTCCTCGTGGCCGTCAGCCTGTTGCTCGAATAGGCCGGCGCGCCCGCCCGCCTTTTGCGTTTGTACTTCACGTTTTTTTGTTAATATAAGGTCTGAAACCATGTTCTTCGGCATGTTTCAGGCCTTTTCCATGCTTAAAACTTGTCATCGGTTGTGGAAAAGCCTATATTTGTGCATGAGTTTTACTTTTTAAAGCGTTACGATATGAAAACACGGCGACGACAACATACAGCAATCGGTCCTCAACATCTGTCGTGCGGGCAATTCCTTGTTTTAGGTGCGGACGATGAAGTAAACATTGCGAAAGGAGCAGAATGCTCCTTCAATGGAGGTCAAATCATTCAAATATCAGACTTATGAAACTGAAATTATTTATAGGAGCCATCCTTGCTGGGATGATGGCAACGCCGGCTGTCGCGCAACAACCGTTCTTGGAAGACGGGAAAGCGTGGACGAAGCATGTTTATTACCCTTATTCCGACGAGCATTCGAACGAAACTTACTTTTTGAAAGGAGATACAACGATTGACGGGCGTACTTATTTCAAATCGTGGGTCGCTTACAAAGGAGATTACTTGGCAAATGGCTATGCGCGTGGCTTGTATTATCGTGAAGACAGCGGGAAAGTGTATGTTTACAATGCCAAGACAGAGAAAGAGTATCTGCTATATGACTTCACCATGCAGCCGGGTGACAGTTTTATTTACGAGAATCAAGGCATAGTGGACGATCCTTTCAAGCTTACCTTGGTAAGTGTTCGTGACACGATAACACCTTATCCCACACCCGTCAAGCGCAAAAAATGGACTTATATGCTTATAACGGGAGGGTATCGGGATCCAGTGACAGACGAATGGCATTACGACGAAGAAGGCCCACTCGAAGAAGTATTGGAAGGTATTGGTAGTGAGTATTGTTGCGGTATAGATGATTATCCTTTCTTGGTTACAGGACATTCGCATATTGAATTTCGTTGCTGTCACGGCGGAGACGGTAATGTGCTTTACACTGTCGACGATGATGGCTGGTGTTTTTACTATGCTACGTCCATCAACGAAGTGAAGGACGAGGCCGGCGGGCTGAAGGTGACGGAGAGCGCCGGCGGGCGGCTGGCTTTCGCTTGGAACGCCGGGGCGGGCTACCGCACGCTGAGCCTCTACTCAGCCGAAGGGCGCCTCGTGGCGCGGCAGAGGCCGGCCGCGGGCGAAACGTCGGCTGCGTTCACGGGCCTGCCGCGCGGCACTTACATCTACTTCTTTACGGCCGGCGGAGAGACGAAGGCCTCGGGTAAGGTGCTCGTGGAATAAACAGGTCTTGGCCGACGATATGACAGCGAGGGCGCATCCCCATGGCGGGGTGCGCCCTCGTTTTGCTTTTGTGGCGGGGCGGGTGAGGCTCAGGGTGCGCCGGCGCCACGTTTGCCCAGCTCGATCACTTCGAGGTCGCGCACGTCGGCGCCGTCCACGGTGAAGCGTACGAGGGTGCGCACGCGGTGCCACCCTTGCAGGCCGGCGGCGCCGGGGTTGATGTGGAGCAGGCCGAGCGTGCGGTCTTGCTGCACCTTCAGGATGTGCGAGTGGCCGGCGATGAAGAGGCGGGGCGGGCGCCTGAGGAGCTGGCCTGCGACGCTGCGGTCGTAGTGGCCGGGATAGCCGCCGATGTGCTTGATGAGCACGTCGGCCTCTTCGCAGCGGAAGCGCAGCACGAGGGGGAAGAGGCGGCGCAGGTCGCCGCCGTCGCAGTTGCCGCACACGGCGCGCAGGGGGCGGAAGGCGGCGAGGCGTTCGGCCACTTCGAGCGAGCCGATGTCGCCCGCGTGCCATATCTCGTCGCACTGGGCAAAGTGCTTCGTGTAGCGGTCGTCCCAGTGGGCGTGCGTGTCGGAGAGCAGGCCTATGCGTTTCATCGGAGCGAGTGAGGGCAGCCGGCTCAGCCGAGCTGCAGCTTTTTCCTGATGAACTCGATGAGGTAGGCGGCCGTTTCGTCGATGCCCAGCACGCTCGAATTGATGCAGAGGTGATAGGTCGAGGCGGCGCCCCACGTGCCCGAGCTGTAGAAGTTGTAGTAGTCGGCCCGGCCCTTGTCGCCCGCCTCGATCTTGCGCTCGGCCTCTTTGGGCGAGATGTGGTCGAAGTCGCACACGCGGCGCACGCGGTCGTCCATGTCGGCGGCGATGAAGATGTTGACGCAGCGCGGCTTGTCGCGCAGGATGTAGTCGGCGCAGCGGCCTATGAAGATGCACGAGTGGTCGTCGGCCGCCTTGCGTATGGCCTCGCTCTGTATGCGGAAGAGCGACTCGTCGCTGATCTGGTTGTTATAGAAGTCGCCCTCGCCCAGAAAGGGGAAGAGGCTGCCGAAGACCGAGCGGAAGAAGCCCTTGCGCTCGTCGCTCTTCTCGAAGATTTCGGGGCAGAGCCCGCTCTCCTTGGCGGCCATGGTGAGTATCTCCTTGTCGTAGTAGGCAATGTTGAAATGGTCGGCCAGCAGGTGCCCGATGGCGCGTCCGCCGCTGCCGAGCTGGCGGCCTATGTTGATGACGAATGGTTCGGTGTTCATGGTTCTGATGGTTTTAGGTTCTCTTTATAGGTTGGAGCTCCCCAGGTTGGGGCGGTTCATTTCGCTTTTAAACTTGCGCACCTGGACGATGAGCATCACGATGGCCAGGATGCTGGCCAGGGCGTCCGACGTGGGCATGGCATACCACACGCCCAGCACGGGGTTGTCGAAGAAGTGGGGCATGATGAGCAGCGCCGGGAGCAGGAAGATGAGCTGGCGCGTCAGGGAGAGGAAAATGCTCTTGCCCGCGTAGCCGATGCTTTGGAAGAACGATGTCGACACAATCTGGATGCCCACGACGGGGAAGAACATGACGACCGTGCGCAGGCCCAGGGCCGACTTTTCGATGAGCTCGGGCGAGTCTTTGGCGAAGAGCGATACGCACGGCGTGGCGAAGAACGTGCCCACGACGAAGCCTATGGTCGTGACGACGGTGCCGAAGATGAGTGCTTTCTTCAGTACGGAGAGCAGGCGGTCGTACTTGCGCGCGCCGAAGTTGTAGCCCGCGATGGGCTGCATGCCCTGGTTGATGCCGATGACCACCATGACGACAAAGAGCGCCAGGCGGTTGACGATGCCGAACGAGCCCACCGACACGTCGCCGCCGTAGGTCGTCATGCTGCGCGTCACGATGACGGCCACCAGGCAGGCGCAGAGGTTGACGAGGAAGGGCGGCAGGCCGATGACGAGCGACTCGGTGACGATTTTGCGCCGCAGCTTCATGATGCCGCGGTTGAGGTGGATCATGTCGTTCTTGTTGGAGAAGAGGCGGAGCTGCCAGAGCAGCATGATGAGCTGCGAGAGGATGGTGGCGGCTGCGGCGCCGCGTATGCCCCAGTGGAACACGAAGATGAAGAGCGGGGCGAACATGCAGTTGAGCACCACCGTGCCGAACGTGGCATACATGGCCTTGCGCGGGCGGTTGGTGGAGCGCAGCAGGGCGTTGAGGCCCAGGTAGAGGTGGGTCACGGCGTTGCCTGCCAGGATGACGGTCATGAAGTCGTAGGCATAGGGCAGCGTGTAGTCGCTGGCGCCGAAGAAGCGCAGGATGGGAGCCAGGAACAGCTGGAGCACGAGGCCCAGCACAAGGCCCATCGCGACGTTCATGATGACGACGTTGCCCAGGATGTTGCGGGCCGTGTCGTAGTCCTTCTGCCCGAGGCGCACCGACATGAGCGTCGAGGCGCCCACGCCCACCATGGCGCCGAAGGCCGCCGTGAGCGACATGACGGGCCCCGTGAGGGCCAGTCCCATGATGGCCCCGTCGCCCACACCCTGTCCGATGAAAATGCCGTCGATAATGTTGTAAATGGACGAGGCAGCCATGGCCACGATGGCCGGGATGGCATATTCCATCAGCAGGCTACCTATGGGTTTTTCTCCCAGTTCGTTGAATTGGTTGGTTTTATCCATATAAACAGTTTGTACTGCGTGCAAAGTTAGTGCAAGCCGAGAGGAATGCAAAGCGAAAACGGAGTTTTTGCTTTCATTCCCGAGGCGCAGCCTAACTTGGGCGAAGCCAAATTAGTGCAAGCCGAGAGGAATGCAAAGCGAAAACGGAGTTTTTGCTTTCATTCCCGAGGCGCAGCGCGTTGCGGGGCGTTGCCCCGAGCGGGTGAGACGCGATGAATCGCGTCTCTACGTGGCGGATTTCCCCTGCGGTGGGAGGAGAAAAACAGCGAGGGTGACGGCCTCGAAGAGGTCGGGCTATGAGTAGCCTCGGGTGGAGCGTAGCGGAACCCGAGGTGTATGCTATGATGGTGAAGTCGGCCTCGAAGAGGTCGCTATGCCCGCTGCGGCTTCGGGTATAGACGCCTCTTCGAGGCTGCCTTTGTTATGCGTGTGCATACCTCGGGTTCCGCTACGCTCCACCCGCAGTTACTGATAGCCCGGCCTCTTAGAGGCCGCTCGTGCTGCTGAGAATCAACCTCACGGGGTGGGATGATGGCCACGAGGGTGGATGTCCGCTGCGTAGAGACGCCGTTCCCCGCCCCTCTCACCGCCCGGATGGGGCGGGGGCGGCGCCGCGGCGGCGGGGGCTTTTTCCAAAAAATAATGACAAGCGCGCGGGGCGCTTTTAGCGCCGTTGGGGGCGTTGGGGGCCTCTGGTGCCGTTTTTGCGCCGTGGGGCGGTTTGAGTTTGTTAAGCTTTTTCTTTCGCATGGGGCTGCCGCGCGGGTTGTTTTTGCCGCGAGTTGTCCGCCGGGAACTCCCGTTGGAGCCTTGCGACGCCTTTTGGCGGCCCCGCCGCGTGGCTCCGAGGGGGCAAAAAGGTGGATATTCGTGCGTTTCGGGGCCGAAAATGTGGCAAATCGGGGCCGATTTTTCGAGAAATCGTGGCCTTGGTTGTGCCGAGACAGGCCGTGCTGTCGGCGTTCGTGGCCGTGCCTGCGCCGATCGGTCCCATGCCTCTGCGCGGGGGCGGCCCGGGTGGGGTCGCGGGGGCCGCCGACGCTCCGTGGGTGGCGTGGCGCGGTGCAGGAGGTGCGACGCTCGTTTCCGAGCCCCGCGGCGAGGCTTTGCAAGTCCGGTTCCGTGGCGTGCGGCGTCCACGCAAAACGGCCCGGGAGCGTGGTGCTTCCCGGGCCGTCGGTGTGGGTGCGAGCCCTTTGTCGGGCCTCAGCGGCAGCAGCCGCGATGGTGGCCGCGGTGCTGGCGGTCGTGGCCGCGGTGGCAGGGGCGGCAGTCGTCGCCCTTGTGGTGGCCGCGACGGTGGCACGGACGGCATTCTTCGTCGTACGGGCAGTCTTTCCTGTCGCACGGGCGGCAGTCGGCGCAGCAATCGTTGCAGCGGCCGTCGCAACGGTCGCACTTGCAGTCCTTACACGGACATTCCTTCTTGGGCCGGCCGTTGTCGTCGGCTTCGGCCGCGGGCCGTGCCCCCATGCCGAGGCAGAGGACGGCGGCCATGGCAAATGTCAGCAGTTTCTTCATGTGTCGCGTTGTTTGGATGGGTGAGAAAAATGAATGGGCCGGTCATGCGTCGATGCCGGATGGGGCAAAGATAGAGCAAATGAGCGGAAAGAAAAAGGGAACCCCCGTTTTTCTTTCCTTTTCCGAGGCACAATGTGGCGGACTTCCCCTGCGGCACACCGCCTGCTGCTTGTCTGACTCGGCGGCAGGGGCGGAAACGTGGGGCGCCGGCCCGGCGGAGTGCCTCGGGGCGGACCGACGACCGATGCGCGTGCGCGCGGCGGGCCGCCCGCCCGTGTGGATGAAAATAGGCCGGCAGGCGCAGGCCCGCGGCGGCCGCCATTTGTGAAGAAACAGCACACAGCAAGCGCGGTTGTGCTGTTTTTTTCATACCTTTGCCGGGTAAACGCGCGCGCGGCGCGGGATGATGCGGTAAAGACCGCTGCCCGCCGTCCGTGCTGCGGAGATGAAAACCTCAACAAACATTATAAGCAATGAGCGAACAACTGAAAAAAATCAAACAACTCGTTGAGTTGCGCGCCAAAGCACGCTTGGGCGGCGGCGAAAAGGCCATTGAAAAACAGCATGCCAAGGGGAAACTCACGGCACGCGAGCGCATAGACCTGCTCCTGGACAAGGGCAGCTTCGAAGAGATGGATATGTTCAAGCTTCACCGTTGCCACAACTTCGGCATGGAGAAAAAGCACTTCCTGGGCGATGGCGTAGTGGCCGGCAGCGGCACAATCAACGGCCGTCTGGTCTACGTCTTCGCGCAGGACTTCACCGTGAACGGCGGCTCCCTGTCGGAAACGATGGCCGAGAAGATCTGCAAGGTGATGGACCAGTCGATGAAGATGGGCGCGCCCTGCATCGGCCTGAACGACTCGGGCGGCGCACGCATCCAGGAGGGCATCAACGCCCTGGCCGGCTTTGGCAACATCTTCCAGCGCAACATCGAGGCCAGCGGCGTCGTGCCCCAGATTTCGGGCATCTGCGGCCCGTGTGCCGGCGGCGCTGTCTACTCGCCCGCCCTGACGGACTTCGTCGTCATGCTCGAAGGCGTGAGCTACATGTTCCTCACGGGACCGAAAGTGGTGAAGACCGTGACGGGCGAGGACGTCACGCAGGAAGAACTCGGCGGCGCCGGCGTCCACTCCTCCAAGAGTGGCGTCTGCCACTTCACGGCTAAGACGGAAGAAGAGTTTGCCGCCCTCATCCGCCGCCTGATCGAATACATCCCCCAGAACAACATGGAGCGCGCCCCGCGCAAGGTGTGCACCGACCCCATCGACCGCAAGGAAGACGCGCTCAACGAAATCATCCCCGACAACCCCAACATGGCCTACGACATGTATAAGGTCATCGGAGCCATCGTCGACGACGGAGAGTTCCTCGAAGTGCAGCGCAACTTCGCCCGCAACATCATCATCGGCTTTGCCCGCTTCAACGGCCAGAGCGTGGGCGTCGTGGCCAACCAGCCCAGCGTCTACGCCGGCGTGCTCGACTGCAACGCATCGCGCAAGGCAGCCCGCTTCGTGCGCTTCTGCGACGCTTTCAACATCCCCATCGTGTCGCTCGTCGACGTGCCGGGCTTCCTCCCCGGTACGGGTCAGGAGTATAACGCCGTTATCGACCACGGTGCCAAGCTGCTCTACGCTTATGGCGAGGCCACGGTGCCCAAGGTGACCGTGACGCTCCGCAAGAGCTACGGCGGCTCGCACATCGTGATGGGCTGCAAGCAGCTCCGGGCCGACCTCAACTATGCATGGCCCTCGGCCGAAATCGCCGTCATGGGCGCCAGCGGCGCCGTGGCCATCCTCAACGGCAAGGAGGCCAAGGAGCAGGAAGATCCCAAGGCTTTCCTCGCCCAGAAGGAGAAGGAATATAACGACCTCTTCACCAATCCCTACAAGGCGGCCGAGTATGGCTACGTCGACGACGTCATCGAACCGCGCAACACGCGCTTCCGCATCTGCCGCGCCCTGGCTCAGCTCGAAAACAAGCGCGAGCAGCGCCCCGTGAAGAAGCACGGCAATATTCCCTTGTAATGGATTTTTCGGTGAACCAAACGAACTAATCGCATGAAGACTTTCAAATATCACATCGACGGGCGGGAAATATGCGTGCGCCTGGACGAAAAGCAGGGCACCGTGGCCGACTTCCTGCTGGACGGCCGCCATCCTGCCGTGCCCGAGGCCGACATGCCCGTCTTTGCGGCCGTCATCGCCCTGGCCCTCATCGAGCACGAGGTGGAAATCGTCCATGACGAAGAGTCGGGCGTGATCACGCTCGACCCGACGCCGACGCGCTGGAACAACCTGGCCTCGCTCATGGCCCGCATGGGGAAATAAAACAACAATCAGACACGTTCTAAAACAACCAAACAACGACAAACGATGAAGCAATATAAGTATAAGGTCAACGAGGCCGAGTATGACGTGACGATCAAGAGCATCGTCGGCAACAAGGCCCAGGTCGAAGTGAACGGCATACCTTTCGAGGTGGACATGCAGGGTTCCTCGCTCGTCGAGGAGAACCTGCCAACGGTGGCAGCCACCGACGAGGCCGCGCCCGCCGCTGCTCCCGCTGCCCCGGCCGCCGAGGCTGCTCCCGCAGCGCCTGCCGCAGGTCCCGGAGCCGGTGCGCCCGTCAAGGCGCCGTTGCCCGGCGTGGTGACGGCCATCCCCGTCAAGGTGGGTCAGGCCGTGAAGAAGGGCGACACCGTCCTTGTGCTCGAAGCCATGAAGATGGAAAACAACATTACGGCCGAGGCCGACGGAACGGTGACGGGCGTCTGCGTGGCTCCCGGCGACAGCGTGATGGAAGGCACCGTGCTGCTGACCATCGGCTGATGGCGGCCGTTTGCAAGCTGAACATGGAGCCCGGCGCGGGGAGAACGTTCCCCGGCCGGGCTCTTTTATGAACGTAAACAGGGATGTATGCGATGAAAAGTGAGAGCAACCAGCCGGCCGCCGGGGCCGGGCGCTTGCAGAGCGACGTCATCACGCGGCTGCGCTTCCCCCTGGCCGTGGCCGTCGTCTTCATTCACAGTTTCGGTCTGCCCAAGGAAATCGACTGGGCCGCCGTGTGGGGCGGGCCGCTCACGGGGATGGACTGCTATCAGCTGCTGCGCACGTTCTTTTCCTACGTGGCGCCGACGCCGGCCGTCCCCTTGTTTTTCTTCTTCTCGGGTTTTCTTTTCTTTCGGAAGGTGGAGCGGTGGAGCGCCTCCCTTTGGCTCGGCAAGCTCAGGAAGCGCTTCCGCACGCTGCTGGTGCCGTACGTGCTGTGGAACCTGCTGTCGTTTGCGGGCTTCTGGGTCATCCATTTCCTGCCCGGGCGGCCGTGGCGCGAGTGGCCGCAGAGCCTGGCCCTCTGCTTTGCCGACCGCGGCGGCTGGCACATCTTCTGGAACTCGCACGACATCGGGCGCGACAGCCTCAACTGGCTCGGGCTGACCGTCTTTCACCCCACGGCGCCCATCGACGTGCCGTTGTGGTTCGTGCGCGACCTGATGGTCATGGTGGTGCTCTCGCCCGTTGTCTATTTCCTGCTCAGGCGTCTCGGCGGATGGCTGCCCCTGCTCTTGGGCGTGCTCTACGTCATGGTGCTGTGGCCGCCCGTCGAGGGCCTGTCGCTCAGCGCCGCGTTCTTCTTCACGGCGGGTGGCTGGATGGGGCTCACCGGGCGCAACCTCGTGGTCGAGGCGGGCCGTGTGCGCACGCTTTCCTACGTGCTCACGCCCCTGCTGCTCGCATCGCTCATGGCCTTGCAGGGCGCCACGGTGCGCCTCGGCTCGCTGCTCACGCCGCTCTACGTCGTCTGTGCGTGCTGCGCACTGGTGAACGTGGCCGCCGCCTCGGTGCGGCGCTTTCCACGTCTCGTCCCGCGCGTATGCTCCGAGAGCAGTTTCTTCATCTATGCCGCCCACACGCTTCTGCTGCTCAAGCTGATGGGCGCCCTGGCGGCCCGTCTGTTCCCGGGCGAGGCCCCGGCGCTCTACGTGTTGCGCTATTTTGCCACGCCCCTCTTCACGGTGGCCGTCTGCGTGGGCGTCTACGCCCTGCTGCGCGCCGTGGCCCCGCGGCTGCTCGGTCTGTTCACGGGCAACCGCTGAGGCCCCTGCCGCCCTGCGCTGCCGAAAACGCCATCTGCCCTGCGACGTCTGTACGTTGCGGGGCAGATGGCGCTTTTTGCGTACTCGGGGCCGCCGGCCTCAGTGGGCGTCGCCGTTAGTGAAGGGAAAACCCGTGCCGAAGCGTGCCACCTTGTGCGACACGCCCTTGCGGTTGAGCGTGCGCACCTCGTAGAAGCCCGGGGCCAGAGGGGGCAGCGCCACGAGCGTGTCGTAGCGCAGCGTGCAGACGGCCCGTCCCGCAGCGTCGGTGATGAGGGCATATTCCGCGTCGGCCCGGGGCAGGGCCAGGCGCCGGCCGCCGACGAAGGGCACGGGCCGCAGGGCCGGGGCGGCGCCCGGGAGGGCAGCCGTGGCCGGGAGGCTCTCGTTGCCGAAGCGGTCGACGGCCGTCACGGCGTAGCGGGCGTGGCGCCCGGGCGGCAGGGGCACGAAGCTCCACGCCGTGTCCTTCAGTGCGCGTGCCAGCAGGCGGGCCCCCTCGGGGAAGCGTCCGTCGGCGGCCAGGCGGTAGACGTTGTAGCTGAGGCCGCTGCCCGGCGTCGGGTCGGTGGCCCGGGGCCAGGCGAGGTGCAGCGCATGCCCCTCGGCCCGCAGGGAGAGCCCGGCCATGACGGGCGCCACGCTGTCGGCCCACGTCATGGACGGCACAAGGGCCGGCTGCCGGTAGAAGTCGTTGGCCAGAAAGCCGTAGACCCCCTTCACGTTGTCGAGCACGAAGCGTGCGCGGAAGTGGGCCTGCCCCGCCGAGCCGATGCGGCGCAGAAAGTTCATCTCGCGGCGCAGCGTCAGCAGCGGCCAGTCCTTCTGCCCGGGGGCGAGCATGTAGGTGCCCAGGCCCGGCACGACGGGGCGCCCGCCGGCAGCCTCCTGCCAGTCGAGGGCGAAGGGGTAGAAGTGGTTGCCGCGGAAGTACATCATGGGGAAGAGCATGTCCATCAGCCCCTCTTGCAGCCACGCCTGTGCGTCCTGCGCCACGGCGTCGCGGGCGTTCCAGCCGTAGGACGAATAGCGCGGCAGGTCGGCGTGCTTGCCCACGGGCGAGCAGCTCAGGCGCACCCACGGTTTGAGGCTTTTCACGCTGTCGCGCACGGCCCTCACCGTGCGCGTCACGTTGGCGCGCCGCCACGCGGCCCGGGGCACGCCGCGGCCGTAGCGCCGGTAGGTTGTGCGGTCGTCGAAGGGTATTTCCTTCTCGGGATAGCGTATGTAGTCGAGATGGATGCCGTCCACGTCGTAGCGCCGCACGATTTCGGCGCAGAGCCCGGCGATGTAGGCCGCCGTGCCCGGTGCGCCCGGGTCCATCATCCACTGGTCGCCGCTGCGTCGGCACAGCTCCGGGTGGCGCCGCGGCAGGGCCTTCGCCCCCAGGCGCCGTACGGCCTCCACCTTGCCCGCGGGATAGGCCACCACCCATGCGTGCAGCTCCATGCCGCGGCGGTGGGCCTCGGCTATGGCAAAGGCCAGCGGGTCGTAGGGCGGCGCCACGCCCGGCCGTCCGCTGAACACCTCGTCCCAAGGCTCGATGGCCGAGGGGTAGGCCGTCGTGGCGCGGATGCGCGATTGGAACAGCACGGTGTTGAACCCCGCCCGTTGCAGGGCGTCGAGTTGGCGGCAGAGCTCCTGCCGCTGCCGTTCGGCCCCCGCCTCGGTCGTAGCGGGCTGCGAAGGCCAGTCGAGCCCGCCAATGGTCGTGAGCCACACGGCCCTCACCTCGTGGTGGGGCGCGTCGGGCGTCTGCGCCCCGGCCGTGGCGGCGGGCAGGCACGTCGTGAGCGCGAGCAGGGCGGCTGCCCGCAAAAAGCGTCGGTAGGTCATTTCGTCAGGCGGTATAAGTGTTGCAGCGAGACGGCCGGCACGCCCATGGCGCGCGCCGTGTCGAGGTCCTTGCGGGCGGCCCCTTTGAGCCCCAGGCGGATGAGCACGCGGGCCCGTTCCACATACACGTCGGGCGCCTCGGGCGTGAGGCGCAACACGGCGTCATAGTCGGCCCGGGCCGCCGCGTCCTGCCCCAGGCGGGCCTCCACCCCGGCGCGCGCCAGCAGGGCGTCGGCGTTGTCGGGCTGCGCCTCCAAGAGCAGGCTCAGGCGGTTCACGGCCTCGTGCGGCTGTCCGTCGCGCTCGTAGGCCAGCGCCAGCAGCACGATGGCGTTGCCGTTGTCGGCGTCGACGAGCAGCACCTGCTCCAAGTCGCGCCGCGCGTCGGCATAGAGATGCATCTGGAAGCGCGCCGCGCCGCGCAGGAAGAGCAGTTCCTTTTTCTGCCCGTCGCTTTCGGCGCGCCCGAGGAGCACGTCGCAGTCGTCGGCCGCCCCCTGTGCGTTACCCAGCTCAAGGTAAGCCTTGGCGCGGTCCAGCCGCACGTCGTAGTTGTCCGGTTCGTCGCGCAGCAGGTCGGTAAATGTGCCGATGGCCCCGCGCAGGTCGCCCCGCGCCATGGCGATGCGCCCCAGGTTGTGGCGAATGACGCCGTTGCCCGCTGCCTCGGGCCGCAGCTTGAGCGCCCGGTTGAAGTAAGCCTCCGCCAGGTGGAGCGAGTCGCGGTGCAGCTCGTTGAAGGCGCGCGTCAGGCAGTCGTTGTAGGCCAGCGAGTCGATGGCCAGTTCGCGCGGCGTTTTATGTTCAATCTTGTAGTCGTCGAGCGTTTTGGCGCGCACGCCGCCCCCCCGCTTCAGGTCGATGACAGTCTGGGCGCGCCCCGTGGCCGCAGCCGCGAGCAGCACGAGGAGCAGGAGTGGAAAAACACGTTTCATGGGCATACATTATATATAAGGAGGGCAAGCCGCCGCATTCCCGTGGCAAATATAGCGAAAGGCGAGAGGGGAGGCAAGGAAAAATCCCGTTTTTCCTTGCCTCGTCCGAGCCGCATCCTATATTGGCGGAGCAAAAGGTGGGTTAAGCTGGGGAGGTTGATCGAGAGGCGTGACGGCCTCGGAGAGGCCGGGCTATCAGTAGCCTCGGGTGGAGCGCAGCGGAACCCGAGGTGGGGTGATGGGTGATGATGTCGGCCTCGAAGAGGTCGCTATGCCCGCTGCGGCTTCGGGTATAGACGCCTCTTCGAGGCTATATGTGAGGGGCGTGTGTGTACCGCGGGTTCCGCTTCGCTCCACCCGCGGCTACTGATAGCTTGGCCTCTTCGAGGCCGCCAGTGCTGCGGGGGACCGACCCTATGGGGCGGTATGATGGCCCGCGCGGCGGGGAAGAATGTCGGTGCGGGGCTGCGCCCCAAGCGGGTGAGACGCGATAAATAGCGTCTCTACGTGGCGGACTTCCCGTGCGGCGGGGAAGATGACCGCGAGGCATGACGGCCTCGAAGAGGCCGGGCTATGAGTAACCTCGGGTGGAGCGCAGCGGAACCCGAGGTGGGGTGATGGGTGATGATGTCGGCCTCGAAGAGGTCGTTATGCCCTTGGCGACGTGTGGTATAGACGCCTCTTCGAGGCTATATGTGAGGGGCGTGTGCGTACCGCGGGTTCCGCTTCGCTTCACCCGCGGTTACTGATAGCTCGGCCTCTTCGAGGCCGCCAGTACTGCTGAGGTACGGTGCCATATGGCGAGGGTGATGCCGCGAGGCTGTATGCCCGCTGCGTGCGGCGGCCTGTCCCCGACGTGGCCTGCGGTCTTATCGTGGCCTGTGGGAGGTCGTCCCGCCGTGGGGGCCGCGGAAATGTCTTTCGCATTTTCCAAAAAATGATGACAGGCGGGACCGGGCGAAATAGGTGTGAAGAAACACAAAGCTGCACACCTGTTGTGGTTTTGAGCATCGATGCAACGACGTTTTGTTGTAGATTTTACATTTACCAATACGTATTTTAAGAAACGCGGGTCGCGCGGAATTTCTGTTAACAGCTGCTTTGCGGCGGCGGGGTGTGGGGTCTGTGGCTGTCGGCGGGTGGTTTTTGTTCTGTTTGTCGCCTGCGCTGCTCTTTCCTTCGCTTTTCGGCCCCGAATCGGGGCGGGGGAGCGCTGTTTCGCCGCCTTGCTTTTTCTGCAACAGGCCGTGGAAACGCCACAACAGGCCGTGGAAATGAACGAGCAGGCCTTGCTTCGTCCGCGAGCTGCGTAGTAGCCCCTCGGACGGGCGCAGCCGTGGTGGGGACGGGCCGCAGCCGCGCGGGGCGCGCTCACCGTGTTAAAACAAGGTGAAAACTATCCGGCCCGGGCCGCGACGGAGGGGCACGAAAAAGGCCCCCGCCGTCATGGAGCCATGGCGGGCGGGAGCCGTGAGGGGGGCGGTGGCGCGGCGGCCGGCTGTGGCGGCGCTACGGGCGGCCACACTCGGCGTCGACGGCGTTGGTCAGCTCGACAAACTCGGCCACGCTGAGCTGCTCGGGGCGGCGCGTCAGCTCCGGCCGGGCCAAAAAGGCCGTGTGGTCGGCCGTGCGGCCCCGCTCGGCGTCGAGCTGTGCGAGCAGGGTGCGCAGCGGGCCGCGCATCATCTTGCGGCGCTGGCCGAAGGTGCCCTTGACCACGCGGCGCATCAGGCGTTCGTCGCAGCCGCAGCTTTCGGTGGCGTTGCGCGTGAGGCGAACGACGGCGCTCCTCACCTTGGGCGGCGGGTTGAAGACGCCCGGCTCCACGGTGAAGAGATATTCCACGTCGTACCAGAGCTGCACGAGCACGCTCAGGATGCCGTAGGTTTTCGAGCCGGGGGCGGCGGCCAGGCGCTCGGCCACCTCCTTTTGTATCATCCCGGTGCAGCAGGGGATGAGGCCGCGGTAGTCGAGCATCTTGAAGAAGATCTGGCTGCTGATGTTGTAGGGATAGTTTCCCGTGAGCACAAACGGCCGCCCGCCGAAGGTATGTTCGAGATGCATCTTGAGAAAATCGTCTTCGATGATGCTTTCTTCCAGCTCGGGGTGGTTGCGGCGCAGGTAGTCGACGCTTTCAAAGTCGATCTCCACCACTTTCAGTTCGCGGCCCTTGGGCACGAGATATTGCGTGAGCACCCCCATGCCGGGGCCCACTTCGAGTATGGGCAGGCCGGGGCAGGCGTCCACCGTGTCGGCGATGGCGCGGGCGGTGCGTTGGTCGGTCAGGAAGTGCTGTCCGAGAAATTTTTTGGGGCGTACGGAGCTCATATCTTTTTTTTCAGTAATTTTGCTGTGCTGAGCGGGCGGCACGACGTCAGCCGGGCGCGGGGCGCAGAGCCCCGTCGTGCGGGCCGGCGGAGCGGCGCCTCTTTTGTGCAGGGTCGGGCCGGCCCGGGGCCGGGGAGCGGCGGGTGAGCCCGCCCTTCGCCCGCCGCGGAGCCGGCAGCCGCCGGTCTTGGCGCGGCAAAGGTATTAAAAAAATCGGGTAGGGAAGAAGCGTTGAAAAGCCTCGTTGTCAAACTCTTGAAAATCGGGTTCCCGTTCGCCCTCGGGCTGGGCATCCTCTGGTGGATGTACCGCGACACCGACTGGGCCGAGCTCCTCCGTTGCGTGCTCCACGAAATGAAGTGGGGCTGGATGGCCCTCTCGCTGCTCTTCGGCATCCTGCCGCAGACGCTCCGTGCATGGCGCTGGCGCATGGCCCTTGCGCCGCTGGGCGAGCGCCCGCGCACGCGCACCTGCGTCGACGCCATCTTCCTGTCGTATGCTTCGAGCCTTGTCATCCCGCGCGTGGGCGAGGTGACGCGCTGCGGCACGCTCAAGACGTGCGAGGGCACGTCGTTCACCCGCTCGCTGGGCACGGTGGTCACCGAGCGCCTCGTCGACAGCCTCGTCATGCTGCTGCTCACGGCGCTGGCCTTCTTTTTGCAGCTGCCCGTCTTCGTGCGCTTTCTCGACGCCACGGGCACCGACCTGACGGGCTTTTTCCACCGCTTCACAACGACGGGCTACCTCGTGACAGCCGTCTGCCTGCTGGCCGCTCTGGGGCTTGGGGCCACGCTGTTGTGGCGTTTCTCCGTGTTCAGCAAGGGGCGCGACATGGTGCGCAACCTCTGGGCCGGCATCGTGTCGCTGCGGGGCGTGACGAACCTGCCCCTCTATCTCTTCTACTCGGTGGCCATCTGGGTGGCCTACTATCTCCACTTCTACATCGCGTTTTTCTGCTTCGACTTTACCTCCTCGATCGACCCCATAGCGGCTTTCCTCATCTTCTGCGTCGGCTCGTTTGCCGTGCTGGTGCCCACGCCCAACGGCGCCGGGCCGTGGCACTTCGCCGTCAAGACGATGCTCGTGCTCTATGGCGTGGCCGAGGCGCCGGCCGTCATGTTTGCCCTCGTGGTGCACACGATACAGACGGCCCTCGTCGTGCTGCTCGGCGCCTATGCCGTGGCCGACCTGACGCTGATGAGGAGAAAAGACGGGAAAGCATATTCACACCCAATTAATAACGAACAGCTATGAACGACATCCAACAATTGCAGCCGGCAGCCGTCTGGCGCAACTTCTATCTGCTCACGCGCGTGCCGCGCCCCTCGGGCCATCTGGCCAAGATACAGCAATTCCTGCTCGACTGGGCCCGCGAGAAAGGCGTGGAGGCCTCGATGGACAGCGCAGGGAACATCCTGATGCGCAAGCCCGCCACGCCGGGTATGGAGGACCGCAAAACCGTCACGCTGCAAGCCCACATGGACATGGTGCCCCAGAAGACCAAGGAGAGCACTCACAACTTTGAGACCGACCCCATCGACACCTACGTGGACGGCGAATGGGTGAAGGCCCGCGGCACAACGCTCGGCTCGGACGACGGCATGGGCGTGGCAGCCATCATGGCCGTCATGGAGGACGGCACGCTGCGCCACGGACCGCTCGAAGGCTTCATCACGGCCGACGAGGAGTCGACCATGGGCGGCGTCAACGGCATGGCGGCCGACACGTTGCAGGGACAAATCCTCCTGAACCTCGACAACGAGACCGAAGGCGACATGATTATCGGCTCGGCGGGCGGAGTGAACCTCACCGCCACGATGGAATACCGCGAAACCGACGTGGAGGCCGGCGACGTGGCCGTCAAGGTGGTGCTCGGCGGACTGCGCGGCGGCCACTCGGGCCTGGAAATCAACGAGGGACGCGCCAACGCCAACAAACTGATGGGGCGCCTCGTGCGCGACGCCATACGCGACTTTGCCGCGCGCCTGGCCTGCTGGCAGGGCGGCAACATGCGCAACGCTATCCCCCGCGATGCCGAGGTGGTGCTCACGCTGCCCGGGGAAAACGTGGCAGAGTTTAAGCTGGCCGTGGCCGACTGGGCCGAAACGTTCAAGGACGAGTATGGCGTGGTCGAAACGGCCCTCTCGCTCACCTGCGAAGAGACGCAGCTGCCCGCACAGCTCGTGCCCGAGGAGATACAGGACAACCTGGTGGACGCCATCTGCGCCTGTCACGACGGCGTGATGCGCTTCATCCCCGCCATCCCGTCGATTGTGGAAACTTCCTCGAACCTGGCCATCGTTGAGATCGGAGGGGGCAAGGCCATGTTCAAGGCCCTGATACGTTCCTCGTGCGACAGCCAGCGCGAAAACTGCGCCGAGACGCTCGAAAGCGCCTTCGCAATGGCCGGCATGCGCGTGGAGCTTGACGGCGACTACCCCGCATGGCAGCCCAACCCCGACAGCGAGATCGTGGCCCTCATGAAGGACGTCTACCGCGACCTCTTCGACGCCGAAAACAACGTGCAGGTGGTTCACGCCGGCCTGGAATGTGGCGTCATCGGCGCCAAATATCCCGCCATGGACATGGTGAGCTTCGGCCCCACGCTGCGCTCGCCCCACACGCCCGACGAGCGGTGCCACATCCCCAGCGTCGACAAATACTGGCGCTTCGTGGTGGCCACGTTGGAGCGCATACCCCAAAAGTGAGCCGCCGGCCGGTCGGCCCGCAGCCACTGAGCCCCCTCCCCGCCCGGGATGGGGCTTTTTTGTGCGCCTGGCGGCGACGGAAACGGCCGCCGTTGCGTAATTTTGCACCCGCAAAGCGTAAGAAACGAAGAAGAAAAGATGATCAGAAAGGTTGTGACACTCTTGAAAGGCCGCCCCCGCGTGCAGACGGGCACGGCCTACGCCGTTTTGTTTGCCATCGGCTTCTGCCACCTGCTCAACGACATGGTGCAGTCGGTCATCCCGGCCATGTATCCCCTCTTGAAGGACAGCTACGGCTTCACGTTTGCCCAGATAGGCGTCATCACGCTCGTCTTTCAGCTCACCTCGTCGGTGTTTCAGCCCTTTGTGGGGCTTTACGCCGACCGCCATCCGCAGCCCTACTCGCTCTCGGCAGGCATGTGCTTCATGCTGGCGGGCCTGCTGCTCCTGGCGGGCGCTTCGGGCTTCGGCGCCATCCTTTTGGCCGTGGCCGTGGTGGGTTGCGGCTCGTCGGTGTTCCACCCAGAGGCCTCGCGCGTGGCGCAGCTGGCTTCGGGCGGGCGCAAGAGCCTGGCGCAGTCTATTTTTCAGGTGGGTGGCAACGGCGGAAGCGCCGTGGGCCCGCTGCTGGCGGCGCTCGTCATCATCCCCTTCGGCCAGCGCGCCGTGGGCTGGTTTGGCGTGGCGGCCCTGCTGGCGGCCCTCATCCTGCTGCGCGTGGGCGCCTGGTACGGCCTCATGCTGGCCCGTGGCACCGGGCCGGGGGCGCAGGCCGCCACGGTCGCGGCCCGGCTGCCGCGGCGCACGGTGCGCGGCGCGATGGCCATATTGGTCGTGATGATCTTCTCGAAGTATTTCTTCACCTCGTGCATGACGAGCTATTTCACGTTCTACCTGATGGAGAAGTTCGGCGTCTCGGTGGTGCAGTCGCAGTTGTGTCTGTTCGCCTTTCTCGGCGCGCTGGCCGTTGGCACGTTGCTGGGCGGTTTCCTGGGCGACCGTTACGGGCGCAAGTACGTCATCGTGTTTTCCATCCTCGGGGCGGCGCCCTTTACGCTCGCCCTGCCCCATCTGGGCCTGGGCCTCACGGTGGCCGCGGCCGTCGTGAGCGGACTCATTATCGCCTCGGCGTTCTCGGCCATCCTGGTGTATGCCACCGACCTGATGCCCGACAAGGTGGGCGTCATCTCGGGCGTGTTCTTCGGCCTCATGTTCGGGCTGGGCGGCATCGGGTCGGCCTTTTTCGGCTGGCTGGCCGACCAGACGAGCATCGGCTTCGTTTTCGAAGTGAGCACGCTGCTGCCCCTGCTCGGCGCCATCGCTCTCTTTCTGCCCGACGTGCGTCCCCCGCGGGCGTAGCGCCGTCGTTTAGGCTTTTTATATATGTAATAGGAGTTTTCTGCCGGGAAAACTCCTTTTTTTGACGTTTCCGACGAAAAGAAGCGCGGCGCGGTGGCCCGTTTACGGAATAAAAGCGCTATATTCGCAGGGCAGAGCGGGCCGAAACGCACGTGCCCGGCTCTCCGATTTGGAAAAAACACTGTAAAAACAGCTGATTATGGACCAATATTATTATGTAGACGCCAACAACCAGCGGCAGGGGCCCGTCTATCCCACGGACTTCGCACGGCTGGGCGTTACGGGCGAGACGCTCGTGTGGCGCAACGGAATGGAAAACTGGGCCAAGGCTTCGACCCTGCCCGAACTGGCCACGTGGATAGCGGCCCCCGAGCCGCCCGTGCCGCCCCAGCCCGAGCCCCCGCAGCAGCCCGGACCTACGGGCGCCGGCACCTATGGCCAACCCGCAGGCGGCGTGTATGGCCAGCCCACGGGCGGAGACCGGCAGACGTATCAGCCGGGCGGAGCCGTCGAGCCCATGCCCGACAATTATCTGGTCTGGGCCATCCTCTGTACGGTGATTTGCTGTCTGCCTTTCGGCATTGTTTCCATCGTCAAGTCGACGCAGGTGGAGAAGCTCTGGCTGGCTGGCGACAAGATGGGCGCACGCAAGGCTTCGGAAGACGCCAAGAAATGGGCCATCATCAGTGCCGTGGCGAGCGGCGTGTGGTGGATTATTTACGGCATCTTCGTGTTGGTTGCCGTCGTGGCCGGCTGACGCATGTTTCAGCTTGTGACAGCGCCGAAACCCCGCACGGTTGTCGTGCTTGTAGTCTTGGTGGCCGGGATTGTCTTCTTCGTGATGGATCCCGGCCGCTTTCCGTTGGCGCCCCGCTGCGTGTTCCACCTGCTCACGGGGTGGGACTGCCCCGCCTGCGGCGTGCAGCGTGCGGCCCATGCCTTCCTGCACGGCCGCTGGGCCGAGGCTGTGCGCTACAACCTGTTTCTCGTAGTGTCGGTGCCCTACCTCGTGCTGCTCGTGGCCGAGCAGTGGTTTGTGCGCGGCCGGTGGCAGCAGCGCCTGCACCGCGTGCTCTACGACCGCCGCCTCGTCCTGGCCTATTTCTGGATGGTCGTGGCCTGGTGGGTGGTGCGCAACGTCCTGGGCATCTGACCGCCACGCCCGTGTGGGTACGAAAAAGCCGCCCGGTGGATTTCATTTCCACCGGGCGGCTTGCTGTATAGGGCCGTCGACCCTTTCTCAGAACTTCACTGTACCCAGATTGCGGTCGACGAGCAGGCCGTCCTGCGCTTTGAGGGTGAAGCGGCCGTCCTTCTTGGCTTTGAACTTGATGACGAAGAGTTCGCCGTCGCCTTCGAGCAGGAAGTTGTTGCCCTTGTTGACAAACGTCGGGTAGAGGGCTTTCTGTCCGTTGGTGTGCAGGCGGTCGTACGTCAGGTTCACCATTTCCTTCATGCCGACGAGGTCTGTGCCGGCATATTCGAGGAGCTGTGCGTCGTAGGGCAGGGCAAAGCTCAGGCCGTTGACGTTTTTGAGCGCCTTGCCGCTCACGTGGAGCTCAACGGTGTCGCCTGCCTTGAAGGTGGTCTTGTCGGCCGTCAGCGTGATGGCCCCTTCGGCCTTGGCGTTCGAGGCGCGCACGCCGCCGTCCAGTTGCGTCGTCACGACGGAGATGTCGTAGGCGTCGATGAGGCCGTTGCCGTTGATGTCGCCGTCGCTCACGTAGTCGAAGTCGGCATCGCCGCGGCGCAGACCCGTGTAGTTCATGTAGGACGTCAGGTCGTTTTCGTCGATCTTCTTGTCGTGGTTGATGTCGCCTTGGAGCAGGCTCTCGCTGCCGGGCACCTTGAAGACGTACATCTCGCGTCCCGAGCCGAAGCCGCCCACGCCGTCCGTTACGCTCAGGCGCAGGTAGCGGGCCGAGGGCTGCTTGTCGAAGGTCACGGTCTTCTTCTCACCGTTGCGTTCCCAGGCGAAGGCCTCGGGCTCGCTCCATGTCTGCTTGTCGGTGCTGTATGCAATGGTGCCTTTGAGGAGCGTGCCGTTGCCGCCGTCCTCGCGCGGCAGGTATTCGAGCTTGTCGAGGCGGTTGACGCTGCCCAGGTCGAGCGTCACGTCGAAAGGCAGCGCATTCTTGCCCCATGCCGTGTGCCACATGGTCTTTTCGTCGTAGTCGAAGAGCTTGACGATGTCGCTGCCGCCCTGGTTTTCGCAGGAGGTCACGGCCTTGATGCCGGGCACGGCAAATTCGAGCGGGTTGGCCTTGGTGGTGATGGTGGTTGTTGCCCAGTCGGAGTGGCCGTCACGGTTCACGGCGCGCACCTTGAACGTGTAGGCCGTCTCGGGCGTGAGGGCGTCGAAGAGCAGGCGGCAGTCGCGTATGGTGGAGTAGAGCATTCCGCCTAGTTCCACCTCATAGTAGTCGGCGTTGTCCACGGCTGTCCACGTGGGCGTCACGTCGTAGGCCTGGACGTTCTCGTCGGGCGTGTTGAACGCGGGAGCCGCGAGCGCGCCCGTCTTCGTGAGCAGGCGGTCGGCGGGAGCATAGGCGTAGCCCTTCACCGTCACGGTGAGCGCGTTGGCCGTCACGTCGGTCTTGCCCACCTTGACGAGCAGTTGCGGGTTTTTCGTGATGACAGCCTTGGCTGCCTCGCTGCCCGGGGTGGAGAAGCGGTTGAGGTTGGGCGCGGCGTTGTAGAAATAGACGTTGTCGCCCTTTTCAAAGTCGGCCAACGAGGTGGCTTCGGTGAGCTTCACCGTCTTTTTGCCCACCTTGGCCGTCACCTTCTTCGGGGCGGCCGTCACGTTGATGCGCAGCTCCGTCTGCTTCTCCTTTTCGAAGCCCGTGAAGTTGCCCGTTGTGGGCCGGATGGTCACGGTGAGCTTGTCGTCCTCGACGTTGCTCTCGATGAGCGTCTCGGCGAAGTGGCCGTCCAGGTATTCCTGCGTGCGGCCGTCGTCGTCGTACTCCTTGAAGGCCGAGTGGCCGTCGGGGTAGAGCTCATAGGCGCGATAGTCGGGGCGTATCTGGTTGACGTTGTTGTTGGGGTTGGTCATGGGGATGATGGCTCCGCTCTTGACGAAGACGGGCAGCTTCCACAGGGGCACGTCGTAGCTGTTGATGATGCGGCCGCCCTCGTAGACGTCGCCGTTGAAATAGTCGATCCAGCGGCCTTCGGGCAGGTAGATGCCGTCGCGTCGGTCGTTGCCCTTTTCGTCGGCCTGCGTGTTCTGGTAGACGGGTGCCACGAGGAAGCTCGGGCCGTACATGAACTGGTATTGCGTGGCGCGGCCCAGCGTGTAGTCGTTGGGGTAGTCGAGGAACATGGCGCGTATCATGGGTTTGCCGTCGACGGCCTCACGCGCGATGGTGTAGGTGTAGGGCATGAGCTCCGACTTCAGTTTCAAATACGAGCGGTTGATGGATGCCGCCGGCTCGCCCAGGATGTGCGGGTATTTGGGGTTGGCTCCCCAGCCGTCCATGTTGAGCTCCATGGGCGTAAAGGTTTTCCATTGGAATTCCCTCACGTTGACGGGCACGTTCTTGCCGCCGAAGATGCCGTCCACGTCCGACGTGATGTTGGGCTGGCCCGAGAGGCCGCTGCCGATGAAGGTCGGGATGTGGAAGCGGATGTATTCCCAGTCGCCGCCCGTCTGGTCGCCGCTCCAAATGGTGGCATAGCGCTGCGTGCCGGCCCATCCGTCGAGCGAGATGATGAAGGGGCGCGCGTTGTCGCCGTAGAAGGGCATGATCTGGCCCACGTCGGCCACGCCGTTCAGGCCGAACGAGTAGCCGGCGCCCACCCAGGCCACGTCGGTCTTGAGCACACGCACGCCGGCGTCGCGCACCTCCTTGACGATGTCGCGCTGCAACAAGGGCTCGACGCCTGCCTTCGGGTGCAGGTCCGACTGCGTCCACAGGCCCACCTCGACGCCGCGCTCGCGGGCGTAGTCGCCAAACTCTTTCAGGTTCTGTATGTTGCCGTCGAGCGAGCCCGTCTGG
Organism: uncultured Bacteroidales bacterium; assembly: GCA_949297215.1. GTDB lineage: Bacteria > Bacteroidota > Bacteroidia > Bacteroidales > Bacteroidaceae > Alloprevotella. The sequence goes on along the minus strand of CASFRV010000002.1, from coordinate 23,772 downwards.
CCGTAGCCGGCGCCGTAGCCGTCGTTGGGCAGCACCCAGCCCAGGGGCATGTCGTGTGCCGCGTAGCGGTCCACGACGGCGCGGGCCGAGAACTGGTAGTTGCCCTTCTCGCCGTTGAGGCTTTCCTTGATGCCGCCGTTGTCCTTCTGGCTCTCGGCATAGCGCTTGCCGTCCTCAAAGAGCATCGAGCCCTTGGGGTCTTCCTTCCAGTAGTCGCGGTTGTAGGCGTTCAGGTGGCCTTCGTAGAAGCCGAACTTGGGCATCAGCACGGGGTGGCCCGTCAGCTGGTAGAAGTCGTTCAGCAGGGCCACGGGGCTCTCGCTCACCATGAAGAATACGTCCAGGTAGTTTTCCCGGTGGCTCAGGACGACCTTGTCCTTCTCGGTCTCGCCGAAGTCGTAGGTGCCGGGCTTAAACGTGTGCCACATCACGCCGTAGCCCTCCGTCGACCAGTAGAAGGGCGTGGGCGAGGCCACGCCGCCGTCCACCCAGTTGTTGGTGTTTTCGATGGCGATGGTCTGTCCGCGGTGCGAGAAGCGGCCGTTCTGCACGCCGCCGCCGTAGAAATATTCGCCCGGGCGGGCTTTGAGCGTCAGCGTGGCGCTCTTTTCCGTGAGCTTGGCGGGCTCGGTTTCCTCGACCACCTTTTTGCCACTGCTGAGGTTGGTGATGGTGAGCAGGCCCGTCTCGGTGTCGATGCGCACGCTTATTTTGGCCGTGCCCACGGTGGCCACCGTGCCCTCCATGCGGGCGCTGACGGCGCCGGGCGCCTTGCGCGGATTGTCCGTGAGAATCTGTGCGGGCGGCGTGGCCTGCGGGTCGCGCAGGATGCCTCCGTTGTTGTCTTGGAACAGGCGGAAGATGTTTTCCCCGTAAAAGTCGAGCGTCAGGCGCTCACCGTTCGTGAGCACCACCTCGACCGTCGTGGGGTTGATTTTCTGCACCGATGCCACGCCTGTGGCCGGTGCCGTCATGGCGCTCCCGGCCATGTCGGGCGTCGCAGCGCCTGCGGGCAGGGCGGCCGGCACGAGCGGCAGCACGAGCGCAAAGGCCACCTGCGTGCCCCGTCGCGAGAGCTTCGAAGTTTTTTTCATGGATGTATGTGTTAAAGTGAATTTCGCTTGCCTCATGGCGCCGCCCTCGCCCGGGCGTGCGCGTGTTGCGGCGTCAAAGTTAGCGAAAGACGGGGGGGCGGGCAAGCGTTTGTCCGTTTTTCTTGCTTTTAGTCCCTGCTGCGCTCCGTCTGCCGGCGGCCCGGTGCAGTTGTAAGCGGGGAAAATGTGTTTTCCTGGCAGCTCCCCCGACCCGGCAGGCAAAAAAGCGGCCGACCCGTGCGGGCCGGCCGTTGCAGAAAGGGGAGTGAAGGTCGTCAGAGGCCACCCACGATGCCCGAGCGGCCGCCGCGCCGGAGCTCCACGTCGTCAAACTTGTGCTTGCGCCCGAAGCTTACGTTCCACGAGAGCTGCACGAGCACGGCGTTGCGCGAGGCGTCGTCGGCCGTGAGCTGCTGCGTGCGGTAGGCGGGAGCCTGCGTCGAGAAGCTGCGCGAGGCCTGCCGCCACGGGTTTTGCCAGGCGGCCATGAGGGTGAGCCGGCGCCACCGGTAGCCGCCGTAGAGCTGCCACGTGGCCGGGGTGTGCGTGTAGACGAGCGAGCCGCCGGTGCGCGTGCGTGCAGATGCCACGTGCAGGCCGGCCATGAAGCCCTTGTGGGCGTAGCTCAGGTCGGCATAGCCATACCACCACGTGTGGGCGTCACCTCCTGTTCCCTGCACGATGCAGCGGTTCCACTCGCCGTACACCCCGACGTTCAGCCGTTGCAGGAAACGGCGGTTGTAGCCCAGCGAAAACGTCAGGGTGTGCGCCGTCGTGTGGTCGGCCCACGTGTGGACGAACCGTGGCGCCGCCTCGGTGCCCTCGCGGAGCGTGGCCGCGGTGGGGTTGTGCTGCGTGTAGATATAATAGGCCCGCGCGCTCACATGTCCGCCCCACAGCTCGTGCGTGAAGCGGTCCCAAACCTCTACCGACTCGCTGAAACGTAGCCCGGGGTTGCCCCGCTGCCATTCCAGCTCGTTGAGCTGCTGCTCCACGTCGGCCAGACGGCTAAGGGGCAGCCAGTCGCTCACTTTCGACACCTGCAGCACGTTCTGCCCGCGCTTGCCCAGGTTGTAGCGCAGCTGCACGCGGGGCCGGTGGTGCCACGTGCGACGCCTGCCCATCCCCGTCTGCGTTTCGTGCATGAACATGAGGCCATATTGCAGGTAGACGTGCCATGCCCCGGCGGGGATGTCGAGGGTGGCCATCTCTTGCGTGTACGTCTGGCTGCTCTCCGAGGCGTTGGCCGAGTAGGCCCCGGCATAGCCGATGGCCGTATGGTCGGTACCGTTGATGGAGATGAGCGACAGAGTCCACTTGTTGCGCAGCTTCCTCGTGTACGTCATCAGGAGCGAGGCGTTGTGGTAGTTCTCCCGCGCCCGGCTGTCCAGGGCAAAGAGGCTGCCGTCGCCGTACGTCGTGTGGTTCGTGCCGGCGGCGTTGTTGTGCGAGTGGCCGTAGTTGGCGTCGAGCGTGAAGACGTTGCGCCCGCCGTCGGCATAGCGGTAGTAGAGCCGGGCCGATGGGGCCGCCGTGCGCCCCCTTGAAGAGCTTTCGACGGCCGCCGTGCGGCCGCTGCGCCCGTCGGTTTCGTCGTAGCGCGAGGCGCTGCGCGAGCGGTTGAACGCGAAGCCCGCCGTGGCGAACACGTTGTGGCGCTCCGAGCGGTAGCCGTAGGCCAGCTGGGCGGCGGGCGAAAGGCGGCGCACGGGCGCCATCTCCCCCACGCGCCGGCGGGCGAACCATCCGCCTCCGTCGTCGAACCAGTCGGTGCGGTCGGTCTTGCGGTTATAGTTCTGGTAGGAGCCCGGGTCGGCCGTCAGCGTCCATTCCGACCGCCCTGCGGCCAGCTGGGCATAGGTCATGTAGCTGCCGCTGCCGTGGCGGCCCGCCGTCTGCGTGGCCCGCAGGCCCACGCGCCCGCCGTGTCGGTGCTCGCGCAGGATGTAGTTGATGACGGTCGTCCGGCCCTCAAACTCGCCGTGCGGGTTTTCGTGAAACTCCACGCGCACGACGTCGCGCGGGTGGAGCATCCTTATCTCGGCGTCCGACGCCGGCCGGTTGTTGATGTAGTAGGTCACGGCCTGGTCGAAGCGCGTCGTGCGGCCCGAGAAGACGTCGACCGTCACGTTCGGCAGGTTCAGGCGCTGGGCCAGCATGAAGCCGTCGTCGGCGTGCCTCTTGTCCTCGGCCGAGGGGTAGACGAGCAGGTAGCCGTCCTCGTAGGCCGCGCGCTTCCCCTCCACCACGGCCTCGCCCAGCCGGCGGTCGCCGAGGGGAGCCAGGACGATGTCGCCCAGCCGCTCGTTGCCCTTAGCCCCGCGCAGCAGCACCTCGCGCGCCTCGTAGCCCACGGCCGCCACGTGCAGGCGGTAGCTTCCCGCCGCCAGCCCCGTAAAGGCAAAGCCCCCCGTCGAGTCGGCCCGGCAGGCCGCCACGCGCACGCTGTCGGCAAAAAGCTGCACGAGGGCCGCCGGCAGGGGCCGACGGCCCTCGCCGCACACGCGGCCGCCGATGGCCACGTGCTGCGCCGCGGCAGAAAACGCCGGGAGCAGAAACAGGAGGAGCAGGCAGGCGAGCCGGCTGCCGGCCAGGGCTTTCGCTCTGCCCGCCTCGCGATGAAACGGACGGTGGCTTTCTTTAAAGGGGAACGGTCGTTGCATAAGGCTGAACGGTTGATGTGGTTACGGATGTACGGGCTGATGTGTTCTTCTCGCGTCGAGGCTTATGGAGACGGCGGCGGGCGTGTGTGCGGTTGGCCTCCGTCTGTCTTTTTTTGCCACGCGCGGCAGGGGGCATCACGCGGATGTCGGCAAATTTACACATTTTTCACCCCCCAATAACGAAGAGAGTTTTTTTGCCTCCGGGTGATAAAACAGCCACATCCCCGCCTCCGGGCTGCGGCTGCGGGGATGCTTGGCTGCGGCGGGCGTGGCCGTGGGGCCGGCGGCCGCTTGCGTGTCTTTGTCTTTAATGTTTGCGCACGAAGACGAGGCCGGCGCTCTCGGTGGTGCCGCCTCCGTCGGTTTCCACCTCTATATAATAAGGTGTGCCCGCTTCAAAGTCGGTGACGGTCAGGGTGTACGTCTGGCGCGGCTCGGCGGTGCCGCCGGGGCCGGCCTCGGCGCTCACGTCGTTGCGTTTCAGGAGGCGCAGGCTGCCCAGGCGGAGGGCCCGGCTGCCGCGCGTCTGCACGAAGGTGACGTCGTACGTGCCGTTGCCCGTCACTTTGCCTGCGCAGTCGAGGCGCCACGTGGCGGGGCCGGGTTGCAGGTCGAGCGGCTTCCAGGCGGCCGTGAACGTGCCGTAGGCAGCGTAGGCCGAGTAGTCGGGCGGCGTGTAGGTGGGCAGCGAGTAGTGGCGCGGGCTCACGACGGTCATGGCCCGCAGGTCTTCCATGCGCGCCACGGTGAGGGGGCCGGTGTAGCGGGGCGAATGGACGGTGGGGTACGTGCCGTCTGTCGTATATACGATGGGCGCTCCGGCCACGGCGGGGGCCAGCGTGACGCGCAGGCTGTCGCCCGCTGGCTCGGCCGAGGCTATGCGCGGCTCGGGCACGCGGTAGCCGCAGTCCTTAGCGTCGAGGCGGGCATACTGGCGCCCGAGGCGGTCGAGAAACGAGTCGTAGCTGCGCAGCGCGCGGGGCGTCCAGGCCACTTCGGAGAGGGCCAGCAGCCGCGGGAAGGTGAAATACTCCATGTAGCGCTCCGAGCGGTTCTCGTCGATGAGGCTGATTTCCTGCAACACCGTGCCGTGGATAAACTGGTCGGCCCACATGCTGCCCTGCACGCCCACGACGGTCGACGAGGGCGAGTAGTCGTTCACCTCGATGCCGTAGGTCTTTTCCATGGGGATGGGGGGCATCCACGTGGCGTGCTTCACCTCGCCCGGGGTGGCCCCTTCGGGAAAGTCGAGGTAGAGGTGCGTGCAGGGGGTGAGCACGGCCTTGTGCCCCGTGCGCGTGGCATGGATGGTGTCGGCCACGTTGTGCCAGATGAGGGCCGTGACGGGCGTCTCCACCGGTCCGCGCATGATGATTTCCTCCCAGCCCAGCACGGTGCGTCCGCGGCGGGCGGCCATGCGGGCCACGACGTTCGTCAGCCAGCCTTGCAGCTCCGAGGCTTTCGTCAGGCCTTCGCGCTCCATGACGGCGCGGCAGCGCGGACAGGCCTCCCATCGCGTGTAGACCGCCTCGTCGCCCCCGATGCCGATGACGGGCGAGGGGAAGAGGGCGCACACCTCGTCGAGCACGTCTTCGAGAAACCTGAGGGAGCTCTCCTTGCCCACGCACAGCAGGTCGCGGCTGATGAAGTGCTGTACGGGCACCTTGTGCTGCTCGCCCGTACAGCCCAGCTCGGGGTAGGCCACGATGGCCGACAGGATGTGGGCGGGAAATTCCAGCTCGGGCACAATCTCCACGCCGCGCACGCGGGCGTAGGCGATGAGCTCGCGCATGTCGTCCTGCGTGTAATAGCCGCCCAGGCGGCGCTCGTCGGGCCCGGCCCAGGCGCCCACCTGCGTCAGGCGGGGGTATTTCTTGATTTCGAGGCGCCAGCCCGAGTCGTCAATCATGTGCAGCTGCAAGCGGTTGAGCTTGTACATGGCCATCATGTCGATATATTTCTTCACAAATTCCTTGTCGAAGAAATAGCGCGCCACGTCGAGCATCATGCCGCGCCACGGCCGGTTGGGGGCGTCGCTGATGCGCACGCAGGGGGCCGCCCACGACACGCCGCGACGGCGCACGCGGTCGTACACCTCGGGCGGGAAGAGCTGCAGGAGCGACTGCACGCCGTAGAAAGCCCCCGCGGCGTCGGCCGCCTCGATGCTCACGCCGTGGCGTTCCACCGTGAGGCGGTAGCCCTCGGCGGGCAGCGCGGCGCTGTCGGCCAGCGTGAGGCGTATGTCGGCCCGCCGCGCGTCCGGGCGCAGCTCAAGGTCCCAGCCCGTGGGGCCCGCCAGCGTCTCTTGCAGGTAGCGCGCCTGCGGGGCCAGCGAGTCGTCGCAGGCAATGGTCATGTCGGGTTGCAGCCGGAAGCTGTCGGCCATCGTTTCCACGTGGAGCGGCCGCGGGATGATGTCGACGTCCTGAGCGCCGAGCCGGCCGCACAACGAAGGCAGCAGGGCTAGCAAGAGCCCCAGCCGCCTGAGAAGGGTAGAGGTCATAAACGGAATGTTTAAGGGTTAGTGATGCGTTCGTGCCGGCAAAGGTAAGGAAAGGCGAGAGGCGAAGCAAGGAAAAGCCCGCTTTTTCTTGCTTCGTCCGAGTTGTCTCTTGGCTTCCTTGGGGCAGAGGTAAGGAAAGGCGAGAGGTATGTGGAGGCCCTTGCTGCAAAGGGCAGCTAGAAGCTTGGGCTATTACTTCTCGGCCAAAGGGAAAGGAAAGTAAAAGCCTCTCCCGGAGAAAGTGTTACCGGGAGAGGCCATTATGGAGTGGGTGGTGTTCAACGGTAGCCCGTGCCGTTGCAGGCGCGGCACTTGCCGTTGCCACCGCAATAGTTGCAAGGGGTGACCCAACGGCTATTACCGTAGCTTGTTTCGTAATAGCGGCCTTGCCCGTTGCAGCGCGAACATGTGCCTGTGCCGTTGCAGTGGGCATGGTCGGAGGCGCTTAGTTTCATGCACTTGCGGCGTGTCGTTGTCGTCGTTGTTGACGACCGGTACGATCCGCTTCCCGAAGTGGAGCTCCCGGTGTTGCTGCTGACATTGCCCTTCATACTTTGCAAGGCGGCACCTACTAACGTACGCCATTCTGCTTTAGTGTAGTCGCTGCCGTCTGCTTTTTTGTTGTACTTTCGAAATTCTAGATATTCCAGTTCTTCTTTTGTCTGCACCTGCTGTATGGACGTGCGCATGATGGCGTTGTTCACTTGGTTCATCTGTTGCTGCTGTGCCATGGTCTGAGCGATGGCATAGTTGGGGTCAAGCAGATAGTTCAGGCTTCCGCCCCGCGGACCCGGCGCGCTCATAGTCGGACGTGTGCCGTAAAGCGAGTTGCCATAGCCGCTTAGACCGGCCATAAAGCCTTGTCCGAAACTTCCGCACGAGAGCATTATTGTCGATATGGCAGCCACGACTGCCACGAGAGCTAGCGTCTTTATTCGTTTCATGGTATTCGTGTTTAAAAGTGAATGCTGGCGCCTATACCTAAGGCGTGGGCAGATGAATGTCGGTCGGAAAACACACTGATGCCCGGCGACAGACCGACTTTTCTGAAAGAAAGCTCGCCGAGTGGCAGCGACGCAACGCTCATGGCCTCGGCCTCATGTATGAACTTGTTTCCTTTGGCATGCAGAATGGCGCCGGGGGCAATCATGAAGAGTGTACCTCCGACGGCAAAGCCGACGACAGCTCCTGTACTCCATTCTTGTGTGCCTCCGACAACGCAACCGCCCAGCATGCCGATACCACTGATGATCATCCACGCTGTTCCGCCGCGTTTGAAGCGTTTTCCTTTTTTGAACAAGTCCTCTTGTTTAATGAATTTCAGATTGTTTTGTGAAAGCTGCGTTGAGAGTGTGGGTGTGTTCGGAGTGATTGCGGAGTTGGATACCGTGGGTGAGTCCGTATGGCCGAAAACGTCTTTTTCCCCGTTCTCATATTTTATCATGAACACGTCGCTCTTGGCGATGGTATAGCTCGGTCCGTTTTGGTTGCTCCATTTGATGTAGTTGATTTGCGTTTCGTTGATGTTTAGTACTTTGGCCTGAATTTCTTCACCGTTGTTTTTGACGATGATGTCTTGGGCGTGCATGCTAAGAGTCGAGAGAACAAGAAGTACTATGGAAAGAAATGTTTTCATTGCTGTTGGTTTGAGGATGAGTGATGTGTAGATGTGGGCTTGCCCGTTGCTTTCGTTCCCGATAAAAGAGGGGCGAGCAGTCTTCCGGCAGCTTTGTAGACTGTCATAGTATGCGTGCGGCCGTCTGCCCGTTCGATTGGGAAGTTGGCTGCTTAGTTGGTAGAGTTGTAGGGCATTTTGATGACAGCCTTTTTGTAGACAGACCGGTTGCGGGCCGTTGTTTTCGTTTTTAGAGGGGGTGGCAAGGCTCACGCACAGCGTAGTCGACGGCAGTGTCGACGTTCGTCTTGATTGGAACGTTTTCATGTGTTTAAGCTTTGAGCTGTCTTCCGACTCCCCGGGAAGACATTTTTGTCGTTAGGGTTGGTAAATACGAAAAAGCGCGGGAATCTGTACCGCCGCCCGTCCCGCGATCCGAGGCCTTCGCATTGCCCATCTTGCCGAAACGAGCAACGCAGAAGCCCACGCCGATATGTATTTATATAGCCGTACATTCTCCATGTATGAGCCATGGAGAATGTTGGGGCCTGCATAAAAACATACCCACAGGGCATCTACCGTTGCTTTGTCTTGAGCAAGATGAGAAGTTGCGAAGTTCCGAATCGCCAAGAACAAAGCGTTTAGTAAACGCCTTTCTATATGTATGCCACACACTTCCTGCCTGCAAGAGCATTCGGCGCGTAAGCGCTACAAAGATATGCGTTTTTTATCGGAATGCTGCTCTGTTTGAGCGTTTTTTTGTGAAGAATGTGTAGAATGCGGCTGTCAAGTGTCGTATGTCGGCAAAGGCAAATAAAACGCTTGGCGCGAAGATGTTCATCAATGGATCCAATTCTTGTGAAACTCCATTAGTTTATCGTTGAGGTCGTTCGGGGGTAGCCCCGCCGTGGCATTCATTCGCGGCGTGGGGGTGACGGCGGCGAGGCCTGCGGCCCCATGGGGGCCGAACTTCCTATAACCACGGGTGAGCGCAGCGAACCTGCGGAAAGGAACCACCTCACAATGACGACCCCATGGGGGGCGAACTTCCCATCACGCGAACCTGCGGTTATAGGAAGTTAGTCCCCATGGGGACGTCTGCCTCGCGATATATCTGTTCCTGCCACTGCCGCGAGGCTGGATGTCCGCCGCGTAGAGACGCGATCCATCGCGTCTCTCACGTCCCGGATGGCCCCGCGGCGGGGAAGAATGTCGATGCGGGGCGTTGCCCCGAGCGGGTGAGACGCGATGAATCGCGTCTCTACGTGGCGGACGGCTCGTGCGGCGGGGGAGAAGGGCCGCGAGGCTGACGGCCTCGAAGAGGCCGGGCTATGAGTAACCTCGGGTGGAGCGCAGCGGAACCCGAGGTGGGGTGACGGGTGATGAAGTCGGCCTCGAAGAGGTCGCTATGCCCGCTGCGGCAGGTGGCATAGACGCCTTTTCGAGGCTATCATCGTAGGGTGTGTCCGTACCGCGGGTTGCGCTTCGCTCCACCCGCGGCTACTGATAGCTTGGCCTCTTCGAGGCCGGCCGTGCGGCGGGGGGAGAAGGGCCGCGAGGCTGAGGGCCTCGAAGAGGCCCGGCTATGAGTAACCTCGAGTTCCGCTGCGCTCCACCCGAGGTGGGGTGACGGGTGATGATGTCGACCTCGAAGAGGTCGCTATGCCCGTGGCTGCGTCTGGCATAGACGCCTCTTCGAGGCTATATGTGTTGGATGTGTGCGTACCGCGGGTTGCGCTTCGCTCCACCCGCGGCTACTGATAGCTCGGCCTCTTAGAGGCCGGCCGTGCGGCGGGAAGATGTCGGCGAGGCTGGATGTCCGCCGCGTAGAGACGCGATTCATCGCGTCTCTCACGTCCCGGATGGCCCCGCGGTGGGGAGGACTGTCGATGCGGGGCTGCGCCCCGAGCGGGTGAGACGCGATGAATCGCGTCTCTACGTGGCGGATTTCCCGTGCGGCGGGATGCCCCGTTACCTTATCCGCACCGCGGTTTTTTAACACGGAGAATCGATTATTTTCGCGCGCTCGCTCCTTCGCTCGCAAATACGCGAAAATTGGAAACGCCTCATTTTCAGACTCATCCCTGCAAAGCCCTGCCGCAGGGGCGCCGCGAACGTGGAAAAATGACGCTATATGTCACAAATCGCCCCTAATTTTCCGATGCAAGCAGGCCTTGGATCGGAATTTCCATGGGATGGATCGGCCGATCGATGGGATGGAGATTGATTTCCATGGGATGGATCGATTGTGCCGCCGCATGGACGCACAAAAAAGCCGCAGGGAAGGGGGGAAAATTCGCTGGAAGGCGGGCGGCGGTGGGTGTCCGCTTTAACAGTGTGCCATATAGCGCACAGGGCCCGGCACAAACGAAAAGCCACCGCCCGGCGGCGTGGCGGGGCGGTGGCTGATGGGGTGGCGTGGGCGGCCGGCGGTGGCGCCGGGGCTCAGCGCAGCAGGTCGGCGAGCGCGGCGGGCAGGTAGAACGTCTGCCGCTTGTCGACCCACACGGCGGGCGTGGCGATGCGCCTCTCGGTGCGTCCGCGGCGGCCGCAGCGCACGGTGGACGAGAAGGCGTCGATCTCGATGCGGGCGTCTTTCTTGCGCGGGTTGGTCACGACGAGCGTGGGGCCGGGGCGGCCGTCGGCGGCGGGCACCAGCGTGCACTGCATCCCGGCGAACACCTCGGTGTGGGGAGCGTAGAACTCGTCGCTCATGGCCCGCAGCGAGTCGGGCCCGAAGCCGTAGAGCGAGGCCAGATAGGCCGCCAATTCGGTGTTGAGCAGCATGCCCATGGGGCGGTCGCCCGTGGGGTGGTAGGCGGCCAGGAAGACGTCTTCGCCCGTGTGGCCGTCGGTGGTGAAGCCCAGGCAGGTGCGGCGCGTGAGGATGCGGGCCACGAGGCCGTCGAGCGAACTGCTGTAAAGGGCGCGGCTGCCGGCCTTGCGCTCGGCGGCGGGCAGGGGGCTCTGGCGGTAGCCGTCGCAGTGGTCGAGGGCGTCGAGCTCTTCGTCGGTGAGCTCAACGCCGGCATACTGGCGGAAGATGGCGGCGGCCTCGCTGCGGGGCGCCTCGTTGAGCAGGCGGGCCATGCCTTCGGCCGAGCGCTTCATGCGCGCGAGGGGGCCGAAGAGCTGGTGCTTGGTGAGGCGGTCGTAGCCCTTGCACGAGCGACGGCCGATGCTCACGCCGCTGTTGCCGTGGTCGGCCGTGATGACCACGGCGGTGTGGCCGTCGCGGCGGGCAAAGTCGAGCGCCACGCCCACGGCGCGGTCGAAGGCCAGAAACTCGGAGTAGAGCCCGGCGGGGTCGTTGTCGTGGGCGGCCCAGTCGACCTTGCTGCCCTCGACCATGAGGAAGAAGCCGTCGGGGTCGGCCGCGAGCTTGCCGATGGCCGTGGCCGTCATCTCGGCCAGCGAGGGCTGGCGCGCGGTGTCGCGGTCGAGGTCGTAGTCCATCGCCGTTTTGCCAAAGAGGGCCCACATGCGGCGGGCCGTGTCGGCACGCATGGCGGGCAGGTCGTCGCGCAGCACGCTCCACCCCTGGCGCCGCAGCCGGGCCTCGGCTTCGGGCGGGAGGAGCGACGTGCCGCCGCCGATGAGCACGTCGACGCCGCCCGAGGCCATCTGGGGCACAATCCAGTCGTAGCGGCTGCGGTCGTAGGAGTGGGCCGAGCAGTCGGCCGGCGTGGCGTGGGGAAACTCGCAGGTGAACACCAGGCCCGTGGCCGCGCCGTGGCGCAGGCGGGCGGCTTCGAGCAGCGTCAGGGCGGGGCGGTAGGCGCGCGCCGTGTCGACGGGGAAGAGGTCGGCCCCGGGGTGTGCGGGCGGGCAGGTGGCCACGAAGCCCGTCACCGAGGGCTGGCCCGTCATGTAGCACGAGGTGGTGGGAGCCGAGTCGCCGATGGGGGCGTCGGAGCTGCTCGTGCGCACGGTGCCGCACAGGTAGGGGTCGACGTTGAGCTTGGGCCGGGTGGAGTCGGCGTACCACTGCATCCAGCGTGCCAGCGAGAGGGTGGAGAGCGAGGTGCCGTCGCTGATCATGAGGATGACGTTTTTCACTTGGCGCCCGGGCCGTATGCCGGCGGCCGCGGGCAGCGAGGGCAGCGCGAGGGCTGCCGCGAGCAGAAGGGTGATGCGTTTCATGCTGTGGGAGCGATTGCTGATTGATTGTGAGCGCGAAATTACGCAAAAAAGCCGGGACCTCCCGGCTTTTCCGTGGGCAATCGGCCTTGCCCCGAGGCTTGTGAAAAAGAGGTTGCGGCAGCGTGAAGAAGCTGTGAACGTGCGGGCTGCCGCGCCGCGGCGTCAGGCTTCGGCCGAGCCGGCGGGCACTACGGGGTGGGCGGCTTCGTCGGCGCAGAGCACGACGAGCAGGTTGCCCACCATGGCGGCCTTGCGCTCTGCGGAGAGGCTGGCGATGCCTTCGGCCTCGATCTTGTCGAGGGCCGTCTTGACCATCGACACGGCGCCTTCGACGATTTTCTCGCGGGCGGCGATGACGGCCGAGGCCTGCTGGCGGCGCAGCATGACGGCGGCTATCTCGGGGGCGTAGGCCAGGTAGTTGAGCCGCGCCTCGACCACCTCAATGCCCGCCATGTCGAGGCGTTCGCCCAGCTTGCTCACGAGCAGGTCGTTTATTTCCTGCCCGCCGTCGCGCAGCGTGGCTCCGCTCGGGCTCTCGGAGCCGTCGTCGTAGGCATAGAGGCCGGCCACCTCGCGCAGGGCGGCGTCGCTCTGTATCCTGACGAACGACTCGAAGGCCTTCATGCGGCCGGCCACGTTGCTCCCGGCGCTCTCCGACTTGAGCTGTGCGTCGGCGGCGATGGTTTCGGCGTCGATGTCGAACATGGCGCGGTAGGTGTCGGCCAGGCGCCACACAAGCATGACGCCGATGAGCACGGGTGTGCCCGTTTTGTCGTTCACCTTGATGGGGGCAGCGTCGAGATTGCGCGCGCGGAGCGACAGCTTTTTGCCCGTATAGAAGGGGTTGACCCAGAAGTAGCCCGTGCGGGTGAACGTGCCGCGGTATTGGCCGAAGAAGAGCATGACGCGCGCCTCGCCCGGTTCGAGCATCATGAAGCCGCAGGCCGTGACGAGCCAGCCCACGCCGATGAGCGAGGCCAGCGTGATGCCCCAGGCCGTGGGCAGGAGCAGGCCCGCGCAGACGCCCGCGGCGGGGATGAGCACGAGCACGACAAAGAGCATGGCGAAGCCGTTGACGACGCGGCCGTCGAAGGGTTTTTCTTTTTTTTCCATAGCGATTGAGTGTTTTTGGGGGTGATGAATAAAAGGTCTGTCGCAGCCATGGCCGGCGGGGCGCGTGGCCGCCGCTGTTTCATGGGCGTGGCGCAAAAAGAGAGCACCGCCCCGGCCCGGAGAGGGCGCAGGGCGGTGCAATATTACGGAAAAAAGCTTGAACAGGCACGCCCCGCCGCCGTTTTTTGCTGCGGTGGGGCGGTGGAGCGGGGCGCTGTCAGTCGAGGCGCACGAGGTCGTACTGCTGGCTGCCCATGCCGAGCTGCTCGGCATATTGGAGCGTGTGCATGCCCTTGCGCGAGTCGATGCGCTCGATGAGGTGTACGCGCCCGGGGTCGGCGCTCCGGCGCACCAGGTCGGTGCAGGCGCGGTCGAGGGCCACGGGGTCGAGCGAGGCGAGGATGCCGATGTCGGCCATCTGCGGGGCGGCGGGGTGCGAGTCGCAGTCGCAGTCGACCGAGAGGTTGTTGGCCACGCTGATGTAGAGGATGCGGTCGCCACAGTGGTCGGCCACGGCCTTGGCGGCCTCGGCCATCGTTTCGAGCCAGTCCTCCTGGCGGGGGCTGCCCCAGCTGTCTGTGCTCGTGCCGGCGGAGTGGATCCAGCGCTTGCCGTTGGCCGAGGCGATGCCGATGGAGATGTTTTTCAGCGCGCCGCCGAAGCCCGCCATGGCATGGCCCTTGAAGTGGGAGAGCACGACGGTGAAGTCGTACCGGGTGAAGTGGGAGCCCACGATGTCGTACTTGATGTGGCGGCCGCCCGAAACGGGCAGGCGCGTTTCGCCCTCGGCGTCCATGATGTCCACCCGGGCGATGGCCGTGAAGCCGTGGTCGGCGGCGGCCTTCAGGTGGCTCTCGGTGGTGGAGCGCCCGCCGCCGTAGGCCGTGTTGCACTCGACGATGGTGCCGCCCACCTCGCGCACGAGCGGTGCGATGAGCGCGGGGTTCAGAAAGTGGTGGCCACCGGGCTCGCCCGTGGAGAGCTTCACGGCCACGCGGCCCTCGGCCTTACGCCCCAGGGCCTTGTAGATTTTCAGGAGGTTGTCGGCGCTGATTTCCTTGATGAAATAGACCTTCGGGCGGGCCGTGGTGTCGGCCTGCGCCGCGGTGTCGCCGGCCGGTGCGGCCATGCAGCCCGTGCCCGCCAGGAGCAGGAGCGAACAGGCCAGTTTTGTCATGAGCTGTCTCATATCTGTTGGTGTTTAGGGGTTGCAGATGTCAGAAGTGGAAGCGCACGCCGCCCGTAAAGGTGGCCCGGGGCATGGGGTAGCCCGCGATGACCTCGTAGCGCTGGGCCAAGAGGTTTTCGCCCTTGGCGTAGAGTGTGGCCCAACGGGCGGCGCGGAAGGAGGCCTGCGCGTCCCAGAGCACATACTGCTCGGTGGCGGGGTTGTCGGGGGCGGTGTAGAGCCCCTTGACATACTGCACGCCCGTCGAGGCCAGCCAGCGGCCGCGGGCAAAGCGCAGGCCGGCATAGAGCTTGTGCTCGGGCGCGGCCGGCACGGGGTGCTCCATGTGCAGGTGGCTGTAATTGGCCTCGGCGCTCCATGTAGCGTCGAAGCGGTAGGCAAGGCTGAGCTCGGCGCCCCAGTTTTCGATGTTTCCGCTGTTTTGGTTGAGCATGCCGCTGCCGCCGGGGTTGCGCAGGCGCAGGATAACGTTTTTTCCGTCGATGTAGAACAGGTTGACGCCGTAGCTCAGGCGGCCGTCCATGAGGCGCTGGGCAAAGGAGAGCTCGTAGCTCCACAGGCTCTCGGGCTTGAGGTCGGGGTTTTGCGGCGGAAACATGTACATCTCGCGGATGGTGGGGTTGCGGAAGCCGCGTGCGGCCATGGCTTTTAGGCTGGCGTCGTGCGGCAGGCGCAGGGCCAGGCCCGCCTGGGGCACCACCTCGGTGCCCGTCTGCGTCTGGTGGTCGACGCGTACGCCGGCGTCGAGCGTGAGCAGGCGGCCGATGTCCTGACGCAGGTCGACGTAGCCCGCATATTCGTCGAGGGCCTTGTCGGCCAGCGTCTGTCGCCGCCCGTCGGCCACGTAGCGGTTCCAGGCCTCGCCGCCGAAGTGGAAATAGTCGAACCCGAGGGTCAGGCGGTTGCCCCGGAAGAGGCTGGCGCTCTGATACCACGAGAGGCCCATCATCTGGTCCTTCGAGCGGAAGCGGTAGTCGAGCGGCTGGCTGCCGGGGGCGTAGCCGTCGTTGATGTGGTGGTTGCCCCAGTTGTAGAAGAAGCTGAGCGAGCCCGAGGTGCGTTCGTACTGGTTTTCGAGGGCCGCCGAGGCCATGCCGCGGGTGACGCGCTGGTCGTTGTCGAAGTAGGGCTCGTCGGTGGCGCCGGGGTTGGAGGCGTTGAAGTGGGTGACGTTCGCATCGGCCCAAAGGCGCCACTGCGGGGAGAGGTCGTAGGCAAGGCGGGCGTAGCCGCCATACTGCTCGAAGCCCATGCCGGCACGGTGGCCGTCGGTGCGGCCGTAGGAGCCCGTGACGACGCTGCTCAGGCGCCCGCGGCGCACGCGGTTGGTGGCCTCGGCCTGGAACGTGCCGTAGGAGCCGCCGCTGAGGTCGGCGTCGGTGCTCACGCCGTCGCGCTGCATGCGCCGGGTGACGAGGTTGACCACGCCGCCCATGGCCCCCGTGCCGTAGAGCACCGAGGCCGGGCCGCGCAACACTTCGACGCGCTCCACCATCATCGTCTGGTAGGCGTCGGCAATGGGGTGGCCCATCAGGCCCATGTATTGCGGGTGGCCGTCGATGAGCACGAGCAGGCCCGTCGTGGGCAGGCCGTCCTGGGCAGGCGCCCCGATGCCGCGCACCGACATCTGCCCGGCGCTGCCGCCCGCGACGCCGTAGCCCATCAGGCCGCGCTGCGTCGAGAAAAAGCCCGGCACCAGCGCGTTGAGCACGGGCAGCACGGACGTTTCGTGGCTCTCTTCGAGCCGGCGGCGGTCGATGGTGGTGACGGTCATGGGCAGGTGGCGCACGTCGGAGCGCCAGCGGGTGCCGGTGACGACGGCTTCGTCCAGCGGGCGGCCGGGCAGCGAGTCGGAGCCGGCCTGTTGCGCCCGCATGCAGGCGGGCAAAGCGGTTAGAGCGGCAGCAAGCAGGCCGCAGGTCAGAGCAGGGTGGTGAGGCATAGCAGTTAGCAGTTGGTTCAAAGCAGTAAAATCAGTCAGGGCGGGCAGCGTTCGTGCAGGCTCCGCCTTAATTGTCCATTGTCAATTGTCAATTGTCCATTGCAAAAGTAGCCGTTTCGCGGAGTGCCCGTGTAACGTATTTTACGGAAAATGCTACCAGTTTTCCATTTCCTTTCCCCGCCCGCGGGCCGGGGGTATAAAAAAAGCCCTCCCCCCGGTGCGGCAGCCGTGGCCGGGCCGGGGAGAGGGCTTTGGGGCAGGAAGGGGCGGGCCTCAGCCCACGGAGCCTTCGAGCGATACGGAGAGCAGCTTCTGCGCCTCGACGGCAAACTCCATGGGGAGCTTGTTGATGACGTCGCGGGCGTAGCCGTTGACGATGAGGTCGACAGCCGTCTCGGTGGGGATGCCGCGCTGATTGCAGTAGAAGAGCTGGTCTTCGGAGATTTTGGACGTCGTGGCCTCGTGCTCCACGATGGCGTGGCCGCCCTGCACGTCGATGTAGGGGAAGGTGTGGGCGCCGCAGGTGCTGCCGAGCAGGAGCGAGTCGCACGAGGAATAGTTGCGCGCTCCGGCGGCACGGCTGCCCACCTTGACGAGACCGCGGTAGGAGTTCTGGCTGCGGCCCGCGCTGATGCCCTTCGATATGATGCGCGAGCGCGTGTCGCGGCCGATGTGTATCATCTTCGTGCCGGTGTCGGCCTCCTGGTGGTTGTTGGTGACGGCCACGCTGTAAAACTCGGCCTGGCTGCCGTCGCCCATGAGCACGCACGAGGGATATTTCCACGTGATGGCGCTGCCCGTCTCCACCTGCGTCCACGAAAGCTTGCTGTTGGCGCCGCGCAGCTGGCCGCGCTTCGTCACGAGGTTGAAAACGCCGCCGCGCCCCTCGCTGTCGCCCGGGTACCAGTTTTGCACGGTGGAATATTTCACCTCGGCATCCTTTTCCACGACGATTTCGACAATGGCGGCGTGCAGCTGGTTCTCGTCGCGCATGGGGGCTGTGCAGCCTTCGAGATAGGAGACGTAGCCCCCCTCGTCGCACACGATGAGCGTGCGCTCAAACTGGCCCGTGCCGCGGGCGTTGATGCGGAAATAGGTGGAAAGCTCCATGGGGCAGCGCACACCGCGCGGAATGTAGACGAAAGAGCCGTCGGAGAAGACGGCGCTGTTGAGCGCGGCGAAGTAGTTGTCGCGATAGGGCACAACGCTGCCCAGATACTTGCGCACGAGCTCGGGGTTCTCGCGCACGGCCTCGCTGATGGAGCAGAAGATGATGCCTTTCTCCTGAAGCTTTTCCTTGAAGGTGGTCTTCACCGAGACGGAGTCCATGACGGCGTCGACAGCCACGCCGGCCAGCGCCATGCGCTCTTCGAGGGGAATGCCCAGCTTGTCGAAGGTGTGCATCAGCTCGGGGTCGATCTCCTTTTTCTCCCCGCCGCCCGTCTTGCGGGTGGGGTCGGCATAGTAGGAGATGGCCTGATAGTCTATTTCGGGCAGATGCACGTGGCCCCACGTGGGCGGCTGCTGCGTGAGCCAGTAGCGGTAGGCACGCAGGCGGAAGTCGAGCAGCCACTCGGGCTCCTCCTTCTTGGCCGAGATGAGGCGGATGACGTCTTCGCTGAGGCCGTGGTCGATGATGTCGGTGTCGACGTCGGTCGTGAAGCCATACTCATATTTCTTCTCGGCCACCTCGCGCACGAGGCGGTTCTTCTCGCCGTCGCCGGCGGCCGTCAGTTTTTCTTCGGAGCTCATTGCGCTGTGTCTTTTTGGGCGGCGGGGTCGCTGTCAAGGTAGATCCACGTCGTGTCGTTCTTCATCTCTTCGAGCTGCTCGCCTGCCGCGGTGGCTGCTTCGTGGAAAATGAAGGTGAGCGCGCCCTTGACGGGGCCGTAGAGGTGCGAGTCGCGCGTGCGCTCGGGGTTCATGATGCCCAGAACGTTCATCATGTTGAGCACGCAGCTGATGAGGATGAGAAACTTCAAGGCGCTCACGGCGGCACCCAGCAGGCTGTTGGGCAGCCCCAGGCGCATGCCGCGCAGGGCCCGCGTCAGGTTGTTGGCCACGAAGCCCAGGATGCAGGGCGTCATGATCCAGAGTATGAGAAAGGCGACGATGCTCGTCACCATGTTGACTTTGCTGCCGTCGACCGTGAGATATTCGCCCAGCGTCTGATAGAACAGCGCGGCCACGAGCAGGCCGACGATGAAGCCGCCGGCCGACACCACTTCTTTGAGAAATCCGTTGCGCCAGCCGTTGAACAGCGCCCAGATGAAGAGGATGACGATGAATATGTCTATGAACATGGCTGAATGATTTGGGGATGAATGGTGAGAAAAAGGGAGGCCCGGGCGCCAATGATGGCTGTCGGGCCTCCCCGGTGAAGAGGTTTAAAGCTTTTGTTTCACTTCGATTTCCTGGAACGTCTCGATGATGTCGCCCTCCTTGATGTCGTTGCAGTTGACAAGACTGATACCGCACTCAAAGTTGGTGCTCACCTCCTTGACGTCGTCCTTGAAACGCTTCAAGGCGTTGATGCCGCCCGTGAAGATGACGATGCCGTCGCGGATGAGGCGTGCCTTGTCGCTGCGCTTCACCTTGCCGTCGGAAACGTAGGCGCCGGCCACGTAGCCCACCTTGGAGATGTGGTAAACCTGGCGCACTTCGAGCGTGGCCGTCACTTCTTCCTTCAAAACGGGCTCGAGCATGCCTTCCATGGCGTCCTTCACCTCCTCGATGGCGTCGTAGATGACGGAATACTGGCGTATCTCCACGCCTTCGCGCTCGGCCAGCTTGCGTGCGGCCTGGCTCGGGCGCACCTGGAAGCCGACGATGACGGCTTGCGAGGCGGCTGCCAGCGTGACGTCGTTTTCAGAAATCTGGCCCACGCCCTTGTGGATGACGTTGACGGCGATGGTCTCGGTGGAGAGCTTGATGAGCGAGTCGCTCAGGGCCTCGACAGAGCCGTCGACGTCGCCCTTGACGATGATGTTGAGCTCCTTGAACGAACCGAGCTTGATGCGGCGGCCCACCTCGTCGAGTGTCAGCATCTTGTGGGTGCGCAGGTCTTGTTCGCGTTGCAGCTGTTCGCGCTTGTTGGCAATCTCGCGTGCTTCCTGCTCCGTCTCCATGACGTGGAAGGTGTCGCCGGCCTGCGGCGCACCGTTCAGACCAAGCAGCGTGGCCGCCATCGAGGGACCCACGTCGTTGGTGCGTCCGCCGCGCTCGTTGAAGAGGGCCTTCACGCGGCCGAAGGTCGTACCGGCCAGCACGATGTCGCCCTGGTGGAGCGTTCCGTTGCTCACGAGGACGGTGGCCACGTAGCCGCGTCCCTTGTCGAGCGACGACTCTATGATGGTACCCGTGGCCTTGCGGTTGGGGTTGGCTTTCAGTTCGAGCATGTCGGCTTCGAGCAGCACTTTGTCGAGCAGGTCTTCGACGCCGATGCCTTTCTTGGCCGAGATGTCCTGGCTCTGATACTTGCCGCCCCATTCTTCAACGAGGAAGTTCATCTGCGCCAGCCCTTCCTTTATCTTGTCGGGGTTGGCTCCCGGCTTGTCAATCTTGTTGATGGCAAAGACGATGGGCACGTTGGCAGCCACGGCGTGGTTGATGGCCTCCTTCGTCTGGGGCATGATGTCGTCGTCGGCGGCAATGATGATGATGGCGATGTCCGTCACCTGGGCGCCGCGGGCACGCATGGCGGTGAAGGCCTCGTGACCCGGCGTGTCGAGGAAGGTGATGTGACGGCCGTTCTCAAGCTTCACGTTGTAGGCGCCAATGTGCTGCGTGATGCCGCCGGCCTCGCCGGCAATGACGTTGGCCTTGCGGATGTAGTCGAGCAGCGAGGTCTTTCCGTGGTCGACGTGGCCCATGACCGTCACGATCGGGGCGCGCGGTTCGAGGTCTTCCTCGTTGTCGGCCTCTTCGGCCACAGCCTCGGCCACGTCGGAGCTGATATATTCGGTCGTGAAGCCAAACTCCTCGGCTACGAGGTCGATGGTCTCGGCGTCCATGCGCTGATTGATGCTCACCATGATGCCAATGCTCATGCAGGTGGAGATGACGCTCGTAACGGGGACGTCCATCATGGTGGCCAGCTCGTTGGCCGTCACAAATTCTGTCAGCTTCAGCACCTTGCTCTCTTTCTTCTCTTCGAGCAGCTGCTCTTCGTGCTGGGCTCTTATCTGTTCGCGCTTTTCTTTGCGGAATTTGGCGCCCTTCGACGTTTTGGTCTTCCCCGTCAGGCGGGCAAGCGTCTCTTTAACTTGGCGTGCCACGTCCTCGTCCGATATTTCGGGCTTCTGTGCGGCCTGTACCTTTCTGTTGCGTTCTTTCTGACGCTTGCTGCCTCCGCCTTGGTTGCCCTGACCGCCCGAGGCGTTACGTTTGCCCTGGCCCTGGGGCGTGCCTCCGCCCTGGTTGGCAGCGGCGTTGACGTCTACGCGCTCCTTGCCGATGCGGTTGCGCTTCTTCTTCTCGCCCGTGGCGGCATGGCCCTGAGCTTTTCCTTCGCGTTCCTTGCGGCGCTCCTCCTTGGTCTTTTTGCGGGGCCGCGTGTTCTGGTTGAGGGCCGCGAGGTCGATCGTGCCCACCACCTTGGGCGCCACCAGTTCGGTGTGGGGATGCAGCTTGAAGACGCCGTCCTCCTCCGTGCCGATGGCCTGTTCTTTTTTAGGAGTCGGCTCCTTGGTTTTGGGAGCCTCGGCGGCCGGCGCTTCTTTTTCCTCCGTTGCTGCGGGAGCAGGGGGCGTCGGCTGGGGCTCGGCGGCCTGTGCCTGAGGCTTGTTCAGGTCGATGTGGCCCACCTCCGTGATGCGCGGACGCAGGTTCTCGGGTATTGTGGTCTTGATTTCATCGGTGGCTGACGCCTTGGGAGCCCGCGTCTTGTTCGCTGGCTTCTTGCGCTCCTTTATCATCTTTTCGGCCTTGTTGCGCAGGTCCTTGTCGGCGCCGAACTCCTTTTTCAACAGGTCGTACTGCTCGTCTGTCACTTTCTCGTTGGGCACTGCGTTGATTTCGTAACCCTTCTTTTGCAGAAAGTCGACGACGGTTTGCAGCCCGACGTTGAATTCCTTGATAACCTTGTTCAGTCTTATGCTCATATTCTTTTATTCGTCCTCAAATTCAGCTTTTAAAATGCGCAAAACGTCGTCGACCGTTCCTTCTTCGAGGTCGGCTTTCTCTATGAGCATTTCGCGCGGCGCGTTCAGCACGTCTTTGGCCGTGCTCAGGCCGATGCCCTTGATGGCGTCGATGACCCACTGGTCTATTTCGTCGGAAAACTCGTCGAGATAGATGTCTTCCGTCTGTTCTCCCTCGGGCACTTCGCGGTAGACGTCGATGGTGTATTCCGTCAGCATGGAGGCCAGCTTGATGTTGAGACCTCCCTTACCGATGGCGAGCGATACCTGGTCGGGGCGCAGGTACACCTCGGCCCGCTTCTCTTCTTCGTTGACTTGCATGCTTGAAATCTCGGCGGGGCTCAGGGCGCGCTGGATGAAAAGCTGGGGGTTGTTCGAGAAGGTGATGACGTCGATGCTCTCGCCGTTCAGCTCGTGCACGATGCCGTGGATGCGGCTGCCCTTTACGCCCACGCAGGCGCCCACGGGGTCGATGCGGTCGTCGTAGCTCTCCACGGCCACCTTGGCCCGTTCGCCGGGGACGCGTGCCACGCGGCGCAGCGAGATGAGTCCGTCGGCTATTTCGGGGATTTCGCCTTCGAGCAGTCGCTTCAGAAACTCGGGCGACGTGCGGCTTACGTAGATCTTCGGGTTGCCCCCTGCGCCCTCCACGTGGTCGACGACGGCGCGCACCGTGTCGCCTTTGTGATAGAAGTCGCGGGGTATCTGCTGCCCTTTCATCAGGTGCAGCTCGTTGCCTTCGTCGTCGATGAGCAGCGTTTCGTTCTTCCACGTCTGGTACACTTCGGCCGCAACGATTTCGCCCACTTTCCCTTTATATTTATTGTAGAGAGCATCGTGTTCCAGTTCGAGGATTTTGCTTGCCAGCGTCTGCCGCAGTGTCAGGATGGCGCGGCGTCCGAACTTGGCAAAGTCGATGGCTTCGCTCATGTCCTCGCCCACTTCGTAGTCGGTGTCGATTTCGCGTGCTTCCGAGAGGGCTATCTGCTTGTTGGGGTCGGTCACTTCGCCGTCGGCCACTACCTCGCGGTTGCGGTAGATCTCAAAGTCGCCTTTGTCGGGGTTGACAATCACGTCGAAGTTCTCGTCCGAGCCAAACAGTTTGGCAATGACGCTGCGGAAGCTCTCTTCCAGCACGCTCACCATGGTCGTGCGGTCGATGTTTTTGGTATCCTTGAACTCGGAGAAGGTGTCTATCAAGCTCGTGGTTTCTTCTTTTTTCTTAGCCATTATCGTTTGTCGTGTTTTCTTGTGTCGTATGCGGTGACAGATGTGCCGGGCGATAAGAAAGCCCCCAGGATGGCGGGGGCATTCGTGTCGGTGGCGGGGTTATTTGAAGTCGATGATGTATTTTGTCGCTTTCACCTCGTCGTACGTGAACGTTATGTCGCGCTCCACGAGATGCGGGCGTTTGGCGCCTTCCTCCCTGACGCGCTCGGCGACGGTCAGCGTGAAGTTTTCGGGCGTGGCTTCTTTGAGCGTTCCCGTGAGTTTGCGGCCGTCGGCCGTGATCACTTCCACGCGTTCGCCCACGTGGATTTCATACTGGCGCATCACTTTAAACGGCTGGCCGATGCCCGCGCTTCCCACTTCCAGTTCGTAGTCTTCCTCGTCGCGGTCCAGCCGGCTCTCGATATATCGGCTCAGCTCCACGCAGTCTTCGATCCATACGCCGTCCTTGTGGTCGATTTCCACCACGATGCGGTCGTCGGGGCTGACGGTCAGATCTGTCAGGAAGTAGTCGCGGCCGGTGAGCCACTCGTCTACCAGTTTCTTAACAACGTTCTTGTCTATCATCGATAAGCGTTCTTAAAAACGAGTGAGGAACTTTTATCAAGCCCCTCACTCACAACGCCGCAAAGGTACGAACTTTCCACGACCCGCAAAGCGTTTCCATCCGTTTTTTTCGCTCTTTTCTCCGCGAAGGGGCGCCGCCGCGGTCGGGAGGCGTCGTTCTGTTCTGCAAAAGGGTGGCGGCTTCACCACCCGGGCATACATATTTATATATATGCGCGGGGAAACGCCGGCGCGTGCTTTGCTTCCGTTTTCAAAAAGCGTGGATGGAAGGCTTCGGGGCGTGGGGAGCGAGGCGGGAGGAAAAGAAAAATCCCACAGACCGAATATCTGTGGGATTTTGTCGCTCAAAGCTGCGGTGCGTACGGGACTTTAACTTACACAATCAAGAAATCTCATAAAGTCACAATATACTGATAATAATCAAGTTATTACAAATGAACTATATTACTAAATATCATTAAATGTCTTTTGTCGTTTCAATTATTGGGTGTATATTTGGGTGTTGATTTTAATACACCCAGCTATGAACATCAAGAGAAACATCATCTTTTCATTGGAAAGCCGCAAGAAGA
>CASFRV010000001.1 GCA_949297215.1 uncultured Bacteroidales bacterium | reverse complement strand
ATCGGCTCCGGCGGCACGGTGAAGAATGTGGTGCTGAAGGACGTACAGATAGAAAGCGATAACCAGTATGGCTGTGTTGGCGGCGTAGCGGGTAATAGCAATGGCAACATTGAAAACTGCTCGGTGTCGGGCAGTGTCAGCAGTCGCTATACCGCAGGCGGCGTGGTGGGCCTGCAATTTGGCGGTTCCATCACCCTATGCGGCTCCTCGGCCACAGTGAAGGGAACGGCCGAAGTCGGCGGCGTGGCAGGTATGACGGATAATAGTGCCACCCTGACAGCCTGCTATGCCACAGGAAACGTAACCTTTGAAAGAACCGGCAGCATTCTCACCGCCTGCTATGCCACGGGCAACGTGACCGGTACAGGCACTGGAACCGGCTCTTGTTATGTAGGCGGCATAACGGGAGACAATTGTTCGGGCACCCTGACCGCCTGCTACCATGCTACAGGGACTGTCAGCGGTCCAGATGGAGCCACAGGCGGCGTAATGGGTCGAAACTATACATCACTCGGTGCCCCTGTCATCACCGCCTGCTACTGGGGAAGCAATCCCGACGCAGGCATCGGTTACAATCAGGCAGGCACCACCTTCGAAACCACCAAGGTGGACGGCGACTGGCAGAATGCCGTTGCACAGATGAACGCCGCCCTGAGCGGTAAAGGGAACAGTAAACCGTCGGGCGGGAAAAGTTCCGCCCGTAACGGAAAATAACCGAAGTATAACAGTTGTATCTGCGGTTATTGAAAAGTGAGATAAAAGAATAAAAAAGAAGCCTTCGGCAGTGCCGGGGGCTTCGTGCATTTGCACATATAGCGTTAGGGATTGCAGAATATTGCCCAGAATATTACGGCAAAGTATGAGACGGCTTGTACAATTATCATGAATATAAGCCAACGGGAAGAAAGCCAGATGCCTTCGTTTTTACAGAGGTATCTGGCCAGCTTTTTACTCTGTCTTGTCCAAATTTCTTCTTCGGCTTTGATGTGGGCGGCAGACCATTGATTAATCTTTTCCAGTTCTGCCGTGCTGACTTCCGCTTTGATGACGGTATGCTGTTCCGCCTTGACAATCGCGTTGCTGATGCTGTCCACGATGTTTTCCGCACTGTCTTTGACCGCAGTCAAGGCGTTGAAAGCCGTCCGTTCCCTTTGGAGGGTGTGTCTGAGGCTTTCGTGTATGCCGTGCATTTCTTCACGGAGGTCTTTTATTTCATCAAGAAGATTATGCAAGCCATTGATCTGGCCGCTGATTTTTTCAGTCAGGCCGTCAAGTTCCTGTATGTCCTGTTCGGATGTGTAACTGGCAAGCCGTTCACGGAGAGCCGATGTGTCGGGTTGTTTCATTGTCTTTGCTTTTAGGTTGGTTATCTTCGTTTCATTCCTGATTTCTTTTGTGCGGTGATCCGGCGTGAAGCCTCACGCGCACAACGGCGGGCAAAATCAATCTCGTCTTCTTCCGGGTCACGTCCCCATTTGAGGTCGGACTGCGAACCGCCTCCGCCACCGCCTGAAATTTCCCCGTAGGGAGAAGCGACAAGCGTAAAATAGGCCATCGCCAGATTTTGCAAGGCCTGCCAGTTGGCAAGTTCCCGATAGTCGAACTCGTCGTTGAAGAAGTCAATCACCCTGTCGGGCAGATAGCGGCTGTAGGTCTTGCCTCCGTATTCGAACTCGGTACGCTGACGGCCGGGTTGCCATGAAATATAGTTCCCGTAAACCGGATTGCTCTGCCGTATAACAGGCTGTGGCTTTTGCCGGGCTTCATTGGGAACGGACGGTTTCGGTCTCGGTGTGGAGGTCGGTTTGGGTGTTGCACCTGCTTGTTCGGCTTTCTGCTTATCCTGTCCGGGATGCAGTTTCTCCCAGGTCTGCCGGATATGTGATGCGGTCAGGTTACGTCCCCTCCCAAGCTCCGAAGCCTTGTATTTCGCGCTGCCTTTCAGAAGCACATACCCGCGTATCACATCTTTTTTGTCCTTGCGCAGGAAGAGCTTGTAGCCTTTGTCGGCAAGCCGTTTCCTGTAACCTTCCCATGACCATACCGACAGTTCGCGCAGAGCTTCCATGCAGTCGGCTCTGACTTTGGGGATATTGTCCTCATGCACGTGCATGGCGGTTGTCCAACCTCTTTGCAGGGCCACCTTCTCTGCCGCCCGCTGTGCACGCAGATGAATGGCGTGGTCGTTGTTGATGTTCCCGCGTTCGTCCACCCGGCTGACGATGACATGCAGATGCGGTATGCCGCTTTTGGATTCTTCATGCAGCCATACGGAGGACTTGCTGCCCGACACATTGGTCTTGCCGGATACGACTTTTCCGTCCTTGTCGCGGATAGTCTGCCCGTCGAATGCCGCGGCAAAGTCTTCCCACAGCTGCTTCCAGTCATCGATTGTAAAATCTCCGGTATGCTCCATGGCCGGGCTTATCTCCATACGGATGACGTTGTTCTTTATGTTGGGATAGTTCATGGCGGTAAATTTCATTTCCGTCCAGATACCCGTCGCGTCCATGCCCTGCGGCATGAAATTGTCGCATATCCGTGTTATCTTTTCGGGATGCTTCTTGTTCTTCGATTCACCCGACACATATAGCATCGCCCTTATGCCGTGGGCTATGGCTTTTGCCTTTGCAATCATGCATCGTCCTCCTTGTCCGGCCTGTCCGTTGTCCCTGCCGGGTAATTGTTTGCACTTTGTGCGGACTGCAGGAAGTCGGTGACACGGTCGGTGACTGCCGCCACTTTCTCGTACCATTCAAGCATGGTGGGCCGGTGGCGGAAAAGCCTGACTTTCTCGTCATCGGTCAGCCCGTGCAGAGCATTGGCGAAGTTTATCATGTCCGTCCTGCAGGCTGCAAGCTGCCTCAGACCGTCCAGTTCCACCTCGGACAGCCGCCGTCTTGGCCTGTAGTCGAGAGCCCTTGCACGGATGAAGTCGCTGCGTGTCATGCCGCACTGTCCGGCGGAACTCTTGATTTGGGCAAGCTCCTGTTCCGTGACCTTGGTGACAACCACCCTGTCACGCCTTATGACGGGCTTCTTTTGCTCCTGTTCCTGATTGGAGGTATCTTCGTATTCCATATATAACAGATGTCTTGAAATAGTCGTGAAACGCTTTCTAAAAAAGGGAAGCTGCGAGCCTGCGAGCGGCAAGGACAACAGTCTGTCAGACTGTTGCGAGGGCATCGGGGTATTACTGTCCGAAGGCGGTAATACCTCGGCATACCTCGCAACTCAACGCTGGCGCTTCATGCCACATGTCCCTTGCATTGGCCATTGAAAAAACAGACAGGTGCCGGACGGTTTCCGGATTGGGGAACAACAGAAAGCCCGAATCCGGCCTGTCTGCCATTGGATTTGTTCTATCCTTCCCCTTTGTTTGTATGGGTAAAAGGGTTGGAAACAGTACTGCCGTCCGCAGCCGTCCATTGCCGGATACAGGGAAAGGTCATGACAGATGCCACCCTTGAACGGCAGGTGTCTATGAGTCCCAGCCTTGTGAGCTCATCCAGCAAGTTCCGTATTCGCTTTCTGCCGATGTTCCATTGTGCGGAAAGCTGTTCCTCCGAATACTGCGCCTGACCTGCTGAAAGCATGAGCGGTCTGCGGAAGCCCTTCGCTTCTTCTGTCGTGAGAGCCATTCTGGCCAGAAGGTCGCCCAGCAATGTGAAGTTGCCTGCTGTCCTGCCGCCATCATCGGTCGTCGTCCCGCACAGCCACTGAAGCGCACGGTCGGAAAACAGGAAAACGGATGATACAATCCCCGTGGGGTACATGAACCTGTATGTTTCCTTGTCCTTAATGTTTTCTTGCATAGTCTACGATTGAAATAAGGATGGGGTATCGGAATGATTCACGGCCCCGTCGATGAAATGTCATCAACGGGAAATTCCTTGTCCGTTTCAGTTTCATCCGATACCTGTTCCGGTTTGACATCAGTTTCTGCCCGCAGCATTGGACGGCTGTGATTGCAGGTGTTGCCGCGCATCCTCCACGGCCTTGAAATCGGACGAGATCTTCATCAGCGCGATGCTGACACGGCACAGCTGGCCGATGTTGACGAACTCCTTGACGGCCTCCATCAGTTTCTGCGCACGTTCCTGCCGGTGTCTCATTACCGCTTCGTTACCCGTTGCGTTCTCCTTTGTCAGTCCGTGGTTGAGAAAGCGGTTCACGGCAAGCAGGTCGGTTGCTTCAATCGTGTCCGTGTCTCCCTTTCCGGTTGCATGACCGACCATCACACGGATGGAATCGGCCTCGTAAGGGGTACATTGTCTGAGAAAATCCAGGATGGTCTGTGCCTTGGCCCCGATAGCGGAGCGTGTCGTCTTCTTGCCGGTTTCCCTGTTTGAGGAAGCCTGTGGTACGGCATTCGGGAAGCCTGTACCTGTCATGTTGGAATCATTCATACTGTCTTTGTTTTATAAAGTGGATAAATCATTTGTTTCTCTCCCGTCTATTTCGTCCTGCGACTTTACCCTTACCCGTTTCAGCCAGGCATCGAGGTCTTCCTTCGCGAAGAAGCACAGTTTGCCTCCCGGCTTGTAATAAGGGACAGCGCGGCGCATCATCATCTTGTAGAGATAACTTGGTTTCACTCCGAGATACCGGGCCGCTTCGGTGGTGTTCATCAGATTGCGTTCACTTTCCATATCGCTTGTTCATTTGTTGTTTATACTCGCTTTACCGTCTTGTTGCAACAATGCGGAACAGTCAGGCTTTTGGCCTTTATTTGCCTTCCGTTTCGTTTGCAAAGTTACTTTGGACTTAAAGGGGCATAATGGGGAGCAGATGGGGAAAGTGCATAAAGCGACAGTGCGCCATACTGCTGATATTCAACAGTATGGCGCACTGCCATGATAGAAGTATGTTATCCCGAATGGGGAACCCGCGGGCTGCTATGGGGACGTTCTCAATTTCCTCGCGTTTTCGATGGCCCTGTCAACGGATTTGCGGTATTCACGGTTCTCTTCGGTTGTCCCGCCGCTGCAGACATCGCTGCGGTGCTTGTCGTAATATGACTTGGATATGCCGCAGCGTTTCAGGAACTCTTCCGCCCACAGTTTCCCGCGTTCGTGCGGCCTGATTGTCCGGGATACGGCCAAAACCATATAACAGACACGCAGGTTTTCTTTCGGACGGACGGCGACGGGGCGTGAGGTCGGCTTCAGGTTCATGAAATTCACGAAATCACTGCCCGATGCAAACTCGAACTGACAGTCGTTGCACACTTCGTAAATGAACAGGCACAGGGCGAGATCTACGGTGTCCATCCATGCGGATGTCTCCTGCAACAGATTTGTTCCGTTCATGGCTTGCCCTCCTGCATGCGGTTGATGTCGGCAATGATGCTTCCCGCGATTCCCTTCAGGCGTTCCACCAGCACGTCAAGAAACAGCGGCTTGAAACAATACACGCAGAAACACCGTTCAAGTTCCTGCTGCCATTCCTGATACAACAGGTCTGCAAGGGCGTGGGCCCTGTCATATTCCGCTTTTGCGGTGTCACATTCCTTGTCAAGCAGCCTGTATTCCGCGGACTCCAGCGGCAGTAAATCCAGACGGTTGCTCTTTGCCGAATAGTCGCGCCAGAGTCGGGTGGCTGCACTTTTCGCTTCCTCGTGCCTCCGTTCAAACGGTTTGATGTGCTCCTCGAAAATGCGTTCGAAATTTGCGGCATAAAGCTCCGACCTGTCCGACGACAGGTATCCGTCCGTTTCCGAAAGCAGGGAAATGGAACATTCCAATAACCGGGCGGGATTCTCCCGTGCCAGATTTTCCGCCTCCTTGACAAGACTGTTCGTGTCGTTGAAATCCCGGTAGAACAGGGATAATGACAGGGCCCGGCCAAAAGAGAAACCGTCCTGGTTGCAGGTGGCAACAAGTGTGTTTACCTCACTTAACCGTTGTGTAATTTGCTGTATCATCATAGTCGTCAGGAATTAAAAAGGTCATCCATGGTTACTTCGCTATGGACGATGCTATGGTATTTTCCCTCGCCGACTCCGTAAGTCGTGACAAAGGTATGTACTACGGACTTCTTCGTCTTGGTCTTGAGCCTGAAAAGCTCCCGGCGGTTCCGCAGTTTGGCCTCGTATTCACCTGTGATATTGTACGCTCCTTCGCTGAATTTCATCTCGCAAAGGTGGATGATGCGGTCTGCACGCTCGATAATCATGTCTATCTGTGCCCCGGATGTTCCGTTTTCCTTGTCAGCGCTACAACGCCAGGTGGAAACGGATGTAGCCATTCCCGATATGCCCAATGCCTTCTTGATCTGTGCATGGTGCAACATGCATATAAGCTCGAAGGTGAATCCCATCCATGAATGGATGCTGCTCGATTCAAGATGGTGTGTCCACCATTGGTCGTCCCTTGAAAGGTTCTTTTCGACAAACTTGAAATAGAACAGGGTATAGAAATCGACCAGCCTGTAAACCGCATCCGTCCGACGGTTGCCGAACAGGTTTGTCTTGTCTATGAAATCGCAGCGTTCAAGATTCGTGAGGATGCGTGTGAGATAGGCCCCGGATATTTTCGTTTTCGTGCTGATTTCTGTTCTTGTCAGACCGGATTTGTTGTCGGCCAGAGCCCTGACGACCTCCATGTACGATTCCGCACCGGGAAATATGGCGTTGTAAAGCTCGTCGAACTCCATCTTCAGTGCACCGGTATCCGAGAAACACAGGCGGTCAACGTTTTGGGCAAAGCTCTGTTGCGGTTCAAGCATTTTGAGATAGAAAGGGACACCTCCGGTAAGCATGTACCCCTGCAATATCTGGTATCTGTCCCAATGGACTGAACGGCTTTGAAGGTATTCCTCCGTTTCCTTCAAGGAAAATGGCTTCAGGTATATCCTGTGCCTGATCCTGTTGTGCAGCCCGCCCCGGTTCTTTATCAGCTTGTCCGTCATCCACGAGGTGGCCGAGCCGGTGGCGATCAGTACGATATTGTACTGGCTGCTTGCCCAGCCGTTCCAGAAATATTCCAGGGCACTCACAAAATCGGAACGGCGGGAATCCATCCACGGCATTTCGTCTATGAAGATGACCTTGCGCCTGTCATCGGGAAGGGTGGAAAGATAGTCCTCAAGGGCATCGAAAGCGTCAACCCAGTCCTTGAACGGGGCGGGTTTCGTTCCGGAATATGCCTTGAGTGCCTTGGCGAAGTTGTTAAGTTGGTCCCGGGTGCGGAGATTGTGTCCTCCCACGAACTTGAAATCGTATTTGCCTTCAAAAAACTGCTCCACAAGGAAGGTCTTGCCGATTCTTCGCCGTCCGCATACGATTACGAACTCCGATTCATTGGAATCCATACAGCTTTGCAGTTCCTCACATTCCCGTTGCCGGGCTATCAGTCTGTTTGTCATATCATTGTTTTTTGTGCAAAGGTACTCTAAAATTTGGATAAAAGGCTATAGTATGCACCAAAAATTACCAAGAGTGAATAGGTGTTGTTTATGGTGGTAACTTTTCAGCCCAATCAGACAGGCTTATTTTGTCCGGTTTTTATTCCTGTTTGGATTCCTCCCGTTCAAACATCCTGTCTACCATATCCACGGCCTCGATTTTCTTGCTGTCGACGATTTTCGCGTATATCTGCGTGGTACGCACGTCGGCGTGTCCCATCAGTTTGCAGGTGGTATAAAGGTCAGCCCCGACGGTCATCATCATCGTTCCGAAGGTATGGCGGCTTGTATGATAGGTGATTTTCTTGTCAATACCTGCCTTTTCCACCCATTGTTTGAGGATTTTGTTGGTAGTCGGGCGTGATGGGAGAGCCGCGAAAACAAGTGTCTCGTCACTGTCGTCCGTTTTCCGTTCTGGCAGCCATTTTACGGCATTTTGCGAGAGCGGCGTATAGATGGGGGTGGCTGTCTTCTGCTGTACGGTGGCAATCATGTACCTGCCGTCATTACATATAATGTCTTTCCAACGGAGTGTTTCCATATCGCTCAGGCGGAGTCCGCAATAACATGAAAACAGGTATGCCTGCTTTACCGTCATGTTACGGCATTCGGTGGCAATGAGAAGTTTTACTTCCTCGATGGCAAGAAACTGGCGTTTGGATTCCGGCTTCTTTACACGCTCCGAAGCCGAAAGCTGCATGAACGGATTTTCGCCCAGCCACTCCGCACGGACTGCGGCATTCAGGGCGATGGAGAGTTGGGAGATATAGGCCACGACCGTTCCCTGTTCAAGCGGCTTTCCCTGCCGGCCTTTATAGGTGTGTTGGATCCAGTCTATGAAGCCGAGTGCCCATTTCTTGTCAATGTCACCCATCCGGGTGTTTTTTCCGTATTGGTTGATGACCTTTATTATGCTCCGTAATTTTTCGGTCCGTTTGATACCTTTGCGCTCCTGATTGGAATGGAATTTTTCCAGCCAGTCCGCCAGCGTCAGTTTCTGCCATGCGGATTTGCTCTTGATTCCGGCTCTGGAATTGGTAATCTCGATGATACGTTGCGATTTTATGGTTTCGACTGCCTCACGGGTGGCGCGGTTCTGCTCCCGGACCCTCGCGTTGACTTCCGGCAGGTGGTACATCTTCAGGAACTCGTAACTTCGTTTGCCGTTGACATAGATGTCAAGGTAGTATGATTCAGAGCCGTCGGCAAGTTTCTTTGTACGGACTCTTACTGGCTCTTTCAATCTGTTGGTTTTCTTGTTTGCTGCTGCCATAACTTAAAATACTTTGTCTATCAGTGAAACGGCCTCTTCTTTTTTCTTGTCAACGATTTTCGCGTAGACTTGCGTGGGGCGCACGTCGGCATGTCCCATCATCTTGCTGGCGGTATAAAGGTCAACCCCTGCGGTTATCAGCATCGTGCCGTAGGTATGGCGGCTCAAATGAAAATGAAGGTGTCTTTCCAATCCTGCCTGTTCCGACCATTTCTGCAGATGTTTACGCAGGTTGGTACGTGACGGTAGGGAGAATACCGATGACTCCGGTTCTCCACGTTCCGGAAGCCATGACAAAGCCTTGGTCGGGAGAGGGAGCGATATGGGTTTGGAGTTTTTCTGCATCACCACCGATACGAAGTGCCGCCCGCCATTGACGGAAATGTCACTCCAGCGCAAATCCGTAACATCGCCGACACGCAATCCGCAATAGCAGGCAAACAGAAATGCCTTGCGTATGTTTTCCTTGATATAGGGAGTTTGCTCCAGCTTGCGGATTTCTTCAAAGGTCAGAAACTCACGTTTGCCTTCCGGTTGCTGTATCTTCTCGTGGCTGCCCAGCAGTTCCCACGGGTTGCTTTTTATATAACCCTTTTGTCTTGCACTTGACAGGGTGATGCCGAGATTCCAGAAACTGGAAAATGCGGTGGCTTGGGCAAGTGGTTTCCCTTGCGGAGTGAGAGGTTCGGATTGCAGCCACTCGGCATAATCGACGCAGAATTTCTTGTCTATGTCACACAGTCTTGCACCGGGACGGAACTTCTCCAATTTGGTGCGTGCTGCCCTTAAACGCAGATAGGCGGGTTGTCCCCGCTGTTTGTATTCCTCCATCAGTATACTAATGAAGTCCGACAATAACATTTGGGATTTGTCTTTCGCCGCCTCCTCCTGCGCCTTGTCATCAACCATGTTTTCGGTCCTGGCGATAATTATCTCCTCCGCCTGACGGAGTGTTTTCGCGTTCTCACGTTTCGCTTTGACGGAAGTTTCCGGTACAAGATACAGTTTAAGGAATTCGTATTCGTGCCTGCCGTCAACAGTATGGTCTATAAAAAGGGACTCGCGGCCGTCTGCAAGTTTTCTTCTCCGCAACTTGAACGGACTTTTTTCTACTTTTGATTGCTTTCTTCTACCCATTGTGCTCCAGCATTTTAAAAGGTAGTAAATAGGTTTGATATAAGTATCAAAATGAGTAACAAAAATAATTCATAAATAGGTAAAAATGGTGGCTTGCAGGAATAAATGAGAAAATGAATGTATATTTATAATAAACAGATATACAATGATATATATTCCTATTTTTGTAAATATTGTGTTTTTGCTGCTCTCTGATTATATGTATTTATTCTTTTCCCTCTTTTTCTCTTTGTGCCTTTTCGTTATCCCCGGGCCGGCATGTGGCCCGGCAAAGCCCGGATTTTGTAACTTTGCAGGCAGTAACGCTTTAACGCAACATAATCGTCATGTCTACCGTAATATATCCGTCTCCCATCTTCGGCCCGGTCCATAGCCGCCGCCTGGGCGTTTCGCTGGGCATCAACCTGATGCCGGCCGATGGCAAAATCTGTACTTTCGACTGCATCTACTGCGAGTGTGGCTTCAACGCCGACCGCCGTCCCGCCCTGCCCCGTCCCACGCGCAGCGAGGTGCGCGAGGCTCTCACCCGGCGCCTGGAACAAATGCGCCGCGAAGGCCCTGCCCCCGACGTGCTGACGTTTGCCGGCAACGGCGAGCCGACAGCCCACCCCGAGTTTGCTGCCATCGTGGACGACGTCATCGCCCTGCGCGACCGTTTTTTCCCCTCCGCCCGCATCAGTGTGCTGAGCAACGCGACGAGGGCCCATCTGCCCGAGGTGAAAAAAGCGCTCCTGCGCGTCGACAATAACATCTTGAAGCTCGACACCGTCGATCCCGACTACATCCGTCGCGTCAACCGTCCCACCGGAGCCTACGACGTCCGTCGCGTCGTCCATACGCTTTCCGGCTACGACGGGCACCTTATTGTGCAGACGATGTTCATGCGCGGCAGCGATGCCGAGGGGAGCGTCGACAACACGTCCGACCGCTACGTCCTGCCCTGGCTCGACGCCGTGCGCACCATCCGTCCGCAGGCCGTGATGATCTACACCATCGACCGCGAAACGCCCGACCACGACCTGCTTAAAGCCACGCACGAAGACCTCGACCGCATTGCCGCCCTGGTGCGCGCCGCCGGCATCCCCTGCACCGTGTCCTACTGACCTGCGCCGGCCCTTCCGTCCCCACTCCCGTCCCCGGCGTGCCTGTTTCGGGGCGGAGAGGCCGTTGCTTCCTCATTTCTTCGGCTTATGACCCCTTCTGATTTTCCCGGGCAGGTGTCCCGCGACATTGCTGCCCGTTCGCTGCTCGCTCCCGGCAGTTCTGTCGTTGTGGGGCTCAGCGGCGGGGCCGACTCCGTCGCTCTGTTTCTCGTGATGCTCCGTTTGGGCTATCACGTTGAGGCGGCCCATTGCAATTTTCATCTCCGCGGCGCCGAGTCCGACCGCGATGCAGCTTTCGTGACCGACCTTTGCGCACGTTACGGCGTGCCCCTGCACCGTGCCGACTTCGAGACGGCACAGGCAGCCCGCAGAGCCGGCGTGAGCATCGAGATGCAGGCACGCAACGAGCGCTATGCCTTTTTCGAAAGCGTGCGTCGCCACACGCGAGCCGGCGCCATAGCTGTGGCCCACCACCGCGACGACAACGTCGAGACGCTGCTTCTGAACCTGGTGCGTGGCGCGGGGCTGCGCGGCCTGCACGGTATGGCGTGGCGCAACGGCCGCGTGGTGCGCCCCCTGCTGGGCGTGACACGCAGCGACGTTGAGAGTTTTCTTCGCTCCGAGGGCGAAACGTTTGTCACCGACAGTACGAACACCGACACCGCCATTCGCCGCAACCTGATACGCCACGAGGTGCTCCCCCTGCTCCGTCGGCTCAACCCCTCGGTCGACGCCACGCTCGATGCCACGGCCCGCCGCCTGGCCGAGGCCGATGAGCTCTGCCGCTACGCCCTCGACCACGTGCGCCGCAAGGTCTGCACCCCCCTGCCCGACGGCGAGGTCATCGACGCCGCCGCCCTTCTCCGCCTGCCGGCTGCCCGCACGCTCTTGTACGAGTTGCTCCGTCCGTATGGTTTCAGCCCGGCCGTATGCGCCGAAATCTTCGACGGGCTGTCCGGCCCTCCCGGCGCGCTCTACGAGGCCGGCAGCTGGCTGGCCGCCCGTGGCCGCTCCACCGTCGAGGTGCGGCGCCGGCCCGTCCGCTTCGACGCCGTGCCGCTTGCCGACGCCGAGGCCACCCCTTTGCCCGACGGCCGCCGTCTGCGCTTGCAGCGGCTCTCCATGACCGCCCTGGGCGCCGTGCCCCGCCTGCCGTCGGTGGCGGCCCTCGATGCGGCCACCGTCGACGGCCCCCTCGTATGCCGCTCTGTCCGCCGGGGCGACCGCTTTGCTCCCTTGGGCATGCGGGGCAGCCGCCTCGTGAGCGACTACCTGACCGACCGCAAGCGCTCGCGCATTGACAAGCTGGCGGCCGCGGTGGTCTGCGATGCGCACGGCATCGTGTGGCTCGTGGGCGAGCGCCCCGCCGAGCGCTGCCGCGTGACGGAAGCCACGACCGAGGTCGTTCTGCTCGAAATAGGCTGACGGCCGTCCGTCTCCGTGCCGCCCGGCGTCGGCGCTTCCTTCGTTTTTTGCTTTTTCTCGGTTCCGCCGCCATTTTCCCGCCTGCATCGTCCTTTTTTGCAGGCGGGCTTTTTTGTTTTCACGGCTGCCCGGTCATTTTGGCTGCCGTGAAAAACTTGTCGTCGCCCGCTTCTTGCTCCTCAGTGGAGAAATTTTCCACACGATGTGGCCAAACAAGCCACAAATATCACGTTGTCGTTTCATAAATCGAATTTAACTTTGCATTTGTTAAGCAAATACCTCAGTAAAACATTCAAGAAACGGGAATGCTTTTGATTGTGTCGCGCGTGCATTCAGGCAAAATCGCATGAAGCGGCCCGTCGGGAGCGCAACCCCGGCCAGTTATCTCCACGCATATGTGCATAGAAAATCTAAGACCATGGACGTACATATTGGCAGCATAATAAAAGAAGAGCTCCTGCGGCAGGGACGCACAGCTTCGTGGCTGGCGCGCGCCTTATACTGCGACCGCAGCAACGTCTACAAGCTCTTCAAAAAACGAAGCCTCGATTCCGATCTTTTGCTGCGCATATCCGAAGCTTTGCGGACCGATTTTTTCCGTTGCTATTCCGCAAGCCTTGTTGGACGGGGCTTCGTGAGCATCGAGCTCCCCGAAGTTTCCGGCAACGAGGCCGCAGCTGGTGTCGACATCGCGAAGATGTGTTGACGGCCGGTGTCGGCGACGCAAAGGGCTGCCAGCCTTTTTCCAAGACAAGACATAATCCACTATTAGTACCAAAATGAAAAGAAAAAATGTGTTTTTTAACGGCATTTGCTTGCGGGCCGTGCTTTTGTTTTGTACGCTGTTTGCATTCAGTGCCTGCGGTGACGATGATGAGGAAACAACGCCGCCCATTTGGGGCGGAGGTGGCGGAGGCGGTAACACGCCGACGACCGTGAGCATCGTGGGCAACTGGCTTTCGGAGGAAGTTCGTTCCGATTATTACCTGAGTCAACTGTATATCTTTGACGAAGATGGTACATACCGGCGCATGATTTGCGAGGTTGCATACGGAAACGAAGCCTACGAGACAGAAGGCGGAAGCTACTTCGTAAGCGGCGACCGGCTGACGCTCGTGGAGGAGTGGAATGACACGGACAGCGAGCCCGGCGACGCGCATACGCGAACCATCCTCTCTCTGACATATGACGAACTCGTATTAAGAGGAAGTGAAGGCGATGTATATACATTTGAACGGACATCGCGCACCACGCTGCCTGAGCCCCCCGGCATTGGCGGCGGCGAGGAGCAGAGCGCCATCGTGGGCAACTGGCTTTCGGAGGAGCATGACGGCGACTATTATTTAGGCGAGCTGTATGTGTTCAGCGAAGATGGTCATTACCGTTTGGAATATCGTGAGGGTTACGGCGGAAACTATGATACAGGCGAAGAAGGCGGCGAATATTACTACGCAAACGGTAATCTTGTGCTCATTCCGTCGTACGGTGTGTCGGAAGAAGAGTTTGCAGACGGATATACATACAGCGTTCCGGTGTTGACTGAGGACCGCCTCGTACTGCGTGAGGAGGACGGCGATACATACGTGTACGAGCGGACGAATCGCACCTCGCTGTTTACCGCCCGTGACAATAGCTCCGCAGAAAACACGGTCGAGCGGACAAATCGGCCACATAAAAAGGGAGTGAACCCTTTCCAAAAATATTAATTTTGCAATACGAACATTATTAATTAAAAAAATTACAGTATGAAAAGATTTAAATTTCTGAGCATGCTTTTGCTCATGCTGGTAACGACGTTTTCTTTCGCAGGTTGCAGCGATGATGACGAAACAAGTGGTGATTTGGGCTTAGCTTTATCTGGGAATTATGTAGGTGACCTTTCTATTTTAGGTCTTCCAGAAACTGACGAATTAGCGTATGTAACTTTATCTCGTCTTGAAGAAAAAGCTGTATCAATGAAAATTCAATGTGAGGGATTTGATATGAATATGAGTGAAGTAATAATAAATATAATTGATAAGGGTGATGGTAATTACTTACTTCAATCTAATATTTATGCAGTAGAAGGAACCTGTGTCGCAAATAGTTTAACTTTTTCTTTCAGATCTGGAGGTCAAACCTATACATTTGCTGGTAGAAAATCTTAAACAAAAATTTTCCAAGCTAAAAACTATAATTTAAGAAGAAAAAGTGGGGCTTCTAATTATGGAAGCCCCACTTTTTCTTCTTGATTAGCTGTTGCAGTAATTATGATTGATTCTTTAATGCCTTCACCTCGTCGTTTTGAAGAGTCAGTATATCAGAGTTTAAACTTTTATCAACTAGAACTAAGAGCTGCCGCACGTCCTCCTGCACGCGGCGGTATTCGGGCGACTGGTCGTAGTCGGTGTGCTTGCGCAGCATCTCCTCGATGGGCGCCGTGGCGTGCTGATAGGCCGCGAGCTCGTTTTGCATCTGCACGTTGTGTTCGGCCAGCTGGCGTATTTCGCGCTCGCGCTCGCGGCGCAGCGCCTCGCACACGCCGCTGAGCATGGGCGCTACGATGCCGTCGTGCAGATCGTGCCCACGCATGTAGAGATAGGTCGTTTGCGGCGTAACGCCCAGGCGGAGCAGCTCCTCGCGCAAGGGTTTATAGCCCGCCCGCGCCTGAGGAAACTGGTGTTGCAGGCGGTTGATCTTGCGGTTCACCCGGTGGCGCAGCGCTTCGAGCGTCTGCTCGGGGTGATAATAGTTGAGCTCGTTGAGCGCGACCGTACGGAAAAAGTCGAGCATCGTAAAGGTCTTGTAGTTTCCCGAGCGGTAAGCCCATACGGACCACACGAAAAGCGGCCAGACAATTTCGGAAAAACGGGCCAGGAAGCTCTCAAAGTCGAACAGACGGCGGTCGTTGAGCGTGGCCATGACGCAGACGCTCTCCAACGTGGGGGCATAACACTCGAAGTTTTCGATGGCGTAGACGTAGGTGTGGAAAACGTAGGGGTTGGTGCACACAACGCGCGACGTCTCGGTGGCTCCCTGCATGAGGTAGTCGTAGTCGGCGTCGACGCAGGCTATCATGCAGCGCCCCAGACGGGGGCCGAGCTCGTTCATGAGGGCTACCTTCTTGCCCTTGCACAGCGACGTGCGCGAGGGAAGCATCACCTCGAAATAGTAGCTGTCGGTCTCGACGCTGCGCAGCAGGTGGCTCCAAAAGAACACGTCGTCGTAGCTCTCGACGTAGGCCACGATCTTGCGGCGGTCCCGCTTGGAGTTCAGACGGTTGGCGGCCTCGATGTAGGCCGAGTTGAGATTTTGCGAAAGACGCTTGGCCATGGCTTTTCAGGGTTAGAGAGGTGAGGCGCGGGGCGTCACACGGTGATGTCGCTCACCTCGGTGACGCTGTCTTCCCAGCCGTCCATGATGAGCGCTGGGCTGTGGGTGGTGAGCACAATCTGGGCGTTCGGATTGAGGTCGCGAACCATCTGTATGAGCCGCTTCTGCCATTCGAAGTGAAGGCTGGCTTCGGGTTCGTCCATGAAAAGGACGTACGGCTGGCAGTCTTCGGTGAGCGCGGTGAGGAGGATGACGAGTATCTGCTTTTCTCCGCTCGACAGCTGGTAGGTATGGAGCGTTTCGCCGTATTGTTCGAAGCGCAGCTCGTTGCTCCGGCGGTCTATCTTCTTGCCAGTTTCGGCGAAGAGTTCGTCGACGAGGTTGAGGAAGCGGGCTTTGGCCTCGGCGGCGGCCTTGGCCTTTTCGTGGGCCGCCGGGTCGCCGCTCGTGAGCAGCTCGATCATGCGGTTGCCCACGTTGACCTGATAGTCGAGATAGCGCCGCTGCAAGAGATAAAGCTGCCAGTCGAGCTCGGTGTTGATGTGCTCCTCGGGAAGCTTGGCGCGCACCTCGCCGGGCACGAGCTGGCGGTCGAAGCTGCGGATGATGTCGTAGCGGATGCTCGTGGCATCGGAGGGAACAAAGTCGATCCTGACGCCGAGCGGGGCGCCGCTGCCGTTGATTTCGCCCGTGGGCGGCGCGGAACGCAGGTGATAGATCATTTTGTTGAGGATGGTGCTTTTTCCCTCGCCGTTCTTGCCGCTGAGCACGTTGACGCCGGGATGGAGGTTCCAGACGATGTGCTTATGGCCGCTCCAAAGGCTGCCGATTTCTATTCTTGCGATGTAGTCTGCCAGTTTTATCATAGTGGGGTGACATTAGGTGATGTTTTCCCGGCAACCCGCCGGGTTGCATGTAGCAAATATAGGCACTTTTTGCACAAGCATGACAGGCGTAAAGGCTAAAAAATGTGAGCAGGGCCATGCCGACAGACCGTGAAGCCGGGAGAAAAGAACAGCGCACCGGGAAAAAGGAACAGAAACGACACCGGTTAAGAAAAAATAAGGAGCCGTTAATGTTTTATGGGAACGGGGGCGGCTCCGTGGCATGCTGATTGCTCGTATCTTTGCAAGAGAATTATTCAGAAAAGGAAGAACCAAACAAACAACGAAGAAAAGAAAATGATCTACTGGGTATTATTTATCGGCATAGCTCTGGTGAGCTATTTGGTGCAACTCAATCTGCAAAGCAAGTTCAAGAAATATTCGCAGGTGCCCTTGGTCGGCGGGCTCACGGGGCGTGAGGTGGCCGAGAAGATGCTTCGCGACAACGGCATCTACGACGTGCAGGTTACGTCGACCGAAGGCCATCTGACCGACCATTACAACCCGGCCACCAAGACGGTGAACCTGAGCGAGAGCGTTTACGCCTCGTGCAGCGTGGCAGCTGCGGCCGTTGCCGCCCACGAGTGTGGCCACGCCGTGCAGCATGCGCGTGCCTATGCGCCGTTGCAGCTGCGCTCGGCGCTGGTGCCGGTGGTTTCGTTCGCATCGACGTGGGTGCAGTGGGTACTGCTGGCCGGCATGCTGCTGATAAACGTTTTTCCGGGGCTGTTGCTGGCGGGTATCGTGCTGTTTGCGCTCACCACGCTGTTCAGCTTTGTGACGCTGCCCGTCGAAATCGACGCTAGCCGTCGCGCTACGGGATGG
Organism: uncultured Bacteroidales bacterium; assembly: GCA_949297215.1. Taxonomy (GTDB): domain Bacteria; phylum Bacteroidota; class Bacteroidia; order Bacteroidales; family Bacteroidaceae; genus Alloprevotella. The sequence continues at coordinate 671,913 of CASFRV010000001.1, read as the reverse complement.
TTGCAGGCTGCCGGCATCACCAACCGCGGCGACCAGCCGATGGCTGTCAGCGCATTGCGTTCGGCTGCCTATACATACGTGGTTGCAGCGCTGGGCTCGCTGGCTACGCTCGTTTACTACATCTTTATGTTCCTGGGAGCTTCGCGCGACGAATGATGAGGCGGCCCTCACCGTAGGGCAGAAGCAGGGAAACAAGGTATGCGCCGGAGCGGTCGGGTGGCCGACAGCCGGCGCATACCGTTTTCGGAAGACCGCAGGTGACGTCGGGAAATGAGCATGAAACCTACCTGCTTTATGCAGGCAGGAAAGCGGCATCCCTTCTTTTTTTCGTAACTTTGCGCCTGCTTCAATCAATATATATAATGTATGGGAGGATTTTTTGGAACTGTTACTGAAACGAGTTGCGTAGCAGACCTTTTTTACGGCACCGATTACAATTCGCACTTGGGAACGCGTCGGGGCGGACTGGCCGCCCACAGCCGCGAAAAAGGTTTTGCCCGCTCCATTCATAATCTGGAAAACGCTTATTTCCGTTCAAAATTTGAAGGCACGCTTTCGCGCTTCGACGGCTGCACGGCCGGCATCGGCGTGATCAGCGATACCGATGCCCAGCCGCTGGTCATCAACTCGCACTTGGGACGGTTTGCCATCGTGACCGTGGCAAAAATCAACAACATCGAAGAGCTTTCGGCCGAGCTGCTGGCGCAGAACATGCATTTCGCAGAGCTCTCCTCCGGGCGGACAAACCAGACGGAGCTGGTGGCCCTGCTGCTCATTCAGGGGCGCACATACGTCGAGGGCATCGAAAACGTGTTTAACCACATCAAGGGATCGTGCTCGATGCTGCTGCTCACAGAGGATGGCATCATTGCAGCGCGCGACCGCTGGGGCAGAACGCCTGTTGTCGTGGGACGTAAGGCAGGTGCCTACGCCGTAACGAGCGAAACGACGGCTTTTGCCAACCTCGACTACGAAACCGAGCACTATCTGGGCCCGGGCGAGGTGGTGCGCCTCAGAGCCAATGGCATGGAGCAGATGCGTCCGGCCGAGGAACAGATGCAGGTGTGCTCGTTCCTGTGGGTATATTACGGTTTTCCGACGTCGAGCTACGAGCACCGCAACGTGGAGCAGGTGCGCTTCGAGTGTGGGCGCATGATGGGCGAAGCCGACGAGACGGAGGTGGACGCTGTGTGTGGCATCCCCGACTCGGGCGTGGGTATGGCCCTGGGCTATGCCACGGGCATGGGACGTCCCTACCACCGGGCCATTTCAAAATATACGCCGACCTGGCCCCGCAGCTTTACGCCGGCCAACCAGGAAATGCGCTCGCTCGTGGCAAAGATGAAACTCATACCCAACAGGGCCATGCTCAGCGGTAAACGCATGCTCTTTTGCGACGACAGCATCGTGCGCGGAACGCAGCTGCGCGACAACGTGAAGGTGCTCTTCGACGACGGCGTGAAGGAGGTGCACATGCGCATTGCCTGTCCGCCGCTTATCTACGGCTGCCCGTTTATAGGCTTCACATCGTCGAAGAGCGACATGGAGCTCATCACGCGGCGCATCATCAAGGAGCTGGAAGGCGACCCCGACAAAGATCTGGAAGAATACGCCCGGACGGATTCGGAGAAATACAAGCGGCTGGTCGAGGAAATCAGAAAACGTCTGAATCTGACAACGCTGAAATTCAATACATTGGAAACGCTGGTGAAAGCAATCGGCTTGCCCAAGTGTAAACTGTGTACACACTGCTTCGACGGAAGCAGCTGCCACACGTTGAAATGAGCAGCCGGGAGAAACCACCCGAAAGATAAGAAGATATGTATACCATCGAACTGAACGAAAAAGGTTCGCGCCGGCTGGATATATCCGACGCCAACCTGGAAACCATCCGCAAGTATGCCCTGTTTCAAGGCTTGGTGGGAAGCACGGGCGTCGTGGACGAAACGGTGCTGAACCGCTTGAAAATGACCGTGCGCTCGCTGCTGGAACATGGCGGCGGCGACACCGCTGACCTGCTGGCGCTGTGTCTGGACGTGGTGTATCATGAGCGGATGAAGCCTTGTGGCCTGCGCAACCTCATGACGCTTTACGACAGCTGGACGGCCACACATCACGCCCCGACCGGCGAGGAACAGAACGCCGCAACGGAGGCATGAAAAAGCTGCAGCTGACAGACTGGCTGCCGACGACGAAAAAGGAAATGGAGCTGCGCGGATGGGAGGCTGCCGACGTCATCCTGTTCAGCGGCGACGCCTATGTGGACCATCCGTCGTTTGGAGCCGCCGTTATCGGGCGCTTGCTGGAAGCCGAGGGGTACCGGGTGGCCATTATCCCGCAGCCCGACTGGCACGGCGACTTCCGCGACTTTAAGAAGCTGGGGCGGCCGCGGCTTTTCTTTGGCATTGCGCCGGGTTGCATGGACTCGATGGTCAATAAATACACGGCCAACCGCCGCTTGCGCTCGGAAGACGCTTACAGCCCCGACGGGCGGCACGACATGCGGCCGGAATATCCGACCATCGTCTACACGCACATCCTGAAACAGCTGTTTCCAGACGTGCCGGTGGTGCTGGGCGGCATCGAGGCTTCGCTGCGCCGCCTCACCCACTACGATTACTGGAAGGACGAGCTGCGCCGCAGCATTTTGCTCGACAGCGGCGGCGATATGATTATATACGGTATGGGCGAGCTGCCCATCCTGGAACTTTGCCATCTGCTGAGCGACCATTTGGCTGCGCGTGAGGAAGGTGCGGCGGTCGATGTAGGCGATTTTCACGACCTGATACGCCGCCACCCTGTCCGTCAGACGGTTACGGCGGAAGTGGAAAATAACATTCCCGGCGGCATAACGGCTGACGACTGCGTGCTTGCGTCGCACGAAGAAGCCCTGCGCGACCCGAAGGCGCATGCGCGCAATTTCCGCTATATCGAGGAGGAAAGCAACCGCCTGCATGCCAGACGCCTGTTGCAGAAAACGGGTGGCGTTTACGTTGTGGTGAATCCGCCCTACCCGCCCATGTCGACAGCCGAGGTGGACCGCTCGTTCGACCTGCCATATACGCGCCTTCCCCACCCGAAATACAAAGGTAAGCGGATACCGGCGTATGAAATGATACGCCATTCTGTCAACATCCACCGCGGATGTTTCGGTGGCTGTGCCTTCTGCACCATTTCGGCCCATCAGGGAAAGTTTATCATGAGCCGCAGCAAAGAGAGCATCCTGCGAGAGGTGCGTGCCGTGACGGAAATGCCCGACTATAAAGGCTATATATCCGATTTGGGCGGCCCGTCGGCCAATATGTATGGGATGAGCGGCATCGACAAATCGCTCTGCGAGAAGTGTAAACGCCCCTCGTGCATCCATCCGGCAGTGTGCCGCAACCTGAATACGGACCACGGACCACTGCTGGAAATCTACCGGGCGGTCGATGCCCTTCCGCAGGTGAAGAAAAGCTTTATCGGAAGCGGCGTACGCTATGATCTGCTGCTACATAAGTCGGGAGACGCGCAACGCGACAAAGCCGCGGCGAGCTATACGGAAGAACTGATTTTGAAACACGTGTCGGGACGTCTGAAAGTGGCCCCGGAGCATACGAGCGAGCGCGTGCTGCACTACATGCGCAAGCCGTCGTTTGCCTTGTTCCGCAAGTTCAAGGACCTGTTCGACAAGGTGAACGCAAAGGCCGGTTTGCATCAGCAGCTAATCCCCTACTTCATCAGTTCCCACCCCGGATGCACCGAAGAAGACATGGCCGAGCTTGCCGTGGAGACGAAGCGCCTGCACTTCCACTTGGAACAGGTGCAGGACTTCACGCCCACCCCTATGACGGTGAGCACGGAAATGTGGTACGCGGGCTATCATCCCTACACTTTGGAGCGCGTGTTTTCAGCCAAATCGCCGCAGGAAAAGTTGCGCCAGCGGATGTTCTTTTTCTGGTATAAACCGGAAGAACGACGCAAAATCATGGCCGAATTGCGCAGAATGGGACGCGAGGATCTGGCAGACCGCCTTTTCGGTTCCACCCCAATGAACAAACCAGGGAAGAAATGGAGGTGATCGAGGTCTGTTGTATCGGCAAAAGCCGGCAGCGCCTGTGCGAAGACGGCTGGATCGTGACGGACAGTTATGCCGCTGTAATAGACGGGTCGACCGCCAAAGGTACGCTGCGCTTGGGCGACAAAACAACCGGGCGGCTGGCGATGGAAACGGTCAAAGACGCCATCATCGGCTTGCCCGAAGAGGCCGGCATGGAGGAAGCCGCAGTAAGACTCACCCGGGTTATTGCCGAAATTTACGAAACGAACGGCATTAAAGAAAAAGTGAAGTCAGAACCGGAAAACCGACTGACTTGCAGCGCTGTAATATGGAGTAATTGCCGGCGGGAAATATGGATGTTCGGCGATTGCCAGTGCCGTGTGAAGGACAGGACGTTCACCAATCCGAAAAAGGTGGACGACGTGCTGGCGGGCATACGCAGCGACGTGTTGCGGTATTTGACCAACCATGGACATTCGGTAGAAGAACTGCAAACAAAGGACATGGGACGGGAAATGATTTTCGACGCGCTGCGCGACCAATGTGCGTTTCAGAATGCAGAAAGCGACAATCCGTACAGATACACGGTGCTGGATGGCTTTCATGTGGACACGCAGACCGTTCCGGTGATCAGTGCGGAAAAGGCTACAGAAATCGTGTTGGCCACCGATGGCTACCCGGTGCTTTATAACACATTGGCAGAAACAGAGGCTTGCCTCCGTGAAACGTTGAAGAATGACCCTTTGTGCTTTGACTGCTACCCGGCAACCAAAGGAGTGATGAGGGGGAATGAATCTTTCGACGACCGGACTTATCTCAGGTTGGCGATATAATGGAATGGAAGCAATGAAAATAGCTCTTGTTCAATATGATATAGCTTGGAATGACGTCGAGGAGAACATCCGCCGCGTGGAACGTCTGATAGGCAGTGTTGAGGCCGATCTTTTTGTCCTTCCCGAAATGTGGGCGACGGGGTTCGACGTACATCCGACGCCAGAGCTTGCTACTGCCTCCCGGCAGGCTGAAATGTGGATGAAGCAAACAGCCGTAGAAAGAAATGTGGCCGTTTGCGGCACGCTCATAACCGACGTGGAAGGCTCTTATAGGAACAGGGCTTTCTTTTATACACCATCAGGGTTGCAGACCGTTTATGACAAACGCCACCTTTTTTCACCCGGGGGAGAGAACCGAGTGTACGTAGCAGGAGAACAGCGCGTTGTAACGGAATACAAAGGCGTCCGCATACTGTTGCAAATATGTTATGACCTGCGTTTCCCCGTATTTTCCAGAAACAGAGCAGATTATGACCTGTTGATCAACATGGCGAACTGGCCCGCACCTCGTCAAGGCGTCTGGAACGTTTTATCGCGTGCGCGTGCTATCGAAAACCAGTGTTATGTGGCAGCCGTAAACCGGGTGGGCGACGACAAGTCGTGTCATTACACGGGAGGCTCTGCGCTTATAGACGCCCGCGGTCAGGTAATCAATGAAATAAATGAGCAAAGCGGCGTTATCGTTGCGCAATTGGATATTGAGCAGCAAAATACTTTCCGCAAGCGCTTTCCCGTCTTAAAAGATGCGGACAATTTTAATCTGGCATAAGCATATAGAAACGTAAGAATATGGAAAAGAGCAGTCATAATATACCAAATCCTCTTTTATGCAAAAGAGAAACGCCTCATGGCACCTTTCCCTTCGATAAAATCACACCGGAATACATCGAAGAGGCCATATATGAAGGTATGGCGCGCGAAAACGAAGAAATACGTGCCATTACGGACAATAGCGAGCCCCCTACTTTCAATAACACGATAGTAGCCCTTGAGCAGTCGGGAGCTCTGTTAAATGAGGCCTCAACATTGATGTATAATCTCCAAGGAGTGACGTCTAACAAGCCCTTAGATGAGATTATCGAGCGTTTAGCACCCATTATAGCGGGACACGAAACGGATATACTCTTGAATGAAAAGCTTTTCAGGAGGGTGAAAGCTGTGATGGAGAGTTATCATGCGGCGGACGAGGAACGTAAATTGTTGGAGGAGACTTATGATGCTTTTTTACGCTCAGGTGCCACTTTGGAGCCGGAAAAGAAAGAGCGTTTTAAGGCAATCACTGCCGAGCTGTCGGAGTTGACCGTACGTTTCTCCCAAAACAATTTGAAGGAGCGGGACGCCTATGAACTGTTGCTTACAGATGAAAAAGATTTAGACGGTTTGCCCGCTTCGCTGGTGGCTCAGGCGGCTCAGTTGGCGAAAGATAAAGGCAAAGAGGGGTGGATTATTACATTGCAAGCCCCGCTTTATCGCCCCTTCATGATGTATTCTCACCGGCGTGAGCTTCGTAAACGTTTGTATTTGGCTTACAACACGCTGTGTACGCACGACAATGAGTATAACAACTTTGATATTGTTCGCCGCCTCGTAAACCTTCGCATGGAGCGGGCTCATTTGTTAGGTTATAAAACTTATGCAGATCTTGTGTTGAAGCACAGGATGGCCGGGCAGACAAGCCGTGTTTATTCATTGCTGGATCAGCTGATTGAAAACTACAAGCAGCCGGCTGAACGTGAGCTTGAAAAGGTGGCAGCTTTGGCGCGGGAGTTGGAAGGTGAGGATTTTCTGATGGAACCTTGGGACTTTTCCTATTATTCCCACCAATTGAAAGTGCGCCTCTATGACATGGACGAAGAGAAGCTCCGGCCTTATTTTGAATTGAGCCGGGTGAAGGAAGGCATCTTCGGCCTGGCCAACCGACTCTATGGCATAACGTTTAGAGAACGAAAAGATATTCCTGTTTACCATCCCGACGTTGTAGCTTACGAAGTTTTGGATGCCGACGGCAGCTTTTTGGCGGTGTTTTATGCCGACCTCTATGCGCGCGAGGGCAAGCAGGGAGGAGCTTGGATGACGAACTACAAGGAGCAGTGGCTGGACGATGAGGGGGCAGACAGTCGTCCGCATGTTGCCATCGCCACCAATTTTCCGCGTCCCCTGCCCGACCATCCGTCTCTCCTTAATTTAGAAGAGGTAGAAACTTTCCTGCACGAATTTGGCCACGCCCTGCATGGCATGTTTTCCAAGGTTCGTTTCCGTTCGTTGAGTGGCACGAACGTGTACTGGGATTTTGTTGAACTTCCCTCCCAGTTTATGGAGAACTATGCGACAGAGAAAGACTTTCTTTGTACTTTTGCACGGCATTATCAGACGGGAGAAAATTTACCTGACGAGTGGATAAACCGTATCGTTCGGAGCCGGAATTTCAATGTGGCCTATGCCTGCATGCGGCAAGTGTCATTCGGCTTGCTTGATATGGCATATTACACGTTAGAAAGCCCTCTTACCGAAGATGTCCGCACGTTCGAGCAGCGAGCTTGGAAGCCGGCAATACTTCTCCCCGCTCCCGACGAAGCTTGCATGTCTGTACAGTTCGGGCATATCATGTCGGGCGGTTATGCCGCGGGCTATTATAGCTATAAATGGGCCGAGGTGCTGGATGCCGATGCCTATTCCTTGTTTAAGGAGAACGGCATCTTCGATCAGGAGACGGCAATGCGTTTTCGCCACATCATCCTGTCGCGTGGCGGAACGGAAGACCCGATGACGCTGTACGTAAAATTCAGAGGCCGTGAGCCGAACATCCACGCCTTGCTCGTAAGGAACGGCTTGGAGGAGAGCACCCGGCTCCTGTCCGAAGCAAACAAATGAGGATTGGGGATATGACCGATAAGGAAAGATTGGAAAAGCAGTTGGACTTGGATAAACGCTATCTTCGCATGGCTAAAATCTGGGCCGAAAATTCGTATTGCCGCCGCCGGCAGGTCGGAGCGCTGATTGTGAAGGATAAAATGATTATCAGCGACGGCTACAACGGCACGCCCGCAGGCTTCGAAAACGTATGCGAAGACGAAGACGGGCTGACGAAGCCCTACGTGCTCCACGCCGAGGCCAACGCCATTACAAAAATAGCCCGTTCTGGCAACAACTCCGACGGGGCTACGCTCTACGTAACGGCAGCTCCGTGCATCGAGTGTGCGAAACTGATCATCCAAGCCGGCATCAAGCGCGTGATTTACGGCGAAGCGTATCGCCTGGAAGATGGCATCCACTTGCTGCAACGTGCCGGTATCGAGGTCGAATATCTTGCTTTGGAATAACATACGCCACATTATAATCCACGATATCTGAAAATGAACAAACAAAACTCTACGAGATTTGTTCCTTTGCTGGTTGCCTTGGGAATTGTGGCCGGTATCCTGCTGGGCAATTTTTATGCCAACTATTTCTCGGGGAAGCGGCTGAATATCATAAATGCCTCTGGCAACAAACTGAACGATTTACTGCACATCATAGACGATCAGTATGTCGATTCGGTCAACATTTCCGACTTGGTCGAAAAGGCTCTCCCCAAAATCATGTCGGAGCTTGACCCTCATTCTGTTTATATAAGCGCCGACGAGGTGGAAGCTTCGATGCAGGACCTGAAAGGCAGCTTTTCGGGCATCGGCATTGAGTTTACCATCATGAAAGATACCGTGCGCATCATCCGTCCCGTCGAGGGCGGTCCGTCAGAAAGCGCCGGGTTGCGTCCCGGCGACCGCATCGTATCTATCGACGGCAAGCCCTTCGTCGGAGATGTCGTCACCAACGAAGAAGCCACCAAACGCCTGAAAGGAGCCACCAATTCCGTTGTGAAGCTTGGTGTCCGCCGTCCGGGCACCGACAAGTTGCTGACGTTTTCCGTCGTGCGGGGCGAAGTGCCCTTGCGGAGTATCGACGCCGTCTATATGCTCGACCCGGGCATCGGCTACATCAGGGTGAAGAGCTTTGCCGAAACCACCTATTCCGAGTTTCTTGCTGCGCTTGCCCGGCTCAATCATGGAGATTTCCGCGGGCTTGTCATCGATTTGCGGGGAAATTTGGGTGGCTACATGGACCCTGCCGTCAAGATGGCCAACGAGTTTTTGCCCAAAAACCGCCTGATAGTTTACACAGAAGGCCGCAAATCGCCACGAGAAGAATATCGAAGCGACGGCCGTGGAGTTTATCAGTCGCTTCCGTTGGTTGTCCTTGTCGACGAGGCGTCGGCTTCGGCCAGCGAGATCTTTGCCGGGGCCATTCAAGACAACGACCGGGGAATGATTGTGGGCCGCCGGACGTTTGGAAAAGGCTTGGTACAGGTGCCCATCGAGTTTCGAGACGGCAGCATGCTCCGCCTCACCAAGGCGCGCTACTACACGCCGTCGGGCCGCTGCCTGCAAAAGCCCTATACCATGGGCGACGAGGAAGACTATGCCCAGGATCTCCTGCTGCGGGCCGAGCATGGCGAATTTTTCTCGCGCGACAGCATCAAGACCAACGGGCAGCGGTATAAGACCAGCATCGGGCGCACGGTTTATGGCGGCGGAGGCATCATCCCCGACATTTTTATTCCGCGCGACACGACCGGCATGACCAGCTATTTTAAAGATGCCTATTTCGACGGACTGCTCTATCAGTTCTCGTTCGATTATATCGACCGCAACCGCAAAGAGCTTTCGGCCTTTAAGGACGTCGACACGTTGCTCCACCACCTGCAACGCCAGGGCATCGTAGAGCAGTTTGCCCGTTTCGCCGAGAAAAACGGGTTGCGGCGGCGCAATCTGATGCTGCGCAAGTCGCACGCGCTTTTCGAGTCGTATCTGTTTGGCTATATCATCGACGATCTGCTCGATGCACGCGCCGCAGCCATTTATGTCAACCGCGAAGACCCGGCAGTGCTGAAAGCCGTCCGCCTGATCAACGACGGAGCCGCCTTTCCCAAGAAAGAGCAGAAAGCATCGGGGGCCACGGCCTGCGTTCCCCGCCCGGCGTGGAGCTACCGCTTTGCCTGCGCCGGAGCTGTTCCCGCCATCAATCCGTTCAGACCGCTCTTAGCCGTATGTCCGAAAAAGGAAAGCTCCGCAGCTATATAAGAAATCAGAAAGAGCTGCACCGCGCCACGCTGGCCGCGCAGTCGGAAAGCCTGATGGCCCGTCTCGAAAGCGACGAGCGCTTTCTCGCGGCCCGTACCGTCCTGGCCTATCACTCTCTGCCCGACGAGGTGGACACGCATGCCCTCATCGAGCGCTGGTACAGACGCAAGGTCATCCTGCTTCCCGTCGTCTGCGGCGACGTTTTACGTCTGCGTCGCTACGTCGGTCCGGGGCAGATGCGCACGGGCAGCTTTCATATTGAGGAGCCTACGGGCGACGATTTCACCGGCTACGAAGCCATCGATCTGGCCCTCGTGCCCGGCATGGCTTTCGATGCGGCCGGACACCGTTTGGGCCGCGGGCGAGGCTACTACGACCGTCTGTTTTCCCATCCCGCCTTTTCCGCAGTGTACAAGATAGGGCTTTGCTTCGATTTTCAGCTGCTTCCACAGGTTCCGGTGGAAAGTACGGACGTTCCTGTCGACTGCGTGCTCTCCTGCTGAAGCCCACCGCCGGTGCTGCCGGCCCGTCCGCTGCGGGTTGCCCCGGGGAGCTTCTGCCCGCTCAGCTTGTCAAAACACATAACGCTTGAAAAAATGAAATACAATTTCGACGAACTTGTTTCCCGCCGCGGTACGTGCTCCTATAAATGGGACAGTGCCGCGCCCGACGTGTTGCCCATGTGGGTGGCCGACATGGATTTTCGTGTGGCTCCTGCCATAACCGAAGCGTTGCAGAAGCGCGTGGCCCATGGCATCTTCGGCTACACGCGCGTTCCCGACGAATATTATGATGCCGTCACCGGCTGGTTTTCCCGCCGCCACGGGTGGACCATCAGCCGCGAGTCCATCATCTATACGAGCGGTGTCGTTCCCGCCATATCGGCTGTCATCAAGGCTCTTTGCCGCCCGGGCGACGGCGTCATCGTGCAAACGCCCGTCTACAACTGCTTCTTTTCCTCCATTCGCAACAACGAATGCCGCCTGCTGGCCAGCCCGCTGATTTACGAAGAGGGCCGCTACCGCATGGACTTTGACGACCTGGAACAGAAGGCGGCCGATCCGTCGGCACGCGTCATGTTGCTGTGCAACCCGCACAACCCGGCCGGCCGTGTGTGGACGAAAGACGAGCTGCGCCGCGTCGGGGAAATCTGTCGCCGCCACGACGTGGTGGTCGTTTCGGACGAAATCCACTGCGAACTGACCTTTGCCGGCCATGCCTACACGCCGTATGCCGTCGTGGCGGAGGAAATGTCGGTTCCCGCCGTTTCGTTCGTCTCTCCCAGCAAGGCGTTCAACATGGCCGGGCTGCAAATTGCCAACATCGTGGCGCCCGACGCTGATATGCGGCAACGCATAGACCGCGCCATCAACGTTAACGAAGTGTGCGACGTCAACCCGTTTGGCGTCGTGGCCACCATAGCCGCCTATAACGAGAGCGAGGAATGGCTTGATGCGTTGCTTGCCTATCTGTGGGGCAACTATGAGTTGATGAAAACCTTCTGCGCCGAGCATCTCCCGGCCTTCCCCATCGCTCCGCTCGAAGGAACCTATCTGGCATGGATGGACTGCTCCGCCCTGGGCCGCCCGTCCGACGAGTTGGAGAAGCAGCTCTACGACGAAGCCCGCTTGTGGCTCAACGCGGGCACGATGTATGGCCCTGAGGGCAGCCGCTTCCTGCGTTGGAACCTGGCATGTCCCCGTCAGTGTGTGGAAGAGGGACTTCGCCGCTTCCTTGCTTTCGTCCGTGGGCAGCAAAAATAGGAAGCAGCCACGCTTCGCTGCCAGCGAGCTACGTCATAACGGGCCTTTGCGGGGATGCTTCACCCGGCAGAGGCCCGCTTTGTATAAAGGCAGCAGCGGCCGCAGCCTTGTGCCGGTAAAAACGCTTGCCCCCGTTTTTGCAGGCAGGAAAAAAGCCGCTTTTCCTTGGCTCTCCCCTCAGTTTACACTATCTTCGCGGCAGAAAAAAATGTTCATGCCACGTCTGACGCATTTTCTCCGTGTCTTTTCGCTCCTGTCGGCAGCCTCGCTCCCCCTCATGGCGCAGCAGGAACGCCACACGCCGTCGCACCGCGTCGGCCGGGCCGACACGCTCTACGTCCGCTATGCGGCTGCGCTCGACTCGCTCTCCCGGCATTATTCCACGTGGCATTACGACAAGGCCGACACCTTGGGCAACCCTTATTATTTCCGTCTGTTCTCGGCCGGCACCTTGTTCGAGGGCAGCGTGCACAGCCAGATCGGTTCGCTCGGCTACCGGCCGGGAAAGGCCATCGGCCGGAAGGCTGAGGCGTGGAGCGGAAAAACGCCCGATGGGCGCCAACCGCTGTCGGCCCGCGTCGAAACGCTGGGGCAAGGCATCGACAGCTGCCTGATGGCCACCTACACGGAATATCCGTGGCTCGTGGTGCGCAACGAAGCGGCCGAAAAAGACACGGCCGGCCTGCGCGACGACCTGAGCACCGACGTGAAAGCCGACATCCGCCTGGGCGACGACACGCCCGACGTTCAGCCGCTGCCCGACCCGGACCTGACAGACGACAGCTGGGGCATCGTTGTGCGCAAGCCCAACTTCTGGAAGTTTTCCACGAATTTCTCGTTGCAGTTTATGCAGACCTACGTGTCGGACAACTGGTATAAAGGCGGCGATAACAACAACTCGATGCTCGCTTCGGCCGTGATAAGGGCCAACTACAATAACAAAAGCAAGGTTTCCTTTGAGAATACGTTAGAATTGAAGCTGGGTTTCCTCACCTCCGAGGGCGACGACCTGCACAAGTACAAGACCAACAACGACCTCATCCGTATGACCAACAAGCTCGGGCTGCAAGCCATCGGGCGGTGGAACTATACGGCCATGTTGCAGAGCTGGACGCAGTTTTACCGCGGATACAAGAGCAACGACGCCCATGTCTACTCCGACTTTATGTCGCCCTTCGAGTCGGTCTTCTCGCTCGGTATGTCGTACAAGCTCAACAACGTGAAGAACCTCACGCTCGACGCCACCGTGTCGCCTTTCTCCGTCAACTTCAAATATGTGGACCGCCTCTATCTGGCCACGTCCTTTGGCTTGAAGGAGGGCCGCCACACGAAGTTCGAATATGGTTCGAACATCACCGTCACCTATACGTGGAACATCTGGAAAAACATCCAGTGGACGGGACGTATCTACTATTTTACCGACTATTCCAAAGCCCAGCTGGAATGGGAAAACACGTTTAACCTGAGGATAAACAAGTTTCTCAAGACGAAGCTCTTCCTCTATCCCCGCTTCGACGACAGCGCGGCCCGCCAGGAGGGCCGTTCCTACTTCCAGTTTAACGAAAACCTTTCCGTGGGTCTCGACGTTTCGTTCTGACCGCGTTTTGCCGCCGGCATAAAACGTTTTGCCGCCTGCCCCACCCCGTTTTGCCGGCAGCTTTATGCGTCTTGCCGGCGGGAAAATCGAATTTGCCGGGAGCAAAAGCTACGTACAAGCCGGCATGGCAGCTGACAGTTCCGGCCGGTACGGTTTGCCCCGTAGCAGCCCGTCCGGCACAGCCGGCCGGGCTGCCTTGTCCTGCATTTTATTTTTTTCTTTTCAAAGCCTAATGTTCTGAAATTTTATTACTAATTTCGCAGAACGAAAAGGAAGATTCCTGTTAATACAGAAACACATGAAAAAAACAATCTTGGTAACGGGCGGAACCGGGTTTATCGGTTCGCACACCACGGTAGAATTGCAGAACGCAGGATACGACGTGGTTATCGTGGACAATCTGTCGAATTCGCAGGCAGACGTCGTTGACGGCATCGAAAAGATTTCCGGCATACGGCCCGCATTTGAAGAGGTCGACTGCTGTGATCTGGCCGGGCTCGAAGGTGTTTTCAAGAAGTATCCGGCTATCAGCGGTATCATCCATTTTGCCGCCAGCAAGGCCGTGGGCGAAAGCGTTGAAAAGCCGTTGAAATATTACGAGAACAACCTGCTTTCGCTTATCAACATATTAAAGCTCATGCCCAAGTATGACGTGAAGGGCATCATCTTCTCGTCTTCGTGTACGGTCTACGGCCAGCCCGATCCCGAGAACCTTCCCGTCACCGAGGAGGCTCCCATCAAGCCCGCCGAGAGCCCTTATGGCAACACGAAGCAGATAAACGAGGAAATCATCCGCGACTACGTCAAGAGCGGCGCCCCCATCAGCGCCATCCTGCTGCGCTATTTCAACCCCATCGGTTCGCACCCCAGCGGCATCATCGGTGAAATGCCCAACGGTGTACCTGCCAACCTTATCCCCTATCTGACGCAGACGGCCATCGGCATCCGTCCGTGCCTGAGCGTGTTTGGCGACGATTATGACACGCCCGACGGCTCGTGCATCCGCGACTACATCTACGTGCTCGACCTGGCTAAGGCTCACGTTTGCGCCATGGCACGCATCCTGGACGGAAAGAACACCGAGCCCGTAGAAACCTACAACGTGGGTACGGGTCACGGCGTTTCCGTGCTGGAACTCATCAACACGTTCGAAAAATGCACCGGCGTGAAGCTCAACTATAAGATTGCTCCCCGTCGTCCGGGCGACATCGAAAAGGTGTGGGGCAACGTCGACAAGGCAAACAACGTGCTGGGCTGGAAGGCTGTGCACACGCTCGAAGAAGCTCTCACTTCTGCCTGGAACTGGCAGAAAAAGCTGCGCGAAAGAGGCATCATGTAAGCCGCATGACGCAGATGTTTCGCAGCTCTCAGCTATAAACAACAGGCCAATGTGGCTGCCGCCGCGCAAGCGGGGCGCCGCATTGGCTTTTTTATCACCCGTGGGCCGCATGGCGCCACGCTAATCGGAACAACGTTTTGACAGACAGCATCACAACCGGTCTGCCCCTGCCCTGCTATGTCATGGACGAAAGCAAGCTCCGGCAGAACCTCAGCCTCATACGCTCCATAGCCGACAGGGCCGGTGTGGAGTTTATATTGGCGTTCAAGGCCTTCGCCTTGTGGAAATCGTTTCCCATCTTCCGGGAATACATCGGCCATACGACGGCCTCGTCGCCCTACGAAGCCCGGCTCGCCTTGGAGGAGTTCGGCTCGAAAGCCCACACCTACTCGCCCGCCTACGAGGAAGAAACCTTTTCAGAAATCCTGCGGTGCAGCAGCCACATCACGTTCAACTCGCTCTCGCAATACCGCCGTTTCTATCCCCTGGTGAAAGCTTGGAATGCGACGCAGGCCCCCATATCGTGCGGCTTGCGCATCAACCCCGAGCATAGCGAGATTGACGTGGAGCTCTACGACCCCTGCGCCCCGGGTTCGCGCTTCGGCGTTGTGGCGTCCGACCTGCCGGAAGACCTTCCCGAAGGCATCGACGGCTTCCACTGCCATTGCCATTGCGAAAGCTCCTCGTATGCGCTCGAACACACGTTGCGGCATGTGGAGGAAAAATTCTCACCCTGGCTCGATCGGATAAAATGGTTCAATCTGGGCGGCGGTCATCTCGTGACGCGCAGCGACTACGACGTGGAACATCTCGTCGGGCTGCTACAAGACTTCCGCCACAAGCATCCCGGGCTGCACGTCATCATGGAGCCCGGTTCGGCCTTTGCCTGGCAAACGGGCCCGCTCGTCGCCAAAGTGGTGGACATCGTTGAGAACAGCGGCATCAAAACGGCGATCATGAACGTGAGCTTCACGTGCCACATGCCCGATTGCCTGGAAATGCCCTACCGCCCGGCCGTGCGCGGCGCCGAGACGCTCGACGAGGAAGCTGCACGGGGACACGAGACCGATGCCGACGTGTACCGGCTGGGTGGCAACAGTTGTCTGAGCGGCGACTACATGGGATACTGGCGTTTCCCGCGGCCGCTGCAACCGGGCGACCCGATCATTCTGGAAGACATGATACATTACACCACCGTGAAGACCACCATGTTCAACGGCATTGGGCATCCCGCCATCGCCCTGCGCCATACCGACGGCCGCATCGAGGTGTATCGCGAGTTCCGCTACGAAGATTACCGGGACCGCATGTGCTGAAAACATATAAACGTAAAATAATGAAACAGACAAACGAATCACAACAGCAGGCGTTCGACGAAAAGACTTTGCCGGAAAACGCCTTTCGCGAACTGAAACCGGGAGAGGAATATGAACCCCTCATGAAGCCTTCGCGCACCTATAAGGAGGTGACGCCCTGGTCGTTGGTGTGGGGCATTCTCATGGCCATCATCTTCTCGGCCGCCACAGCCTATCTGGGTCTGAAGGTGGGCCAGGTGTTTGAGGCCGCCATACCCATCACCATCATTGCCGTGGGCGTGGCCGGCGCCACCCACCGGAAAGATCCCCTCGGCGAAAACGTCATTATCCAGAGCATCGGTGCCTGCTCGGGCATGATTGTGGCCGGAGCCATCTTTACGCTCCCCGCCCTGTATATCCTGCAAGCGAAATACCCGGAAATGACGGTCAACTTCCTGGAAGTGTTCATGGCCTCGCTGCTGGGCGGCATCCTGGGCATTCTCTTTCTGATACCTTTCCGCAAATATTTTGTGAAGGACATGCACGGGAAATATCCCTTCCCGGAAGCCACGGCCTCGACGCAGGTGCTCATCTCCGGTGAGCGCGGTGGCAGCCAGGCAAAGCCGCTGCTCGTGGCCGGACTCGTGGGCGGACTGTTCGACTTTGCCGTGGCATCGTTCGGTGCATGGAACGAGAACTTTACGAGCCGTTGCTGCGCCTGGGGCGAACTGATGGCTGAGAAAACAAAGCTGGTTTTCAAGCTGAACACGAGTGCTGCCCTGCTGGGTATGGGCTATATCGTCGGCCTGAAATATGCCGTCATCATCTGCCTGGGCTCCGTTGTCGTGTGGTGGCTCATCGTGCCGGGCATCGCTCTGCTCTTCCCCGATTTGTCCGTAGCCGACGGCGTTACGGCGAGCGCAGCGTCGGCCGAACAGCTGTTCGACTATGCCAAGAGCATAGGTATCGGCGGTATCGCCATGGCCGGCGTCATCGGCATTATCAAGAGCTGGGGCGTCATCAAGAGTGCGTTTACGTTGGCCGGCAAGGTCTTTCGCGGAGGAGACGAGGAGCAGAATGTGCCCCGCACACAAAAAGACCTTTCGATGAAAATCATCGCTTTCGGCTCGCTGCTGACGCTCATCGTCACGCTTCTCTTTTTCTATTTCGGCGTGATGGGCGGAAATCTGCTTTTTACCATCGTGGGCATCCTTATTGTAGCCGTCATATCGTTCCTCTTTACCACGGTGGCAGCCAACGCTATCGCCATTGTGGGCAGCAATCCGGTGTCGGGCATGACGCTCATGACGCTCATCCTCTCGTCGGTGGTCATGGTTGCCGTCGGCATGAAGGGCACGGGCGGCATGGTGGCAGCCCTCATCATGGGTGGTGTGGTGTGCACGGCGCTCTCGTCGGCCGGCAGCTTCATTACCGACCTGAAAATTGGCTATTGGCTGGGCAGTACGCCGCGTAAGCAGGAAACTTATAAATTCCTGGGCATTCTCGTGTCGGCTGCCACGGTGGGCGGCGTCATTCTCATCCTGAACAAGGCCTATGGCTTTGCCGACCCGAACGTGATGGCCGCTCCGCAGGCACGCGCCATGGCTGCCGTCATCGAACCGCTCATGAGCGGCCAGGGAGCGCCGTGGCTGCTTTACGGTATAGGTGCCGCACTGGCCATCGTGCTGACATGGATGGGCGTTCCGGCTCTGGCATTTGCGTTGGGCATGTTCATCCCCCTGCAACTCAACCTGCCTCTGCTCGTGGGCGGACTCATCAGCTGGTACGTCAGCTCCCGCTCGAAAGACGAGGCTGTCAACAAGGCAAGAAACGAAAAGGGTACGCTCCTTTCCTCCGGTTTCATCGCAGGAGGAGCTCTGATGGGCGTTGTGAGCGCAGCCATGCAGTTCGGCGGGTTCAATTTTGCCCGTGAAGAGTGGCTGGCCAACCCGTGGAGCCAGGTTGTATCCCTTGCGGCTTATGTGCTGCTCGCAGTTTACTTGGTAAAGGCCTCTATCGGCCGTTCGGAAAAGACGTTATAATGCCTTTTACCGGCCGGAAAAACGGGAAAACCTTGCTAAATCGGGAGAAAAGAAGTAACTTTGCGCCGCCGTTACGAGATAGCGGCATCGCTTAAACCAATAAAATCATTTTTAAAAAACAATGGCAACAAAAATCAGATTGCAACGCCACGGCCGTAAAGGCTATGCCTTTTACAGCATTGTGATTGCAGACGTAAGAGCACCACGCGATGGTAGATTTACCGAGAAGATTGGTACGTACAACCCCAATACCAATCCTGCCACTGTGGATTTGAATTTTGACCGCGCCCTCTATTGGCTCGAAACCGGCGCACAGCCCACCGACACGGTGCGCAACATCCTCTCGCGCGAAGGTGTGCTCCTGATGAAGCACCTGCGCGGCGGTGTGAAGAAAGGCGCTTTCGACGAGGCAGCCGCACAAGCCAAATTTGAGGCTTGGAAGCAGGATAAGAACAACAAGGCTGCTGCTTTTGCAGGTCAGAAAGACGCTGAGAAGCGTGCAGCTGCCGAGGCCCGTCTGGCAGCCGAAAAGGAAATCAACGCCAAGATAGCAGAGAAGGTGGCTGAAAAGAAAGCTGCTGCCGCTGCAGCTAAGGCAGAAGCCGAAGCCGCTGCCGCTGCTGCCGAAAGCGAGGCTGCCGCCGAAGAAGGCGAAGCTCCTGCTGAGGCATAACGAGGGCTTCAAAAACATTTCCCAATACGAAAAGAGAGGGATGCACCCGCAGGGCGCGTCCCCTCTTTTTATATGTGCACGAACGCGAATGTAACGACCGTTACCGCATGAAAAAAGCGCCTCCGCAATATGCGGAAGCGCTGGGTGGAGTATGGACTGCTTCAATGGGGCTTAGAGCAGGCTCTTGACGAGATCTTCAAGAGTGCTTTTAGATGCGGCTCCGACGTGCTTGTTGACTACCTCGCCATTCTTGATGAACAGGACCGTGGGAACGTTCCTGATGCCGAACTTGGAGGTTAATGCGTCGTTTTCATCGACATCGCACTTGCCGATATTTACTTTTCCTGCGTATTCAGCGGCAAGTTCGGCTATGCTGGGGGCAATTTTCTTGCAAGGGCCGCACCATGTGGCGGAAAAATCGATGACCAAGGGGAGGCCTTCGGCCATGAGGCTTTCGTAATTGGCGTCGGTGATGGTAAGTTCCATAATGTTGTAGTTTTTAGAAATGATGATGCAAAGGTATTAATTTATTTTGTATCCGAGAGCCGGGTTGGCTTTAATGTAATCGGTCAGTTCCTTGTCGACATCGAGTGTGTGGCCCTTGGCTTCGAAAAGAAGATGGACACCTCCCGTAGTGTCGGTCACTTCGAAGAACAATGGGACGTGCCCGCTGCGGTTTTGCAGCATGGCAGCAAGATCGCCGGCGGTGGTGTTGTCGAGCTGGTCGAGCTGAGCGGTGATGGTGAAGCGTTCGATTTTGGTGTCTTTGATGTCATCGAGAAATTCGACGCGGCCGATTTTCAGGTCGAAGCTGCCGGGGCGCCATGGGCGCTGTTCGGCGCGGGCTGTGATGAAAAGAGAGTTTCCTTCGTCGAAGTAGCCGCCCCATCGTGCCCAGTCCTCGCCGAAAAGAGCAATCTCTCCCGAAGCGTCAAAATCCTCGATACGGGCAATGCCGTAGGGCTTGCCTGTTTTTGTTTGCCCTTTGCGCAGGCTGACAACGTTGCCGCCCATCGTAAGCTCTTTGCCTTGAAGAGCTTCAAGGTCTTCGAGCTGAGCCATGTGCGTGTTGCAGACGTCGGTCAGAATGACAGCATATTTATCGAGAGGGTGGCCGGAGATGTAAACGCCGATAAGGTTGCGTTCCTCGCCGAGACGCTTCAAATCGGTCCAAGGCTCGAAGTCGGTGGGGAGAGCGGGCTTGGCTATGTCAACGGGAGCCGTGTTGCCAAAAAGAGAGGCGGCTGCGTTGGCCTTGTCTGCCTGGAAGCGGTTTCCGTAGCGTACGAGTACGTCGAGGAAAACTTCCCCACTATCGGTTAGAGCGAAAAATTGTTCGCGCTTAATGGTGCCGAAGCTGTCGAAAGCTCCGGCCACGGCCAGCGTTTCAAGGTTTTTCTTGTTGCATGCATTGAGGTTGACACGCTCCACAAAGTCGTAGACAGAAAGGAACGGACCGTGTGCCTTACGTTCGCTCAAAATGGCATCAACGGCCGCTTGCCCGACGCCACGGATGGCTCCAAGACCGAAACGGATGTTACCTGTATGCGTGACGCTAAATTTGAGCAGACTTTCGTTGACGTCAGGCCCCAGCGTCTTAATGCCCATACCCTTGCACTCGTCCATGAGTTTGGTAATGTCCGTGATTTTATCAAGGCTTCGGCTCATGACGGCTGCCATGTATTGCGAAGGGAAGTTGGCTTTTAAATAAGCTGTCTGGTAGGCAACCCAAGAATAGCACGTAGCATGGCTCTTGTTGAAAGCGTATGAGGCAAAGGCACGCCAGTCTTCCCATATTTTCTCAAGCACCTTGGGATCGTAGCCATTGGCCTTACCGCCTTCGATAAACTTGGGATACATGTGGTTCAGCTTATCAATCTGCTTTTTACCCATGGCCTTGCGCAATGTGTCGCTCTCGCCACGCGTAAAATTGGCAATTTCGCGCGAGAGCAACATCACCTGCTCCTGGTAGACGGTAATACCATAAGTATCTTTCAGGTACTTCTCCATGCAAGGCAAGTCGTAGGCAATGGGTTCCTTGCCATGTTTACGGGCAATGAACTGGGGAATGTATGCCATGGGCCCCGGCCGGTACAGAGCGTTCATGGCGATAAGGTCTTCGAACGTAGAGGGTTGCAGTTCGCGCAGATATTTCTGCATTCCGGTCGATTCAAACTGGAACGTTCCTACGGTGGCACCATCGCAGTAGAGCTGATAGGTTGCAGGGTCCTCGATGCTGATGGCGTCTATGTCGACTTCAATACCCAGGCTTATCTTGACGTTTTCCACGGCTTCCTTGATGATGGAAAGCGTTTTCAAGCCCAGGAAGTCCATCTTAATCAATCCGGTTTCTTCGATAACGCTTCCTTCGTATTGCGTACACCGTAGCTTTTCGCCTGTTTCCTTGTCTTCGGCCGTCGAGACGGGAACCCAATCGGACACGTCATCACGGCAGATAATGGTTCCGCACGCATGAACTCCCGTATTGCGCACATTGCCTTCCAGCATCTTTGCGTACAGAATGGTGTCGTGCAACCTTTTGTCAGGAGAGGCCTCGGCTTCCCGAAGTTCGGGTATGGCTGCAATTGCGTTGGTGAGCGACATCTTGGGAACTTTTCCGTCCGGCCCTTCGGGAAGACGGTCCGGGATAAGCTTGCACAGACGGTTGCTTACGTCGATGGGCAATTTTTCTACGCGGGCCACGTCTTTCAGAGCCAGCTTCGTGGCCATGGTGCCGTAAGTGATGATGTGAGCCACCTTTTCAGCACCATATTTTTGCGTTACCCAGTTGAGCACCCGCCCTCTCCCATCGTCATCAAAATCGACATCAATATCGGGCAAGGAGATACGGTCGGGATTAAGGAAACGCTCGAACAGCAAGTCATACTTAATGGGGTCTATCTGCGTGATGCCCAGGCAATATGCTACGGCACTTCCTGCCGCCGAGCCACGGCCGGGACCTACGGAAACGTCTAATTCGTGGCGGGCGGCACTGATATAGTCCTGCACAATGAGGAAGTAGCCTGGGAAACCCATGGTTTTCATCACATGCAGCTCGAAATTAAGACGCTCGGCCACCTCGTCTGGAAGAGGATTGCCGTAACGACGTTCAGCACCTTCGTATGTCAGTTTGGCAAGATAATCGGCTTCAAGCTTTATGCGGTAAAGCTTGTCGTACCCCCCCAGTTTGGCAATTTTTTTCTCGCCTTCGCTTTCGTCCATAATGACGTTTCCATTTTCGTCGCGTGTAAATTCGTCGAAAAGCTCTTTATCGGAGAACCGGTGGCGATAATCTTCCTCTGTTCCAAACTCAACGGGAATTTCGAACGTAGGCATAATGGGGGCGTGGTCGATGGAGTAATGCTCTATCTTTTCGCAGATTTCGCAGGTGTTTTCAAGCGCTTCGGGTACGTCGGCAAAAACGCCGTTCATTTCCTCTCGCGTTTTGAACCATTCCTGCTTGGTGTAGAGCATCCGTTTAGGATCGTTGAGCTCCTTGCCGGTGCTGAGGCATATCAGGCGATCATGCGCTTCTGCGTTTTCTTCGTCCACGAAGTGCGTATCATTTGTGCAGATGAGCTTGATATCATATTTTTTTGCCAGCTCTATTAAGACGGCATTCACTTTTTGCTGCAACGGGAAGGTTTCGCGGTTGGCCCGGATGTTAGGATTGGTCACTTCATGACGCTGCAACTCCAAATAATAGTCGTCTCCAAACGTTTTTTTGAACCATTCTATTGTTTTGCATGCTCCTTCGATGTCGTTGCTCATGATTTTTTGAGGAACTTCACCGCCTAAGCATGCTGAGCAAACAATAAGTCCTTCCCGATAGCGCTCTAAATCTTCATGATCGGTTCGCGGACGCATGTAGAAGCCGTCGACCCATGCCCGTGAAACAAGTTTAACCAGATTGTGGTAGCCTTTCTGATTTTTGGCCAGAACAATGAGGTGCCATCCCGAAGAATCCTGTTTGCCTTCCTTCATCTTTTTCCCCCGGCGAGCCACGTACATCTCACAGCCCAAGATAGCTTTGAAGTTGGCCACTCTTTGCCATCGCGCCACTTCGTTTTCGGCTTTTATGATAGCTTCATCCCCTTCATTCTTGTCTCTGAGTTCGGCCAATGTGGCTTCAGCTTTTTGCAGAGCCTCACGTGCTTTTCCACGGATGCGGCCGACGTAGTTGAAAAACTCCTTGATACCCATCATGTTGCCATGGTCGGTTACGGCCATGCCACGCATGCCGTTGGCTACGGCTTTATCCACCAAGCGAGGGATAGAAGCTTGGCCGTCAAGGATAGAATATTGAGTGTGGACGTGAAGATGGACGAAATCTTTCATTGCGATGTGGTGTTTCTTTTGTAAACGTACAGGGCAGACGTATAAAAATCTACTTGTGCAGAAGTTTTGTCTTTAAGCTATGGGATGGGGCTGTTTGGGTGGCATTTATGACTGTAAATACCAGTCGTATAGTTTCTTTACGCCTTCGTCCAACTCGATTTTATGGTGCCATCCCAAGGCGTGCAATTTGCTTACATCCGTCAGTTTTCGCATGGTTCCATCTGGTTTCGAAGCGTCAAACTGTATTTCTCCTTCGAAGCCGACGGTCTTACGTACGAGCTCTGCCAGATCCGCAATGGATGTTTCCAAGCCTGTGCCAATATTAATATGGCAGTTGCGCACTTCGTGTTCTGCCGGGTCGTAGGTGTCTTTGAAATCGACATTTTCCATAAGGAATACGCATGCATCGGCCATATCCTCGCTCCATAAAAATTCTCTCAGCGGCTTACCAGTTCCCCATAGATACAGCCGGCCGGGAGTGATGCCGTAGAACGCAAGCTTTTGCAAAAGTTCTGTATCCGATACGTCGGAAGGGATTTGCTCGGAAGGCCTTTTTTTCAAATCGGCACGCAGCGCGTCAAAATTTCCCTCGCTGAGCAGTCGTGCCAAGTGCATTTTACGCATCATGGCGGGCATGACATGACTGTTTTCCAAATGGAAATTGTCGCGAGGCCCATACAGGTTGGTGGGCATAACGGCAATATAATTAGTTCCGTATTGCAGATTGAAGCTCTCGCACAGCTTTAAGCCTGCTATTTTGGCTATGGCATAAGGCTCGTTGGTATATTCAAGAGGCAATGTCAGCAACGCGTTTTCCTTCATCGGCTGAGGAGCTTCCTTGGGGTATATGCATGTTGAGCCAAGGAAGAGCAGTTTTTTTACATCGTGGCGGAAGCTTTCACCAATGACGTTTTGCTGTATTTGAAGGTTCTCGTAAATGAAATCGGCGCGATAACGGCTGTTGGCCAAAATTCCTCCTACGTGTGCTGCTGCCAAAACAACGTAATCGGGCTGTTCTTCATCGAAAAAACGACGGACAGCTACGCCATCAAGCAAGTCGAGTTCGACATGGGTGCGGCCAATGAGATTAGTATAACCCCTGGACTGTAAACTTCTCCATATGGCTGAACCTACCAAGCCGTGATGCCCGGCTACATATATTTTATCGTTGCATTTCATGGCCTGACTTTTTAACATATTCGACATCGTGAACCACCATCCTTCTGACAAGCTCTTCAAACGGCGTTTTGCAAGGATTCCATCCCAGTTTTTCGCGTGCTTTCGTTGGGTCGCCAAGCAACGACTCCACCTCTGCCGGACGGAAGAAACGTTTGTCCACTTCGACCCATACTCGTCCGGTAGAACGGTCCACCCCTTTTTCGTCTAAGCCTTCGCCTTGCCATTCCAGCTCTATGCCTACGTGGTGGAAGGCCAACGTGGTAAATTCGCGTACCGAATGGAACTGCCCTGTGGCAATGACAAAGTCCTCGGGTGTGTCGTGTTGCAGCATCATCCACATACATTCCACATAGTCGGGAGCATATCCCCAGTCGCGTCGGGCGTCGAGGTTTCCCAGGTAGAGGCGGTCTTGCAGTCCGGCGGCAATGCGGGCTGCTGCCAACGTTATCTTGCGCGTGACAAAGTTTTCTCCGCGGCGTTCGCTTTCATGGTTAAACAATATGCCGTTGACAGCGAACATGCCATAGCTCTCGCGATAGTTTTTCACGATCCAGTAGGCGTATAGTTTGGCCACGCCATAGGGTGAACGGGGATAAAAAGGCGTCGTTTCGCGTTGCGGCACTTCCTGCACCAGTCCGAAGAGCTCTGAGGTGGAAGCCTGGTAGATGCGCGTATGTTGTTCCAAGCCTAAGATGCGCACGGCTTCGAGTAGCCGGAGCGTGCCTACGGCAACCGTCTCTGCGGTATATTCCGGTACGTCGAAGCTCACCTTCACGTGGCTTTGGGCTGCGAGGTTATAGATTTCGTCGGGTCTTATTTTCTGGATGATACGTATGAGCGACGAAGTGTCTGTCATGTCGCCATAATGCAGCGTGAGCAAGCGGGGGCGGTGCATGTCTCTCACCCATTCGTCCAAATATAGATGTTCTATACGGCCGGTGTTGAACGAAGATGAACGTCTTAACACTCCGTGGACTTCGTAACCCTTATCCAGCAGAAACTCGGCCAGATAGGAGCCATCTTGTCCGGTGATGCCTGTAATCAAAGCTACTTTCTTCATATCGTGTAAGTTTTTGGGTATCGTAATTTTAGGGGGCTCACTTCATTTCTTCAAAAGCCCGATTTATGGTACGGCGCAGGGCAAAATAGTGTGCCCGTGAGTCGCGGTCGGCGGGCCGGGCAGCATCGAGCTTTTTCCCAAGTGTGCGAAGGGCATCCAAGACGGGGGCACGCAACGTCGAGGCTGTGGAAAGCGCGTCGGCCACGTCGATGAGCGTGGTGACGGCCTGTGCCTGCAAGCCGCGGCGGTAGAGACTGACGGGCCGCCCTGTCGCAGTCTCTTTGAAAAGACGTCCCAAAAGGTCGTCGAGATAGTCGGTTGCCGGATAAGTCTGCGTAAGCTCCTGCAGTTTCGAGGTTGACAACATGCGGGCCACGAGGCTGCAACCGATGCGCGACGTGCGGGCAGAGGGCTCGGGGAAGAGGCGTTTGGCAAACTCCGTGTTGACGAGCCAGGCAGGCTCGTTCATGACGTTCCGGTCAAGATATGCAAGTGCTGCTTCCTGACGCTGACGCGGTGTGTCGGTATAGATGGGGCCGGGTTCTGAGCTCGTTTTATAATCGGCGTAAATGCCACCGATGTTGGCAAGGACGTGGTTGGCATAACGGAGAAATTGCGTCTCAATCTGTCCGTACATGCGGCGCAGGTTTTTGCCTTCGGGGTCGTTGACATCGAACGTCCAGCGCGGGAGAGCTGCCATTTCGCGTTGCAGGTTGAGCAGTCCCAGCTCGCTGGCTTTCACGGCGTCGTCTCCGAGGTCCTCCGTCTGGCATCGTGGGTCGTTCGTCACGTTCGTCTCGCCGTCGCCAAACCACAAGCGGGGCTCACGGCGCAAGCGGTCGCCGATGAGCTTTTCCAGCTCGTAGCGGTCGCTTTCGTCGTCGTAGGCATCAAACATAGGCGTGTATCCCCACTCGATGGCCCAAAGGTCATAATCGCCTATACGTGGGAAAATGCCTTTGCGCGAGATGCTGTCTTCCGGCTGTGCCACGTAGTTGAAGCGGGCATAATCCATGATGCTGGGTGTGTGTCCGTGCTTTTCCACCCAGCTTTTGCTGCGCAGGCTGTCGACGGGCACGGTGCTCGAGGCGCCGAAGTTGTGGCGCAGGCCGAGCGTGTGCCCCACCTCGTGCGAGGATACGAAGCGAATGAGCTGTCCCATGAGTTCCTCGTCGTAGTGCATCTTGCGGGCCGCCTCGTCGAGCGTTCCAGCCTGTATCATGTACCAGTCGTGCACGAGCGTCATCACGTTGTGGTACCAGCATATGTGGCTTTCAATGATTTCGCCGCTGCGTGGGTCGTGCACCTGGGGCCCGTAGGCGTTGGGGATGGGTGATGCAAGATAGCGTATGACGGAGAAGCGGGCATCTTCCATGCTCATGGTCGAGTCGTTCTCGGGCCACTCCTTTGCCATGATGGCGTTTTTAAAACCAGCCCTTTCGAAGGCTTTTTGCCAGTCGTTTACGCCGGCAATCAGGTATTTCCGCCATTGCGGTGGCGTGGCGGGGTCAATGTAGTAGACGATCGGTTTTTTCGGCTCCACCAGTTCGCCGCGCTTCATCCGTTCAGCGTCGGCGCTGTCTTTGGGCTCAAGGCGCCAGCGCACGATGAAGCGCTTGTCTTCCACCTGCTGCTGGTGGTCAGAATAGTAGTAAAACTGGTCGGCAAAATACCCCACGCGCGGGTCGAACAGCCGGCGTTGCATGGGGTTCTCTGGAAGGAGAACGAACGAGACGTTCAGCCCCACTGTCACTCTGCCGGTAGCGCGCCCGGCCACGGTTTTCGGTGAGGTCGATGCATATGTTTTCACCGAGCGCACCTCGGTGTTTATGGGAAACGTCTTTATGCTCTCAATGTACGAGCTTGCCGCGAGCTGCGACGTTAGCCCTAAGCGGTCCTTGACCGAGCGTGGCAGCCCCAACGCACTGTTGTCGTCGCTGAAAAGCTGCGTCACTTTTATTTTACGCCGCCCCTCTGTACGGCCCTCAGTCTTGAAGAGACCGATGATGGGGTTTTCGTTGCTGATGATGACAGCCCTGTTGATAGCTTCTGTCGGGTTGGCCACGTTTACCGTCATGTCGGCACGCAGCAGCAGGCGGTCGCCGGGCGCTTCCTCCCAATACACCGTCTGTTGGTTGGCCAGCTCGCCGCCGTACATGGAGGTGGCCGCCGGTGTGGCCGTGTAGCGCACGGTGGCCAGGATGCGGCGCCCCAACAGGCTGTCAGGCACTTCGAAATACCAGTCGTCGCCGTTCTTTACGACGGTGAAAAGCCCCTGTCGGGTTGTCTCCTTTTGGGCTGCCGCCGGTTGCTTATCGGCTTTTTTCCTTTTTCTGGCCTCGGCCGGCAGCGAGAGCGTCAGCAAACACAGGCACAGAGCCATCCATTTTTTCATGATGCGATTGTCTATGATATATATAATATAGGTTGTCTTGAAAGTTCGGCGTAAAAAAGTTCTGCCGGCGCGTTCCTTACGCGCGCATGCCTGCGGCCGGCAGCTTTCGGGCGGGGTCAGACCTTCAACAGCAGCTTTCTGAAAGGCTCGTACGAAGCGTCCAGACGGCTCAGCTCGTAGGCGGGTAGCGTGAGCGAAAACGTGCCCGGCAGCCGGTTCAGTCCGAAATAGGCAGCTAGGATGCTGGCCATGTTAAACGCTAGGCGGCCGCCCCTCTTCATCAGCATCAGGCAGCAGGCACGCACGGTCTGAGGCGAGGCGTCGCGGCTTTGCAACGTGCGCAGCAGGCAGAAATAGGCAGGCGGTGTGTCGCAGCGCATCAGCGTTTTTGCCAGCGGGGCGAGCGGCAGCCCGTCGGCCATGGCAAGTAACCTCAGCGCGTCGGCCACCCCCTGCACGACAGGCATGAGCGCGGCCAACAGTTTCTGCCTGTCGACGTCGCTGGCTTCGTCTTGGGCAAAACGGCGCAACCGCTCATCGGCCAAGTTCAGCCGCCCCGCTCCGTATCGCTGCGCCGCCGCTTTCAGGAAGGTGCCCAGCAGCGCTTTCGCATCGCATGGTACCCATGCTTCAAACAGCTGCCAGAAGGCATTTTCGTCGACCTCGGGGAGCAGCTGCCCGGCCAAGATGGCAGCGGCCGCCCGGCGGCGCGAATGGGGGAGCGACGCCACAAACGCCGCAAGCCCCCGGGCGTCGGCCGCCCTCACAAGCGGGGTCATGGCGTCCTCCAAGGCCGAAGGGGGGCGATGTGCTTGTGTCACTGCCTACGTTTTAAGAGCACAACGTTCTCCACATGTTGCGTATGCGGAAACATGTCGACCGGCTGCACGGCTTCCACCTTGTAAGCCTTGTCCATCATGGCCAGATCGCGCGCCTGCGTGGCCGGGTTACAGCTCACGTAGACGATGCGCTCGGGCGCGGCCCCGAGGATGGAGTGCACCACACCCGGGTGCATCCCCGCACGGGGCGGATCGGTGATCACCACGTCGGGGCGGCCGTGCGCCTCGATGAAGTCGGCCCGCAGCACGTCCTTCATGTCGCCGGCAAAAAACTCGGTGTTCGCTATGCCGTTCAAGGCAGCGCCGGCGCGGGCCGCCTCCACGGCTTCGGGCACATACTCGATGCCCACCACGCGGCTGGCCTGCCGCGCCACGAAGCAGGCGATGGTGCCCGTGCCGGTGTAGAGGTCGTACACAAGCTCCCTCCCCGTCAGCCTCGCGAAGCGCCGGGCCACCTTGTAGAGCTCGTAGGCCTGCTGCGCGTTCGTCTGGTAAAAACTCTTCGCCCCCACCCTGAAGCGCAGGCCCTCCATCTCCTCGACGATATACGACGGCCCCTTGTAGGCCACAACGTCCAGGTCGCCTATCGTATCGTTGCATTTATGGTTGTCGACGTATAGGAGCGAGGTCACCTCCGGCAGCTCCCGCGCCACGTAAGCCAGCAGGTCGTCCACGTTGCGGCGGTCACTGTCCGTCTCCATGCGCACCTGCAAGAGGGCCATCACCTCGCCCGTGGTTTCCGACGTTCTGAGCATCAGGCCACGCAGCAGTCCGCGCCCGGCGCGCACGTCGTAAAACGACAACCCGTGCTCCACCGCATACGTGCGCACGGCATCCCGTACGCGGTTGTTCACCTCGGGCATAAGGGCACACTGCCGTATGTCGAGAATCTTGTCGAAAGCCCCGGGCAGGTGGAAGCCCAGTCCCCCACTCCGCGCCACGCCGGCCTCCATCTGCTCGCGGGTGAGCCAGCACCGGCTGCCAAATGCAAAATCGAGCTTGTTCCTGTATGCCCGCTGGCGGGCGCTGGGCAATATGGGGGCCACCTCCGGCAGCTCAACGCCGCCGATGCGGCGCAGAGCGTCCTCCACTTGCCGCTGCTTGTAGCGCAGCTGGTCGGCATAGGGCAGGATCTGCCAGCGGCAGCCGCCGCACGTGCCGAAATGGGGGCAAAACGGTTCCACCCGCCGCGGCGAAGGCGACACCATTTTCACCACCTCGGCCTCGGCATACCGGTTTTTCACGCGGCGCGCCCGCAGATCCACCACGTCGCCCGGCACGGCAAAGGGCACAAACACCACGCGGCCCTCCACGTGGGCCATCGCCATGCCCTCGGCAGCCACATCTTCTATCCTGACGCCTTCCCACACCGGGAGGGCCTTCTTCTTTCTTCCCATCGTCTTTCAGTGTCTTTTCGTCATACTTTCCCCTTCCTCATCGGGGCTTTCCCGGCGCCTGGCGCCGCAACTGCAAAAGTAAATATTTCTGACGAGAATTACAATACACAATAGGTATTTGCGATCCGTCTTTTAAGGCGCAAATAAACGATTCTTCTCATTAGACAAATGTACACGACACAGTAACAACATCTGTTTTCGTTACCATCAAGTGAAACTTGCAACGTGGAGATAGTACAGAGAGAAGCCGGTTGTCTTCTGAACAAAGCTTCTTCTTTGAAGCCAATAAACTGCGAATAAAGTTTTAAAAAAATTACGTAACTTTGCCGGCGTAATCATTCGGTGCTTGAAAAATGAAGCTCATTTTGATGACGACGCCCTATTTCTTCGTGGAAGAACACCGCATACTGACAGCTCTGTTCGACGAAGGGTTGGAGCTGCTGCATCTGCGCAAGCCGAACACGGAACCGGTCTATTCGGAGCGCCTCCTTTCGCTCATCCCCGAGGGATACAGGCGGCGCATCGTGACGCACGACCATTTTTACCTGAAAAACGAATACCGCCTGGGGGGTATTCATCTGAACGCCCGAAACCCGCGCATACCGGAGGGCTACAAGGGCCACGTGAGCTGCTCGTGCCACACCATCGAGGAGGTGGAGCGGAGGAAGAGGGCTTGCAGCTATGTGATTCTGTCCCCTGTTTTCGACAGCATATCGAAGGATGGCTATCTGTCGCCCTTTCCGCCCGAACTGTTGCGCGAATATGCCTCGCGCGGCCTCATTGATAAAAAGGTGATGGCGCTTGGCGGGGTGGACGCCGACAACATAGCCCGCCTCAAGGGGTATGGGTTTGGCGGTGCCGTCGTTTTGGGGGCCGTATGGAACCGCTTTAACAGGTACAGCACGCCCGACTTTCGCGGCCTTATCGCCCATTTCAGGAAGCTTCGGCGGGCGGCCGAGTGAACCCCGTCGGGGGCTTTGCCCCAGGGGCGTGGCGTAAAAAATTAGGAAGTACTTTACCAAACAAAAAATATCTGTCTGTAAATTATGGATACAAACAACAAGTCGTTCATGGTGTTTTCGGGTACGAAGTCGAGGTATCTGGCTGAAAAGATATGCAGTTCGCTGGGGTGTCCGCTGGGCAATCTGGTCATCACGTATTTTGCTGACGGCGAGTTTTCGGTGAGCTACGAGGAGTCGATCCGTGGCCGCGATGTGTTTCTCGTTCAGTCGACTTTCCCCAACTCTGACAACCTCATGGAGCTGCTGCTGATGATCGACGCGGCCAAGAGGGCCTCGGCGCGCAGCATCAACGCCGTGGTGCCCTATTTCGGCTGGGCCCGGCAGGACCGTAAGGATAAGCCGCGCGTGTCGATCGGTGCCAAGCTCGTTGCCGACCTGCTCAGCGTGGCGGGCATTGACCGGCTTATCACCATGGACCTTCACGCCGACCAGGAGCAGGGCTTCTTTGATGTGCCGGTCGACCACCTGTATGCTTCGACCATCATGCTGCCGTATCTGAAATCGTTGAACTTGCCCAATCTGTGCATGGCGACGCCCGATGTGGGCGGTTCGAAGCGGGCCAGCACGTATGCCAAATATCTGGACTGCCCGCTGGTGCTCTGCAACAAAACGAGGAAAAAAGCTAACGAGGTGAGCTCAATGCAGATTATCGGCGACGTGCGTGGTATGGACGTGGTGCTGGTGGACGACATCGTGGACACCGCTGGAACGATTACGAAGGCGGCCGACCTGATGATGGAGGGTGGCGCGCGCAGCGTGCGTGCCGTGGCTTCGCACTGTATCATGTCGGGCCCTGCCGATCGCCGCGTCGAAGCTTCCTCGCTCGACGAAATTGTCTTTACCGACAGCATCCCCTACCACGGGACGTGCGCCAAAGTGAAGCAGCTGAGCGTGGCCCCGATGTTTGCCGAGACCATACGCCGCGTCATGGAGAACGAAAGCATCAGTTCGCAGTATCTCATCTGAAGCGAGAGCTGGTTGCTTAATTGTTAATTCTCAATTGTCCATTGTCAATTGTTAATTGCCCATTGTTATGTTCGAGTGGTTTGAATGTAAGGTGAAATATGAAAAGACGTTGGAGAGCGGTCTTGTCAAGAAGACGACGGATACGTATTTGGTGGACGCCGTCAATTTCACCGAGGCTGAAAAACGAATAACGGAGGAGGTAGCTCCCTTCATGACGGGTGAGTTTCAGGTGGCCGACATACGTCGTGCGCGCTATGCCGAGCTCTTTTGGACTTCGGAGGAGAGCGCCGACCGTTGGTTCAAGGCCAAGCTCACTTTCATCACACTGGATGAGAAAAGCGGTGCCGAAAAAAAGACGTCGCACGTCGTGCTTGCTCAGGCTGCAGATTTGCGGGCGGCCGTTCGTCGCATAGACGAGGGCATGAAGGGCTCTCTTATGGACTATACGATAGCGTCGGTGGCCGAGACGCCCATTCTTGACGTTTTCCGTTACCAGGAGGTCGCCCCGGAGCACACGCAGCAGGGCGCTCGGGAGGAGGCTGTATGACTCCACTTGCCGGCCGGCTGGAAGCCATCCGCCGGACATTGCCCTCCGACGTCGACCTGGTGGCCGTCTCCAAGTTTCACCCGGTTGATGCTTTGCGCCAAGCTTATGATGCGGGACAGCGCATCTTCGGTGAAAGCAGGGCGCAGGAGCTGCGGGCCAAGGTAGCTCAGCTCCCGGCGGACGTGCAGTGGCACTTCATCGGCCATCTGCAACGAAGCAACGTGAAACATGTGGTACCGCATGTGTCGCTCATCCACGCCGTGGACAGCCTGCCGCTTCTCCTTGAGATTGAGAAGCAAGCGGCGCGCGTGGACCGCGTAGTCGCATGCCTATTGCAATTGCACGTCGCTGACGAGCCCACTAAATACGGCTTCTTGCTTGATGAGTTGCGGCAATTTCTGGCTGATGGCATCTGGCAAACGTGTACGCATGTGCGTTTGCGCGGTGTGATGTGCATGGCCACCAACACCGACGACGCCCGGCAGGTCCGTGAGGAGTTTCATAAGGCATACAGCATCTACCAAGAAGTTCGTGAAAGGTGGTTTGCCGATGATCCCCTATTCAACCTCCGTTCATGGGGGATGAGCCACGATTATCCCTTAGCCATCCAGGAGGGCAGCAATATGGTTCGCATAGGCACGGCCATTTTTGGCCCTCGTCCCTTGCCGGGCGAACAAGCGGAATGAGGCGAGTGCTGCTGAGCTGATATATAGAAAACAGGTCGGGAATTAAATTCATCATTCCCGACCTGTTTTGTTTTTATTGCTTCGGTGTGTAAATCAAAAAGCCGGGACAGTTGTTTTAACCGTCCCGGCTCTTCTTTTTAGCGGAAAGTGAGGGATTCAAACCCCCGGTACGGACAAGCCGTACAGCGGATTTCGAGTCCGCCCCGATCGATCACTCCGGCAACTTTCCTTTTGTTTTCGACTGCAAAATTACGATTGAAATTTGATATGGCCAAATTTTTGAATGGGTTTTTGCAGCGTTCGTCCTCACTTTTTCTTGTAGCGTTTGTTGAGCCCCGAGATGACGTCGTCGGTAATGTCGAGCGCTTTGTCGGCGTACAAGATGTTGTCGCCGGCTTTGCTCAATATCATGGAGAACTTGCGCGTGCGGTTATAGTCGGCCAGGAAGTTGTTGATGCTGTCGCGCAGGGCTTTGTTGAAAGCCTGCTGCTCTTCGTCGAACGACGTAGCCAGTTCTTCTTGAAGCTGCTGCAATTCTTCTTGCTGACGCTGCAAAGCTGTTTGGGCTTTTACCGCTTCGTCCTGCGAGGTAAATTTCCCTTCTTGCAGCTTTTTCTGGAAATTGGCGGCGCTGTTTTGCAGAGCCCGACCTTTGCGGTCGATCTGTGCTGTATAGTCGTCGCGCTTTTTAGTCATTTGCAACGTATATTCCTTGCTGAATTCGTATTTGCTCATCAGGCTGTCAACGTCGACGAAAGCAATGGCGCCCTGTGTGGTGCCGGCTTTGGGCAGTCCGTTGCTCTTGACGGCTGCCGGGGTCTCGTTTTTGCTGTCACACCCCATAAGGCAGCATGCAACAGCGGTGACTTGTATGGCTTTCAGAAAGAAATTCGTTTTCATGTAGTAACTGGTGATACTTTAAGTTTTTAAAATGAATTTGTCGGTTTACGTTTTTCGCTGATGCGGGCCCTTCCCTTTCGTTGGGCTGCCGCATCCTGCGAGTTGAAGCAAGTGATGCCCCGGCGGCGCAGTTCGCGGCTGTCGTCGACATGCCCTGATCCGAACGGCTTGTGGAAAAAGATTTTCACACACAGAAAAACCATGCAGATAGCAAGAATTAACAATGATATCCAAATTGTCTCCCACATATTTTCCGTATTTTTGCTGCCGGCAGCCGCGTCTTTCAGTATGGAAGATAGGTGGAGACGGCAGAGGGGTGTCGAAATGGTTCAACTCGCGTGCAAAGATACGAGTGAAAACTTTTTTATCCTCGCATGGCTCCGGTTTTTAACGGTTGCTTACAAATAATTAATAGGTATACAGAATGAAAGACGAAGAAATCTTGAAGCCACGTATCGTGTTCGATTGCTTTTCCGAAGTGAACCGCATTCCGCGCCCTTCGAAGCGGGAAGAAAAGATGATTGCTTTTCTGAAAGCTTTCGGCGAGGGGCTTGGGCTGGAAACAAAGGTGGACGAAACAGGGAATGTACTGATTCGTAAGCCTGCGACGCCGGGGTATGAAAATCGTCGCACAGTTATCTTGCAAAGCCATATGGATATGGTATGCGAGAAGAATGCCGACGTCGCTTTCGATTTTATGAACGACGCCATTCAGACCGAAACCGACGGTGAGTGGCTGAAAGCCTGTGGCACAACGCTGGGGGCCGACGATGGTATCGGCGTGGCCATGCAGATGGCCATACTGAAAAGCAGCGACATCATACACGGTCCGTTGGAGTGCGTTTTCACGCGTGACGAAGAGACCGGTCTCACGGGTGCGGCCGGCATGAAGCCCGGCTTCATGCAAGGCGATTATTTGATCAACCTGGATTCGGAAGACGAGGGGCAGATCTTTGTCTGCTGTGCCGGCGGTGCCCGCACCACAGCCGAGTTTCCCTGTCCCGAAGAGTCCGTTCCCGCTGATTTCTATTATTTCCGGGTCGGGGTAAAGGGTTTGACGGGAGGCCACTCCGGCGACGATATCAATAAGAAGCGGGCCAACGCCAACAAATTGCTCGTCCGCTTCCTGTGCGACGAGATGGAAAAAACCGATTTGCGCCTTGTCGACATCCAGAGCGGCGGCCTGCACAATGCCATTCCCCGCGAGGGATGTGCCGTGTGTGCTGTTCCCATGGATTTTAAGGAGACATTGCGCGTCGATTTGAATATCTATCAGGCTGCTGTCGGCGAAGAATATGCTGAAACAGAGCCGTCCGTCGCGTTTACGCTCGAAAGTGTGCCCGCCCAGGCTTCCGCCATGGAGCGCGCCGCCTGCCGCCGCATGCTGCTTGCCTTGCGTGCAGTACACAACGGCGTTTTTGCCATGAGTCAGGAACTCGACTGGCTGGTTGAGACGTCGTCTAATCTGGCAAGCATCAGAAAGGATGGCGACCGCATTGTCGTAACCACCAGTCAGCGCAGCAGCATCGGGTCGGCCCGCGAAAACATGAGCGCCACGGTGCGGGCAGCGTTTGAGTTGGGCGGAGCCCGCGTCGTTACTAACGAAGGCTATCCCGGATGGAAGATGAATCCCCAAAGTGAAATCTTAGCCATCGCAAAAGAGAGCTACCGGCGTCTTTTCCATAAAGAACCGAAGATTTTGGCTATTCATGCCGGTTTGGAGTGCGGCCTTTTCAGCGAGAAATATCCGCATCTTGACATGATCAGCGTCGGCCCGACGCTGCGCGGAGTTCATTCGCCCGAAGAGCGGCTGCTCATTCCCACGGTTCAGATGGTTTGGGACCATTTGCTCGACATACTGAAACACATACCCGAAGCGGAATGATGAAACGCTTCTTTTCCACGTTGTGGGCGCTCGGTCTGGCTATGTGGGTCGTGCCGGGCGCCCTCGTTTCTTGTATGAGCGACGACGATTATACGACGTCGCCCCAGGCGCGTCTTGCCTTTTCGGCCGATACGGTCGCTTTCGATACGGTCATTAGCGGGCAGCCGGCAAGCACGCGCACCTTCATGGTGTATAACCGCAACGAAGAGGCCATTCGTCTGCCCGAGGTATCTTTGGCTGGCGGAGCTGAGTCGGCTTTTCGGGTAAATGTGGATGGGGCGTTCCTTGAAAACGGCAGTGGCAGCGGCTTTGAAATAGCCGGGAAAGACAGCATGTATGTTTTCGTCGAAATGACGCCCCCCGTCAACCATGCAGACGAGCCGGTCGAAACGAAAGACGAATTGGTCTTCGTGACAGAAGGCGGCACCCGCCAGGCGGTGGTCCTCTCTGCCTTCGGGCAAGACGTCGAGCCTCTCAACGCACTCTTTATCAGCCGCGATACGCTCCTCTCCTCCTCCAAGCCCTACCAGGTGTTCGACAGCCTGGTGGTTGCCTCCGGGGCAACGCTCACCATCGGCGAGGGCGTACGTCTTTATTTCCACCCCGACAGCCGTTTGATTGTGCATGGCACGCTTCGGGTGGAAGGAACGCCCGGTCGCCCCGTGCTTATGCGGGGCGACCGGTTGGGAAATATGTTTACCGACCAGCCATACGATCGCATACCCGCTCAATGGGGCGGCGTGGAGTTTACGGCCGAAAGCTTTGGCAACGTCATTTCTTACGCAGATATCCATAGCGGCACGTTTGGCCTCCGCTGCGATTCGTCCGGTACGGAGCGGGAAAAGCTGCGCTTGGAAAACAGCATTCTCCACAATTTCAGTGGCGATGCGCTTTATGCACGTATGTCGCGCATCTTTGTGGGAAACACGCAGATAACCAATGCCGGAGGCAATTGCGTGACGCTTTATGGCGGCGACAATACGTTTATTCACTGCACCATAGGCAATTTTTACGCCTTCACCGGTGGTCGCGGCGTGGCCTTGGAGTTTTTCAACGAAGACAGCGGCATACCTCTTCCTTTGCAGCGTGCCGATTTTGCGAACTGTATTATTACAGGCTATTCTTCCGATGAAATCATGGGACACGCTTCCGAGCGCTATCGCGACGAGCTGTTTAACTACTCTTTCCGCCATTGCCTGCTCGACACGCCCGCATACGAAGACGAGCACATTGTCGGAAGTTTGTGGGACAGCGAAGAGAACGAAGTATGCCGCGATGAAAATTTCTCGCCCGAGTTTGATCTCGACCGTCTCCTGTTCTCCTTTGGGCTGAACGCCGCATCGCAGGCCGTCGGTACGGCTGATCCCGAAATTACGCGCGCATACTATCCCTCAGATCGGAACGGGCAAAGTCGTTTTGCCGACGGCGCCCCCGATATGGGGTGTTACGAAGGCGTTTTTACGGACGAGGAAAGCGGAAATCTTCCTCATTAATGACAAGAAATGGCAAAAAAAGCAACCAATAGCAGCTATCGAAGAAAAGAAGCGCCGGCCACCGACGATTATGGCCACCTGCAACCGCAGGCACCGGAGCTTGAAAAGGCTGTCCTCGGCGCCTTGATGATCGAAAAGGACGCCTATTCGCAAGTTAGCGAAATCCTGCGCCCCGAAAGCTTCTACGAACACCGGCATCAGCTCATCTACGAAGCCATCCGTCGGCTCAACATCGAGCAGAAGCCGGTGGATATTCTCACCGTAGCCGAGCAGCTCAAATCGACCGACCAGCTGGAAGAAGTGGGCGGCCCGTTCTATATCACGCAGTTGAGCGGTATGGTGGCCTCTTCGGCACATATCGAGTATCACGCCCGCATCATTGCTCAGAAAGCCCTGGCGCGTGAGCTCATCACCTATACCAGCAACATTCAGACAAAAGCTTTCGACGCCACGCAGGATGTCGACGAGCTGATGCAGGAGGCCGAAGGCAAGCTGTTCGAAATATCGCAGCAGAACCTCAATAAGGACTACACGCAGATCGACCCTGTCATTCAGGAAGCCTACGACATGATTCAGAAAGCCGCTGCCCGCAGCGATGGATTGAGCGGTATAGCCAGCGGCTTCTTCAAGCTGGATAAGATTACCGGCGGATGGCAAAATTCTGACCTCGTCATATTGGCCGCACGTCCTGCGATGGGTAAAACGGCCTTTGCGCTCAGCATGGCCAAGAATATTGCTGTCGACCAGCGGGTGCCGGTGGCGTTCTTTTCCTTGGAAATGTCGAATGTGCAGCTCGTCAACCGCCTGATTGCCAACGTATGCGAAATCACGAGCGACAAGATTAAAAGCGGCCAGCTGGCTCCCTACGAATGGGGCCAGCTCGACTTCAAGATCAAGGAGCTCATCGGCGCCCCGCTCTTCATCGACGATTCGCCACAGCTGTCTGTTTTCGAGCTTCGCACAAAGGCCCGCCGCCTGGTGCGCGAGCATGGCATCCGTCTCATCATGATCGACTATTTGCAGCTCATGAATGCTTCGGGTATGAGCTTCGGCAGCCGCCAGGAGGAGGTTTCCACCATCAGCCGCTCCTTAAAGGGACTGGCCAAAGAGCTCAACATACCCATTTTGGCTCTGAGCCAGTTGAACCGTGGTGTGGAGAGCCGCGAGGGCATCGAGGGCAAACGCCCCCAGCTGAGCGACTTGCGCGAGTCGGGTGCCATCGAGCAGGACGCCGACATGGTGTGCTTCATCCATCGTCCCGAATACTACCACATTTACGAGGACAGCGCCGGGCGCGATCTCCACGGAATGGCCGAAATCATCATTGCAAAACACCGTAACGGCGCCGTGGGCGACGTCCTCCTCACCTTCAAGGGGCAATACACCCGTTTCCAAAATCCCGAAGACGACGTCATACCTTCTTCCGGCAACGACAACCCGGCTGTGCTCTCTTCCAGGATGAACGGCGCCGACCTGCCCCCTGTTGACGAAGGCATGATGCCCCCTCCCCCCGCCGACATGCCTTTTGCTCCCGCCCCGTCCGACGCCCCGTTCTGACGCATCTTCGGTTCACGCATACGGTTCCCGATTGCAGTTGCAGCCGGGAACTTTTTTATAATGTCGTTCCCATTTCCATGCTCCCTCCGTCGCTTTCAGGGTAAATGTTTGCCCGATCCGGCGGGATTTTCTAACTTTGCTGCCTGGAAAATGGTTTTTGGAAAATAAAAAGGAGGGGTGGCTGGGCATCAGGACGTCGCAGCCGCCGGTTTCTCTCTTTTATCCTTCTGCCATTTTAATCATATTGCGTTATGTCTTGCATTTTACATATTGAAACTTCCACCCAAGTCTGCTCCGTGGCGCTCAGCCAGGAAGGTATGTGCCTTTTCGAGCGGAAAAACGAGGAAGGACACCGTCATGCCACGCTGTTGGCGCCCTTTGTCGACGAGGCAGTGTCTTTCGCCGACAGCCATGCCATACCTCTCGACGCCGTGGCGGTCAGCTGCGGCCCGGGGTCGTACACGGGGCTGCGTATAGGCGTTTCCACGGCCAAGGGCGTCTGCTACGGGCGTGGCGTCAGGCTGATAGCCGTCCCTACGCTCAAAGTGTTGAGCGTTCCGGTGCTTTTATATCACGACGAACTGCCCGACGACGCGCTGCTTTGTCCCATGATAGACGCCCGTCGTATGGAAGTATATTCCGCCATCTACGACCGCAGCCTGGCAGTCGTCCGGGAAACGTCGGCCGATGTTGTCGATAGCAACAGCTACGCTGAGTATCTCGACCGCCACCCGGTCTATTTCTTCGGCAACGGAGCAGCCAAGTGTCGCGAGGTCCTCACCCACCCCAATGCCCGTTTCATCGACGGCGTTTGTCCGTCGGCGCGCAACATGCTTCCCCTGGCCGAGCAAGCCATGGCCCGCGGGCAGTTTGTCGACGTGGCCTATTTCGAACCTTTCTACCTGAAATCGTTCGTCGCATCACGTCCGAAAGATCTGCTGCACGAAACGCGGAAAGATTGATTCGGACGACAAACAGAAAGAATTTTCAGCAAACATATCTTTACGGAATTTCCAAATGGACTACAATACCAGTCAAGAAAAATTGAAGCTGCCCGAATACGGCCGTCTCGTTCAGCAAATGGTGGAGCACGCCGTTGCCATTGAGAACCGGGCCGAGCGGCAGGCTTATGCCGAAACCATCATTGCCGTCATGGGAAATCTTTTTCCCCAGATGCGAGGCGTACCCGATTTCAAGCACAAGCTTTGGGATCATCTGGCTTATATCTCCGGCTACCGGCTTGATATCGACTATCCCTGCGAAATTGAAAAAAGAGAGACGGGGCCGCAACCTGCCCATCTCTCTTATCCCGGCAAGCCCATCCGCTACCGCCACTACGGCCACCTGCTCGAAAAGCTCATACGGAAGCTTGCCGAAATGCCCGAGGGGAGCGAGCGCGACGAGCTGACGCGCATCGTGGCTTACCGCATGAAGTACGACTTGGCCGAATGGAAGGGCGACGGCATCGAGGACGCCAAGGTCAGCGAGGACCTGGCCCGCTATACCGACGGAGCCATCCATCCCGATTTCACGTACGCCCCCTTGGGTATGCCTGTTGTCGGGGCGTATGAAAATGGCGGGAACAACCGTTCGCGCAAAGGGCGGCGCAACTACTCCAATTGACCGACTGTGCACCTCGCACGCTTTGATCACCCACCCCGTTCATCCCACTTTCATCCCGCACCATGGCATCGTTCATCATCGAAGGCGGACATCGCCTTAAGGGAGAAATCACGCCGCAAGGAGCCAAAAACGAAGCTCTCGAAGTGATATGTGCCACTCTTCTCACCGACGAGGAAGTATGCATCGATAATATTCCCGACATACAAGACGTCAACAACCTCATCCGTCTGCTGCAAATCATGGGCGTCGAGGTGAAGCGCCGTTCGCCGTCGGCCTACACGTTTCGTGCAGCGCATGTCAATCTCGACTACCTGCTGACAAGCGAATTTCTGACGCGCAGCTCGGCTTTGCGCGGCAGCATCCTGCTGCTCGGCCCGCTGCTTGCGCGCTTCGGGCGGGTGGCCGTCTGCCGGCCCGGAGGCGACAAAATAGGCCGGCGACGTCTCGACACCCACTTCTATGGTTTCCGCAAGCTTGGCGCCAACTATTCTTACGACGAGGCAACCGGCCATAGCGTGCTGGCTGCCGACGCCCTGCATGGCACCTACATGCTTCTTGACGAAGCTTCCGTCACCGGCACAGCCAACATCGTCATGGCCGCCGCTCTCGCCCAAGGCACCACCACCGTCTACAACGCCGCATGCGAACCCTACATACAGCAGCTCTGCCGCCTGCTCAACCGCATGGGGGCCCGCATAAGCGGCATAGGCTCCAACCTGCTCACCATCGAAGGCGTGGAAAAGCTGCATGCCGCCACCCACACCATCCTTCCCGACATGATCGAGATCGGAAGCTTCATCGGCATGGCCGCCATGGTCGGCGACGGACTCACCATCAAGGACGTAGCCTACGATCATCTCGGCATCATTCCCGAAGCTTTCAGCCGCCTGGGCGTACGTATGGAGCGCCGCGGCGACGACCTTTTCATACCGCGACAGGACCACTACGAAATAGAGTCTTTTCTCGATGGTTCTTTCATGACCCTGGCCGATGCTCCATGGCCCGGCCTTACGCCCGACCTCCTGAGCGTGCTGCTCGTCGTAGCCTGCCAGGCCAAAGGCTCCGTCCTTATTCATCAGAAAATGTTCGAGAGCCGTCTTTTCTTTGTCGATAATCTGATCGACATGGGCGCGCAGATTATTTTGTGCGACCCCCACCGGGCCGTCGTCGTCGGGCACGACAACAACATGAAGCTGCGGGCCCGCCGCATGGTCTCGCCCGACATCCGTGCCGGCATCGCTTTGCTCATCGCCGCCATGAGCGCCGAAGGCACGAGCCGCATCGACAACGTTGAGCAGATCGACCGCGGCTACGAGCACATCGAGCAGCGTCTGAACCGCCTGGGGGCAAAAATTGTTCGCGAAGCATGATAAACGCCGACGAAGTTTTTCAGATAGGATATATTGCCAAGAGCCGCGGCATCAGCGGCGAGGTGGAGCTCCGCTTCACCGACGATGTTTTCGACCGCGGCGATGCCGAGTATCTCATTATGCAGATAGACGGCATCCTCGTTCCTTTCTTTTGGGAAGAATACAGGTTCAAGAGCAACGAGGTGGCCATCTTCAAGTTTGAGCACGTCGACGACGAGCGCCGCGCCCGTTCGCTGGTCGGCACGAAGGTTTTCTATCCCCTGTCCCACGTCCCCGACGACGATGAGCCGGCCTTTCAGTCGTTGAAAGCCCTTACGGGCTACGCCGTCTACGTGGACGACGACACGCGTCTGGGGAGCATAACCGACGTCGACGACCGCTCGGCCAACGTGCTGCTCACCATTACGGCCGCCGACGGCCGTTCGTGGCTCGTTCCCTTCCACACCGATTTTGTTACGGCCTTCGACCACCACGGCCGCAGCCTCCATCTGTCCCTTCCCGACGGACTTTTGGAACTTTCACAAGAGTCTTAAACGCATGAAGAAGAAAAAAATAGCCCTTCTGGGGTCCACCGGCTCCATCGGCACGCAGGCGCTCGACGTCATCCGTCAGCACCCTGACCGCTTCGAAGCCTATGTGTTGACGGCCAACAACAACGTCGACCGCCTGGCAGCCCAGGCCCGTCAGTTCCGGCCCGACGCCGTTGTCATCGCCAACGAGGAAAAATACGACCGCCTGCGCGAGCTGCTGGCCGACTTGCCCGTCAAGGTCTATGCCGGAGCGCAAGCTCTTTGCGAGGTTGTCGAGGCCGCTCCTGTCGATATGGTGCTGGCGGCCATGGTTGGTTTTTCGGGACTCCGCCCCACGGTCAGCGCCATCCGCGCCGGCAAAACTGTGGCCCTGGCCAATAAGGAAACGCTCGTTGTGGCGGGCGACGTCATCACCCGTCTGGCCGCCGAAAACCGCGTGCCCGTCCTGCCCGTTGACAGCGAGCATTCCGCCATTTTCCAGTGTATTGTCGGCGAGGGGCAGAACAAAATAGCCAAAATCCTGCTCACGGCTTCGGGCGGTCCGTTCCGCACGATGAGCGCGGAGCAGCTCTCCGGCGTCGGCAGTGCCGAAGCGCTTTGCCACCCCAATTGGAAAATGGGCGCAAAGATAACCATCGATTCTGCCACGATGATGAACAAGGGCTTTGAGATGATCGAGGCCTGCTGGCTTTTCGGCGTCGGTCCCTCCGATGTCGAGGTGGTGGTCCATCCCGAAAGCATCGTCCATTCGGCCGTCCGTTTTGTCGACGGGGCAGT
Organism: uncultured Bacteroidales bacterium; assembly: GCA_949297215.1. GTDB lineage: Bacteria > Bacteroidota > Bacteroidia > Bacteroidales > Bacteroidaceae > Alloprevotella. The sequence goes on along the minus strand of CASFRV010000001.1, from coordinate 628,651 downwards.
CAAGGCACAGCTCGGCCTGCCCGACATGCGCCTGCCCATCCAGTATGCCCTGTCCTTTCCCGAGCGGTTGCCTTTGGAGGGCAACGACGGCCCCGACCTCTTTGCGCTCGGCCGTCTCACGTTCGAGCGGCCCGACTTCGACCGTTTCCCCTGTTTGCGGCTGGCCTACGAGGCTGCCGCGCTGGGAGGCAACGCGCCGTGCGTCATGAACGCGGCCAACGAGGTGGCCAATGCCGCGTTTCGCGAAGACCGCATAGCCTTCCCGGCCATCTCCGAAATCATAGCCCGCACCATGCAGGGCGTGTCCCGCGTGGCGTCGCCCACGCTCGACGACTATTTTGCCACCGATGCCGAGGCGCGCAGCGTGGCCGGCGAAATCATGAAACAATATTTACGTTGATAAACATCCGAAACCAAACATGGAAGTATTTCTCATCCGGGCTTTACAGCTCATCCTCTGCTTTTCCATCCTGATACTCCTGCACGAAGGCGGTCATTTCCTTTTCGCCAAGCTCTTCAAGGTGCGCGTGGAAAAGTTCTGCCTTTTCTTCGACCCGTGGTTCACGCTTGCCAAGTTCAAGCCCCGCCGCAGCGACACGACCTACGCGCTCGGCTGGCTGCCGCTGGGAGGCTACGTGAAGATTGCGGGCATGATCGACGAGTCGATGGACCGCGAACAGATGAAGCAGCCCGTCAAGCCCTGGGAGTTCCGGGCCAAGCCGGCCTGGCAGCGTCTGCTCATCATGGTGGGCGGCGTGCTGGTCAACTTTCTTCTTGCCTTCTTCATCTATGCCATGATTCTCTTTACGTGGGGCGACACCTACACGCCCATTGAGAACATGAAACACGGCTTTAAGTTCAACGAAACGGCGCAGCAGCTCGGCTTCCGCGACGGCGACATCCCCCTGCGCACCGATGTGGGCTCGTTCGACCGTTTCGACAGCTCGCAAAGCATCGGCGACGTCTATCGCGACATCAGCAACGCCCGTTCCGTAACGGTCTTGCGCGACGGCAAGGAGGTGACCTTTGCCTTGCCGGGCGGGCTCAACCTGCTCGACATGATGAAGGAGCAGCCCCCCTTCCTCTACCCGCTTGCGCCGGCGCTTGTCGACAGCGTGGTGCCCGGTTCGCCCGCCGACAAGGCCGGCATCCGTCCCGGCGACCGCATGACGGCCTATGCGGGCACGCCCGTGACGACGTCTAACGAGGTTTCCGACCTGCGCGGCCGCATGAGCGACGTGCTCGCAGCCGGCAAGCCGGCCGACAGCCTGGCCCTGCGCAACGTCACGGTGGCTGTGCAGCACGCCGGGAGCAACCGCGTCGACAGTCTGCGCCTGCAGCTCGGCGAGAATTATATGATGGGGCTTGTGTGGTACAATCCTTGGTCCGATTACGAGCAGCGCACCGTGAGCTATGGCTTTTTCGAGTCGTTCCCGGCCGGCGCCGTTCACGGCTGGAACGTGCTGAGCGGCTACGTGGACGACCTGAAATACCTGGCTACGAAGGAAGGCGCCCAGAGCGTGGGCAGCTTCGGAGCCATCGGCAGCCTTTTCCCCACGGCTTGGAATTGGGAGCGCTTTTGGGAGCTGACGGCCTTCATCAGCTTGATTTTGGCTTTCATGAACATATTGCCCATACCGGCCCTCGACGGTGGCCATGTGTTCTTCCTGCTCTACGAAGTGGTCACGCGGCGTAAGCCCAGCGACCGCTTCATGGAGGTTGCCCAGATGGTGGGCATGACGTTGCTGCTCCTGCTGATGGCCTACGCCATCTTCAACGACTTTGTTCATTTCGTCTTCTGACGTCCCCGCGAAATCCATTCATACGGGCGCCCCCGCTCTCCAAGCACAGAGAGCGGGGGCGCCTTTTTTGTGTCCGCAGGCCTTTTGCTCCCGGCTCCATGTACCGGAGCCGGCGTCAAAACGCACGAAGCCGGGAGCAAAGCGGACGTTGCCGGCTTGAAAAAGCAGGCAACGGGCTTGAAAATAAATTTTCACGACGGCAACGACCGGGTGGCAGAACTGGCATCAGCCGACCTGCCCGCCGCGCCGCTGACAGAGCGGTGCGGGAAGAGGCAGCGAGGCGGCACAGCGCATCTCTACGTGCAGCGCGCATCAGAGCCCGGCAGAGGCCACTCAGAACGAGCAGAAAAAGGAAACGAGAAAGGGAACGGTGAAGTCGACCGACACACCGTGATAGATGGAGAGGGGAACAAACACGCTGCCGCTCGCAGCAGCAATGGCCGGCAGCGACGTATCGCCCGACGTGGCGCCGCCCACGCTCACCGGAGCCAGGGGGCCGCACAGGCGGGCCAGAAAAGGAGCGCCCAGCAGGACGCAAAGCTCGCGCAGGATGTTGTGGGCAATGGCCACGGTGCCCAGGGCCGGGCTGATGGCTTCGCTGATGAGAATGCCCGAAAGGGAATAATAGCCGAAGCCCGACCCGACGGCCAGCCATTCGGCCACCGTGTGATGGGGCATGACAATGGATGTGAGCAGCGCGCCTGCCCACGTCGACACGATGGTGACGAGCGGCAGCAGCAACAGGCGGCGGTCCACCCGGCGCAGACTGGCGCGCAGCGTGTCGTTCTGCCCGATGTGGAAGCCCACGGCTGCCAGCAGCAGAAAGAGGGCTGCCGACGACGCTCCGGCCGGCAGGGGCGGAAACCACGTGGAAAAACCGACGGCTCCCCCCGCGAGAAAGAACCCGACGTAGACCAGGTTGCTCCGCACGTTTGCCCACAGCGTAGCCCCCGGCCGGCCGCCACCCGCCGGGGGCGTACATACGGGCACGCGCACACAGCGCAGGAACAGGCGGGCGCCGACAGCGCAGCTTGCCACGGTGAGAAGCGTAACGCACAAGGCGTCGGCGCCCAGGCTGCGCCAGCTGCGCACGAGGGAACGGTCGGCTCCCACCTCCCACCCCACGAGAAATAGCAGCAGCCATACCAGCAGGCGGACGGGCACGTCCATCGAAGGCTGCCAACGGCGGCGCAAGACGTAGCCCACGAGCGCAAAGCTCCATATCGTCAGGACAATGATCCACATCATGGCCGCAAAGTTCGGCATTTTCTGCGAAACGGCCGCCGCGTCGCGGGCACGGAGCTCTGAGCGGACGGGCAGTAGGACAGAAAAGCCCGGCGCGTCTTGGCCGTTCCGGGCGCAAATGCTAAATTTGAAACGTAAAACCCATCATTTATGCTATCCTTTCCCCCATCTAAGATCAACATAGGGCTGTACGTCACCGCCAGGCGGCCGGACGGCTACCACGATCTGGAAACCGTGTTCTACCCCATCCCGCTGCACGACAATCTGGAAATCAAGCCGCTGAAAGGCAGCAACGCACCGTATGCGCTGCAAACGGCCGGCCTGAAAATTGACGGCCGGCCCGAGCAGAACCTCATCGTACGCGTCTACGAAGCCATGCGCCGGGAGTTCCACTTGCCTCCGCTCGACATCTATCTCTACAAGCGCGTGCCAACGGGGGCCGGCCTGGGCGGGGGCAGCAGCGACGCGGCGGCCATGATGACGATGCTCAACGAAACCTTCGCGCTGGGGCTTTCAGCCGAGGAGATGGAGCGGCGTGTGAGCGCTTTCGGAGCCGATTGTGCCTTTTTCGTGCGCTCGCGTCCCTGCTATGCCACGGGCATCGGCGACCGCCTGACCCCTATCGACCTGTCGCTGCGGGGCTATGTGCTGGTGCTGGTGAAGCCGGCAGTCTCTGTCTCCACGCGCGAGGCTTATGCCGGCATTACGCCGCGCCGCCCGGCATGCGACCTGCGCCGGGCGTTGCAACAGCCCGTTGAGAAATGGCGCGAATGCATCGGCAACGACTTTGAGGCAAGCGTATTCCCGGCTCACCCCACGATTGCCGCCATCAAGGAAACGCTCTACGATATGGGCGCCCTTTATGCTTCGATGACGGGGAGCGGAAGCGCCGTCTACGGCTTGTTTAGCCACAAGGTGGACGAGGCGGAACGCGTCTTTTCCGACTGTTTCGTCTTTCAGGTCCATTTATAACGCACCGACATGATTTACTACTTTTCGGGAACGGGAAACAGCCGGGCCGTTGCTTTGCGGCTGGCCGCTCTGCTGCACAACACGGCGGTCGAAATGACGGCCACCCATGAAACGGATAAGCCGGCCGACGGAGCAGATGCCTGCACGGGGCTCGTGTTTCCCGTATATGCCTGGGGGCCACCGCTGTTTGTCGAAAAATGGTTGCGCAGCGACGCCTTCCGCCCCGCCTCGGGGAACTACGTCTACGTGGTCTGCACCTGCGGCGACGACGTCGGGCGCACCGACCGCCTCACGGCAAGCCTCCTGCAATCAAAAGGTTGCCGGCTGTCGGCGGCCTTCTCCATAGCCATGCCCAACACCTACGTGGCGTTGCCCGGCTTCGACGTGGACGACGAGGCGACGGTCCGCCACAAACTGGAAGCCGCCGGCCCGAGGCTCGAAAGGGTGGCAACGGCCATAAGGCGGCGCGAAAGGAATGTTTGCGACGTCAAGCCCGGCGCATTTCCGTGGATAAAGAGCCATGTGCTGCGGCCGTTCTTCAACCGCGTGCTCACGGACGATGCCCGCTTCCGGGCCGGCGCCGGCTGCGTGGGTTGCGGAGCTTGTGCCAAGGCCTGCCCCATGGGCAACATCCGGCCCGACGCGGAGGGGAGGCCCACGTGGCAGCATCGCTGCACCATGTGCCTGGCCTGCTACCATGCTTGTCCGCAAAGCTGCATCGGGTACGGGCCTTTCACGCGCGGAAAAGGGCGCTACCCGGGGCCGGCAGGCGCCCTTTGAAAAGGATACAGAAAAAATGACGGACTGAAAAAGCCCGTCATTTTTTCTTATTCGCCTATCATCGCTAAAAACTCTGTTTCAGAGACGAGCGGAACACCCAGTTTGGCAGCTTTTTCCATTTTGGAGGGACCCATGTTTTCGCCGGCAAGGACGAACGACGTTTTCCCCGAGATGCTGCCGACGTTGCGGCCGCCATGCTTCTCGATGAGGGCTTTGTATTCGTCGCGCGAGTGGCGGGCAAACGTTCCGCTGATGACTATGCTCTTTCCGGCAAGGCTGTCGGAGAGCTGCTCCTCTTCGGGCAGCTGCATCTGAACGCCGGCAGCCGCCAGGCGCGCCACAAGGTCGGCGTTGACGGGATTGGCGAAAAACGAACGGACGCTTTGCGCAATGACCGCCCCCACTCCGTCCACTTGCAGGAGCTCGTCGAGCGATGCGGCGCGCAGGGCGTCGAGGCGCTTGAAATGGCGCGCCAGCTGCCGGGCCACCACCTTGCCCACGAAGCGGATGCCCAGGGCGTAGAGGACGCGGTCGAACGGTACGTCAAGGCTGCGGCGTATGCCCTCGACAATTTTTGCCGCCGAGCGCTCGCGCGTGCCGTCTTCGCCCGCAATGTCCGACGTTTTGATTTGATACAGATCGGCCGCGTTATGGATAAGTCCTGCCGAGAAATAGGCATCCACCGTTTCGGGGCCGAGCGAATCGATGTTCATGGCGTCGCGGCTGATGAAGTGCTCGATGCGTCCTTTCAGCTGGGGCGGACAGGCCGTGTCGTTCGGACAGTAGTGGGCGGCCTCGCCTTCGTAGCGTACGAGGCGGGCGCCACATTCGGGGCAGGTGTCGATAAACCGTACCGGCTCGCCCACAGGCTCTTCGCGGCGGGCGTCAACGTCGACGCCCACTATCTGCGGGATGATTTCGCCGGCCTTTTCCACGTAGACGCGGTCGCCAAGATGCAGGTCGAGCTGACGGATGATGTCTTCGTTGTGGAGAGAGGCCCGCCGGACGACCGTTCCGGCCAGCTGGACGGGATCCATGTTGGCCACGGGCGTCACAGCTCCCGTGCGGCCCACTTGGAACGTGACGGAGCGGAGGCGTGTGGATGCCCGCTCGGCCTGAAACTTATAGGCGATGGCCCATCGCGGGCTCTTGGCCGTATATCCGAGCCGTTCCTGCTGGCGGAGCGAGTCTACCTTCAACACAATGCCGTCTGTGGCGACCGGAAGCATTTTCCGCTCGACGTCCCAAAGGTCGATGAAAGCATAAATTTCGTCGAGCGTGTGGACGCGGCGCATGGCGTCGGACACCTTGAAGCCCCAGGAGGCGGCCAGCCGCATGTTGTCGTAGTGGCTGTCGGTGGGGGTGGCGTCGCCCAGCAAATAATAGAGGTAGGCGTCGAGGCGACGGGCGGCCACGACGGCCGAGTTTTTGCTCTTCAGCGTGCCAGAAGCCGCATTGCGCGGATTGGCAAAGAGCGGTTCCTCGCGGGCCGCCCGTTCGGCGTTGAGCTGCTCAAAGCTGACCCACGGCATCAATATTTCGCCACGTATTTCGAAGCGGCGGGGATAGCCCGAGCCCGGAACGAGGCTGAGCGGAATGGAGCGGATGGTTTTTACGTTCTCGGTCACGTCGTCGCCGCGGACGCCATCGCCGCGCGTGACGGCGTAAAGCAGGCGGCCCTCCTCGTAGACGAGCGATATGCCAAGGCCGTCGAACTTCAATTCGCAGCAAACGTCGAACGGCTCACCGCCGAGCCCGTCGGCCACGCGCTCATAAAAGGCGCGGACGTCGTCGCGGTTGTACGTGTTGCCCAAAGAGAGCATGGGATAGACGTGGGCGCGCTGCGTGAACTCGTGGTTGAGGTCGCTGCCGACGCGCTGCGTGGGCGAATTGGGATCGGCCATTTCCGGGTGGCGGGCTTCGAGCTCCGTCAGTTCGGCAAGCATGGCGTCAAACTCGCGGTCGGAAATTTCGGGAGCATTCAGCACGTAATAGTTGTGGTTGTGCCGGTGCAGTTCGCGTCGTAAAAAAAGTATTCTTTCGGTTTCTTCCATGGGGTTTCCGGTATAAAAGAAGCAAGCGGTAGAAAAGCTGCCAGCCGGAGCTCTGCCACCGTTTTGCCCGCCGCAAAGGTACATCATGCCGGCCGGCCGGGCAAGCGCTTCCCCTTGTTTTCATTATAAAAATAATAGGATAAAACACAGAATAAAGTGAAATTGAGCATTCTCACTGACATCAAATAGTTTGGCTACGATTGGTTCATATTTCAGAATTCTGCATATGTTTGCATTCTGCCTTTAAAACCACCATATCCTACTTTTTATTTTGGTCAAAAGTGGGATTATGAGAAGCACTTTCATGCTCGCTTTCTGCGTAAACAGAAACAAAGAGAAGAATGGATTTGTCTCAATTATAGGACGGGTTATAATCAACAAGATTATCGCGCAATTCTGCTGCAAGTAGCGCATTTTCAAAGATTTGTGGGATGCTAAGGGTTATAGGGAAAAAGCAAGAACCGCGATGAAATGGCGGTAGACTGTGCGTTTGACAACGTCAAGGCGCAGATAGCGTGGCCTTACCAGTGATTTCCTAACCGTGAGGCGTTTGACACCACTAAAATGGTACGAAACGTATATCAGTAAGAAATGGGCGCCCGGCAGAAAACTATCCGAAGCAACCGTAATCGTTCGGAGAAAGAGATAGCAAAACTGCTATTGGGTATCATGGCAAATGTTAGTATTGAGCTTGTTTCGTTCTGTCTGAATATACTTTTTTGACAGATAAGTTGCTAATAAAAATGTTTACGATAAATTACTGCTTAGACGAGTTATTATCTGCAAATCTGTTGATTTTATTACATTTCCCAATTTTGCTTTTTCAAATCATGCGTTTATCGCTTCAAAAGTAACAATCTCTTTTCTTAAACGAGCCACTTACCAAATAAATTATGCACCTTTGTAGCCGTTAGACGAAATAATGCAAATATGAATCTAATATAAGAGGTTTTGGAGGCTAAGGGCATTTGCCAAACAGAATTGAAAACAGGTTGGAAAGACTTTCAACATGGTTAATCCGTATGTCATGAATAAGGTGAAGCCTCCCATTCCTGTATTATACCAGATTGCAAGCATCTAAAGAAATGATGTTCGTAATCTCCTTATTCCAAATAAGCTTGGTACAGAGTGATAAATGTAATACTTTATTAAACTATGCATAACATAATTTGTTTTGAAACGGAATGGCTATATAACAGCCACAAGGGCAATCAGTTTAAACTTGAAACTAAGTTGCTTTTAGATTGCTTGAGTAACTTCTATAACTGTAATATTGTACACAGACATATTCTGTCGAGAGAAAATTTACAATATTATATGGATTACTTTACCAATGACAAACGCAAATTTAACAAGTATGATATCATCTATTTCTCGTCTCATGGATGGAATCATGCTCTCTCGTTTGAAGGAGAAAATGGTGATATTGATTTGGCAGAACTTGCCAATTTAAATAAAGAATTCTTTTTCAACAAGATTGTCCATTTTAGTTCATGCCGAACGTTGGCTAACGAAAACTTAGCCTTAAAATTTAAGGAACAAACAGGAGCGAAATTAGTGACTGGATACAGGTCATCAGTAGATACAATGAGGTCGGCAATAGCAGACATGGCGTATTTCAATGAGCTTATGCACATCAAGAATATAGGTATAATTCTAAATAAATCCAGTAAGTTCAGAAGAACATATAGCTCGCTATTAGAAGAACTTAAATTTACTGCAGTATGACATTATATGAACATCTGTCAAACTTCAAACGCCATTCTTCGATTGAAGAATTAACAGATACGTTTAAAAACTTGGCTTCTCATTTCATCTATGGAGGCTATATTAAGGTAAATGATGTATACAGAGTGTACATTCGCACAGTTGAATTTTACTATCATGACGAGAGCAACAAACCGGATGCAATCAAAGACCCAATCATGTATCATAGGAATCATACAAGCGAAGAAACAAAAGATCCATATGAGGAACCTTATTTACCACTTATGTCAATTTACATGCACAGTTCAGGATTCGACATTACTTTTGAGAATGAGGAGCAAGAATACAGGGCTTCGGCTCTGATTCGTGAATATTCGATATATGACATTGAGCAAAAAGATTTTATCCCTCTGACTTCCAAAGGGGCATTTCGCGATGAACGAGTTCTATACTTAAAATATTATCTTAATGGCTTCTCACTAAACGATAGGTCCAGCATCGTATGGGTTGATGATGAACATCTTCCACAAGAAAATCTTTTACCAAATGCGAGAAAAGGGGTATACATTATAAAAGACGGTAAGAGAACAACAGAAAAGGACACACGGCAATGGCAGTATAAACTCAAAGGCGATATATGGTTACCGACCGACTGACCGATACTGTATATTTCTCGGAATGGGCATTAAAGGACTTTCCAGTTCCGATAAATAACATCTGCAAGTTGTTGGATAAGTATAGAATTAAATATGGTTTCCTACACCATACCAAAGATTATTGGTGCAGGGATTATATGCCCATACAAGTCAACAAAACCAAGTTTGTACAATACACTTATAAGCCAGACTACTTGCAGAACGAGAACGGAAAGAGCTATCTAACAGACCCGATTGCCGTTTTACAAGATTTGAATATTCCGATCGTCAAAACTAATTTGATAATAGATGGCGGTAACATTATTAAGTGTCCCAATAAAGTGATAATGACTGAAAAGGTATTTAGTGAGAACAAAAATATTCCACGCAACAAGATAATTGCCATGCTTGAACAGTTATTTGAATGTAGCATTATCTTTCTGCCGTGGGATAAATCAGAAACATATGGTCATGCTGATGGTATTGTCCGTTGGGTTAATCAGAACACAGTTTTGCTGACAGCTTACGAAATGTCTCGCTATTTTGCAAATAAGTTTCTAAAAGAATTGGAACGGAATTTTGATGTCATAGTCATGAAATACTCCACTCACCCACGTAATAGAGAATATTCTTGGGCATACATCAATTTTCTTCAGACAAAGAATGTTATCATAGTACCTATATTCAATATGAAGGAAGATGAGCAAGCGTTACAGCAAATTGAGGCGGCATTCTCGGACTATCAAGGTTGCATCGAACCGATTGATATCTCAAATATAATCTGTCATGGAGGCGGGCTAAACTGTATCTCATGGAACATAAAACAGCCCACATAAATTTATCGAAATGCCTTTCAATGATAATCTCTAAAAATAGAGAATTGACTAAGTAGGGTTGTCTATGCTACCCATTACAGAATTTGTGACCATTTCCAAGTCAGAACCGCACTCTTTGAGAAAAGATCATAAATAGCTTATTTCTAATATACCCCTATTCTAACATCGTTTTATCAAAAAAGCCGCCTGCCCGATGGAGCAGACGGCCGAAAATCATGGTGCGGCTTTCAGACGCAGCACCTCGACACCTAAAAACGAGGGATGACGCGATAAGTAGGTTTGCAACGTAACTTCGTCCTCGACCACCTTTTTATACAGAGACGAAGCGTTGAGCAGATGCAGCTTGCCGTCGCGTCCCCACACGGCAAAACCGAGGTGGGCGTAGTCGAGCCCCCGTTTGCTCGTCACGATGGCCAGGATGTCGCCGTCGTGTATCATGGCGAGCTGCTCACGCGACAGCCCGGTCTTGTTCTTGGGCAGATAGGTGCGCACGGTGCCGTTGAAACGCTGTTCGAGCGCGCGTATGGAGTCGATGCGGGCGGGCTGCCCGGCCAAATGCCTGTATTTGTCGGGATGGGCCGACATGTAGCCCACGTTCCACGTGAACTTAGCGGCGAGCGTGGCGGGTACGGCGACGGACGTAACGAGGCCGCGCCGCTCGTTGTCGGCTATCCACCAGCCGAAATAATGAAGGCGCGAGCAATAACCGTCTGTGCGGCCGTCGAAATAGCGGAGCCGCCGCAAGTTGGCGCAGAAGTCGGCAAAGGAGGTGCTTTGCTGAGCATAAGTCAGGGTGAGAGCAGCGACGGTTTCGACCAAAGTGGTGCAATCGAGCCCTTTCAGGTTGACAACGAGGCGTTCCGACGGCGTTTGCTCCAACGTCTGACCAACATAAGGCCGGCCGACGAAATGGCGGGCAAAGGAAAGTGTGGCTTCCTTGGGTTTAAAATCGCGCAAGCCGCGGGCCAGGAGGCGGACAATTTCGAGCGAGTCGGCCGGACTGTAAACAGCGTCCACCGGTTGCGGAGCGGCCATTTTGGGGGCCGCGGCCGGCTGCTTCGCTGCGACGTGATGTCTTTCGGCCTTCGGCGAAGAGCAGGCGGAGCTGCCAATGAAGCCTGCAAACAGGAGGAGAAGAATGGAGATGTTAGCTTTCATACATACTTTGATTACCGGTAAAGGAGCTATAAAGATAGGTAATTCCTCTTGATTGCCCGTCGGGATGGTGACAAATTGAAAGAAAAATCCCTCCCGGCTGCCGGCGCGGCAGCGGGAGGGATGGAAAGACTAATGGCTATTGAAGAATTATTTTATCAGGTCGACGCTCCGTTTCAGGAACTTGGTGAGCGCCTCGCCCTTTAAGAGGCCGTTTTGCAGCAAAGCCAGGTCGATGAGCTGGTGAACCACCCGGTTGTCCTTGCCATAGGCAGAAAGAAGTTCGTTCTTCTTTTTCTGCTCGTTTTCAATATCGGTATGGCACTTGTCGAGCTCACTGCGCTGCTCGTCGGTGATTTCTTCCGGCTTTTTGCCGCGCTGTGCCTCTTCGAGGACCTTGCGGCGGGCTTCCAGGCCCTTGAGCTCGGCTTCGACGGGCTGCAAATCGCCTTCGATGCTCTTGATGCCATCGAGCACTTCCTTGATGAGACGGTGGTCGGCGTTGAGCACGACGTTGTACATGTCGGGCATTTCGCCATAGAACGACATACCGGGTTGCAGGCGGCTCATGTCTTTCATACGACGCATGTACTCGCTTTGGGTGATGATGACAGGCGTGCTGTCCTCGCCCATCGACTCGGCGCTGACGTGGAACTCGGCTTTGTCTTTCGCCGGCATTTGCGAGCGGAACACTTCGGACAACTTGGCAGCCTCGTCGTCGGACAAACTGTTCTTCCGGTCGTTTTCCTTTGCGATGAGACGGTCGATGGTGTCGCCGTCGACACGGGAGAAACGGGCCTTCTCAAACTTCTGCTCCAACATGCCGACAAGGGCCGTATCGAGCTGGCCGTCCATCAGGAGAACGCTGTATCCCTTGCTCTGTGCCGCGTCGATGTAACTGTATTGAGCTTCCTTATCGTTGGCGTAAAGATAGATAAGATTTCCGTCTTTGTCGGTTTGTGCCGTCTGGATGAGCTCTTTGTACTCGTCATACGTGTAGCACTTGCCTTCTACGTCCTTCAGCAAGGCAAAACTCTTGGCTTTGTCGTAGAAATCGTCCTGCGAAAGCATGCCATAATGGATGAAGAGCTTCAAATCGTCCCATTTCTCCTCGAAAGCCTTGCGGTCGTTCTTGAAGATGGAGCTCAGGCGGTCGGCTACTTTTTTCGTGATGTAGGTAGAAATCTTTTTCACGTTGGCATCGCTCTGCAAGTAGCTTCGGCTGACGTTCAGGGGAATATCGGGCGAATCGATGACGCCGTGAAGGAGCGTCAGGAAGTCGGGGACGATGTTTTCCACTTGGTCGGTGACGTACACCTGGTTGCAATAGAGCTGTATGCGGTTGCGACGGATGTCGATGTTGCTCTTAATTTTCGGGAAATAGAGAATGCCCGTCAAGTGGAAGGGATAATCGACGTTCAGGTGTATCCAGAAAAGCGGTTCGTCGGACATGGGATAGAGGTCGCGATAGAACTTCTTGTAGTCGTCGTCCTTCAACGTAGACGGAGTCTTGGTCCACAGCGGTTCGGTGTCGTTGACGACGTTGTCCTCGTCGGTTTCAACTTCCTTACCATCTTTCCATTCCGTTTTTTTGCCAAAAGCTACGGGGATGGGCAGGAAGCGGCAGTATTTGCGAAGCAACTCGGTGATCTTTTCCTTTTCAAGAAATGCCTTGCAATCGTCGTCGATATAGAGTATGACGTCGGTGCCGCGGCCGTCGCGCTCGGTGTCCTCGATTTCGAAGGCAGGAGAACCGTCGCAGCTCCATTTGACGGCCTGTGCATCGTCGCGATAGCTCTTTGTGACGATTTCTACCTTTTTCGACACCATGAAAGAGGAGTAGAAGCCCAAGCCAAAATGACCGATGATGGCGTTGGCATCGTTTTTATACTTCTCCAAAAAGTCGTTGGCACCGGAAAAAGCGATCTGGTTGATATACTTGTCGATTTCCTCGGCCGTCATGCCCAGACCGCGGTCGGAGATGGTGAGCGTTCCCTTGTCTTTATCCACGCTTACGCGGATGGTGAGATCGCCCAGCTCGCCTTTGAAGTCGCCTTTGGAGGCGAAAGTTTTCAGTTTCTGTGTGGCATCGACAGCGTTGGAGACCAGTTCGCGGAGAAATATCTCGTGGTCGCTGTACAAGAACTTCTTGATAACGGGAAAGATGTTCTCAGTGGTAATTCCTATGGTACCTTTCTGCATTTTGTTAGGCTTTATAAAATTCTGACAAGGGAGGAAACAAAAACCATGCCATTATGCAGGGAGGAAAAGAGCGAGATAAAAGTTGCGGCCCGGCTGTCAGAAATGACGGTCGGGCCGCAGGGGGAAACGGAAAGGATGTTTCTCTACTTTTTCTGCTTGATGAAGCGGCGGAACATCTGCCGGCCGAAACGGTGCTCGGCGTCGATGACTTTCAGCACCTTGGCGGGGGAAATCTTCTGCTCCCATAAATGGATATATTTCTCTTCCAGGGAAACGGAACTGCGCTTCAGGCGTACAATTTCGTCCAACAGTTTGCTACACTCGCGGTCGCTGAGCTTTTCCTGCCGCACTCTGCGCGTGGCCCGTCTGATTTTACGGTTGATGTCGCGCTGCTGCATGTGGTACTCGTGGAGCAAAGGGAAAAAGACGGCGGCCTCCTCTCGGGTCAGGCCGGCTTCGCGTGCTACGAAAGCCTCGAACATCTTTTTCCGCTCTTTGTGCCGGTCGTCGCGCGATTGCTTGTCGGCCGGACGGATAGCAGTCCACTTTACGCTCCCGTCGTCGGTTGTTGCGGCGGAAGCGGAGGGAGCACACATCCACGCAAAGAAGAGAGATGCGGCCAACAGCCGTAAAAAACGTTGGGGGGCGTTACTCGTCGATGCCATAAAAAGCGTCATATTCGTTGATGAAATAAGTGTATGCATCCGCCATCTCTGAGTCTGTCAAATTGTCAGTGACGGCAGCTGAGGATGCAAGGGAACCGCTGTCGTCGGAAATGGCCACATAAAAGAAGTGGGAAAGCAAAACCGCGAAAAGCAGCACGGCCGCAGCGCTGATGAAAGGACGCAGACGCTCATAGAATTTGCCGAAAGCCCTGAAACGGCCTTTCTCGCGCTGCAAGGCGCCATCGGTTTGCTTGATTTTCATCATGAGTTCCGACGTAAACCGCTCGAAATAGCCGTCGGGCACCTTAAAGAGCTCGCCGGAGGGGCGGACCGGGATGTTATGGATGGTTGCGGTCATGATGGCTGGTTTTTTATGGGTTTGACTACGGTTGCAGGCCGGGGTTTAATTTTTCTCCCGGAAATAGGCCTCAATTTTTTTCACTGCGAGATGGTAGGAAGCCTTTAAAGCCCCGACCGACGTGCCGAGAATGTCGCTCATTTCCTCGTATTTCATTTCGTCGAAGTATTTCATGTTGAAAACCACACGCTGCTTCGGCGGCAACAGGGATATGGCTTCCTGCAAACGGGCTTGCAGCTCGTCGCCATCAAAATAGGGATCGCTTTGCAGGCTGCGGGTAGCGCTGTCGTCGGCGTCGTCTAAAGAATCGGCGGTTTTGGTGCGGGTCAGGAAAGTAAGGGCTTCGTTCAGCGCGATACGGTAGAGCCATGTGGAGAGACGCGATTCGCCGCGGAAGGAAGCAATGGCGCTCCATGCCTTCATAAAGGTGTTTTGCAAGACGTCATCGGCATCGTCGTGCCATTGGACGAGACGGCGTATTTGGAGATAAAGTGGTTGGGAGTAGCAACGCACGAGCTCCTCGAATGCTTCGTATCTGCACGAGGGATCGCGTAAGGCTTGAAGGAGCTCTTCGTCACTTTTCATCGCGGGAGAGTTGTGTGCGAATACAGAAAAAGATAAGCAACGGACGCTGCCGGCTTATCTTTCTGCTGTCAATATTTTTATTGTACGGGCGATACGATGGCAGCTGTTGCAGAATTATCTTACCAATATCCTGCGCGCCACGTCGCCTACCTTTACGATGTAATAGCCTTTCTCCAAATTGAGCGTGATGGTCTTTTCGGCGCTGTCGATCTTGTAGGAAGCCACTTTGACGCCCGTGATGTTATATATATATACGGTGTAGCCTTCGGCACGCTGAATGCGTAGCGCATTTTTTTCGAACGAAATGGCGATTTTTTCAGACAGCACCGCAGCCTCTTCGCTTTCGGCTTCAAGAGAGAGACTTCTCTCTGTCGCTGCGGCCGGAAGAGAGAGCGCTGTTGCGAACAATATGTAGAGTAATCCTTTCTTCATGGCATTTGCTTTCCGACAAAGTTAGAGGATATTCTCCTTTCGCGCAAATATAAAGAGAGAAAAAGCGCTTTTTTTACGCTATTTAATAATTGAAGCGAAAGGAGGCTCTCGTCATTCTTCCGCAGGCGGTTGCAGGGTGAGGCGACGCAGGTCGTACATGGAGCCGTTGTAAATGTTCAAGTCGACATGTCCTTTTATGCCGGGAAGGCGGCCGCAATCGGTGTGTTGCCAGAATTTCCAGGGACCTTTATACTGCAAGTTTTTTACGTAATAGTGGGCTATCCAGTAGGGATAGCGGTCGAACTCGGGCGTTCCGAGGTATTGCTCCTTAAATTTGTAGTAGGTGTAGATAATGGGGCGGACGCCATAGCTGGCTTCGACCGCGCGCAGCCAGGCAAGGGCCTCGCGTTGCACTTGCGCGGTGGAAAGATTGCCCGTGCGCTCTATGTCGAGGACGGGAGGGAGATCGCCCTCTTCCAGATGCACTTGTTTGATGAAGTAGTCGGCCTGTTCCTTTCCCGAGACAGAGGGCGTGAAGAAATGATAGGCGCCGCGGATGAAGCCATACTCGCGTGCCTCGTAGAAATTTTCGTTGAAGTTTTCGTCGAGAAGGCCTTTCCCTTCGGTGGCCTTGATGAAGGCGAAGCTCACGGGCTCTCCGTCGATTTCAGCGCGCGAGAGGGTTTCCCAATCGATATCGCCCTGGTGGTGGCTCACGTCTATGCCGTGAATGGAGTAGCCTTCGGGGTAGTCGACCTCGCCATACAACGCCTTCCAGCGCAGGCGGATGGGGGCCACGATGAATTGGTAGGCCACGTAGTAGACGCAAGCAGCCAACGCCATGCCTCCCCAAAAGGTCCACGAGCTGAACAAACGCTTCAACCCGCTCCCTACCCTGCTGCGGGCGGAACGGCGCGGCCGACGCCGGGATGCGGGGCGGCGCGTACGAGGAGACGAAATGCGACGGGAAGTTCTTGTTTGCGTCATGCGCGAAGATGGATGGTAGAAAATCGTTTAAATGAATGGAGGGAGTGACTTGAAAATCATTCCCTCCATCCTCGTTTGTCAGCTTATGCTGCCCTGCACGGACGGGTGCCGGTGCAGCAGTCGTTTTTTACTTGCCCTGTTCGAGGCGGAGCGTCATGGTGCACTGGTCGCAGACTTCCGTCGGGCCGAAATACTGGATGGGGCCGGGATAGACAAAGGACGTCTTGACAGCCCATTCGTCGCGGTGGGCGGCAAACTCCTTGAAGGGGGCACCGTCGAGGCGTACAAGGGCTTTCTTGATGACAGGCTTCATCTTGCCGCTGCGGCGCTCCATGTTCATCATCATCGTGATGGGCACACCGCCGGCCACCCACTCCTCGGCGGAAGCCGTCGTGTTCTTAACGATGGCCATATAGCCCGTTTTGCCGTTGGCCACGAGCTGGGCGGCGCTGGTGCCGAGCGCGTAGCAATAGTCGGCATCATAGTTGGAGGGCGCTGCGCAGCGGCCTTCGTAGCCGAAGAAGTGGTGCTGGGCGGCAAACTTGCCCGTGTACTTGCCTTCCTTCTTCCAGGCTGCGAGCTTCTTGCCCACCATTTCCGAAAGGAGTTTCTCGGTTTCGATGAGCGAAACCTGCACGTTGCCGTGGGGGTCGCGCTCCATGGTGAGCTGGCGGGCAACGCCTTCGGGCAGCGACTCGTAGATGGCAGCGTTTTCGGCAGAGAGCTTACCCAGAATCCAAGCACGCTGTCCGTCGGCCGGAACCGTGGCGGCTTCGGGCGTGGCGAGCAAGTCGTTCAGCTCGGCGATGAGACGCTTCATAGCGGGAATGAACTCGATGAGCCCTTCGGGGATGAGGACGGTACCGAAGTTGTTGCCGTCGGCAGCGCGGCGGGCTACGACGCCGGCGATGTAGGTAACGATGTCGTCGAGCGTCTGGTTCTTTTCCTCCACTTCCTCGCTGACGATGCAGATGTTCGGCTGGCATTGCAGGGCACACTCCAAGGCGATGTGCGATGCGGAACGGCCCATCAGCTTAATGAAGTGCCAGTACTTGCGGGCGGAGTTGGCGTCGCGCTGAATGTTGCCGATCACCTCAGCGTAGGTCTTGCAGGCCGTGTCGAAACCAAAGCTTGTTTCGATCTGATCGTTCTTCAAGTCGCCGTCGATGGTCTTGGGGCAGCCGATGACGCGCACGCCGGCGTTGTGGGCTGCGTAATACTCGGCCAGGACGCAGGCGTTCGTGTTGCTGTCGTCGCCGCCGATGATGACAACGGCCTTGATGTCGAGCTCTTTGAGGATGGTGAGGCCGGCCTCAAACTGCGACTCCTCTTCGAGCTTCGTGCGGCCCGAGCCAATCATGTCGAAACCGCCCGTGTTGCGGTACTCGTTGATGATGTCTTCCGTGATTTCGATATACTTGTGGTCCACAAGACCGCCGGGGCCCATGAGGAAACCGTAAAGCTTGCTGGCAGGGTTCTGCTTTTTCAGCTCGTCGTACAGACCGCAGATGACGTTGTGTCCGCCGGGGGCCTGTCCGCCCGAAAGGATGACGCCAATGTTTGTCGGTTCGTACGTTTTCTTCTCGTCGGACGGCACAAATTCAACGAGAGGCATGCCGTAAGTGTTGGGGAAGAGGTGCTTGATTTCCTCTTGGTCGCCCACGCTCTGGGTAGGAGCTCCCTCTTTGATGCTTACGTTTCCGCGAAGGCCCTTCGGCAGCTTGGGCTGATAAGCTGCGCGGGCAATCTGCAAAGCACTTTTTTCCATAATTTTTTCTGATGAGTTTTTTTGATTGGGTTACAGATTTCCATGCAAATTTACGCAAAGATTATCTTAGGAGCAAACGGCCCCACAAAAAAGCGGCGGGAAAGCGCAAAGCGCGGCCTGCACCTGAAAAAACGGCCGGGACGAAACACGAGCATAGCCCTTTTCCGTGGTGCACCACACCTTATTATATATAGGACACCGCCACCTGTCAGCACCATCCGCGGCTACGGAAGCTCAGTATGAAGGGGACACTGGGTCGGCGGGCTTGCCAGACTAATAAAATGTCTGCATAATTGCGCAAAACCTGTATATTTGTTTCTTTTATGGGGCAAAAAATAGAAAAATTCAAGTTTTAGCCGTTTTTTTCGGGATGATAGCAACGTAATTCCCCATAAAAGAATACATTTGCATCTACAAATAAATCTACCAAGTGTTTAACAAAAACGAAAAGCTTATGAAAAGAATGCTACTCACGTGCGCCGCGCTCATGATGCTGGCGCAAGCATCGCCGGCTCAGACGCTGACTTTGCAGCCTGCCAAGCCGACGTTCTCGCAAGCCAACAAGACGACGCACTTCCGCCAAGGGGACCCCGGACGCCTGGCGAACAAGCCTGTTGTTACTGCTTTGCGTAGCAAGCCCGGCATGACGGTAAAGGAAGCTCCCACGGCTCTTACCTCGAACCTTCTGACACTGTCGGATCCCAAGTTGGGAATGCATGATAACGGTATCAACGGAATGACCCCGGGCAACCGCTGCTACTATGCAAGTATATTCCCGGCCGACCTGATGAAGAGATTTGCCGGGAACACGATGGGAACATTCCAGACCATACTGCCGCAGGGCATTACGTCTGCCCAGCTCATGATTATCGACGCTAACACGATGCAGACGCTGTGGTCGACGACGCTCTCTTCGCCGCAGACGGGTACTGTCATCTCCGTTCCCTGCGATTATCAGATTACGGGCGATGCCATCCTGATGTGCAGCACGTTTATCATGGGTTCGGGGCTCGAAACTTTGCCTTTCTACATGACGCCCACCTATCAAAGCAGCGGTTTGCTGATTGCGGGTCCTGACGGCGCCTTTATGGATTTCTCTTCTCAGGTATATGACGGAATGTATGGCTGTCTCTACTTTAACGCGCTGACCGAGGGTGGTGCCGGCTTGAAGGACTACGACGCGCAGATGATGGCTATCAGCAACCAGCGCTCAACGACCAATGCCGACCTGACCATGAGTGGCTCTGTGACGATGTGGGGCATGCAGCCGGTGATGAGTGTCGACATTACCACCACGATTGGTGAGACTTCGGGGACAGCTTCCATTTCCACGGGTGTGACGGAGGAAACTGCTGCCCAACAAAGTACGTATGGCGCAGCCATGAATTATTCCATCGAAGGCATGAAGGCTCCGGCCACTCCGTCGCGCTACACCATTGCACAAAGCATTGCAGCCGTGAACGGCAACCCCGACGGCTATGCCGAGGACAACGACAACGTGGCTACGACGGTGGGCATCGCCCTGGGCGACCAACACTACGACCGCAAGGCCGTTGTAGAGGAGATGACCGGTTTGTGGTGCGGCTGGTGCCCGAGAGGCATGGTGGCCATGGAAAACCTGAAGACGATGTACGCCGATGACGTCATCACCATCGCCGTTCACGCCGACGACGCCTTGCAATCGGAAAGCTACTTGCCGATGGCCTATATGACGTCGGGCTTCCCCTCGGCTTTTATCAACCGCTTCTATCTGGCCGACCCCTACTACGGCTTCACGGCCGACGCCACGATGGGCATCACCGACGTGGTGGATGAGATATTGGCCTCGCCCGCCGAAGCGCAGATTGGCGTGACGAGCAAGCTCTCGGCCGATGGCAGCACGATCGACGTTACGTCCTACACGCGCTTCTGCCTGACGGACAACAGCGAGACGCCC
Source organism: uncultured Bacteroidales bacterium (assembly GCA_949297215.1). GTDB lineage: Bacteria > Bacteroidota > Bacteroidia > Bacteroidales > Bacteroidaceae > Alloprevotella. The sequence goes on along the minus strand of CASFRV010000001.1, from coordinate 608,532 downwards.
CACTATGCCGTGGCCTATGCCCTCGTTGAGGACGGTGTGAGAGGTCTGGCTTATGCCCAGACGAACTATTACAGCTCCCAAATGTCCGGTGGTCCTTACAGCGGCCGCACGCCCGAAACGTCGGGTCTGCCCGATGACTTGGCACAGTTTGTCGGCATGGGCCCGTCTATCCAGGGCCTGACCTATAACGACGTGGCCCGCGGCATATACGACTGCTTCGGCGTGGAAGGCAGCCTGCCCGGCAACATTCAGAGTGGCAGCATGCAGACGCATACCTACTCCATCCCCGTACCCGAATCGATAAGCAACATCGCCAACACGACGCTCGTGGCCATGGTGGTCGACACGGAGACGATGGAAGTGATCAACGCCGTTGAGGTGAAGGTGGGCGAAAGCAACACAACGGGCATCGAAGCCGTGAAAGAACCCGCCAAGGCCGACATCAGCGTGAGCGGCAACGCCATCACGGTGACGACCGACGCGGGCGGCAGCGCCGTGGCCAAGGTGTACAGCACGGACGGCAAGCTCGTGGCCCAGGCCACGGTGAACGGCAGCGCCACGCTCACTGTCGACGGCCAGAAAGGCACCTACATCGTACGCGTTGAGAACGGTAACAACGTGACGGTGAAGAAAGTGATGCTCTAAGGCATCTGTAAGAAACGCTGACAAAGAAAAGCGGTGTGCACCCTGGGTGCGCACCGCTTCTTTTTGCTGCAAAACCGCGGGCAGCGCTCAGCGCAGCTTGAAGCGGAGAAACAGGGCGACGTCGCTCTTGGTGGACGAGGCGATGGCCTGCGTGCCCGACGAGATGGTGGCGCGGTTGAAATAGTGGGTGACGCCCCCTTTGACACCGGCCGTGAGGTGCCACGGCAACTTCCACGTTGCGACGGCCGCCAGGCGGAAGCCATGGTAGGCAAACGTGGGGAAACCGCTGCCGAAACGCAGCTGCGGCTCGTAGGCATACAGGCGGGTGGCATAACCGTCGGTGAAGAAGACGGCGCCAAAGGCGGAAAGCGCAACGCCGCGCCACCGGTTGACAACGGCCCGCGACGAAAACATCCAGCCAAACGACGGCGCCTCGGTCTGACTGACGGCAACGGCGGCATCGACGGAGGCTTGGAGCGCCAGCGGGCCACTCTCGTAGCCGGCACGGAGCTTCATGCGGTGGGTCGAGGCGTATTGCAGCAGGCCGTCGTAGCCCGTAATGTCGCGCTGCTTGGTTTTCCACTTGTATTGAGCCATGAAATAGAGACGCTCCGACCGCGTGTAGATGCCGCGGAGAAAAAGCTCCATCCCCTTGGACCGCCCCGTGGCCGTATAGGTTGTCGTGGGAAAAAGGAAGAGGTCGGCATAGCCCGTGAGCTCCACTTTGGGTATGCTGCGCACCGTGGCGCCGAGCAGCAGGGCGTGCTCGTTGCTCACGCGCGAAGCCTCCTGAAGCGTGTGGCCGTAGGGCGAGGCAAAACGGGGCGAAAAGCTGCGCCCCTGCACCGTGAAGGAATATTTGTCGTCCAGGTCGTAGCTCACAGTGTGCGTCGTGGCCAGGTGCAGGCGGCCGTCGGTGGCCAACTCGCCGTAGGCATTCCATCCGTCCCGCTTAAACGCATACGACGCGGAGAGCCCTCCACCGTTTTGCCCCCGGAAATAATAGCGGTTGTAGCTTCTCAGGCGCGGATACACCGTCTTGTCGTAACGGAAAAAGAGGCCTCCGACGCCGACGTTCCAATCGTCGGCCGTATAAGTGAGGTGCGCACCGGTCGCCCAAGCCCCCAGATTGCCGCGCCGTGAGGTTTCGCGCAGGGTACGGTGCAGACCGTCGGTTTTCAGTGACGTAACGGTGTCGCCCGAGGTGATGGCATCCAGGCGTCGCCGCGAAACGAAGCCCATCAGGCTCCATCTTTGCTTCAGCCGCACCTCGGCGGCAGCTCCCCGGAAGAAATAGTGCTCCCCCGTCGACGTGTGCGGGCGGAAGGACGAACGCGCAAGGCGACGCGTGGTAAGGACGGAAAGCCTGCTCCCGAAAACGCTGTTGCCCAGGAGCAGCCCCTGGCCGAACGAGGCGCGGAAATCGCCGGCCAGCACCTGCCAGCGGCCGTCGGGGTGGCGGTAGTGGAAGTAGAAGGAATTGAAATCGTACGGATACGTGCCATACGAACCGAAGGGCTCGCCGGCGTCTTTTTCGAAGGCAACGCCATACCTCAGCCACGAACCGTATTTATAGGCATAGCGAAGTTTGTGGGCCAGCCCGTTGCCCAGGTAAATCAAGTTGGGATTGTCCGCCAGCTCCTCCTGCGTATAACTCTTGTTGCCCGCCACCTTGTATAGCGGGATGTTCAGTTGCGTCATGACGTCGTATTGTCCACGCGAAATCATTTCCTTAAACTTGATTTTCCGCCTGACGGTGTCGCCGCAGAAGACGAACAGCGACACATAGCGGCGCTCGCGCAAGCCCAGGTTCTGAACGTAGAGCAGTTCGCCGAGCGATACGAAACGGCGCTTCCGCCCGCGGTAGCTCAAAATGGAGTCGACCTGGCTTTCGTTCAGGAAGGGCAGACGCAGCAAGTCCTCGCGCCGGCAGCTGTTGAGGTTGACGGGGTTTTCGTGCAGCGCCGTCAGCCGCTCTTTCAGCACCTCGTAATCGTCGTCGCTCATGCCGTTTTCCATCTGCTCCTCGAAAAAGCTGTTTAAAAAGGAGTCCCAGGAAATATAGGCCTGCGCACGACCACCGGCCGGCTGCATGCACACGCACAAGAGGCTCAAAAGGAAACGAAACCAGGTGTTTTTCACGGTGGAAGGCCTTTGGGGTAAGCTTGCCCTTGCGAATTTACGTAAAAACAGCCTTTGCAGTCGCCCTTCAAGGCCGATTTTTTGCCCGCGCGGGCGAAGAAAAATCTACCGGCTGCATACAAACTGCATGCAGGTACTCCTTTTTCTGTTTTCACGTCAATGATAAAACGCCGTCCGACGGAGCCAAACGAGGCAAAAGCCGGACTGCCAAGCCGTGGAGGCGGGCGTAAAATCGGCCACCGGCACGGCTTGGGGCAGGCATGCGAGCGGCGGAAGCATGGCCGGCCCGACATTTAACAAAGATTGGGTAAGCACGCCCAAACATGCGGTGGATGCACAGATCCATGGGATGTTTCGGCGATTGCATGGGCACTTGTGACGACAACACGGCCTGCCTCTGAGCCATCCAAGGCTTGTTTTTGAGCGATTTTGTGGGCGGAATGCCAACTGCAAGTGACAAAACGAAGCGAATTTGAGGCCTTTCTACGACGACATTTGGCAACATTTCTGCTGAATTGGGAGAAAGCGCGGGAAGCGTTTGGCAAAAATCGCACCCGATGCGAAGCAGATGCAGCGCAAACAGCTAAAAAACACAAACGGCCGAAGCCTTGTTTGCGGCCCACGCCGCTTTTCAACCTCATTCCGACGCTGTTTGGCGCACGAAGCGCTGTCATCATTTTTCGGAAAATGGCCTCCGCCACGAAGCCGCAGGCTGCGACGCGGGCGCCGGCACCCGACGCATGAACATACCGCATATATGCACCGCTACGGCGCGCCGCCGTTTTACGTTGCGTCGGCAAAGCTTAACCAAAGTGTAATTTTTTTTGTAACTTCGCAGACGACAACGGCCGCTCCCGAACAACCGGCAGATGCGATGCTGCGCCGGCAGATTATGAACCACGTTTCCTCTTGGCAACGGCCGTCAACCTAACAAATGCAGCCCATTATGACAAAGCTGAGCGTGAACATCAACAAAATAGCCACCCTGCGCAATGCACGGGGCGGCCACATACCCGACGTTTTGGCCGTTGCGGCCGATTGTGAAAGCTTCGGCGCGCAGGGGATAACCGTTCATCCGCGCCCCGATGGCCGCCACATCAAATATGACGACGTGGTGCAGCTCGGGAAGCTCGTTCGGACGGAATTCAACATCGAGGGCTATCCCTCTCCGTCGTTTATGGACCTGGTGACCACGGTCCGCCCCACGCAGGTGACGCTGGTGCCCGACGCCGAGTCGCAGCTGACGTCGGACCACGGGTGGGACACGTGGGCGGACGAAGCCTTCCTGCGCGAAACGACGAAGCGCCTCCACGCCTGCGGCATACGCGTATCCATCTTCATTGCGGCCGACCAGCGCATGGCCCGGGGTGCCGCCCGCATCGGCGCCGACCGGATAGAGCTCTACACGGGGCCCTATGCCGCCAGCTACGCTGCCGACCGCGATGCAGCCATTGCCCCGTTTGTCGAAACGGCAGCCTGCTGCCGCGAGCTGGGGCTGGGCGTCAACGCCGGCCACGACCTCAGCCTGGAAAACCTGGCTTTCTTCCACCGCGCCATCCCCTGGGCCGACGAGGTAAGCATCGGGCATGCCCTTATCTGCGACGCCCTTTATCTGGGGTTGAAGGAAACCATACGCAGCTACCGCGCCTGTCTTGCATAGGCGGGAGCCTTAACTGATTCATCCTTTCCAAAAACGCGACATATGCTACACATGTTTTTAGCCAATGGCTTCGAAGAGATTGAGGCCATTACCACCTTAGACATCCTGAGACGTTTGGGCCTTGAAGTCAAAACGATCACCATAACCGGAGCGCGGCTCATACGCGGCGCCCACGGCATCCCCGTCATGGCCGACGGTCTGTTCAGAAAAAGCGACATCGATACCAGCGAAGGGCTCATCCTGCCGGGCGGCATGCCCGGTGCCTCCAACCTGTTCAGGCACGAAGGGCTGCGCAAAGAGCTCTTGCAGCACAACGAGCGGGGCACGGTTATTGCCGCCATCTGCGCGGCTCCGATGATTCTGGGACGCAACGGCCTGCTCGAAGGGCGCCGGGCCACGTGCTACCCGGGCTTTGAGAAATATCTGGAAGGGGCCGAATGCACGGGCGAGACGGTTACGTGCGACGGCCACATCATTACGGGCCGGGGGCCGGCGGCGGCCGTTCCGTTTGCGATGGCGATCGGAGGAAAATTTGTGGATGCCGCGAAAATAGAGGCGCTGCAAAATGACATGTGCTTCCGACACGAATGACAGGCTGCCGCACCGTCCGGCTGCCGGCGGCGACGTGCTGGCGCAGGACGTCAAGTTTCTGAAAGGTGTGGGGCCGTCGCGGGCAGCCGTGCTGCGCGACGAAGCAGGCGTGGCGTCGTTTGGCGACCTGCTCTATTTCTTCCCCTACAAATACATCGACCGCTCGGTCGTCTACTCCATTTCGCAATTGCAAGAGGATATGCCCTACGTCCAGCTGAAAGGGCATATCCTCGATTTCGCCACCGAGGGCGAAGGACGCAAGAAGAGGCTGAAAGCAGTGTTTACCGACGGAACGGGCTACGTCGAACTGGTATGGTTCGCCGGCATCAAGTACGTGGAAAAGACGCTGAAAGTCAATCAGACGTACTTGTTGCTGGGGAAGCCCACTTCGTTCAACAGCCGCTTCTCTTTCGCCCACCCCGAGTTGGAGGTGGTGAAGGAGGGCGAAAGCCCGAACCGGGGTTTGCAGTCGACCTACCACATCACCGACCGTATGAAGCGGAGCGGGTTTACGTCGAAAACCATCCGCGAACTGGTGGCCCGCGTTTTCGACGTTGCGGGGGACAGACTGGCCGAGACGCTCCCGCCATATTTTTTGGAAAAGCATCACCTCGTTTCCCTGCCGGCAGCTTTGCGGCAGGTGCATTTCCCGCAATCGGCTACGGCGTTGCCCGACGCGCAGCGCCGCCTGAAGTTTGAGGAGCTGTTTTACTTGCAGCTCGACATCCTGCGCTATGCCAAGGACCGCGAGCTCTCGCGCGCCGGCTTCCTCTTTCCGCGCGTGGGGATGGCCTTTATGCGCTTTTTCAAGGAAAAGCTGCCCTTTGAGCTGACGGGAGCTCAAAAACGGGTGATCAAGGAAATCAGAAAGGACATGGTGTCGGGCCACCAGATGAACCGCCTGCTGCAAGGCGACGTCGGGTCGGGAAAGACGATGGTGGCCTTTATGGCCTGCCTCATAGCCATCGACAACGGCTTCCAGGCTTGCATCATGGCGCCGACCGAAATCCTGGCCGAGCAGCACCTGAAAACCGTGCAGGGCTGGCTGGACGGACTCGACGTCGAGGCGGCGCTGCTCACGGGCAACGTCACGGGAGCGCGGCGGAAAAAGGTGCTGGACGACTTGGCTTCGGGCAAAATAAAGATGATCGTCGGTACGCACGCACTGATTGAGCCCACGGTCCACTTCCTCAACCTCGGGCTGGCCGTCATCGACGAGCAGCACCGCTTCGGCGTGCGCCAGCGGGCCCGCCTGTGGGTGAAAAACACAGTGGCGCCCCATGTGCTCGTGATGACCGCCACGCCGATACCGCGCACCTTGGCCATGACCGTCTATGGCGACTTGGACGTCTCCGTTATCGACGAGCTTCCGCCCGGACGCAAGCCGGTGAAGACGCTCCACTATTATACCGAAAACCACGCCAAGCTTTACGACGGCATACGCCACGAGATAAAGGCCGGGCGCCAGGTCTATTTCGTTTTCCCGCTGATTGAGGAAAACGAGAAGTCCGACTTGAAAAACCTGGAACTGGGCTACGAGCATCTGCTGAAAGTTTTTCCCGAGTTCCACATCGGAAAAATTCATGGCCGCATGAAGCCTGCGGAAAAGGAGCAGGCCATGCGCGAGTTTGCTGCCAACCGCACAAACATCCTTGTCTGCACCACGGTCATCGAGGTGGGCGTAAACGTGCCCAACGCCTCGGTCATGGTGATCGAGGACGCCAACCGTTTCGGGCTGGCGCAGCTGCATCAGCTCCGGGGGCGCGTGGGGCGCGGTGCGGAGCAGTCGTACTGCATCCTCGTCACCAAGCGGCAACTGAGCGAAAACACGCGCCGAAGAATGGCGGTCATGGTGGAAACAAACGACGGCTTCGAAATTGCGGAGGAGGACATGAGGCTGCGTGGCCCCGGCGATATCGAGGGCACCCAGCAAAGCGGCCTGCCCTTCGAACTGAAAATAGCCAACATTGTCAAGGATTCGCCGCTGCTGGCCGAAGCCCGCGAAGCGGCACGCGAGCTTCTCAACAACGATCCTTATGAAAAACTGCCGCAGAACGACGTCATTTGGACGCAGCTCCGCCGCTTGAAAAAACTAATCGCCAATTTCTCGGCGATTAGTTAGCGGTTATTCTCTTTTTCCCGTTCCCTGATACGGATGGTACAGGTAGTACCAGAAATAAGTCTCACCATAGGTGTACCACAGCTTGTTGCTGCGCACGGTGCGGTCGGGATATAGCTTTTCCATCTCCACGAAGTCGCGGAAGTTGGCAGCTATCTCCGCGTTGCTGTACAGCACGACGGGCTTTGTGCGGAGGCGGTTGTAGAGGAAAAGAGCTTCGGCATAATAGCGCGGCAGGTCGGTGCTGTCGTTCACCTCGTAAAACAGCGGCAGCTCCTTGGCAAACCGGTCCAATTGCTTTTCCAGCAGAAGAGAGCACAGCCAGTAGTCGCGCGCCGGCGTGCGGTAAGCATATTTGCGGTGCGTCTTGGCCACCCGTTCGAAATAGCGCTGCGGAGCTTCGTCCGTGCGCGGAGCTTTACCCAGATAAACATACAAGCTGTCGGCGGGAAACAGCATGCGCGCTGTGTCGCCCCTTTCCAGAAAGAGCACCGCTGCCCCACCCTCGGGCAAAGGCCGCTCAAAGAGGTGTCCGCCGAGGCCTTCCGGCTCATGGCTCATGGCAAAAGCCCGAAGCGCGGTGAGCACCGGCGATGTGGCCAGCGAACGCTCGCCCACAGACAGCGCTTTGTCATATTCCCCCTCGTTCAGATAGCGGGCGGTTTTCAGTTCGTAGTGCCACACATCGTTTGTCTGTCCGGCCAATCCGATGAAGAGGAGCACGCCCAGCAGACTGCCCACAGTGACGTTGAACGTGACCAGACCCGGCGCCGGGGAAGAGAGCTGCTTCCGCGGTCTGGAAAGAAAGAAAAAGAAAGCCCCCCATACCAAAAGTGCCGCGGCGGCAGCCGCAATGGCACCGTAGCTTACAGAAGGCGTAAAAGCCGTGAGCAGCACCAGAAAGACCGCCGACGGAATGAAAGAAAGCGGATAGAGCCCTCCGCGGAACGGCAGCAGACGTTGCAACAAGCCTTGCAGCCCCAACGCCAGCAGGGTGATCACGCAGGAGCCCACCAGGGGGTTAAACTGCGTCTGTCCGCCGGAAAGCATGTGCTGGGTCAGCGCCAGCGCGTCGGCCTGGAACGCATATATATATGTAAAGGCGTACGCCCCGAAGAGCACGCATGAAAAAATACGTACCCACCGGGGCGTTTCCTTTTCGCGAATGTTGTCTTTCATTCGTGCAGATCAATCTTTGTTCTTACGTAAAACGACGGCCGAGCGCGCCGGGATGTACAGTTGGAGCCATCCTTTGCCGTCGCGCTTCAAGAGCGGGTCGAAGTTGGTGAAGTGACAAACCGAATCGTCGGCAAATCCATGCCCGCCGAACTCGGTGGCGTCCGTGTTGAGCACTACGCTGTATGCACCCTCGGGCACCATGAATCCATAGTCGGTATAACTGCGTGTCGGACTGAAATTGAAGACAAACACCAAGTCGCCGCGGCTGTATGCCAGTATCTGGTCGCCGTCGTTGTGCCATATTTCCTGCACAGGCAGCTTCTGGAAATTGCGTTCGCTCTTGATCACTTCCAGCATGGCCCGGTCGAAGTCGCCCAAGTAGTGGTAGCACAAATCGTGATTGTCCACAAGATTCCATTGCCGCCGTGCATACTTGTAGCTCCACCCGTTACCCTCGCGCGGGAAGTCGATCCATTCGGGATGTCCGAACTCGTTTCCCATAAAGTTCAGGTAGCCGCCGTTTATCGTCGAGGCCGTGACGAGACGTATCATCTTATGCAAGGCTATTCCGCGCTCTGCTACGCCATTCTCGTCGCCTTTCTTAAAATGCCAGTACATGTCGGCATCGATCAGGCGGAATATGATGGTCTTATCGCCCACCAAAGCCTGGTCGTGGCTTTCGCAATACGAGATGTTGTGTTCGTCGGCGCGTCTGTTGGTCACCTCCCTGAATATGCTGCTCGGCTTCCAGTCTTCATCGCGCTTCTCCTTGATGGTTTTTATCCAGTAGTCGGGAATATTCATGGCCATACGGTAGTCGAACCCATAGCCGCCGTCCTTAAACGGTGCAGCCAGTCCCGGCATCCCCGACACTTCCTCGGCGATGGTGATGGCCTGCGGTTTCACCTCGTGTATCAGTTGGTTGGCCAGCGTCAGATAGCAGATGGCGTTGTCGTCCTGGTGGCCGTTATAGTAGTCGCCGTAGCCTCCGAAGGCTTCGCCCAGCCCGTGGCTGTAATACAGCATCGACGTAACGCCGTCGAAACGGAAACCATCAAACTGGAATTCGCTCAGCCAATACTTGCAATTGGAGAGCAGGAAGTGAATCACTTCGTTTTTCCCATAGTCGAAGCAGAGGCTGTCCCATGCCGGGTGTTCGCGCCGGCCGCCTGTGTAGAAGAACTGGCAGGGATCGCCGGCCAGATTGCCGAGACCCTCCACTTCGTTCTTTACGGCATGGCTTTGCACCAGGTCCATGATGACGGCGATGCCATGGCGGTGAGCTTCGTCGATGAGCTGTTTGAGTTCGTCGGGCGTTCCAAAGCGGCTCGACGGGGCGAAAAAGCTGGATACGTGGTAGCCAAAGCTCCCATAGTAGGGATGCTCCTGGATGGCCATGATCTGAAGACAGTTGTATCCGTCCTTGATGACGCGCGGCAGGATGTTCTCGCGAAACTCGTTGTACGTACCCACCTTTTCAGCGTCCTGAGCCATGCCTATGTGGCATTCGTATATCAGGAGCGGGTTACGTTTCGGCCGGAAGTTCTTTTTCTTGAACTGATACGGCTCTGCCGGGTCCCACACCTGTGCACTGAATATTTTTGTCTCCTCGTCCTGCACGACGCGCTGGCACCAGGCCGGTATCCTTTCGCCTTCGCCGCCGTCCCAGTAGACTTTCATTTTGTACAGGTCGAGATGTTTCATGGCTTTGGCCGGAAGCTTTACTTCCCAGTTGCCGCTGTCGGAAACTCTCTTCAGCTTATACTTCTCGTCTTCTTTCCATCCGTTGAAATCGCCTATCAGATAAATGGCGGTTGCGTTCGGGGCCCATTCGCGAAACACCCATTTCCTTCCCTCCTTGTGCAGGCCGAAATAGAGATACCCGTCTGCAAAGTCGGAGAGGCTTCCTTTGCCTCCCGTCAGTTCGCTGATTTTGTCCAGCGCATGCCGGTGCCGTCCTTCGATGGCGTCTGCATACGGTTCGAGCCAGGGATCACCCTTGATGAGCTTCAACGTTGCTTTTTTTGTCGCTGCCATGTTTTTTCGTTTTATAGTTTAAGGTAAGTGTTTCTTGCCGGGACGGGGGCCGCAACCCTCCTCCCGTTATTTTTCCAGGCGGCCGTTTTTGTAGGTGCCTTTTTTTACGACGTTTCCGTTGCGGTCATACTCCACGAAAGGGCCGTCTTTTTCGCCATCCTTGTAGTTGCCGTCAAACCGGGAGCCGTCGGCGTGTATTTCGATGGCCCTTCCGTTGCGTTTGCCGTCTTTGAATATGCCTTTAAACTTTTCGCCCGACGCATAGCGGAGCACGCCTTCGCCGTGCATCTCGTTGTCCTTCCATCCGCCCTCATACACGTCGCCGTTCTTCCATTTATACGTGCCGTGTCCGTTGCGTTTGTTGTTTTTCCACGTGCCGGTGTAGACGGCCGTGCCTTTCCACGTGAATGTGCCCTGGCCGTCTTGTTCGCCGTTGAGAAAGTGGCCCACATATTTGTCGCCGTTGGCAAACGTAAAGACGCCTTCGCCCGTGCGTTCGCCGTCGGCATACTCCCCTTCGTAGACGTCGCCGTTCTTAAAGCGGTAGATGCCCTTACCGTCCTGGTTGCCGTCTTTCCAGGCTCCGATGTAGGTATCGCCGTCGGCATAGATAAACGTGCCGTAGCCGTTGCGCAGGTTGTTGGCCCATTCGCCTTCGTAGCGCGAACCGTCGTTCCAGTCGAACACGCCCTCGCCAGCCTTTTCATCGTTCACCCAGTTGCCCTCGTAATAGGCTCCGCTGGCATACGTATAGGTGCCCTTCCCGTTTCGTTTGTCTTCCTTCCAGTTGCCGCGGTAGACGTCGCCGTTGTAATAGAACATGGCGCCGGCACCCTCCTTGCTGTCGCGATACCAAAGCCCTTCGTAGCGGTTGTTGTTGAGGAAATAATAGGTTCCGCGGCCGTGCTGCTGATCGTTAAACCATTGGCCTTCATATCGTTCGCCGTCGGCATAGGTATATGTGCCGTAGCCATGGCGTTTTCCTTTTACATATTCGCCCTCGTATATATCGCCGTTCTTAAACACGGTGCGGCCCTTGCCGCCCGGCTTGCCGCTGACGAGCTCACCCGTGTAGATGGAACCGTCCTTGAACGTATAGGAGCCCACTTGCAGTTTCTGCGCAAAAGCTGCCATGAAAAATGTCAGCGATAAAAAGAGGGCTGCGTATCTTTGCCTTGAAATCATTCCTTTCAGCTGTTTGTCTTTGTAATCGGGAGCCGGCAACATCTGTCTGGCTTCCTGCATTTTTGTTTAAACGTTCTTCTCTTCCTCGTTATTCTTGCCGGCTTTGTTTGGCCAGCAGTTCTTCGGCTTTGCGTAAATCGTCGGGCGTGTCGATGCCCACGGTTCCCTCTGACGTCAGTGCCACTTTTATTTTGTAGCCCGCTTCTAACCATCGCAACTGTTCCAGCGATTCCGCCATTTCGAGCGGCGACTGCGGAAGCTGCGTAACGGCCCGCAGAACGGGCCGGCGGTAGGCATACAGGCCGATGTGCTTATAGTATGTATGCCGGCTGAGCCATTCTTCGCGCGGGATGCCTCGCAGATATGGGATGACCGAGCGGCTGAAATACATGGCAAACCCATTTCCGTCGACCACCACCTTGGGGCTGCCGGGATTTTCCAGCGCCTCTGCCCCCATGTCGGGCGTAAAGGGCTGCACGAGGGTGGCTATCTGTGTGTCGGCGTCGTCGAAGCAGCTTTTGATGCTTTCGAGCTGCGAGGGAGCGATAAAGGGCTCATCGCCCTGCACGTTGATGACGACGTCGTAATTGCCGCCCACGAGGTCGGCCGCCTCGTTGCAACGGTCCGTACCGCTCTTGTGGTGGCTGCCCGTCATGACGGCGCGGCCGCCGAAAGCTTCCACGGCCTGGCGGATACGCTCGTCGTCGGTGGCCACATATACGTCGGCGATCACGCTGCTCACCCGCTCGTAAACCCACTGTACGATGGGCTTGCCGCCCAGCAGAGCCAAAGGCTTTCCGGGGAAGCGGGTCGATGCGTATCGGGAGGGTATCAGTGCTAAAAATTTCATATCTTTTCGTTCGTTGGTTCGGTCTGTCTTTATTGCTGTGTCGCGGCATCACTCAAACAGCTCGTCGATGCCGCCGCTGTTGCCGGTGGCGTCAGGGATGCTGTCGGCTTCGGGGAGGAGCGGCTCGACGGCCGTCGTGTCCTTGCGGATGTCGAATTTCTCGGTCTGCAAATATCCCAGCGATTTGTCGCGATACACCTTTGTCATGTAGTAGGCCCAGATGGGCAGGGCCGACGATGCGCCCTGTCCGTAGGTCATGGAGTTGAAGTGGATGTCGCGTTCCTCGCCGCCCACCCAGCATGCGCTGACCAGACGGGGCACAAAACCCACGAACCAGCCGTCGGAGTTGCGGTTGGTCGTGCCGGTCTTGCCGCCGGCCGGCGCCGTCAGGTGATATTTATATCGGATGCGGCCGCCCGTGCCGTGGTCGATGACGCCTTGCAGCATTTCGATCATCTCATACGAGCTGTTCTCGCTGATCACTTCGTTCATGCGCGGATGAAACTCGGCGATAACGTTCCCTTGGTTGTCCTCGATGCGCGTTACGAGGATGGGAGCGCAACGGATGCCCTTGTTGACAAAGGCTGTATAGGCGCTGGCCAGCTCGGCCACGGTGATGTCGCACGGACCCAGACATAAAGCCAGCGACGGATGGATGTCGCGGTTGGCTATGCCGAACTCGTGCAGCAGATTGACGAGGCGGTAGCCCGTTGGGTCGACGGCATACATCAGTTGTGCCGTGATCCAGTTGTTCGACTGGCTCAGGCCCCAGCGCAGCGGCACCTCCTGCCCGTAGCGTGCGCGGCTGGCGTTGCGCGGCGTCCACGGCCGTCCGGCCACGTAGAACGTACGCTGCACGTTCGGCATCCGGTCGTCGGGAGAGCGCCCGTCCTCCATGGCCAGGGCGTAGACAAACGGCTTCATCGTGGAGCCTATCTGCCGCCGCCCCACCATGCACATGTCGTACTGGAAGTGCTTGTAGTTTAAGCCGCCCACATAAGCTTTCACGTAGCCCGTCGCGGGGTCTATCGAAATCATGCCCGCGCGCAGGAACGACTTGTAATAGCGTATCGAGTCGAGCGGGGTCATCGTGGTGTCGACCTCGCCATGGTAGGTGAACACGGTCATGGGCGTCTTTGTGCGGAAAGCCAGCCTTATCTCCTCCTCGGTGGCGCCGTCGGCCTTCATGGCCCGGTAGCGGTCGCTCTGACGCACCGAGCGGGTCAGGATTTTGTTGATTTCGTCGTTCGTGAGCGCCGTGGAGAAGGGAAATTTGGGCGAGGAGGCCTTTTGCTGCTCAAATTTCTTTTGCAGATACATCGCCACGTGGCCGTAGACCGACTCTTCGGCATATCGCTGCATGCGCGAGTCGATCGAGGTGTATATCTTCAGACCGTCGGTGTAGATGTCGTAGTTGGTGCCGTCTTTCTTGAAGTTTTTCTTGCACCAGCCGTACAGGGGGTCGCGCTCCCAGGCAAGCGAATCTTCGTAAAACTGCTGATCCTGCCATGCCATGTAGTTTTCGCGTTCGGGCTTTCCCGCCATCATGATGCGGCGCAAGTATTCGCGCAAGTAGGCAGCCTGCCCCTCTTTGTGGTCTATCCGGTGAAATTTCAGTTCGAGCGGCTCGCGCGAAAGTTCTTCATATTCGGCCTGCGTCAGATAGCCGGCCTTACACATTTGCGAGAGCACGACGTTGCGCCGCTCGCGGCAGCGCTCGGGCTGCCGCACGGGGTTGTAGTAGGAAGGGTTTTTGCACATGCCGATGAGCGTGGCCGACTCGACGATGTTGAGGTCCTTGGGCAGCTTGCTGAAATAGACGTTGGCCGCCGTCTTGATGCCGACGGCGTTGTGCAGGAAGTCGAAATAGTTGAGGTAGAGCGTAAGGATTTCTTCCTTCGTGTAGTGGCGTTCCAGTTCGACGGCAATGACCCATTCTATCGGTTTCTGGAAGAGACGTTCCATCGTAGTTTCGGCTGTGGCGGAATAAAGCTGTTTTGCCAGCTGCTGCGTGATGGTACTCCCGCCGCCGGCATTGACGTTGCCCAGAATGCCGCGCTTGATGACGGCCCGCCCGAGCGCTTTGACGTCGATGCCCGAATGGTCGTAAAAGCGCACATCTTCCGTTGCTATGAGCGCATCGAAGAGATGCGGCGAGATGCTGTCGTAATCGACGAAGATGCGGTTTTCGCTTCTCGACCACGTGCCGAGCAGCTTGCCGTCGGAGGTGATGATTTGCGAAGCAAAACGGCTGATGGGGCTTTGCAGCTCGTCGAGGGGAGGCATGTAGCCGATCCATCCTTTGGCAATGGCCAGAAAACCGCCGGCCACCGCCAGCACGACCAGCACGAAAAGGCTCCAAAGGATGCGTATGAATTTTTTCCTCATAAGGATGGGGTTCTCAGCTGAAATAAAATCGATTTGACGGCAAATTTACTGAAAAGCTTCCGCACAGCAAACCGTCCTCCTGATTTTTTGGAACATATCCCGCCTGCAAAAAACGTTTTGTCGGCTGCCAATTTCGTTTTCTCCCCGGCTCCACAAGGCGAAGCAGGCGGAAAAAAGCAGGCTGCCGGCGTCGGCTGCATCAGAGGAGCGGCCATAAGCCGACGGCCGCCTGCCTGAGCGCCGGAGGGCGGGAAGAAAGTTCGAGCAAAAAACGAGATACGATAGACGAAAAACTTGTAGAAGAGCCTGTTACGGCGCACCTACAAGTCGACAGAGAGCCCGTCGTAGGCCAGCGTCACGTCGGGAGGCAGGAGGGCCTGCGCCTCGGCATGAAGCCCCGCGCCGTGGCTCATGTGGACGAGAAACGTGCGCGCGCTGCCCACGCGCCGTGCAAAGGCCACGGCCTCGCCGATGCTCTGGTGCGACGGATGGGGCTCGCGCCGCAGCCCGTTGACCACGAGCGTCTGGACGCCAGCCAGAAAGGGCAGCTCTTCGTCGGGCAGCGTCGACATGTCGGTGATGTAGGCCAGCGGGCCGATGCGGTAGCCCACGATGGGCAGGCGGCCGTGCATCACGCGGAAGGGCACGACCTCTACCCCGCCGGCGCTGAACGGCTCATGATAGCGGATGCGGTGCAGGCGGATCTGCGGCACGCCGGGATATTTGTGCGTGACGAAGCAATAAGGGATGCGCTGCTCCAAATGGGTGGCACAATAGCTTTCGGCGTAAACGTCGACGTGGCCGAAAACGCTGAACGGCCGCAAGTCGTCCAGCCCGCCCACGTGGTCGTAGTGTTCGTGCGTGAGCAGAACGGCGTCGAGCCTGCGAAACGGCAGGGCCAGCATCTGGCGGCGGAAATCGGGGCCGCAGTCGATGAGGATGCGGCAGCCGTCGTCGGTTTCGAGCAGGGCCGACGTGCGCTGCCGGCAGTCGCGCGGATCGGCCGACGTGCAGACGGGGCACGTGCAGCCCATCTGGGGCACGCCCGTGCTGGTGCCGGTGCCAAGGAAAGTGAGTTTCACGGTTTGCCTCAGATAAAGTTGACTTCGGGGTGCAGATCGATGCCGAAGCTTTTGCGAACGTCGGCCCGGATGGCGTCGGACAGGGCTACGACGTCGCGCCCCGTGGCCCCGCCAAGATTGACGAGCACCAGCGCCTGGCGGTCGTGAACGCCGGTGGGGCCCAGCGAGCGTCCCTTCCAGCCACATTGCTCTATCAGCCAGCCGGCCGGTATCTTCACGCCGCCGGACATGGCATAATGGGGCATGTCGGGATGGCGGGCGGAGAGCTCACGATATTTTTCTTCGCTCACCACGGGGTTCACAAAGAAAGAGCCGGCGTTGCCCCGCTCGGAGGGGTCGGGCAGCTTGGCCCGCCGGATGTCGACCACCAGCCGGCGCAGCTCCGCAGCCGTGGGTTCGTGCATGCCCAGCCGGTCCATTTCTTTTTGCAGCGCGCCGTAGGAGAGCTCCGGCGCGAAACGGCGCGACAGGCGAAGCACGACGTGCGTCACGACGTAGCGGCCACGCCCTTCGCCCTTGAAGAAGCTGCTGCGGTAGCCGTAGCGGCACTCATCGTGCGCGAAAACGCGTTCTTCGCCCGTGGCCACTTCGATTGTCTCGACGCGATCGATGAATTTCTCCACCTCTTCGCCGTATGCACCGATGTTCTGCACGGCGGCAGCTCCCACCTCGCCGGGAATGAGCGAGAGGTTCTCGATGCCGTAAAGGCGATGGTCGACGCAGTGGGCCACGAGGTCGTCCCACACCTCGCCGGCGCCCACGCGGAGCAGCACGGTGTCGGCGTCGGCGCCCGCCTCGCCCCGGCCACGGATGGCCGAGTGGAGGATGGTGCCGGGGAAATCGGCGGTGAAGAGCAGGTTGCTCCCCGCGCCTATGTGGAGAAAGGGCTCGTCGGGGCGTTCGCGCAGACCGGCCAGGGCTTGGCGCAGCTCGTCGACGGTTTCATATTCGATGAAACGGCGGCAACGGGCATCGATGCCGAACGTGTTGTGATGGAGCAGGGAATAATTTTCGTAAACTTTCATATCCTCAGTTTTCGAGACGCGTGAGCATCCATTCGCCGTGTTGTTTTGAAAACGTCAACGTACAGTTCATTCCTCCCGACAGACTGTTGAGCACGAGAATGCGCTCGGCGGTGGGCCGGTAGGCCTGTCCGTAGTTGATGTTGGTGATTACGTGTTGCGGCAATTCGGGGCGGAAGTCTATCCACTGGTCAACGTCGAGCACGCCCTCGATGTTTTCAAAATTGTCAGAGTCGTACGTGCTGAAAGCAAAGGGGTTGCTGATGTGATCGTGCTGGAAGGTGGAGTCGGTGACGAAGCGGCGGTAGAAAAGGTAAAACTCGCTGTTTCCGTTCTTCTCCAAAGCGTGCGAGTTGAGGGAAACAAGCTGCCACATGCCGTTGTCCTTCTTAAAATGATATTGCTTGACGCGGTCGTTGTCGAGATACACCCACTCGACCGTCACGTCGTGAACGGCTGTGTCCTTTTCAGCGTCGAGAGCAGCCTCGTCGTCGAAAATCATGGTGTAGATGTCGTCGCGCGAATACATGTAGTCGTGCTTCCATTGCTTTTCGGCAATAGGGCGGTTGCGTCCGTCGACGTAGTTGGCAAGGGGAAATTTTATTCTGTCGCGCTGGAAACGGTCGTTCTTCATGAACGCATAAATAAAGTCGTCGAAAAGCTTGTCGGCCGCCCTTGGCGGCAAAACGGCAGAGGCATCGGTCGTGTCGGCCGGCATTTCCACCGCAGCAGTGTCCCGGCTTGTTTCTTTCTCGGGCGCGGTTTCTCGTTTTTCACCTGAGCAGGCAGCGAGCATCGCCACAGTCGAAATGCTCAATAACATTCTCCTCATGATTGAAAACTTTATAACGGGCGCAAAAATACGGCTTTTCTTCCGAAAGCCGGGAGAAAAGCGAATAATTCTTTGTTACACGGCTACGGCATGAAAGCACGTCTCGGCCAAGACAAAGGAAAAATAGCTTTTTCCTTGCCTTGCCGCTCGCCTTTCACTATCTTTGCGTCTGTTTTAGCGACATAAACCAAAAAGCATGATAGAAAAAATAGGAAGCTTGCTGGAAGAGGTGAAGACCTTGCAGGCGGCAGACGCAAAGGAAGTGGAGGCGCTCCGCATCAGATATCTCGGTAAAAAAGGTGTTGTCAACGATTTGATGAGTGAGTTTCATAATGTACCTGCCGACCGGAAACGTGAAGTGGGCATGAAGCTCAACGAACTGAAAACAGCGGTACAGGAAAAAATCAACGCCCTGCGCCAGGAGATGCTGACGCATGAGGACAGCCACCTCGACCTTGACCTGACCCGCACGCCTTATCCCGTCAGGCTGGGAACCAGACATCCGCTTTCGCTCGTAAAAAACGAAATTATCGACATATTCTCCCGTTTGGGCTTCTCGCTGGCAAGCGGCCCGGAGGTGGAGGACGATTGGCACGTCTTTTCTTCCATGAACTTTGCTCCCGACCACCCCGCCCGCGATATGCAGGATACGTTCTTCGTGGAGCAGCAACCCGACATTGTGCTCCGCACGCACACCAGCTCGGTGCAGAGCCGCGTTATGGAATGCCAACAGCCGCCCATCCGCGTGATTTGCCCGGGACGCGTTTACCGCAATGAGGTGATCAGCGCACGGGCCCACTGCTTCTTCCACCAGGTGGAAGGATTATACGTGGACGAAAACGTCTCCTTTACCGACCTGAAGCAGGTGTTGCTCACGTTTGCCCGCGAAATGTTCGGACCCGACACGAAGATACGCCTTCGTCCCTCCTATTTCCCCTTTACAGAGCCGTCTGCCGAGATGGATATCAGCTGCAACATCTGCGGTGGCAAGGGTTGCAACCTTTGCAAAAACACCGGATGGGTGGAAATCCTCGGTTGCGGCATGGTTGACCCGAACGTGCTGGATGCTAACGGCATCGACAGCTCGAAATACAAAGGTTATGCCTTTGGTATGGGCGTGGAACGCATCGCAAACCTGAAATATCAGGTGAAAGACCTGCGCATGTTCTCGGAAAACGACGTGCGCTTTCTGGACGAATTTGTTTCGGCCAACTGATTTAAGCTTTTTCAGGGTGTACTCATGCAGGACGTACCATGTCGGTTCAGTACGTAGTCATGGGTACACCTTTTTCTTTCTAATGACTTCCGCAAACCTCCGGGAGATCAAACGAAACAGCTCTACTATCCTAATTATATATGAACAGCTTCGTTGAAGAACTTTTCACGACGTCGGGCATAGCCCCCTCCACCGCCCACATGCTGGCCCCGCTGGCCTTGCTCCTGGTGCTTTCGCTCATAGCCCTCTGCTGCGGATGGATATGCACACGGTTTCTGATGCCCGCCACGCTGAAACTCGTCTCCAAGACGTCAACTCGTCTGGACGACTATTTTATAAACGTTCCTGTGCTGCGAGGGGTGTCGCACATTGTTCCGGGTATCATTTTTTATATATTCCTCCCCTATTGTTTTCCCGAGACGCAACCGGGTGCCGACAGCCCGTTGCTGCAAATGGTGCTGCTGGTGGCCGTAAAAATCTACATCACCATCACAACGGTCATGCTGATAACGGCCTTCCTGACCAACCTCAATACGTTTACCACTGAGCAAGACAAGGCCAAAAACCACCATATCGTCGGCATCCTCCAATTCCTGAAGCTGATATGCTACTGCATGGGCGGTATCGTCGTTATAGCTTTTCTTTTCAACCGTTCTCCGCTAAATCTCATCGCAGGACTGGGCGCTGTGGCCACGGTGCTCATGCTTGTCTTCCGCGACAGCATCCTCGGACTGGTGGCAGGCATACAGCTCTCGGCCAATCGCATGCTTAAACCCGGCGATTGGGTGACTATCAAGAAACTGGGCATCGACGGCTTCGTTGAGGAAGTGTCGCTCACGACGGTAAAAATCCGTAACTTCGATAACACGATTTCCACCGTGCCGCCATACACGCTTGTGAGCGACTCTTTCCAGAATTGGAGCAACATGTTTCAGGTGCAGGCACGCAGATTCAAACGTTCGCTCTACATTGACGTAAACACCATCCGCATCTGCTCAAAAGAAGAATTGGGCATCTTACGGCGCGATAAATTGATCACGAAAGAAGAAGCCGAGGATTTAAATGCAGTCAACCTCACCCTGTTTCGCCATTACGCCGAACGCCATTTACGGAGCAATCCCCAAGTCAGGGACGACAAATGGCTGATGGCGCGCCAGTTGGAGTCAACACCGCAAGGCCTCCCCGTAGAATTGTTTTTCTATTTTAAAGAAACAGACTTCGTAAAATACGAACAACTTTCGGCCGAAACCGTAGAACATCTCATCGCCGTTCTTCCACGCTTCGGGCTCCGCCTTTTCCAAGCCCCCTCCGGTCACGATATATCCAAGAGCTTAACTTCCGCCAAGTGAATATCCGCAGCCGGTCCGCGAGTACGGCTCCCAAGAAAAACAAAACAACAAGACTCGCCGTCAAAAGAAAAAATTCGACCCCGCTATATGCTTTATGCCAACTCCTGACAGTCCCATAGTAAAAGGGAAATAAAATGGCATTTGTATTCAGCAGATAAACCGCAAAGCAACTTTCAGCAACAAGATTGATAACGCGATTTTCAAGCCTCCTCCCCACAAAGGAGAGGAGAAGAAAAACGGCGCCACAGACTATAAAAGGATTGGAGTAGGCTACGCTTTTTTCGATGAAGAAGGAAAAATGTGATTTATCGGGAAGCAGGAATGCGCCGGCGATTATCAGGAAGGTGGTGATGAGGGCATAAAACAGATAAAGGAGCAAGAACAGGTTTTTGTTCGCTTTTTCGATGCTTTCGGAAGCATACAATTTCAAGTAGCGGGCAAGCAGGTACAAACCGATGAAAGATAAGACGGAGTAGCCGTTGCTGTAATAGCGGCTGCCGACGAAAAACTCACAGAAGAACTGTAACGCGTAGAATATAATCAAGAAACGGAGCAGTTTCCTTTTCTCCGAATGCTCGACAAAGCTGTTGAGGACGGGGCTAATGGCATACAAGATGAGGTAGGTCCAAAGAAACCAATAGTCTTTTAGAGAATCGATGGCGTTGCTTGCCGTCAGAACCGGCTCTCCCGTCGTCCGGGTATAAACGAATGCGCCCAATAAGACGAGGAGCGAAAGGAAAAGACTTTGGTAGAGAAGTTTGAAGGCCCCTTTCAACGACGGGCGAAGCCCGAACCAGCCTGATATCATGACAAAGACATTTACACTGACAACGGCCAGGCTCTCCAAAAGCACGGAGGGAACAACCGAAAGCGGATCTGCCTTGATGACTGATTGCTTCGGATAGCCCAAAGCCAGATAGTCGGCATGAAGCACCAGCACAAAAAGCATGGCAATGATGCGCAGCAGTTCGATGCCCGATTGTCGTTTTACAGTGGAAGTGTTCATCGTGGATTTTCTGTTTATAGCCGTTTACGAGCTGTTGAGATCTGTAAAAAAGAAAGCCTCCGCCCCTATCAGTAGCAGGAAGCGGAGGCTTTTTACAAGTTTATAGGATTTAAAATTC
This sequence comes from uncultured Bacteroidales bacterium, assembly GCA_949297215.1. Taxonomy (GTDB): domain Bacteria; phylum Bacteroidota; class Bacteroidia; order Bacteroidales; family Bacteroidaceae; genus Alloprevotella. The sequence goes on along the minus strand of CASFRV010000001.1, from coordinate 587,111 downwards.
GGCAGATTTGGGCGTTCTCGGAAATGGTATGACATCGCGGATGTTCTGCATCCCCGTAACGAACAGAATAAGCCGCTCAAAGCCAAGACCGAAGCCGCTGTGCGGACATGTTCCGAAACGGCGCGTGTCGAGATACCACCACATGTCCTTCATCGGGATGTTAAGCTCCTGGATACGGGCCATGAGCTTGTCGTAGCTTTCCTCACGTTCGGATCCGCCGATGATTTCTCCGATTTGCGGGAAGAGCACGTCCATAGCGCGCACGGTCTTTCCGTCTTCGTTCAGCTTCATGTAGAATGCCTTGATCTCCTTCGGATAATCGGTCAAGATAACCGGGCGCTTGAAGTGTTCTTCCACGAGGAAGCGTTCGTGCTCGCTGGCCAAGTCGGCTCCCCAATAGATGGGGAATTCGAACTTGCGCCCGTTCTTTACGGCCTCTTCCAAGATGCGGATGCCCTCGGTGTAGGTGAGGCGCACGAAATCGTGCTCCACGACAAAATGCAGACGTTCAAGGAGATGCTTGTCGATCATCTTGTTCAGGAACTCCAAGTCGTCGGCACAATTGTCCAAGGCCCATCGCACGCAGTATTTGATGAAGTCCTCGGCCAAATCCATGTTGTCGTTAATGTCGTAGAAAGCCACTTCGGGCTCGATCATCCAAAACTCGGCCAAGTGGCGCGGCGTGTTGGAGTTTTCTGCGCGGAACGTAGGCCCGAACGTATAGATGGCGCCGAGCGCTGTGGCTCCCAGCTCACCTTCGAGCTGGCCGCTGACGGTGAGCGAGGTGGACTTGCCAAAGAAATCGTCGCTGTAATCTATTTTCCCCTCCTCGTCTTTTTTGATGTCGTAAAGGTTTTTCGTCGTTACCTGGAACATCTGGCCGGCTCCCTCGCAGTCGCTGGCCGTTATGATGGGCGTATGGAAATAGTAGAAGCCGTGTTCGTGGAAGTAGCGGTGGATGGCCATCGCCATGTTGTGGCGTATTCTGAATACGGCGCCGAACGTATTGGTGCGAAGCCGCATGTGGGCGTGCTGACGCATGTACTCGAACGACTGTCCCTTCTTTTGCATGGGATATTCGGGCCCGCAGGTACCAAGTATCTCAATGGCAGTGGCTTGTAGCTCCACGTTCTGCCCGCTTCCCACGCTCTGCACGAGTGTTCCGTCCACACTCAGGCAGGCTCCGGTGGTGATTTTTCTGAGCACCTCGTCGTCAAACTTGTCGACGTCGGCCACCACCTGTATGTTTTTGATGGTAGAGCCGTCGTTGAGGGCGATAAAGTTGACCGACTTACTTCCGCGGCGCGTTCTGACCCAACCTTTTACGTTGATTTCCTTACCGTATTCCTCGCAGGCCAGGGCCTCGATGATTCTCGTTCTTTTTGTCTTTTCCATGATTTCGGTTTGCTGTGATGAGTCAGCGCGATGGAGGGCTTCACTCGAAAGCCCCCATGCGCAGCATGTTCACTTCTTTCTCCGTAAGGTAGCGCCAGTCGCCGCGCCGCACGTTTTTCTTGGTAAGCCCGGCAAAGTAAACGCGGTCCAGCTTGCTCACATGATAGCCGAGGCTTTCAAAAATGCGACGCACGATTCTGTTCTTTCCCGAGTGGATTTCTATGCCCACCTGCTTCTTGTCCGTCATGCTGGCATACTCGATGTGGTCGGCTTTGATTTCGCCGTCGTCGAGCATGATGCCTTCCGAGATCCGGTACATGTCGGATGCCGTGAGGCTCTTGTCGAGGAAAACGTGATATATCTTCTTTTTCAGATACTTCGGGTGCGTCAGTTTGCTGGCCAGCTCACCGTCGTTGGTCAGCAGCAGTACGCCCGTCGTGTTGCGGTCCAGACGTCCTACGGGGTAGATGCGTTCCGGGCAGGCGTTTTTCACGAGCTCCATCACCGTCTTGCGGTTTTGCGGGTCTTCGCTGGTCGTCACGTAACCTTTGGGCTTATTGAGGAGCACGTAGACCTTTTTTTCGAGGCGCACCGGCGTGTCGTGGAACTTGATGTCGTCGGAGCGGTACACCTTGGTGCCGAGCTCCGTGACGACGTTGCCGTTAACCGTTATGACCCCCGACTGTATATACTTGTCGGCGTCGCGTCGCGAGCAGATGCCGGCATTGGCCAAAAATTTGTTGAGGCGCACGGGAGCGTTCAGGTCGATGTTGTCGTCCTTGTAGTCGATGCGCTTCTTGAAGTTGAATTTCGGACGGGCGTTGCCTCCCTGGCGCGGACGGCCGTAGCGCGACTGCGGGCGGCTGTGGAAGTCGCGGCCGCCGCCGGCTCCTTCATATTCGGCATTGCCGCCGGCATATCCGCTGCCATAGCGCTGGTAGTCGTTGCGGTTGTTGTAACGCTGGCCGCGGAAGTCGTTTCCGCCGGCATATCCCGGCTGCTTGCCGTAGCGGGAAGTCTGCTGGTAGCCACGTCCGCGGTAGCCGGCATTTTCGTCGTAGCGCTGACGGTAGCCGCCGGCCTGGTAGCCTTCGCGACCTTCGCCGTAGCTGTTGCCATATGCGGGCCGGTTGCCGCGCTGCTGGCGGTCGCCATAGTTACCGCGCGGTGCATATCCGCCACGCTGGCCATACCGGTCGGACTGGAAGCGCGGATTGTAGCTTCCTCCGTTTCTCTGGTATCTCGGTCGGTTGTACGAATCGTTGTTCTTGTTCTCGCCACTGTCTTCTCCGACGTAGCTGTTCGTTTCAAAGATTTCTTCGCTCATATTGGTGATAATAATTAAGGTGTATGCGCCTCGCGGCGCGTTTTACTGCATCAGATGCCTGTATAGTTGTAAGGTGTGATGTTTCTGAGTTCGGCCTTGACCCGTTCGTCCACGTTCAGCGTGTCGATAAAGCCGGCTATGTCCTCGTGCGTGACGGCTGCATTGGTGCGCGTCAGGGCTTTCAGCGTTTCGTAGGGATGGGGGTACCCCTCGCGCCGCAGGATAGTCTGGATGGCCTCGGCCACAACGGCCCAGCAGTTGTCGAGATCGGCCTTGATGGCTTCTTCGTGGAGCAGGAGCTTGCGCAGGCCTTTCAGCGTGCTTTGGAAAGCGATGGACGTGTGGGCCAGGGGCACGCCAATGTTGCGTATGACGGTCGAGTCGGTCAGGTCGCGCTGCAAGCGGGATATGGGGAGCTTGTGGCTCAGGTGTTCCAGCAGCGCATTGGCGATGCCAAGGTTGCCCTCGGAGTTTTCAAAATCGATGGGGTTCACCTTATGCGGCATAGCGCTCGACCCCACTTCGCCGGCTTTGATCTGCTGCTTGAAATATCCCATGGAAATATACTGCCAGAAGTCGCGGTCGAGGTCGATGACCACCGTATTGATGCGCTTCAAGGCATCGAACACGGCAGCCAGGTTGTCGTAGTTGCTTATCTGCGTGGTGTAGGCCTCGCGTTCGAGCCCGAGCTTTTCTTTTACGAAGCGGTCGCCGAAAGCCCGCCAGTCGGTTTCGGGATAGGCCACGTGGTGGGCGTTATAGTTGCCCGTGGCGCCGCCGAACTTCGCGCTCACCGGCGTTTGCTCCAACAGGGTTATCTGCTGCCGCAGTCTGTAAGCAAACACCTCGACCTCCTTGCCCAGCCGGGTGGGCGATGCGGGCTGTCCGTGCGTGCGTGCCAGCATGGGGATGTCTTTCCACGCCTCGGCATAGGCTTCCAGCTGCCCTACGAGCTCTTTGAGCTGCGGCATATAGACTTCGGCGAGCGCTTCTTTCACCATCAGGGGAAAGGCCGTGTTGTTGATGTCCTGCGAGGTGAGGCCGAAATGGATAAACTCCTTGTATGCTTCGAGCCCGCCCAGGGCATCGAAACGTTCTTTGATGAAATATTCCACGGCCTTGACGTCGTGGTTGGTCACCTGCTCTATGTCTTTGATGCGGGCGGCGTCGGCCTCGGAAAAACCGGTATATATCTTGCGCAGCTCGCCGAACAAGTCGTGCGGAAAGCCGGCCAGCTGCGGCAGAGGCAGCTCGCACAGCGCGATGAAGTATTCAATCTCGACGCGGGTGCGATATTTCATCAGCGCCCATTCCGAAAAATACGGCGCGAGGGCTTCGGTTTTGGAACCGTAGCGGCCGTCGACGGGCGAAACGGCAGTCAATCTGTCTAAACTCATGTCCTTCGATGTTTTATGTGAGGAAAGCACTTGCAAAGTTAGTGGAAAATCTTGATTTACGGCCGTTGCTGCCTGCTAAATCCGTTGCGAGCGCGGCATGGCCCCGTATGGGAAAAGAACAACCGACCCGAATCGGACCGTCTTTCGTCGAAAATATGTTATGGTGAATGAGATATTCTTTTGCCTTTGAACGTAACAAAAGAACGCCGTTTTGACGGCTGTGGGCGCTGAGGGATTCGAACCCCCGACCCTCTGCTTGTAAGGCAGACGCTCTGAACCAGCTGAGCTAAGCGCCCTCGGAGTGAGGCATCATCCCTTTGAAGAGGTGGGCGCTGAGGGATTCGAACCCCCGACCCTCTGCTTGTAAGGCAGACGCTCTGAACCAGCTGAGCTAAGCGCCCCTTTCGCAGGATGTGGCTTTCGGGAAAACTGGGATGCGGATTTCCGCTTGGTGGGCGCTGAGGGATTCGAACCCCCGACCCTCTGCTTGTAAGGCAGACGCTCTGAACCAGCTGAGCTAAGCGCCCTTGTTTTTCCCAAAAGCGATGCAAAAGTACGGTTTTCCGGCGTACCGACAAAATTTTGCAAGCGTTTTTTTACGACCTTTCTCAACGCAGAATGCGTAACCGTCTTATTCTTAATCAAAACGGAGCGAAAGAAAATGTGCGCTTCTTTGTTTCGGCCTAACCGAAAAGCGGCAGAAGCAAGGCCGATTTGTACTGAAAACTTTCGCGGCTGCCTGTGCCCGTATGCCGGCCGGCTGCGTCGTTTGGCTGCCGGCAAAATCGAGGCACAAGCTTGCGCGTGGCGGAATAGGCTTGCCCGTGCGCGGTTTTTATCGTAATTTTGTTGCACCATCCGCAGCGCGGCCCCGGCCGGCAGAGATGCCGCAGCCCGGCCTCCCCGGCTGCCCCGTGCAACCGCCCGTCCCAAGCGGAGCGTGACAGGCGGGCCGCTCTGCGGCTACAACCGACAGAAAACAAACGTTTATGAAAAAATTCGTATCAGACCTGACCGTGACGGGCGTTGAGAGCCCCCGCCCCGATTATGTCGTCCTGCGCCTCTCGGACGACGGCCGGCCCCTGCCGCCCATGCAGCCCGGCCAGTTTGTCGAGGTAAGGGTGGACGACTCGCCCACGACCTTCCTGCGCCGCCCCATCTCTATCAATTATGTAGACACCGCGCGAGGCGAGCTCTGGCTGCTCGTGCATGCCGTCGGCGAGGGAACGCGCCGCCTGTCGCGCCTGCGGCCGGGCGAGCGCCTCAATTGCGTCTATCCGCTGGGGCGAGGCTTTACCGTCCCGGCCGGTGAGGGGCGCCGCCTGCTGCTGGTGGGCGGCGGCGTGGGAACGGCCCCCCTGCTCTACTACGGCAAATGCCTGCGCGAGGCCGGCCACGAACCCGTGTTTCTCCTGGGCGGACGTTCGGCTGCCGACGTGCTGCAAACGGAAATGTTCGAACAGCTCGGTACGCTCCACATAACGACCGAAGACGGCTCGCGCGGCTGCCGGGGCTTCGTGACAGCTCACCCCGTATGGAGCGAAGGTGGCTTCGACGGCGTGGCCACCTGCGGCCCCAAGCCGATGATGCAGGCCGTGGCCCGTCTGGCCGATGCCGCCGGACTACCCTGCGAGGCTTCGCTCGAAAACATGATGGCTTGCGGCCTGGGCGCCTGCCTGTGCTGTGTGGAAAAAACGCGTAATGGCCACTTCTGCGTGTGCAGCGACGGCCCCGTATTTAATATAAAGGAACTGCAATGGCTGACCTCAGAGTAAACATTGGCCGGATGGCCTTGAAAAACCCCGTGATGACCGCCTCGGGCACGTTTGGCTACGGCACGGAGTTTGCCGATTTCGTCGACCCCGCCGCGCTGGGCGGCATCATCGTAAAGGGAACCACGCTCGAGCCGCGCGAAGGCAACGACTATCCACGCATGGTCGAGACGGCCTCGGGCATGCTCAACTGCGTGGGGCTGCAAAACAAGGGCGTGCACTATTTCTGCGAGCACATCTATTCCGAAATAGAACATTTCGACACAAACATCGTGGTGAACGTGTCGGGCTCGGCGCCCGAAGATTATGCCAAGTGTGCGGCCTGCCTGGCCGGCCTGCCCCGCATCCCGGCCATCGAGCTCAACATATCTTGCCCGAACGTGAAAAACGGCGGCATGGCGTTTGGCGTGACGCCCGAGGGAGCTGCGTCGGTGGTCAGGGCCGTACGCGCCGCCTGGCCGCGCACGCTCATCGTGAAGCTCTCGCCCAACGTGACCGACATCGCAGAGATAGCCCGCGCAGCCGAAGCCGAAGGAGCCGACGCCCTATCGCTCATCAATACGCTCATGGGCATGGCCATCGACGTTGAGAAGCGCCGGCCCCGGCTCAGCATCGGAACGGGCGGACTCTCCGGCCCCGCCGTAAAACCCGTCGCCTTGCGCATGGTATGGCAGGTGGCACGCGCCGTCAGCGTGCCGGTAGTCGGGTTGGGCGGCATCTCAAACGCCACCGATGCGCTCGAATTTCTGATAGCCGGCGCCAGCGCGGTACAAATAGGCACAGCCAACTTTCTCGACCCGCAGGTCAGCGTAAAAGTGGTGCAGGGCATCGACCGCTGGCTCGACGAGAACGGCTGCGCAAGCGTGCAGGAAATAGTCGGCACGCTCCAAGTCTGATTTTCACAACCGGCCGCCCGCTGTCGGCGGCCGCCTGCACGACGATGCCGGACGTAGCTTCCTTGCCACGTTCGGCATCTGCTTTTTTGCTCCCTGCGCCACCTTATATATTATAATAAGGTGTCAGGCATCGCCCTTCATGCGATTCCGGGCGGCCTTTAAATATACAAATATTCAGTATAAACGCAAATAGACGCGCTTTTATCTTGTTTTTATGATAAAAATACGTCATTTTGCCTTGTTAAAAGTGGTTTTTATATTACTTTTGCATCACCAACAGACGCAGAAAAGTCAATCATCAACGAAAACAGCGATATAAAAAATGAAAGCAGCAGAAGTACTTGACAATCTTAAATCCCGCTTTCCCGGCGAAAAAGAATATCACCAGGCCGTGCAGGAGGTATTGGAGAGCATCGAGGAGGTATATAACGAGCACCCCGAATTTGAAAAGGCAAACCTGATTGAGCGCCTCTGCATCCCCGACCGCATCGTGTCGTTCCGCGTGACATGGGTGGACGACAGCGGCGCCGTCCGCACGAATATGGGCTACCGCGTGCAGCACAACAACGCCATCGGACCGTATAAGGGCGGCCTCCGCTTTCATGCTTCGGTGACGCCGTCCATTCTGAAATTCCTGGCCTTCGAGCAGACGTTCAAGAACTCGCTGACCACCCTGCCGATGGGAGGAGCCAAGGGCGGGTCCGATTTTAGTCCGCGCGGCAAGTCGAATGCCGAGGTGATGCGCTTTTGTCAGGCTTTTATGCTCGAATTGTGGCGTCAGATAGGTCCCGACACCGACGTGCCGGCCGGCGACATCGGCGTCGGAGGTCGCGAGGTGGGCTACATGTACGGCATGTATAAGAAACTCACCCGCGAGCATACCGGCACTTTGACGGGAAAAGGGCTCGATTTCGGCGGTTCGCTCATCCGCCCCGAGGCCACAGGCTACGGCAACGTCTATTTTCTGCTCGAAATGCTCAAAACCCGCGGCATTGAGCTACGGGGGAAAACCGTGGCCATCTCCGGTTCGGGCAACGTGGCGCAATATACCGCCGAGAAGCTCATAGAATTGGGCGCCAAGGTGGTAACAATGTCCGATTCCGACGGATACATTTACGACCCCGAGGGAATAGACCGTGCTAAGCTCGATTATATCATGGAGCTGAAGAACCTGTATCGCGGCCGCATTCGCGAATATGCCGAGCAGTACGGCGTTAAATATGTTCCCGGCGGACGTCCGTGGGGCGAGAAGTGCGACATTGCCATGCCCAGCGCCACGCAGAACGAATTGACGGGCGACGACGCCCGCCAGCTCCTGGCAAACGGGTGCATCGCCGTGAGCGAAGGCGCCAACATGCCGTCGACGCCCGAGGCCATCGACGCTTTCCAGGAAGCAGGCATATTATATGCTCCCGGCAAGGCTGCCAACGCCGGCGGCGTCTCTGTGTCGGGGCTCGAAATGACCCAAAACGCACAGAAGCTGAGCTGGACGGCCGAGGAGGTCGACCACCGGCTGCATCAGATCATGGAAAACATCCACGCACAGTGTGCCAAGTACGGCACGCGCCCCGACGGCAGCATCGACTACGTCAAGGGAGCCAACGTGGCCGGCTTCATGAAGGTGGCCCAGGCCATGATGGCGCAAGGGCTCGTCTGAAAGCACCGCCTGACAGCGACATACGCAAAACCCTCCCGGGAAACGCTCACGGCGCATCCCCGGGAGGGATTTTCATGTCTCGGCCCAATCTGCTGTGCCGGCCGCTCGCAGCCGTCGGCTCAACACTCATAGTCGACGCAGCTCCGCCCCGTCAGGTAAGGCTTCAGCGCGCCGGCCACCGCTTTGTGGCGCGGATCGTTTGCATAGGCCACGACGTCTTCCATCGTGTCGAAATCGCCGTTCAGGCAAATGTCCCACGCCTCGGCCGGATTGACGTTGAACCCCACTTCGATGTGGCGGATGCACTCTATGATCTTGGGGAGCTTTTCAATGCCCTCCTTGAAATTTCTCATCTCTTCTCTCCTTTTTTCCTCCGGCAGATTCTTATCCACTTGGAACAAAACGATGTGCTTGACCATGGTTGAAAGTTTTGAATTTAAGTTTTTGTTTTGCCTATTGCGCTCCTCGCAGTACCTTTGCAGCAAAAGTACGAAATTTGAAGCTATACGCATATATCGGAAGTTTGATTTTCTTTCTATCGGCTTGCGCAGGCAAGGAGAAGCCGGCCGACAACGGAGCTTTCGCCGGGGAAGCCCCCCAGGCAGAGAGCCATTTCGACTACGAAAGGATACAGGCTTCGGGCGAACTCATCGTCGTAACCCTCACCGGACCGGAAACCTATTTTGAATACCATGGGCGGGGCATGGGCATGCAGTATGCCTTAGCCGAAAACTTTGCCAAACACGCCGGGCTGCGGCTGCGCGTCGAAACCGTCCGCGACACGGCCGCCCTGCGGCAGCTCCTCTCTTCTACCGACGCCGATGTGGCCATGTTGCAGCTGCCTCTTTCCTATATACGCGCGGCAGGCTTCAGGGCGGCCGGTGCGCGCGACACTGCCCGCCACACATCGTGGGCTGTAAAAGCCACATCCGAAGATTTGGCGCAGGCACTCGACCGCTGGTACACAGCCGGCATCAACGTCTCCGTGGCGAAAGAAGAAAAAGCACGGATGAAAGAACGGCGGCAAGTGAGGCGCAAGGTGCGTGCCCCCTACATCTCCCGCGAGAAGGGGCTCATATCGACCTACGACGACCACTTCCGCGCGGCCGCCCGCCTCACCGGGTGGGACTGGCGCCTCATAGCCGCCCAGTGCTACCAGGAATCGGGCTTCGACCCCAACGCCGTCTCGTGGGCCGGCGCCAAAGGCCTCATGCAAATCATGCCCGCCACGGCCAAACACTTGGGCCTGCCGTTGGAACAGATCCACGCGCCCGCCGAAAACATCGCAGCCGCCGCGCGCTTCATCAAAGAGCTTTCAGCCCGCTTCAGCGACGTCCGCAACCGTGAAGAAAAAGTAAAATTCGTGCTGGCCGCATACAATGGCGGCTACTATCACGTGCGCGACGCAATGGCGCTGGCCCGCAAATACGGGAAAAACCCGTTTCTCTGGGAAGATGTCAGTTTTTTCATCCGGGGGCTGAGTTCGGAACGGTATTACCGCGACCCGATAGTGAAGTATGGCTACATGATAGGGAGCGAAACGTCGGATTATGTGGCTTCTGTTGTCGAGCGGTGGCGCATGTATGGCGGGCAAGTCTCCTCCATTCGCGGCGAAGTGCCTTCTGCCGGAAGGGAGCCGGGTCGTGCGCGGCGCGAGAACCGTTTCACGCGGGGTACGAAGATATACGGGCCGGATGACCCCGAATTTACACAAACGGAGAAGAATTGATATGCAGGAGCATACCGAACCTATCTTTGATGAAATCCGCGATACATGGCGTTATCCGCTTGAAATTCGCTATTTAAAACTTTATAATCTGCTTAAACGGCTTTGTATCGATGCTTCCTGCGACCTGCACGCCGACTTTTCGGGATTGTTTTCGCGTTTGTATGCCGTTTGTCGCCACCGCCACATCGATTATCACCCGGCCGACCGTTTCCGGCGACGGGCACGGCGCATACTGGCTCACGAGGAGGCGCCCGAAGAGGCATCCTTTCGAGCCGATGCAGGCGATCTGGCTGCTTTTGTGGCTGCCTTGTACGGCGAAAAGGTGCCGGAAGATTTGCAGATTTCTGCTGTTGCGGTAAAAAAGAAATATCCCCGCCCCGAAGCAGCTTTTGACAAGTTGCGTGTACTGGTCACCTCCGTGGGAAAAGACGTTTTCACGTGCGTACCCGCTGCCACACCAGAGGCTGACGAAATGAAGGTAGATGCGAGCCTCCATCCGGACTTGACAGATTTGCTTGAGAACGCAGTACAATTAAACCTGCTCAACGTTGAGAAACACGGAGAAGCGTTTACCGCGGCTTACATCATCTACGAGCCCGATTTTCTGGTAGATGTCAGCAGTCTGACGGCTTGCTACCGACCGTTCGGGAGCCATCCGTACAACTACCTGCTGGCCAAGTTTGAGCCCCACCGCCCGACGCGCCCCATCCTCTTGGGAAACGCAGCCAACGGCTTCATGGACGACTGCATCAACGAAACCGACGGGACGCCGGCGGACTTCGTAACGTCCATCCGCCGCCATTTTCACGAATCGATGCTCGAATATGCCTGTACGTCCGATGAAATCGATGCTTCTTACTTTGCAGACGCAAAATTGCATTTCGACAACATCCGTAAAACCGTCCGGGAACGACTGGGCTCGCCGGAGATCGGCATTAACCCCGAAGCCGTTTTGCTGGAACCCACGTTCATTTGCGAAGCCCTTGGGCTGCGCGGCCGTCTTGACGTGATGACGGCCGACCATCTACGGCTCGTCGAACTGAAAAGCGGGCGTGCCGACGATTTCCGCCGCACCGAACCACGACCGCGGGAAGAACACGTGCTGCAAATGGCGCTTTACAAGGAAATACTTCACTATAATTTCGGCATCCCGTACGACGAAATCAGCGCTTTCCTGTTCTATTCGCGCTACCCCGTATTTTTCGACGAACGTACGCCTGCCGCAGCCATTAAACGCGTGCTGACGCTTCGCAACGCCATCGTGCACCAGGAGCGCCGGCTGGCCAAGGGTGATTTCCGGTCGATGCTTCCGACCTTTACGGAAGAAACAATCAACGAGAACCGCCTTGATAACAAATTATACCACAACTATTTGCTTCCAAGCATTAGAGCTGTCGTAGAGCCGCTTCAAAAGATGGATTCCCTCGAAGCTGAATATTTTTCCGCCTTTCTGACCTTTTTGGAGAGGGAACAGTTTACTGCCAAAACCAACGATAACCGCCCCGACTCCAACCGCAGCTTTGCCAACCTGTGGAGTGCCGACCTGCCTTCGAAAATGGCGGCCGGCGACATCCTTCCGGGACTCGTCTTATGCGAAACCGACGATGCAGAAACGCAGGAAACGCTCGTTTTCAGTTTGCCTGATTACGGCAACGACTTTGTCCCCAACTTTACGCCCGGGGAAATGGTGCTTCTCTACGAACGCCCGGACGAACAGGCCTGCGTAACGAACCGCCAGCTGTTTAGAGCTTACGTTCATAAACTTTCAGAAAACGAGCTCGTCCTTAGCCTGTTATACAAGCAGAAGAACAAACATGTTTTCTCGGCCGGAAAGACGTATGCCATCGAGCACGACAGTACGGACATCGTCTTTGCGCAAAACTATCGCAGCCTGCACGCCCTGCTGACAGCCACTCCCCGCCGCCGCGATCTCCTGCTGGGCCGCCGTCAGCCGGAAACGTTCCCCTCCTCCCCCTTGCTCAGTCATTTTGAAGAACCATTGGCCGGCGTGGTCGGCCGGGCCATGAGCGCGTCCGATTATTATATTCTTGTTGGCCCGCCCGGTACGGGCAAAACCAGCGTTTATATCCGCGGCATGGTCGAGGAGTTTTTGCAGCGGCGGGCGGCTTCGGCCGGAGGGCAGGCTGCCCTGCTCCTTTCGGCCTACACCAACCGGGCCGTAGACGAGCTTTGCGCCATGCTTGAAGCCATAGAACTGCCGTTTTATTATGTCCGCATCGGAGCCGAACAGACCTGCCATCCACGTTTCCGCAGCCGCCTGCTCTCCGGTGCCGTAAACTTGCAGACACGTCGCGATGTGCGTCGCTTCTTGACGGACGCCCCTATCATTATAGGTACGGTGGCCACGCTGACCTCACATCTCGAATTGTTTTCCTTGAAGCCTTTCAATATGGCCATCTTCGACGAGGCGTCGCAAATGCTCGAACCGCAGCTGCTCGGACTGCTCACGGCGCGCCACGGTCAGAAAGACGCCATCAGGCGCTTTGTCATGGTGGGCGACCACAAGCAGTTGCCAGCCGTCGTACAGCTTGCGCCGTCCGAAACGCTCGTCAGGAGCGCCCGGCTGCATGAAATCGGGCTTTTCGACCTGCGTAACTCGCTTTTTGAGCGGCTGCATTATCTTCTGCAAAAATGGGAGCGCCGCGAGCTCATCGACGAACCGGAGCGTCAGGGCCGCATGCACGCCGACATCTGTGCCTTTGCCTCCCGTTTCTTTTACGACGGCCGCCTCAGGCCTGTCCCGCTGGCCCACCAGACCGGGCAGCTCCCCTTCAGCCGCTACGAAACGCCGCTCGAAGCCTTTGCAGCCACCACGCGCATGGGCTTCATCGACGTTGATGCCCCTGCATACGTGGCTAACAACAAGTGCAACGAAAACGAAGCCGAAGTGGCGGCAGCCCTCGTCGCCGCGCTGCTGGCGCTTCACCGCAAAAACGGACTGCCCACGGACGACCTGGCCGGCCGCGTGGGCATCATCGTGCCGTTTCGCAACCAGATTGCCTCCATCCGGCGGGCGGTGGAGCGATGCTGTCCTGCGCCGCTTGCCGACATGACGATCGACACCGTGGAATGCTTTCAGGGCAGCCAGCGCGACGTCATCATCTTCAGCACCACCGTGAGCAGCCCGTACCAGTTGGATCTCATTTCCACATGCAGGCCGGTCGACGGCTGCCTCGTCGACCGCAAGCTCAACGTTGCACTGACGCGGGCCCGCTTGCAGCTCTTCGTCGTGGGCAACGGCCGACTCCTGGCACACAACGCACTCTACGCCCGCCTCATTGCCGGCTGCAAAAGGTTTGACGGGGGCACGCTGCTCCACAGCTGAATGACAGGCGCAACATTGCACTTTTTCCCCTCTTCCATATACATGCCTATTTTTTTGCCGGCGCGAACCGGTGCGGTTCCCGGCTTCAAAAAGACATTTTCCCGGCTACAAAAAGACGTTTTCCGGCTTGATTACGTTTTTGGGAGCCGGGAAAACGCTGTTTGAAGCTTTGAAAAAATTTTTTCCTGCTGCGCGATATAAAATTATTCCCCGGCCACGCGGAGCGACCGGGGAAAACAGCTGAGCCGGCACGTAAAAAATGTGCCGATTCATCGGAGATTTAGCGCATCACGACGCCCAGCGACCTGCGGCCGTCCATCTTGATGACGAGCGGGGCGGAGAAGCGTACATGCCGGAGATGAGCCGTCTCTTCCTCGGCAGGCAAGGCGTCGAGAACGGCTTCGTCGAAACGGCCGTCGCCGCGATACGGGTTTACCGTGAAGTATCCGACGCCGAACGACGTGAGGTTCTGGAAAAAGTGGGTCCCCTGGCTGGGGTCGACGCGGTAGTCGGCCCGGCCACACTCCACGATGAGACGTGCGGCGCAGATGTGCGGCCATTTCACGGGTATGCCCAACCACGGATCGCTACTGCCCCAACGGCCCGGCCCCACAAGAATGTAGCCACGGCCCGCGTCGAGGAGCTTGCGGTTGAGCTTTTCAATTTCGTAGACCACGAGCTGGTTGTCCGCCGCATCGAAAGCATCGCTTTTCACGTATATAACATCCTGCACATCAGATACTATACCGTTACCAAGTACACTTCTGCTCGATATCAAGGTATCTGCCTCGGGTATGGCCGAGAGATCTTCTTCTATCATCTCTTTGCTGTCGACGATGGGACGTATCTGCAACAGATAGAAGCGGGCACGGTGGGGATCGTTGGGGGAAAGATTCATGGCAAACTCAATTTCGACGGGCCGGCCCATTTCTTTTTTGCCCACGTCGAGAATGCGGTCGATCGTCTCGGCCAGCGGAAACATGCCGTGTTGGAGGATGTTGGCGTAGGAAATGATTTTCCGCCCTTGGGGATAGTAGCCCTCGCGGATAATCTGGTCGTAAGGGTCGTAGGTCGACGTGATATATTTCAACGTTCCGTCCTGGTCGGCGTCTTTCAGCGTGAGCTTTAAAAGATTAAAGGAATCGTCCGTCTGAAACTGCGGGGAAAGATTGGCCAGATCGAGGGCATAAAACTTTGTCTGCGTTTCGCGCAGTGCCATCTCGGGCGTTCCGAGTTGCAGGATGTGGTGGGGATGGCGTGGCGAAAAGCGCAACGTGGTGCCGCCATCGACGATGTATTTGCCAAGTCCCAGTGCAACCTGTGCGATGCCGTCGTCGGCCGTTTCGCTTCCGATGGGATAGAAATTGAGCGAGCGGGCCACACCCGAAAGCGTCGGATAGAAATGGTTGTTGTGCGCCGTGCCGACCACTTCCTGCAAGACGATGGCCATTTTCTCCTGATCGATGAGGTTTTGCGTGGCCGTAAGATACGATTTGCTGCCACGGTAGAACACCGAGGCGTAGACGGCCTTGATGGCGCTGCGCAGGAGCACGAGCATGCGTTCGCGCTCGTCGGCACGGGGTATCATGTAGGTGGAGTAGACGCCGGCAAAAGGCTGGTAGTGGGAGTCTTCCAAAAGACTGGAAGAGCGCACGGCAATGGGGTTGTGCACCACCTCGAAAAGCGCCATGAGGTCGTCGAGCACGCGCTGCGGCAAGGTGGCTTTCTCAAAGGCAGAGAGTATTTCCCCGTCGGAAGCGTCGCTCAGTGCTATCGGGTAGAGGTTGTTCGTCTCCATGAATTCGTCGAAAATATCGGTGCAGATGACAACCGTCTTGGGGATGTCCACCGAAAAGCCCTCGTGCGAGAGCGACGGATAGCGTTTAACCATCGAGCCCATGAAGGCAAGGCCGCGCCCCTTGCCGCCAAGGGAGCCGTTGCCGATGCGGGCAAAGTTGCTGTATTCGTCGAAACGTTCTTTCTGGTAGATGGCGACGACGCCGGCGTTTTTCATACGGCGATAGCGCACAATGAGATTGAAAATGAGCTGCCGGGCCTCTTCCATGTGGGCGTAGTCGAGCACGTCGACCTTTTTCAAAACGACGGCGGGCGGGAACATGGCGCGCGAGAAAAAGAAGCGCGAGAAGTGGTTGTGCGACAAATGGTAGCGCAGCGACTTGTCGGGTATTTGAAACACCTTTTTCTGCAAATCCTTCAAGTTGCGGATGCGCATGATTTCCTGCTTCGTGTCGGGGTCGATGATGACGAAGTCGCCAAAGCCGAAGTGCTCCATGACTTGCCGCCGCAGGTCCTGCGGATAAGTCTTCGAGTTTTTGCTCAGAAAGGGCACGCCGAGCTTTTCGGCGTAGGAGACGTTGGCCTGCTCGCTCGATTCGAGAATGAAAGGCACGTGCGGGTCTTTTTCAAGAATGTAGCGCCCCAGCCGGTAGCCGGCATAAGGGTCTTTTTCGCCGGCACGCATAAAGCTCATGTCGGAGACAACTCCCAGGATGTTTTCAGCATACTGCCCGTAGATGGCCAACGCTTCCTCGTAGGTACGGGCAAGCATGATCTTGGGGCGTCCGCGCATGCGCAAGGTTTTCAGGTGATCGTTGAGCGCTTCTTTGGAAAACTCGCGGCTTTGTTCGAGCACGAAGCGGAAGAGATGCGGCAAGGCCGCCGAGTAGAAACGGACGGAATCTTCGACGAGCAGGATGATCTGCACGCCCACTGAGGCTGTGTCGTCGGGGGCGTTGAGTTTGTCCTCGATAAGCTTGATGATGGCCAGAAGAAGCTCGCAGTTACCCAACCAGGAGAAGACGTAGTCGATGGAGGAGAGGTCTTCCTGCGCAAAACGCTTGCTCACCTCGCGCGAGAAGGGCGTGAGCACAACGATGGGGATCTGCGGGTACTGGCGCTTGATCTCCTTGGCAGCCGAGAAGATGTCGCGGTTGTCCATGTTGGGCATCACGATGACGAGCTCGAAGTTGCGGTCGGCGAGCTCGCGCATGGCTTCTTCCTCGGTGGTGACCTGCGTGAAGCGGGGCGGGTAGCGCAGACTCAGGGCGGTGTATTCGTTGAAGATCTGCTCGTCGACGCGACCGTCGTCTTCGAGCATGAAAGCGTCATACTTGGTGGCTATCAACAGCACGTTGTAAATGCGCTTGTTCATAAGCTCGGCAAAGGGCGTATCGCGCAGAACGAGCTCCTTAAGATTGGGCAGTTGGCTCATAACAATCGTATTTCAATTAACAATTGAAAATTGATAATTGAAAATTATCATTCTCAATTGCCCGTTTCTCCATTTTCAATTCTTAATTGTGCATTGTCAATTAACTAAGGCACAAGCTGCGGAAGCAGCAGTTTTTGCAGAAGGCGGCGACGGACGTGGGCTCGAAGGGTCGCTCGGGGTCGAGTATTTCGGCAATGAGCTCCCTGAGCCGCTGCTCGAAGGTAGCGGCGTAGTCCTGAAAGCAGAGGACGGGCTGCTTTTTCAAGCGCTCGCCCATAAAGATGCGGGGGTCGTAGTCGTCGCCGGCCGACTTGTGCACGAAAAAGAGGGCAGGCACGATGGGCCGGTTGGTTTCGGCGGCCATAATGAGCGAATAGACAAACGTCTGAAAGACATAGTGGGGCCTTTTCTCGGAAACAACGAAAAGCTCACCGAGGCCGACGGGCCGCTCGGGTTCGCCTCCTGTCTTATAGTCGACCACGCGCAGACGCGTCAGACCGTCCAGGTTCACTTCGTCCAAGCGGTCGATAGTGCCTTTCAGCGTGACGTCGACCTTCCGGCCCCGGCATTCGACGGGGAAGGGCAGCGACACCTCTTTTTCCGTCGAGAGAATCTTGAACGGGGCCAGCTTTTTGTCGTTTTCGAGCAGCTGGCGCAGATAACGCATAAGCACGCGCTCAACAACCACGCTGAGCTCGGCGGGGCCCGACGTGCCGTTTTGAACGTCAGCGAAGGCGCGGTCGACATAGCGCTTGAGAAAAACGTCGCCGCCGTCGTCGAGGAAGCGCTCCAAGGCGCCGGCCGTCACCAGGCCGCCACCGGTGGCTATTCGCTCCCGGTAGAGCAGCTCGGCCGCGCGGTGAAACAGCGTGCCGAACGTGTTGGGCTCGACGACGTCGGCAGGTGGCTCCGGCTCTTTCAGACGCAGGACGCGCTGAAAGTAGAATTCGAGCGGGCAGCGCAGATAGGCGTTCAGGGCCGAGGGCGACAGCTCCCGCAAGCTCCGGGCCAGGTCGGCGGGCTTGGGAATGGAGGGACGCTCAGCGCGCCGCACAGCGATGGGAGCGCTCAGCGCATAGTGCGCTACGGGCAGGCGGGTCTCGACGAGCAGCTGCATCATGAAGCGCGACATCTCACCCTTCTGTCTGTCGTCGGCCACGTTGCGATAGACCAGGCTGACGTGGCGCGCCCGCTGCAAAAGGCGGTAGAAATAGTAGGCATAAACGGCCGTGCGCCTGCGGGGCGTGGTGAGGCCGAACTCGCGGCGCAGTATGGGGGGGATGAACGTGTTGTCGCCGCCGGCACGCCTGGGCAGGTTGCCCTCGCCTACCGACAGCATCAGGATGTTCTCGAAATCGAGGTTGCGGGTTTCGAGCAGCCCCATGACTTGCAACCCCACGGCCGGCTCTCCATGAAACGGTAAGGAGTTTTGGCGCAGCACCTGCTTTAACAGACGGCGCAGGGTGAGGCGGCCCACAGACAGGCGCCCCTTGTCGACCAGCAGTTTGAAGCGGTTGACAACGGTGTATGCTTGGAAAAAGGCTTCGCTGTGGAGTTGTCGGACAAGCGGGTCGACGGGCTTTTCCCGATGGTCTTCCTGAAACCGCAGTGCAGCCTGCCTGATGCGCTCGGCAAGCGCTGCCAGGAAGGGGGCGTTGCCGATGGCTTCGGAGGAGGCGTCGGCATCGAGCTCACGGCTGATGAGGGAGAAGGCCGGCGTGTGCGCAAGCGGAAAGCCCTTGGTCACGTTGACGTCGCCCACCTCGGGCGGCAACGAATGGAGCACGGGGAGCAGCAGGGTCTCGTTGCACAACACGACGGCCGTCCGTTTGGCGTCGGGCGTGAGGTGGCTGCGCAGCCATCCGGCGGCAAAACGTGCCTGTATGTTCTCCGTGGCGGCAGAATAGAAGTTGATTTCCTTGTCTTTCAGCAAATTGTCGAAAAAGGAAGAGGGAAGTTCGTTGGGGAATGCCGCAAGGTTTTTTCGCAGGAACATGCCGGCCTCGAACGTCGTGCCGGCGCCGGCATAGAAGTTGTCGTAATCCCAGTAGAACAAGGCTTTTCCCTCCTGTTGCAAGTGGCGGAACAGGCGTTCCTCCACTTTGTCGAGCACGTTGAAGCCTACAAAGACATAGCTGTCGACGCCGGCATCGGTTTTCAAGACGCCCCGTTCCAAGCGGTCCACCACGTCGCGGTATAAGGCGCCTCCATAGGCCTTTCCCTCTCGGCTCAGCTCTTCGTTGAGCGACCGATAAATGGGGTACATGTTGTTCCAGAGCGAGAGAAAGCTCTGGCGGATGCGCGAGTTGTCGGTCTCGGAAAAATCCTTGAAAAAGGTACCGAGCGCCTGCCGCTGTTCGGGCGTGAGATAGTCGGTGCTTTCAAGCTCTTTTATCTCCGAAATGTTCTGAAAAAGGGCGTGAGCATCGGCCATGTTCTTGTCGACGTCGTCAAAGTCGGACAAAAGCTTCTCGCCCCAGCCGTAGAAAAAGTCGAGCGTCTCGTTGCTGCCCGTCAGACCGACATACAGTTTGTAGATCCGGCAGACGGTTTCGATGGGGTCGTCGACGGTGAGGGTGGAAAGCGAGGTAAACAGCTGGCTGATGGTGGCATATCTCGGAGCCCACACCGGCGACGCCGCTCTCTCGTCGACAAGATATTCGTTGAAGAACAGCCCGGCACGCTTGTTGGGGAACACCACTGTCAGCCTGCTCATATCGTCGCCCCACTTGCTGCGCAAATCGCGGGCAACAGCCTTTAAGAAGGGCACCCATGCCCCGTTGTTCGTTTTATTCTCCATGTTGCTCTTCCACTTCTACCACCTGACCGCTATACACATACCATAAATAGCCCTTGACGGCCGGGCGACCCATTTGCCGCAACAGCTGCATGTAGCTGGCCACCTGCTCAATGTGCTCGCGGGCGGGCTTACCAAATTTAAAATCGACCACAACGGTCTCGTCGGGCCTGACCATCACTCGGTCGGGGCGCCTGACGAGCAGTCGCCCGTCGGCGTCTCGCGACAGAATGCTACACTCGTTGAAAAGTTCCCAGCTGCCATCGAACCAGCAGGCCACTTGCGGTTGCGACATGCGTTCACCCATCAGCCTGCGCAGCGATGCGTATTCTTTTTCGTCGGTCAGCACGCCGCTCTCGCGAAACTGCTCCATGGCAGTATCGACGTCGGCCGCTGTCCTGATGGAGGAAAACAAGTTGTGCAAGATTTTTCCGCGGTCCAGATATTCCTGCTGCTTGCTCCGAGGGCTATCGTCATCCTCGCTGCTGAGAAAGCGGGCTGCATTGTTCGACTGCTTAAAGCTTACGTGTGCCTCGAACGTCTCGAAAGCCACGGGGCAGTCTGTTTCAGCGAACCGCAAAGGGTTGTCCGTCTGCCCGCTGCCGCTATGCTTCCGCCCGGCTCCCGTAGCGGGCGTGCCGACTTCGAAAAACCTCTCTGCATCGTTTTCATCGAAAAGCACCGTCGACAAGAGGTCGCCAACGGTGGAAACCCGCGTCAGTCCCCGTTCGCCCCGCGCCCATACGTACAGGTTTTTCTTCGGGCGGGTAAATGCCACGTAGAGCAAATTCAGGTTTTCTATGCGCCGCTGCAAATGCTCCCACTCATAATCCGACTCATATACCGATTTCTGCAATCTCTGACCGTAACGGCCCGGAATGGGGACCAGCGGAATTTTGTTGTAGGGCGTTTCCGACGGCTCGCACCAAAGCATCGCATCGGCACGGTCGCGCTCAATGCTCCATTCGCAGAAGGGAATCATCACCGTGTGGAAGGCCAGCCCCTTCGACTTGTGTATCGTCACCAGACGAACGCCGTCAACGCTGCTACTCTGGGATATGGCAGTTTGCGACATCCGTTCCTCCCAGTATTCCAAAAAGAGAGCAACGTCCGAAGGGTTCTCCTCCAAAAAACTGACCACGCCGTCGAGAAATGCAAAGAGATAAGCGCTCTCCTCCGGCAGGCGGTCCAGCCCCAGCAGCGTTATAAGCTTTTCGACCAGGTCGTAAAGCGGCAGATGCTCTAATTCGTGCAGATGCAGCATGAGAGCATCGGGCAGGTCCTCCGCCTCTGCATTCTTTTTGTAGCGTTCCCGCAAATAGGTCAGCGCGATGGTGTTGGTCTTGTCCGCCATGTAGCGCAAGGCGCTCATGATCATATTGACGCCCATCGAGGAAGAAAGAAGGAAGGCTTCCTCTGAAACGAGCGGAATGAGCGGAAAATATTGGGAGAAAAAGGCAATAACTTTTTCAGCTTCGGCCCTTTTCCGTAATAAAAGCGCTATCTCGTTATAGGGGAGCCCTTCGTCGTGAAGAGCTGTAATCTGTTCCCCCATATCGTTGAGTATGCTCTCGTCCGACGTCTCCCGCTGTTCCCGCTCGGGCTTCGGAAGGATGCTGACTCTCACATAACCGCTGTCGCTTTTGCCGGGAGCCACCTGCTGCGAGACGTCGCTGTAAAGCTCTGCCAGCTGGCTTCCACCCAGGCGGTCGAGCTCTGCGGCTGCACGCTGGAAAAAGCGGTTGTTAAACGCCACCACCGCTTCATCGCTTCGGAAATTGGTGTCGAGCCGCACTATATCAATATCTCCTCCGACACGACTTTGTCGGAACTCGCTTTTTATGCGGTGCAGAATGTTCCAGTCGCCGCCCCGGAAGCGATATATTCCCTGCTTCACGTCGCCCACGAGCATGCAGCTGCCCCCCGACGACAGGTTTTCGATGAGCAGTTTCTTGAAGTTGCCCCACTGCATGGTGGAGGTGTCTTGAAACTCGTCTATCATGACGTGCTGAAACTGCATTCCCGCCTTTTCAAAAACGAAAGGTGCGTCGCTTTCTTCCACCAGATGACGGAAAAGCAGGGGAGTTTTGGCCAGCATGATGCGGTTGTTCTCTTCGTTGAGAACATCCAGCTCCCTGCCGAGCTCATCAAGGAGCCGAAGAGGATTAAGATAGTAGGTCGTAAGGAAACAACTGTTGGCCGTTCGTTCCACCTCCTCGCGCGCGGATTCTGTTGCCTGCAAAAGCTGTTGCAGCGCGGCTGCTTCAGCCTGCCACTCGGGGTGACGCTTTACATCGGTCTTGCGCATCCACGTTTCCAGGACGTCGCAGGTTTCTGCCATCCTGGTGGCCGTCGGCTGTGGGTCGAGATTTCCCTTTATCAGATTCTGCAAATGTTTTTCCAGATAGTTGCCGCCTTTCCAGCGGGCGAAGCCTTCGGTTGTGCCCGATATTTTCTCGTATAGCCTCCGGGCACTCTCCCCCACTCTTTTCTTCTCGGCAGCTTCAAGGGAGCGCAACTCTCGCTTTAACGGCTCGACGTCGTTCAACGCGTTGCGAAGGCGTTGCTCGTTGATCAAATAGACTTCGCGCGTCAGGTTGCGGGCAAAATCTTTCAGTTCACGCCGGATGTCCCACTTGCTGTTGCCTTCGATGCGCTCCATCACGTAATCGAGTGTCCATGCAAGCATCTCCGGCCGGTTTTCCAGCGAGCGCATCACCTCGTCAACAGTTTCTTCGATGGCCCTGCGGTCGTCTATGTCGACGCGAAAACGGGCTGACAGCCCCAATTCGCGCGCCAGATTGGCCAGCAACGACTGGAAAAAGGCATCAATGGTTTCTACGCGGAATGAATCGTAGTCGTGTACGATGGCGCGCAACACGCCTCCGGCCCGCTCTCTCACCTCGCGCTCGGACAAACGGGGCAGACGCTTCATTACGGCAGCCAGAAAGCCGTCATTCTCCCCACATCCGCGCCAAACGTCGAAAAGGCGCTCCAAAATGCGCCCTTTCATCTCTGCCGTGGCTTTATTGGTGAACGTAACAGCTAGGATGCGCTCCCACGCACCGGGGTCTCCCCCCAAGGCCGTCGCCACGTATTCAACCGCCAGCGTAAATGTTTTCCCGGAACCGGCGGAAGCTTCGTAAATCGTCACGCCATTATCCATATTCCACTTTGCTCTTTTTAATGAAACATGTTTTCCATATACAAACTTGCGTGCTGCATCCCGCTTTCGCCGACAAGCAGAACACCCTCAGACCGACCACAGGCAAAGCCGCCGGCATGGCGGAGACATCGGCTCAGGAGCGACCTTCGTCAAGATACTCGAAGTCGAATTCTTCGATCGTATCGCCATCCGAGGCTTCGCTCTCGGCATCGTCCCAGCCGGCGAAATCGCCGGCCAGCGTTCCGCTGTCATAGTCGCGATGGACGAGGCTACCCCCTTCGGTGATGGCCTGCAACTTGTTGCTTTCGCTGTTGAGCTCCGCCCAAAGCAGGTCTTTCAGCTCGGTCAGCCCGGCCCCGGTTACCGAGGAGATGAACACCGTCGGCAAATCGGCCGGAAGCGTGGTGCGCAGCAGAGCCATGAGCTCGTCGTCCAGCAGATCGCTTTTCGTTACGGCCAGCACGCGCTGTTTGCTCAAAAGCGCGGCATTGTATTTTTGCAACTCGCCCAGCAGCACCTCATATTCTTTCCCGATGTCGGCCGTATCGCCCGGTATCATGAAGAGCAGCAAAGAGTTGCGCTCAATATGCCTGAGGAAGCGGAGCCCCAGCCCCCGGCCCTCGCTGGCTCCTTCGATGATGCCAGGAATGTCGGCCATAACGAAGGAACGCCCCTCGCGGTGCGAAACGATGCCAAGGCTCGGTTCGAGCGTCGTAAAAGGATAATCGGCTATCTTCGGACGGGCCGACGAGAGCGCAGCCAGCAGAGTGGACTTGCCGGCGTTGGGGAAGCCCACGAGGCCCACGTCGGCCAAGAGTTTCAGCTCGAGCACGACCGTCCGTTCCTCGCCCGGTTCGCCCGGTTGCGCAAAGCGCGGCGTCTGCCGCGTTGCCGTGCGAAACTGCCAGTTGCCCAAGCCGCCACGGCCGCCTTTCAGCAGCAGAACGACCTGCCCGTCGTCGGTCACGTCGCAGAGATAGCGGCCGGTTTCGGCGTCGTAGGCCACCGTGCCGCAGGGGACGTCGATATATTTGTCGTCGCCGTCGTATCCGTGCGAGCGGGCCTTCGAGCCTGCCCCTCCGTCGCCGGCAAAGACATGCCGCTCGTAGCGCAGGTGAAGGAGCGTCCAGTAGTTGCGGTTGCCACGCAGATATACGTTGCCGCCGCGGCCGCCGTCGCCGCCGTCGGGGCCGCCCTTGGGCTGATACTTGGCGCGGTGGAGATGGGCCGAACCGCGTCCGCCCTTGCCGGAGCGGCAATGAATCTTTACGTAGTCGACAAAATTGCTTTCGGGCATAATCTTATAAAATAAAATGAAGGGGCATGCCCGTTAGCATGCCCCGCAAAAACTGTATCAGAGGGCGTCGATAACGGCACAGAGAGCTGCGTTGATTTCTTCCAACGAGCCGTAACCTTTCACGGCATGACGCTTGCCTTCGTGCTCGTACCAGTCGATGAGCGGAGCCGTCTGCCGGGTGTAGACGTCTAGGCGCTTCCGTATGGTGGCTTCGTTGTCGTCGGCACGGCCCGACGTTTTTCCGCGCTCCACGAGCCGCTCCACGAGCATGGCTTCCGGCACGTCGAGCTCGAGCATGGCATCCACCTGTCCGCCGCGTTTTGCAAGCATCTCTTTCAAAGCTTCGGCTTGCGGGATGGTGCGGGGAAATCCGTCGAAGATCACTCCCTCGGTCTGTCCGAGGCCGTCGTAGACCGAGGCCAGGATTTCGATCATCAGCTCGTCGGGGATGAGCTTCCCGTCGTCGATATACGTGCGGGCCGTTTTGCCCAGCTCGCTGCCGCCGGCTATTTCATTGCGCAACACGTCGCCCGTCGATATATGCTTGAATCCATACTTTTCAACGAGCAGGGCGCTTTGCGTTCCCTTGCCGGAACCGGGGGCGCCGAATATTACGATATTTTTCATCCTAACTGTATGTTTGTTGATTATGGTTTTGTGGTGAATGATACGTTTAAAAATGGCTTTTATCCTTGCCGGGCAACAGCAATCAATCTTCTACGACCGTGTAAATGCAGGGAAGGTTGCGCCCCTCGCCGTCGTAATCGAGCCCGTAGCCCACGATGAAGTCGCTCGGTATGTCGAAGCAACGGTAATCGATGCTGAGCGGCACGCGCAGGTTATCGGGCTTAACCAGCAACGAGGCGATGCGTATTTCCTCGGGCTCCTGCTTGCGGAGTATGTCGAGAAGCTCCTGCATGGTCAGCCCCGAATCGACAATGTCCTCGACCACGACGACGGGGCGTCCCTTCAACGACACGTCGAGCCCGAGCAACTGACGTACGTTGCCTGTCGATGACGTTCCGCTGTATGAGGACAGACGGACGAAAGCCACCTCGCACGGGATGCTCACGCCGCGTAGCAAGTCGGCGGCAAAAACGAACGAGCCGTTCAGAACGGCAAGAAATATGGGCTTGCGCCCTTCGAAATCGCGGCTGATTTCGGCTGCCACGGCGCGGACGCGTTCGCGTATTTTCTCTTCGGAAATGGATATCGTGAACTCTTTGTCCCTGACTTTTACTCTTTCCATATTGCTGCTGCGGATGATTTGGTGCGCAAAGGTACGAAAAAAAACGTATACAGCCGGCCGGCCCGGCGCTGATGCTTGCGGCGCCGGAAGCGCCCCCGGCTGCTCAGAAGCGAAGCGAGGCGTGAAAGCCCACGTGCGACGTGCCGAACGTGGCAGGCACGAGCGATAGATTTACGTCGCGGGCCAGCGGACGGGTAAAGATGTAGCTTCCCGCCACGCCTATTGCGGCGCCGGCCAACACGTCCCATATGTCGTGGCGCCGGGCGTATATGCGCCCCCACCCCACATACCCTGCCAGCAAGTAGGCCGGTATGCCATACTGCCAGCCGTAACGGCGCTGGACGAAGGCAGCTCCCTGAAAGGCCACGACCGTATGGGTCGACGGGAAGGCATGGTGACCGTCGCCGTCGGGGCGATCCTTTTTGATGCAGAGCTCGAGCAGATACGAGGCGGCCAGCGCCGTGCTTCCGCCAAGGGCCAGCTGCTTCAAGCCGTCGTAGTCTTTCAGCGCCAGCGTCGTGGCAAAGCCCGCTGCCACCGGCACAAACATCAGCACGTCCGTCGACTTTCTGACGCGCGCCCGGCTCTGGGCGTAAGCTGCCGGCACAACGAGAAGAAACGCCAGCAAAAAAGAAAACATCCTCGTGCGCATGGTGCTCATGAAGAAATTTAATTTCGGATTAAGGCTGCAACTGCCTGCACGCTTCGGCAATGACCGTGAGCGTCGAGGCGTCAGAAGCATAAACCGAGAACGTTCCGCGTTCCTCTCCGGGCTTTTCGGCCAGCAGCGAGACGGGAGACGCTTTGCCTGTGGCTTCGGGAACGGCCTCGCCGCCCCATCCGCGGAAAAACGCGCCACCGACGGCCCCCTCGCCGCGGCTGCCCGCAAGCAGCTGGCTGACGACGTAGCCGAAGTAGGCATCCCTGCTGTCGACCCTCGTTCCGGGCGTTGCGAAAAAGCCTTTGCGCGGATAGCTGAACGCCGTCACAACAAGCGGTTTGCCCGATTTGAACGCCAGGCGGCTGTGCTTCTCGATGTATTCGTTGCTTTGAAGGTAAGCAAAAGAGAGATCTTCGGCCACGCGGCTCCGTGCCACCCAGTTCCACTCGGCCGGACACAGTTGCAGGCTGAGACAGTCGACCATGGGGCTGTTGGCCAGCCGGGCATAGGCTGCCGCGTCGTCGCCATAGGCTTTCAGGCCGGCGCCGCCGGCCATGACCAGATGATTGGCATCCAGCTTTTTCAACGCAAGCACCTGTTGCATTGTGGCAGCAGCCGCGGTGGTGCCGGCTGCTGCTGATTGCGGCATCGTTTGCGGACCGACGTGCCAGGCCATAATGGTCGGCTCGTCGGCATAGCGCCGCCCGGTCAGCGTGTTCCGGTGGTTGAGCAGGCTGTCGGCACGGGCAGCGAACGGCCGGCCTCCGCCCCACTCCCATGGCAGGTCGACGACGGCCAGCATATCCCTGAGAGCCAGTTCCTTCAGTATGAAATCGATGCCTTCGAGGGTATGCGTAAGAGGCAACGGCTGCAAACTGTCGGCAAGCGCCCTGACTGGGAAGCTCACCAGCCCGACGCCCAAGCTGTCCAGGCGGTTGAGCTCGCGCACCAGCCGCTTGCGGCCGCCCCCGACCTCGTCGCAGGCCAACGAAGGGGCATACCACAAGTCGGCACCGAGGAAAAAGCAGGGCTTGCCGTCTTTCACAAAATGCTGCTCGGCCACACGGACAAAGCCCGAAGCCGTCGCCCCGTGCGAAAACAGGACGAAGGCAGCAAGCAGGGGGAGCACCCGCAGCAAAGCTTGCATAAAGCGCCGTTTTCTTTCGAAAATCAATCGGTTAAAAGCTTTGTCCATACCGCATCAGTGGTTCTTGATGTAGCGTTCCATCTCGCGGCGGTCGGCTTTTTCCTTGAGCGAGGCGCGCTTGTCGTACTCTTTTTTGCCTCGGCAAAGCCCAATTTCGAGCTTGGCCAGACCGGCCTCGTTAATAAAGAGGCGGAGCGGCACAAGGGTGAAGCCGGGCGATTTTGTTTCGTTTTGCAGCTGTTTTATCTCCTTCTTGTTAAGCAGGAGCTTGCGGTCGCGGCGCGTTGCGTGGTTGTTGTGCCGGCCAAAGGTGTATTCGGCCACATACATGTTCTTGACCCACACTTCTCCGTTGAAGATATAGCAGAACGTGTCGGCCAGACCAGCCTTTCCGGCCCGTATGCTTTTTATTTCCGTACCGGTGAGCACGAGGCCCGCCGTGTAGCGGTCGATGACGAGATAGTCGAACTCGGCCCGCCGGTTTTTAATGTTTATCCTCGGTTGTTTCATTTTCATTTCTTGCTTTGTCACAAACGGTTACTTCCTGTTTCCTCCACCTTTCATTCATGGTGCGGGAAGCCGTCGGGATGCTCCTCGACATAGCGGGCCACGAGCCTCGTAAAGTCCTCTTCCTGTTCGACGAAGGCGTCGTCCAGATCGTCGAACTCGGGATACTGCTCAAAAAGAGCCATGAACTCCTCGTCGGTGCATTCCTTCGTAAGCGGCTCTCTGTACTTGATGAAAAGCGATTTTGCCTTTTTCATCAGCCGGGCCAGCTCGTCGATGCCCCACAGACGCATGGCTTTGGCAAAAGGATTGAAGAAAAAGAACGGTCCGTAGCCGTTGTGGATGAGCTGCACAAAGCCGCCGTCCATCACCTCTTCTCGCAGGATGGCATATCCCCACAGCGTGATCTGGTCCGGTGTAAGGCGCTGCATGGCCTCGGGCGTCAGTTCGCCTCCTGCCGCATGCCGTATGTTGTCGAGCACGGCCATGGGAAACTCGTCCACAATCTCTTCTTCTTGCCGGCCGACCATTTCGTCGGCCTCTCCGTTTGTTGTCAGATATTCGTTCATAAGTTTCTGTTAGCAGGCAAAGATAGCGAAAGGCGAGAGGCAAAACAAGAGAAAGCTTGCTTTTTCTTGATTTGTCCGAGCCGCATCCCACCTTAGTGGAGCAAAGAGAAGAAAAAATCAGCGCCCTACCATCGGCAACGGGGAACTGCGCAACGGTTGTCGCGGGGAGTATAAAATTAGCCGGGAAGCTACGGCTGTATGCTGGGGTGTCGTGACATTTACGACGCAGCATACAACCGCAGCTTCCCGGCAAAGCTTTGGCGCACGACCGGGCAAACAAGGCGACGGCCTATCGCTTCATCTCTTCGATGAGCGTTTTCATGCCCTTAATCTTCTCGCCGGCAATGGCTTGCAACAGCGCTTTCATGCAGCCGCGCTCCACGGCGGCATAAGCGTGGCGGGCGAAGACGTCGATGCGCCCCAACTGGTTGGCCCGAAGCCCACCTTTTTTACAAAGGAAGCCAACGATATCGGCTTTGGAGAGCTTGTCGCGCTTGCCACGGCCAATGTAGAGCGGCCGCCAGGCGGGCAGAGCGGACTGTATGCTCTGCCCGGCCACGTCGCAGACCGTCGTTTCCGCAGGTAAATAAGGAGGCGCGGCTTCGTCGGGACCGATGATGAGACAAACCTCACCGAGGGCTTGCCAGCGGGCTGTACGTCCGCTGCGGTGGAGAAAGGCGGCTTCGTCGAGAGGCAGGTGATAGTGGACGACGGCTCCCACTTCGGGTATGTCAAGCCCGCGGGCTGCAAGGTCGGTGGCAACGAGCGTGACGGCAGCTCCACAGCGGAACTTGTAGAGCGCCTGCTCGCGATGCTCCTGCTCCATGCCTCCGTGATACACCTCGGCATAGAAGCCGGCCTTCTTCAAATAGCTACCTACGCGCTCGGCCGACTCGCGGTGGGCCACAAAGACAATGGTCTGCTCACGGCCGATGGCCGAAAGCAGGCGGGCAAGCGTTTCGAGCTTGTCTTTCTCGGGAGACGGCACGACGGAAAAGCGGATGCGGCTGCCCGGGGAACCGGCCTGCGACAGAAAGTCGATACGCCCGAAACCGCCGGCGGCCGACGGAGCGATGGAACGGATGAAGGCAGGGATGTCGGCCGTATCTGTTGCCGAAGTGAGCATAATTTGCCCGACGCGCGGCAGGGCGGCAGCCACTTGCGCCATTTCGTCGCGGAAACCCAGTTCGA
This sequence comes from uncultured Bacteroidales bacterium, assembly GCA_949297215.1. Classification (GTDB taxonomy): domain Bacteria; phylum Bacteroidota; class Bacteroidia; order Bacteroidales; family Bacteroidaceae; genus Alloprevotella. Next base: position 557,776 of record CASFRV010000001.1, on the reverse strand, counting down.
GACACTTGTCGAACTCGTCTATCACGAGCATTCGCACGTTTTGAGCGTCGATGTTTCCTTTCCCAAAATGGTCAAGCAGACGGCCGGGTGTGGCAAACAGGATTTGCGGGCGTATTTCGCGCAGCTTACGGTGCTCGTCCATGGCGGGGCGGCCGCCGTGGCAGCAAAACGAGCGCAAAGACACCTTCATCCGCCGGAAATAGGCTTCGCTCTGTGCGGCCAGCTCGCGCGAGGGGACAACGACAACGGCCTGCAATGTGTCGGCGGCAGCGTTGCAGCGCCCGCAGAGCGCAAGCAGGTAGGCCAGCGTCTTTCCCGACCCCGTGGGCGAGAGCAGGACGAAGCTCTCGCCTTGCATTCCGCGTACATACGCTTCCTGCTGCATGGGGGTGAGGCTTTCGGCGCCTACATGCTGCAATGTTTGTTGTAGATCCATGATTTATCGTTTTGAATGCACAAAAAAAGTCCCGGTATGAGAAAATTCCCACACCGGGACTCGTTTTCAGGCCTCGGCCGGCCGCTTGCTACTGCCGGCCACAGCTTTTAGAGGAACCAGCGAACGTAGCAAAAGTCCTGCTTATAGGGCAACGCTGCGCTCTTCGGGTACATTCTGTACGCCACGCTGAACGAACCGGCCAGATCCATGCAGGCGGTGAGCTGGAAGGTATAGAGATTTCCCTCGTGCTTCACGACGTTCATGGGGAACACCTGATAGATCTTCTCGCGCCCGTCGTTGGTCTTGGCCAAAACGACCAGGTCGACGCCGATGGCGTCTTCAAGCCCCTGCTCGTCGATGACATGCGTCACGGAAAATTCCTTGCCGCTGGTCAGCGTGCCGTTGAGCAGGTTTTCGCTGCGTTCGGACGAAACGACGCGGATGGAGTCCCAGCGCTCGGCCACGAGCTCCTTCCATGCGGCAATTTCCTTTGCCTTCTGGTTGTTGTTGGCCGAAAGGAGCTTGAAGCGGGCAGCCTCCTTGTTGTAGAACTTGTCGAAGTAGTCGTCCAGCTGGCGCTTCATCGTGTAGTGGGGAGCGATCTGGGCGATGGAGTTTTTCACCGTCTTGACCCACAAGTCGCTATATCCCTTGCGGTTGCGGGCATAGTACATGGGGATGATTTCCTGTTCGAGCAAGGAGTAGATGGTCGAAGCGTCCAACTTGTCTTGATATTCCTGGTTCTGGTAAGTGCGCTTGTCGGTCAGCGCCCAGCCTGCTCCTTCGCGGTAGCCCTCGTACCACCAGCCGTCGAGCACCGAGAGGTTGACAACGCCGTTCATCAGGGCCTTTTCGCCCGACGTGCCGGAAGCCTCCAACGGACGGGTCGGCGTGTTCATCCAGATGTCGACGCCCGACACCAGACGGCGTGCCAGCTGCATGTCGTAGTTTTCGAGGAAGAGGATTTTTCCGATAAACTCGGGGCGCTGCGATATTTCGAAGATGCGCTTGATGAGTCCCTGCCCGGCTCCGTCGGCGGGGTGAGCCTTACCGGCGAAAAGGAACTGCACGGGATAGTCGGGGTTGTTGACAATCTTGGAGAGGCGCTCCAAGTCGGTGAAAAGCAAATGCGCACGCTTATAGGTGGCAAAGCGGCGGGCGAAACCGATGAGCAGGGCGTTGGGGTTGATCTTGTCGAGCAGCGAAACCACGCGCGAGGGATCGCCCTGGTTTTTCAGCCACGTTTCGCGGAAGCGTCCGCGGATATACTCAACGAGTTTCGTCTTCAGCTTAAGGCGGGTGGCCCATATCTCCTCATCAGGCACTTCGTAGATCTTTTCCCAGATTTTTTCATTGCTCTGATCGGACATGAACGTCTTGTCGAAATATTTGTTGTAGATGGCCTTCCACTCTTTTGCGCTCCACGTCGGGAAGTGTACGCCGTTCGTCACGTAGCCCACATGGCTCTCTTCGGGGAAATAGCCCTTCCAGATGTCGTTGAACATGTTCTGGCTCACCTTGCCGTGCAGCCAGCTTACGCCGTTGACCTCCTGGCAGGTTTTACAGAGGAACGTCGACATGCAGAACTTCTCGCCATGGTCGTTGGCGTTCGTGCGGCCGAGGCCCATAAAGTCGTCCCAAGAAATGCCGAGGCGGCCGGGGAAAGAGCCCATATACTTGCCAAAGAGCGACTCGTCGAAATAGTCGTGACCGGCAGGCACGGGCGTATGAACGGTATAGAGCGACGAAGCGCGAACCAGCTCAAGCGCCTCGTCAAAGTTGAGCCCGCCCTCAACGTAGTCGACCAGGCGCTGCACGTTGCAAAGCGCGGCATGGCCTTCGTTGCAATGGTAAATGTCTTTCTTGATGCCCAGCTTGTGGAGCATGAGCATACCGCCGATACCCAGCAGATACTCCTGCTTCAGGCGGTTTTCCCAGTCGCCGCCATAGAGCGTGTGCGTAATGGTGCGGTCATATTCCGAGTTCATCGGGTTGTCAGTGTCGAGCAGGTAGAGCGCGATGCGTCCCACGTTGACCCGCCATACGGCAGCATGCACCTGATAGTTGGGGAAGGGGACGTCAACTATCACCTGGGCCCCGTTTTCGTCCAGCACGCGCTCGATGGGCAGGTGGTCGAAATCCTGCGGCTCGTAGTTGGCAATCTGCTGGCCATCCATCGAAAGCGTTTGCGTAAAATAGCCGTAGCGGTACAGAAAACCGACAGCGCAGAGATCAACGTTGCTGTCGGAGGCTTCCTTCAGGTAGTCGCCGGCGAGGATGCCCAGACCGCCCGAATATATTTTAAGTATATGGTTCAGGCCATACTCCATGCAGAAATAAGCCACCGAGGGGCGCTTGGAGTCGGGCTTGACATCCATGTATTTACGGAAGTTGGCATAGACCTTGTCCATGCGGGCGATGAGCTCGGGGTCCTGCGAGAGCTCCGTGAGGCGTTCATAGCTCAACCGGCTGAGCAGCTCGATGGGGTTCTGGTCCACCTTTTTAAACAGCTCCTTGTCGAGGCTGCGGAACAGGTCGAGGCCTTCGACGTTCCACGTCCACCACAGGTTGTGTGCCAGTTCGTCCAGTTTCTTTAAAGCCTCGGGAAGATGCGTCTTCACCGTGACGGTCTTCCACACAGGCACGTTGGCATTGTTGACTTTTACTTTCATGCTTTATTATTGATTATTTGTGAATATTCTGTTTGCCGTCGGCTGTTCTATGCCTGAGCGCATAGTCGTAGGCCTCGTAATAATATTTGATGAAGTGTTTCCACTGCGCCTTGGCAGCCACGGCGGCAGCCTTCCGCCCGGCCTCGGTTGCTTCGCCGGTGGTCATGGCCAGCCTTTCCTCTACGGCGCCGACGATGGCATCTGCCGTTTCAAAATAGTTGGCATCCGTGCGGTGCAGCACGGCCACGCCATCGCCCAGCTCGCCGCTGCGGCCCAAGAGTTCGTCGACCCATTGCCCGAAGCCCGAGAGGTCGGTTGTGACGCACGGCGTTTTGAAGGCACAGCTTTCGAGCGGCGTGTATCCCCACGGCTCGTAGTAAGAAGGATAGATGCACAGGTCGCTGCCGATGAGCATGTCGTAGTAGGGCAGGTTGAAAATGCCGTCGTGCCCCTCCAAATAGCACGGCACGAGCACCACCTTGACTCTGTCGTCGGGACGGTTTTCAAACGAGAGCTGCTTCATCATGTTCAAAATGCGGTTTTCGTTCGTGTCGTACAGCTCGTGCGTGATGATGGGGCTGTGCAAGGCCTGCTGCGGCAAGGCCGTTTTGGCCGAAAGGCGCTCCATCAGGTCGTGGCGCGGCCCCTTCGTCCAGCAGGGCACCTCGATGAGGGCCACCACCTGGCGGCCGGGCCTGCGGGCCTTCAGCCGGGCCATGGCTTCGAGGAAAACGTCGAAGCCCTTGCAGCGAAAGTCGTTGCGCCCGCTTGTCGACACGATGAGCGCATCGGCCTCGGGCACAACGCCCGTCAGGCAGGCCACCACTTCGCGTATTTTCTGTTTCGCCGCCTTGCGCCGCGAGGCAAAGGCCGCGCCTTTGGGCACAAAGTCGGGCTCGAAGCCGTTGGGCAGCACCACGTCGGCCCCCTTCGTCAGGAGCTGCCGGCACTCGCGGTCCGTAAAGCGGCTCACGGTCGTAAAGCAGTCGGCATGCACGGCCGATTGCTTTTCGATGCTGTGTTTGGCCTCCATGTTCAGCTCGCGCGCCATCTGGTCGCCGTCGTACCCCTCGAAATAGGCATACAGCTGCTTGTTGTTGCTCGTGATGGAGCGCCCGATGCTCGTGGCATGCGTGGTGAAGATGGTGGCCACCCACGGCAGCTGCCTTTTCAGATAGAGCATGCCGAGCCCGGCCATCCACTCGTGGGCCTGATACACCACGCGCTTTGTCTCGCCGATGCACCCGCGGCACACCAGCTCGGCAAAGCGCCCGGCGGCATACGAAAACATCGACGCCTCGTCATAATCGCCATAGGCCCGCAGCGAGTCGACGCCGTAATCGCGCCATGCGGCAGCATAGATGTCGTTTTTTCTCTCGAAGAAGGGCGCATAGTCCACCAGCACGGCCACGGGGTTCCCGGGCACCAGCCAGCGGCCGATGCGCACCTTCAGCCCGCCGGCGGCGGCAGCCTCGCGCCACAGGGGGCAGAGCTCCGGCTGCTCTTCGAAAACGGGGTTCGGGGCGTTGGGGTGCATGTCCGGCCCGATAAAGCACAGCCGGTCGGCCCATGCGGCCTGCAACGTCTTGGCCCGCGAGGAGAGCACCGTGTAGATGCCGCCCACCTTGTTACAAACCTCCCAGCTTGCCTCAAAAATGAAGTCGGGGAGCTGTTGTTTGCTTCTCATATTCAGTTTAGCTAACTCTTTTTAAGCATTAAAGCCCTGCAAAGATATGCCTTTTTCTTTTGTATGCAAAGCGTAAACCACAATTAAGAGACCGGCGGGGGCAAAAGGCGCCCCCGCTCACACTTCTCTTAATATTTAATACACCAGGCGGACGTTGTCGATCCACAACGTGTTGCCCACGCTGCCCACGTATGCCCCGCCGTGGCTCGAGTCGAACTGCAAGACCAGGTGCGTGGGCGTGTCGCCGGCGCTTCCCCACCCCACCTCGTGCACGGGCACCATCTTGCCCCGGCTGTTGCGGGCATACTTCACCACATCGCCCGTGGTGAGGCCCATATAGCTGCGGTAGAACGGCTGCTTCGTGATGTCGCCATAATGGATCGTAAACGAGGCGTTGTTCACCCACCCCGTGTTGCGGTCGAAGCGTTTCACCATCGTGCCGATGCGCTTGGCGTAGATGTTGCCGTCCTTGTCCTCCCAGCGCTTCTGCAGGTAGAGGATGCAGTCGGCCAGGTCCTTACCCGCCACGCGTTTCACCTTGCCAAAGCCCGTCTGCCGCACGCGGTCGGGCTTGCCCGAGAGCTTCACCTTGTAGTCGAACATCACAGCCGTGGGCCGCTTCGTAAAGCGCACGCCCGCGTCGAGCTTGCCCATGGGGTTTTTCGTGCCCGTGATGGGCTCGATGGTGCGGCCCAGAAACACCGAGCCCGCCGCCAGCACCTTGATGTTCACCATGCCCAGCACGACACAGCGCTCCTCGTGCGTCACCAGCTTGGCGCAGTAGCCATGGCCCGGACGCGCCTCGCGATACACCGAGGCGTTCGTCTTCGTGATGCCCGACACCTTGGCCAGCACGTTCGACGTGGCCCAGGGCGAGCCCCCCAGACCGTTATAGGGGTTGTTGTTGTTCCACGTGCCGTTGGGCGCAATGGCATAAATGGTCTTCGTCTTCCCCCCGATGATGCCGCTCTCCTTGATGTTGCGCACCAGCCATTGGTCAAACTTCCCATAGTTCAGATACTGCACCCGGCCGCCGTCCGTGGCCGTTTCCTCCAAGAGCTGCGGCAGCCAGGGCACAGCCTTAGCGCCCGGCACAAAGGCCAGCAGGAAAAGAATCGCTGCAAAACATCTGTTCGTTTTCATCATTTTTTTCTCACTCATAAATAAGATCGGTATATTATTAAAAACGTTTTCGCTCGTAAAAAAGATTAAGAGCCCCTCCCCGCGCGCCTGCCGGGCTAAAACGCCTCGTTCAGGCTGAACAGGAAGCCGCCGCCGTTTCGCGTAAACCCGTAGTCGACCCTCACGTTGACCCTCTGCCTAAACTCCCACCTGTAGCCCACGCCCGCGTTGGGCAGCACGCGGCGCCACCTCATGGCGTCGGGGCGGTCAAACACCTGTGCCGCCCCCACCCACACGGCAGCGCCGTGCCTTCGCCACACGCGCTGGCGCAGCTCCACCTGCATCTCCACGATGTGCTTGTCGCGGTAGCGCCCCTCATAGTATCCCCTCATGCGGCTGCCCGAGCCCACCTCGGCCAGCATGCACCACGCCGGGTTGCCATAGTTGAAGCACGCATGCAGCTCGCCCGCCACCACCCCGCCGCGCCACACCCGGCGGTAGGTGCTGGCCGTGAGCTCCGTCGACGAAAAGCAGAAATCGTTGCCCAGAAAGCGGGGCGTAAACGTCTGGTCGAGCTGCACAAACCACCCCCGGTAGGCGTTGGTCATAAAGTCGCGCGAGTCGTACGTCAGCGAAACGCCCGCCGACAGGCCACGGAGCCCCCCGAGCGGCTGCCCCCCGAAGAGAGGCACCCCCGCAGGGTCGACCCCCGAAGCGCTGACATAGCGGAAGCCCGCCACGGGGCCCACATACAGGTTGCGCCCGATGCGCAGCAAAAAGCGCGCCTGGGCTTCCAGCTTGACGCGCCGGTAGCCGGTGCGGTTGGCGTCGTCGTCGCACGCGTCGAAGCCCACGCCGTAAAACTCCGTGGGAAACGTATAGGCATAAAAGCGATAGTCGGCCCTGAAGCGGTTTTCGGGAAACACGTGGCAGCCCCTCACGCCGGCCATCAGGAAGCCCTTCGTCGTGACGTCGCCATAGATGGCCACGTTCGACGGCGCCGTGGCCGTGTCCCTACGCTCCGTGCGGTAAACGCCCGACGCCACGATGCCCAGGCCCAGGCCCGTCGTCGACGAAAAGTGGGGCCCCGGCAGCACGCCCCAGTCGAAGCGCCGCGTCGTGTCGGGCGTGGCCGACCGGAGGAAATAGTCCGCCACGCGCCTCACCATGCTCCGCCGCCCCGCGTCGGCCGAGTCGGGGCACAGCGGGGCACTCGCCGCCCGCACCGGGCCGGGCGCCACCGCCCACGCCGCCACCGCCCACGCCGCAAGGCGCAGCGGCGGGCCCACAAAGGAAAGCCTCTTTCGCATCGCCTGCAAAGGTAGTGCAAACGAGCGGAAAGAAAAAGGAAACGCGAAGCGATTTACTTTTTCTCTCCCGAGTGCAGCCTACCTTGGACGAAGTCAAAGGTAGTGCAAGGCGAGAGAAGAGAAAAGAGAAACGACGTTTTTCTCATCCTTTCCGAGCCGCAGCCTGCCTTGGGCGAAGTCAAAGGTAGTGCAAGGCGAGTGGAATGCAAAGAAAAAACGCAGTTTTTACTTTCATTTCCGAGCCGCAGCCTACTTTGGGCGAAGTCAAAGGTAGTGCAAGGCGAGTGGAATGCAAAGAAAAAACGCAGTTTTTACTTTCATTTCCGAGCCGCAGCCTACTTTGGGCGAAGCCAAAGGTAGTGCAAACGAGAGAAGAGTTCCGAAGCATGGCTGCTAAGGGTAGAAAGAAAAAGGCAAAGCTCCATTCACCGACTAAAACGACGCAGCCACCTGTATGTCGAAGGTGTTGTAGTGGCTGTCGCCGGGGGTGTAGCGGTCGACGACGTAGGCATAGTTGGCCTGAAAGAGGAGGTGGGAGCCGAGGCGGTAGTTGAGCGCCAGGTCATAGTCGGCCTTGAGCGAGCGCCAGGTGCGTGCGTCGCGGTAGCAGTCCCACCGGCCGTAGAGCTTGAGCCCGCGGGCCAGGGGCACGCCCAGCGTGGCATACCAGCCGTCGGAGCGATGGGGCGCTGCGGCGTCGGTGGTCACGCCGCCGTGCGAGGCCATGTATTCGCCGCGCAGCGTCCACCGCCCCTCGTAGGCCAGGGCGGCCCCCCAGCGCACGCGCCGCACGCGCCGCAGCTCCGCGGAGCCGTCGGTGTAGCTCTCGTTGACGTAGCGCCCGTTCCACCCGAAGCCGCCGAGGGTGAGCCCCTTCACGGGCGAGAGCCACAGGGCGCCGATGAGGTCTTTGTGGCGGTCTTTGTCGGTGTGGTTGATGCCCTGCCCGTTGAACAGGCCCACCTGGTAGCGCAGCCAGGGGTGGCCGTCGCGGGGCGAGGCGAACAGGTCGCCTTGCAGCTGCACGCCCAGGTCGCGCCCCGAGCTTTTGTGCTCGCCGTTGCGGTCGGCTATGGAGGCGAGCTTCATCGTGGCCTGGGCATACGAGCCCAGCCCCACGTCGAGCGGGCTGTATGGGTTTTCGAGCCCGAAGGGGCGCTTGAACTGACCCAGCTTGATGCGCAGGAACGAGAGCTTTTGCCACTCCACATAGGCGTCCACCACGCGTGGCCCCTTGTCGGGGCCGGGGGCGCCGTTGACCTCCAGCTGCAGGCGGTAGGAAAAATCGGTGAAGCAGCGCCCGCTCACGCTGAGGCGCACAAAGCGCAGGTCGAAGCCTCCGTTCGAGCTCTGGCCGCGCTGCGTCGAAAACGAATATTTCCCGATGATGTATCCGCCGAAACGGAGGGTGGGCGCCGCCTTTTCAAGCAGCCGGGCGCCGCGGTGGGCGGCTGTGTCGGCCGGAGCGCCGGCGCCGACGGCACGCACGGGAAAGGCGGCTGCGGCACATGCGGCGAGGAGCAGGGTGGCTACGCGTTGACAAGCCTTTTTCATGAGATCTGTTTATGGTATGACGTTTCTTAATCTTTGGGGGCGGTTTCTGAAAGCCGGGAACGCCTTCTTCCCCCCCGACAGCGATTTGCAAAATTAAACATTTGCCCCGATATGGGCGCTGCGGAGCGGGAAACTTTTTCAATTGACAATTGACAATTGAGAATTGAGAATTGCAGACTCTCGGGTATGGCGACCTCTTCGAGGCCGGCTTTCTTCTGCGAGGGGGCTCCACCGAAGGTTCCGCTTCGCTTCACCCTCGGTTACTGATGGAAGCGGCCTCTTCGAGGCCTTTGGCAATGGACAATCGTTTTTCAATTGATAATTGATAATTGATAATTGATAATTGATAATTGATAATTGATAATTGATAATTGATAATTGATAATTGATAATTGATAATCGAATTCAATTGACAATTGAGAATTGAGAATTGCAGACTCTCGGGTATGGCGACCTCTTCGAGGCCGGCTTTCTTCTGCGAAGGGCTCCACCGAAGGTTCCGCTTCGCTTCACCCTCGGTTACTGATGGGAGCGGCCTCTTCGAGGCCTTTGGCAATGGACAATCGTTTTTCAATTGACGATTGATAATTGATAATTGAAAATTGACAATCAAATTCAATTGAAAATTGACAATGGATAATTGATAATTGTTTTCAATGGACAATCGAAAGTCAAAAGTGAAAAGTGAAAAGTGAAAAGTGAATTCTTATTCAATTGAAAGAAGTTGTCAATTTGTAAGATGGTGCGAGAGAAGAAAATTTTCAATTTTCAATTGTCAATTGTCAATTGTTCTCTCGCCTTGCACTATCTTTGCCTGATGTATGCCGGATGGCGTGCGTTTAAAGTTTTGCTCAACACATAGTATGGATGCAGATATTAAAAAGGATGCGGCGTGGGCTTCGTTCGCGAAGCCGCGCGGCGTGAGGGCCTGTTTGGCCGACGCCTGGCGGGCTTATGCCCTGCAGCCGGGGCGCTTTGTTGGTTTCCTTCTTGCCCCCTTGCTGCTCTCGGGGCTGGCTTTTGCCGCGGCGGGCTATATGGCAGCCCGGCTGCAACTCGACTTTCTGCTGCCGCTGCGGCTGCTGGCGGAGGCTGCCGGCGGTGGCGCCCTGCTGCCGCTGGTCCGCGTGCTGCCGGCCGAGGCGTGGATGTGGGCCGGCGGGGCGCTGCTGGCTGCTGCGGCGGGCCTTTTCGCGTGGGGCGGCGCGGCGGCTGCGCAGGTGCGCTTTGTGCAGCGCTCGGGAGCCCTGCCGGGTGTGTGTGGTCGTGGGCCGTGGGCCGATGTGCCGGCGTGTGGCGGCCGCGCGCTGCTGATGGCTGCCGTGGTGCTCGTCGTGCCTGCCGTGGCGGTGGCCCTGGCGGCGCGGCCGGGCGCTGCGGCCTGGCGCTGGCTGCTGCCAGCCGTGGTGGCGGCGTACGTGCTGCCCACGGGGGCCGCGGCCTTTGTGGCCTACGTCGTGGAGCGCCGGCCGCTGCGCAGCTCGCTGCGGGTGGCGGTGGGCGGCTTCAGGCGCCTGTTTGGCGGTTTCCTGCTCATCGGCCTGCTCGCCTCGGTGCTGCTTGTCCCGGTGGCGCTCGCCGCCTCACTGCCCGCGCTGACGCTGCTGCTGTCGGCCGGCGCGGGGGCCATGAGCAGCCTGATGGGCGACGCCGCGGGAGCCATGCCTGCTGCGGCTGTGGGGCTGTGGTTTTTGTGTGCCACGGCGGTGGGGGCTTTCGTGCTGCTGAACGCCACCCTCGTGCTCTGGGCCTTCTCTTACCGCCTGGCAGCCGACGGCCGGGGCCCCGAGCAGCAGCCATGACGCCCGGCCGGGGCTTTTGTGCCGCCGGGGCGAGGGGTGCTGAGGGGATCGCATGGGGGGCCGCCTCTGCCAGCTGACCCGCGCTGGGCGTAGAACGTTTTTTTACAAAAAAAGAATCAATGCTATGGAAAATATCAAGATGACACGAAGGGGGGAAATCGACTTTTTCACCACCCCGGCGCCTCATGCCGAGGCGTTTGCGCGATGCCTGCACGAGGTGCGGCGCATGCCGTGCGTGGGGGGCGTCTACGTGGTGGCGCCCGGGGACGCCTGCCCCGGCGGGCTGACCGGCTCGGCGGGGCTGCGGGCTGTGGTTGCTGCGGCGCAGACGGAATATGTGGCGCTGTTTTTGCGCCCCGTGGCCTTTGCCCCCGGCTACCGCTGCTTCGAGCGCCTGGCCGAGGCGGCACGCGCCACGGGGGCCGACATGGTCTATGCCGACCGCTACGACGAGCTGCCGGCCGCCGACGGGGAGCTGCGCCGCGTGGCGCATCCCACGATCGACTGCGGCGAGGGCAGCCTGCGCGACGACTTCGACTGCGGCGGACTGTGGCTGCTGCGCACAGAGGCCCTGCGCCGCTTTCTCGACGAAACGCCACAGGTCACCTACCGCTTTGCGGCGCCCTATGCCCTGCGGCTCTATGCCGGCCGCCATGGCGGGGTGTTCCACCTGCGCGAGCTGCTCTATACCGAGCGCCCCGTCGACCTGCGGAAAAGCGGCGACAGGCAGTTCGACTATGTCGACCCCACCCGGCGCGACGCGCAGGTGGAGATGGAGCTGGCATGCACCGCCCACCTGAAAGCCATCGGCGCGTGGCTGCCGCACGACGAAACGGACGAGCTGCCGCACGACGACGGCACCTACCCCGTCGAGGCGAGCGTCGTCATCCCCGTGCGCAACCGCGAACGCACCATCGGCGACGCCGTGGAGAGCGCTTTGAGCCAGACGCCCCCCTTTGCCTACAACGTCATCGTTGTCGACAACCACTCGACCGACGGCACGCCGGCAGTGCTCGCCCGCTATGCGGCCGATCCGCGCGTCGTCGTGCTGCACCCCGAAAGAGCGGACCTGAGCATCGGCGGATGCTGGGACATGGCCATACGCGACGCCCGTTGCGGCCGCTACGCCGTGCAGCTCGACTCGGACGACCTCTATGCCGGCCCGCACACGCTGGCACGCATCGTCGACTGCTTCCGCCGCGAGCGCTGCGCCATGGTGGTGGGGGCCTACCGCATGGTCGATTTTCACCTGAACACCCTGCCGCCGGGCCTGATCGACCACCGCGAGTGGACGCCCGAAAACGGACGCAACAACGCCCTGCGCGTAAACGGCCTGGGGGCGCCCAGAGCTTTCCTGACGGGCGTGCTGCGGCAAATCGGGTTCCCCAACACGTCGTATGGCGAAGACTATGCCGTGGGGCTCGCCGTGTCGCGCCGCTACCGCGTGGGCCGCATCTTCGACGAGCTCTATCTGTGCCGACGCTGGGAGGGCAACTCGGACGCAGCGCTCTCCGTCGAGGCCCAAAACCGCAACAACGCCTACAAAGACAGCCTGCGAGCCATCGAGGTCGAGGCCCGACGCCGGATGAACCGCACGTGGCAGCACGAGGCTGACGAAAACGAGGTGATGGGCTTCGTCGAGAGGCAGCTGACGGAATGGCCCGACGTGGCCCGGCGCTTTGACGAGGTGGAAAACGACATCTGCGTGCGCCACCTCGAAACCGACGACTTCCGCCTCGACGTGCAGCTCAACCCGCGCCGCATCCGCTCCACGGCGGCACGCGTGGACGAGCAGAGCCTGCACAGGCGCCCCTGCTTCCTTTGCCCGCACAACAGACCGCCGCAGCAGCTCTCGCTCCCCGTCGAGGGAAAATATGAGATATTGCTCAACCCCTACCCCATCCTGCCGCTCCACCTGACCATACCCACACGGCGCCACGTGCCGCAGACCTTTGCCGGACGCCTGCCCGACTTCTGCCGCCTGGCATGGGCCCTGCCCGAGTTTCTCGTTTTCTACAACGGCGGGCGCAGCGGAGCCTCGGCCCCCGACCATGCCCACTTTCAGGCCGGGCGGCGCGGCGTCGTCCCGTTGGAGCGCGACTGGAAACTGTATGAAAACCGGCTGGAAAAAATCTATCCCATCTCGCCGACCGAGGAAGCCGACCTGGAAGAGCATGGCTACCGCACAAAGAGCGCCGGCCTCTACCGCCTGCACGGATATGCCTGCCCGGCTTTCGTGCTGCTGGGCGAACAGGAGGGAGGCGACTCACACTTGTTTTACCAACTGATGTCCACCCTGCCACGCGAGAAGGGGCAGAGCGAACCCGACTTCAACCTGCTGGCCTGGCGGCAGAAGGGAGCTCCCGGCGAAGACGACAGCGTCGTCATCGTGCTCTTCCCCAGAAGGAAGCATCGGCCCGACTGCTATTTTGCCGACGACGACAGGCGTCTGCTCGTCAGCCCCGGCGCGTTGGACATGGCCGGCCTCATCATCACTCCCCGCAAGGAAGATTTTGAGCGGCTCGGCGTTGAGCAGGCGGCCGCCATCCTGCGCGAGGTGACGCTGCCCGAAGAGGAAATGGCACAAATCGCCAAGAAGCTACATGGCCTTGCCAAAAACTCTCCGGCAGACGAAGAGGAATGCCCGCTTCGTTTCGACGGGCAGGAGCCGGAGGTGGCGGTGGGCCTTGTCCGTGCCGGCCACATCCGCTTTTGCCTGAACACGCCGTATGCAGCCAAAGGTGAAACGGCCATCGGGCTCCAAGAAGCGACGTGCAGCGACGGGGGCATACTTTGGAGAGGCAATCTGTACAGCGAACTCACCTTCAGCCCCTCCACACCCGATGCCTCGTTCACGCTCAAAGACGTTGTCATCGGGCAGCGCTTCCATTGGGAGCGAAGCGAAGAGCAAACCTTCCGCGGCACGCTGCACATCATCGTCGACGAAGAAAAGCTGGTGGTCATCAACCGCATACCGGCCGAAAGCTATCTGGCCAGCGTCATCAGCAGCGAAATGAACGCCGCAGCTCCGCTCGAACTGCTCAAAGCACATGCCATCGTGTCGCGCAGCTGGCTCTTCCATCAGATGAAACACCGGCACGAAAACCTCAACGAGCGACGCAGCTTCTTTTCCTTCGCGCGCTCGGAAACAGAACAAATCCGCTGGTACGACCGCGAAGACCACACGCTCTTCGACGTGTGCGCCGACGACCACTGCCAGCGCTATCAGGGCATTACGCGCGAAACGTCGCCGGCCGTCAGCCGGGCTGTCGAGGCCACACGCGGCAAGGTGCTCACCAGCCACGGCGAGCTGTGCGACGCCCGCTTTTCCAAGTGTTGCGGCGGCGTGACGGAGCGCTACTCCACCTGCTGGGAGGAACGCGACGAGCCATATCTCTCGCCCGTTTGCGACACGGCTGCGGCCGAAAACGCAAGCCGCCCCCTGCCCGACGCCATGGACGAGGCCACCGCCGAACGGTGGATCAGAGAAACGCCCGATGCTTTTTGCCACACAGACGACAAGCAGCTGCTCGACAACGTGCTGAACGACTACGACCGCGAAACGCCCGATTTCTACCGGTGGAAGGTGGAATATACGCAAGACGAGCTGGCAGCCCTTATCCGTCAGAAGCGGGGCGAAGATTTTGGTGAAATAACCGACCTGATCCCTGTGTGCCGCGGAGCCAGCGGCCGCCTGAAAAAACTGAAAATAGTGGGAACGAAAAAGACGCTCATCATCGGCAAGGAACTCGAAATACGCCGCAGCCTGTCGGCCAGCCATCTGTACAGCTCAGCCTTCGTCGTGGAAAAGCACGGCAAGCCCGGGGCCACGCCCGACAGCTTTACCCTCTATGGCGCCGGCTGGGGGCACGGCGTGGGAATGTGCCAGATAGGCGCTGCCGTAATGAGCAAAAAAGGGTACACCTGCGACGAAATCCTGCATCACTACTACGCGGGAACCGACATTAAGAAACTCTATTAAGATGATGAAACAAGAAAAGCGCCCGGCAGCATCGCCGCTGCTTCGGAAAAGGCGGTCCGTACATCCCTGGGCGTGGATACCGTCGCTCTATTTTGCCGAAGGCCTCCCCTACGTGGTGGTAATGTCGATTGCCGTCGTCATGTATAAGCGCCTGGGCCTTGGCAATGCCGAGATCGCCCTTTTCACGTCGTGGCTCTACCTGCCTTGGGTCATCAAGCCGCTTTGGAGCCCCATCGTCGACGTGCTGCGCACCAAGCGCTGGTGGATCCTGGCCATGCAAATCCTTATAGGCGCATCTTTGGCCGGCGTGGCCTTTTCGCTGCGAGCCCCGCACGGCATACAGTGGAGCCTGGCTTTCTTCTGGCTGATGGCTTTCAGCAGCGCCACCCACGACATCGCTGCCGACGGCTTTTATATGCTTGCGCTCAACGAGCACGACCAAGCGCTCAACGTCGGAATACGCAGCACGTTCTATCGCATTGCCACCATTGCGGGGCAGGGATTGCTCACGATGTTTGCCGGCGTGATGGAGGTGTACACGCGCATACCCTTTAAGGCTTGGGCCGTCACGATGGGGCTTACCGCTCTGCTGCTGCTCGCCATAGCTGCCTATCACACGCTCATCCTGCCACGCCCGGAGCAGGAAACAAAGCAAAAGCTCCGCCCCGGGGTGCTGTTTGGCGGCCTGCTGACCACCTTTACCTCTTTCTTTAAAAAGTCCCAGATACTTGTAGCGCTGGCTTTTCTTTTGCTTTACCGCTTTCCCGAAGCTTTGCTCACGAAGATCTGCCCGTTGTTTTTTCTCGACAAGGCCGATGCCGGAGGGCTGGGCCTCACAACAGCCGAGGTGGGCATCGTGCAGGGAACGGTGGGAGTCATCGGGCTCACGCTGGGCGGCATCTTCGGCGGGGTGGCCGTGGCTGCCGACGGCTTTCGCAAGTGGCTGCTTCCCATGGTGCTTGCCATATCGCTGCCCAACGCCGTCTACATCTTTCTGGCCTATTATCAGCCCACCGGCCTGGCGGTGATAAACGTGGCTGTGTTCTTCGAGCAGTTTGGCTACGGCTTCGGCTTCACCGCCTATATGCTCTTCATGATTTATTTTTCGCGTGGCGCTTCAAAAACCGCCCACTACGCTTTCTGCACAGGGCTGATGGCCCTCGGCATGATGCTGCCAGGAATGGTGGCCGGCTGGTTGCAGGAAGCCACGGGCTATCTCAATTTTTTCATCATCGTCATGTGTCTCACCCCCGTCACGTTCCTCGTGGCTTCTCTCATACGGGTTGAGCCAGGCTTCGGTAAAAAGGAGAATGTATAGCCATAAAACGTATATGCCATGACCTACGATAAAGTTATAAAATGGGGATTTATCGGATGCGGCGAAGTGACCGAGAAAAAAAGCGGTCCGGCCTTCTCTCTCATACCGGGCTCGCAGGTAACAGCCGTCATGAGCCGCAACCGCGAGAAGGCACGCTCGTATGCCGAACGACACCACATACCCAAATGGTACACAGACGCACAGGCTCTCGTGGACGATCCCGATGTAAACGCCGTCTACATAGCCACTCCCCCCTCGACGCACGCCACGTACGCCATCATGGCGATGAAGTCGGGCAAAGCCGTCTACGTCGAAAAACCGATGGCCTCCAACTACGAGGACTGCTGCCGCATCAACCGCATAGCTGAAAAAACGCGCGTCCCATGCTTCGTGGCCTACTACCGCCGCTATCTGCCCTACTTCATAAAAGTGAGAGAGCTCATCAAAGAAGGAGCCGTCGGCAACGTCATCAACGTGCAGATACGTTTCGCCGTGCCTCCCCGCGACCTCGACTACAACCGCACCAACCTGCCCTGGCGCGTCCAGCCGGACATTGCCGGGGGCGGCTACTTCTACGACCTGGCTCCCCACCAGATCGATCTTTTGCAGGAAATGTTCGGTCCCATCATCGAGGCCGAAGGTTTCAAGGCCAATCGCGGCGGCCTCTATCCGACAGAAGATACCGTCAGCGCCTGCTTCCGTTTCGAGGACGGGCTTCCGGGCTCCGGCTCCTGGTGCTTTGTGGCGCACGAATCGGCCAAGGAAGACCGTATCGAAATCATTGGCGACAGCGGCTCCCTGAGTTTCTCCGTTTTCACGTACGACCCCATCGTGCTCCACACCGGACACGGCCGTCAGGAGGTGCGCGTCGACAATCCGCCGTTTGTTCAGCTCCCGCTCATCAAGCTCGTTGTCGAGCACTTGCAGAACAAAGCCGTCTGCACGTGCGATTGCGTAAGCGCCACCTCAGTCAATTGGGTGGTCGACCGCATTCTGGGTAAAATCTGAACCGTTGCTTATGGGTTGCTACCTGCAAAAGTTATGGATTTCTGAATCTGCCGCGTGGAAACGGAGTGCCCTGTTGCTCTTCTGCCTGTCGGCATGCTGCGGCGTGCCGGCTGCGCCCGTATGCCAGCCCGACAGCAACAGCACCGGGACTGTCGTTCCGGCCGAAGCGCCATCCGCGCCCGAGAAGAAGAAAAAACGTGGCAATATCTTCGTCCGTTTTTTCAAAAACTTCAACGATTACGACACGACCTACATTGAGCCGCAGCATTACAACTTTGCTGCGATGGTGCAGAACACCAATACCTTTCAGTCGTACCATCTTTCCGCACGCGACGAGTCGGGCCACCGGCAGAGCCTCTCCATGCGCCCGGCGCCTTCTTTGAAGGTGGGCCCCTATTTCGGATGGCGCTGGATTTTTCTGGGCTATACGTTCGACGTGGCCCATCTGGGCAACCCTGCCAAGCAGTCGGAGTTTAACCTGAGCCTGTACAGCGCCATGCTGGGGCTCGATCTGCTGTATGTGAAAAACAGCGGCAACTTCAAGCTGGGAAACACGCATGGTTTCGAGGGCATCGGCAAGCACGATTTCAAGGGATACGCCTTCGACGGCTTAGACACCTACACGGCTTCGGCCAGTGCCTACTATGTGTTCAACCATCGGCGCTTCTCCTACCCCGCCGCCTTCAGCCAGAGCACCGTGCAACGGAAAAGCTGCGGCTCGTGGCTGCTGGGGGCGCGCTACGACCGCCAGCACATGGAGTTCGACTACACGCAGCTCCCCGCAGGGCTCATCGGCAGCCCCGGCCACGAGCTGATCATGGACGAGTTGAAGTGGAACGAAATCGATTACCGCGCTTTCAGCGTTTGCGGCGGCTATGCCTACAATTGGGTGTTCGCTCCCGGCTGGCTTCTGGGCATTTCGGCGATGCCCGCCATCGGTTTCAAGGTGGCCAAAGGCAAGCGCCTGCGTGGCGACGAACTGTTTGTGAGCCTGAAAAACCTCAATTTCGACTGCATATCCCGCTTAGGCATCGTGTGGAACAACACACGTTGCTTCGCGGGGCTCTCGCTCGTCGCCCACATGTACAATTACACCAAGGGAAGGCTGACGCTTACCAACGGAATGAACTATCTGAACCTGTACGTAGGTTTCAACTTCAACAAAAAGAAAGAATACCGCCGGAAAAAATAGCCGGCCCGTTTACAAACACCGCTTATGGACGCACCCATTGCCGAAGAACGCCACCCGTTGCCCCCCTTTCTGCCCCCACATGCACGGCTGCTGATGCTGGGCAGTTTTCCGCCGCCACAAAAGCGCTGGTCGATGAACTTTTTCTACCCTAACCTGCAAAACGACATGTGGCGTATCTTCGGACTGATTTTCAGAGCCGACAAACTGGCGTTTGTCGACGTGGAGGCAAAGCGCTTCAAGCAGCAGCCCATCGAGGCTCTTCTCTTGGAGAAAGGCATTGCCCTCTACGACACGGCAACGGCCGTCCGACGGTTACAGGGCAACGCTTCGGACAAATTTCTGGAAGTGACGGAGCCCACCGACGTCGCCGCGTTGCTGCGCGCTTTGCCCGAATGTCGCGCTGTGGCCGTGACGGGGCAAAAAGCCACCGACACGCTGCGTCAGATGCTCTGCGTAGAAGAGCCTGCCGTCGGCAGCTTCCGGCCCTTCAGCCTCGACGGCCGCTCCATGCGCTTCTACCGCATGCCCAGCAGCAGCCGCGCCTACCCCATGAAGCTGGAAAAGAAAGCCGAAGCCTACCGCCGGCTGTTTAGCGACTTAGGCATGCTCACCCCATAACGACCGGCCGCACCGGCTCCGGGCTAAAAAGCCCTGCCTCCCGCCAGCCAATATTTTCTCCAATAGCTGCTGTCGAGCTCGTCGACCACAACGCCGCGACTGCTGCTGGCATGTATAAACTTTCCGTCTTTAAGAAAAATACCTACGTGCCCACACTTGCGGCCTGAGCCCGGCGTGCGGAAAAACACGAGATCGCCCTGTTGCAGCTGCGACTTACGGCGTATCCGCCGGCAGTCGTTTTCATATTGCTCGCGGCTGCTGCGCGAAAGCCGCTTGCGATACACTTTTTTATAGATCTGCCGCGTCAGACCTGAGCAGTCGACGCCGCGCTTCGAGTTGCCACCGTAGCGATAAGGCGCCCCCACCCATTCTGAAGCCTCTACAAATAGTTTATGATTGTCGGCATAATCGATGTCGACCCCCAACGTGATGCCGGCCCGCGCCAGCGCGTGGTAGTCGCGCTCCGTGAGATGCGTTTTGGCCGAGCAGGCACTGAGCAAAGCGGCCATAACGGCTAAGCACAGGGCATGAAGCCATTTGCGGCCGGCAAAAAACGGCAAACTCCCCGCAAAAGGGAATTTGCCGCCGATAAAGCGTAATAAGAAAGCAGCTCTACGCATGATGCTCAAAGACCTTTTTCCGACAGATAGCGTTCGGCCTCGATGGCTGCCTTGCACCCGCTGCCGGCTGCCGTGATGGCCTGGCGATAGAGCGGGTCGGCCACGTCGCCTGCCGCAAACACGCCGGGCACGCCCGTGCGGGGGGTCTGCCCCTCGGTCAGGATGTAGCCCGTTTCGTCCGTCTTGACCCAAGGCTTGAACATGTCGCTGTTGGGCTTGTGGCCAATGGCCAGGAAAAAGCCGTCGATGGCTATGTCGTGCAGCTTCTCGTCGGGCGTTCCCTTCCTGTAAACCAGGTGAGCCCCTTCGACGCCGTCGGCACCGAAAAGACCGACGGTGTTCGTCTCGAAAAGAACTTCGATCTTCGGATTATTGAACACGCGCTCCTGCATGGCCTTGGAGGCACGCAGATAGGGTTTCCTGACAATGAGGTAAACCTTGGCTGCCAGCCCGGCCAGATAGGTGGCCTCTTCGCAGGCCGTATCGCCACCGCCGACGACGGCCACCACCTTTTTTCTGTAGAAGAAACCGTCGCAGGTGGCGCAGGCACTCACGCCCTGGCCACGATATTTCTCCTCGTCGGCCAGGCCCAGATACTTGGCCGTGGCGCCCGTTGCAATGATCAGCGTATGACACTGCACGCTCGTACCGTCGTCAAAGGTGATGGCGTAGGGCGACTGGCTCAGGTCGGCCTTCACGGCTATGGCCGAACGAATTTCCGCACCGAAGCGCTCGGCCTGGCGGCGCAGTTCGTCCATCATCTGGTTGCCGTCGACGCCTTCGGGATAGCCCGGAAAGTTTTCAATTTCGGTGGTCGTCGTGAGCTGGCCGCCCGGTTGCAAGCCTTCGTAAACGACGGGCGACAGACCGGCACGTCCGGCATAGATGGCCGCCGTATAGCCGGCGGGGCCGGAGCCTAAAATCAAACAACGTATGGTTTCCATTTTTTCTCAGCTGTGTTATGAGGTTATTATCTTAGATCGATGACTTCTATGCCGGGGTGCTTCTTGCTGTCGAAGCGGAAAACGCTGTCGGCCCAATGCTGGCCCGTGGCAAGGCTCTTCACGCGGATGCGGGTCCAGTCGGCCCCTTCGCGCACGCGGATGGAATGAGGCAGATACGAGGAGCGGTCGATGGTGACGCGCATCTCGCTGATGGAGCTGCCCCGACGGGTGGCCACCATGCGCACCTCGTAGCAGCTCTTGCCCTGATACGTGGCGTCGGAAACCGAAAGACGGTAGCCGTTTTTGTAGAGATCGACAAACGTATAGGGATTGATCTGCTGTATTTCCTCGGGCGTGGGGTTGGTGAGGTTCACCTCGTTCGAGCCCGCGAGCAGGCTCCATTGGGTCGTCCCGTCGAACCACGTAGACATCTGGTCGGAGTCTATTTGAAACCTGTTGCCCTGCACGCGTATGGTTCCGACGGCCGTTCCCTGCGGGTTAAGGCCCTTAAAAGCCGTGGCCTCGAACGTGGCTTGCAGGCCGCCGCTGTTTTTCAGCTTGGCCGCCGTTTTGTCCAATATGCTGCGGGCGTTTTGTGCCCGGGCCGTCCCTGCGGCTACGCAAGCGCCGAGAACGGCCAGCAAGAAAATCTTAAAGAAACGCATGAATATGTTTTTTGTAATGGGTCTGAAACAACGGTAGGGGCATCACGTCATCTGAGGGCGCTTATTTTCATCTCGAGCTCGGCCTCGTCGGCACAGAGCACTTCGCGGGGCTTGCTGCCCTGCGCCGGGCCCACGATGCCGGCCTTTTCAAGCTGGTCCATGAGGCGGCCGGCACGGTTGTAGCCGATGGCAAACTTGCGCTGGATGAGCGACGTGGAGCCCTGCTGGTGAACGACGACAAGGCGGGCGGCGTCTTCGAACATCGAGTCGAGATTGTCGGCATCGAAGGTGCCGGCTGCGGCGTCCTTGCCGTCTTCGAGCGGAGCTTCGGGCAGCTCAAAGGCTGCGGGATAGCTCTGCTGGCCGGCTATAAACTCGTTGACGCGCTCCACCTCGGGCGTATCGATAAAGGCACACTGCACACGCACGGGGTCGTTGCCGCAAAGGAAGAGCATGTCGCCCTTGCCCACCAGCTGGTTGGCCCCGCCGCGGTCCAGGATGGTGCGGCTGTCAGTCTGCGAGGCCACCTTGAAGGCCATGCGGGCTGGGAAGTTGGCTTTGATCGTACCGGTGATGATGTTGGTCGTAGGGCGCTGCGTGGCAATGACCATGTGTATGCCCACGGCGCGGGCCAGCTGCGCTATGCGGGCTATGGGCATCTCGACGTCCTTGCCGGCCGTCATGATGAGGTCGCCAAACTCGTCGATGATGACCACAATGTAGGGCATAAACTCATGGCCGTTCATCGGGCTGAGCTCACGGCGGCAAAACTTGGCGTTATACTCCTTTATGTTGCGCGTCTTGGCCTTTTTCAGCAAGTCGTAACGGTGGTCCATCAGCCGGCAAAGGCTTTTCAGCGTCTGCACCACCTTCGTCACGTCGGTGATGATGGGGTCGTCCTCGCCGGGAATTTTGGCCAGGAACTGCTTTTCGATGGGCGAATAGATGCTGAACTCCACTTTCTTCGGGTCGATGATGACGAACTTCAATTCGGCCGGATGTTTCTTGTAGACAAGCGACGTGACGATGGCGTTCAGCCCGACGGATTTGCCCTGACCCGTGGCTCCGGCCACAAGCACGTGGGGCATCTTGGCCAGATCGACCATAAACACCTCGTTGGTGATGGTTTTGCCCAGCGCCAGCGGCAGCTCGTAGGTGCTTTCCTGAAACTTCCGGCTGTTCAGGATGCTCTCCATCGAGACGATGCGCGGATTTTTATTGGGCACCTCGATACCGATTGTGCCCTTGCCGGGAATGGGGGCTATGATGCGGATGCCCAGAGCGCTCAGGCTGAGGGCAATGTCGTTTTCCAGGTTGCGAATCTTGTTGATGCGCACCCCCTCGGCCGGCGTAATTTCGTAGAGCGTGATGGTGGGGCCGATGGTGGCCTTGATGCTGGAAATGCGCACGTCGAAATTGCGCAGCACGGTGATGATGCGGTCTTTGTTGGCGTTTTGCTCGGCAATGTCGATGGTGGGCGCCGCGTTGTCGTACTTCTTCAACAGGTCGAGCGTCGGGTAGCGGTAGTTTTCCAAATCGAGCTTCGGATCGTAAGGTTCCGACGAAACGGCCGGCTTCGTCCGCGCCGCATCGGCTTTCTCCTCCTCGGCCGCAGGTTCGATCACGAGCTCCGCCTCCCGCCCGCCGGCAGCAGCGTCGTCGGGCTGCGTCTCCTCGGTTACGGGGTCGAGCACAAGAGCCGTGCTGCCGTCGTCGCCGGCCTCGTGGCCAAAGTTGAGGCTCACGGGTCCCGTTTCCTCCTCGGGCTCGGCCACCGGTGCAGCCTGCTTCACGGGATCGGCCTCAGCTCCCGGGGCTTCGGGCCCGGGCTCCGGGCGCTTCCGTCGTTTCAAGTACTCTTGCGGACGCAGCAGGCGACGCACCACGTCGATGGTCTTACGGCTCAGATAAACCAGATACAGAATGGCCGAGGCCACCATGGCCATCCAGCATCCCACAGCCCCCGTTTCGCGCAGCAGCCAGCCGGTGACAAAAGCGCCGTGGCGACCACCGGGACGGAACGGCACATCGGCAAACCACGCCTCGGGAAGCAGGCCGGAGAGCAAAGCCAGAAAAGCCGACACCCACACCATGAGAAAAGCACAGTGGAGAAAACTTTTCCAAAGCCGCACGCGGTAGGCCTTCACCAGCTTCAACCCCAACAGGAGGAGAAACACCGGAATAAAGTAGGCCCCCACGCCGAAACAGTTGTTCATGAAATAATAAGAGAGGTAGGCGCCCACCTTGCCACACATGTTGGCCGGCGATTCCAGGCACCCGGCCTCCAACGCCGCCTGATCAAGATATCCCGTGAAGATATAAGAGGTGAACGACAGCAGCATGAGCAACGACACGCACAGCGAGAGCAAACCTGCCACAAAGCGCAACGTGTCGCCCCGCAACACTTCCTTCCATCCCCCTGCACGCGCAATGGCCTGCCATCCGCCGCTCTGCACTGACGTCTTTTTCTTTTTTGCCATGTGAATTCTGAAAAATATACCGAGCGCCGTTTTTTTCGCCCGAGTGCAAAAATACATATAAAGCCGCATACAATCGTGGCACGCCGCCCGATTTTTCCCGGCTGGAAAAATCGCAGACCGTGATTTTTCGTTAAGTTTGCACTCCCATAGCCATGATAGAACGCGAAACGATAGAACGGATTATGGCGGCGGCCGACATCGTCGACGTCGTCAAGGAATTTGTCACTCTGCGACGCTCCGGTGCCAACTACAAGGGGCTCTGCCCTTTTCACGAGGAGCGGACGCCGAGTTTCGTCGTGTCGCCGTCGAAGCAACTCTGCAAATGCTTCAGTTGCGGCAAGGGCGGCAACGTGGTCCACTTCATCATGGAGCACGAACAGCTCACCTACCCCGAAGCTTTGCGCTGGCTGGGGCGCCGCTACGGCATCGAAGTGGCCGAACGCGAACAGACCGACGAGGAGCGCCAGGCCGAAAGCCTGCGCGAGAGCATGCTGGCCCTGAACGAATGGGCCGGCCGCTATTTCGCACAGACGCTCTCCACCACCGCCGACGGACTGGCCGTCGGCATGGCCTACCTGCGGCAAAGAGGGTTGCGCGACGACACCATCCAGAAGTTTCAGCTGGGATATTCCCTTTCCTCGCGCGATGCCCTTGCACGCGATGCCCTCGCACACGGCTACTCGCGCGAAATGCTGCTGAAAACCGGCCTGGCCTACGAAACGGAGCGCCACGAACTGCGCGACCGCTACCACGGCCGCGTCATTTTTCCCATCCATTCCGTCTCGGGGCGCATCGTTGCCTTCGGCGGACGCATTCTGGACGAAAAAAGCAACCCGCACGTAGGCAAATATGTCAACTCGCCCGAGTCGGAGGTATATCACAAGGGCCGCGAGCTCTACGGCCTCTACCAGGCCAAGCACGCCATCGTGCGGCAGGACCGCTGCTACCTGGTGGAGGGCTACATGGACGTGCTCTCCATGCACCAAAGCGGCGTGGAGAACGTTGTGGCCTCGTCGGGCACGTCGCTCACCGAGGGGCAGGTTCGCCTGCTCCACCGCTTCTCCGACAACGTCACCGTGCTCTACGACGGCGACGCCGCCGGCATCAAAGCCAGCCTGAGAGGCATCGACATGCTCCTGGCCGAGGGATTGAACGTCCGCGCACTCCTGCTGCCCGACGGACACGACCCCGACAGCTTTGCCCGGGCAAACGACGCTGCCGCCTTCCGCTCGTACATCACCGACCACGAAGAAGACTTCATCCGCTTCAAGACGCACCTGCTCATGAGCGACGCGGGAACCGACCCGGCCGCGCGTGCCCGCCTCGTGGGCAGCATCGTGGGCAGCATCAGCGCCATACCCGGCCCCATCGTCAGGCAGATGTATATCCGCGAATGTGCCGCCCGGGTAGACGTCGACGAAAAACTCATCGTGGCCGAAGTGGCCCGCATGCGCCGCGAACAAAAGCAGACGGGAGAAAAAAACGCAACACCCGAAACCGCGGCCGAAGCTCCCGCAGACGTAGCACCTCCCGCGGCTCCCGCAGCCGAAAGCGAAGAAACCGCGGCCCGCATGCTCGTTGAGCTGATCATAAAATACGGAGAACTGCCGCTGTCTGCCGACAACGAGAGCAACGGCTCCGTCAGCGTGGCTGCCTATGTCAGGGACGAGCTGAACACCGATAAGCTGCAACTCCCCACGCCGCTCTTCCGGCGCATCCTCGACGAGGCAGCAGCACACGCAGCCGACACCGGCTTTCACGCCCGTGCCTACTTCACCACGCACCCCGACTCGGAGATAAGCCTGCTCGCCGCCCGGCTCTGTGAAGAGAAGTACCATTTGAGCGCGATGTACACCAAAACGCAACAACTCGCTCCCGAAAATCAGCGACTGGCAGAGCTCGTGCCGCGCCTCGTAAGCGACTATAAATATGCCGTCGTCAAAGGACGCATGAAGCAGCTACTGGCCGCTCTCTCCGACCCCGACATAGCCAAGGACGCCTCGCGCAGCCTTGCTCTGATGAACGAATATAAACAGATAAGCCAAGTGGAACGCATCTACGCCCGCCTGCTGGGCGACCGCGTCATAACGCCCGGCTGAGAGAGGAGACAAAAACCGACAGACTTGCCACATATTGAAAAAGCGACGCATTTGCCACAGGATGTGGCAAGTGCGTCGCCCGTATAACGTTACAGCTGTCAGAGCTTCATGTACCCTTCGTCGGCCAGCAACCGTTCGGCACAAGCGGCAAGCAAACGGATGGCCCGGCGGTTGGCTCCGCCATGGGGCACGACGAAGTCGGCATAACTGCGGGTGGGCTCGACATAGGCATCGTGCATGGGCTTGAGGCGCAGGCGGTAGCGGCCGGCCACGGCGTCGGCGCTGCGGGCACGCTCGCGCACGTCGCGCTCCACAAGGCGGGCCAGACGCTCGTCGGGGGCGGCGTCGACATAGACGCGCACGTCCATCAGCTCGCGCAGCTCGGGCCGGTAGAGGGCCATGATGCCCTCGACAATGACGACGGGGGCCGGGTCGAGGTGCTCGGTTTGCGGCAGACGGTCGCACAGAGGAACGCTGTAGACGGGCTGCTGCACGGCGTGCCCCTCGCGCAGGGCGCGCACGTGGGCGGTGAGCAGGGGCCAGTCGAAGGCATCGGGGTGGTCGTAGTTGAGCTCGCGCAGCTCGGCGAGGGTGAGGCCCGCAGGAGCGGGCTTGTAGTAGGAGTCCTGATGAACGATGGCGGCCTTTTCGGGCCCGAGGGTGCGGGCCACCTCGCCTGCCACCGTTGTTTTCCCGGAGCCTGTGCCTCCGGCTATGCCTATGACTATCATATATATGGATGGTTTCTAATCAACTTGAACAAAACGGCTCCTTGCTTTCGTTAAAGCCCGGCGTAGGGCCGTCATGATTCACGGTAGCAGCCTTGCCGCCGGAAGCTCATTTTGCTATGCAAGAGCCCACAACCATGGCACGAAGGCTGCCGGCAGCAAGGTGGTGAGCAAAGCTGCAACGAGAAGGCGCGCATCGCTCACGGCATAGCCTCCCGGCGTGTAAACTCCGCCCCCGACGCGCTTCGTACGCGCCGGAGCCAAACGGGCATACAGCAGATGCAATGCCCATCCGGTGAAAACGCCCCAAACGGTTCCACACAGCAGGTCGCCGACGTAATGAACGCCAAGGTAAAGCCGCGTCCAGCAATTGACGAGAGCCCAGGCGACGAGCATGAACGTCAGCCCGCGGTGGCGCACAATGAGTCCCAGGCAGGTGGCCACGGCAAACGTGTTGGCCGCATGGCTTGAAAAGAAGCCGTAGCGCCCGCCGCGGTATCCGTCCACTATGTCGACAATGTGCACCAGCGCGGGGTCGTTAGACGGGCGGTAGCGTGCCACAAGAGGTTTGAACACGGAGGAAGCCACCTGGTCGGCCACGAGTATGCACAGCGCCAGCGTCAGGAGCGTGAGAAGCAGGTTGACGGTATCGTTGTTTTTCACCAGCACATAGAGCAGCACAAGGGCCGCGGGGAGCCACGTGAGCGTGGCGGTGAGCGTGACAGCCAACCCATCCAGATAGAGGGAAGTGCTGCCATTGAGCGCTAAGGTGAGGCGGGTGTCGAGGTCGATGAGCTGTTCCAGCATAGGCTTTCCGTTTTTTCCTCTTGCGAAGCGAGGGGCGTAATCAATTATCCATTTCTTTTATCGGTTGTCAAACATACTCCATATGGCCGGTTGCGATCCAACCGGCGGTGCCATCGGGCAGCTCCACCCGCACACGCGTACCCAACGTGGCCCGAACGACAACGGAGGTACCTGCATGTAGCTCCATTCGGACGGGCGATGCCGGGTCGGGGCCGTTATGCAGCGTGACAGGCTCCATCAATACAGCTTGCCGTAAATGAAGAAAGCTTTCGTATTGCCTGTATGCAAAAACGTACGCAGCTGTTGCTACGACAAACGACAGTAAAGCTACGATGAAAGCTGCCTTACGCAGCCACAGGCGGCTACCGAACAACCAAAGGAGAACCAAGGCCAGCAACACGACCAAAGCTCCCATCCCGATGAAGGCCCATCCGTCGACACTGCGAGAACCGCACACTTTGCTCACAAAGGAAGAAAGAGGCGACTGCGGAGCCTGCTCAAAGCGCGCAGGCAACTTGCTTTCGCACAACGTCAAGTTGTGGCGGGCATCCGCCATCGATGGTTCGTATTTCAGCGCACGCTTGTAATTAAGAATGGCGCGGGGATAATCTTTTAACCGATAATAAGCATTTCCCAGATTATAATAGGTGGGGGCAGAAACGCCTTGCTTCAA
This sequence comes from uncultured Bacteroidales bacterium, assembly GCA_949297215.1. Classification (GTDB taxonomy): domain Bacteria; phylum Bacteroidota; class Bacteroidia; order Bacteroidales; family Bacteroidaceae; genus Alloprevotella. Next base: position 530,059 of record CASFRV010000001.1, on the reverse strand, counting down.
TGCGCTTTCGTAAAGACGGGCGGCCTCTGCATAGTTGCGGGCGCGGTAGGCGCTGTCGGCTTTTTCCTTAATCGAAGCACCCAAGGCCGGCAGGCAGAGGACAAGGAGGAGGAAAAGAGTTGCAGACTTCTTCATGGAAATATGGGATGTGCGACTACTCTTCAAAGCAGCCTCGGTGTCGGTTATCACTGCCTCAGCCTCGCGCAGCAAGCGCTTTGCACCCTCAGCGCCACTTGTTGCAGGAGAGAAACGCGCATACTCGCATTCGTCAATGACAGACATAAAGCGGCTCACCGTTTCGTCACTTACACCGCGATGCTGCATGGCCGTGCGCATGGCTTCCTTGCCCGAGGCAGGCTGCAAAGAAAAACGATCGGCTGCGTAATCGTACATGGCATCAGAAAGGGCAGCATAGAAGGGTTCCACCTCGCCACTGTCGAGAAGCCGGGCCGCACGTTGCAGACGCCGTGAGCAATGGCGGGCAGCACGCCGCCGACGCAAAGCCACTCCATCGGCCAGACGCCGCCGCCGGAAACGCAGCAGCCAAACCGCGGCAACAAAAAGAACAACGACGGCAAGCGCAATGAAAACATAGACGGGGGTGCCGAAAACATAATAAGCATCGGCCGGACGGAACGTTGCGGAGCCTCCGACGATGTCGCGAATGTCGCCCGTCGCAAGTTCCGCAGCCCGCCGGGCTTCGGCCGACGAGAGCTTGCCTCGGGCAATGTCGAGCACCAAAGGAGCTGTCGAGAGCGTGCGATAGGCCCGCTGTTCGGTGTCGAAATAGACCAGACGGACAGCTGGAATGGTGTATTTCCCGACGTTTTGCGGCACGAAGGTATAGTCGAAAATGAGTTTGCCGGCTACGCCTTCGGTCGTGAGCTCTGTTTCGTCGGTCGTTTTGGGACCATAGACATCGAAATCTTTGGGAAAGGCAACCGTGGGGGCTTCCAGCATTTTCATGTTGCCGGCTCCTGTCACTGTGATGCGATAAGTGCAAAGTTCGTTCGTCTTAGGATGTGGCGTAAGCAGTTCTCCCTTTATCTGCAAGCGCCCCACTCCACCCGAAAAGCCCGCCGGGCGTGGCGAAGGCAGGGGGAGCACTTTGAGAGGCAGCTCCGGCGTGGTGCGGCTCACCTTGACGCTCAGGTTACCACCGCCGTTGAAAAAGGTCAGTAAGGGGTCGTCACCGTAAAGGTCGCGCTGAATGACAGTGGCCTCGAACGTAGCAGGGGGAACAGACAGCGCCCCGGTCTTTTGCGGGAAAAGCACATATTGCAGATTGACGGCCGAGCGGTACAAGGCGCCTCCACGCCGTTCGAGAACCGGCGACAGGTTACCGGACAAGGGCACCTCCTGCGCCAAGAAGGGCTCAAGAGCAGGCTTCCGCCTGAGAGCCACCCCGGAAAGCCCTACCCCGTTTTTCCAATGTATGTGATAGGTCAACACGACGGGCTCCTGCTCGTAAACAGTTGTCTTGTTGGTCGTAACCGTCAGAAAAAGGTCTTTTTGCGTCACGCGGCTGCCTGCCGGCTGTAAATCGTCGTCGGCAGCTGCGGAGGAACGGCCTTTGGCCGGATAAGGCTGCTTTTTCCCGCTTCCTCCCACCTTGATAGTTGCGGTGCGGGTGCGATAAGTTTTCGAACCCACGCGGACGCTTGCCGGGGAAAGCTTGAATGTACCTTTTCGTTTGGGAGAAAGAATGTATGTCCACGTCGTACTTTGCGAGGACTGAACCGTGCGGCCGCCCACCGAACTCATACTGCTGAACTGCGAAACGGCAGGCCCGCTTAAAACCTCGAAATCTGCAAAGGAGGGGGCTTCGAAACTTGTGGCCCTGGCTCCTTCCACTTTATATACGACGCGAAACTCAGAATTGATGTCTGTTGTAGCCGGAGCTTCTACCGTAAAACGAACCTGCGCCCGCACAGATAGAACGGTCGCGATCGATAAAAGAATGCAAAGTATGGTTTTGCGGGTGTTCATTCCTGTTTTTTCTTTCTACTTACCAGTTCTTTCTTAATCCGCGACGTACAGGTGTGGCGTTATTCAGCTTCTCGCGCGTTTCCTGCTCTTTTCTTCTTGCCAAATCTAACAACTGCCGCATGCTTTCTTCGGAAACGTTATCTCCCGATTGCGAAGCCGGGTTCTCCTTGGATTGCTGGCTTTTTTGCTGCTGTTGCTCATTACCCTGCTGTTCTTTCTGCTGAGGTGAAGCGGCCCCCTGCCCCGACTTTCTTAATTTCTGACAGAGAGCCAGATTATAGCGTGCATTGTCGTCGTGAGGATTGTTGCGCAAAGCTTCTTTGTAGCAGACGATGGCAGAATCGATGTCGTGGGCCGTCTGATAGATATACCCAAGATTATGATAGGCCATCCCTTTAATAATTTTGTTCTTTTCGTTATGAGCGGCTTGCTTGAAATAGCTCTTCGCTTCGGCCGTCGCGCCGCGCGCCAAAGAGACATCGCCGAGGTTGAACAGCGCTCTGGCCTGTCCCGGCTGACGGCTTAACACTTCAAGATAACGCTCTCCTGCCGCATCCATACGGCCCGCACGAAAATCGCGGTTGCCGCGATGCACTTGCCTGTATGCTTCCGTTTGCGCAAGCGTCGTAAAAAACGACATCCAGGCTATCATCAACATAGACAGACGTAACACTTTCATCTTTTGAAGAGTTTGATTTTCCCCAAGAGGGGATTCTTGGTTTCTGACATATAAAATTCGAAGAATAAGAGCACCAAGCTTAAAATGGCCAAAGTGCGGAACTGCTCATTGTAGCTTTTATATGTTATCGTCTCTTCGGCTTGCTGCAAGCGGGCCAAATGATTTTGCAACTCCTCTTGGGCATTGTTGGTGTTGTCTATATGAATGTACGCACCGTCGCCTGCTTCGGCTACCTGACAACACATTTCCTCGTTCAGCGCTGTGCGCACCACGTTTCCGTTTTCATCTGTAAACGGACCCTCAGGCGTAGGTATTTCAGCTCCTTGCGGCGAACCTGCCCCCAAGACATAAACATGCATTCCCTTTTGGGACGCTCTTTTCGCAGCTTCTATGGCGCCTGCCTCGTGGTCTTCGCCGTCTGTGATGACGACAACGGCCTTTCCCACCTTCGCGTTCTCGGTGAAGCTGGCGGCTGCAAGATCGATGGCAGCAGCCAAACTTGTTCCTTGCAGTGTTATCATGTTGACATCCACCGCGTCAAGAAACATTTTGGCCGACACATAGTCGTTGGTTATGGGTAGCTGCGGATAGGCTTCGCCTGCAAATACTTGCAGAGCGACCTTATCATTCTGCATACGGTCGATCAAATTGGATATGAGCAGTTTAGAGCGCTCCAATCTGTTCGGGCGGATATCCTCGGCCAGCATCGAATTGGAAACATCCAGGCTGATAACGACTTCTATGCCTTTATTCTTTTGCTCATCCACCTGCCAACCGTACTGCGGGCGGGCCAACATAAAAATCAAAGACACCAAGGCCAGCTCAGCGAGCACAAATTTAACAACAGGCCTCTTCCCCGAATAACCGGGCACCAGAGTCTTCAAAACCTGCCAATCGCCAAAACGCTTTACCCGCCGCCGTGCAACAACATACGTCAGGACATAAACCGCAGCCAGGGCCACAGCTAAGACAAGCAGGTGTAAATATTCTGGATTAGCAAAGCGAAACATTTTATCTTCTGTTAGTGTGTGTAAGAAACGAACTCATCAGGGTATACGGCGCAACAGCGTGATCCGCAACAACATTTCCAACAATAACGAGACGATTGCTGCCAAAGCAAACGGCTGATAGGCTTCGTACCGCTTGTCAAAATTCTTTACCGTCAGTTTCGTCTTCTCTAATTTATCAATATCGTTGTAGATGTCGCGAAGTTTGCCTTTTGTCTTCGCATGGTAAAAGAGTCCCCCGGTCATGCGCGCAATTTGTTGCAGCGTTTCCGTATCCATGTCGGCCTTTACCTTCTGATAATAATACGAACCATCAGGAAGCACAGCCACCGGCTGATTGACAACGCCGTCTGTGCCGATGGCTATGGTGTATACGCGAACATGGCTCTTCTTGGCAATTTCAGCAGCCATCAGGGGGGAGATGTCTCCTGCGTTGTTGGCACCATCGGTCAGCAAAATAATCACTTTACTACCGATACTATCCTGCGCAAGTCTTGCCACGGCATTGGTAATCCCCATTCCGATGGCCGTACCATCGCTGATGATGCCCTGTTGCTGCAATGAGCACGAGACCGAGCGAAACATGGAAAGCAGGGAAGCGTGGTCTGTTGTCATTGGGCACTGCGTAAATGCCTCTCCCCCGAAAAGCGTCAGTCCGATGTTGTCGTTTGGTCTGTTTTGGATAAACTCATAAGCCACTTGCTTGGCTGCTTCCAGACGGTTAGGCTGCAAATCGGGAGTCAACATGCTCACCGAAATGTCCATTACCATCATGATATTGATACCCTCCGTCTCCTTTTCGCTCAAAGCATGCTTTGTCTGTGGACGAGCCAATATCACAATGACCAATGCAAGCGTCAACATACGCAAAAGAAAGGGAGCATGAATGAGAGCTGTGCGCAAAGTGTGTTCCTGACGACGGAAAGCTTCGGTTGAAGCCATCACAAGCGTCGCTTCCGTTTTACGCTTCAACAGAAAGCGCCATAATAAACATGGCACCAGCAACAAAAGCAAAAGCAAGCAGTAGGGATGCGCAAAGCTAATGGTTGACAACATATTTGTCATAATGAGTCGGAATTTTTATCTTGACGCTAAAAGAACGTTTCCACCAATACCTTGCTTATATACGTTGCTCCGCTCGCAACGGCTATCACAATAATGATCAATGCTACCCACATCAGCCGCCGCAGACGCAGTTGCCGACGGGCGCCTACTTCTACATATTTAACAGTTGGCTGTGGCAATACGGCAGGTTCCAACTTGGTTCTTTCAACAAAGTCGACAGCACGTTTCAAATCGTGTTCGCAATCGCCGGGCAAAGTCTGATGTTTGGCAAACTTCACTAAATCGGCTGTTTGAAAGATTTCACGAAGCTGACGTAGGGACGTTTCGTCGCATTCTTCGTAGAGCGTTTCCAATATTTCCGATGAAGTCATCTCCATGGCATTGAAAACATATCTTTCACCGATATAACTGCGTAAAACTTCCGTCAGACGGACGTAATACTCCTTTATACCTTCCCGTGTCGAATCAGTAAACCCCTTAAGCTTCTCCATCTCGCTCAAAGCTCTTCTGTGAGGAAGCTCACGAGGCGGTATGACGATTTTCTTAGTTATCGGCTTTCGGTCAGACAAACGTGCAAGTAAAATATATGCGACAACAATCAGAGCAAAAACCGCCATACCGATGCCCCATAAGGTGAAATCCCAGGTAAAGCGGTCTTCTACAACAGCGTGCGGCCCCCGAAACTGATCGATATGCACCGTATCAACGGGAACGCTGTTTACCTTCAACCCGACACCCGTGGAAGCTGCATATTTCTTCCCATCCACCTCCACTTCCATCGGCGGAAGATAATAAAGAGCCGAATCGAAAGCCGTTAGCGTATATTTTCTTTCCAAAGAAACGCGCGAAGCATCTCCCTGAGGCAGCGTATCGATACGCCCCGTCTCCAACACTTCGACACCGGGCACCATCTGCCCTCCTTGCGCATACGAAGGAAAAACTATCTCACTTCCGCGACGTGCTGTAACTGTGGTTGTCAAGTGTACTTGTTCGCCTATAAGCATTTCAGCCGTGTCGGCCGACATCTTCACCTGTACCTGCGACCTTGCTTCCGGCAAGATGGCCATGTATAGGATTATGACTGCACTTATATATTTCGCAAACTTCCACATTTTCACAAGTATATAAATATAAACCCGCTTCGTCAGATGCGCCTTCTGAATAAATTCAGCAAAGGCTTGACGTAGTCACCGTCTGTCCGAACGTCAACTGCATCCACGCCACACTTTTTCAACATTACGCCTAAGCGTCGTTGTTGCTCCCCCCACGCTGCCGCATAGCGGGCCCGTACTTTAGCCGAAGAGGTATCTAAATACATTTCATGGCCGGTTTCTGCATCTTCCACGCGCATCAACCCCACTGAGGGCAGTTCTTTCATCCTTTCATCGTAAATCTTCACCGCCACCACGTCGTGTTTGCGTGCTGCAATGGAAAGTGCTTGCGTGTAATCGTTATTATCGACAAAATCGCTCATTACGAAAGCGATGCAGCGCCTTTTAACAAGACGGGTCAAATATTCCACGGCTTGCCCCACGTCCGTCCGCTTGCCTGCGGCTTCCAGCCCCAACAGTTCACGGACGATACACAACACGTGCTCGCGACCCTTTGCCGGGGGAATGAACTTCTCTATTCGGTCTGTGAAGAACAAAGCTCCCACCTTATCGCCTGCCCTGACGGCAGAGAAAGCCAATGTTGCCGCAATCTCAGCCAACAGCTCGCGGCCCGTTCGCCGGCAGGAACCAAACGTCAGGCTTTTCGATACGTCGAGCACAAGCATCACGGTCAGCTCACGTTCTTCCTCAAACACCTTGATAAAAGGGCGGTCCAAACGGGCTGTCACGTTCCAGTCGACGTCGCGCACGTCGTCGCCCGGTTCATATTCGCGTACCTCCGCAAACGACATGCCACGCCCCTTGAATGCCGAATGATACTCTCCGGCAAAAACGCCTTGTGTCAAAGCGCGTGTCTTTATTTCCACACGCCGAACGCGTTGCAACAAATCGCTTGCATCCATACCTGCTTATATTCGTTCCAGCCTTAATGGTTAAGGCACTTCCACCTTATTTACGACCTCGTCTATCAAAGCATCCGTTGTGATGCCGTCGGCCTCAGCTTCGTACGTCAGACCTATACGGTGGCGCAAAACGTCGTGCACGATTTCGCGCACATCTTCGGGAACGACATAACCGCGCCGACGCACGAAAGCTCGTGCCCGTGCTGCCAGAGCCAAATTAATGGAACCGCGCGGCGAAGCTCCGAAAGCGATATACTTCTGCAAATCTTCCAAGCCGTACTGCAATGGATAACGGGTGGCAAATATCAAATCGGCCACGTATGCCTCGATGCGTTCGTCCATATATACTTCGCCGGCTAACTGTCGTGCCTGCTCTATTTCGGCCAGGCTCACCACGGCGGTCGGTTTGGCAAAACCGCCTTCGACGTGCGCCCGCACGATGCGGCGTTCTTCTTCTTTTGTGGGGTAGCTCACAACCACTTTCATCATGAAGCGGTCGGCCTGAGCTTCGGGCAAAGCGTAAGTACCTTCTTGTTCAATGGGGTTTTGCGTAGCCAGAACGAGGAACGGTTTGGGCAAAGGCAGCGTTTCTTCTCCAATAGTCACCTGATGCTCCTCCATGGCTTCGAGCAGGGCGCTCTGCACCTTCGCCGGAGCGCGGTTAATTTCGTCTGCCAGCACAAAATTGGCAAACACCGGGCCACGCTTTACCGTAAAGGCCTCTTGCTGACGGCTGTATATCAACGTACCCGTCACGTCTGCCGGGAGCAGGTCGGGTGTAAACTGTATACGGCTGAACTGTGCGTCAACAAGGCTTGCCAGCGTCTTGATGGCAAGCGTCTTGGCCAGTCCGGGAACACCTTCCAAGAGCAAATGCCCCCCGCAAACAAGCCCTGTAAGCAGCGCATCAATTAAATGCGTCTGCCCCACGACACTGCGGTGCATGCCCTCAACCAGATCTGTCAGAAAGCCCGTTCCGGCTTCTATCCTCGCGTTCAGTTCGCGGATGTCCGTTCTTTCCATCGTTCTATCCTTTTTTCTCTGCGTTCTTTCTGTTAGGCATATAGATTTTTCACGGCTGCAAAATTAAAGTTTTCCTGCGAGCCCCGTATTTAAATTTCGCTAAATAAGCGGCCGGTTCGTTCCTGCTTCACGCCTATGAAGAGCTCCGGCCGCTTGCCGTCTGTGTCAGCGTTCAAGCGAGCTGTTTATTTTTGCTCCCGCACATTGTTCAACTCTGCATTCTTCACTTTTCTGAACAGGTCGGATGCAAAAATAAAGCTGTTGAGCTGCTCGTTTCCGGCTGTCATCACCTCATCTTTCGTTCCCTCCCATTCGTTCTTTCCTTGATGGATGAAAAGGATGTGCTCCCCTATCCCCATGACCGAATTCATGTCGTGGGTATTGATAATGGTAGTCGTATTAAATTCTTGTGTGATCTCGTGTATCAGTTGATCGATGACAAGCGACGTTTTCGGGTCGAGACCCGAATTGGGTTCGTCGCAAAACAGATATTGCGGGTTCATCGCTATGGCCCGTGCGATGGCTACACGCTTTTGCATTCCGCCGGAAATTTCTCCGGGATATTTGTCGATGGCATCGGTCAGGTTAACGCGATCCAGACAGAAAAGGGCCCGCTTACGTCTGTCGCGAAGGGTGCCGGGCGAGAACATATCGAGCGGAAACATGACATTTTCCATCACTGTCATGGAGTCGAAGAGCGCTGCTCCCTGAAAAATCATACCCATTTCGCGACGCAACAGCGTTCGTTCCTTCTTGCTCATCGATACGAAGTTGCGGTCGTCATACAGCACCTCGCCCGTAGTGGGTTCAAGCAGTCCGACCAGACAATTCATGAGGACCGTTTTTCCCGAACCGCTCTGGCCGATGATTAGATTTGTCTTGCCGTTCTCGAAAACCGAGCTTATGTTCTTCAGCACCTGCTTCGAGCCGAACGATTTACAGAGATTTTTTATTTCTATCATGCCGAAAGTAATTGGGTCAGGAACATATCTGAAAACAAGATGAGCATACTGCTCGAAACAACGGCATTCGTACTGGCTTTTCCCACGTTAATCGAGCCGCCTTCCACCGTATAACCATAAAACGAGGAGACACTTGCAATGATAAACGCGAAAAACAACGACTTAATGATGCCCATCCACAGGAACCACTGCGTAAAGTCGTGCTGCATGCCGGCCGTCAGGTCGCTCGGCGTGATAATGCCTCCGATATAGGCCGTTGCATAAGCCCCCACCACGCCGCTCACCGTGCTGAACACAACGAGCAACGGTATCATCGTGACAAGTCCCAGAATCTTCGGCAGTATCAGAAACGAAGCGGAGTTGACGCCCATTATCTCCAATGCGTCTATCTGCTGCGTGGTGCGCATGGTGCCCAGCTCCGAAGCGATGTTTGAGCCCACCTTTCCCGACAGGATAAGACACATGATGGACGAAGAAAACTCCAAGAGCATGATTTCCCGCGTCACGTATCCCGACGTCCAATGGGGCATCCACGCGCTTTGGATGTTCAGTTTTATCTGTATGCAGATTACGGCGCCGATAAAGAAAGAGATGAGCAGCACGATGCCTATCGAATCGACGCCCAGCTGAGCCATTTCCTTGACATACTGTTTAAAAAACATTCTGAACCGCTCCGGGCGCGAAAAGGTGCGGCCCATCAGCTGTACATACTTGCCAAAAGAGGTTAGATATGAGTGTATTATCATGGTTTATTCCTTTAATGGTTCATGTTCTTCCGTTCTGCTATTTACGTGGTGTCTTGTCGGAGCGCACATTAAAGAGGTAGGTGACTTTTGCCGTTATCGTACCGTTGTTCGACCGCGAGAAAACGTCGCTTTTCGAATTGCCGAACAAATCCGACAGGCCATAATAGTAGCGTCCTTCCACCATAAAATGGCCCACCTTCGTGTGCAGCTCAACTCCCAGACCGCCCGTGATGCCATAGTCGAACTTGCGTTCCAGCGGCATGCTGTATTGCGCATACATCCCGTTCGGGCGGTCGGGCACCCCGGGCCTCACCTCGGTCCACTCGGCGCTCCGCTCCGATTTCTCTCCGAAGCAGAAGCCCACCTGCGGACCGGCTATCACATAGCCCATCAGGCCGCGCACCTCGCGCCCCCATCCCAGCCGCGCCATAAAGGGTAGCTGGATATAGTTCAGGTGGCGCTCGTAACGGTCGGGGAGCAGGTTGTTTTGCCCGTCCTCGATGCTTTCTTTCCAGCCAAGCTGTGCGTAATTCAGCTCGATCTGCAACGCGCAGACGGCTGAAAAATATTTCTCACACGTGTATCTGAACGTCAGGCCGAACGTCGGCCCCATGTGCATTTTCTGCAATATCGTCGGGTCGAACGTCACGCGGTTAAAGCTCATGCCGCCGTTGATGCCCACGGCTATTTCGTCGCGCGGAGCTCCGATCTGGGCTTTTGCCCCCAAAGCCAGAAACGTTGCGGCCGTCAGCAATGCCGTTCGCACATTTATTCTTCTCATTTCAGCCGTTTCAATGTTTTATTTCCAAGCGCTCAATCGATTTGTCGGGCTTGTAATGGATGAACCAAATGCTCGAATTGACATATCCTCCGTCCGCACCGGCCTTTTCAAAGTGCATATCGCTCTGACGGGGCACGATGGGAACATCCTGACCCGCGAAATCGGCACCATAAGTCAGTATACCTTTCATCATGTACAAGCCGCTGTCGTATCCCAGCAGGGCCATTCGGGGATACGTGTCGATGAGCGACGTGCGGAACCAGGCACGATACCGATCCTCGAAGGTGCGCGTGGCCTGGTCGTAGACGTTGTAATAGAAGTTGGTGAATAAATACGTATTGGCTCTGAAAAAATCGTCCTGGTGGGCCGATACATACGTCTGCCATTCGGGATAGCCGAACAAGGCCGTCTGAAACCCGGGATAAAGGTCCTTGAACGCACGCAGCCTGGGCAACAACGCTTCCAGCGTGGCTTTCGAGCAGTCGTCCGGCACGAGCACGGCCCGTTGCGAAGGCGAGAGAAGCCCCTTCAGCTGTGCGTTGTCGAACGTTGCCGGCAGGCTGCACGTTTCATACCCCACCGCGGCCAGACGCGTTTTCAGGTACTCGCAAAACGCCCGTTCGTTGCCGCCGGCCGACCGCAGGAAGATGATTTTGTCTCCCTTGGCAAACGTATGCATAAAGAGATCGGCCGCATACGTATGCTTATACTTGTCGGGAGCGTTCATCATATATATACGTGTGCAGGTCTCCACCTGCGCCACCTTCGACGAAAACGGAACAAGCACGTTGACGCCCTCGCGCCGGGCAAAATCGGCCACCGTTGCAAAGTGTTGCGGATACACAGGTCCCACGATAAGCTCCGCACCGGCTGCTTTGATCTTGTCCAAAGCCCCGGGCAACGTGGTTCCTGTGGGCTCCTCGTCGTAAGCAAAGACGTTCACGTTCTTTCCCGCGTTTTTCAGCTGCTCCACAGCCATGAGAACGCCCCGATAATATTCCAGGCATCTGCTCCCCTCGCTTCCGGCCGATTTCAGCGGCATCAGTACGGCCACGTTCACCGTCGTCAGCTCCCGGGGCGAAGCGACCACCGGCGTCATGGGCGAGCGGCCCTCGCTTTTCTGCGACGTATAGGGAATGAGCACCTTGCTACCCGTCTTCAGCTCGTATCCGGCCACCATCATCTCGGGATTGGCCTGCACGAGCTCGTCGAGCGTAATGCCATATTCGTGCGAAATGCCCCACAGCGTTTCCTTTGCCTTCACCACGTGCGTGGTCCTGATGGCCGGCCGGCCGCCGGCTTGCGTCTCTCCGCTTCGGGCAACGCCCGGAATGACGATCGTGCTGCCTTTCTTCAAGCTTTCGGCCGTCAGCCCCGGGTTGGCCTTGACGATGTCCTCCACCGCCACGCCATACGCGCGGGATATGCGGTAAAGCGTTTCGCCGGCCTGCACGGTATGGCGGCCCGCCACACCCTGCGCGCTTGCCCGGGGCACACCGCCCCCCGCAAGCACCGCCAGACATCCCGCAAGACACCATTTGCTGAGGCGCGAGATATGTTTATTCATAAAATCTTTTCGTATGTAACCTGCGCAAAAGTACACAAAAACTACCGACTACACGGAGATATTCAAAAGATTTCCGTAATTTTGACCGAAAATCAGTTCATTCAGATATGCAGCAAAAATGTAGACTCTCAGGCCTTTTCTGCGCCCTTTTCATGCTCCTCTGCCCGGGAGCTTTTGCCCAGCCGAAGCTGGCCGAACCTTCCCCCGAAGCTGAAAAACTGCTGAACGCCTATTGTTTTGACGAAGCCTCCGAGCTTATCGAAAAACAAATGACGCAGGCCAAGCGGAAAAAGCTGGATACGTCGGCGCTCGAAGAGCTGCTCGAGCAGGCCCGCAAGGGTAGCGAAATGCTCTTCGGGACGGAGAAAGTTGTCTTCGTGGACAGCACCGTCGTGAGCCGTGAAACGTTTCTTTCAGCCTACCGCCTGAGCCGCGAAACGGGAGCAATCGGTCTGCTCAGCCACCTGCTGCCGGGCTTCTGCGCGCCGGGCAGCGCCACCGACGGCCTCTGCTACGTCAACGAGCTGGGCGATAAGGCCTACATGGCTCTCCCCGACAGCAGCGGGGCCGGCAGGCTTTATCTCTCCAACCGCTGGGGCGATGAGTGGAGCCGTCCCGAACCTTTGAAGGGCATCGGCCAGGCCGGCACGAGCGAGGCCTACCCCTTTGTCATGGCCGACGGCGTCACGCTCTATTACGCAGCTCAGGGGCCCGAGAGTCTCGGCGGTTTCGACATATTCGTAACGCGCTACAACTCGGACAACGACGAGTTTGTGCGGCCCGAAAACATCGGCATGCCCTTCAACTCGCCTGCCAACGACTATCTGTACGTTATCGACGAGGCTACGGGCCTTGGGTGGTTTGCCACCGACCGTAACCAGCCGGCCGACAAAGTGTGCATCTATTCCTTCGTTCCTAACGAGAGCCGCGAGGTATATGACATCACGGCCGTAGGCGACGAATACGTACGCAACGCGGCGCGCATCGCCTCGATTGCCTCCACACAGGCCAACCGCAACTATGTGGCAGCCGCCCGGAAGCGCCTGGCCGACGTGCTCACCGACGAGCAGGCCTCCGACGGACGCCAGACGCGCTTCGTCATCAACGACCGCACGGTCTACACCCATCTTTCCCAATTTAAAAAGGAAGCTGCCCGCAAGCTGGCGGCACAATGGCTCAAAGGAGCCACGCAACTGCGCAACATGCAGGCCCAGCTCGACGCCATGCGGCGGCAATATGGCACGCGCCGCGACGCATCGCTGAAGAAAGAGATTTTCCAGATGGAGCGCGACGTCGCCACGCTCGAACAATCGGTCGGCCGGCTGGCCAAAAGCATGCGCGAAGCCGAGCTGAAATGACCCTCTGGCCGACACACATCACATAAAGCTCATCAGAACCATGAAGAAGAAATTTGAAGACTCCGAGTTGATTATCAACTCCGACGGAAGCGTTTTTCACCTGCATTTGCAACCGGCCCAGCTGGCCGACAAGGTGATCCTCGTGGGCGATCCCGGCCGCGTGGCAACCGTAGCCGCCCATTTCGACTCGCGCGAGTGTGAGGTGGAAAGCCGCGAGTTCCGCTCCGTCACGGGCACCTGCCACGGCAAGCGCATCACTGTGGTTTCCACCGGCATTGGCTGCGACAATATCGACATTGTGCTCAACGAACTGGACGCGCTGGCCAACATCGATTTTTCCACACGCGAAGTGAAAGATGAGCTCCGCTCGCTCGAAATCGTGCGCATCGGGACCTGTGGAGGCTTGCAGCCGAACACGCCCGAGGGCACGTTTATCGCCAGCGTCAAGAGCATTGGTTTCGACGGGCTGCTCAATTTCTATGCCGGCCGCGACCGCGTCTGCGACGCCGAGATGGAAGCTGCCTTTCTCCGGCACATGGCTTGGAGCGGCAACCAGTGTATCGCCCACCCTTACATCGTCGATGCCGACGCCGAACTGCTCGACCGCATTGCGCAGCACGACATGGTGCGCGGCGTGACGATAGCCTGCGGCGGCTTCTTCGGTCCGCAAGGCCGCGAGCTGCGCATCCCCTTGGCCGATCCCCGGCAGAACGAAAAGGTCATGTCGTTCCGCCATGCCGGGCTCGCCATCACCAACTATGAGATGGAGAGCAGCGCTGTGGCCGGGCTTTCGCGCCTTTTGGGCCACAAGGCTGCCACCTGCTGCATGGTCATTGCCAACCGCGTGGCGGGAAAAGCCAACCCCAACTACAAGAACAGTATCGATACGCTCATAGCCACCGTGCTGGAACGCATCTGAAAAAGTCATTTCCCGGGCGGCCCTCTCTGCAATGAGGGGGTCGCCCGCTTTTTTATACCGCCGGAACGACGTAGGGGGGGCACCTTAACGGCCGGTAGCGGATGAAAAAATTTAATTAATCGCGCGCTTTTTTAGAAAACATGTCTTACAACATACTTTTTTATTTGGGTTAAGGGGGATAAAAGGCGACCTTTGCATCAGTTATCCAAATAAACAATCTTTTTACCCTTAAAGAACTAATACCTATTGAAGAATTAAAGGGCGGCCCGTTGCGAAAACGGGCCGCCTTTTTCCATCCGGCATCCTATCGTAGAAGCACTTACGCATTTTCTCCCCGCCTCTGACAACATGCAGGGAGCATCATAAAAAAACGTCCCGGCAACAGACGGCGTTGCCGGGACGAAAACATTTTTTGCACGCAACAAAACGGAATTGGGCGGGAGGAAAACGCAGCGACACGCGGGCAAAACAGCTTTTTGCAACATGACCCTCGCCCCGGCGGCCACCCGCAGGCCTCAACGCCGCACTTCGAACACGTGGCGGTCGGCCTCGTAGGCGTAGGTCACCGTCAGGCCATACTGCCGGCAGATGGCCCGCACGAGCGAAAGCCCCAGGCCGGTGGAGCCCTCCCTGCGCCGCGAATGGTGAAAGCGCATGAAGATGAGCGATGGGTCGAGCGCGCCTTCGTCCGACGTGTTGGAGATGCGCACAGACGATGACGTGACGTTTATCTCGATCTCGCCCCCGCGAACATTGTGGACGTAGGCGTTTTTCAGCAGGTTGGTCAGCAGCGTGGCGGCCAGCGACTCGTTCATGTCGGTTTCGAACACACCGCTTTCGTGCAGCCTGACGCCGATGTGCAGGTGGGCGTAGGCCGTCTGATAGTCGGGCAGATAATGGTTGAGCAAAGCGTTGAACGAAACACGGCTGCTCTCCGGGAATTGCCCGTTGTCTATTTTACACAGCAAGAGAAGCGAGCGGTTCAGACGGGTCAGGTTGTCGAGCGTGCGGCGCACTTTGAGTATCTCGCCAAGCTGTCGCTCGCTCAGGGTTTCATCGTCGACCAACAAGTCGAGCCGGTTCAGGCAGACGGCCAGCGGCGTCTGCATCTCGTGCGAAGCGTTGCCTATGAACTGCTTTTGCTGCTCGTAGACCTCTTCGCTGCGCTCCGAGTAGCGGCGGGCGGCCTCGTTGAGCTGGCGAAACTCGTATATCTTCGTCGGGTTGACCAACGGCTCGTTGCGTGCCCCCAGGCGATAGCGTTTCAGCCAGTCGAGCAGGACGTAAAGCGGCCGTATGTTGCGGCGGAATATCCATACGTTGAGCACAACCAGCACCACCAGGAGGGCTGCATAGAGAAATACAGACCAATAGAAAATGGCGCGCCGCAGGTCCTCCTTGTCGATGTGGGGGGCAGAGACTTCGAGCTCCATATACCGCCCGTCGTCCGTGCGGTATATGTACGTAAGCACGCGGGCCGGCTCGGTTTCGCCTTTCTCCTTGATGAAAACTTCCCGGTCCTCGTAATCGATCGTGTTGTGGGCGGCGGCATACTGGGGCGAAACCTCTCTTTGGAAGTATTGATTGTTGCTTCCGGTGGAAGCTGTCGGGACGTGTTCGCCACGAAGCGAGCGTATGATGACGAGCTCGGCAAAGTCTTCCAGCGCATCGTCGGTTTCGTCGTCGACCTCCTCCATCATGGCGGCATAAAACGAAAAGGCCCATACCGAAAGAACGACGGCCATCACCAGCGAAAGACGCCAGACGGCCACGTGAAGCAGCTTCATGGCTCCGTCATTTTATATCCGAAGCCGTAAACGGTTTTTATCTCGGCCGTGGCCCCGGCTTCTTTGAGGCGCTTACGCAGGTTCTTCATTTGAGCGTAAACGAAGTCGAAGTTATCCGCCTGGTCGATGTGGTCTCCCCAAACGGCCTCGGCCAGAACCTGCTTTTCGACGAGGCGCCCCACGCGGTACATGAAGAAAAGCAGGATGTCATACTCCTTGCGGCCCAGCTCGACGGGCTGCCCGCCCACCTCCACCCGGAACGTGTCGGGATAGACGGCTATGTTGCCGCACGTGACGGCCGCCTCGCCGCCGCGCAACTTGCGGCGCATCACGCTTTTCAGCCGGGCGTGCAGCTCTGCCAGATGGAAAGGCTTCGGCAGATAGTCGTCGGCGCCCAGATCGAGCCCGCATACTTTGTCCTCAATAGAGTCTTTCGCCGAAAGAATGATGACGTTACACTTTTTCTCCCTTCTGCGCATTTCTTCCAGCAGCTTCAGCCCGTTACCGTCGGGAAGCATGATGTCGAGCAGCACACAATCGTATTCGTAGCCGGCCAGTTTCCGCGCTGCGGTGCGATAGTCGGGCGCCAGTTCGACAACGTAGCGCTCTTTCTCCAACGATTGAGCGATGATCTCGCGCAAATCGCGGTCGTCCTCCACTATAAGTATTTTCATAATAGGAGCTGATTGATACCGGCAAAGGTAAAACGCAATTTTGAAAAAGGGCTGAAAAGCGTATTTAGCCGCACGCTTGCGTCAGGACTTGGCTTCGCCTGCCCCACCCTTGCCGCGGCTGTGACGGCGCCCGCTGCGCGGACGGTGGCCCCGGTTCTGCGCCTGCTTGTCGGGTGCCTGCTGCTCGCCGCCGCGTGCCTCGCGCCGCCGATGCCCGCCCTGACGCCGGCGGTCACCTCCGCGGCCACGGCCGTCAGACGGCTTCGCTGCGGGAGGTGTGAGCCCCTCGGGCAGGGGGGCGCGGCGGATTTTTTCGCCCAGCAACTTCTCGATGTCGGCCAGCGCCGGGCGGTCTTTTTCGCCCACCAGCGTGACGGCACGTCCGTCGCGGCCGGCACGGGCCGTGCGGCCGATGCGGTGAACGTAGTCCTCGGCGTCGCGCGGAGCGTCATAATTGACCACAAGACGGATGTCGTCGATGTCGATGCCGCGTGCCACGATGTCGGTGGCCACGAGCAGGCCCACGCGTCCGGCCTTGAAGGCCAGCATCACCTCGTCGCGCTCTTTCTGCTCCAAGTCGGAGTGCATGGCTGCCACGTTCAATCCTTTCTTATGGAGCAGGATGTTCAGATCCTTGACTTTCTGTTTCGAAGAGGCGAAAACGATGACACGCTCCGGCTGTTTGTCCTCGAAAAGCGAAAGCAAGATTTTCGTTTTATCCGCCTCACGGCAGCAGTAAACACACTGATCGATTTTTTCAGCCGGCTTCGAGACGGCGATGCGCACCTCCACAGGATCGTGCATGATGTTACGCGCCAGGGTGGCTATCTTATCGGGCATCGTCGCTGAGAAAAGAATGGTTTGCCGGCTCTCGGGCATGTTTTTGACTATCTGCATGATGTCATCACTAAATCCCATGTCGAGCATCCGGTCGGCTTCGTCGAGCACAAGGTGCGTCGTGCGGCTCAGGTCCAACGTGCCCAAGTTCAGGTGCGTAATCAGTCGGCCGGGCGTGGCGATAACGATGTCGGCACCACGGCTCAGGCTTTTTTTCTCCTGCTCGTAGCGTGCTCCGTCGTTGCCGCCGTAAACGGCCACGCCGTTAATGTCCATGTAATAGCCGAAACCTTGCAGCGCCTGGTCGATCTGCTTGGCCAGCTCGCGCGTCGGGGCCATGATGAGGCAGTTTACGGCATCTTCCGGGTGGGGTTTGCTGCGCAGAAGCGTCAGAAGCGGCAACAGATAGGCGGCAGTCTTGCCCGTACCGGTTTGGGCGATGCCTATCACGTCGCGCTCTTCTAATATATGGGGAATACACTGCTCCTGAATGGGCGTACACTCCTCGAAACGCATGTCATACAATGCGTCCAGCAAATCTTCGTTTAGGTCTAAGTCTGAAAAAAGCATGCTCTTATGTTTATATGATGACGCGCTCTCCTTACTGTGGAGTCCGCTTGTACAGGAACAAAGCGATCAGCGCAAAAAGAATGTTCGGAATCCAAACGGAAATCATAGCCGGCCAGCCGGCGTTGATGGCAAAGGTGGAAGAGATGGTCTGAAACAGAATATACGAAAAGCTTAGGGCAAGGCCGATGCCTATCGACGTGCCCATGCCGCCTTTCCTCTTCTCGCACGAAAGCGACACGCCGATGACGGTCAATATGAAAGCGGCAAACGGCATGGCAAAGCGTTTATGATATTCCACCTCGAACGTGCTGACGCCCGCGGCTCCGCGCAAAGTCTGTTTGTCGATAAATTCCTTCAGCTCAGGCAGGGTCATCGTCTCCTGCTGCCCCGTTGTGTAGAAAAAGTCAGCCGGCTCCATCATAATAATAGAGTCCATCTTTTCACCGCTCGCGATTTCCTCGCGCATACCTTTGAGCGTACGGATACGATACATCCGCAAAGTCCAGCTATACCGACGGTCGGCAAGCGTATCATACTGGATGCTCTGTGCCGTCAGATGGGATACCAGCTTTTTGTTCTCAAATTTATCCAGCGAAAAGCCATACCCCGACTTTGTGTTGTTGTCAAAATGAGTTATGTAAGCCACAACGCCCGTATCCACCTGCATCTGCACGTTGTCGACAGACGTTATATCTTTTTTCTTGATATACTTATTCGTAAAGTTAACGCGCGAAACGTTTCCCCGCGGGATCACGTAAGCCCCCAAAACGAAAGTAGTGGCGGCAATCAGCATGGCCGAAATCATGTAGGGCCGCAAAAGACGGCGGAAACTCATGCCCGTCGATTTCATGGCTATGATTTCCGAATTGTCCGCCAGCTTCGAGGTAAAGAATATGACCGCAATGAAAACAAAAAGCGGGCTAAACAAATTGGAAAAGTAAGGAATGAAATTCAAATAGTAGTCCACAAGAATCTTTTCCACCGAAGCGTGACTCTGTGTGAACTTATCGATTTTCTCATTGAAGTCAAAAATAATGGCAATGAGAATAATAATGGCAATCAGGAAAATATAGGTGCTGAGAAACTTGTAAATGATATATCTGTCAATGCGCGTGATTTTCCAATTCATGAAAAACTTCTTCACGCGCTCCCCCACGTTTTTCAAAGCACCTTTCAAGCTTTTTCGCTGCATCTGCCCTTCTTCCATACTCTTTATTCCGTTTTTACAAGCGACGGGAAAGCCGCGGTAACATATCTGCCATCCACGAAGAATAGTCATCGGCCATTATATGGCGGCGAGCCTCCTTTACCAAGCGCAAATAAAACGCTAAGTTGTGAATGCTGGCGATTTGCATCGCCAATAATTCCTTTGACTTGAAGAGATGATGGAGGTATGCACGGGAGTAATTTGAATCTACGAAGCAGGTAGACGTGGCATCTACGGGAGAAAAGTCGGTTGCCCACTTGGCATTTCTCATATTTAAGATGCCATCGGCGGTAAAAAGCATCGCATTGCGGCCATTCCGGGTGGGCATGACGCAATCGAACATGTCGACACCACGAGCTATCGCTTCAAGGATGTTTACCGGCGTGCCAACACCCATTAAATAGCGCGGGCGATCTTGCGGCAGGATGTCGTTGACTTCTTCTATCATCTCGTACATCACTTCGGCGGGTTCGCCCACGGCCAGTCCGCCGATGGCATAACCATCGGCGTTGAAGCCCGTGGCAAAGCGTGCGCTCTCGCGGCGCAAATCTTTGTAAACGCAGCCTTGAACGATGGGAAACAACGATTGCTCGTAGCCGTACTTCGGAGACGTTTCGGAAAAACGTTTTTCGCAACGTTCCAACCAATGGTGCGTCAGGTCCAAGCTTTTTCGTGCATAGGAAAAATCGGCTGTTCCGGGCGGACACTCATCGAATGCCATGATGATGTCGGCTCCTATGGTCCGCTCGATGTCCATTACCTTTTCGGGGGTAAAGAAATGCTTGCTGCCGTCGATATGCGACCGGAACTCGCATCCTTCGCGCGAGAGCTTGCGGATACCTGTGAGCGAAAACACCTGGAAACCGCCGCTATCGGTCAGCATGGGCCGGTCGAAGCCATTAAAGCGGTGCAGACCGCCGGCTTTTTCCAAGATTTCGAGCCCCGGCCGGAGATAAAGGTGATAAGTGTTCCCCAGGATGATTTGTGCTCCGATATCGTCTTTGAGTTCACGCTGGTGAACGCCCTTTACTGTCCCCAAGGTGCCGACAGGCATAAAGATAGGCGTTTCTATCGGCCCGTGGGCCGTCGTTATCCGCCCGGCGCGAGCCGCACTTCCCGCCGCGGTATGCTGCAATTCGAACGTCATATCAGGCTGTTGTCTTCTTATCGTCCTCCACTGTCAAATCCAACGCGTCGTCCACCTTTTCATCCAAGAGAGCTATGGAGAAAACCTCCTCCACATTCTCCACAAAATGGAATGTCAGCCCGTGAACGTATTTTTCGTTGATTTCCTCAATGTCCTTCCGGTTTTCCACGCTCATTATAATATGCGTGATGCCGGCCCTCTTGGCTGCCAGGATTTTTTCCTTGATTCCGCCGACGGGCAGCACCTTGCCGCGGAGCGTTATTTCGCCGGTCATGGCCGTATTGGCTCTTACTTTCCGTTGCGTCAGGGCCGATGCGATGGACGTCGCAATGGTGATGCCTGCCGACGGGCCGTCTTTGGGCGTAGCCCCCTCGGGTACGTGGATATGCACGCTCCATGCGTCGAATATGCGGTAGTCGATGCCCAGTTTGCCGGCATGTGCTTTCACATATTCCAGCGCCAGAACGGCCGATTCCTTCATGACGTCGCCCAGATTTCCCGTCAAACCCAGTTTAGGCGCCTTGCTACGGCTCAGACTGGTCTCGATAAAGAGGATTTCCCCGCCCACGGCTGTCCAGGCCAGGCCCGTCACGACGCCGGCATACTTGTTGCCTTGGTATCTGTCGCGGCTGAAAAGCGGTTTACCCAGCAATTTTTCAATATCCTTGGGTTTCAGGTTGGCAAAGTCGATATCGGCCTTTTCCAGATCGACAGCCAGATGATAGGCCACCTTACGGAAAATTTTGTCAATCTGTTTTTCGAGCTGGCGCACGCCGCTCTCGCGCGTGTATTTCTCAATGAGAAACTCGATGGCCGGCGCCGAGAACTTGACACTGACGCCTTCGCCAAAGTTCAAGTCCTTCATTTCCTTGGGGATGAGATGGCGGCGTGCTATCTCCTTTTTCTCCTCCGTCAAGTAGCCTTCCACCTCGATTAGCTCCATGCGGTCGAGCAGCGGACCGGGAATGGTGTTCAGGTTATTGGCCGTGGCGATAAAGAGCACTTTCGACAGGTCGTAGTCCAAATCGAGGAAATTATCGTGAAAGGCGTTGTTCTGCTCCGGGTCGAGCACCTCCAACAGCGCCGACTGCGGGTCGCCGTTGTAATTGTTCTGCGAAACCTTGTCTATTTCGTCCAAAATGAAGACAGGGTTGTTCGAACCCGCCTTTATCAGGCTCTTCACGATGCGTCCGGGCATGGCCCCCACGTATGTGCGCCGGTGGCCGCGTATCTCAGCCTCGTCGTGTACGCCTCCGAGCGAGATGCGCACATATTTCCGGTTCAGCGCGTCGGCTATGCTCCGGCCGAGCGACGTCTTGCCCACGCCGGGAGGGCCATACAGGCAGATGATGGGTGCCTTCATGTCCTTGCGGAAGCGCAGCATGGCCAGGTGTTCCAGGATGCGCTCTTTCACCTTCTCCATGCCGTAGTGGTCGCGGTTCAAGGTGCGTTCGGCGTTGCGTATGTTCAGGTTGTCGCGCGACTCCTCTCCCCACGGCAGGCTCACCAGCGTCTGTAAATAGTTGAGCTGCACGTTGTAGTCGGGGCTTTGCGTGTTGATACGTTCCAGCTTTTCCACCTCGCGGTCAAACGTTTCGCGCACATTTTCGGGAAAGCGCTTGGCGGCAGCCTTTTCGCGCAACTCTTTGACGTCTTCGTTCTGCGATTCGCCGAGCTCGCTCTGTATGTTTTTGATTTGCTGCTGCAAAAAATATTCTTTCTGCTGCTGGTCCAGGTCGTCGCGCGTGCGCATCTGGATGGATTTCTTCAGCGTGGCATACTGGCACTCGCGGTTCAGGATAGACAGCAGCTTATAGGCGCGTTTCTTCTGGTCGGCCTCTTCCAGCAGGGCAGCCTTTTCTTCCAGCGGGAAGGGAAGGTTCGTACAGATGAAGTTGACCAGAAACACGGGGTTGCTGATGTTGCGCACGGCGAACGAGGCTTCCTCGCGCGCCATGTCGCTCAGTTTCAGATAGCGCACGGTCGTGTCTTTGCAGGCATCGGCCAGCGCCTGATACTCCTTATCGTCTTTTTCCGGCAGCAGCTCGTCGAGCTTTTCCACGTGGGCCCGCATGTATGGCTTCTGACGCGTCACGTCGCCCAGCGAAAAGCGGCCAAAGCCCTGCACGATGACGGTCGTCGTGTTGTCGGGCAGCTCGAGCACGCGCATGACGCGGGCCACCACCCCGACGGGATACAGGTCGTCGCGGCCGGGATTTTCCACCGAGGCATCCTTCTGGCACACCACGCCGACAAGCCCCTCGTGCTTGGCGGCCTGCGCCACCAGCTTCAAGGAAGATTCGCGCCCCACGGATATGGGCGACACCACGCCGGGGAAAAGTGTCATGTTGCGCAGGGGCAAGATGGGGAGAATGTCGTCTATTTCCTTTTCAAACAAGGTTGAAATATCGCCGTCAAAGTCTGCTATCAGCGAAAAAGGATTTTGAGGCATATCTGATTGGCTCATATCGTTTGTTTCAGCATTTAAAATAAGATGGTGACTGCTTCGCGCGGCCGGCACCACCGGCCGCCACCTCTGCTCGCGGATGCGGGCTGCCGCAGGGGGCTACGCAAAAGCCCGTTGCCCGGCAGGCCCGTGATGCCGCGACCGGGCGGCACCCTTTTCCGCAAAGGCACCAATGGGCTGCAAATTTAGTTCTTTTTTCTGTGACATTCTTATTAACAGATGTCAATTCCGCCGTTTTCCTTACTTTTGCCGGCGGAAAAAGCGGGGCTCCACGCGGCCCTGCCCCCAACCATCAGCGATATGCCTTCCGAATATTTCACTTTCAAGCGTTTCCGCATCCGCCACGACCGTTCCTCGATGAAGGTGGGCACCGACGGGGTGCTGCTTGGGGCCTGGGCCGACGTTTCCGGGGCATCCGGCATCCTCGACGTCGGCTGCGGCTGCGGGCTCATAGCCATCATGGCGGCGCAGCGCTCTGCCGCCCACGTTGCGGGCGTGGAGATAGACGCCGCATCGGCCGCCCAGGCCGCCGACAACGCCGCCGCGTCGCCCTTTGCCGACCGCATCGGCATCGTCTGCACGGACGTGCGCACGTTCCGGCCGGACACGCGGTTCGACTGCATCCTGTCCAACCCGCCCTTCTTCGACGAGAGTCTTCTGCCCCCCGACCCCGTGCGCGCCGGCGCGCGGCATACGTCGGCCCTCTCCTTTGCCGCACTCGTCGAGGCGGCCTGCCGCCTCATGGCGCCGCGGGCCTCGCTCCAGGTGATCGTGCCGGCCACGGCGCGCACGGCTTTTCTCACGGAGGCCTCGGCCCGCGGCCTGTGGCTCGCGCGCCGCACCGACGTGGTCACGGTGCCCGGCAAGGCGCCCAAGCGCACGCTGCTCCATCTGTCGTCTGTGCGCCCCACCGAGCCCCCCGTCGTCGACGAGCTGCCCCTTTGCGGACGCGACGGACGGCGCTCGCCGCAGTATGACCGCCTTGCCCGCGACTTTTACCTCTGACCCCTTGCGTGGCATGCCGCCTGCCCGGCCGTTTCTCCCGGCTTGCCGGCGCGCCGGCGGGCCGGCAAAAACGCACAGGCCGGCAGCTGGCGGAGCGGCTGCCGAACCGTGAAAAAATTGTAACTTTGCGCCGCTCTTCCCACAGTTTTGTACGAAAATGAAACTCATCTGCATCTACGCCAACTACGCCACATACAATAATCGCGCCTTGCGGCCGTTATACAACAAGGATGCCCCCATCGTCTACGCCATGGCCGACACGGCGCTGCTCACGGGCGGGAAGCCTTTCTTCGTCCCCGACTGTGCCGCCCCCTGCACCTGCGGAGCGCAGCTGGCCGTCCGCATCAGCCGCCTGGGACGCTTCATCTCCCCGCGCTTTGCCCGGCGCTATTATGACGCCTTTACCGTCTGCGCCACGTTTACGGCCGAAAATCTCTTCGCCCGTTGCGTCAGCGAGGGACTGCCCTGGGAGGTCAGCAAGGGCTTCGACGGCGCTGCCTGCGTGGGCCGGCCGGTGCTGCTCGACGGCAACACGGCCGATGCCCTCAGCTTCAGCCTCGACATCGACGGCCGCGAGGTGCAGCGCGGCAACACGGCCGACCTGCTCCGCAACGTCGACAGTTGCATCGCCTACGTCAGCCGCTTCTATACGCTGCGCCAGGGCGATCTGCTCTTCACCGGCACGCCCCTGCCCGAGGTGACCGTCGAACCGGGCTGCCACGTCGACGGCTATGCCCAGGGGCAGCACCTCCTTTCGTTCAACATACGCTGAGCCGGCACGCCTCCTGCCCGCCGGCCGACTTACCGGAAACCTTATGCTACGACATTTCCTCATCATCCTGCTTGCCGCGCTCTGCGCCCACACCGGCGCCCGCGCCCAAAGCGACGGTTTCACCGACCTGCCCGCCGCCCGCTATGCCATCGGGACCGACATACCTGTGTTTCGCACGCAGCTCCATACCGGACAGCCTGCCGCGGGCGGCAGCTTTACCGTCGGCATCGAATATCCCGAATATGCCCCGTTGAAGGCGTCCGAGGTGCGCGCCCTGCGCAAGGCCGGCTTTGAGCAGACGGCCATTGAACCCCGGGTGAGCGTGGGCGCGCTGCGCAAGCAGGCCGTGCTCAACGTGAGCTTTGCCCCCTTTGCCCGCATCGGGGGCCGCTGGATGCGCCTCACGTCGTGCAAGCTCACGGTGCGGCGCACGGCCCTTGCGCAGGCCGCAGGCCGCAGCGCGGCCGACCGCTACGCCTCCTCTTCCGTCCTCTCCCAAGGGCGGTGGGTCAAGATACGCGTGGGCAGCGAGGGGCTGTATGCCCTGACGCCCGCCTTCCTGCAATCGGCCGGCTTTGCCGACCCGTCGCGCGTGCGCCTCTACGGCTACGGCGGCCTGGTGCAGGAAGAGCAGCTCGACTTCGACGGCGACGGCCGCGTTGCCGACGACTTGGAGGAAGTGCCCCTCTACCGCCACGGCGACCGCCTGCTCTTTTACTCTGAGGGAACCGTGCGCTGGACGTGGAACAGCAACACCCAAAGCTGGGAGCACGCCAACAACACCTATTCATCCTACGCTTACTACTTCCTGACCGAGGCCGACGAAGCACCTGCCGCCTTCCCCACGCTCGAAGCACCGGCCACGACGCCGTCGGCCACCGTTTCCGAGGTGACTTATCCCGTTTTGCTCGACGACGACGCTTACAGCTGGTACACGGGCGGCCGCGAGTTTCACGACGGCTACGATTTTGCCTACGGCAACACCCACAGCTTCCGGCTGGACGCCCCCGGCATCGTCGAGGGCGAAGACGCCACGGTGCGGGTGGCCTTTTCGGCCTCGAACGCGCTCTCGTCGACGCGGGCCGAAATTGCGCTCAACGGCACCTCGCTGGGCTCGCTCACGGTGTCGCGCCTGGGGAGCGACGAAAACGCACGCGAGGTGCGCACGAGCTTCAACTCGTCCGACGTGACGGCAAGCAACACGTTCCGCTTCACCACGACGGCCGGCCACGCCGCCCGACTCAACTTCATCTGCATCAACTATACGCGGCGCCTCAGCGCCTCGGACGGGGCCTTCTCCTTCTCGCCGCGCACGGGCCGGGCCGTCACGCTCAGCATCGGCGGTGCCACGGCCTCGACGCGTCTGTGGCGGCTGGGCCGCGCGGGCGACCCCGTGGCCGAAGTGGCGGCGACGCTCACCGACGGCGTCCTCACCGCGGCGGTGGCCGACGGCAACCGCCGCTATGCCGTTGTCGACGTGGAGCAAAGCTGCCCCACCCCCGAGCTGGTGGGCGAAACGCCCAACCAAAACCTGCATGCCGACGCCGCGCTCGACATGATCATCCTCGTGCCGGCCTCCGGGCAGCTCACAGCTGAGGCCGAGCGGCTGGCCGACGAGCACCGCCGGCGCGACGGTCTGCGCGTCAAGGTGGTGCGCGCCGACGAGATCTACAACGAATTTTCCTCGGGCACGCCCGACGCCACGGCCTACCGCCGCTACCTGAAAATGCTCTACGACCGCGCCACGTCCGACGCCGACGCGCCGCGCCACCTGCTGCTCTTCGGCGAAAGCCTGTGGGACAACCGCATGCTCATGGCCGAAAACGCCTCGCTCTCGCCCGACGACTTCTTGCTGGCCTACGAAACGACCAACCAGCAAAACTCTATCGGCCCGCTGCACAGCTACGTCACCGACGACTACTTCGGCCTGCTCGACGACGGCGAGGGCCGCAACATGCTCATTGAGCCTGTCGACCTGAGCATCGGCCGCCTCACGTGCCGCACGCCCGAGGAGGCGCGCATCATCGTCGACAAAACCCTTGCCTACATGGAAAAGGCGTCGGTGGGCACGTGGAGAAACACCGTTTGCTTCATGGGTGACGACATCGACGACCACGACCACATGAACGACGCCAACGCAGCCTACAACCAGGTGCGCACAACGACCGGCGACAGGCTCATCATGAAACGTTTCTTCTGGGACGTCTACAAGCGGACGATAACGGCCACGGGCTACGCCTATCCGCAGATGAGCGACGAGCTGAAAGAGCAGATGCGCCGCGGCGCTCTCATGTTCAATTACAGCGGGCACGGCGCCCCCGACCGCATATCGCACGCCCGCCTGCTGCTGACCGACGATTTCCGCTCGATAGCCACGTCCGGCATCCCGCTTTGGGTCTTTGCCTCGTGCGAAGTGGCCACGTTCGACAGCGGAAGCGACAACATCGGGCGGGCAGCCCTGCTCTACGAGGACGGAGGCGCCATCGCCGTGATGTGTGCCTCGCGTAAGGTCTATTCCGACCCCAACCGCCGGCTGAACGTAGCGTTTTGCAAGTATCTGTTCGGAACGGACGAGGCCGGCAGCCCGCACACGATGGGCGAAGCCTTGCAGCTGGCCAAGGCAGAGCTCATCGACGACGGCGGCGACCGCACAAACAACAAGCTGAAATACCACTTCTTCGGCGACCCCGCGCTGCGGCTGGGCTTCCCCACCGGACGGGCCGCCATCGACAGCATCGCAGGTGTGGCGCTCACCGAGGGCAGCAACGTGCAGCTGCGTGCCGGCGACAAGGTGAGGGTGAGCGGCCGCGTGCTCTCGCCCGCGGGCGACGAGCTGCCCGGCTTTTCGGGCGTGGCAACGCTCACGCTCTTCGACCGCGAAACCACCGTCACGTGCCAGAACAACGAAGGCTCCGAGGCCGGCCCGCTCACATATACCGACCGCGGCAACGCGCTCTTCGAAGGGAGCGATTCCATCCGCGGAGGGTGCTTCAGCATGGAGATTCCCGTTCCCTACGACATCAGTTACAGCAACACGACGGGGCGCATCTACGTATATGCCGTGAACAATGACCGCTCGCTCGAATGCCACGGCTACGACGACCGCTTCCACCTGAACGGCACGGCCGAAGGCGCCGCGCCCGACACGGTGGGGCCGAAGGTTTTCGTCGCGCTGGGCAGCATGGACTTCCCCAACGGCGGCAAGGTGGGGCGCGAAACGCTCTTCCTGGCCCAGGTGAGCGACGACAACGGCATCAACACCACCGGCAACGGCCTGGGCCACGACCTGGAACTGACCATCGACGGCGACAAGGCCGGCAGCTACATCCTGAACGACTATTTCACATACGACTTCGGCACCTACCGCAGCGGCTCCATCAGCTACCCGCTGCAAGGCCTGACGGACGGCCGCCACACGCTCGAGCTACGGGCCTGGGACGTCAACAACAACTCGACGACCGCCGTGCTCGATTTTCTCGTGGGCGAGCATGCCCCCACGGGCTTCGAGGTGAGCGCATCGCGCAACCCGGCAACGACGAGCACGACGTTTACAGCCCACGTTGAGGCGGGCGAAACCGACAGCCGCGTGACGTTCGAGGTGTTCGACTTGAGCGGACGCCGCCTGTGGTGGCGCGAAGCCACAGCCGCCGCGGGCACGTCGTACGCCTCGGCCACATGGGACCTGCGCGACGCCGCCGGCCGTCCCCTCGAACCGGGCATCTACCTGTATCGCGGCGTCTGCCGCACAGGCGGCGACGAGAAGGAAAGCGACGCCGAAAAGCTCGTCATCGTACGTCCCTGAACGAATATAAACATAATCACTCCATACCAAAATGAAGAAACCGACGACAGCAGTCCTCCTGTCCATGACCCTTGCCTCGACGGGCACGGCGTGGGCGCAGGATGACGTCAGAGACCAGTTCAACCCCATCATGACGGCCGTGACCTCACAATCGATCGCGGCCGACGCCCGTGCAGGCGCCCTGGGCGACGCCGGAGCCGCCACCGAGCCCGACGTCTACTCGCAAAACTGGAACCCCGCCAAATATCCCTTCACCATCAGCCGCGCCGGCCTGGCCATCAACTACACGCCGTGGCTGAGCAAACTGACGAGCGGCATCGCCCTGATGAACGCCGCCGGCTACATACGCCTGGGCGACTATCAGGCCATCAGCGCCTCGCTCCGCTATTTCTCGCTGGGCGACGTGTCGACGAGCGATGCCAACATGACCGTGCGCCCCTACGAGCTGGGCGTCGACGTGGCCTACTCGCGCATGCTGAGCGAACGCTTCGCGGCAGCCGTGGCCCTACGCTACATGTATTCGGACCTGACCGGCCACTACGATGACGCCCAAACACCAGGATCTGCATTTGCCGCCGACATCGCATGCTACTACAACAACTACGTCATGATGGGCAACCGAGAATGCCTCTTCGCCTTCGGCGTGAACATCAGCAACATCGGCTCGAAAATCAACTACGGTGAAGATATTTCCTACTTCATCCCCACCAACTTGCGTATCGGTTTGGGCTACACCATCCCCCTAAACGAATACAACCGCATATCGTTCTACGCCGACGCCAACAAGCTGCTCGTGCCCGTTAAACCCCTCCAAAATGAAGGTGAACCTGATGAGGATTACCAAGAAAGATTACGTACAGAGTATTATGATATTCCTTCCATCAAGGGAATTTTCAAAAGCTTCGGCGATTCGCCGCAGGGCTTCAAGGGAGAAATGCAGGAGATACGTTGGAGCGTGGGCGCGGAGTACACATACAACGACAAGTTCACCCTGCGCGGCGGCTACCAGCACGAAAGCGATGCCCAGGGCGGACGCCGCTACATGACGTTCGGCGCAGGCTTCCGCATGAACGTGCTGGCCATCGACGCGGGCTACGTGGTGGCCACCTCGCCCAGCAACCCGCTGGACCAGACGCTGAGGGTATCCTTGGCATTCGACTTTGACGGCATCCGCGAACTCTTCGGCCGCGGCCGCTAAAAGCACAAACCATACGCAGAAGAAACTATGGGAAAAATAAAAGTGGGAATGGGCTTCGACGTCCACCGGCTGGTGGAAGGCCGCGAGCTGTGGCTGGGCGGCATCAGGATTGAGCACGAGCGGGGCCTGCTGGGCCACAGCGACGCCGACGTGCTCATCCACGCCATCTGCGACGCCCTGCTGGGCGCTGCCGGGAAACGCGACATCGGACACAACTTTCCCGACACCGACCCTGCGCTGCTGGGCATCGACAGCAAGGTGCTGCTCGGCCGCACGGTGGAGCTCATCGCCGCCGACGGGTGGCGCGTGGGCAACGTGGACGTAACCGTCTGCGCCGAGCAGCCCAAGCTCAACCCGCACGTGCCGGCCATGACCGCCTGCCTGGCCTCCATCTTGGGCATCGGGGAAGAAGACCTCTCCATCAAAGCCACCACCACCGAAAGGCTGGGCTACACAGGACGGGGCGAGGGCATGGCGGCATACGCCGTGGCGCTCATCGAAAAGTGAACGAAGCGGCACGCGGCTCCGCTTGCTGCAAGCAAAACATACCGAGGGGAAACAGCCGACGGCCGTTTCCCCTCACTGTATGTGCTGGAAAATAGAACGATGCGGGATGTGGCTCACAAAGAATAGCGGCGGGGAAACCTGAACCACACGGCCAGCAGCGCCACGACGAACATGGCCATGGGATAGTAAAGGTAAGGAACGATTTCGACCGGACTGACCGCTGCCAGACCTCCGGCAATGAGCAGCTGCGCGCCATAGGGAATAAGCCCCTGCACGCAGCAGGAAAAAGTGTCGAGCAGGCTGGCGCTTTTCCGGCGGTCGACGCCGTAGCGCTCCGAGATGTCGGCTGCGAAACGGCCGACGGAAAGAATGGCTATCGTGTTGTTCGCCGTGCAGAGGTTGGCCACGCTCACGAGCGCGGCGATGCACAGCTCGGCCCCGCGGGTGGTGCGCACGCGGCGGGTGAGAAAATGGATGAGCCAGACGATGCCGCCGTTATAGCGTATCAGTTCGAGCAGACCGCCCGCGAGCATCGAAACGAGAATGAGCTCCGACATGCCGGCCACGCCGCTTGTGGCAGCAGAAAGCCAGCCGGCCAAATCGTATGCACCGGTGAAAAGGCCGGTGATGCCCGTAAGCAGTATGCCCAAGGCAAGCACCAGCAATACGTCGACCCCACAAAGCGCCAGGACGAGCACGACGACATAGGGGAGCACCTTGCCCCAATCGACCGCGGCAGGGGCCACCGCCCCGCCATGGCCTGCGCCCATGACGACATACAGGAAAAACGTAAGCAAGGCAGCAGGAAGAACGATGCGGAAGTTGACGCGGAATTTATCGGAAAGGCGGCAGCCCTGTGTGCGGGTGGCCACGACCGTCGTATCGGAAATGAAAGAAAGATTGTCGCCAAAGAAAGACCCGCCAACAGCCGACGCCACAAGCAGGGGAAGCTCTATGCCCGTTCTGGCAGCAAGGCCCGTGGCCACGGGGACAAGGGCGGCAATGGTGCCGACAGACGTTCCGATGGAGAGGGAAACGAAACACGCGGCCACGAAAATGCCGGCCAGGACCATGTTTTCGGGCAGGCACATGAGCGTTAGATCGACTGCGGCGGAAATGGCGCCCATCTGCTTGGCCGACTCGGCAAATGCTCCGGCCAGAACGAATATCCACACCATAAGCATCAGATCGCCGCTACCGGCTCCGCGCGAGAAGTGGCGCATGCGCTCCTGCAAGGGAAGACCACGGGTGGTCAGCAACGCATAAACCGACGTCAGGAGGAAAACAACGAGCATCGGCACCTTGGAAAAATCGCGTTCATAAAGGCTCAGCGCCACATAGGAAAGCACGAGAAAGAAAAACGGACTGACAGCCAGCAGGCCGTAACGGCGCGGACGCTTTTTGCGGGACGGGTTACTCATTTATATCGATTTTGGCTGCAAATTTAGTGAAAAGACACATGCCGCGAACCGGAATATACCTTTTTCGCAAACCGCTGCCCCGCTACGGGCTCTTTTCAACGGGCGCAACGCCCGGAAATATATTTTTTGTCGTTTGCGAAGGCATATCCCGGCTGCAAGAAGACGATTCTCTGCCCGGCTAAGAATCTTTTGCTGCGCATCAACCTGACGCGGTGACGGGAGAAAAAAGGATGAAGCCGGGCCCCAAAAAGGGAAAGCACGGGGCAAAGCGCTTTCCGCTCACGGAACAACATAAAAAGCGAATGCCGCAGCAGGGTAACGTCCCGCCACGGCATTCGCATCAGGCGCTCTCCCACCCTTACCGAATGGGAAAGACATTTTTACCGCCGGTTACTTCGTATTGGCTTCCTCCAATTTGTAACCATATTTCTTGTCGGCCGCCTTTAAACAGAAAGCCACAAGCATGGAAAGGACGGCAATGCCGGTGAAAATGCACATCGGAAGCGTATAGTCGTACATATTCGTTTCTTGCCCGTTGACAACGGTCTTGCCCGTGATGCAGTAATTCTCCAAAACGGTGCCAATGAGCACGGGAATGCCCCAAAGACCGATATTCTGAATGAAAAATATCAGCGAATAGGCCGTGCCGAGCTGCTTAACGGGGAATATCTTGGCCACAGAGGGCCACATGGCCGAAGGCACGAGGGAAAAAGCAATGCCCAGAATGATCATGAGCGCAATGGCCACCCAAGGGGCACTGATAAAAGGCAAAGCAAAGACCAGATGTACGCAAATGAGCATAGCCGCTCCCAAAAGCATGATGGATGCCGCCTTGCCGCGCTTGTCAATCATGCCACCGAAGACGGGCGTCAGGAAAAGGGCACCCAGCGCGGGCAAACCTGCAAAAGCTCCTGCCAGGCTTTCGGAAACGTGGTATTTGGTGATCATCAGTTCGGTGGCAAACTTCTGGAACGGGAAGACGCACGAGTAGAACAGCACGCAAAGAAGGGCGATGAGCCAGAAACCGGGATTGGACACGACGGCTTTTACGTCCTTAAAGGAGAATTTATCCTCGGGTTCGGAGGTAGCCGACAGCGTTACCTGCTTATCGAGCTTTTTATCCATGACGGCAAAGCAGAGAAAAGAGATGAGACCGCCGAAGAGCAGTATGAGTCCCACGAGCAACGGTGTATCAAGACCCCACCGTTGAGCTACGGGCAACGCCACGGCATAAGCGGCCTGCGAGCCGATACGTGCCAGCGCCACCTGGGCCCCCATGGCGGTTGCCAACTCTTTTCCCCTGAACCACTTGGCTATGATTTTCGATACGGTGATACCGGCCACCTCGGCTCCAACGCCAAAGACGGAATAGCCGGCCGAAGCTACGAACACGTCGGCCTTATAGCCCCACACGGTGGCAGCCGTGCCGCCCATGGTGGTGATGGCGTAATATTCGGCAAGCGTACCGCCCACCATCAAGACGGCTGCGAGCGTGCCGGTGAAGCGAATGCCGAAGCGGTCGAGGATAAGCCCGCCCCAGATGAGCATTAAAAGATATACGTTGAGGAAGCTGTACGCTCCGGTGAAGAATCCAAACTCTCCGCTCGTCCAATGCAGCTCTCCTTCGAGCATGCTTTTCAACGGGGCCATAACGTCGTTGACGTAGTAGGCCGCCATCATCGTAAAGGCGACTATAAGAAGAGCCGACCAGCGGGCCCAGGCCTTGTCGCTGAGTGTTACCTGTGTTTTCTGCAAATCCATTTTTTATTTATTCCTTTATCCTGTGTTTATTTTTTCAACCAACGATCCAGCCAACGGAAGAAAGTGCGTTGCCACAGCACGCCGTTCTGCGGCTTCAAGACCCAATGGTTCTCATCGGGGAAGAGCA
This sequence comes from uncultured Bacteroidales bacterium, assembly GCA_949297215.1. Lineage (GTDB taxonomy): Bacteria > Bacteroidota > Bacteroidia > Bacteroidales > Bacteroidaceae > Alloprevotella. Next base: position 496,667 of record CASFRV010000001.1, on the reverse strand, counting down.
ACAACTGGGCCGGGATGCCGCGCAAACGGGCCGCGTTGAAGGCCGACTCGGCCTGGGTGTATTCGATGCGGAAATCCTTCTGCCCGTGAATGCAAAGGATGGGCGTGTCCCATTTGTCGACTGAAAGATGGGGGGACGTCTCGAAAACTTTTTGCATGCGGCCCTCGGCATCCTTGTGCCAGGGGGCAGCGCCCATGTCCCAGTTGGGGAACCACATTTCTTCCGTCTCGACATACTGCTGCTGGGTGTTGTAGATGCCGTCGTGGGCTATAAAGCACTTGAAACGCCCCTCGTGGTGTCCGGCCAACCAATAAACGCTGTATCCGCCAAAGCTGGCTCCCACGCATCCCAGGCGGTCTTTGTCGACGTAGGGCTCGCGGCAAATGTCGTCGATGGCAGAAAGATAGTCCTGCATGCAAAGGCCCGAATAGTCGCCGCTAATGGCTTCGAGCCACTCCATACCGAAACCGGGAAGCCCGCGACGGTTGGGGGCAATGATGATGTAGCCGTTGGCAGCCATGAGCTGGAAGTTCCAACGGTAGCTCCAAAACTGACTGACGGGCGACTGCGGGCCACCCTCGCAGTAGAGCAGCGTAGGATACTTCTTGGCAGCGTCGAAATGGGGCGGATAGATAACCCAACAGAGTTCCCGCTTCCCGTCTACCGTCTCGACCCAGCGCTCCTTGACCTCGCCGAGCGTAAGCTTGTCAAAGAACGCTTTGTTTTCGAACGTAATCTGCTCTACCCGCGTTTCCTTTTTACCGGGCGTAACGAGATACACCTCGTCGGCGCTGTTGATGCTGTGGCGTGTGGCCACAATGCTTTTGCCGTCGGGCGTCAGGGAAGATATGGCGTAATCGCAGACGTCGTCAGTCAGCTGGCGCACCTTGCCTTCGAGATTGGTGCTGTAAATCTGGGTGCGGGCATGCCACACTCCGGTGAAATAGATTTTATCAGACTTGGCCGACGCGTCCCAGCAGAAGTCGTTGACGCCGCTCTCGAAGCTTTCCGTAACATACGTCTTCTGCCCGTCCTTCAAACGGTAAACACAGAGACGCGTCCGGTCGCTTTCGTAGCCGTCGCGCTCCATGCTGAGCCATGCCACGTAGCGCCCGTCGGGCGAAAACTGCGGATTCTGATCGTATCCCACATTATAATCGGCCGAAGCCTGGTTGACCGCCTGGTTTTCGAGCGAAACCGTCGGGTCGGCAGCGGGAGCTTTGTAGCCGGCCGGTTTGCAGAGGTTCACCGTCTTACCCGTCTCCCATTCGTAAAGGAAAATATCGCTGTCGGTGCTGATGGCATAATCGCGTCCCGTTTTCTTCCGGCAAGTGTAGGCCAGCGTTTTGGAATCGGGGCTCCAAGCAAACTGCTCTATCCCGCCAAAAGGTTTCATCGGCGATTCGTAGGGCTCGCCTTCGAGCACATCCTTGGCTCCGGCTATTTTCGTTCCGTCGAAATCGGCTATAAACGGATGGGGCGACGACGTGTTGTAATGGTCCCAATGCTTATACATCAGATCGTTGATGACCATGCCCGATGCTTGGGGCAGATCGGCGTCGTTTGCCTGAATAGACGTGTAGTTGGGCACATCCTTGACGAGCAGCACCTTGCGCCCGTCGGGCGAAAAGAGGAAACCGCTCACGCCGCCCTCTTCGTCCGAGAGTTGCCGCCGTCCGCTACCGTCGACGCCCATCTCCCACACCTGCGTGCTCCCCGAAGCGTCCGAAAGAAAGGCTATTTTCTGCCCGCCCGGCAGGAAAACGGCATCGCTCTCGTTCGCCGCCGTCTGCGTCAGCAGCTCAGCACGTTTTGTTCCCATCTCCATGCGATATAAAACCGTGTGCGACGCGTTTTGCTCTACGCTAAAATACGTTACCGCGTAGACGGCGCTTTTTCCGTCGGGAGATATTTCGAAATGGCCGATTCTGCCCATCGACCAGAGAATTTCGGGTGTCAGGAGGTCGCTTTTCCATTCCACCTGTTGTTTTCCTATGTGCGGTTGCCGGCTGTCGGCCGTCGTCTGTGCCGTCACGGGGGCTGCTACGAGCGTGGCGGCTGCTATCATGGTTCTTACGTTCATCATTAGTCGTTTGCTTTTTTACGTTTCAATATATACAAAACGTGCCTGCCTGCTTCCAAGACACCTTTTCCGCAAACCGGCACGTTTGTTTCTGCTGATTATTTCTTCATTCTTTTCTGCGCCTCCATCATTGCCTCCTGCTGCTTTTGGAGAGCTTCGAGACGGGCGGCCAGTCCACTTGGCTTTTTGTTGGGATTGTTCTTGTTAGCCTCGTAATTGGCTTCGAGCCTGGCCAGAATTTTCTTGTCGTCGGTGGTTTTCCTCAGATACCACATGGTCAGTGCGCTGGCAAGGAGCGATATAAAGTAGTAATAGTTCAATCCTGCCGGGTACTTGTTGAACATAAAGAAGAAAAATACCGGCATTAGGAACATCATCCACTGCATGAGCTTCATCTGCTCGGCCTGCTCGCCCGACATAGCTGCGCGCTGCTGGCGCATCGTCATGACCGAGTAGATCACGTTGGTTGCGCAGAAGAGCACGCAGAAAAGGCTGAGGTGGTTGCCGATGAAGGGGAGACTGACGCCCCACGTCAGGACGTCGTCGTACGTCGAGAGGTCGTCGGCCCAGAGGAAGCCCTGCTGGCGCAGCTCGATGGCGTTGGGCACGAAGTTGAACATGGCGATCCAGATGGGCATCTGCAACAGCATGGGCAGGCAGCCGCCCATCGGGCTCACACCATATTGGCTGTAAAGCGTCATCATCTCCTGCTGGCGCTTCATGGCGTCTTCTTTGTTGGGGTACTTCTTGGATATTTCGTCCACCTTCGGTTTCAGCACGCGCATACGGGCGCTGCTCATATAGCTCTTGCGGGTGGGCACGTAAACGATGACGCGCAGCAAAAGGGTGATGAGCAGCAGAACGATGCCCATGGGCAGGCCGAGCTGCGTGAGCCAGTCGAAAACGTATATGGTGAAGTAGCGGTTGATCCACTTGAAGATGGGCCAGCCTAAGTAGACTACCTCTTCCAGGTCCATGTCCTTCTCGCTCAGCTTATATGCGTCCATACTTTGCAGCAGACGATACTGATTGGGGCCGAAGTAGAACTGCAAACGGGTGGCCTGCCGGCCGGAAGCGTCGAACGGCACGTTCATCGAGGCCGAGTAGTCTTTCAGATAGCCGGAATGCTCGCCCTCCTGCACGCTTTTCATTTCCACGTCGGAAAAGCTCTGTTCGGCCATCAATATGCTGCTGAAATACTGGTTTTTAAAGGCTATCCAATCGACCTTTCCTTCGGCCTTGGCCTCTTCGGTCTCATGCTCGTTGAGCTTTTCGGCTCCGTCGTCCACGGGCTTATAGGTCAAAGTGGAATACATGTTCTCGAAATAGAAGCCTTTTTCCTGCTGACGCACTTTATCGCGCCAATAGAGACGCAGAGATTGCGTCTGCGGCGATATATGCCGCTCCATGCCGCTCGTTTTCACCGAGAAATTGAGCAGGTAGTTGTCGGCCAGGAGCTCATAGTCGAACTGCAAGGTCTCGCCGCCCGGCGAGCGGAGCTGCATCGTGACGGTCGAATCGGTCACGCCCACGGGGGTAAAGTAGTAGTTTCCCGTGCGGATGTTGTTGTCTTTCGTTTCCAGCACGAACGAAAGCGAGGCATCTTTCTCCGAATAGAGCAACAACGGATTGTCGCGCCCCTCCTTGTAGTCGGCATAGCCCTTATACTCGTTCAAGCGCACTTCGGAAACGGTTCCACCTTTACTGTTGATGGTAACCGTTACCTTATTGTTTTTCAGAACGATCTTCTCGTTTTTTCCCGTAAGGGCGGCGTGAAACAGGGCTGTCGAATCGAGCGCTGCCGCCGCGCGGTCGGCATCCTGCCGGGCCTCGTGCTTTTCCTGTGCCTGCGCCAGGTTTTCCTGCCGTGCCGGTTGCGCGGCCTGCTGTTTTTGCGTGTTGGTGGAATAGAAGCTGAAGCCGATGAGCACGACAGCTATCAGCACCAGCCCTATTATTGTGTTCTTATCCATTTATCGTAGATGGCTTTGCGTTACTTTCGGGTTTCTTCGATGGCTGCCTTGACGAAGCTGAGGAACAACGGGTGCGGCTTGAGCACCGTGCTGGAATATTCCGGGTGGAACTGCGTTCCGATGTACCATTTCAAATCGGGTATTTCGACGATTTCCACCAGGTTGCACTCGGGGTTGAGGCCCACACACTGCATGCCGTGCTGTTCGAAGGCGTCGGCGTAGTCGTTGTTGAACTCGTAGCGGTGGCGGTGGCGTTCGCGGATGATTTCCTTATCGTAGATGGCGCGCACGCGGCTGCCCTCGCGCAGCTTACACTCGTATCCGCCCAAGCGCATCGTGCCTCCCATGTTGGTGATGTTTTTCTGGTCCTCCATGATGTCGATTACGTTGTGGGGCGTCTTGGTGTCCATCTCTGAGCTGTTGGCATCGGAGAGTCCGAGCACGTTGCGGGCAAACTCTATCACCATCATCTGCATGCCCAGGCAGATGCCAAACGTCGGACGGTTGTGCTCACGCTGGTATTTGCAAGCGATAAGCTTGCCTTCGATGCCGCGCTGGCCGAATCCCGGACAGATCACCACGCCGGCCATGCCCGAAAGCTGCTCTTCTACGTTGTCCTCGGTGAGCTTTTCGCTGTTAATGAAGTGAGTCTTCACCTTATAGTCGTTATACGTCCCGGCCTGCGAGAGCGATTCGAGGATACTCTTGTAGGCATCCTGCAAATCGTATTTTCCAACGAGGCCGATGTGGATCACCTCGGTGGCCTTGTGGCGACGTTCGAGGAAAGAGCGCCATGGACCGAGCCCCGGCGTTTCTCCCACGGGCATATTAAGCTTTCGAAGGATGGTGGCGTCGAGCCCCTGCTCCTGCATGCGCAGGGGCACTTCGTAAATGGTGGGCTGGTCGAGGCTCTGCACGACGGCCTCGGGGTCGACGTTGCAGAAGTTGGCCACCTTTTTCCTTACGCCGGCGCTCAGGTCGTGCTCGGTGCGCAGCACGAGGATGTCCGGCTGGATGCCCAGGCTCTGAAGCTCCTTCACAGAGTGTTGCGTCGGCTTGGTTTTCAGCTCTTTGGCGGCGGCCAGATAGGGCACGTAGGTGAGATGCACGCAAATGGCGTTGCGGCCCAGCTCCCATTTGAGCTGACGGATGGCTTCCATGAAGGGCAGGCTCTCGATGTCGCCCACCGTTCCACCTATCTCCGTGATGACAAAGTCGTAATGGTGCTTCATGCCGAGATAGAGCATGTCGCGCTTTATTTCGTCCGTGATGTGGGGAATGACCTGTATGGTTTTGCCCAGATAGTCGCCGCGGCGTTCCTTTTCGATGACGCTCTGGTAGATACGCCCGGTCGTTACGTTGTTGTTCCGGGTTGTGTGTATGCCTGTAAAGCGCTCATAGTGGCCCAGGTCGAGGTCGGTTTCCTGCCCGTCGTCCGTAACGTAGCATTCGCCGTGCTCGTAAGGGTTCAACGTCCCCGGGTCGATGTTGATATAGGGATCAAACTTCTGAATGGTGATGTTGTATCCTCTCGCTTGCAGCAGTTTTCCGATAGACGACGAGATAATGCCTTTACCCAGCGACGAGGCAACGCCTCCCGTCACAAAAATGTATTTAGTCTCTGACACGGTTGATTGTTTTTTGTGATTGCACAATTTATAAGCCGTCGGCAAAATTACGCAAAAACGGCGGGATAAGCCAACAAAGAAGGAAAAGATTGACGCGGGCTGCGACGAAATGGGGCGAAGCCGTGTGTTCGGTCGCAGCTGCGAGGCTGGTCGTGGCTGCCGCCGGACGGGGCCGGCCGCAAGCCGGGAAAAGCGGGCTGCAAGCCGGCAAGGCAGCGGGCTCCTGCCCGCCGGCTGGGAAGCTGCGGAACGCGGCGCCCGCATACGGCAGACGGCTGCACCGCCCCTCACGGATGAAGGGAGATGCAGCCGTCTGCTGCGTTTTGCGGAACCCGGTGGGGCCGGCGAAAGGGAAGCCCCCGCTGCGGGCGGACTGTCAATAGCTGCGGGCCACGATGACACGGCACGTAGCGGGCTTGCCGCTCACCATGTCGGTGCCGGGATTTGTCTGGTCGTAGCCGAAGGGGACGCAACGTACCGTGGCCTGCGTGTCGGCCTTGATCTTGGCCTCGGTTTCGGCCGTGCCGTCCCACGGGCAGAGGAAGAAGCCTCCGTCCTTGACGCGCTCGCGAAACTCGTCGTAGCTGTCGCAGGGATAGATGTGGGCGTCCAGATAGGTCTTGGCCTTGGTATAAACGTTTTGCTGGATTTCCTCCAACAGAGCCGGGATGCGCTCCTCAATGCCGTCGAACGAAACGGTTTCTTTCTCCAACGTGTCGCGACGCATCAGTTCGATGGTGCCGTTTTGCAGGTCGCGGCCGCCCATGGCAAGGCGCACGGGAACGCCTTTCAGTTCGTAATCGGCAAATTTAAAGCCGGGACGCTTGTTGTCGGCGTTGTCATACTTCACGCGGACGCCCGCACGGCGCAGACGGTCGGCCAGCGCACCGAGCTTGTCGTCGAGCACGGCGAGCTCGTCGGCGCCTTTATAGATGGGAACGATGACCACCTGAACGGGAGCCAGGTGGGGCGGCAGTACGAGTCCGTTGTCGTCGCTGTGGGTCATGATGAGGGCTCCCATAAGCCGCGTGCTGACGCCCCAGCTTGTCGCCCAAGCGTAATCGAGCTGGTTGTTGCGGTCGACAAACTGCACGTTAAACGCGCGTCCGAAGTTTTGTCCGAGGAAGTGGCTCGTACCAGCCTGCAAGGCCTTGCCGTCTTGCATCATGGCCTCGATGGTATAGGTGTCGAGGGCGCCGGCAAAACGCTCTGTGGCGCTCTTGACGCCGCGCACCACGGGAATGGCCATCACGTCGCGGGCAAAATCGGCATACACATCCAGCATCTGGCGCGCGCGGGCCTCGGCCTCCTCGCGCGTGGCATGGGCCGTATGACCCTCCTGCCACAGAAACTCGCTCGTACGCAGGAACAAGCGCGTGCGCATCTCCCAGCGCATCACGTTACACCATTGGTTGCAGAGCAGCGGAAGGTCGCGCCACGAGTGTATCCACTTACGATATGTGTTCCAGATGGTAGTTTCCGACGTGGGGCGGATAATCAATTCTTCCTCCAAGCGGGCTGCGGGGTCCACGACGACGCCATCGCCGTCGGGGTTGGCTTTCAGGCGATAGTGCGTCACGACGGCACATTCTTTGGCGAAGCCTTCCACGTGCTCGGCCTCTTTCGAGAGGAACGACTTGGGGATAAGCATCGGGAAATAGACGTTCTGCACGCCCGTCTCCTTGAAACGGCGGTCGAGCTCCTGCTGTATTTTTTCCCAGATGGCATAGCCGTAGGGCTTGATGACCATGCAGCCGCGCACGTCGGCCTGTTCTGCCAAGTCGGCCTTAACGACCAGCTCGTTGTACCATTGAGAGTAGTTTACACTCCGCTTTGTCAGATCTTTCAGTTCTTTCGCCATAATTGGTTTCTTTTGTGGCTGCAAAAGTACGAAAATTCGGGGGATTTATCCCGCAGCAAACTATATTTTGCTACATTTGCAGGCGGCTTACATCCGTAACCATTTAAATTTATACGCTTATGAAAGGAATGAAAATTTCAGTTATCGCACTTTCTGCCGCGCTCCTGCTGAGCGGCTGCTCGATGAGCAACAAGGCAAAAGGCGGCCTCATCGGCGGTGGCGGCGGCGCAGCCCTTGGTGCGCTGATCGGCCAGCTGGCCGGCGACGGCAAAGGCGCTGCCATCGGAGCCGGCGTGGGCGCTGCCATCGGAGCCGGTGCCGGCATCCTGATTGGCAACAAGATGGACAAGGCAAAAGAAGCTGCCGAGCAGGTGGAAAACGCTCAGGTGGAAATGATGGAGGACAACAATACGGGTCTGAAATATGTAAAGGTGACTTTCGACTCGGGCATCCTCTTTGCCACGAGCGACGCCACGCTGAGCACCGGCGCAAAAAGCTCCTTGACGCAGTTTGCCACGACCGTATTGAAAACCAACCCCGACATGGACGTGGCCATCGTGGGCTACACCGACAACGTTGGCTGGAAAAACAGCACGGCCGAACAGAGCAAGAGCAAGAACAAGACCTTGTCGCTGCAACGCGCCCAGGCCGTATCGACGTATCTCATCTCCAACGGCGCAACGTCCTCTCAAATAAAATATGTGGAGGGGCTCGGCGAGGAAAACCCCGTGGCCTCGAACGCTACCAAGGAAGGACAGGCACAAAACCGCCGCGTAGAGGTGTACATGTATGCCAGCCAGGCCATGATTGACGCCGCACAGCAGCAGGCCGGCGGAAAATAACAACGCAAAACGTTTCCATACAAATAGCCGCCGAAGGGATTGCGACAAGTCCTTTCGGTGGCTTTATTATATAAGGTAGGCGCTGCGGTGTGGCGCTTATGCCCTATCTGGCAAGCGCACAAGGTGTCAGCTCTTCTTTTCTCCTTCGGCCTCAACCACAGAAAGCCCCATCTCACGGGCCTTTTCTTTCACGAATTCCAAAGCTGGGTCGTGCTCGTTGGCAACCCGCCCGTCCAGAATGGCGTCTTTCAAAGCTGCTTTGAGCACGCCGACCTCGCGACAGGGCGAAAGACCGAACAGGTGCATGATTTCCTCACCGTCCACGGGAGGCTGGAAATTTCGGATGCGGTCTTTCTCTTCTATGTCGACCAGCTTTGAGCGTACCAACTTGAAGTTGTTCAAAAAGTTGCGCTTGCGCACCTCGTTTTTGCTCGTCACGTCGGCCTCGCAAAGCAGCATCAGGTCGTCGATGTCGTTGCCCGCGTCAAAAAGCAGGCGGCGGACAGCACTGTCGGTCACAATGTCATCGGCAATGACGATGGGACGCATGTGAAGCCCCACGAGCTTCTTCACATACTTCATGCGCTCGTCGAGAGGCAGCTTCATACGGCGGAATATGGCCGGCACCATTTTCTCGCCCAGGAAATCGTGGTTGTGAAAAGTCCACCCAATCGATGCATCCCACCGCTTGCTGCGCGGCTTTCCCACGTCGTGGAGCAGAGCCGCCCAGCGCAGCCACAAGTTGTCGCTCTTAGCAGCTACGTTGTCGAGCACCTCGAGCGTATGATAGAAGTTATTCTTGTGCCCCCTGCCCGAACGGACTTCCACTCCGTCGAGCGCAGCCAGCTCCGGCAAGATAATTTCCAAGAGTCCGCTCCGGTGCAGCTCGACAAAGCCTTTCGACGGATGGGAAGCCATCATCATCTTATTCAGTTCGTCGATAATGCGTTCCGCACTGATGATGCGGATGCGCTCCCGATTGCGGGCAAGCGCAGCAAAGGTGTCATCCTCGATATAAAAGTTGAGCTGCGTGGCAAAACGCACGCAACGCATCATACGTAAGGGGTCGTCAGAAAATGTTACGTCCGGGTCGAGCGGAGTGGCGATGATGCCGTCCTCCAAATCGCGCAAACCGTCAAACGGGTCGACCAACTCGCCGTAACGTGACTTGTTAAGACAAACAGCCATGGCGTTAATGGTAAAGTCGCGGCGGTTCTGGTCGTCTTCAAGCGTGCCATCCTCGACAACCGGCTTGCGGGAGTTGTGCGAATAGCTCTCGCGGCGCGCACCTACGAATTCCACCTCGTGACCATGCCACTTGACCTGCGCTGTTCCGAAGTTGCGGAAAACGCTCAGCCGCGCGCCGCTGCCCACGCGGTTTGCAAAGGCCTCTGCCATACGGATACCGCTGCCTACTACGACGATATCGACATCATTTGTCGGGCGCTCCAAAAAGAGATCCCTGACGTAGCCTCCCACCAGGTAGCATTCCATCCCCAGCTCGTCAGCCGTTTCTGAAAGCCGGCGGAAAACAGGGGCATCCAGCCGGGAGCGCATTTCTTCAAGGGTCAGTTTTTTCATGACTTCGCTTTTGGGAATGCAAAGTTACAAAATCATTGCGATTTACCCGGAGCATAATTTCTGACAGCAGGAAAGGAATCTTCTCAGGCGGACAATACACCCGGGGCAGGAGCTGCGTATGGGAGCTTTGTGCGGGGATATTTCACTGCAAACATTTTTCTTCGTAATTTTACGCCGCTTTATCGCCATTAAACATGAAGAAAATTTTCATTTTCGGCCTCATAGCCCTTTTTTGTACCGGCTGCAACAACGCTAAAACCGACGAACACCGTTCTGAAAAGCGACAAGAAGCGGAAGAGGCCGGCCAAATTTGCATTGAAAAGGCACGCGAAGCCCTTTCGCGCCGCGACCTGAAAACTGCCCGCGAGCAAATCCTTTCTCTGCGCGAGAATTACCGCTTGGCTCTCGATGCCCGCGAAGATGGCATCCTGATAATGGACTCCATCGAACTTTTCGAGGCGCAAAAAGCCTTGCAAACGGCCGATAGTCTGTTGCAGACATGCACCGACTCGGCGTCGGCAAGGTTCCGGGAACTGAAAGCCAACTTTGACGAGCAATGCCAAAGAATAAAATTCTACCACAGAAAGATTCAACACGACAAAGCGAACAAAAAAAAGCACTGAACCGCCCATGCCCCACGACTTTTTCGACGACCTGAACGAAAAACAACGGGAGGCCGTACTCTACTGCGACGGGCCCTCGCTCATCATAGCGGGAGCCGGCTCGGGAAAGACGCGTGTCCTGACTTACAAAATAGCCTATCTCCTGCAAAACGGGTATGAACCTTGGAGCATACTGGCTCTGACGTTCACAAACAAAGCTGCACGGGAGATGAACGAGCGCATTGCCCGGCTGGTGGGATGGGAACGTGCCAAATACTTATGGTCGGGCACGTTCCATTCGGTTTTCGGGCGCATTCTTCGTGCCGAGTGTGGTCTTATCGGGTTCAGCCGCGACTATACCATATACGATACGGCCGATGCCCGCAGTCTGGTCAAAACCATTGTGAAGGAGATGGGGCTGGACGAAAAGACCTACAAGCCTGCCAACGTTTTGGGCAAGATATCGGAGGCCAAGAACCGACTGATTCTGCCCGAGGAGTATGCCGCCGACGCTTCCATCTATAAAAGGGATCTTCACGACAACATGGGGGAAACGCGCAAGGTTTACGAGCACTATATGAAGCGTTGCAAAATGGCCAACGCCATGGACTTCGACGACCTGCTGCTTTACACCTACCTCTTGTTCCGCGACAACGAAGACATCCGCAAGAAATACGCTGCCCGCTTCCGTTATATCCTCGTCGACGAGTATCAGGACACCAACTTTGCCCAGCACCGCATCATTACGCAGCTGGCTGCGCCCGATACGCGGATTTGCGTCGTGGGCGACGACGCTCAAAGCATTTACGGCTTCCGAGGTGCCAACATCGACAACATACTGCGTTTCAACATGCAGTACCCTACGACGAAAACCATCAAGCTGGAATGCAACTACCGCTCGACGCAGAGCATCGTGAACGCGGCCAACGACATCATTGCCCACAACAAAAATCAGATACACAAAACCGTCTACACAGACAACCCCGTCGGCGAGCGCCTGCACGTATTCGCCACATACAGCGACAAGGAAGAAAGCATGAAGGCAGCGGCCGAAATCAACCGCCTCCACCGCTATAAAGATATCGGTTACGACGAAATAGCCCTACTCTACCGTACCAACGCACAAAGCCGCTCGTTCGAGGAAGCTCTGCGCAGCTGCTCCATCCCCTACCGCATCTACGGCGGGCTCTCTTTCTACCAACGAAAGGAAATCAAGGACATCGTCGCTTATCTCCGTCTCGTAAACAACCCCAACGACGAGGAAGCTTTCAAACGTATCATCAACTATCCCGCCCGCGGCATCGGAAAAACCACACAAGAGAAGATACAGCTGGCTGCCTTCGAGCACGGCATCAGTCTGTGGGATGCCGCACTAAATGCCTCCGAGCTGCTGCCGGGCATCAACCGGGGCACATCGGGTAAGTTGCAGGCTTTCTGCTCCTTGATTGAGGGTTTCAGAAAAGCCTCGGAAGAGAAGAGCCTGTTCGACCTGTCGGCACACATCATCAGAGAGAGCGGCATCGCCGCCGACGTGCAAAGCGAGCCGGGCCCGGAAAGCTTGAGCAAGCAAGAGAACATCGAAGAGCTCTTGAACGCGATAAAAACATTCGAGACGGAGCAGCAGGAAGAGTTCGGTACCGAAAAAGTTCCTTTGAGCCAGTATCTTTCTCAGGTCTCCCTGCTGACAGACGCCGATCAGCGCGACGACGGCACGCCCAAGGTGACGCTCATGACGGTTCACGCAGCAAAAGGTTTGGAGTTCGACGCCGTGTTTGTGACGGGGCTCGAAGACAATTTGTTTCCGGCCGCCAGTGCCCGCTACAACCCGCGTGAGATGGAGGAAGAGCGTCGTCTGTTTTACGTGGCGGTCACGCGCGCCAAGAAGTTCTGCTACCTGAGCTATGCCAAGAGCCGCTACCGCTACGGGCAGCCTGAGTTTTGCAACCCCAGCCCGTTCCTGGACGAAATAGACGAGAGATACCTGGATAAGAACACAGCCACGGCCACTGCCCGGGCGGCTGCACCCCGCTCTTTCCAGACGGAGCGCCCTTCGTTCTTCGGCAACACTCCGGGACCGTCCTTGCGGAAAATATCGGCAGCCCGTTCGCCCTACTCTGCCGGCGAGCCACAGCTCGAAAGCGTCGGAGCATTCAGCGTGGGCAGCCACGTGGAGCACGAACGCTTTGGCCGAGGCACGGTGGTCGGCATCGAAGGAACCGGCGACAGCATCAAAATCAAGGTTGAATTCCAAAACGTAGGCACCAAAAACCTCTTAATGAAATTTGCCAAGCTGAAAGCACTCGATTGAGCGCACATAATAAAGCCACGGGAGCAGTCGGAACCATACCCTCTCCCGTGGCTTTTTTCTAACCCCTTGCTCCGTCCGGGCCTTCTCCGGCAACCGCCTTATCCCCTACATCTGAATCTGGTGGAGCGTATAATCGCCCATGATGCGGCTGCGGTCCACGTTTCCCTTGACGCCCTCGATGCGGCCGGTCGACGTGTATTGCCATATCACGTAGTCTTGCCCGTCGTTGAGCGTGGGGTGGTCGCTGCGGTAGCGGGCTATCATCCAGTGATAGTCTTTGAAATGGCCCGAAAGGTGGCGGTTGTAGAAGTTGTGGAACGTGTAGAGCAACGGCTTCTTGCCATAATGCTCGGTCACGCGTTGTAAAAATGCCGTCAGGTCGGCTATAAACTTTTTGTCCGACACCGAGCCCTTGTGCTCGATGTCTATGATGGGTATCAGGTCCTGCTCGCCGGCCTTGACGACCGATGTAAGGTTTTCAAACTGTTTTTTCCAGTCGATGTTGGGACGGTAGAAGTGGTAGCTGCCCACGCTCAGTCCCACACGGCGTGCCTCTTTCAGGTTGCGCTCATACGTGTCGTCCACGAGCGAAGCTCCCTCTGTTGCTTTCAGATAGGCATATGCCACCTTGCCTCCTCCAGCCACTTTGTCCCAGTCGATGCGTCCTTGGTAGTGCGACACGTCGATGCCCTCGCGCGTCGACGTGTTGATGCGGCCTTTGGCCAGCGTCCGGGCGGCTTTTGCCGGTGTGTGGGCGTCGGCTGCCGCCTTGGCCACGAGCGCATCGGGCTCGATGAGCACCACCGCACCTCTTTGTGCCCGCGCGCGGCGATCGCGCTTGCGCGCCTCGGCACCGGCAGGCCACAGCAAAGCCATACACAACAGGGAAGAAACAAAAACGAGGAAGCGTGATTTCATGAAAAGTCCAATTTTCGGCAAAGTTACATTTTCCCTCCGAACGAGGCGAAGGCAATGTATTAAAATATTTCAAAGTCAAACAGATAGGCAACGCCCCTTTCTCGCCGGCTCCGCCGTGCCCGACGAGCTCTGCCGCGACGCCCGCCGCGCTTTATGGCAAAAGGGCCTGCTCCGCCGCCGGAAACATCCGTCGTGCGGGGCAGCCCCTATCTTTTTTCATGCCCGAAGCGGTGTCAGTAGCGCAATATCTGACCGGGACGGAGCACCGATTTCTTTTTCAGGCGGTTGATGGAGCAGAGCTTGTCGACCGTCAGCCCCAGCTTCCCGGCTATCACATAGAGGCTCTCGCCCCGCTTCACCTTATAATAATGGAAGCTGCGCTGCGACGAGCCCGACGATGCAGCCGTGCCTTTGCTGCGTCCGTTGCCGCCGGCCTGCGCCACAGCACCGGCCTGCGAGGAACCGTCCTTGTGGAATACGAAAAAGTCGCCCGTCACATCCTGGTTGACAAAGTCGAACATCAGTGCGGGGTCGATGGCCCGGCCCAGCAGGCGGGTTTCAAAATGCAGGTGCGAGCCCGTGGAACGCCCCGTGTTGCCACCCAGGCCGATGGGTTCGCCGGCCTTCACCTCGTCGTCGACGGCCACGAGCTGTTTCGAGAGGTGGCCGTAAATGGTTTCCAGACCATTGGGGTGGCGGATAACTACGTATTTACCGTAGCCGCCGCGGTCGTAGCGCACGATGCGCACCTTGCCGTCGAAAGCCGCCACAATCGTGTCGCCCGTATAGACTTTAATGTCGAGCCCCTTGTGCTGACGGCGAAAAGCCGCCCGGTAACCGTAGCGGCTCGTAATGTTGCGGCTCGGCGTGGGCATGCAAAAGCCGCGCAGGTCAATCTTGAAGCTGTCGGGCAGCTCGGCTGACGAATAGCAATGGGTGTTTTGCGTGTTCCAGCTGGTGTAAAGGTCGCCGGCGTCGCTCCATGTTTCTGTTTTATCAATAATCCGTTGGATGGCAACGGAATCGACCGCTTTCAGCCGGCGGTCGATGGGAGCTTGACTGGCTATCAGGTCTTGCGAGAAGGCCGAAACGCCTGAGAGGAAGGCGAACGCTCCAACCACAAAACCTTTTAGAGAAATGGAATGCATTGGATATTAGGTTTTGAGCTGCGGCAAAGTTACAAAAAAATCAAGAAAAGCGAACCGACCGCCCCTTCTCTTTTGTTAAAAAGAAAGAATTCCGCATTTATGCGCATATACACCCGTTCCGGCCCCGCCCGCATCGGAAGAAGCCGGGGAAAACGTCCTCGACATGGCGGCATTTTCATTTTTCAAGGCGGGATATTTCATTTATCAGGGAGCAGATGGGGCTTATGTACGAGGAAAAACATACCTTTGTAAACAAAACCAAAAACATGCAGGAGAAACAAGACTTCGTTCCGGCCCTCCCGGGGGGCTGCCGCCTCTACACTTTTTCGACGACGACAGACGAGCGGGGCACGCTGAGCTTTCTTGAAAACTCGCCCCGCCTGCCCTTCCGCATCGTGCGCACGTTCTGGATTTACAACGTGCCCGACGGGCAGGAGCGCGGCACGCACGCCCACCGCACCTGCCAGGAAATTCTGATCCCCGTACACGGCAGCTTCCGCGTCGAGGTGTCCGACGGTCGCCACACGGCCGACCTCCTTATGGACCGGCCGGAGCAGGGCCTGTTCGTACCGCAGATGGTCTGGTGCCGGCTCCACTCGTTTACGCCGGGCGCCGTCTGCCTCTGCATGGCTTCGCAAAAATACGACAAGCGGGGATACATCGACAATTACGACGACTACAAGAAGGAGATGCACGATGCAGACCGTCCGCTACACCCCTGACCGCAAGGAGCTGTGGGACGCAACCGTCGACGCGGCGCGAAACGGCACGTTCCTTTTCCGGCGCGACTACATGGACTACCACAAAGACCGCTTTGCCGACTGCTCCCTGCTCTTCCTGACCGACCGCGGCAAGTGTGTGGCCTGCCTGCCGGCCAATTTCAAGGCTGCGCAGCGGCAGGTGGAGACGCACGGCGGCCTGACGTACGGCGGCCTCGTCTGCACACCCGAGGTGACGACGGCCGTGGCGCTCGAAATGCTCGGTGCCGCACGGGAGACCTATCGCCGGCTGGGGGCCGACACGTTTATCTACAAGCCTGTGCCCCCTATCTACCACACCTATCCTTGCGAAGAGGAGCTCTACGCCCTGTTCCGGGCCGGAGCCGTGCTTTCGGCCCGGGCCGTCTCGACGGCCGTCGACCTGACGTGCGCCCTGCCGCTTTCGGCCCTGCGCAGGCGCAAGGCTGCCAAGGCCCGGCGCGCGGGCCTCACCGTCGACAACTGCCGCACGGGAGACCCCGAAGCCGCTTTGGCCGATTTCTGGGCCATCCTGACCGACGTGCTCGCCACGCGCCACCACACGCGCCCCGTCCACACGCTGCGCGAAATCAGCCTGCTCCGCTCGCGCTTCAAGGAAGAGATGCGCCTCTTCGTGGTGCGCTCGCCACAAGGCACCGTGCTGGGCGGCTGCCTGGCCTACGTGACGCCCGCCGTGGTCCACATACAATACATTGCCGCCGGCAACGAAGGGCGAGCCTGCGGCGCCCTCGACCTGCTCTTTGCCACGCTCATCGACGGCCGTTTTGCCGGCCGCCGCTACCTCGATTTCGGCATATCCACGGAGCAGGGCGGCACCGTCCTGAACGAAGGCCTCATTTTTCAGAAAGAAGGCTTCGGCGGACGGGCCGTATGCTACGACACGTACACCATAAAGCTCTGAAACAACTGACATGAACATACCCTATCTCGACCTGAAACAAATCAACGCCCTGTCCGAACCGCTCCTTTCGGAGGCAATCGGTCGTACGGTGCGTTCCGGCCGCTACCTCCACGGCGAGGAAACAGCCCGTTTCGAAGAGGCGTTTGCCCGCTTCTGCGGCACGCGCCACTGCGTCGGCGTGGGCAACGGGCTGGATGCCATCACGCTGATTTTGCTGGCCATGAAACAACTGGAAGGATGGCAGGAGGGCGACGAAATTGTCGTGCCGGCCTTCACTTTCATCGCATCTGCCGAAGCTGTGTCGCGGGCAGGGCTCACGCCCGTGCTGTGCGACATCGCCGCCGACGACTTTCTCATCGACCCGCAGGCAGCCGAACGCGCCGTCACCCCGCGTACGCGCGCCCTGTTGCCCGTTCATCTGTATGGCAAGGTGTGCAACATGGACGCCCTGGCCGACGTGGCGGCACGGCACGGCCTGAAAATCGTAGAAGACAGCGCCCAGGCCCACGGCGCCCTCTACAACGGGCGGCGGGCCGGCAGTCTGGGCGATGCTGCCGCCTTCAGCTTCTATCCCGGAAAAAACCTGGGCGCACTGGGCGACGGGGGTGCCGTCGTCACAAGCAACGAAGAGCTGGCCCGGCGGGTGAGAGAGCTGGCCAACTACGGAGCTAAGGAAAAGTACCTACACACTCACCGGGGCCTGAACAGCCGTCTGGACGAGATACAGGCAGCTGCCCTGAGCGTCAAGCTCTCCGACCTGGACCGACAGAACGCTGCGCGACAGGCCATTGCGGCCTACTATGGCAGCCACATAGACAACCCGCTCATACAGACGCCCTACGGAGGCCGGACGGCCGGCAGCGTATTTCACATCTACCCGGTGATGACCGAACGGCGCGACGAGCTGCACCACTACCTGGCCGAACGGGGCATCCAGACGCTGACCCACTATCCCCGGCCGATACACCGGCAGCCGGCCTACGGCGCGATGAGCGGGCTGACTTTTCCCGTGGCCGAGCGGGCTGCCGCCTGCGAGCTGAGCCTGCCCATAGGCCCCACGCTCGCGCCAGACGAGATCAACTACATCGTAGAATCACTCAACCTTTTCAGAAAATGACCCTCGACGTCCTTATCTGCTCTTTGAACAAGGGCATCGTGCGCATCGACGAGTTGCTGCGCCCCGTTCATCCCGACGTACGCTACGTCATATCGTACCAATACACGGATGAACGCTACTTGGAGCTCATACCCAAGTCGTTACGCTCGCGCCCCGACGTGGTCCTCTACAAGCACCACGGCAAGGGCCTTTCGGCCAACCGCAACCTGGCCATGGAAAAGGCCACGGCCGACCTGGTCATGTTTGCCGACGACGACACCCGCTTCTGCGAGCATTCGTTCGACTACATCTTCCGCCTCTTCTCGGAGCATCCCGAAGTGGACGTGGCGTTCATGCGCGCCAGCACCTACACAGGAAAGCTGCTGAAAGACTATCCCGAACAGGCCTGCCGCCTCACCGGCAGCGAGCCCTGCCATTCCATCTCCATCATCGAGATGGCGTGCCGCCGCAGCAAGGTGCAGGGCACCGTCCGCTTCGACGAGCGTTTCGGCTTGGGCACGCGCTTCCTGACCTGCGGCGAGGAAGAAATATGGATGGAAGATGCCTTCAAGGCCCACCTGCAAATCTACTATTTCCCCGAGAAGGTGGTGGAGACGTCCACGATGCTGAAAAAATCGCTCATCTACGTCGACGCCGGCGTGCAACGGAGCAAAGGGGCCATCACCTATTATAAATATGGCAAGCGGGCCTGGTGGCTTTGCCTGCGCTTTGCCATGAACGCCGCCTCGCAGAAGATGAGCCACTTCTGGCCCATGTTCCGCCACCTCATAGAAGGTATCAACTACATCCGGCGAACCAAATAGACAAAGGATGGAGCGCCTGAGCGTACTGGTCTGCACCATGAGCGAGCGCCTGGACGCGCTGCGGCCGGAGCAATACCCCGCGGCCGACGGCGTGATCTACGTTTTTTCCTGCCAATATGCGGCAACCGACGCGGCACCGCAGGCTCCCCGCTGGCTGCAAGAACGCCCCGACGCTTCTTTTCACCCCTTGGCCGGACGCGGCCTTTCGGCCAACCGCAACCATGCCATCGGCCTATGCCGCACGGAGCTGGCCGTGATAGGCGACGACGACGTGAGCTATACGAAAGCCAGGCTCGAAGGGGCCATCGCCGTGTTCGACAAGCACCCGGACGTCGACATTGCCTGCTTCCAGGCCACCGACATGCGGGGAAAGCCCATCAAGGCCTATGCCGCCGCCCCGTTCGAGTATGAAAAACGCCCCCGGGGCGCGTATGTCACCTCCTTCGAACTGGCTCTCCGCCTCTCGCCCGCCCTGCCGCGGTTCGACGAACGCTTCGGCTTGGGCTCCGGCCGCCTTGGCTGTGGCGAGGAAGAGGTCTTCCTGTGCGATGCCTGCCGCAACGGGTTGCGCATCGTCTACTTCCCCATCGTGCTCTGCGCCACGGAAAACGCGCATACGACGGGACAGAAGTTTTACGAAGAAGCTGCCGTGCGCCGGGCCAAGGGAGCCGTGCTGGCCTACTGCTACCCTGCCCCCGAAGCCCTGCTGCGCATCCTGCGCCACGTGCCCCTCATCCGCCGGGGCCGGCGCCTGCGCTCGCTCGCCGACATGCTTGCCGGCGCTGCCTATATCTGGAAAACGCACGCGAGGACGGCGCGCTAAACGCAAAGCCATGCTCATTTCCATCATCATCCCCGTCTACAACCGCGAGGCATACCTGCCCCGCCTCTTCCGTTCGCTGGTGCGGCAGAGGTATCGCCCGCTCGAAATCGTGCTGGTGGACAACGGCTCGGCCGACAGTTCACGCCGGCTGTGCATGGCGTTTAAAAATGAACACCAGGCAGCCGGTTTCAGCGTCGTCTGCCTGGACGAGGCCAGGCGCGGCTGCTGCGCATGCAGGAACAGAGGGGTGCGGGCAGCCACAGGAGAATATCTTTACTTCTTCGACAGCGACGACGAAATGGGCGAAACGTTTTTGGAAGAGGCCGTCGGTCTGCTGCCCGCCGACATGGTATGCGCACCGACCACCATGGTGATGCCCGACGGCCGGCAGGTGAACCGCGACGTACGCTATACGGCCTCGGCAGCCGACCATATCCTCACTTCGATGCTTTCGACGCAAAGCTACATCGTGGAAAAAAGATTTTTCGAGAATTGTGGCGGCTGGAACGAGGCGCTGCCCCGCTGGAACGACTGGGAAATGGGCACCCGTCTCTTGCTGCATGTCCCCCGGCTGCGATGGGTCAGAGACAAGCACTTTCACCACATCTATCAGCACGCCGACAGCATTTCCGGGAAAAGCATTGCCCACGATTTCGGGCCGCTGCTGCAAAGCATCGCTGCCGTGAAAGAGGACATCGACCGCCTGGCAACCGACGGAAAGGAAAAGCAACGGGCCTACAAGGCCCTGTATGCAAAAACCACCCTGCTGGCCGGGCAATACCTGGCATCGGGCCTGACGGTCGAGGCGGCCCTGACGCTCCGCACGGTGGCAGGCCTGCCCGTGGGGCGGAGCTTTCGCACGCTTGCCGCCGCGCTTCTCGCCGCCGCCGGACAAAACGTGCGCGGCCTGTGGCGGATTTTTCATTTATTCGTATAAGCACGCGCTCTGTTGCCCATAAAAACCATTTCTCAATTGACAACTCGGTTTTACAAACTCAACACGCTGCCTGCGGATGCCCGCAGGAAAAGGGACAAATTCGGGCTTTTTGCGCAAGAAGCTGCCTAAAAACATGTTTTTTTGTTTGCAGGAGAAGAATAAACGCCCTACATTCGCCATGAAGATAAAAACATACATTTCTTTACACTTACAATCATGGCAAAAAAGTATAATTTCGGGGCAGGCCCCTCTATTCTGCCCCCGCAAGTAATCAACGCAACAGCAGAAGCCTGCAAGGATTTTCAAGGTATCGGTTTGTCGTTAATGGAAATCAGCCACCGCTCAAAGGACTTCCAGGCCGTCATGGACCAAGCCCAGGCGCTCTTCAAGGAAATCCTGAACATCCCGGAAGGCTACTCCGTGTTATTCCTGGGCGGCGGTGCCAGCATGCAGTTCTGCATGGTGCCGTATAACCTTATGGAAAAAAAGGCCGCTTACCTCAACACCGGTGTATGGGCCAAGAAGGCGCTGAAAGAAGCCAAGCTCTTCGGCGAAGTGGTGGAAGTGGCATCGTCGGCCGAACAAAACTACACCTACATACCCAAGGACTATACCGTACCCACGGACGCCGATTATTTCCATATCACGACGAATAACACCATTTACGGAACGGAAATCCGCAAGGACCTCGACTCGCCCGTGCCTTTGGTAGCCGATATGTCGTCCGACATCTTCTCTCGCCCGATCGACGTCTCTAAATATGCTTTGATCTACGGCGGTGCACAAAAGAACCTGTCGATGGCCGGCGTTACGTTTGTCATCGTGCGCGACGACATCTTGGGAAAAGTGACGCGGCCGATACCTACGATGCTCGACTACCGCACACACATCGAAAAGGGCTCCATGTTTAACACGCCGCCCGTCGTTCCCATCTACTGCGCTCTGCAAACGTTGCTTTGGATCAAGGAGAAAGGTGGCGTGGGCGAGATGGAAAAACTGGCTCAGAAGCGTGCCGCCATCCTGTATGACGAAATCGACAGAAACAAACTCTTTAAAGGCACGGCTGCCGCAGAAGACCGCTCGCTCATGAACATCTGCTTCGTGATGAGCGACGAATATAAGGAACTCGAAAGCGAATTCCTGCAATTTGCCGGCACGAAAGGCATGGTGGGCATCAAGGGACACCGCTCCGTCGGCGGCTTCCGCGCATCGTGCTACAACGCCATGCCCGTCGAAGGCGTTGAAGCCCTCGTGGCCTGCATGAAAGAATTTGAAGCTCAACATTAAAAATCATTTCGGCAAGCAAATAGGCCGCTCTTCGCCCTTTTATCCCATTCTCTTTCCGACGCGAAAGACACAGTCAGGACGAACGGCTTATTTGCTTGCCTGCTTAAAGAAAAACAAAATGAAAGTATTAGTTGCTACTGAAAAACCATTTGCCCCCGTTGCCATTCAAGGCATCTCCGACGTCGTAAAGCAAGCTGGAGACGAATTGGCCCTGCTGGAAAAATACACGGAAAAACAACAACTGCTGGTTGCCGTGAAAGACGCCGACGCCCTGATTGTGCGCAGCGACATCGTGGACGCCGAAGTGCTGGCCGCAGCCGCACAACTGAAAATCGTGGTGCGCGCAGGAGCCGGCTACGACAACATAGACCTGAAAGCAGCTTCGGAGAAAGGCGTCGTCGTGATGAATACGCCCGGCCAAAACTCCAACGCCGTGGCCGAACTCGTGTTTGGTCTGCTGCTGTTTGCCGTGCGCTCGCAGTTTAACGGAAAAACGGGAACCGAGCTGAAAGGCAAAACGATAGGCCTGATGGCCTTCGGGGCTGTGGCCCAAAACGTGGCGCGTATAGCCACAGGTTTCGGCATGGAAGTGGTGGCTTACTCGCCGACCAACCATCCCGAAAAAATCAGCAAAGCAGGTTTCCGCGTGGCAAAAACCGCGGAAGAACTCTTCGAGCAATGCGACATCGTCAGCCTGCATATCCCGGCCAACGCGCAAACGAAGGAAAGCATCAACTATGCCCTGCTGAGCCGCATGAAAAAAGGCGCCATCCTGGTCAACACGGCGCGCAAGGAGGTTATCAACGAGGCCGACCTGAAGAAAGTGCTTGAAGAACGCGAGGACCTGAAATATTATTCCGACCTGAAAGTTTCGGACCACGAGGGCTTTATCAGCACATTCGGCATGCGCTATTTCGCTCCGCCTAAAAAAATGGGTGCCCAGACGTCGGAGGCCAACATCAACGCCGGCATTGCCGCAGCCCGGCAGATCGAAGCTTTCTTTAAGACGGGCGACACGACATTCCAAGTGAACAAATAGCAGGAAAGGAGAACGGTTATGATAAAAGTCAAGCCATTCAAAGGCGTCCGCCCGCCGCAAGAATTGGTGGAGGACGTAGAATGCCGGCCCTACGACGTTCTGAGCTCGGAAGAGGCGAGAAAAGAAGCCGGTACGAACGAAAAATCGCTCTACCACATCACCAAACCCGAAATCAACTTCCCGGAGGGAACAAGCGAGTATGACCCGCGCGTTTATGAGAGCGGCGCCGAGGCTTTCAGGAAGTTCCAGGAAAACGGCTGGCTCGTGCAGGACGCGGAAGAAAACTACTATCTGTATGCCCAGACGATGAATGGACATACGCAGTATGGCATCGTGCTGTGCGCCCACATAGACGACTACGTGAACGCCAACATAAAAAAGCATGAGCTGACCCGGAAAGACAAAGAAGAGGACCGGATGAAACACGTGCGCATGACAAACGCCAACATCGAGCCCGTGTTTTTTGCCTACCGGCCCAACCCCGTTCTGTCGGACATCATCAACAAATATGCGAAGAGCGAACCTGAGTACGACTTCGTAGCTCCCATCGACGGCTTCCGCCATCAGTTTTGGGTGATTGCCGACAAAACGGACCAGCAGCAGATAACGGAACAGTTCAACCAAATGGATGTTCTGTATATTGCTGACGGCCATCACCGCTCGGCTGCCGCAGCTTTGGTGGGGGTGGAGAAAGCCCGCAACAACCCGAACAACACAGGCAACGAGGAGTATAATTATTATATGGCCGTCTGCTTCCCCTCCGACCAGCTGACCATCTTGGACTACAACCGCGTGGTCAAGGACTTGAACGGGAAAACGCCGCAGGAATTCCTGGAAGCCGTGAAAAAGAACTTTGAGGTGACAGACATGGGGAGCAGCCCCTACAAGCCTCAGGCTCTGCACGAATTTTCCCTCTATCTGGAAGGCCGGTGGTATCGCCTGACGGCCCGCACGGGCACGTACGATCCGTCGGATCCCATCGGCGTGCTCGACGTGGACATATCGTCTCGCCTGATTCTGGACGAAATACTCGGCATCAAGGACTTACGCACCGACAAACGCATCGACTTCGTCGGTGGTCTCAGAGGCTTGGAAGAATTGCAGAAAAGAGTGGATTCCGGGGAAATGAAAATGGCCCTGGCCCTCTACCCCGTCAGCATGGATCAGATCATGAACATAGCAGACAGCGGAAAAATCATGCCGCCAAAGGCTACATGGTTCGAACCGAAGTTGAGGAGCGGATTGGTTATCCATAAACTCGACTAAGCATCCATCTGCTGAAAAGAAAAAGGCTTCCCTCAACGCTTATCGTTGCAGGGAAGCCTTTTCTTAAACTTCTTATTAAAACGAAACTGCCATCCGGCGCTATCCGATCGAAGCATAAAATGCCTCCCAGGCATCGCAAAAAGCCTGCATGGAGGGAAACAAGGCGTTGGCTCCCTCGTTGAGCAAAGCTGCGTCGGGCAGAGGGCCTGTGTTGAGCGCCACCGTAAACACTCCGGCTGCAACGCCGGCACGCACGCCCAAAGGTGCGTTTTCTACGACAAGGGCTTCCCACGGACGGACGCCGGCCTTTTCCAATCCTTTCAGATAGGGCTCGGGCGAGGGCTTTCCGTGAACGACATCCTTACTCGAAATGATTTTTTCTGCCGAAAAGATACCGGGAAAGTTCGACTCCAAACGGCGAAGCAACGACAATTGGCCGCTTCCCGTCACAACCAGGGCCGCTAGCCCGTCATGCCTGACCTTTTGCAGCAAGGCCTCGGCGCCGGGCATCTGCGGGGCTTCGCCGGCGGCGTTGAAAAGCTTGCATTTCTCCTCGTAGATATCGCGCACCTCCTCGGGCGTGGCATCGCGTCCCCACTCCCGCCTCACAAGCAGGTTGATAGTTGATGCGCCCGTGCGACCCTCGAAACGATAAGCCTCATCAGGAGATATGTGCAACCCGAAGCGTTGGCATACCTGTCTCCATGACGATGCATGAAGCGGCATGGAATCGAAAAGAACGCCATCCATATCAAAAAGCACGGCTTTCAGGGAAATATCCCCGAAGCCATGCTTTTTCAGATAGTCAGCTTTTGCCTGTTGCCAGACTTCTGCAAGATCTCTCATGCGAAAGACGTATTTTTATTTCGCCAAACGCGCCTGCATTTTCTGAGTTTCGTCCTCATAGCCCGGCTTTCCGAGCAATGCAAACATATTTTTCTTGTACGCCTCGACGCCGGGCTGGTTGAAAGCGTTTACTCCCAAGACGTTGCCGCTGATGCCGCAACCCAGCTCGAAGAAGTAGATGAGCTGGCCGAGATAATACTCGTTCAACTCGGGAACAGAAATGCGCAAATTGGGCACCCCGCCATCCACATGGGCCAGCTGCGTACCCAACTCGGCCATTTTGTTTACTTCGTCAACGCGCTTGCCCTCCAAGAAGTTCAGGCCATCCAGATTTTCGTCATCGTGAGGGAAATACATCTCATGCGCCGGCGTCTCAACCGAAACGACCGTCTCAAAAATAGTGCGCTCGCCTTCCTGAATCCACTGTCCCATGGAGTGGAGGTCCGTCGTAAAATCGACAGCTGCCGGGAAGATGCCCTTCCCATCCTTACCCTCGCTCTCGCCATAGAGCTGCTTCCACCATTCGTTCATGTAATGGAGCTTGGGCTGGAAGTTGACAAGAATCTCAATCTTCTTACCTTCACTATACAACGCATTACGCACCGCGGCGTACAGCCGGGCAGGATTTTCCTCCATCGGCACTGACGGAGCACACGCTTTCTCCATGTCGGCAGCTCCCTCCATCAGGCGACGAATGTCGAAACCGGCACAAGCCACCGGCAGAAGACCCACAGGCGTCAAAACAGAGAAACGGCCTCCCACATTATCAGGAATAACAAAGCTCTTATAGCCTTCCTTGTCGGCCATAACACGTGCAGCTCCCTTATGTGCATCGGTAACAGCCACAATCACTTTGCGGGCAGTCTCCACACCGCGCTGCTCTTCGCATTGCTTTTTCAACAAACGGAAAGCCAGAGCCGTTTCCGTCGTCGTACCCGATTTGGATATATTTATTACGCCGAAACGACGGCCTTTCAGATATTCACACAGCTCGTAGAGGTAATCCTCCCCGATGTTGTTGCCTGCAAAAAGAACGACGGGATTTTTTCTGTCTGTTTTCAGCCAGTCGAAGCTGTTCGAAAGAGCTTCTATCACGGCTCTTGCTCCCAGATAGCTCCCGCCTATGCCGGCCACCACGACCGTATCGCAGTTCTGACGCAAAACAGACGCCGTCTGCTCTATCTCAGAAAGCAATTCCTCCGACGTTGACGATGGCAGATGCAGCCAGCCTAAGAAATCGCTCCCGGCACAGCTTCCGTCTTCGAGCGATGCATGAGCTTCTGCTGCGGCAGGAGCCCATTTGTCCAATGTACCTTTAGGTAAAAAGGATAATGCATTCTCTACGTTCAGACTTAAATTTTTCATACTTTGTTCAATGCTTATTATGTTCAATTCGTGCAAAATTTCTTCTTCTGCTATAAAAAGCCGAAAGTCATGCAGGCGACGTCCACAGCCGGGATCATCTGAAAGAATCCGTCAGCAATTTTATTTCAATGGCCGGCGCAATGCGTTCATACAAGATGTTGTAAACCGCATCCAAGATAGGCATGTTCACGTGGAAATGCCAATTAATATCTTTCATGCATTTTGTTCCGTAGTAGCCCTCTGCGATCATTTCCATCTCAATTTGGGCACTTTTCACGGAATATCCCTTCCCTATCATCGTACCAAACACGCGGTTGCGCGAAAAGTTGGAATAACCTGTCACCAGCAAATCGCCCAAATAAACCGAGTCGTAAACGTTCCGGTCGATGGGATAGACAGCACGAAGGAAACGACTCATCTCCTGAACGGCATTCGACATAAGTACAGCCTGAAAATTGTCGCCATATTTCAGCCCGTTGCAAATACCGACCGCTATGGCATAGACGTTTTTCAGCACCGAGGCATATTCAATCCCTATCACATCGGCACTCGTCTTCGTCTTAACGTATCCGCTCGCAATCAAGTCAGCAAAACAGCGTGCCTTTTCCTGATCGGCGCACCCCACAGTCAGATAAGTGAGGCGCCCGAGCGCAACCTCCTCAGCATGACTGGGACCTCCGAGCACGGCCAAATTCTCGTCCGGGACATTATACACCTGTCTGAAATACTCCGAACAGACAAGGTTCTCGTCGGGCACAATACCCTTGATAGCAGTAATAACAAACTTGCCCGTCAGTTTCGTCTTCAGCTTCTTCAGTTGTCCTTTCAGGTAAGGAGAAGGCGTCACGAAAATCAGAGTGTCACCTGTGCGGACGGCTTCGTTAATATCGCTCGTAAAACTGATACGCGAGACGTCAAAACGCACATCCGTCAGGTACGAGGGATTATGTTCCAGCCGCTTAAATTCTGCTATGGACTCATCGGAGCGCATATACCACGTAATGCGCTCTGCCTTTTCGAGCACCATTTTAGCAATAGCCGTAGCCCAGCTGCCCCCGCCTATTATCGAGATCTTCTCACACCAATCTCCCATGCGTTGCCATCATATTGTTAGCACACCTCGTGCAGGCAGGCGTTACCGCGTTTCCTGCAACCGAGCAATCCAGCCTCGAATATCTTCAACCGACGGTTTTTCTATTTCCAGCTTATAGCGCTTCACGATGTCGCCTATCTGCTGCTGTATTTTCTGAGGATTTCCCTCGCACAAGTCGGCCACCATATTATAGCCCGCCTTTTGCAAGAGCGGCACCATTTCAGCCGGTATGCCCACTTCGGCATATTTATCTACGCCGTCGCGGCGGGGCTTTTTCTCCGGTCTCATTTGCGGGAAGAAGAGGACCTCCTGAATGGACGTCTGACCCGTCATCAGCATGACCAGTCGATCCATACCGATGCCGATGCCCGACATGGGCGGCATGCCATATTGCATGGCGCGCAAGAAGTCGGCGTCGATGAACATCGCCTCGTCATCACCTTTTTCGCTCAGCCGAAGCTGTTCTTGGAAGCGTTCCTCCTGATCAATCGGGTCGTTCAGCTCACTATAAGCGTTGGCCAATTCTTTTCCATTGACCATCAGCTCAAATCTCTCCGTCAACCCGGGATTATCTCTGTGCCTTTTCGTCAATGGACTCATCTCAATGGGATAATCAGTAATGAAAGTAGGCTGAATATAGGAAGCTTCACAGAATTCCCCAAAGATCTCATCGATCATCTTTCCCTTTCCGTAAGTTTCATCTATTTCAGTCATGTTCAGCTTACGGCATATCTCGCGAATCTCATCCTCGGTCAGCCCTTCCAGGTCGTAGCCCGTTTTTTCCTTGATTGCCTCAAGCATAGTAACGCGGCGGAACGGAGCTTTAAACGAAATCACGTTGTCGCCCACCTTTACTTCGGTCGTACCGTTAACGTCCATACAGATTTTCTCCAAGAGACGCTCCGTATACGCCATCATCCACTTATAGTCCTTGTATTGAACGTAAAGCTCCATGCAGGTAAACTCGGGATTGTGGTTGCGATCCATCCCTTCGTTCCTGAAATTTTTGGAAAACTCGTACACGCCTTCGAAACCTCCGACAATCAGTCGTTTCAGATAGAGCTCGCATGCAATACGCAGGTACAAGTCCACGTTCAGCGCGTTGTGATGCGTGATGAACGGCCGGGCGCTGGCTCCTCCCGGTATTGGTTGCAGAATAGGCGTCTCCACTTCCATGTAACCGTCCTTGTCGAAGAAATCGCGCATTGACTTAAACACGCGCGAACGCTTTTCGAAAGTCTCTTTCACGCCGGGATTAACAATCAGGTCCACGTAACGTTGTCTATAACGCATCTCGGCGTCGTCGAAAGCGTCGTAAACTACGCCGTCGCGTTCCTTTACGACGGGCAACGGCTTTACACTTTTAGCCAGCAGCGTCAGCTCACGCGCATGAACGCTGATTTCTCCCGTCTGCGTGCGGAACACATAACCTTTCACGCCCACGAAGTCGCCCAAATCGAGCAGTTTCTTGAATACTGTGGTATAAAACGTTTTATCCTCGCCCGGGCAAATATCGTCACGCGTAATATATACTTGGATGCGCCCTTTCGAGTCCATTATTTCGGCAAAGCTCGCTTTGCCCATTACGCGGCGGCTCATCATACGGCCCGCGATGCATACTTCGCGCGGCTCTTCACCATCTTTATAGGACGACTTAATTTCAGTAGAATAGGCATTCACGGGATACTCGGCAGCCGGGTACGGCTCTATTCCCATTTCACGCAATTGCGCCAAAGCTTCGCGACGGCCTATCTCCTGTTCGCTAAGTTCCAATATATTCATTACGTATTTTCTTTTTGAAGTTTCTCCGGCAAAATTAGGAAAAAACCACGTAACAGACAGATATTTCTACGAAAGAAAGGACTGCTTCACGCAAAACAGGACGAAAACAACAACAAACATCACTTAGCCATCTGATACTGTAAAGATGGTTACGTTTACCGTAATATACATACTCTTTCCTCCCAACTTTGCGCTAACTTTGCAGCCAAAATGAA
Source organism: uncultured Bacteroidales bacterium (assembly GCA_949297215.1). Taxonomy (GTDB): domain Bacteria; phylum Bacteroidota; class Bacteroidia; order Bacteroidales; family Bacteroidaceae; genus Alloprevotella. Next base: position 467,491 of record CASFRV010000001.1, on the reverse strand, counting down.
AGATATGCTCATGAATGAACTGATTTCTCTGCTGCACCAAGGGCATTATTCGTGCGTCATCCGCCATCAGTCCGAAGTGCGGACGTTTTCCTCGCGCGGGGTTTCCGATCTGTTCCGGTTATTGCGCGACGAACCGGGATTCCTGCGCGGGGCATACATGGCCGACAAAGTGGTGGGCAAAGGAGCAGCGGCCCTGATGGTGCTGGGCGGCGTCAGAGCGGTGCATGCCGACGTCATCAGTTCCCCCGCGCTCGACATGCTGCGTAGCGCAAGCATCGACATACAATTTGACACGGAAGTACCCGCCATCCGAAACAGGCAAGGCACAGGGTGGTGCCCCGTTGAAACGCTTTGTCGCGATTTGTCGGCGCCCGAGGACATGCTCCCGCTCATTACCCGTTTTGTTGAGGAAACGTCGGTAAGTTCCCCCGCACGACAGATTTAAAGAGAAAGGGCCGCCTTTCGGAAATGGAAAAGAAAAACGCGTTTTTCCCCGCTCTTTCCTCTCATTTGCACTATCTTTCCAGAAGATAAGGCTGCATTCGGGAGAGCTGCCGTGAAAATCCTGCGGCTTTTCCCGCCGCTATCCACTCATTTGCACTATCTTTGCACGCATAGACACAAACACTTCAGTTATGAAGAGAGAAAATATATTTAAGGGGCTGGGGGTGGCCGTTGCCACACCTTTTACAGCCGACGGGGCTGTCGACTACCCGGCTCTGCACTCCATTATAGACTATCAGATCGAACAAGGCGTCGATTTTCTTTGTGTCCTCGGCACTACGGCCGAAACGCCCTGCCTGGACGCGACCGAAAAAAATGAGATTACGCGACGAATGGCCGAGTGGGTGAAAAAGCGCGTGCCCATCCTCTTAGGCTGCGGAGGCAACAACACGGCCGACGTCGTCCGCTTCCTTCAAACGGGCGACCTGACAGGCGCCGACGGCGTGCTCATCGTCTGCCCTTACTACAACAAACCAAGCCAGGAAGGGCTCTACCAGCACTTCTGCCACGTGGCCGCAGCCTCGCCTCTTCCCGTCGTTCTCTACAACGTGCCCGGGCGTACGGGCGTTAATCTGGACGCCGCGACAACGCTGCGCATCGCACGCGACTGCCCGAACGTGGTCGCCATCAAGGAGGCTTCGGGCAAGATCGGACAGATTGAGGACATCCTGAAAGACGCTCCCGAAGGCTTCGACGTGCTGAGCGGCGACGACGCCATCACGCTCGAACTTATATCAGCCGGTGCTGCGGGCGTCATTTCGGTCATAGGCAACGCCTACCCTGCCGAGTTTGGCGAAATGGTACACAGCGCCCTGGCGGGCGACTTCAACACCGCACTGCGGTGGCACCGCCGCTTCAACGAGCTGTACAAGCTGATGTCGGCCGACGGAAACCCGGCCGGCGTGAAAGCACTGCTTAGCGTACTGGGGAAAGCCGAGAACCGGCTGCGCCTGCCCCTGGTGCCCGTACGCCATGAAACGATGGAACGCATACGCCATTTCGTTTCAGACTTCTAAAAAGAGATCTACCACCGATATCATACACGACAACGGCCCGTCCTGGCGACGGGCCGTTGTCGTTTTCACCGCTTAACTACCCTTTCAAGCGGCAAACTTTTTTCATCAAGCTTCTCGTCCGTCCTTGGTCTCGCCCGCTTCTTTTTCCAGCCGTATCAGTTCGTCGCGCAACAAGGCTGCCGACACGAAATCGAGTTTCGAGGCTGCTTCCTTCATCTTTTCACGTACGCGTTCTATGCGCTCGGGCAGCGGAAGTTCCTTCCGGTAAGCGATAGCTTCCTCGGCCACCATTGCCACATCCGTCTCAGGCAGTTGATATCCGTTGCCCTTTTCAGGAGTTGCCGATTTCAGTCGTGCCAGTTCGTTGGGAGCTGTCGACTTCTTCACCTGGCGGGGCGTTATGCCGTGCTCAAGGTTGTAGCTCATCTGCTTGGCCCGTCTTCGGTTGGTCTCGTCGATGGTCTGCTGCATCGAAGCCGTAATTTGGTTGGCATACATAATCACTCTTCCGTTCACGTTGCGCGCAGCCCGTCCCGCCGTCTGCGTCAGCGAGCGGTGCGAGCGGAGAAAGCCCTCTTTGTCGGCGTCTAATATGGCCACAAGCGCCACTTCGGGCAAGTCGAGCCCCTCGCGCAGCAGGTTAACGCCCACAAGCACCTGATATATTCCTTTCCGCAGGTCCTCCATGATGCGCACCCGTTCAAGCGTGTCGACGTCGCTGTGTATGTAGGCCGTGCGGATGCCGTTCTTCATGAAATAGTCGGTCAGCTCCTCCGCCATGCGCTTGGTCAGCGTGGTGACGAGCGTCCGCTCGTCGCGCTCGATGCACTTGCGTATTTCCTCCATCAGGTCGTCAACGGGGAAGTCGGCCGGGCGCACCTCGATAGGCGGGTCGAGCAATCCCGTAGGGCGTATCACCTGCTCAACAACGACGCCCTCGCTCTCGCGCAACTCATAATCGGCCGGCGTGGCGCTGACGTAAATGACCTGCCGGGCCATTTCGTGAAACTCGTCGAACGTCAACGGGCGGTTGTCGAGCGCCGCCGGCAGGCGGAAGCCATACTCTACGAGTGCCTCCTTGCGCGAGCGGTCGCCGCCGTACATCGCACTGATTTGCGGAACGCTCACATGGCTCTCGTCTATCACGATAAGAAAATCTTCCGGGAAGAAATCGAGCAGACAGTAAGGCCGCGTGCCCGGCTCCCGGCCGTCGAAATAGCGCGAATAGTTTTCTATGCCGCTGCAATGTCCCAGCTCGCGTATCATCTCCACGTCGTAGCTCACGCGCTCGCTGAGCCGTTTGGCTTCGAGCTCTTTTCCCATACTCTTAAAGCGGGCCACCTGCTCCGCAAGGTCGTCCTGGATTTTTCGGATGGCCAGCTCCTGCGTCTCCTTGCTCGTCAGGAACAGGTTGGCGGGGTAGACCTTATATTCATCGAACGAGGCCAGCCGCGTGCCGCTCAGCGCATCCACTTCCTCAATACTGTCTATCTCGTCGCCCCAGAACGAAACGCGCAAGATTTCGTCGGCATACGCCAGATAGATGTCGACGGTGTCGCCCTTGACGCGGAAATTGCCCGCCTTCGGCGCCACGTCGTTTCTGACGTAAAGACTGTCGACAAGACGGCGCAATAAGGCGTTGGGCGAGAGCGTTCTGCCACATTTCAGCTCTATCACGTTTTCATAAAAGGCAGCAGGATTGCCCATGCCGTAGATACACGACACGGAAGAGACCACCACCACGTCGTTTCTCCCCGAGAGGAGTGCCGAAGTGGCCGCCAGGCGCAGTTTGTCTATCTCTTCGTTGATGGCCAGGTCCTTCTCGATGTACGTATCGGTCGAAGCGATGTAGGCCTCGGGCTGGTAATAGTCGTAATACGAGACGTAATATTCCACAGCGTTGTTCGGAAAAAAACCTTTAAACTCGGCATAGAGCTGAGCCGCCAGCGTCTTGTTGTGGCTCAGCACGAGCGTGGGTTTTCCCAGGTTGGCAATGACGTTGGCTATGGTGAACGTCTTACCCGACCCCGTTACGCCGAGCAGCGTCTGGGCAGGCACGCCCCGCTGCGCAGCTTCGGTGAGCTGCCGGATGGCCTCCGGCTGGTCGCCCGTGGGGGCGTAGTCCGATTTCAATTCGAAAGCTTTCATTTGCCTGCAAAAATACACAACCTCTCAGTATTTAACCGTTTTGCTGCCGAGATATTCTTTAATTCTTGTAAAAAGCCGTTGCCCATATCCGCCCGTTTTTCTAACTTTGCAGCCAAAATACGGTTATGAAGAAAGTAATCCCTCTCATATTCTGTCTTGTTTTTGTCAGTTTCACCTCATGCGGAGATTACAACCTCGTCGTAAAATCTACCGATTACGAATATAAATACGAAGCTGCCAAACAGTTTTATGCCGAAGGGCAGTACAACCGTGCCGCCACGCTGATGCAAGACGTCATCATGGCCTTGAAAGGTACGGATAAAGGCGAGGAATCGCTCTTCATGACAGGCATGAGCAATCTCTACGCACGCAACTACGAGGCGGCCACCTCATACTTCCGCAAATATTACGAAACCTATCCGCGCGGCATCTTCACCGAAGAAGCCCGGTTCTATTGTGGCAAAGCGCTGTACGAAAACACGCCCGAGCCCAAGCTCGACCAGACGGCTACCTACGAAGCTGTCAGCGAGTTTCAGAACTTTCTTGAGCTCTATCCCGAAAGCCCGCTGCGCGACCGGGCTCAGAACATGATTTTCGCCTTGCAGGACAAGCTGGTGGAAAAGGAATATCTCTCGGCCAAGCTCTATTATGACCTGGGCACCTATTTCGGCAACTGCACCACCGGCGGCAGCAACTATCAGGCGTGCATCGTCACGGCGCAGAACGCCATCAAGGACTACCCCTACACCACCCGCCGCGAGGAGTTCGCCATTCTCATCCTCAAAGCCAAGTTTGAGCTGGCCGAAAACAGCGTGGCAGCCAAAAAGGAGGAACGCTATCACGACGCCATCGACGAGTATTACGGGTTTACGAACGAGTATCCCGAGTCGAAGTACATGAAAACGGCGCAAGACCTCTTCATGAAAGCAAAAAAATACGTCAGCACGGAAGATGCCGACGAAACAGAGCAGTCAAACACAAGCAAATAAATTCATAAACATGGATTATAGAAAGACGAAAGCCCCCACCAATACGGTGACGCACAACCTGATGGATTTCTGCAAAGGTACGAACAACATCTACGAGAGCGTAGTCATCATGTCGAAGCGTGCCAACCAGATCTCCGCACAGATCAAAGACGACCTCTCGAAGAAGCTGAAAGAGTTCGCGTCGGCCAACGACAACCTCGAAGAAACGTTTGAGAACCGCGAACAGATCGAAATTTCGCGCTACTACGAGAAGCTGCCGAAGCCCACGCTGATTGCTGCCGAGGAGTTTCTGGAAGACAAGATCTATTTCCGCAATCCTGCAAAGGAAAAAGACAAAATCAACTCGGAGTTATGATACAGCGCATTCAGAGCGTTTACCTCTTTCTGGCCGGCCTCTTGCCGGCCTTTACCTTTTGGCTGCCGCTCGCACGCTTCAGCGGCGAGGGCACCGAGGGCTTCCACACGCTTTACGCCACGGGGCTCAACGTCGTGGGCAGCGCACCCTCGGCCGGCGAGGCCACCACGCCGTGGGCGCTCATCGTCATCGGCATCTGCTGCGTGCTGCTGCCCCTCATCGCCCTCTTCGGCTACAAGAACCGGAAAGCGCAAATGCGCAAAACGCGGTGGGCCATGCTGCTCGACGTGGCCTATTACGTCGCCCTGTCCGTCCACGTGTGGCTCCACGCCACGGCCACGGGCCTGACGCCCGGCTTTGCGCTCGGCTGCCTCTGCCCACTGCTCTCTTTCTTCTTTCTGTGGCTGGCCCTGCGCGCCATACGCAAGGACGAAGCGCTCGTGCGCGCCGCCGACCGCATCCGATAACCCATTGTAAGCAAACAGACAAGACATGTCGCTCAACAAAGTCATGCTCATTGGCAACGCAGGCCAGGATCCCGAAGTGAGATACCTCGACAATGGCGTGGCCACGGCCACGTTGCGCCTGGCCACCAGCACGCCCGGCTACACGCTACCCAGCGGCGCACAGGTGCCCGAACGCACCGAATGGCACCGCATACTTTTCTGGCGCCGGCTGGCCGAAATCGTGGAGCGCTACGTCCGCAAGGGCGACAAGCTGTATGTCGAAGGAGAGCTGCGCACGCGCAACTACGTCGATAAGAAAGGCACCACGCGCTATGTGACGGAGATATGGGCCACCAACCTGGAACTGCTCACGCCGAAATCGCAACACACGGCTGCCGACGCTCCGGCAGCGGCACCGACAAACGCCCCGGCGGCAGGCGCCGGCGACGACAAACTGCCGTTCTGAACGGCTCAGCCTGCCCGACCGGGGAAATTCCCCGGCGGTTTTTTATTCACCAAATCACAACTTTATGACAGACGTACCGTTAGCCGACCCCTCGGAACCTGCCTTTATTCTCGCAGAGCAAACCATCGCTGCCTCGACGGCGCTGCTATGCCTGCTTCTTATGATGTTTCTTTCCTTCATCGGAAAAAGCTATGCCAGTCTGTCGCTCTCGGCTTCCTCGATAGACGAACTGAAATCCTTAAAGAAAACCAACCGCGAGCTGGCGCTCCGCCTGCTTTCCAGCCCCCACGACATCGTACGCGCCATGGCGCTGTGGCGCAACCTGCTGCTGGCTGTCTTCGCCGTGGCGGTGCTCCATCTTTTCCATGCCTCTACGCTGACGAGCAACACGCTGACCGACGAGCTCTGCTTTGTCGCTGCCTCGGCCCTGCTGCTTTTCGTCTTCGGCTATTGGATTCCGTGGAAAATGGCCGAACGCGCATCGCTGCCGCTCATTTGCCGAATGGCGCCCCTGACGGCCGCACTGCTGCGGGCGGCTTCGCCTTTTCTGGCACGCATCATCTCCGAAGAGGAGGTGCAGAACTACGTTGAGGAAAACAACACCCTGACGGCCGAAAGCGTGGGCGACGCCCTTAAAATCACGGAGCAGCAGCAAGATACCGAGGAGGCCGACATGCTGAAAAGCGTCCTGCGCTTCGGCGAAGAGAGCGTATCGGAGGTCATGCGCCCCCGCATCGATATTGCCGACGTCGACATTCACGCTTCGTACGAGGAGGTGAAGCGCCTGGCCATTAAAAGCACGTTCTCGCGCCTGCCCGTAACGGACGCCACGACCGACAAAGTGTGCGGACTGCTCTACGTGCGCGACCTGCTGCCCCACATGAACGAGGCGCCCGACTACGAATGGCAGAAACTCATACGCTCGGCCTATTTCGTGCCCGAAAGCAAGATGATCGACGACTTGCTGCGCGAGTTCCAGAAGAACAAGGTGCATATAGCCATAGTTGTCGACGAGTATGGCGGCACGTCGGGCCTCATCACGATGGAGGACATCCTGGAAGAGATTGTCGGTGAAATCAACGACGAATACGACAAAGAGGAGCACAACTTTGTGCAGATCGACCCCGACACCTATGTTTTCGAGGGGAAGACGCCGCTCTCCGACTTCTACGAAACGCTCCGGCTCAACGAAGCCGATTTTGAGGAAATTGCCGAGGAGTCGGAAACGCTGGCCGGACTGGTGCTCGAACTGCTCAACGAGTTTCCACACCCGCACCAGAAAACGGCTTACAGGAATTTACAGTTTGAGGTGTTGCGCGTCGACGAACGCCGCATCACGCGCATAAAGGTGACACGGACGGCGCCACCCGCACCGAGCGAAAAGAAAAAATGAAAAGCCATGCCGCTATACCGACGCTTACAGCATGAAGCCGGCGCCACGGCCATCTGGCAAACAAGCGAAAGCGTGGACGAGCTCCACGCTTTGTTTGTTGAGAGCGCTACGGCCGACGCCAGCGGCTATGCGGCGCTCACCACCGACAAACGCCGCAAGGAATGGCTGGCCGAGCGCCTGCTGCTGCGGTGCGCTTTCAGGCTTGGCGGCACCATCGGCCACCGGCCGGACGGCAGCCCGTTTCTGACGGAGGGAGGGGGCCACATCAGCATCTCCCACTCGGGGCCGTTCGTGGCGCTGTCTCTCTCGCCCACCGCCCGCGTCGGCATCGACCTGGAACAACGGGGGCCACGCGCTTTCCGCCTGCGCACAAAGTTTCTCTCGCCCGGCGAATACGGCTACGACGAAGCGGACGATGCCGAAACGGCCGCCCTCACGGCATGGAGCGCCAAGGAAGCGGCGTTCAAGCTGTTCGGCCGGCCGGGCATCACGCTGAAAGAGGGCATCCGCCTGACGCGCGCGGCCGGCTGCGGCGCCCAGCTCCGTCTCGAAGCCGCGCTCTGCGACGGAACGGCGCGCGCCATCGTGAGCTGCCGCCTGTTCGAACCGTTTGTTTTCACGCGGGCCATGCTTTTTCCCGACGTAACGTAAAACTCCCCCACCCTGTCCCGCCAACGTCACTGCGGGACAGACAGCAACGGCCGGAAAACGATTTTTCAGTTTCCCGGCCGTTTTTTCTTCCCGGCTTCTTCATTTTTCCTGCCTGCCTTTTCTTTTTTACAGCCACCAAACGTCATGAAAGCGGCCGGGAAAGCGTAACAGTTGGCCGTCCCCTCGTTTTTCAAGTAAATCTGCGCGACGAAACAAGGACACAAAAAATGCCGGCCCTCCTCGCGGAGAACCGGCACGATGGATAAACGAAGATTTCTCTATCAGAAGTTGTAATAGAGTCCGAAGTTGAGATTATTTCCGTCGACGTTGAAGCCGAAACCGTCGCGGCCAAACTTGGCAGCCGACCCGTCGTCGGAATCGCGGAAGCCGAGGAAGCCTACATGAGCTATGAAGTCGAGATTATCCGTCAAGGCAACTGCCAGACCGGGCGATACGCCGATTTCCCAAGCGTTGAAGGGATCAGACTTAATGGTCTCATCGCCAATCTCTACTTTCGTTTTATACGTATCGAAGCCGAAGCCCATGTCGAGGAAGAAGCGCACGGGGCCCACCTTTGCGTACGACCAACGGCCATAGGGTTTAATGCCAAAACCATTTGCTTTAACACCTTTAGCATACTGGTGCTGGTAGCCAATCTGCAAGCCTATGGCCCACTTGTCCGAGAGATTGTAGCCTACCTCCGGTGTAAGGTTGAAAGATGTCTCGTTTTCATTGTAATCGCGCCAGAGGCCGACCGATCCACCTAAGTAAACTTGTGCACTTGCCGTTAAAGACATGACAGCAACGAGCGCCATTAAAATAAACCTTTTCATAAAATCAATTTTTATAGGTTACACATACCCGGTTTCCCGGGATCGATTGCTGCAAATGTATGGAATAAGTTTTTTATATGCACAAGATTTAGGAACAAATCTTTGCGCACAACCAGCATTTGAAGCAATATTGACGGGAAAAACCGACATTTCTACCATTCCTCTCCTCCTCGTTCCGGGCTCAGAGAGGCTGGTTGTCGGCCGGTAAAAAATAGTCCCCCCCTCTCCATTCTGTAAAGGGAAGCTCCTCGGTGAGGGGATAATGGCGCACGAAGACATCGCCGTCGAGCTCGACAACCTGATTGTAAAGCACGCGCCCGTCGGGAAGATGAAGACGAGAGACTGCTACGCGACGCAAAGACATTGTACGAAAGAAAAAGCTATGGAAAATTACGGGTGGCGGCGCAACGTAAACGTGCGTTCGGCGGCCTGCGGCGTCTTGGGCGCATGGCCGTGCGGACGGCGGAGGCTGTCGGGGGCCGGGCGCGCAGCCGTATCGGTCGCAAGGCTGTCGGGACGCACAGGCGACGTGGCCAGACTGTCGGGAGCGGGAACCGGAGCCTTTTCGTGGAAACGTATCAAAGCCGGGGCAGAAATGAGCAACAGCTTGGGCTTGTCGGACCATTCGGCACACTGATATATCAAGCCGCTCACCTCCTTTATCTTTCTCTTTTCCGTCTTGATGGCCACGCTCTGCACACCCGAATTGTAGATATGCTGCGTCACGGTAGCCGTCGAATCGTTGTCGTAACGCACAGCCAGCACAGCCTTGGCCGCCTTGTAGCCCTCGCGATACACCCAGCGTACGTTGAAACGCCACTCAATGCGGTCACCCGGGCGGTAAGCGGTATCGGCCTTCTGAACAAACGACATGCGGTTGATGTAGTTGGACGAAAGCAGGTAGAAACTGCGCCCGCGCCAAACGTTGGCCGTATCGCCCTGCGTCCCCATTTTTGCCAGCTCCGAACCCGGACCGGCCGAAAGCCCCAAGGCCGACGCTTCCTTGGCAAAGCGCTCGTCCAGGCGCTCGTATATTTCAAACAGCTCGTCGGAATGGCGCGTGTACCATTCGAGCGAACGGTTGAAATCGGCCTCGGAAATGCCATACTTCTTATACACCGCCGCACAATAGAGCCGCATACGGTAATCGATGCTGTCGGCCGAAACGGACGCCATGGCACGGGCCACATGATAATCGTAGAGAATGCTCTCCATCCGCGATGCCTCAATAATGCCCTCGGGCAACTTGGTCTTGCAAGCCACCAAAGTCGAAGCAAGCAAACAGCAAAGCAAGGGCTTAAGCAAACAGTTCATGACGGTCAGCGTTGGGAGGCACGGGGAGAGCCTTCGCCGGAAAGGTAGCGGTAATAGCACAACAACAGAGCGATGGCTCCGCAGCTGATGGCAGCGTCAGCAAAATTGAAGATGGCGTTGAAAAAGACCTTTCCGCCCAGAAAAGGCACCCAATCGGGCCAGACGAAAAGGGGAAAATAGAACATATCGACCACATGCCCCGAGAGAAACGAGCCATACCCGCTTCCCCACGAAACAAGCTCGGCGGGTGCCGAGCCGGGAAGGCTCTGCGTAAATATCAGCCCGTAAATGCTGTTGTCGATAATATTGCCGGCAGCACCGGCCACAATGAAAGAAAGACAGACAATAAGTCCGACGGGATAGCGGCGACGGATAATGCGAACAAGAATGACGGCAAACACCGCCACCGCTATCACGCGGAACACCGTAAGAAACATCGTGCCGATAAAGTCCATACCAAACGCCATTCCCTCGTTCTCGGTGAAACACAGCTGGAACCAATCCGTCACTTCAATGCGTTCATAAAGCGACATGTTGGTTTTTACCCAAATTTTGATAAGCTGATCGGCTACCAGCACAAAAACGATGATGGCCGCAGCGAGGAGAGAACGGAACGGTATGCCTTTCTTCACAATGCGTCAGTCTTTACGGTTTTTCATCTGCTTGGCTTCGATGCTCAACGTGGCATGAGGCACGGCGCGCAAGCGCTCCTTCGGTATCAGCTTGCCCGTGACGCGGCAGATGCCGTAGGTTTTGTTCTCTATGCGCACCAAAGCTGCCTGCAATCCCTGTATGAACTTCTGCTGGCGGGCAGCCATCGTTGTAAGTTCCTCCTTTGTCTGCGTGGAAGAGCCTTCTTCCAGGATTTTATACGTGGGCGACGTATCGTCGACGTCGTTGCCGCCACGGTTCATCAGGACATCCATCATCTGGTCGTAATCGCGCTTTGCCAAGGCGATTTTTTCCAAAATCAGCTTTTTGAATTCAGCCAATTCCTCATCGCTGTAACGTGTTTTCTCAGCCATAGTTTTATTCTTTCAAGGATGATTTATAAGGTCGATTTCTGAATATTCACTTTTACGTTGAAGTCGTCGAAACTGAACGTCGTTCCTACGACATCGCTTTCGGCAAACGTGAAGCTGTCGGCCAGCACCTGCCCGCAGATATAGTCGCGATAGGCATCAACTACGGGCTGCAATACGTGCGAAGCCTCCATCGTCACGCAGATATGGTCGGTAATTTCAAAACCGCTCTCCTTACGATAAGCCTGTATGCGCTTGATCAGCTCACGCGCCAGGCCCTCCTGCCGGAGTTCGTCGGAAATCTCCAAATCGAGGGCCACCGTCAGCGTTCCGTCGTTGGCAACCGTCCAGCCGGGGATGTCCTCGCTGATGATTTCCACGTCGTCGCGCTCGATGAGCACATCTTCGTTTTCGGCCCGCAACGTAACGGAACCGTTCTGCTCCAACTCGGCGATGCTTGCCTGCGACATTTCAGCCACAGCGGCAGAAACGGCTTTCATCAGCTTTCCGAACTTCTTACCCATGACGCGGAAGTTGCACTTCACCTTTTTCTCCAACAAAGCACCGTTCACAAATTCAAGAGACTTCACGTTCACTTCGTCAAGAATGAGCTGCTTCACGGCTTCGATTTTGGCACGCTGCCTGTCGTCCGACACGGGTATGGAGATGCGCTGCAACGGCTGACGCACAATGATTTTCTCCTTCTTGCGCAAGGAGAGCACCATCGAGGTAATCTTCTGCGCCATCCGCATGCGCTCTTCCAGATTGCCGTCGACCATTGCCTCGTCAGCCTCGGGGAAGAATGCGAGATGAACACTCTCGGCCGCAGCGTCGGCCATGCATTCCGTCAAATCCTTATACAGGCGGTCGGCATAGAAAGGCGCAATCGGCGCCATCAGCTTCGACACCGTCAGCAAACAAGTGTACAGCGTCTGATGAGCCGAGAGCTTATCCGTACCCATCTGCCCGGCCCAGAAACGTTTGCGGTTCAGACGGACATACCAATTCGACAAGTTGTCAATGACAAACGTCTCAATCAAACGGCCGGCTTTCGTCGGGTCATAATCGTCGAAGCAATCGGTCACGTTCTTCACCAACGTGTTCAGTTCCGACAAGATCCAACGGTCAATTTCGGGACGTTCGTTATTGGGCACCTGCTCCGCCGAATTGTCAAAGCCATCCACGTTGGCATACATGGCAAAGAACGAATACGTCTGGAACAACTTGGCAAAGAAAGTGCGCGAAACTTCCTTCACGCCCTCTTCGTCAAATTTCAAATTGTCCCACGGCGACGAATTCGTCATCATATACCAACGCAAAGGGTCGGAACCGAATTTCTCTATCGCCTTAAACGGATCGACGGCATTGCCCAACCGTTTACTCATCTTGTTCCCGTTCTTATCCAGTACCAGCCCGTTACTGATAACGGCTTTGAAGGCTTTACTGTCGAACACCATCGTCGCAATGGCGTGCAGAGTAAAGAACCATCCACGCGTCTGATCCACACCTTCGGCAATAAAATCCGCAGGATAGACCGAACCGCCATCAAGCTGCTCCTTGTTCTCAAACGGATAGTGTATCTGAGCGTAAGGCATCGACCCGGAGTCAAACCATACGTCTATCAAGTCCGCCTCACGCTTCAAAGGCTTCCCGGAAGCCGACACCAGAATAATATCGTCCACATACGGGCGATGCAAATCGATCTTATGATAATTGTCAGCGCTGAAATCGCCCGGAACAAAGCCCTTATCTTTCAGAGGATTGGTCTCCATGAAGCCAGCTGAGACGCTATTTTCAATTTCTGCGTAGAGCTCCTCAATACTTCCGATGCACTTTTCCTCATTGTCGTCGTTACGCCAAATTGGCAAGGGCGTACCCCAATATCTGCTGCGACTAAGGTTCCAATCGTTCAGGTTTTCGAGCCATTTTCCGAAGCGGCCGGTACCTGTCGTCGCGGGCTTCCAGCGAATGGTCTTGTTAAGCTCCATCATGCGCTCCTTGCAGGCAGAACTTCTGATGAACCAGCTGTCCAGCGGGTAATAAAGCACAGGTTTGTCCGTCCGCCAGCAATGTGGATAGCTGTGAACGTGCTTTTCAATCTTGAAAGCCAGACCTTGCTGCTTCAACATCATACATATAGAGATGTCGAGCGTCTCGTCCTTCTCCGTAAGCGTCGGATCGTAAGCGTTCTTGACGTATCTTCCCGCCACGTCTTTATATAGCGGGACATTGACGCGGGCTTTCACGAAGTCGTCGTCTAAATCTTCCAACCGGAAGAAGCGACCTTTCAGGTCAACCAGCGGACAAAGCTTTCCCTTTTTATTTACAACTTGCAGAGGTGGTATTCCGGCCTGCTTGGCCACGAATGCGTCGTCGGCACCGAACGTAGGAGCAATGTGAACAATACCCGTTCCGTCTTCCGTGCTGACATAATCGCCCAAAATCACGCGGAAAGCTCCTTTACCGGGATTTACGTAAGGGATGAGCTGCTCATAGTGCATTCCCTCCAATTCTGTTCCCTTCCATTTTCCGACAATGCGATAAGGAACAATCTTATCCCCCTGCTTATATTCGTTCAAAGGCAAGTCTTTTCCCGCTGCATTGAAGTAGGCACTCACAAGCGCCTCGGCCATCACTACGCTTACCGGCTTACCAGAATATGGATTGTACGTCTGAATGCATACATAGTCGAACTTAGGACCAACGCAAAGCGCCGTGTTCGAAGGCAACGTCCAGGGCGTCGTTGTCCAAGCCAAAAAATAAGCTTCGCCCCACTGCGTCATCTCCGGCTTTGGGTCAGTTATTTTAAACTGCACCGTAGCCGTCGTATCTTTCACGTCGCGATAGCATCCCGGCTGGTTGAGCTCGTGGGAGCTCAAACCGGTGCCTGCTGCCGGCGAATAAGGCTGGATGGTGTAGCCTTTATACAAGAGACCTTTGTCGTAAAGTTGTTTCAACAGCCACCACAACGTTTCTATATAGGAGTTCTCATACGTTATATAAGGATGCTCCATATCTACCCAATAGCCCATCAGATGACTCAGGTCGGTCCATTCCTGAGTGTACATCATAACGTTCTTCCGGCACTTGCTGTTGTAATCTTCTATACTGATTGTCTTGCCTATATCCTCTTTGGTGATGCCGAGCTCTTTTTCAACGCTCAGTTCAACGGGCAAGCCATGCGTATCCCATCCAGCTTTACGGTTTACGTGGAAACCCTTCATCGTTTTATACCGGCAGAACACGTCTTTGATAGTGCGTGCCATCACGTGGTGGATACCGGGATGTCCGTTGGCCGAAGGAGGACCTTCGTAAAATACGAACGAAGGATAGCCCTCGCGCTCCGACATACTTTTGTGGAAAAGGTCGGCCCGGTCCCACTCGTTCAGGACCTCTTTGTTTACCTCGAAAAGGTTCAAGCCGTTACGCTCCGTAAATTTCTTCGCCATATATTTCCAATAAAGCTGAATGTGCTGTTTTATAGGTTTGCAAAATTAATAAAATCTCCCAACATCGAACATCCGCACCCTTTAATTTTCTTGCTTTTAAAGGCATGAAATCCTTTTAAAAGACGACGGGCAACGGCTCTCTGCCGCTGCCCGTCGTCTGCGTATTGTCAATATTGTTCTTGTTCGTTGGGAAAATCGCCGCTCTTCACGTCGGTCACATATTGTCCGATGGCATCGCTCATGATGCGGTTCAAATCGGCATATCGCCGCAGGAACTTCGGGCTGAACCCTTGCGTCATGCCCAGCATGTCGGCCACGACAAGCACTTGTCCGTCGACGCCTCCGCCGGCCCCTATGCCAATCACGGGTATGTTCACTTCCGACGTCACTCTCCGAGCCAGCTGGGCCGGTATTTTTTCGAGCGTCAGGGCAAAGCAGCCGGCATCGGCCAGCGCCTTGGCGTCCGACACGAGCTTTTCGGCCTCGGCCTCTTCTTTGGCGCGCACCGTGTACGTTCCATACTTGTTGATGCTCTGCGGCATCAGTCCCAGATGGCCCATTACGGGGATGCCGGCCTCCAAGATGCGTTTCACTGTTTCCACGATCTCAACTCCGCCTTCCAGTTTCAGAGCATCGCAGCCTGTCTCCTTCATAATGCGCACGGCGTTGGCCACGCCCTCCGTGGCATTCACCTGATACGTTCCGAAGGGCATATCGCACACCACCAAGGCGCGCTTCACAGCCCGCACGACGGCCTGTGCGTGATATATCATCTGATCCAGCGTAATGGGCAAGGTCGTCTGGTTTCCGGCCATCACGTTCGAAGCGCTGTCGCCCACGAGGATGGCGTCCACTCCGGCTGCATCCACAATCGCGGCTGTCGTATAATCATAGGCCGTGAGCATGGCTATTTTCTTTCCCTGCTCTTTCATTTCCTGAAAACGACGCGTCGTCACTTTACGCGTGTCGTCCACAATATAACCTGACATATATTATATTATTATGGTATGTATATCCGTAAACAGCGGCATCCGCCACCGGGATGCAGGCTGCAAAATTACGCCTTTTCTTTCATTCTGCCAATCTCTCCCGAAGCGAAGCCGGCGTGATGTCCGTGAAATCGGCCATGACGTAATCGCTGTATTGGGCCACGGTTTCCTGCGGCAGCGTCGTGCTCAGCCCCACCACTGCGGCCCCCGAAGCCCGCGCGGCTTTCAGTCCGTTCAGCGAGTCTTCGAACACCACGCACGCTTCGGGTGCCGTGCCAAAGAAGCTCATGGCGTTCAGGTAGCAGTCGGGCGCCGGCTTCGAGCGTTCGGCGTCTTCTGCCGTAAACAAACGGTCGAACAAATCGTCGAACCCCGGATGCTGCTTCAGCAACTGCGCCATCTTCCACCGGTCTGAGCTGGTTACGACCGCCGTCCTGACGCCCTCGCGACGCAGGGCGCGCACAAACGCCCCGGCACCGGGCATAAAGGTATAGTTCATCCGGGCTTCAAACGCCGACAGGTCTTCACGCAGCTGCTTCTGCACGTCCGGGCTGTCTGGAAAATACTGCGAAAAGATATTCTCCAACGCCTGTCCTTTTATGCGCACGGCAAAGTCGGGGTCGTCGGGATAGTAAACCTTGCCCACGCGTATCCAAAAATCGGTATATTGCGATTCGGTATCGACGAGCACGCCGTCCAGATCGAATAAAGCCGCTTCCATTTTCATGTTATGTCCTTTTACAATTTGCAGGTGCAAAAATAATCATTTGTCAGCACCTGCCCCACTCCGCCTTACAACGAAAACAGCGGCCGCCCCGGAAACGGGCGGCCGCTGTTGCGGTATGGCAAATGGAGCCTTTCGCTACGGGTTACTCACCCTTCTCCATTTTAGCTTTCAGTGCGGCCAGAGCGTCGTTATCGCCGAGGCTCGTCGAAGCAACCTGGTTCTGGATAACGGGTACCTCTTCCTTCTTGGCAGCCTTCTTGGCGGCAGCTGCCTTCTTCTCGGCACGTGCCTCTGCACGCTGAGCATCTTCGAACGTGCGGCTGTGCGACAGGATGATGCGCTTGCTGTCCTTGTTAAACTCGATGACCTTGAAGGGGAGCGTTTCGTTCAGCTGAGCGTGGCTGCCGTCCTGCTTAACGAGGTGCTTGGGCGTTGCAAAGCCCTCGACGCCCTGCTCGAGCTGTACGACGGCGCCCTTTTCGAGCATTTCGACAATCTTGCCCTCGTGGATCGAGCCTTCGGTAAAGATGCCGGCAAATACGTCCCAAGGGTTCTCTTCCAGCTGCTTGTGGCCGAGGCTCAGGCGACGGTTGTCCTTGTCTATTTCGAGCACGATGACGTCGATCGGAGCGCCAATCTGCGTAAACTCGGACGGATGCTTAACCTTCTTCGTCCAAGAGAGGTCGGAGATGTGGATCAGGCCGTCAACGCCTTCTTCGAGCTCAACAAACACGCCGAAGTTGGTGAAGTTGCGCACCTTTGCCGTGTGCTTGGAACCGACAGGATACTTCACTTCGATATCCTTCCACGGGTCTTCTTTCAGCTGCTTGATGCCGAGCGACATCTTGCGCTCCGTGCGGTCGAGCGTCAGGATGACGGCTTCCACCTCGTCGCCCACCTTCAGGAAATCCTGGGCAGAACGCAGGTGCTGGCTCCAGCTCATTTCGCTCACGTGGATAAGTCCTTCCACGCCCGGGGCAATTTCTACGAATGCACCGTAGTCGGCCATGACGACCACCTTGCCCTTCACCTTGTCGCCCACTTTCAAATCGGGGTCGAGGGCATCCCAGGGATGCGGCGTCAGTTGCTTCAGACCCAAGGCGATACGCTTCTTCTCCTCGTCGAAGTCCAAAATAACTACATTGAGCTTCTGGTCGAGCTGAACAATCTCGTGCGGATCGTTTACGCGACCCCAAGACAGGTCTGTAATGTGGATAAGGCCGTCCACTCCGCCCAAATCGATGAATACACCGTAGGACGTGATGTTCTTGACCGTTCCTTCGAGCACCTGACCCTTTTCGAGGTGGGAGATGATCTCCTGCTTCTGTGCTTCGAGCTCGGCCTCGATGAGTGCCTTGTGAGATACAACGACGTTCTTGTATTCCTGGTTGATTTTCACCACCTGGAACTCCATCGTCTTGCCCACGAACACGTCGTAGTCGCGGATGGGCTTCACGTCGATCTGCGAGCCGGGCAGGAAGGCCTCGATGCCAAAGACATCTACAATCATACCACCCTTCGTGCGGCACTTGATATAACCCTTGATAACCTCTTTGTTTTCAAGAGCTTCGTTGATACGTTCCCAAGCTTTGGCAGCACGGGCTTTCTTGTGGGAAAGAACCAGCTGACCTTTCTTGTCCTCTTGGTTTTCGATGTACACCTCAACGGTATCGCCCACCTTAAGTTCGGGATTGTAGCGGAACTCGCTCATAGGAATGATGCCATCGGATTTGTAACCGATGTTGACTACGACTTCGCGCTTGTTGATGGCGATAACCGTACCCTCGACAACCTCGTTTTCGTTGACGCGGTTGAGCGTGGCGTCGTAAGCGCCTTTCAGCTGCTCTTTGCTTTCCGTGCTTTCGGCGGTGCCGTTTTCAAAGGCGCTCCAATCGAAATCGGCCAAAGGCTGAACGTTCTTTAAATTCTCCATGTAATTTGTTTGTTGTTTGTAATTAATAAAGTTAGACTTTATGTTTACTAAAATCGGCTGCAAAGATAGCGACTTTTTCGATACAAGCCGCCTTTTCCGCCGGTTTTCCGCCGCTAAACGCTTCATTTTCATTTTTTAGGGCGATTTTATGCGGTTTTTCTGCCCACCCTACGAAAACTTCGTATATTTGCGACACATTCGTAAGCTTACTGGAAATGAGAACCGAACAGCTAACCCCGCAAGAAGAGAAGGCCATGCGCCTGATGTGGAACCTGCAAGAGGCTACCGTTAAGGACGTCGTGGCTGCCTACGGCAAACAGCGCCCTCCCTATACGACGGTGGCCTCTGTCCTGAAAAACCTTGAACACAAGGGCTTTCTCGCGTCGCAACGCATAGGCACAACGTATCTCTACCGCCCCGCCGTAGCCCGCACTGACTACCGGCGACGGTGTATGGGCAATATGGTGCAGGCCTACTTCGACAACTCGTATAAAGAGCTCGTTTCGTGCTTCGTCCGCGAGCAGAAAATATCGGCAAGCGAGTTGAAAGAAATCCTGCAAATGATCGAAACAAACGCCTCAGAAACAGCCGATTGACTTTCCTAAAACAAAACTGCCATGACTGCCGACCTGTTCCGTTATCTGCTGCAAGCCAACATAGCTTTTATCCTGCTATACGCCTGCTATGCCCTCTGCGCGCGGGGCAATACGGCCCTCGCGTTGCGGCGCGTCCTCCTGCTTGTGCTTCCTCTCGCCGCGGCCTGGCTCCCCGCCGTTGCAGCCTGGCTGCCTGAGACGGAGAGCCCCGCAGCCTCGCTTAGGGCGATTGTGCTACCCGCCGTAACCGTAGGTCAAGCGGCAGCAGATAGTCGCGAGGCGGCCCCACCGGTTCTCCTCCTTGTCTATGCGCTGCCTGCCGCCTTCCTGCTGCTGCGCACGGCCGCCTCTGCCGCCCTTCTGCTCGTGCGGATACGCCGGCTGCCCTGCCGCAGCTACGGCGACCACGTCGTACGCCTGCTGCCGGCAGACCGGGGTGCGTTTTCTTTCTTCGGATATATATGCCTGCCGTCCGGCTCCCCGGTTGCCGGGCCGACCGACTTCCGCATCGTGCACGAAACGGCACATGCACGCTTGGGCCATTCGTTTGACGTGCTGTGGAGCGAGGTGGTATGCGCCATTGCCTGGTGCAACCCGTTCGTATGGTTGTGGCGCCGGGAGCTGCGCCTGGTCCACGAGTTTCAGGCCGACCGCATCGTCTGCTCCACATGCGGCAACCGCCGTGGCTATCAGTTTTCACTCTTGCACAACGTCAACTCAGAAGCTGCAGCTCTATCTAATCAATTCAATGTTTCATCTCTTAAAACGCGAATCAAAATGATGAACAAGAAAAAAACATCTGCGGGCCGGCAAGCCTCGTTCTTGCTGCTCGCACCGCTGGCCGCAGGCATCTGCCTGCTGTTCGCACCGGCCCGGGCCGAAAAAGTCCGCACCGCACAGCCAATCAACGACTGCGTTTCCCAACAGTCGCCGGCCATAAGCCGTGCGGCCGACGCTTCGCCGGCCACAGCCCCGACCACCGCCCGCAACGCTCCCGCCTCGCACACAGCTACGGCTGGCATGCAGGCAGCAATCTCGCCGGCAGCTGCGGCTGCCATCCTGCCGGTAGCGGCCGATACGGTGGTACCGGCCGACGAGGAGGAAGAAGTGCTCGCCACCGCCGAACAACTGCCGCAATATCCGGGCGGAGAGACGGCTCTTCTGCGCGACATCATGAGCAACGTGGAATACCCGGCCTCGGCCTTGAAACAAAAATTGCAAGGTACCGTCGTCCTGCGATTTGTCATCAAGAAAGATGGCAAGGTCGGGAAGGTCACAGTGCAAAGAGGCCTCAGCAAAGATTGCGACCGGGCGGCTGTCGACGCCGTCAGGAAACTGAAACGGTTCACTCCGGGCAAACAAAAAGGCAAACCCGTTGCCGTCTTTTTCACCGTCCCCATAAGATTCGTACTTCAGTAATGCGCCGGGACTGTACGCCGCTGACAAGCCGCATTTGCATGCCTGTGCTTTTCTGCTCCGCCACCCCGCCCCACTCTTCGGGCGGGGTGTTTTATAGGGCGTAACCTATCCTATTTACGCCCCACTCAAAGGAGGCAGCGCAGCCGGTTGCTTATATGCCGCCACCTTCAGCAACGGACGAGGGGGAGCAAAAAATGTAAAGAGGCGAGCAAACGGCCTGTTTGTCGGGAAGGGAAACTGCAAATACGCCGGTCTACCTCCGCCAAACGCTTCATTTTCATTTTTTTTACGGCGATTTTTGAGCATTTCCTTGCAGATAGTATAAAGTTTCCATACATTTGCGGATGCTCACAGACTTCTAAAAACAAATGCTTAACACCCCATTCAAAATGAAAATCAGAGAAAAGACTTCTGCGAGCCGGCAAGCCACAGTCTTTCCGCTCGCATGGCTGGTTGCAGGCTTTTGCCTGCTCTTTGCGCCTGCCCGTTCCGCGCATGCGCACCGTCTGCTTGCAGCTGCCGCCCGGCCGCTTCCCGCCGACTCGGTGGCGCCGGCAGAAGAGACGGAAAAAACATACTCCATTGTGGACATGCAGCCGATATATCCCGGTGGAGAAGCGGCTCTTCTGCGCGACATCGGGGCTAACTTGAAATACCCCGCCTCGGCCGTGGAGCAAAAAATTGAAGGTTCCGTCGTGCTGCGTTTTCTCATCGGAAAAGACGGAAAAGTGGGGAAAGTCGTTGTGCAAAGAAGCCTCAGCAAGGACTGCGACCGGGCAGCCGTCGACGCCGTCAAGAAGCTGAGAAAATTCTACCCGGGCATAAAAAACGACAAACACGTGGCCGTCTGGTTTACCATTCCCGTGCGGTTTTCTCTCAAATAGCAAGACGCACAGCCGCACGCCACATGCCTCCCAACCCAGAATCCCCGCCCGCTCCATCGGACGGGGACTTTTTCTTACCGCCACGCGCGACCACGAGCACCGAAACCGGGATGCGCAGCAGGACTGCCCGCGTTTTGCCGCCTCCTCGCGCAACGGACGAAGGGCTGCAAAAAACGTGAAGAAGCCGTCAAACCGCCTGTTTGCCGGGAAGAAAAAGCATAAATACGCAAGGAAATGCGTAATTTAGCGCGAAAATCAACTTTCCACTCCTTTTAAACTTACCGAACCCGATGAAAAGAACGCTCTATCTGCTGCTGGCAGCCACGCTGCTGAGCCTGACAGCCTGCAACTCCGGTAAAAAAGAACAGCCCCACGACGAAACCGCCCCGACCACAAGCGAAACAGCTGCCACCGAGCAGGCGGCCGACAGCACCCTCTATGGACGGGCCGACGAGTTCGGGATGAGCACGTTTACGCTCATCACCGATGCCGGCGACACGCTGGAAGTGGCGCGCACCTCCGAGACGGCAACGGGCGACGACGCCTACGGCCGCATCTGCGGCGACCTGAACGAGGGCGACCGTTACGCCATGACCACGCGCGACGGTGGCGAAGCCATCGGCGTGCTGATAAACCTGACGCAGCTGGACGCTTTCACAAAAAACTACCGCATCACAAACGGCACACTCGTGCTCACCAACAGCGGACAGCCCGACACCGTAACCATCGAGGAGCTGACGGACGACACGTTCCGCGCCACGGGACGCAGCGGCCGCACCTACGAGCTGAAGCCCGCGCAAAGCTGACGCCTGCGGCAGAACAGGCCGCAAGCCACACAGCGACTGACCGCATGCAGCCGCGCCACGACCGTATGCCGGGAGGATGTTCGCGTTTCTTCCCTGCATATCGTCGTGGCGCGGCACTATATCGGGGCCCCGAGCAAACTGCGCAAAGCACGAAGATGACAGCCGCGCGGTCCAGCGCCGAAGCGGGCACAAAAAAGGAGCAGACCGCCGCCGCAAAGGACGTTCGGTCTGCTCCTTGTCGTTTTCTGTCGCGTGAGAAAGCGCTTTGCGGCCACTGCCGGCCGCCGACTTCGCCTCTTACTGCATGGCACCGCCCGCAAGGTCGAGCAGCTCGTTGGTGATGGCCTGCTGCCGCGATTTGTTGTACTGCAACGTGAGGTCGCGCAGCAGCTCGTCGGCATTGTCCGTGGCCACCTGCATGGCAATGACGCGCGCGGCGTGCTCGCTGGCCAGGCTGTCGAGCATGGCGGCATACAGCTTCAGGTGGAGCGCCTTGGGGATGAGGTCTGTCAGGATTTCAGCCGGCGAGGGTTCGACGATATAGTCGAGCGCCGAAGCCGCAGTTTCCTCCTGCTCCTGCACGTCAAGGCTGACGGGCAGGAAATCTTCGTGCCTGAGCACCTGCGTGGACGAGCTCTTGAAGTGATGATAAAGGATTTCGGCCTTATCGATCTCGCCCCGCACGTACATATCCATTATCTCGGAGGCTACCTCGACCACCGGTGCATAAGCGGGATGGTTGAGCACGGCAGAATAATCTGTCAGGCCTGAAAAGCCGTCCTTACGCATGGCGTCGAACACTTTTCGTCCGAGGGGATAAACCTTGACCACCTCGACACCGGCTGCACGATAGGCCTCGACTGCTTTTCTGAGCTCCTTGATCACGTTTGAATTGAAGCCTCCACAAAGACTGGAATTGGACGAATAGGCAACCAAGACCACCCGCTTCACCTCGCGTGTCACCGCATAAGGAGAAGCCACCTCACCCTGCATGTTCTTCAAGAAAGTCGCCATGATGTTGTTCAGGCGCTCCTCGTAAGGCCTCATCTGCTCGATGGCCTGCTGGGCGCGGCGCAACTTTGAGGAAGCCACCATCTTCATTGCGCTCGTAATCTTACGAGTGCTGTTGACGGAAGCAATACGCGTCTTGACTTCTTTGAGTGAAGGCATAAAGCGTTAGTTTTTATACTGTCCTGCCACGTCGGCAGCCACCTTCTCGATGTTCTTCACGACGTTGTCGTCGATGTTTCCGCGCGAAAGCTCTCCCAATACGCTGTCGGCATAGTTGGCACGCAGCATCTGCAAGAAGCTGTCCTGAAAATCGCGCACCTTGTCGAGGGGTACGTCGCGGAGCAGCCCCTTCGTGCCGCAGTAGAGGATGGCCACCTGCTCGCCCACGGGCATCGGGCTGTACTGCGCCTGGATGAGGAGCTCGTTGTTCTTGCGGCCGCGGTCGATGGTCATGGCCGTAACGGGATCCATGTCGGACGAGAACTTTGAAAAGGCTTCGAGCTCACGGTACTGGGCCTGGTCGATTTTCAACGTACCGGCAATCTTTTTCATACTCTTGATCTGAGCTGCACCGCCTACACGCGACACGGAGATGCCCACATCAATGGCCGGACGCACACCTTGGTTGAACAGGTTGGTATCAAGATATATCTGGCCGTCGGTAATGGAGATGACATTCGTGGGAATGTAGGCCGAAACGTCGCCGGCCTGCGTTTCGATGATGGGCAGGGCTGTCAGGGAGCCGCCTCCCACCACTTTTCCTTTCATACACTCGGGCAGGTCGTTCATCTTGGCGGCCACCTCCGTCTGGTTGTTGATTTTGGCAGCGCGCTCCAAAAGGCGCGAATGGAGGTAAAAGACATCGCCCGGATAGGCCTCGCGACCGGAAGGGCGGCGCAAGATGAGCGAAACCTCACGATAGGCAACTGCCTGCTTCGAAAGATCGTCGTAAACGACCAGCGCATGCTTGCCGCGGTCGCGGAAATATTCGCCTATGGCCGCACCGGCAAAGGGGGCGAAATACTGCAAGGCAGCAGGCTCGGCCGCCGTGGCAGACACGACGATGGAGTAAGGCATGGCCCCGCTCTCTTTCAGCACCCGCACAATATTGGCCACGGTAGACGCTTTCTGGCCAATGGCCACGTAGATACAATAAACAGGGTCGCCGTTCTCGTAACAGCTCTTCTGATTAATGATGGTGTCTATCGCAATGGCGGTCTTGCCCGTCTGACGGTCGCCGATTATCAGCTCACGCTGGCCGCGGCCAATGGGTATCATGGAGTCGACGGCCTTCAAGCCGGTCTGCAAAGCCTGATTAACGGGTTGGCGATAGATGACGCCCGGCGCCTTACGGTCGAGCGGCATGCGGAACTTCTCGCCCGCAATCTCGCTTCCGCCGTCGAGCGGCATACCCAACGGGTTGATGACCCTGCCAAGCATGTTCTCGTTCACCTCGATGGAGGCAACGCGGCCCGTGCGGCGCACGCGCTGCCCTTCCTTGATACCTTCCGAGGGGCCGAGGAGAACAGCGCCGACGTTGTCCTCTTCCAAGTTCATCGCCACGGCCATTACGCCGTTTTCGAATTCTACCAGTTCGTTTTCGGTGACATTCGTCATGCCGTAGATACGGGCAACGCCATCTCCCACCGAAAGCACCACGCCCACCTCTTCAAAGCGGACTTGCGTTTCGGCCTGCTGCAATTGTTGCAGCAGGAGCTCCGAAATCTCACTGGGCTTTATCTTGTTTGGCATAAAGATTTAATCTGTTAATTTCTACTACTGCACCCAATTGCGCCGCAATTCGTTCAATTGCGTCCGCACACTGGCGTCAAGCCGATACGTGTCATATTCCAAGACAAAGCCGCCTAAGAGCTCTTTGTCTTCGGAAACGCTCATTTCGACCTTGGCGTGGATTTTTTCTTCAAGCATCTTTCGGATGCGCTCCACAAGCGTGGCGTTTACCTGCCGTGCAAACGTGAGGCGGGCTTCCGTCAGGTGCTTTTTCTTCCGATAAAGCGTTAAATAGGAAGCCGATATGAAAAGCATCATATCAGCCCGCCCGTTCTTTACAACCAGCGAAACGAAGCGGCGGAGCGAAAGCGTTGCTTTGGCGTCGCCCGAAGCCGCCGTGAGCAGCCAGCCGGTTTTCTGCTCTTCGGTGTACGTCGGATTTATCAGCGCCTGCTGCAAGGCAGGCACGGCCCTGAACGTCTCGCCGAGAGTCTGCATCTCGCCGTAAACCGCTTGCTCTTCTTTATTTTCGATAGCAAACTGCAACAGCGCCTTGGCATAACGAACGGAAATAATACCTATGTCCATAAAGTCTTCCTCAAACCTTTCTTATCTCGCAGATTCCATTTCTTTGAGCACTTGCTCGATGAAACGCTCCTGCTCTTTGTCTTGCTCCATGTCGCGCTGGACCACTTTGCTCGCAATCTTGATGGAAAGGTCGCCGATCTGAGAACGGATCTCGCGCATGGCGTTCTCCTTCTCCACAAGTATCTGCGCCTTTGCCTCCTCTACGAGCTTTTGTCCCTCGCGCTGCGCCTTTTCCTTGGCCTCTTTCAAGATACTGTCGCGTGCAGCCATCGCTTCTTTCAGGATAACGGCCTGCTGCTCGCGGGCCGCGCGCAAGATGTCCTCGCCTTCACTCTTAATGTTGGCAAGCTTCTCGTTGGCCTCACGGGCATTTTTCAACGATTCGTCTATAAACTTTTTCCGGTCCTCCACCATCTTTACGATAACGGGGAAACCGTACTTCGCCAATAGCACAAAGACCACCAGAAAGGCGACAAGCATCCAAAAGAGGAGGCCGAAGTCAGGCGTTAAAATGGATGGCAGATTTAACGACTGCATATCGCTTTCTCAAATTAGAGGAAAAAGCCGAGCAGGCAGACAATCACAGCAAAGAAGGCCACACCTTCGACCAAGGCGGCGGCAATGATCATATTGGTACGGATGTCGCCTGTTGCCTCCGGCTGACGCGCGATGGCTTCCATAGCGGAACTGCCGATACGGCCAATGCCAATGCCGGCACCAATTGCAGCAATACCTGCGCCAAGGGCGATACCCAACTTTGCTAAGCCGGCAGCACCGGCAGCCTGTAATAATGCTAACGATAACATGATACTTAATTTAAAAGATTGTACTTAATAATGATTTCACTTATGATGCTCGGGGTGAGCCAAGCCGATAAATATTGAGCTCAACATGGTAAAGACGTATGCCTGGATAAAAGCGACAAGCAATTCAAGGCAATTCATAAATACCATAAGAGCAAAGCTGAAAACGGTCATCGGAGCGCCTATCCCCATCCCCACTTGACACGTTATGAAGATAACACATGCCGATGCAAGGATAATAGCGTGACCTCCCATCATGTTGGCAAAGAGACGGACCATCAGTGCAAATGGTTTTGTCAGGATGCCGAAAAACTCAATGACGGGCATCAAGGGCACAGGCACCTTCAACCACGTGGGAACGTCGGGCCAAAAGATTTCCTTCCAATACTCCTTGTTGCCAAACAGGTTGACAAGCAGGAAAGTACACATGGCCAGGAAAAAGGTGACGACGATATGCCCCGTAACGTTGGCGCCACCGGGAAACGTCGGGATGAGCCCCATCAGATTCGTCAGGAAAATGAAAAAGAATACGGTCAGCAAAAAAGGCGCATAGGGCTTATAATGCTTTTCACCGATGCAGGCTTTGATAATGTCGTCGTTTACCATCATGACAAACATCTCCACCAGACCAACAAGCCCCTTGGGCGACTCATCAAAGCTCCTGTGCTTTTTATACCAACGGGCCGAACTGATGAAAATGCCCAACATGATAAACACGACGAACCAAATCTGAACAACATCCTTCGTTATGGAAAAATCCCAAGGCTTCACGCCTTCGGAAACCCCGGAAACGTGTTCATAAATCTTGCCCGTGGCATTATCAATATAAAAGCCTTCGTATTCACCACTCGAAGCATGATGAAATTCCGATGAAAGGAATATATGCCAGCCACTGTGCTCGCTATACAGAATGACGGGAAGAGGTATCGACACGTGAACTCCGTTCCATGTCGTGATGTGCCACTCATACGCATCGCTCATATGGCCAAGCACTATCTCCTTCACATCCACTTCCGAAGATTCGTTGTTGCTCTGAGAGGCAGCCGACATAGACGTACAGCTTACCACCATCAACACAACTGCAAACAGATATTTCTTAATATTCAGCATTGTTTCCCTTTCTTTTTTCGCACTTGCCGAATGCTGTAAATTGTCAAGTAAACCAGCGACGCAACATAAAAAGCAAACATATTGGCTGTAAAAGCCAGCAAACCTTCGCCATTTATCACCGCATACAAAATGAAAACCACTATACAGGCAAACGACAAGAGCATCGTCGCCAATAAAAAGAGATTCTCAAAATGCTTGTTGCGTTGCAACGCACGCCTAAGCAGCATCAAGACTCCGACAGTCGACACAAAGAAAAAAACAGACAGACAACAAATCGGCAAAACCTGCAAATACGCCTCAGCCCCCAGCAACTGCTTTTCCACTCCGAACAAAGCCGGAGCGAGAAGGCAGTATATCAGTGCCAGAAGTAATGAATTTTTTGCAATCGCTGCCATTATCTATTTTCCTTCCGTTTCAACACAAATTGTCACTCTGTTAGCGGACATTTCCAGAAAACCGCCTTTAATATCAAGCGTGAATTCTTCTTTTCCGCGGCAGACAATGGAGCCTTCCGCGAGGCTGGAAATAATGGGCGCGTGATTTACCAGAATTTCAAAACGGCCCTTTGTTCCCGGAACCTGCACAGAATTCACCTCCTCGGAATATAGGACTTTTTCAGGAGATACTATGTCTACTTTGAGGCTCATAATATATGTTTCCGCAATTAATCCTGAGCTGCCGACATCAGTTTCTTTCCTTTCTCGATGGCCTCATCGATTGTACCGACATTCAAGAAAGCCTGTTCGGGAAGAAAATCTACCTCGCCGTCGAGAATCATATTGAAGCCGCGGATACACTCCTCGATGGGGACCATCACTCCGGGTACGCCCGTAAACTTTTCGGCTACGGTGAAAGGCTGGCTCAGGAAGCGTTGAACTCGACGTGCGCGGTTCACCGTCTGGCGGTCTTCGTCCGAGAGTTCATCCATTCCGAGGATAGCAATGATGTCTTGCAACTCTTTGTATTTCTGTAATATCTGCTTTACGCGCTGTGCGCAGTCATAATGTTCCTTCCCGATGACGGCTGCATCCAGGATGCGCGACGTTGAATCGAGCGGGTCGACTGCCGGGTAAATTCCCAACTCAGCAATCTTACGGCTCAAGACGGTTGTGGCGTCCAAGTGGGTGAACGTAGTGGCGGGAGCCGGGTCGGTCAAGTCGTCGGCAGGAACATAAACGGCCTGAATCGACGTGATGGATCCATTTTTCGTTGATGTAATGCGCTCCTGCATGGCGCCCATCTCGCTGGCAAGCGTCGGCTGATAGCCCACGGCCGAAGGCATACGTCCCAGCAGGGCGGAAACTTCTGAACCGGCCTGCGTAAAACGGAAAATGTTGTCGATAAAGAACAATATATCCGAAGCTTTGCCTGTTTCGCCGCCTGCATCGCGGAACGACTCGGCAATCGAAAGTCCCGACAGGGCCACCGACGAACGTGCTCCGGGCGGTTCGTTCATCTGACCATAAACCAAAGTGGCCTGACTTTTCTCCACCTCCGAATAATCGACCTTGGAAAGATCCCATTCGCCTTTCTCCATCGATTTCAGAAACTCGTCGCCATATTTTATAACGCCCGAATCGAGCATATCGCGCAGCAAGTCGTTGCCTTCGCGCGTTCTCTCGCCCACACCGGCAAAGACAGAAAAGCCATCATGCCCCTTAGCCACGTTGTTAATCAGCTCCATAATCAGCACCGTCTTGCCTACGCCGGCACCACCGAAGAGACCGATTTTACCACCTTTCATATAGGGCTCCAACAAGTCGATCACCTTGACACCCGTATAGAAAACTTCGCGGCTTGTCTGCAAATCCTCAAACTTTGGCGGTTCGCGGTGAATGGAATAAGCGTTTTCTTTTTTGCTCAGCGGCTTCAGGCCGTCGATCTGCTCACCTATCACGTTCATCATGCGGCCTTTGATCTGATTGCCCGTGGGCATTTGTATGGGCGAGCCCAAACGTTTTGCTTCCAGGCCTCTTTTCAGTCCGTCCGTGTTGTCCATGGCCACCGTACGCACAGTATCTTCGCCTATGTGCTGCTGAACTTCCAAGACGATGCTTCGGCCGTCGGGATGCTCCACCTCCAATGCTTCATGTATTTGAGGTAAAATCTCTTCCGCCTTTCCGCCCGACACATCGAAGCGGACGTCGACGACAGGCCCGATTATCTGCGAAATCTCGCCCTGAATTATTTTATTCTCATCCATGCATTTATGACTTTTAGTTGATTGCAAAAATACAGATTTCCTTGTTCATCGCATTTCCCCGCCGATAAAAATTGTTTATCGAAAGAAAAATGGAACAAACATTTTGCCTAATTTATTATATGGAGAGCTCGTCAAGAACTTGTATCAACTGTAAGTCCATTTGCTTTCGCTTTCCTACGGCATCGACGAACGGAACATACACTATCTCGTTGTTGCGTATGCCCACCATCACGTTGCGCTGTCCCTGCACGAGAGCCTGAATGGCGCCCACGCCTACGCGGCTGGCCAGGATGCGGTCGCGTGCCGAGGGGGTACCGCCCCGTTGCAAGTGGCCGAGGATGGAAACGCGCACGTCGAAGTTCGGGTATTCCTTGTTCACGCGGTCGGCATAATATATGGCGCCGCACTTCGGGCTTTCGCTCACGATAACTATGCAGCTTTTCTTGCTTTTACGGATGCCTCGCTCCATAAACTTAATCAGCTGGTCGCTGCCGGTCGAATCTTCCGGGATGATGGCAGCCTCTGCACCGGCCGCAATGGCGCTGTTCTGAGCCAGGAAGCCTGCGTCGCGCCCCATCACTTCTACAAAGAAGATGCGTTCGTGCGAAGTGGCCGTATCGCGTATTTTGTCGACACACTGCGTAATGGTGTTGAGCGTCGTGTCGTAGCCGATGGTGCTGTCGGTTCCGTATAAGTCGTTATCAATCGTTCCGGGCAGACCGATGCAGGGAAAGTCGTATTCCTCGGCCAATATCATGGCTCCGGTCAGCGAGCCGTTGCCGCCGATGACCACCAGGGCGTCTATGCCCTCGCGTTTCAACGTGTCGAAAGCCTTTTTACGGCCTTCGGGCGTTTCAAACATCTTGGAGCGGGCCGTTCTCAATATGGTTCCGCCCGTTTGTATGATGTTGCTGACATCCTCAGTCGTGAAGGTCTTCACCTCTCCATTGATGAGCCCTTCGTATCCACGGTAGATACCTTTCACTTTAAAGCCGTTGCAAATGGCGCTCCGCGTAACCGAACGGATAGCCGCATTCATGCCCGGCGCATCACCGCCCGACGTCAGCACGCCTACACATCTTATTTTTCCCATAACGTTTCTGATTTATTTTTCCTATTGTTGACGAAAAACGACACGAGCCCTCGCCCACCTGTCTTGCCAGAATGGTTGCGGGCGATCAGTCATTATATAAATATATTTTCTGGAACGATTGCGATGGAGTGTGCTTAGCGTTGCAGCAGGTCCGATTAAGAATAATATGCTTGCAACAAATATTCCCTCCATCGAGTCAAAGGTTGATTTGAGCGGCAAACGGGACTCGAACCCGCGACCCTTGGCTTGGGAAGCCAATGCTCTACCAACTGAGCTACTGCCGCATGTTTGCGAATGCAAATGTACGAAAACTTTCCGACACGGCCATTGCTTCGCGAAACGTTTTTACGATTTTTTCCTCTTTCACCGCGTGCATACCAGTTCGAGAAATTCCTCGCGTGTCTTGGCCTGGTTGAACGCACCGCAGAAATCGCTCGTCGTTGTCACGGAGTTGTCCTTCTCCACACCCCGCATCTGCATGCACATGTGCTGCGCCTCGACCACTACCATGACGCCAAGCGGATTCAGCGCCTGCTGGATGCAGTCTTTTATCTGCATCGTCATGCGTTCCTGCACTTGGAGGCGGTGTGAAAAGATGTCGACCACGCGTGCTATCTTCGAAAGTCCCGTTATATACCCGTTGGGGATGTATGCCACGTGTACCTTGCCGTAAAACGGCAGCATATGGTGCTCGCAAAGGGAATAGAAATTGATGTCCTTCACTATAACCATCTGATTGTACGGCTCGTTGAACTTTGCCGACTGCAACACGGCGGCCGGGTCCATCGTATATCCCTTTGTCAGCGTCAGCATGGCTTTTGCCACACGCTCTGGCGTTTTCAGCAGGCCGTCGCGCGTGGTATCCTCGCCCAAGAGCTTCAGGATCTCGCCATAATGATAGCGCAGACGTTCGATTTTTTCTTCTTCCATTCTTTCCTTTCTTTTTAATGCGCCAGCAAAACGGTGCAGCTCACCACATGCGCTTCGTTCGATATTTGCGCCTTGCGTATCATGTGCAGATATTTGTTGGCGTCCTCTCTCGTACGGAAATCGCCCACGCGACAAATCCAGCGCGGCGACACGAAATGAACATAAGCCGAAAGCTCGGGGAAGGCTTTTTTACACTTCTGCTCCATTCGTCGCGCGGCCTGACGGTCTGCCCGCGAATTGCCGCCCGTAAACACCTGGATGCGATAGCCCTTGGCCTTGTAGCGCTGGCGGCTCCCCGACAGGTTGAAACGCTGTTCGGGCGCCTGGCGATGGTGGGGCTTTTCCTGCTTCTCTCCGGCGAGAGGTTTTTTTTCTTCTTTCTTCTTCGTCGCTTCGTTGTTCACCAAAGCTTCGATTTCGGCATCCTGCGTCACGGTTACAGTCCCGGCGCCGGCTTTCTGCTGGCGCAAATGCCGGGTATATGTGTCGGCCGTCTGCGCATAAGCGCCGAAAGCACACAGCGAAAGGACGATAGAAAGAACGTATCTCATGTCGTTTAGTTAAAAAGAAGGGCGGGCGCCGGCTGTCGGGCAGCCGCTGCGCCCCACCCTTTCGTTCGTTTCAGATTAGTTCCAAGCGTCGATAATGCCCTTGAAGTCGGCAGCCTTCAGAGCGGCACCGCCGATGAGACCTCCGTCGACGTCTTCTTTTGCAAAGATTTCCTTGGCATTGCCGGGCTTGCAGCTGCCACCATACAGGATGGAAACGTTTTCGGCTGCTTCGGCGCCAAATTTATCAGCAATCACCCCGCGGATGAAAGCGTGCATTTCCTCAGCCTGCTCGGCCGTGGCGGTCTTGCCCGTTCCGATGGCCCACACGGGCTCGTAGGCGAGCACGATATTGGCAAACTGCTCTTTCGTCAGGTCGAAGAGCGAACCTTCGAGCTGGGCTTTCACCACCTCGTTCTGCTTGCCGCTTTCTCTTTCTTCGAGCACTTCGCCGATGCAGAAGATTACCTTCAGGCCGTTGGCAAGGGCCAGGTTGATTTTCTCCTTCAAAATTTCGGGCGTCTCGTGGTAGTAGGCACGGCGCTCGGAGTGGCCGAGGATGACATAGTCGGCGCCGGTCGATTTCACCATTTCAGCCGACACTTCGCCGGTGTATGCGCCCGATGCCTTGTCGGCGCAGTTTTCTGCACCGAGGGCAATCACGCTGTCCTTGATGAGTCCGGCCACGGGAGCCAGGTGGATAAACGGCGTACAGATAATGACATCACACTTAGGCGTCTCGCCCTTCAGCGTTTCTACCAGCTCGCCGGCCAGAGCCAGCCCTTCTTGCAGGTTCTTGTTCATCTTCCAGTTGCCTGCTACGATTTTCTTTCTCATTTGCTTTTGCTTTAAAAGTTTTTTATGTCGATAGCGTTTGTAATACTTCGAGGCCACCCACAGCGAGTCGGCACACATGACGACGAGCAGCGGGACAAGGAACCAGAGCAGCTGCCGCACATAAAGGGGCAGTCCGCCGGCTTGCATCTGCTCCCGCTCGCCCTGTGCCGGCTGCCAGCTTTCGAGCCCTTCGGGCAGGTTGTTGTTGCTCCACTTGGCCACTATTTTTCCGTCGTGCAGGAGGAGCATGCCGGGATTGGAGCGAACGGCGCTGCGCAGCATATCGCGGTCGGCTTTCAGGATGACGTACGAGGCGCCCGTCTTGTCGCGCCACTCTTCTATCTCGGCCGGCGTGGCTGCCGCGGCTCCATAGAAAGCGTAGCCGTTGTCGAGAGCGAAGTCGTACAGGTCGTTGATGCGGTCGTTGCAGCCGTCGTCGGCCGTTGCGGCGTCGGGAATGGTCAACAGAAAGGCAT
Source organism: uncultured Bacteroidales bacterium (assembly GCA_949297215.1). Classification (GTDB taxonomy): domain Bacteria; phylum Bacteroidota; class Bacteroidia; order Bacteroidales; family Bacteroidaceae; genus Alloprevotella. Next base: position 434,221 of record CASFRV010000001.1, on the reverse strand, counting down.
ACGACGTGTCTTCCAGCATGGCGGGAGCCAGATCGGTCCCTCCGTCGTCGAGCAGAAAGAAGTCGTTGACGGCTGCCGGCTTTACCACCGTTGTGCGCGAGTCGACAAACGTCCAGTCGCTCCCCGGAAGGCTGTCGACCGTGAACGTACGGCGCTCGCCCCGCCGCTCGTAGACGAGCTCCGTCTCCACCTCGGCCTGCATGGCCTCGCGCAGGTCGGTTCCCACCTTATAAGCCGTAAAGTCGATGGCCGGAAGATAGTGGAACGAGTGGAGAGCGAGAATAAATATGTACACCCACGCGTATATGGAAACGATCCATTGGTTACGTTCGGAGATAAAGCGCGCCGTGCTCCCGTTAAAACAGAGAACCAGCAGCGCCATGGGCCATAGCACGAGGTTTTTGACCAGTGTTTGGCCGTTGGTGAGCTTTACGGCATCGCCGAAGCAGCCACAATCGGCCACAGGATTATATATATAGATGTAAACCGTGAGAGCCGTCATGCCGGTCATAAACAGGAAGACGGCAAGCGACGTCAGCCGCCGGCGTATGCCGAGAAGCAGGTAGATGCCGATGACAAACTCCACGGCGGCCAGCAGCACCACGCAGCCCTGCACAACGAGCGAGGCGTCGGTGAACGGCAGGTGCCAGTGCTGGAAATAGGCCCCCACCTTATAAGCCATCCCCGTGGGGTCGGCCCCTTTGACGTAGCCCGAAAAAAGGAATACGACGGCCAGGACGAGGCGGCTCGCGTTGACGGTCCAGAATTTCCAGTTTTTCGGTTGTCGTTCCAAGTGATGCATGCGTGGCGGGCTCTGTCAGCTTTCGGCGCCGGCGCCTTCTTCTTTCTCGATGACGAGCTTGATGAGGGCGAAGACCGAATAGTTTATCATGTCGAAGTAGTTGGCAGCCACGCCCTCGGACACCAGGGTGCGTCCGCCCAAGTCCTCGATCTGCTTGGTGCGGTAGAGCTTCATTAAGATGAGGTCGGTGTACGACGAGACGCGCATGCCGCGCCAGGCTTCTTCGTAGTCGTGGTTTTTCCGCGCCATCAGACGCAAGGCTTCGGCGGCCATCGTGTCGTATTGCCGCAGGGCTTCGTCGGCCGGCAGGTCTTCCTTGTCGACAACCCCGAGCGAAAGCTGGATGAGCCCCACAATTCCGTAATTGACGATGGCCATAAACTCGGGCACGATGCCCTCGTCCACCAACGCTTCGCCTTTCTCCTCGATGGAGCGGATGCGGCGTGCCTTGATGAACAGCTGATCGGTCACGGAGGGCAGGCGCATGATGCGCCAGGCGGCTCCGTAGTCGTGCAGTTTCTTTTCAAAAAGCGAGCGGCACATTTGTATGGCCCGCCCGAACTCTTTTTCTGTTTTTTCCTGAGACATTGGGTATGTGCTACGCAACGATGGGCGCCCCACCCGCGCGGGCCACAGATGGCCTGCCAAAGGTGGTTTTCCGGCCCGGACGGCCGTTGGCGCGAAGCAAAAATACATATTTATTTTCTCACGCGCAAACGCATGGCCCATTTCGTCCGGCCGCGGGCCATGGCGCGGGGCAGGCGGCCTCGCGGCACGGCGGGCGATTTTCCTGCCTGTCTGCCCCGATATGACGGCGGCAAAACGAAACGGCAAGCCGGCTTACGGCCATAGCCCGGCAGCTCCCATGGCGGCCGCGTGGGCTGCAGCCGCACAAGCCCTGCAACGTGCCGGCCGGCGCAACGCTTCGGACTGCCACACGGCATTTATCCGATATTTATCGGCAGCTACATATTTTTTTCACAAAGTCTTTGCCCCATTCAAAAGTTTTCTTCAAATTTGCAAGGAAGAAAATCTAAACCTCATCTATCATGGAAAATAAAGAAAGCCTGAGCGGGCTGAGAAAAAAGGACTTCCACAAAGAAATAAACGGAAAGAAGACCGATCTCTTCTTTCTTCGCAACGCCAACAATCTTGAAGTGGCCATTACCAACTACGGAGGCGCCATTGTGGCCATAATGGTGCCCGACCGCGAGGGGAAAATAGACAATATCATCCAGGGACACGATAATATAGAGGACTGCATCGCCTCGCCCGAGCCGTTCCTGAGCACGCTCGTGGGGCGATACGGCAACCGCATCTGCCGCGGCACGTTCACGCTGAACGGAAAGGAGTATCACCTGGCCGTCAACAACGGGCCCAACCACCTGCACGGCGGTCCGACGGGTTTTCACGCCCGCGTGTGGGACGCTGAACAGGTGAACGAGCAAAGCCTCGTGCTCCGCTACGTATCAGCCTATTATGAAGAGGGATTTCCCGGCGAGCTGTCGATGACAGTGATGTATACCTTCACAGATGACAACGAGCTGGTCATCGACTACAAGGGTACGACGAACAAAAAAACCATTGTCAACATGACCAGCCACGGTTTCTTCTCGCTGGCGGGCATCGCCAACCCCACTCCATCGGCCGAAAACTGCATTTGCCAGATTAACGCCGATTTTTATGTGCCCATCGACGAAACATCCATCCCCACGGGCGAAATACGCAGCGTCAAGGGGACGCCTTTCGACTTTACGGAGCCGCACGCCGTGGGCGAGCGCATCGATGCCGACGACGAGCAGATACGCAACGGCGCCGGCTACGACCATTGCTTCGTGCTCAACAAGCGTGAGCCGGGCGAGCTCTCGCTGGCCGCCCGCGTGGTGGAACCGGGCTGCGGCCGCACCATGGAAGTGTACACCACAGAGCCGGGCGTGCAGTTTTACTCGGACAACTGGGCCGACGGCTACCGCGGACAGCACGGCGCCACCTTCCCGCGCCGCAGCGCACTCTGCTTTGAGGCGCAGCACTTCCCCGACAGCCCCAACCACGCCTGGTTCCCGCCCGTTATCCTGCGCCCGGGCGAAGTTTATACGCAGAAAACGATTTATAAATTCGGTGTAGACAAATAAATTAATCAACTAAACAAATACTAACTGTCAAATCACAAAAACGACCATGAGTCAACAGAAAAAACAATGGGGAGCAATTGTCATCATGATTGCTCTGTTTGCAATGATTGCTTTCGTGACGAACCTGTGTACGCCGATGGCAACCATCATCAAGAACCAAGGGAACATCTCGAACGTCGTAGCACAGATCGGTAACTACGGAAACTTCGTGGCCTATCTCGTAATGGGTATTCCCGCCGGTATGCTGATTTCCAAATACGGGTATAAGAACACCGCCCTTATCGGTCTTGCCATCGGTATCGTGGGTATCTTGATTCAGTGGTGCAGCGGACTGATGAACGTTGAGGAAAACCTTTACGGCGTGTTTGCCGTTTATCTCGTCGGCGCATTCATCGCTGGTTTCTGCATGTGTATTCTGAATTGCGTGGTAAACCCGATGCTTAACATCCTGGGCGGCGGCGGTAACTCCGGCAACCAGCTCATCCAGACGGGAGGTGTGTTCAACTCGACGGCCGCTGTGGCTTGCTACATTCTGATGGGTGCTCTCATCGCCGACCAAAGCCGCGCTAAGATCAGCGATGCCACGCCTGCGCTGATGATAGCTCTGGGTATCTTCGTCGTTGCCTTCATCATTATCTATTTCACGAAGATCGAAGAGCCTGCACAGGAAAAGGTGCAGCTCGGTCACATCAAGAAGGCCCTGAGCTACCGTCATTTCGCCTTGGGTGCGCTGGGTATCTTCCTTTATATGGGTATTGAGGTGGGTGTGCCCAACTTCGTACAGCAGTATCTGAGCACCGACAAGCAGGAAACGCTGGATAAGAAGGCAGCCGTGCTCAGCCAGTACGAGGCCGGCACGCTCAGCCTGGCCGAAGCCACCGACAGCTACCTGCGAATCTACACGGCCGACTCGACGTTTACCTCTACCAACCCCGATACGCAGGCCCAGCTGGCCAAAGACCGCAGCAAGGTGAGCTTCCAGATTGAGAACAAGGAAATAACGAGCGCTTCGATCACCTCGACGCACGCCGGACTCGGCATAGCCGGTAACATCGTGGGCATGCTCGTGGCTGTCTACTGGTTTATGATGCTTATTGGCCGTCTGGTGGGCGCTTCCATCGGTGGCAAGGTGAGCAGCCGCGCCATGATAACGACCGTATCGACCATCACCCTGCTTCTGGTCATCTTCGGCATGTTCGCTCCTGCCGACGTACTGGTAAACTTCCCGGGTGTCGACTGGGGCTCACTCACCATCGTATGGCAGGAAGTGCCTCTGGGCGTCTTTGCCTTCTTGCTCGTAGGCTTGTTTACGTCTGTCATGTGGGGAGGTATCTTCAACATGGCCGTTGAAGGCCTCGGCAAATACACGGCCATCGCCAGCGGTATCTTCATGACGATGGTATTCGGCTGCGCCGTGATGATGTTCATCCAGGCCCTCGTTGCCGACGCCGTGGGCTACATCCAGAGCTACTGGGTTGTCGTGTTCTGCGCCGCCTATCTGCTCTTCTACGCCCTGGTTGGCAGCCGCGTGAGCAAAAGCGAGAAAGAGTGATTCTATCAACTAATACCAAACCTTTTTAAAAACCGAACACTATGAGATTAACAATTGAAGACGTAAGAAGCCGCTTTATCGAGCACTTCGACGGAAGCACCGGCTCAGTATATGCCTCTCCAGGGCGCATCAACCTGATTGGAGAGCACACCGACTACAACGGAGGTTTTGTTTTCCCGGGAGCTGTACAACAGGGTATCATAGCAGAACTGAAACCCAACGGCACACGCAACGTCAGGGCCTACTCCATCGACCTTAAAGACTACGTAGAGTTCAGCCTCGACGACGAAAAAGGCCCTAACGCCACCCACTTCCGCTTTATCTTCGGCGTATGCCGCGAGATGATGAAGCTGGGCGTGCCCGTTGAGGGATTCAACACGGCTTTCGCCGGCGATGTGCCCCTTGGCGCGGGCATGTCTTCTTCGGCCGCCTTGGAAAGCACGTATGCCTTCGCTCTGAACGACATGTTCGGCGAAAATAAAATCGACAAGTTCACACTGGCCAAGGTGGGCCAGGCCACAGAACACAACTACATCGGTTGCAACTGCGGCATCATGGACCAGTTTGCCTCTGTGTTCGGAAAAGCCGGCAGCCTCATACGCCTGGACTGCCGCAGCTTGCAGTACACATATTTCCCGTTCGACCCGAAAGGCTACAAACTCGTCCTCTTGAACTCGCAGGTTAAGCACGACTTGGCATCGTCGGCCTACAACGACCGCCGCAAGAGCTGTGAAAACGTCGTGGCAGCCATCCAGAAACGCCATCCCGAGGTAGAACTGCTCCGCGACGCCACCTACGACATGCTGGATGAAGTTCGCGGCGAAGTGAGCGAGGAGGATGCTCTGCGCGCAAAGTACGTCATCGGCGAAAAATACCGCGTGCTGGAAGTTTGCGTGGCTTTGGAAGAAGGTGACTACGAAGAAGTGGGCAAGAAGATGTTTGAAACGCATCACGGACTGAGCAAAGAATACGAGGTGTCCTGCCCTGAGCTCGATTTCCTGAATGATGTAGCCAAGAACTGCGGCGTAACCGGCTCACGCATCATGGGAGGCGGCTTTGGCGGTTGCACAATCAATCTTGTGAGCGACGAACTCTACGACAACTTCATAGCAACGGCCAAGAAGAGCTATAAAGAAAAATTTGGCAAGGAGCCTGTTGTCATCGACGTCGTAATAGGCGACGGCGCACGCAAACTGGCTTAAAGCCGAAAAGCGCAACATACGTCTATCAACAAAGGAGGAGGTTCGTACGAACCTCCTCCTTATTATATATAATGTGCACCGGCATTTTAAAAAGCCAATACTGCGGTTTAATTCAATTCTTCTAAAAACGAGCTGGCTCGCGCCAACGTGTTCTGCTTACCAACATCCAAGAACTTCAATGTAGGCGAATTTACGCCAGCTATCGACACTCGATCGCAGACGGATAAATAAAAATCCATGATGGAAAACTTGTCCGGGAAGGTTTCTAACAAGGGAAACAAACGGGGTGAGAACAAATGGATGCCGGAAAAGGCAAAGCGCCTGCACGATGCCACGTTGAGGTCGGCATAAGGCGAACGCACTTCGCCCGTATCGACATTCGTCCAGCCCTGCAAACGCATTTCCTCGTCGAAAAGCAAATAGCGGCTCGTAACCCGCTCGCTTACCAACAGCGCTGCATCGCATTCCTTGTGCTTGGAGTAAAAGCTGCCCAAATCAACATTGCTCAGGATGTCTACATTATGAAGCAAAATCGGAGCATCAGATTGCTTGAAAAAAGCCCGGGCTTTTTTCAAGCCCCCACCCGTATCCAACAACTCAGCCGATTCGTCAGAGATGTCGATGTGAAGGCCATAATCACGCTGTTGCAAGTGATTAATGACCTGCTCGGAAAAATGATGAACGTTGACAACGACATGCTCCACGCCGAAAAACTTCATTCGTTCAAGTATAATGTCAATCAACGGGCGGCCGGCAACAGGCACAAGCGCTTTGGGCATTTTATCTGTCAGGGGGCGCAAACGCGAGCCGAGGCCTGCGGCAAATATCATGGCTTCCATATCTTTTATCTGTAAATCTGACCTTAAAACACAAACAAGCGGCGGTGCTAAATGGACTTTAACACCGCCGCTGCCTGCTCTATGTCAATGGTTGTACTTACTATATATCACTGAAAGCGAAAGGCTCCCGGAGCTGCCGCCTTCTAAACGCGCGCTCTTCATACTCATGTCGTTTCTGATGCGCAACAACGTCTGTACGCTCAGACCATACGAATTGACCGACGTGCTGTATTCGGCTGCCACAGGAACTAAAACCACTTTGTTCCAATCTTGATTTTCCTCCTTGGCTTCCCATGCTGCATACTTGGCCTGCCGCGTCGCTTCGTCATCGCTCAGCTCAACACCGGCTCCCTCATCGCGCTCTTCCTTTAAGATGGTAATGAGACGACCTATATTGCTATATTCGTATGCGTTGTAGTTGGAATTGAATGTAGCCAGATACGAAGTGCGGTCGTCGGTCACCTTGCCGTCCTCAAAGAAAGAAAACAAATCTTTTTTGCGCACCATAAGCAATGTGGCCGGCATCTCCAAATTATATTTGTTCTGCGTCTCGTTGTTTAAGCGACGGAACGTAATACGCGCCGAGTTAATCGTATCATTATAGTGCTCACCGGCCACAACGTCGTTGACAGGAAGCGTAACTTCGGTGAAAATTCCCGAAGGCGACTTCACATAGGTGTATTCGTTCTGCGGATCGAGCATTTCCGCCGGAATATTATTGTCTACCCGCGTATTCTGGATAACTTCCTCCGTGGCGGCCATGCGCTGCATACCGTCTATAATCGTATCATTCCCGGCTTCTGTCGTTGTGTGGTAGCGAAAATACACATTCAGCGCAGTTACCTCTGTATTAATCATGGAACCGACGCCGCCAAGGATTTTAAAATAAAAACCCGGGCATACGTGATGGATAAACTGGTATGAATTTCTGAAGAAGTCGGGATTCTCGTAATATTTGTTGAGAATAAACGACGCGTAGTCAGCCGGCAGCCTTACTTGAATGCTCCTGTAATAGGTGGAAGATTCGGTCTCGGAAGCGGGACGCGTCAGGTCTTTTACGGAATAAGTCACCGTACGTTGCACATCCGACGACGTATTGACATATTCCGACGGATCCAGCGAGGTATAATAGTCCACACCTTCTTCCATTACGCGCGAAGTGTCCAGCTCCTGGACCAAAAGTTTCATGGTCGTCAGGGAATCGCCGTAATATCGGTCGAAATAAATACTTACATCGCAGGAATCTGCCACCACCTGCCCATTCGCATCTGTTATCATCCGGTCGCGCGACGGGAAAGCGTAGTTTTCCAACACGTGGAACTGAGCTAAGAAATCGCAGGTCGTTTTAGCGCGCGTTTCCGGGTCGACTACCGTTCCCAAATAGCAGTCATTCGTATTTGCCAAGACGGAATCTACTTGGAACGAGCGTGAGAAAACGGGGTAAACCGCAGTGGAGGTCAACACGTTGTCGTGTCCCGGAATTAATTCCGTACCTATCGTGGCTGTGTCGTCGTCGCAGGAAAAGCACACGGCAAAAGCCGCGAAAACTATCCCGGCAAACGATGCTTTACGGGGAACTTTCATGGGGATATTCGTTATAAATTGACTTATAGCGGATGTCTACTCTCCGTCAGCGCCTTCGGCTTCGTTTCCGCCGAAAATAGCGTCGTAGAAAGAGCCATACATTTCGCCTAAATTCTCTTCTCCGGGATATTCCTTCACCGGTTTTGAAAGGCTTCTGGCATAATCGAGCAATTCTGCGCCGGCTCCGGGCTCTCCCTGGATGATTCCGTCTGAGAAACGTACTGCCAATTGTCCCAAAGCGGCGGGCGACGTCAAGTCGATGCCTGTTTCGCGAAGCAACTCGGGCGTTACATCGCGGAAGTTGAGACACTCTTCAAAGTTGGCGACGGGCGGCAATTGCGGCCACTCGTTGTAAAGCGAGTAAACAATCTTGGCATTTGCAAAAGGAGGCTCGTCCTTATAGGCTGTACGGATGTAAAGCGGAGCTATGGCCGACATCCATCCATGACAATGGATAACGTCCGGGCACCATCTCAACTTTTTGACGGTTTCAAGGACGCCGCGCGCATAAAATATGGCACGCTCGGCATTATCTTCGTACTCAGCGCCATCTGCATCGTTCATCATAGCACGGTGATGGAAGTAATCGTCGTTATCTATGAAATAAACCTGCATTCTTGCCGCCTGAATCGACGCTACCTTAATGATAAGCGGATGATCTGTGTCATCTATGATAATATTCATCCCGGAGAGACGGATTACCTCGTGCAGCTGATTGCGTCGCTCGTTGATAATACCCCATCGCGGCATGAATGTTCTGATTTCTCGTCCGTTCTCCTGCACCGCCTGAGGTATGCTTCGACCACTCAGCGACATTGCGCTGTCATCGACATAAGGAACCATTTCCTGGGTAATAAATAATATCTTTTTCGCGCTCATTATTAGTATATAGCAGTTGGAAATTACAACTGCAAAGATACGAAAAAAAACGATGCTGCGGGCTTTGCCGGCTGGAAAAGGATGGAAAAGGGAGGAGGTGGAGAGTTATTGAAACTTTTACTTCGATATCTGATAAATATTCCGTTACTTTGCAAACTCAATCGGAACAAAACAAAATTTCCATAATAATGGTCATTGTAAAAACCGTAAAAGAACTGGAAGGCGCCCTTGCCACGGCATGCAACGGGCATGAAAGCATCGGTCTGGTGCCCACGATGGGCGCGTTGCACGAAGGTCATGCCTCGCTCGTACGGCGCAGCGTCAAGGAGAACGCCGTCACCGTGGTGAGCGTCTTTGTCAACCCCACGCAATTCAACGATAAGAACGATTTAACCAATTATCCGCGCACGCCCGAGGCCGACTGCGCGTTTCTCGAAAGCCTCGGAGCTGATATTGTCTTCGCTCCGACGGTCGAAGAAGTGTATCCCGAGCCCGATACGCGCACGTTCAGCTATCCTCCCACCGACGCGGTCATGGAAGGTGCCCGCCGCCCCGGCCATTTCAACGGGGTGTGCCAGATAGTCAGCAAGCTGTTCTATTGGGTAGCCCCCACGCGCGCCTATTTCGGCGAAAAAGATTTCCAGCAAATCGCCGTAGTCCGCGCCATGGTCGGCGATTTGAAAATTCCCGTCGAGATATGCGCCTGCCCCATCGTGCGCGAGGCCAATGGTCTCGCTCTGAGCAGCCGCAATGCCCTCCTGACGGCAGATGAACGCGAAACAGCGGCATCCATTCACAAGGTGCTCGCCGATAGCCTTACATTTGCCAAAGATCATTCCGTGCAGGAAACGCACGACCGGGTGGTAGCAGCATTGAACGCCGTCCCGGGACTGGAAGTGGAATACTACGAAATTGTCGACGGCCATTCGCTGCGCCCTGTCGCCGCATGGAGCGACGCCCCCTACATTGTGGGCTGCATAACGGTCTATTGCGGCAAGCGTCCTGTCCGCCTCATCGACAACATTACCTATAAAGCCTGACACGTTCCCATGTTGCTGAACATTCTTAAATCGAAAATCCATTGTGCCCGCGTCACAGAGGCCAATCTCCACTACATGGGCAGCATTACCATCGACGAAAACCTCATGGATGCCGCCGGAATCATAGCTAATGAGCACGTACACGTGGTTAACAACAACAACGGCGAGCGCATTGAGACCTACGTCATCCGTGGTGAGCGCGGATCGGGCTGCATCTGCTTGAACGGTGCGGCTGCCCGCCTCTTCCAGGTGGGCGACGAGGTCATCATCATGGCCTTTGCCGCCATGACGCCCGAAGAAGCGCGTTCGTTCCGTCCTGCCGTCGTTTTCCCCGACGAACACAACCGGCTGATGCCCTCTTCCGACCAATAAGCACTGGCACTTCCCACATAGCGGCCCGCAGCCTTCCGGCTCGCGGGCCGCTTTCGTTTATGGGCATAAGCTGCACAAATACAACCAACCGCTATCGTCTACGGGCTGTATGAAAAAGGCCGCCGCTACGCAGATGTCGTAGCGGCGGCCCGTTATGTTCGGCATGGAGCAAAGCGCTCCATAAGTCTGTCTGATTATTCAGCTACTTCCGGCTCGTTCGAGATGTCGGGAGTGGTAAACTCACCCCGCCAAGGAGCATTATTGATGTCTCCATCCGGAATACGGCAGAGCTTCTCGATGAGCTCCGGCGTCATAGGCTTGAGGTTCAAGGCCTCCATGTCGGCTTTAAACTCGGCCTTCATGTCGGCCGTCAGGAAAATGTTCTTGTTTCCGTAGTCGCCAATCACCATATAGGCGTTACGCAGCTGACCCATGGCGTCGAAGAAATCGAACAGGTTGTAACCGCACATCTGCGAAGCCTTACGGATGTAGTTAAAGATGAAAGGCACGCTGTTCTGGGCCCACTGTCCGTTCTGAGGCAAGTAGCCCTTCGTCACCCAAACAGAGTTGGGATACTTCGACTTGAACTCATCGTACTTGCCGGCCTTGCCGTTCTGGGCGCTGGCCAGGAGCTCATATTTGTCGATGGTCGTCTTGTTGCCTACGATCTTACCGTTCTCCCATACGTGCTCGATGGTCGATCCGTTCGTGTTGTCGGTCTGACGCAGGGCCTCATATACATCCTGCTGGTAGTCGGCCACGTAATCCTCGCCGTTCTCGGGGTTCGAGAAGTAGACGTAAAGCTGGAAGTAGGGAGCCAAGTGCTGTTCCACCTGAATGCCCGACTCTCCGTCTAAACGAATTTCGTATGCGCTCACACCGCGCTCGGGGTCGCTGTCGATCGAAGGAATGTTCCATACGTCGTTTTCTTCGTCATAGAACAGCTCAGCCTGTGCACGTATGCTGTCCTGAATGGCCGGCGACCAGCTCCAAGAGTCAATCTGCTTGTAGGCGTTCAGACGTTCGGGATAAGCCTTGTCATTCTTGGGCGTACCATCGTTGTTATAGAACGTCGTCGTTTTATACGTCTTCGACGTGTTCACACGGAACGAGTTGTAAGCGGCATTCCAGCGATCGGCCACGCGGTTGCCCGGGTAACCCATGTGCAGGACGTTGTAGCACGAGTTCATGTTGTTCGTACTTTCGCCACAACCGGCCCAGCAGAAGTAAGGCTGCATCTGGTGTTGGTGACCCCACTCGTGGCTCAAGCCCCAGATGGCGTCATCGTCGTGCAACATCAGCGTGTTGCAGTTGAGCACGCGGCGCTCCTGATCTACGTGGAACGAAACGCCACGACCGCCCTGGAACATGTAGTACGTAAAGTTCACATAAGCAAACGTAGAGTTCTTGGGCACGCGGTCATACTTGTAGAAACCAAGCAGCTCGTGCTCCCAAGCCACCAGCGTGTCGAGAACGTTGATAAACTGGATGTAACCGAGCGATGTTCCGTCCACAGCCTTGCAATAGTCGCGCAGACCGCCCTCATATCCGGGCACGCCCTTGGCCGTCCATACGGAGTGAGCCTTGTCGCCCACGACGTCCATACAATAGTTGGGCGCAGCGTCGCAAAGAGCCCACATCGACTCGTTCGTCTTGTCCTTGGAGAGGTATCCGTTCACCTGCTCATTGATGAAGTGGACCTTGATGTCGGGATGCGTCTCGGGATCGTCCGTCGAATAGTAGCAAATGTAGGCAAGTCCGTCGTAATCGCCGTTATATTCGATGACGTTCATGCCGTTCTTCAGGTTGTAATCGGTCTGTTCCGGGTTACCGCCGTCAAAGTTGCCGCCAATCTTACCTACGTACCAGGCAACAACGGCCAGACGTACGTTAACGCCCTCAGGGATACCCGAAACGAGCACGGCGTGCTTACCCTTCGAGATATTAATACCCGTAACGCCTTCCAGCTGGTTGTAAAGCTTGCCGGGCGTGGCCCACTGTGCCGAAAGCGTATTGGGGTCGAGGTAGCACTCGTAGGTAGCATAGCGATAGTCGAGCGAATAGGTCTTATCGTAGAGCTGCGTAGCCAGAGCCTTGATGAAAGGGTTCTGCAAAGCGTCTACATCGGCCTTCGTCGTGCCTTCGCGCAGCGTTGTCAGCATGTCGTCGCCGAAGATGGCCCATTCAGGATGACTTTCATCGGGCACATACTCCACGCTTTCGTCGCGCGTCTGCGTCAGCGTCAGCGTTTCGGTCAGTCCGTACTCGCTGTTAGAAAATACCACCTCTGCCGTACGGGCATCGGGCGTATAGTTCTGGTCGAGATGGACGTAAACTTCACCATCGTTGCCCTTACGCACCTTTACCCAGCTGCTCTCGGTCGTTACGTCGTAAGGAACGTTGGCCGTAATGTCGTAGCAAATGGTACGCTCACGGTAGCTGGCCGTCTGCTTCTGCGGAGCGACGATCAGGGGCGAAGTACCCTCCGGCAGCTCGGTCTGAGCCCCTACGGGCAGACCCAGCAGCAACGCCGTCGCCATCAAGCCTGTTTTTTTCAGGAATGTATGAAAATTATTCATCGTTGTTGTTTTTGTTTACTGAGACTTATTAAAGAATATACTTCTTACCGTTTACGATATAAACGCCCTTAGGCAGATTTACCGATACGCCGCCTTCGTTTACCGTACCCGTCCAAACGGTCTTGCCGTCCAGCGCTACGATACGTGCGTTGGCAGGCGAAGCAGCCGTACAAACCATATGGATAGCTCCATTTTCAGCCGTTACGACAAGACCGCCATCAGCCGTCGTAATGCCGTCAATTCCATTCAGGTCATTAACTACGGCAATTTCATTGGTCGTCAGCACGATGCCCGGGTAAGAAATGTGCGTCAGTTCGGCGCTAACGCGGTCAAACGCCTTGAAGAAAGCAAAGCGTCCCTGCATCTTGCGGAAGTCGCCCTCTTTCGATGCCGTTGCTGCCGTCAGCTTGGTCTTCGTTCCGTCCTCGGCAATGGAATACCACGTGAACGTCACGAGAGCCTGATACTGATCGTCGAGATCGAGCTGGTACTTCTCGTTCTCAGCATCTGCATACGACGGACAAACCAACAAAGCGTATCCATCTCCATACGGATCCAAGCCATCCGTGATGTCGATGGGTTTCTGCGGAGCGAAATTCAGCGTTTCAGGCTTTTTGTTCGTGGCGGGCAGCGAGGTAAAGCCCAGATAGTTTTCGGTGCAGTCGAGCGAGCGGAGGCGCTGCGACGGCAGGGAGAGCTCCGTCAGCTCGTTGTTGCCGCACGAAACGGCTTCGAGGGCCGAGCAGTTGGACAGGTCGAGACGCTTCAGTGCGTTGTCGTCGCACACGAGGGCATAGAGGTTGGGCATGCCACCCGAGGCGGCCGAAACAAACGTCAGGCCCGTCAGCGCGTTGCCGTCGCAGAGGAGCGACGAGATGCTGGCGTTGCGCAGCAGGTTGATGCTGGTGATCTGGTTGCCGCCACACTTCACACCGTCGATGTTACCGTTGTAAGTAAGATACATTTGCGTGAAGTTGTTGTCGGAGATGTTCAGCTGCTGCAAGCCTTCGTTGTTCAGGTTGAAGCGACCGCTCAGCTCGTTGCCGGCTACGTTGAGGTTTTCGAGCTGGGGATAGAGGTCGGAGGTCAGTTCGAGCGCCGTCAGCTTGTTGTTGGCGGCGTTCAGGTCCGTCAGGTTCGTCAGGGCCGTGATGTCCAGCTCCGTCAGCTCGTTGTTCTGGCAGTAGAGCGAATGGAGCGAGGGGGCGGCCGAAACGTCGATGCCCGTGAGGCCCATATCGGGGCAGGCCAGCGTGTTGACGCCCTGACCTGCGGTGATGGTGATGGTGCTGCCGGCCAGCGTGCCCTTGACGTCGACCAGGCCTTCGCCTTCGAGGGTCACTTCGACGGGCGTGCCGTTACCCCAGTCGACGGTGATCGGTGCGTTCACCTTGTTCACCATAAAGGTAACTTCCTCGCCCACGGCTTTGGAGGTCACCAGCTTGATTGTTTGGTCCTGCGCAAGCAGCGGCGAGGCAGCCAAGAAGCCGCCACCCAGCAATGCGGTGACCAATAGTCTGTTTTTCTTCATGAGTGAATACTTAATTTAAAAGGTTGATGATTTGCAATGATGGTATTAGCAATGGCCGCTGCGCTCACTCGGGAAGTTGCGGCAGCGTCACTTTGAAATAGGGGCTCGGCGTGTGTTCGGCGTGGATTTTCTCCACCATGCGTCGCACGATGTCGGGATGTTCGTCGGCCACGTTGTGGTCTTCGTGCAGGTCGGTGGCCAGGTTGTAAAGCTCCGGCTTGCCGCGGCGCACCACCATCTTCCAGTCGCCCATGCGCAGCCCGATCTGGTTGGTCTGCGCCAGCTCCCAATAAAGAAAGTCGTGCTGCTTCTGCTTTTTACCCACGAGCGTGGGGTAGAACGAAAGCCCGTCAAACCAGTCGTCGGGCTTGCCGTTGGCATAGCGCTTGTCGTAGCGCTTCACGCCGGCCAGCTCGCAGAGCGTAGGCATGACGTCGTAGAAGGCCAGCTGGTGGTCGTTGACGGTGCCTGCCTCGACATGTCCGGGCCAGCGCACGATAAAGGGCACACGTATGCCGCCCTCATAGCATTGCGACTTGATGCCGCGCAGCTTGGCGTTGCGGCCGAAAAACGACGGGTCGGCACCACCCTCGGCGTGCGGGCCGTTGTCGCTCGTAAAGAAGACGATCGTGTTTTCGTCCAGCCCTTTTTCTTTGAGCAGGGCCATGATTTCGCCCACGTACGTGTCGAGCCGCGTTATCATGGCGGCAAAATGGGCATGCGTGTTGGTTATCGGATTATAGCGCGAGCCCTCCGACCCTCCATAGGTTTTATCGGGGCGGAACCTGGCTTCGTAGGCCCGCAGGATGGAGTCGTGGGGCTGGGCCAGCTCGGCGTGCGGGAGCGTATAGGTGAAGATGCCGAAGAATGGCTGCTTGCCGTCCTGCCGTTCGAGCCACTGCATGGCGCGGCGATGGATGAGGTCGGCCGAATATTGGGGCCGCTTTTTATATTCGGGCCCGTACATGGGATATTTGATGTTCTCTTCGAGCACCTCGCGCCGCACGCAGGTGTCGCCCGCCGCCCGGCTGAAAGCGTTCAGGAAGTTGGGGTAGTACAGATGGGCCTGAAACTGGCATATATAGCCATAATATTCGTCGATGCCGCGCTTGTCGGGCGTCGAAGGCGAGCCCTCGTAGCCTCCAGCCCACTTGCCGAACATGCCCGTCGTGTAGCCGTTGTCTTTCATGATTTCGGGCAGGATGACGTGGTCGGTGGCGTAGGGATGCTGGCCGGTGACGGTAAATTCCTTGTTTTGTCCGTAATAGATCTCGCCGCTCCAATATTCGCGGTTGTCGCGCACCTCGGCGTGGCCCGAGTGCTGCCCCGTCATAAAGGCGGCTCGCGACGGGGCCGAGATGGGGCTGCCGCTGTATGCCTGCGTGAAGCGCATGCCTTCGGCTGCCATACGGTCGAGACACGGCGTGTCAATGTAGGGCTGGCCGTAGCAGGCCAGATCGCCATAGCCCATATCGTCGCAAAGGATGAAGATGATGTTGGGCTTTGTCTCCTTGCGCGCATCTGCCGCGAAGGGAAGCAGCGCAAGAGCTCCTAAAACCAGTTTTCTGCTGCCTTTCATAGGAAGAGAGGGGTGCTTATGCTTATGGTATTACGTAATAACCGTACAAAGGTGGAGAAAAAAAAGGAATGCCACAAGTTTTTTACAAAAAATAGTACGCCCCGGCAGCGCCGGCGCGGGCAAAAGGAAGTTCACGGCGGGAAAGCCGCCCCGCACCGGCCGTCCTCTCCCCTCGCGTGGCAGCTCGGCCATCGCCGCCGCCGGAGCGGCAAAGCCATGCCGGCCGTCCACCGCCGGCTGACGGCCTGAAAACGCGGTGACAAGCCGGCTGCCGCCGCCGGGCCGCCCGGAAAAAGGCAGGTGTCCCACCCCACGCCGGCCACCGGCGGAAGCGGCGCGCACGGGATGCTGCGCCGCGACATTAAATATTTTGTGGAATAGTTTGGCAATATCCCAAACTTTCAATAATTTTGCGAATAAGTATCGTTCAACTTTAATACAGATTTTTATGAGAGTTATCATCGAGCCCAACTATGAGAAGCTTTCCCTTTGGGCAGCCAACTACGTCATCAACAAGATTAACGCCGCCAAGCCCACGGCCGAAAAACCGTTCGTGTTGGGTCTGCCCACCGGTTCGTCGCCCATCGGCATGTACCAGGAGCTGGTAAAGGCCTGCAAGGAGGGACGCGTGAGCTTCAAGCACGTGCTGACGTTCAATATGGACGAATATGTCAACCTGCCCGAGTCGCATCCCGAAAGCTACCACTCGTTTATGGCCAAGAACCTCTTTGACCACATCGACTGCCCGAAGGAAAACATCCACATCCTCAACGGCAACGCTGCCGATCTGGAAGCCGAATGTGCCCACTACGAGCAGATGATCGAAGAGGCCGGCGGCATCGACCTCTTCATTGGCGGCATCGGTCCCGACGGCCACATCGCCTTTAACGAACCGGGCTCGTCGCTCACCAGCCGCACGCGCCAGAAAACGCTGACAACCGACACGCGCGTGGCCAACTCGCGCTTCTTCGGCGGCAAGCCCGAGGACGTGCCCGCCCATGCCCTGACCGTCGGCGTAGGCACGGTGATGGCTGCAAAAGAGGTGCTCATCCTGTGCAACGGCCACAACAAAGCCCGCGCTTTGCAGGCCGCTGTCGAGGGTCCCGTCACGCAGATGTGGACCATCTCGGCTTTGCAGCTCCACCAGCACGGCATCATCGTGTGCGACGAGGCTGCCTGCGAGGAAATCAAGCACGGCACGTACAAATACTTCAAGGACATCGAGAAGGATCAGCTCATCTGATCGTCCCGGCACACGTCCTGCCGCAAAACAAGAGGCCCCTCCGTCCCGCAGGACGGAGGGGCCTCGCCTTTATCGCAAAGCACACTGCGCGCGCATGCGGCGGCGAACAAGCGGGCGGGACTTGAAAAAAGAAAGCCTCCCGCCGTCGGCTGCTGCGACGGCGGGAGGCTGTGTGTTGTAGCGTCAGTAAACGCGCGATTACTTGGCGTAGCTCACTGCGCGCGTTTCGCGGATCACTGTGATCTTAACCTGGCCCGGGTAGGTCATTTCATCCTGTATGCGCTTGGCAATTTCCGTGCTCAGGCTCTCGGTCTGCTTGTCGTCGATCTTGTCGGCGCCCACGATGACGCGCAGTTCGCGTCCTGCCTGGATGGCATACGTTTTGGTCACGCCGGGATAGCTCATTGCGATGTTCTCCAAATCGTTCAGACGCTTGATGTAAGCCTCGACAATCTCGCGGCGGGCGCCGGGACGTGCACCGCTGATGGCGTCGCAAACCTGGACAATCGGCGCCAGCAGGGTGGTCATCTCCATTTCGTCGTGGTGGGCACCGATGGCATTGCATATCTCGGGCTTTTCCTTGTATTTCTCGGCCAGCTTGGCGCCGTAAAGTGCGTGCGGAAGCTCCGATTCCTCGTCGGGCACCTTGCCTATGTCGTGCAGCAGGCCGGCGCGCTTGGCCTTCTTGGGGTTGAGCCCCAGCTCGGCGGCCATGACAGAGCAGAGATTGGCCGTCTCGCGGGCGTGCTGCAAGAGGTTCTGCCCGTAAGACGAGCGGTACTTCATCTTTCCGACGATGCGTATCAGCTCGGGATGCAGGCCGTGAATGCCAAGGTCGATGGCCGTGCGCTTGCCCGTCTCGATGACCTCTTCCTCCACCTGCTTCTTGACCTTGCTGACCACCTCTTCGATGCGGGCGGGGTGGATGCGTCCGTCGGCTATGAGCTGATGGAGCGCCAAGCGGCAGATCTCGCGGCGCACAGGGTCGAAGGCGGAAATAACAATTGCCTCGGGCGTGTCGTCAACTACAATTTCCACACCTGTGGCGGCTTCAAGCGCACGTATGTTGCGGCCTTCGCGACCTATGATGCGGCCTTTCACCTCGTCGTTGTCAATGTGGAACACGGTGACGCTGTTTTCGATGGCCGTCTCGGTGGCAACGCGCTGTATGGTCTGAATGACGATGCGCTTGGCCTCTTTGTTAGCCGTCATCTTGGCGTCGTCCATGATTTCGTTGATATACGACTGGGCGTCGCTCTTGGCTTCGTCCTTTAACGAGTCGACCAAGCGCTTCTTGGCTTCCTCGGCCGAAAGTCCGCTGAGCTCTTCCAGCTTTTCGCGCTCGCGCATCTGCATGCGGTCGAGCTCTTCCTCGCGCAGGGTGAGCGCCTGCGACTGCGAGTTGAGACGCGACTGAAATGCGTCAAGCTCCGACTTGCGGCGCCCCAGATCTTCCTGTCGCTGGTTGAGACCTATTTCGCGTTGTTTCAGTTTGTTCTCTATCTGCAATATCTTCTGGTTGCGCTGCTGTACCTCTTTTTCGAGCTCTGCCTTCTTGTTCAGAAATTTTTCTTTCACTTCCAGCATTTTCTTTTCCTTGAGCACGTCGGCTTCCTTGGAAGCCTCGTCCAGCACTCTCCTGTATTTTTTTGTCAGAACGTACCTGAACAATCCAAAACCTACGCCGCCTCCCACTATGAGGCCGGCAATTGCCAATATTATCTCCATTTCGTCATACTTAATTAGATATTAATAAAAAAGCACCTCACCTTGCCGGCGGGACAAGCCCGACGGCAAGAAAAGGTGCACGTTTTTTTCTTTTATCCGACTGTGGAAAGCTGCATACCGGCGCTCTCACGCCAGCGCCTCCTCCATTTCCTTCGTCAACTGCGACAAAACCTTGTTGTACGGTTCCGTGTCCTGTCGTTCCTCGCTTTGAAGAAGACTTACGGCCAAGTCCAAAAGAACTACCGACATGTATATATCGTCTCCTTGGTTGGGATAAGTGGTCCGGTAACGGTTCAGCTTTTCGTTGACAAGCTTCTCAGCCTTGCGGAATATCTCTTCCTTATCGCGGCTGACGGTGATCGGGTATTTTTGATTGCCGATCCAGAGCTGGATGACGAACTTGTCACTGTTTGCGTCCATTACGGTTCGTTATGCGTTCAATAGAGCTATACATTTGTCGACGTCGCGCACCAATTTGGCCAGCCGCGCTTTGGCAGCGCTCTTGTCCTCGTCGCTGACTTGGAGCATCCTGGCCAATTTCAAGTTGGCATACTCACGGCGAAGCCGCTCGTTTTCTGCTTGCAGGCTTTCGAGCGCCCTCCGGTCGCTCTCGCGGGCTGCGAGAAGCCGGGCGTTCTCTTTTTCGAGCTCTCCAAAGCGAAGTATCATCTGCCTGACCCTCGTTTCGAAGTCACGCAGGGCTTTTTCCTCCTCTTTTGTCATTAATAAGCCTGCTAACTTTCCGGCAAAGATAAGAAGTTAATGCGTTTTCTCCAAAAAAGCCAAAATTATTTTTCCTCAGCATCGTGAGGTTTCGGCTCTTTCTTAGCCAGCATAATGATGTTATAGACGTATTCCGTCATCCACTCGGGCGAATAATTGAGCGACTGACGGTAACGGCGGATGTTGGCACACGTCTTGCGCACGCCGTCGTCTTTCCAATTGTCCTTCGTCAAGATTTGAGCCACGGTTTTCTCCGTCATGGCGCGCATCGCTTTTTTCATAAAGCCCGGCATGCGAAACTTCCACTTCATCAAGTTGCCCATCAGCATCATCGTGTCCTGCGAAAAGCCCTGGAACATGAAGAAATACGTGCGCACGTCGTTGATGTTCTTGCAATTGCGCTTGATGCTCTGGTCAATTTCCTTGAAAAAGCCGTCGGACATGCCGTAAAGCTCCGAAAGCATTTTTTTACACCGGTTCTTCTCGCCGACGCCCAGCTTGTTGTTGACTGTCGGGACGTGAAGCGTCTGCTTGAACACCCGAAGATCGGGAAGCAACGACAAATTGCTTATACCCAGATTGGCCGCCATGACAGCCTGGTAATAAACGCGGATGAGCGTCATGAAATCTTCCATACCTCCCACGCGCCAGCCGGCCTCCTGAGTGGATGTTTTTTTTCTGAATATGCTTAGAATACTCATATCTTATAAAATTTAACAGCGCAAAGATACTATTTTCCTCCCAGCCCAATGCACACTCCTGCATATTTAAGCGCCACACCTTATTAATATAGAAAACTGCACAAACGGCGACCGGACGGAAACAGAAAGCCGGCTGCCACCGTGAGGCCGGCAGCGTAACACATTCTTCACATAAAAGAAACATTTCATTTAAATGAAAAACAGATTAACACTTTCATTTAATACATCCGAGAGGCTTTAACAGAAAGCAACAAATCAGCAAGAAAAAGTTAGCCGTCTGTTATTCAACATAATGCAGGAAAGAAGATGCAAAACAATGCGTATCATTTCGATTTTCCCGGCAGCAAAAACAGTTAAAACTTTTTGGTAATATTATGAAACACGAATAAACGCCTATCTTTGCAACGAAATTTTCATTTACAACCCGATATGGACATTTTTTATTTGGGGATACTTATATTCCTCCTCCTCTTGGCAGCATTCGACCTCTCGGTGGGTGTTGCAAACGACGCCGTAAACTTTCTGAGCCCCGCCGTAGGAGCAAAAGCCGCCAAGTTCAGAACAATACTTGTCGTGGCCGGCATCGGCATCTTCGTTGGCGCCTCCACCAGTGGGGGCATGATGGACATAGCCCGCCACGGCATACTCCATCCCGACATGTACGCGTTCGACGACGTCATGTGCATTTTCTTGGCCGTCGCGGCAACGGACGTCATCCTGCTCGACATCTTTAATACGCTCGGCATGCCCACGTCGACAACCGTCTCGATGGTTTTCGGTCTGTTGGGCGGCAGCACGGCTCTGGCCATGTCGAAAATTGTGGCCGAAGGGCAGACCTATGCCGACCTCATCAACACCGACAAGGCCCTCTCCGTCATTATAGGCATCTTCCTCAGCGTGGCCATAGCCTTCGTGTTCGGCCTCATCGTCATGTGGATTGCACGCCTCGTCTTCACCTTTAATTATAAAAAGCACCTCAGATGGAGCATAGCCATCTTCGGCGGAATATCTATCACCTCGATTGCCTATTTCCTCGTCGTAAACGGCCTGAAAAGCGCCAGCTTCATGTCGCCCGAAATCAAAGGGTGGATAGATGCCCATTTGCTCCTGCTCGTGGCGGGCTGCTTTGTCCTGACCACCTTGCTCGTTGAAATACTTCACCTCTGCAAGATCAACATCTTCAAAATAATCGTACTGTTCGGCACCTTCTCGCTGGCCATGGCCTTTGCAGGCAACGACCTTGTCAACTTCATCGGCGTTCCCCTGGCCGGACTGGAATCGTACCTCGACTATTCAGCCGCTCCGGGCGCCAACCCCACCGCATATAAGATGAGCGTGCTCAGCGAACCGTCTACACTGCCTTACATGCACCTCTACCTCGTGCTGGCCGGCCTCATCATGACGGTGGCCATCTTCCGCTCAAAAAAAGCCCGAAAGGTAATCGACACATCCGTCAATCTGGCACGACAGGACGAGAGCGAAGAAGCTTTCAGCTCCTCGCGCATCGCCCGACGCCTGGTGCGCAACGTGCTTAATACGACCTCCGTCGTCAACCGCTACGTCCCCCGCCGGGTGAAAGTCTGGATAAACACCCGCTTCAACACCGAAGAAGCAATCATGGACGACGGAATGGCTTTCGACTTGGTGCGCGCCTCCGTAAATCTCGTGCTCGGCGGTTTGCTTATCGTCGTAGGCACCTCGCTCCAACTCCCCCTTTCGACAACATACGTCGCATTTATGGTAGCCATGGGCTCCTCGCTGGCCGACCGCGCCTGGGGACGCGAAACGGCCGTCTACCGCATCACAGGTGTCATCACCGTTATCGGAGGCTGGTTCATCACGGCCGGTGCAGCCTTTATCCTGAGTTTCCTCATCGCCATGCTTTGCCACGTGGGCGGCTTCGCGGCCATGCTGGCCGTCGTAGTGCTCGTTGTAGTGGTGCTCGTCAACAACAACCGGCGATTCAAGAAAAAGAACGAGGGAGAAACCGTTGATGTCCTCTTCAGACAGATGGCACGCAGCCACGACAAGCAGGAAACCTGGCAGCTGCTGATGGAACACGTCCGCCGGACGCAAGCCGACCTCGTGGCCTTTGCCCGCGCAACCTTCAACAGCATCACCGAAGGCCTGACGGGCGAAAACATCAAAGTGCTGCGACAGGCTGCTCACCAGGTGGAAACCGAAAGAAGCGTCTGGAAGCGATATCGCAAAAAGGAAATCCTGGGCATGCGGAAGATAGACCATCTTCTTGCCGTGGAAAAAAACACATGGTTCCATCTGGGATGCAACAACGCCTCGCAAATCATTTATTGCTTAAAGCGTATGCTCGATCCTGCCATTGAACACGTGGACAACAACTTTAAACCGCTGCCGCGCGCCTACAAAGAGGAGCTTACACCTATTTGCAGCGAAGTGGACCGCCTGCTCGTCAAAACCGAGCAAGCCATCCGCACGGGCAACTTTGAAGATGCTGACGTTCTCCTTGTTGACGGCAACGCCATGAAGAGCCGTATCTCGCAGATCCGCCACCAACAGCAAGAACGCATCCAGCGCGAGGACAGCAACATTCAGGTCGATTTGCTTTACCTGAACACGCTGCAAGAAACGCAAGAGCTTATCAGCATGACCCGCCACCTCATACGGGCCAGCAAACGCTTCCAGCAATAAGCAACACACTGTAAATCGAAAGCGGCGCCTGCAAATGTTTTTTGCAGGCGCCGCTTCGTATGTGGCCGAGTTATGGAAATCAATCGGTGGCGGTAAAAGACTTTCCCCACAATTGTTCCATGCGCTGGGCCACTTTTTGTTCGGCCGGGTTGCCGGCTGCATACCATAAGCGCTGTTTCTGCAACGCGTCGGGGAGATATTGCTGAACGGCAAAGTGACCCGGCCGGTCGTGCGGATATATATATCCGTCGGAATAGCCGAGCTCTTCCATTAGTTGCGTAGGTGCGTTGCGCAAATGGAGGGGTACCGGCTGATTGCCGGTGCGGCGCACCAACGCCATGGCATCATTGATAGCCTTGTAGGCAGAATTGCTCTTCGGGCTGGTGGCCAGATAAATCGTAGCCTCAGCCAAAGGGATGCGCCCCTCGGGCCAGCCTATTTTGGCAACGGCATCAAAGGCTGCGTTGGCCAGTAGCAGAGCGTTGGGGTTGGCCAGCCCGATGTCCTCGGCGGCTGAAATCACCAGACGGCGGGCAATGAACTTGGGATCCTCACCTCCTTCTATCATACGAGCGAGCCAGTAGACCGCCGCGTCAGGATCGCTTCCCCGGATGCTTTTGATAAATGCTGAAATGATATCATAATGCATTTCCCCGTCCCTATCGTACGCCAAAGGGTTTTGCTGCAAGCGCCCGGCCACCGAGCGGTTGTCGATGACCACCTTATCCTCGCCCGCGGCGCCCACAAGCAGGTCTAAGATGTTGAGCAATTTACGCGCGTCGCCGCCGCTGTATCGGAAAAGGGCTTCCGTCTCTTTTATCTCGATGGACCGCTCTTTTAAGAACACATCTTCCGTCACGGCACGGTGAAGCAGCTGCGACAAGTTGTCCTTGCTCAGACTTTTCAACGTATATACCTGACAGCGCGAAAGAAGCGGACGGATTACCTCGAACGAAGGATTTTCGGTGGTGGCTCCAATGAGGGTGATGGTGCCGTTCTCGACAGCTGCAAGGAGAGAGTCCTGCTGCGCCTTGCTGAAACGATGAATTTCGTCGATAAAAAGAATCGGGGCTGCCGACGTAAAAAAGCGGTTCTTGGCAGCTTTATCTATTACCTCGCGCACCTCCTTCACGCCACTGCTCACAGCGCTCAACGTGTAGAAAGGTGCTTCCAGCCTGTTGGCAATAATCTGGGCCAGCGTCGTTTTCCCCACGCCCGGAGGGCCCCATAAAATAAAGGAAGAGATATGTCCGCTCTCTATCATGTTGCGTAAAACAGCGCCGGGGCCTACCAGATGCTCCTGACCGATATATTCGTCCAAGGTACGGGGACGAAGACGTTCTGCTAAAGGTGCTGACATATATATAATGTGATTATAAAGTACATAACAGACTATGACCGCTTCAAGCTTCGCCTACCATGGAAAGTTCCAGCCAGCGTTCCGATTTTTCATCCAGCTCGCGTTGCAGCCGGGGCAGGCGTATGCTTTTTTCCGTAAGCTCGTCAACGGGCAACCGGCCGCTACACAAAGCTTCCTCCAAATCTTTTTTCTCCGTTTCGAGGGCTTCGATCTCCGCTTCCAGCGCTTCCAGTTCGCGCTTCTCCTTAAACGTCAGTTTGCGCGGACGTGACGCTGCCCGCTCGGCCCGCGAGTGGTCTCCCGCGGTCGTCGTCGCCGGTTTTTCCTTCTTCTCCTCTGCCTGTCGCGCCTCCTCCCATTCACGATATTGGGTATAATTTCCCGGAAAATCCTCTACAACGCCATTTCCCTTGAATACAAGCAAATGGTCTACCACCTTATCCATGAAATAACGGTCGTGGCTGACAATAATCACGCAGCCGCGGAAATCTGCCAGGTATTCTTCAAGGATTTGCAGCGTGGTAATGTCGAGATCGTTCGTAGGTTCGTCCAGTATCAGAAAGTTGGGATTGGTCATGAGCACCGTGCAGAGATACAGCCGGCGGCGTTCTCCTCCGCTCAGTTTATATATATAGTCCTGCTGGCGGGCCGGCGGAAACAGAAAATGGGTGAGCAGCTGGCTCGCCGTCAGTTTTCTTCCGCCCCCGAGGTCTATCGTCTCGGCCGTACGGCGCACGGCGTCTATCACTTTCATTTCTTTGTCAAACTCAAAGCCCTCTTGCGCATAATAGCCGAAACGCACGGTTTCGCCCACGACAAAACGCCCGCTGTCGGGGCGGACATCGCCGAGAAGCAATTTCAGGAAAGTCGACTTTCCCGTCCCGTTGTTACCCACAATGCCCATTTTCTCATACCGGGAAAAATTATAGTAGAAATCCTTCAATATCACTTTATCTTCCCCGAAGGATTTGCTGACATATTCAGCTTCGAAAATTTTACTGCCGATGTATCCGCTTTTCACCTCCAAACGGGCCGTTCTCTCCTCCATTCTGCGCTGCGCCTGCTTTTCCAACTCGTAGAAAGCCTCTTGCCGGTAGCGCGCCTTGTGTCCTCGCGCACATGGCATGCGGCGCATCCAGTCCAGCTCCTTGCGATACAGATTTTTAGCCCGCGCTATCGAAGCATTGGTGGCCGTCATCCGTTCTTCGCGCTTTTCCAGATAATATTCATACGAGCCATGATAGGCAAACATCCCTTGCTCGTCCAGTTCCAGGATGTCCGAGCACACGCGATTGAGGAAATAACGGTCGTGCGTCACCATCAAAAGCGCCTTTACGTGCTGCTGCAAATAGTTTTCCAGCCATTCGGTCATCCCCAGATCCAGGTGGTTCGTCGGTTCGTCCATGATGAGCAGGTCCGGCTCCGACAATAAAACGTTGGCCAGCGCCACGCGCTTTTTCTGCCCGCCGGAAAGCTGTCCCATCGGCTTGTCATATTCTGATATGTCGAGTTTCGTCAGAATTTGCTTGGCTCTTAGCTCAAAGTCCCAGGCTTTGTGCAGATCCATCTCCGCCAGCAGCTCGTCCAGGCCGGGCGTTCCCGGCGTTTTCATGCACACCTCATAACGGCTGATGAGCTCCGACAGATCGCCCGCCCGGCTGAAACATGCGTTGATGACGCTCTGCTCCGGGTCAAAGGCCGGCGCCTGTTCCAGATAGCCCACGCGGATACCGTTTCTGTACACGATATCTCCCGTATCGTAGTCCTCGCGCCCGGTCAGAATATTGAGAAGCGTGCTTTTCCCCGCTCCGTTTCGGGCTATCAGCCCCACCCTGCCCGTATCGGCAACCGAAAACGAAATATCATCAAAAAGTAAAAGATCGCCAATGCTTTTCGTCAGATGCTGTACGTCTAAAAGGGGAATATGCTTTGCCATTCGCTTCCAATAAAATTTCCTAAATGAATTATTACGCGAAATTATGGAAAAAAATAGATATACCATTTTGCTTTAAAAAGAAAATGCGTACTTTTGCAGCGCTGGAAACCGCAATTAGTTTCAATTTCAGCAATCCACAACAATACAAATTCTGATAACTGCCGACGCAATTTTCCTATCCTGCGAATTGTTTTGCGTCGGTTCACTCCCAAAACGTTTTACAACAAATGGCACTTTATACAAAAGACCTTTTGATGAATAAGGATGAGGAGGAATTGCGCGCTATTGCGACCGAAATGGACACTCCTCATAAGCACAGCCAGGTAAAAGAGGAATTGATCTACGATATCCTCGACGCGCAGGCCGAAATTACGGCCGGACAGCAAGCAGCCCCGGCCAAGCCCAAGCGCACACGCATCTTAAAGAAAGATGCCGGCCACATCTATTCGGCATCGCAGGGACAAAGCGAGCGTTTCGAAAAAGCGCCCGCCCCCGAAGCCCCCGCAGCCGAAGCTCCGACCGAGCCCAAGAAAAGAAGAGGCCGCCCGGCAAAGGCCGAACAAGCCCCGGCTGCCGCCGCTCCCCAAGAAACCGTAGAAGAAGTGGCCACAGACAGCGAAGAGGCAATGCAGCCTGCCGCAGCTCCCGCCGAAACGCCCGATCCCGAGCTTCCCGACTTCATCAGCGAGCAGATCCAGCAGCAGGCCTCTCAGGAAAAAAACGAAGAGCCGCAGCTCGATTTACAGGAGATGAAAGAAAGCCTGACCAACATGACCTTGAAAGGCAGCCTCGCGCCGGAAAACGAGTCGGAAACGCCGGACGAAGCAGCCCCCGCCCCCGTCAAATCTCCCCATTCCACGTCCGATTTTATTATCATCGAGGACATACCCGTCATTGAAGACGCCGGATACGCCGGCGATTTCAGCTCGTTCGCACCCAAATACGGGAAAAACAAGGATTACGCCCCCTACGGTCCCGATGCTGCCTCCGGCTATTCTTCTGCCCCCGGCGAGCAGTCGGCAGCTGCGGCCTACACCCCGTTCGACAACCTTCTGGACGGACGCGGCGTTTTGGAAATCATGCCCGAAGGCTTTGGCTTTCTCCGTTCGTCCGATTACAACTATCTGACCTCGCCGGACGACATTTACGTCTCCCCGAATCAGATAAAATCCTACGGGCTCAAGACGGGCGACGTTGTTGAAGGCTCCGTTAAAATT
This sequence comes from uncultured Bacteroidales bacterium, assembly GCA_949297215.1. Lineage (GTDB taxonomy): Bacteria > Bacteroidota > Bacteroidia > Bacteroidales > Bacteroidaceae > Alloprevotella. Next base: position 406,555 of record CASFRV010000001.1, on the reverse strand, counting down.
CCGCGTGAAGGCGAGAAGTACTTTGCCCTTTTAAAAGCCGAACGGATAAACGGCCTCGACCCCAATGTCGTGCGCGACAGAGTGGCGTTTGAGCACCTCACCCCCCTGTTCCCCGAAGAGAAGTTCCGCCTCTGCACGGGCAAGGGTGACTCTCTGTCCCGCCGCATCGTTGATCTTTTCACCCCGATAGGCAAGGGGCAGCGCGCCTTGATTGTTGCTCAGCCCAAGACGGGTAAAACGATGCTCATGAAAGACATTGCAAACGCCATCGCGGCCAATCATCCCGACACCTACCTGATGATGCTGCTCATCGACGAGCGTCCCGAAGAAGTCACCGACATGGCCCGCACGGTCAACGCGGAAGTCATTGCCTCCACGTTTGACGAACCGGCCGCCCGCCACGTAAAAATCGCGGGCATTGTGCTCGAAAAAGCCAAGCGAATGGTAGAGTGTGGCCACGACGTTGTTATTTTCCTCGACTCCATTACCCGTCTGGCCAGAGCCTATAATACGGTCTCTCCGGCCTCGGGCAAAGTGCTTTCCGGCGGTGTCGACGCCAACGCCCTTCAAAAGCCGAAACGTTTCTTCGGTGCCGCGCGCAACATCGAGGGAGGCGGTTCGCTTACCATCATTGCCACGGCGCTTATCGACACGGGCTCAAAGATGGATGAAGTCATCTTCGAAGAGTTTAAAGGCACCGGAAACATGGAGCTCCAACTCGACCGCACGCTCAGCAACAAGCGCATCTTCCCGGCTGTCAACATAGTGGCTTCCAGCACGCGCCGCGACGACCTTCTCCAAGACCCGCAAACGCTTAACCGCATGTGGGTGCTGCGCAACTACATCTCAGAGATGACGCCTATTGAGGCCATGAACGATGTCAAGAAGCGCATGGAGACAACGCTCAACAACGAAGAGTTTCTTCTCTCCATGAACTCATAACCGGCGGGCCAGCCCGTCCGGCCCCGACAAACAAGGCGCTGCCTGCTCTCTGCGAGCATGGCAGCGCCTTGTTTTTTCCGCTCCGCAGCCGGCCGGTGGCGGCATGGCGGAAAGCGGTTTCCGCCGGCTCCTACCGTTTCATGTGGCCCACGGGATGGTTCAGCATCAGCTGCTGGCTGTCTTTCAGTTTCAGGGCCTTGCGCAAAGCCGTCTCGTTCATGGTCATTCTCGGGACGGTGGCCAGATTGGCTGCCGCGCAGAATAAAGAAATGTTCTGCGACACGATGCCCGCGTCGACGGCACAGGCCTTGGCCGTACCGGCCGACGCCACGTCGCCCATGCGGGCAAAATCGCTCACCAGCACCAGCGAGACGGGTGCTTCGGCGGCAAAATCCTGACCGGCTGCCACGTCTTTCCTGTAATCGCCCTTGGCAACCGGCACCAGCCGGTGCTCCGCGGCGTCATAGAGGTAGCATCCGTCCTGCCTCACCACGTAAATATCCACGTCCTGCCGGTTCAGGGCCGAGGGCGCCGTGCGCTTTCCCGTTTCGGGACGGTTCACGCCGTTGGCCGCCCAAAGCAGGTCGCCCAGGTCTTGTTCCGAAAGCTCGCGGGTGGCAAACTCGCGCGTCGAACAGCGTTGCTGCAAAGCCTGCATCACGGTGGCCGGCCGGCTCATGTCCGGCCGGGGCAAGCTGATGGGGCCTTCCTGTGCGAACATGGCTGTTGACAACAGCATACTCATAAGCAATAGTCTTGTACGTTTCATAAATCAGTGTTTTGTGAGTGAAGAAAAAGGGCAGACGCACAACGCACTGCACCTTCCGCCTGCAAAGATACCGGAAATGTAACGGAACAGGCCCGGCATGGCCTTTCTTTTTGTACCTTTGTTCCACGAAGATAAGATGCGGTTCGGACAAACAGAGGAAAAACAAGTTTTCCCTCTGTCTTGTCTCTCACCTTTTTGTACCTTTGCGCTTTCAATTTCATAAACCGTTTTATATGTTCAAAGAAAACCGGGGCGAAGTGCTCCACGGCGTCCTTCTGATTGTTTTGTTCTCTTTCTCCGCCTTTTACATCGCCGAGTTCAACTTTGTCAAGCGTCTTTCGTTCAGTCCGCTCATTGTCGGCATCGTTTTGGGCATGCTCTATGCCAACAGCCTGCGCAACAAACTGCCGCAGACGTGGGTGCCGGGCATCAAGTTCTGTTCGAAGCAAATTCTGCGCACCGGCGTAGTGCTTTATGGCTTCAAGCTGACGTTCCAGCAAGTGCTCGACATCGGCCTTCCCGCCATCACGGCCGACGTCATTATCGTCACGGGCACCCTGCTCCTGGGCATACTGCTGGGCAAGCTCTTGAAAATCGACTCGCAAACCGCCCTCATGACCTCCACCGGCAGCGCCATCTGCGGAGCCGCCGCCGTGCTGGGCGCCGAGCCCGTGGTGCGCTGCGAGCCCCATAAGACAGCCGTGGCTGTTTCCACCGTCGTCATTTTCGGTACGCTCTCCATGTTTCTTTACCCCATCATGTACCGCGCCGGCTGGCTCGACGGCCTCTCTCAGCAACAGATAGCCGTCTACACCGGCTCAACGCTGCACGAGGTGGCCCACGTCGTCGGCGCAGGCAACGCCATCGATGCCGCCGGCGGCCACGTGGCCGACACTGCCACCATCACAAAGATGATACGTGTCATGCTGCTGGCCCCTGTTCTCGTCGTCATGGGCCTTTGTCTGGCACGGGGAAAGAAAGCCGTCGCCGGCGCTCCGCGCGAAAAGAGCAAAATCGCCATTCCCTGGTTTGCATTCTATTTTCTCCTTGTCATCGGTCTCAACTCATGGCTGCACAGCCTCACCTTCATACCGGCCGACTGGCTCGAAAGCGGCATCGCGTTCATCGGCAACGTCGATACGTTCCTGCTCACCATGGCCATGACTGCTCTGGGGGCCGAAACGAGCTTCGACAAGTTCAGGCAGGCCGGCGCCAAGCCTTTCTATCTGGCCGGGCTCATTTATCTGTGGCTGCTCTTCGGCGGCTACGCCATTGCCAAGTATCTGGTCTGACCGTCTGTCCCCATTGATGTCCCCATCAGGGCGGAGCCTCGCGTGCCGGCGGCTCCGCCCTTTCATTTATGCCGCCGTAAAAAGCTTTATCGGCCGCACAGTGCCTCACATTCCTCGCCCCGGCAGGGCGCACATGCTGCAAAAAATCATTAACTTTGGCTTCCTGAAATTTTGGAACGATGAAAATGCGTCCTCTACCCCGTAAAAAGCTTTGGCTCGCGGCGTCGGCTGTCGCCGTGGTCGTCCTGGGCCTGCTCTTTTTCTTTCCCGCATCCGTCGGGCGGCAGCTCCGGGGCGTTTGCCTTGTCGAATGCCGCAGCCACTACGCCGTGGCCGTCCGCCCCGGCGATACGCTCTTTTTCAGCGGCGTTCCGGCCGACACCCTCCTGCACGGCATGACCATCTATGCCGACTCGGCCACGACGACCGGCCACCGCACCGGTTTCTTCTGTTCGAACGACGGCCTGCTGCTCACCGCGGCCGACCTGCACCGCGGACGCCCCGCACGCCTGGACGACCGGCGGCTGCGCCCCCTCCTGGAAAAAGAGCACAAACGGCTGCTCCACCTGAAAGAGGTCTATGCCCGCCAAAGCGACGAGCTCGACTATTACGCCCGCACGCACACCGTAACCGACGAAGGCTACAACGACGTGATGGCCTTTCGCAGCCGCCTTGTCCGTCACCGCTCGCGGCTCGACTCTCTGCTCACCCTCTTCGACGGAGCGCTGCGCAAGAAACAGCTCGAAGCCGTGCGCGAAGACCGCTACGAGGTGATATACCGCCAGGTGGCCGACTCGGGAAAAATACTCGGCTGCCGGCTGCCGGCCGACTTCGTGGCAGCTCCCGATACGTCCGTGCTCGTGCTCCGTCTGCGCAGCCGCCTGCTGCCCGAAGGCGCCTTCCGCTTTGTGCCCTACCTGCTCCCGCCGCCCGGCCTGACGCCGCGCCGGCTGCCCGCCCGGCTCTTCGGCTATCTGCTCTACGACGTGCCGGCCGGGGGCGACGCCGTGCCCGTTCCCGACGCCGTGCGCACGGCCGACACCCCTCGCGGCATGACGGTGGCCGCCGGCGCGCCCGTTGTCAACGCCTTCGGCCAGCTGGTGGGCATGCAAACGGCCGATGGCGTCGTCGACGCCGCCACGCTCAGCCGGGCCGTCTACGGCACCCGCTCCTACCCCGCAGCGCTCTGGCACAACATGACCGCTTGGTGGCGGCTGCGCTTTGCCGCCCCGACGGCCTACCGGAGCGCCGACGCCGGGCGTGCCCTGCCCCTCAGGCGCAACACGGCCGGGCGCTTCATGGCCGGCCGGGGCTACGGGCGGCAGCTCACCGACTCGACGGTCTACGAAGGTGCGCTCTCCGGCGGCCAACGCGACGGCACGGGCCGGATGCGCTATGCAGACGGCTCGTGCTACCGCGGCGGCTGGCTGCGGGGCCGACGCTCAGGCTTCGGCATTTTTACCGACACGCTGGGACGCACCTACACGGGCATCTGGCGCGCCGACACGCTGCCCCGCGGCGTCTGCTCCGACCGCGAGGGCATCTACCGGGGTTCGTTCGACGCCTCGCTGGCTTTCGAGGGACGCGGCGTCTGGCGCACGGACAACGGCGTCTACTACCGCGGCGAATGGCAGGCCGGCCGGCGCCACGGCTTCGGCTATGCCGTCGAGCCGGAGCACATCGTGCGTTGCGGCATCTGGCGCAAGGACCGCTTCCGCGGCGAGCAAATGGTCTATACGGCCCGGCGCATCTACGGCATCGACATATCGCGCTATCAGCACGAGCGCGGCCGCCGGCGTTTCGGCATCGACTGGTCGCGGCTGCGCATCACCGACCTGGGCCCGACGGCCCGGCGGCATGCCCGGGGAAAGACCGACTATCCCGTCTCGTTCGTTTTCATCAAAGCCTCGCAGGGCACCACGATACGCAACCGCTATTACGCTGCCGACGCCGCCAGCGCGCGCCGGCGGGGCATTGCCGTGGGGGCTTACCACTTCTTCTCGACCCGCCCGGGCCGCGCACAGGCCGATTTCTTCCTGAAAACGGCGGCACCGCGCCGCGGCGACCTGCCCCCTGTGCTCGACGTCGAGCTCACCCGCCGGCAGATAGCGGCCATGGGCGGCGAAAAAGCCATGTTCCGCGAGATGCTGGCCTGGATGCAGCGGGTCGAGGCCCGCGTGGGCACGCGCCCCATCCTTTACGTCAGTCAGCAGTTTGTCAACACCTACATGCCCGACGCCCCCGAGGCTTTGCGGCGCTACGACGTGTGGATTGCGCGCTACGGGGAGTATCGCCCCTACGTGCGCCTGCTCTTCTGGCAACTGACGGCGGCCGGCCGCGTGGCCGGCATCCGCACCGAGGTGGACATCAACGTGTTCAACGGCTCGAAAGAGCAGTTTGAAGCCTATCGCAAGCGTGCCTGTGTAAAGTAGGCCCCGCGACCTACGAAACAAACCGCCGGAAAGGTGCCCGCAACGACACCTCTCCGGCGGTTTCTGTATGCCGGTGGGCGTGCTGCGTCGCCGAAAAAACATTTCCGGCCCGCAGCCCGCCGTTTTCCCGGCTTGTCGGACCGGTATGCCGGCCGGAAAAACGATTTTGTCGCCGGCTTGCACAGCCCAAGCTGCCGGCAAAAACATTTTTCGTCCGCAAACGCCGCCACGGACGGAGAATGCACTACCTTTGCAAACCAATGAAACGCAAAATAGAACTGCTCTCGCCGGCCCGCGACGCCGCCTGCGGCCGCGAGGCCGTGCTGCACGGGGCCGACGCCGTCTATATAGGCGGTCCGGCCTTCGGCGCACGCGCCCAGGCCGGCAACGACGTGGAGAGCATCGCCGCTCTGTGCAGCTTTGCCCACACGTACGGTGCCCGCGTCTACGTGACGCTCAACACCATCCTCTACGACGACGAACTGGCCGAGGCCGAACGCATCGCGCGGGCCCTCTACCGCGCCGGGGCCGACGCCCTCATCGTGCAGGACGTCGGGCTGCTGCGCCTGGACCTGCCGCCCATCGCCCTGCATGCCTCGACGCAGATGGACAACCGCTCGCCCGAGCAGGCACGCTTCCTGGAAAGCGTCGGCTTTTCGCAGATCGTCGTGGCGCGTGAGCTCTCGCTGGCCGAAACGGCCCGCATCCACGCCGCCGTAAGCGTTCCGCTCGAAGCTTTCGTCCACGGCGCGCTCTGCGTCAGTTACAGCGGGCGCTGCTATGCCTCTGAACACTGCTTTGCCCGCTCGGCCAACCGCGGACGCTGCGCCCAGTTTTGCCGCCTGCCCTTCGACCTGACCGATGCCGACGGCCGATGCGTCGTGGCGGGGCGCCACCTGCTCTCGCTGCGCGACATGAACCGCACGGCCTCGCTCGAAGAAATGATGGACGCCGGCATATCTTCGTTCAAAATCGAAGGACGGCTGAAAGACGCGGCCTACGTGAAAAACATTACGGCCTGGTATCGCCGCGAGCTGGACAAAGTGATGGCGCGGCGCAGCGCCGACTATGAACGGGCCTCGTGGGGCACGACGCGCACCACCTTCGACCCGCAGCCCGAAAAGAGCTTCAACCGGGGCTTTACGGAATATTTCCTGCACGGGCGGGGCGAACCCGTGCATTGCTTCGAAACGCCGAAAGCGCGCGGCGAGGCCGTGGGGCGCGTGGAGCGCGTGGGGCGCGGCAGCCTCAGCGTGACGGCCACGACGGCGCGCTTTGCCAACGGCGACGGGCTCTGCTTCCTGGACCGCGAAGGGCGCCTGCACGGCTTCCGCCTGAACCGCGCCGAGGGCCGGGAGCTCTTTCCTGCCGAGATGCCTGAGGGGCTCCGGCCGGGAGCTGCCCTCTACCGCAACCACGACCAGGCGTTCGAAAAGGTGCTGACGCGCCCCTCGGCCGAAAGGAAGCTGAGCGTGAGCCTCACGCTGCGCGAAACGGCGGCCGGCTACGCCATCGATGCCATCGACGAAGCGGGACGAAGCGTGAGCCTGGCCTTCGACGCAGCGCACGAAACGGCCCGCACGCCGCAGCGGGAAAACATCGGGCGCCAACTGGCACGACTGGGCGACACGCCCTTTGAATGCGCCGGGGTGGAAATCGTCACCGCGGGCGAGCGCTTCATACCGGCCTCGCAGCTGGCCGCATGGCGCCGCGCAGCGACCGACGCCCTGCTGCGGGCCCACCGATGCACCTACGAACGCCCCCTGCGCCGGGCTGAGGACAAGAGCGCCCCGCTGCCGGCCACGCAGCTCGACTACACGGCCAACGTGGCCAACCGGGCGGCAGCCGCCTTCTATGCCGAGCACGGCGCCACCCGCGTGGAGCCGGCCTACGAGCTGAAAGCGCCTGCCTCGGCACGCCTCATGGAATGTCGCCACTGCCTGCGCCAGGCGCTGGGTTTCTGCACAAAAAGCGGGAAGCCCCTGCCATGGAAAGAACCGCTCATGCTGCAAACGGCCGACGGCAAACGCTTCCGCCTGCAATTCGACTGCAAAAACTGCCAAATGAACGTATATGCCACACATTAAACGCCTGCTCGCGGCCCTGGCCGCCCTGCTGCTGCTCACGGGATGCTACTACAACTATCCCGACAAGGCCGACCGCTGGGCTGTGACGGGAGACGGGACGATCGACTCGGTGAGCTTCTACCGCCAACACCACTACTGGCGCAACTTCGACTTCTCCCTCGCGGGCGAACCCCTGACGATAGCCACCTCGTATCCCGGCAGCGACGGCGTGCGCCTGCTGCAAGACTCCGTCACACTACGGCCGCACGACGTCATCGTCGTGGCCGACGTGCGATACGTGCCGGCCGACACGGTCGACTCGGTGTGGGTCAAGGTGGCCCGCGACCAGCTGACGCAAGGCTGGGTGCGCGAGAAGGCGCTGTTGGAGAAAGCCGTCCCCGACTCGCCCATATCGCGCTTTATCCACAATTTCAGCGACCGCCGCATGCTGTTCGTACTGACGTGCCTCGGGGCCGCCGTTTTTCTATACCTGGTGCAGGTGATCAGGCGGAAGCGGGCGCTCATAGTACACTTCAACGACATCAACAGCTTTTACCCCACGCTGCTTTGCATCGTGGTGTCGGGCGCAGCCACGCTCTATGGCAGCGTGCAACACTTTGTACCCGAAACGTGGATTGAGTTCTACTATCACCCCACGCTCAATCCGTTCGTGCTGCCGCCGGTCGTGGGGCTGTTCATCGCGTCGGTGTGGCTCATGCTCGTGGTGGCCATCGCCGTCGTGGACGACGTGCGGCGCTGCCCCGACCCGGTGGACGTCGTGTCGTATCTGGCGGGGCTGGCCGGCATCTGCATGGTGCTCTACCTGTTCTTTACGCTCACCGTCCGCTTCTATATCGGCTATCCGCTGCTGCTGGTCTATTGGGCCTTTGCCCTTCGCTGCCATTTGCGGCGAAGGCGCCCGCGCTACATCTGCGGAGCCTGCCACCGGCCGATGACACGCCTAGGCCGGTGCCCGCATTGCGGCGCCGTCAACTCGTAAACGCCGGAAAAATGAGCATGAAAATCGGCCGGAAAGCTGTTTGCTGCGATTTTTTAGCTACTTTCGCATATCAATATCTATCAAAAAAAGCATAACCATGGACGCTAACAAAGTGGACCAGTTTCTGATGATGCACGGCTCAAAGTTCCCGATCGAGAGCATACCGGTCGTGCGCGAACGCTTGGAGCATGCCGACACGACCAACACGGCCATCGTCATGTCGCTCGACTTTAAGGATCCCACCATCACGCTCATTCTTTCCATATTCCTGGGAAGCCTCGGCATCGACCGCTTCTTCATCGGCGATATAGGGCTGGGCATCGGCAAACTGCTGACGGGCGGCGGATGCGGCATCTGGACCATCATCGACTGGTTCCTCATCATGACGGCCACGCGGAAGAAAAATCTGGAAAAACTGCTGATGTACGTTCACTGACGCACCGCTCCCGCCACGACAGGCATGAAGGGCGCAGGAAAAAAGGATGGCCCGACAGGCCGCCCGTAAACATTTCCTTTTTTATTGCTACCTTTGCACGGTTATGAAGAGAAAGCTCCCCCTCCTATATATATGGGCATGGCTGTGCTGCCTGACGAACGGACTGGCCCAAAACATCATCACCGAAGACGAAAACGACCGCTCGCCCTGGGAAGAGGGCGATACGGTGGACGTTGTCGACGTGCCCATCGGCCAATATGTGTGGCGCGTCGGGGAACGCTTCGGCACCATACACCCGGCCGTGCCCGACACGTTGCCACATTATTTCCAGAACCAGGCCTTTACCGAAGGCATCACGGGACGATACAACACGTTGGGCAACTTAGGCTCGCCCCGCATCAGCCGGCGCTTCACCGACTGGTGGGATACGATGCAGGGCAGCCAGTTTATCTTCGAACGGCCCTACGACTTTTTCATCAGCCAGCCCGGGGAACTGCTTTTCACCAACACAAAATCGCCCGTCACGAACCTTACCTACCATTCGTGCGGCAACAAGACGAACGGCGAAGACCGCATACGCGCCTACTTCGCCGTAAACGCTGGAAAACGCTTGGGCATGGGCTTCAAGCTCGACTATCTGTATGGCCGTGGTTACTACGCCAACCAATCGACGGCCCACTTCGGCGGCACGCTCTTCGGCTCCTACCTTGGCGAACGCTACAAACTTCACACCGTATACTATGCCAACCACCTGAAAACGGCGGAAAACGGCGGCATCGAAGACGATGCGTACGTTACTGACCCGGAGGCGTTCCCCACACGCTACGGAACGCGCGACATGCCCACGCTCCTCACAAAAACATGGAACCGGCTGAACGTTAACACGCTCTTCCTGACCCACCGCTACGACGTGGGCTTCCATCGCTACCGCGATGCCGAGGGCCGCATAGTGGAAAAGACGGAGCAAAAGCCCGAAAACAAAATTGAGGCCGCCATCACCCACGCCCCCGACAGCCTCTCGCACGCCGCCGGAACGTTGCCGGCCGGCACCCTTGCCAACAGACAAGACGCGACAGCCTCCGACAGCCTCCATCTCACGGCTGAATTTGTACCCGTGGCCGGCTTCATCCACACGCTGCGCATCGACCATAACAACCGACGCCTGCGCTCCAACTTTGTGACGAACGAAGCAAACAAAACCTACTTCAACGACTATTTTCTGCCCGGCGACTCAGCCAACGACTTCACCAAAAATGTACGCGTTGAAAACACGCTGGCCTTCGAACTCAAAGAAGGCTTCAACCGCTGGGTCAAATCGGGCATGCGCCTCTATGCGCGGCACGAATTCAACAAGTTCACCCTGCCCGACCTCAACGCCAACTCGACAAAATACACTGAAAATCTTTTCACCGTCGGTGCACAGCTCATGACCGAGCAGGCCCGCTATTTCCGCTACAACGTCTTGGGCGAAATACGCACGAGCGGAACCGACTGGGGCGAGTTCAACATCGAAGGCAGCCTCGGCTTCCGCATCCCTCTCGGCAACGACACGCTGCACATCGACGCCGGCGGATACGTCCGCAACGAACAGCCTTCGTTCTACTACGAACATTACCACGCCCGCAATGCCTGGTGGGACACCGACTTCGACAAAGTGTTCCGCACACGCATAGGCGGCAGCCTCCGCTACAAAGACACCCGGCTGGACGTCGGCGTGGAAACCATTCAGAACTACACCTACTTCCAAGAGGGCATCACCCTGACCGACGCCTCATCCGATGCTGACGCCGCCGCTAACCGCCTTTTCTCCGTCAGCCCCGCGCAAAGCAATAAGAACGTCCGCCTCCTGGCAGCCACCCTCAGTCAGGACTTCCACTGGGGCATCTTCCACTGGGAAAACGAACTTACCTACCAAGCCACCTCCAACGACAACGTGGCCCCGGTTCCCGCTTTCACAGGCTATACCAACGTTTACCTCCTCTTCCGCATAGCAAAAGTGCTCCGCACCGAGCTCGGAGCCGACGTGCGCTATTTCACGTCCTACTATGCCCCCGCCTACTCCCCCATCATCGGCCAATACTGCGTGCAAGACCCGGCCCAACGCGTCAAGACAGGCAATTATCCCATCATCAACGTCTACGCCAATCTCCACTTAAAGCACTGCCGCCTCTACGCAATGGCCTCGCACGTCAATTACAGCTCCGGGAGCGGCCGTCCCTTCCTCACGCCCCACTATCCCATAAACCGCCTCGTCTTCCGCCTCGGCTTGTCGTGGAACTTCTTCAACTAACTCCCCGCCATTCCTCCGTAAATATTCGCCATTCATTCATATATATACAATAAACGGGAGGTGCAGCACCAAGAATTTGCTGCACCTCCCGCTATGTGTAGCTGCGAAAGGATATAAAAACTTTTACTTCAAAGTAAGGCGTACTTCACGCCCAACTTCTTCTGCTTCGACCTTGTCTTCGCGAAGTAACCAGCCCAGTGCCAAATATAACTCCTTGTCACTTTTGAGCTTAGCTGCCTTCTTAAGGTCTTTTCCTTCCATGGGGCCATTCTCGCTTAAAGCGTTCCAAACTTTTCCGGCCAGTTCACCGGCTTTTTCTTGTAACATAAATTTATTTGTTTTTTTGATGGCTTGCAATGCAGGGAAACTGCTTGTCTGCCATGTCTATTAAACGCCGCAAAGTTAGTTTTTTTTTCTTATATACGTCTTTTAACAAGCGATTTTTCGCTACTTGAAGGGATATTGCGGCTATTTTTTTATAGTTAGGACGAGGCTTACCTGATAAATGGCTACCTTAGCAACGGAAACGGTTGGTTGTGGAAGAGGATATGGCTGCCTCTTATCGCATTCCGAAAAGAAAAACAAACCTGAACGACATGCTCTCCATTCTTATCGCCACATACAATTACGGATGCGCCCGCCTAGCCGCTGAACTGCGCGAACAGGCCGAAACATTGCGCCTGAAAGAAAAGGGTGCGTTCAATTATGAAATTATCATTTCCGACGACGGTTCGACAGACAAGGACGCACTCGCGGAAAACGCCGTCCTCAACTCGTGGCCGAGGTGCAAGCATGTGCTGCTGACAACAAACGGCGGACTGGCGCATAACCGCAACGAGCTGGTCAGGGCTGCGCGTTACGAACACGTTCTGCTGATGGACGGAGACGCCGCTGTTTGCCGCGACAACTTTATCGAAACTTACTGGCAGGCACGCCATCTTGCGGACGTGGTGTGCGGCTCACTGCTAAACCCGCCGGGCGGACCTGCCCCGGGACACGAACTGCGTTACCGCTACGAGCGAGAGGCTGAACGGCGACGCACGGTGGCTTTCAGGAGCCAATACCCCTACCGCCATTTCTGCGCTTTCAACATATTGGCTGCCAAAAGTGTTTTCGAGCACGTCCGCTTCGACGAGCGCTGTGTCGAGTATGGCTACGAGGACGCTCTGTTTGGTTTGGAGCTGGAACGGGCCGGGATAACGGTGGCCCACATCGACAATTCCCTCATTCACGAAGGTATCGACAGCAATCATTCGTTTTTACAGAAAACCGAAACCGCCCTGCGCGTTCTGAAACGTTTGGGAAGCCCGCTGCAAGAACAGACCGGGGCTTCGCGCTATTATGCCATGCTGACGCGCTGCAAGCTGGACGGTATGGCCTGCTTCCTGTTCAGAACGACACAAAAGCTGCTGCGTAAGAATCTATTGGGCCGGCACCCTTCGCTACTGCTATTCTCTTTGTACAAACTGGGCTACTACGCAACGTTGCACCATTCCGCACATTAATGCCCGACCGGGGCTGGCGAAATCTTGCTGCTTTTTTTGCGTTGCCGCTTGATGGGTATCAAATCGCGCAAGTTCTGAAAATCGCGTTTCAAGAGGATACCCACGCCCTGCGTCGTGAGGGCCGACTTCGTGAAATAGCGGTCGTTTGTTTCGCTGTAAGCTTTCAGGCTGATATTGCCGCTTGGCGTGAGCAGGTAGCGGATATCGAAATCGCCAACAAAGTTGGTAGAATAAGCCGGGCGGTCGCGATAGCCGAAGTTGCCGTTGATGAGCAGACGGTTGTTGAAGAGTTTTCCGCTGAGCAGGCCTTCCACTTCCATGTCGCTCCACCCCACGCTGCCAGTGCTGAGGTTGGCACCAAAGGTCCAGTTGGACGAGCCGATGGCGTTGGATATCAAATTGTTCAACTGGCTGCTCAACGTATTGGAAAGGAACGACTTCATCGCCACGCTCGATTGCGACTGCGTGGACGACGTGGTCAGGCTTCCGTAGTCGTAGGTATAAAAGCGGCCCACGCCCAGCAGATAAAGTATCTGCATGTTCATATCTTCTTCCGTACTGATGATGCTGCGCACCATCTGCTTTTCATCCTCGTTCACTGTGGGCAAGTCCAAGTCGAAGCTCACCTCGGGGTTGTGTACCTTGCCGTCGAGATTCAGTATGCAGTTGACACGGACAGAACTTTCGCTGAAACCACTGCCAATGTTGAGGTCGGCCAGCGATGCGGAGTTGACAACGTAGACTGCCTGGATGTCAAGGTCGCCCTCGTACGGGTCGCCCGCAAAAGTGATGCTGCTACCCGGCGTCAGCGCAAAATCTTTTCTGATAATGTCCTGCAAATTCAGTTTATACACGCCGTCTGCAACGGTGTAGGTGCCAAACAGGTTGAACGAGCCCTTGTTGTAGAACGATGCCCTCATAGGGCCCGAGCCGTGCACGAGGAGATGGTCGCCGCTCTTTTCGTTTGTAATGATTTTCATCGCTGCCTGCTCATTCATGTCGAGCAGGAAATTCAGGTTGATATCGGTCGTCGTGGCTTCGGTAGCCGGCGCTGCCACCTTTCCGGCCACCGTATCCGACGGCACGGCGGCTTTGTCGCGTATTTTCAACAGACTGACGTCGTTAAACGTTTCCGGCGTGTCGAGTGTATAGACAAAAGTGGTTCCCCGCTCGGGTCGTATGCTGATGTCGGCGTTAAAAGCTCCGGGACGGCCGTTCATACGTACGTTTCCGCTGCCATAAACCGTGGCATAGAAGGGCATATCCATCGTTTTTGCCTTGTCGTAAAGCAGCATGTTGTCGGCGTTGACGTCTATGTCGTAACGAAGTTTTTTCAAATGGGTGTGGCGCAAAGCTCCGTCGAGCGTACCGCTGCCGCCATGACGGTCGGCCACGCTCACGCCGTTGAAGGCGAAGCAGCCGGGCGTGATGTCGAGCGTTCCGCCCGAAACAGTATAAGTGACGCCGGTGGCCGGTATTTTCACGCTCATGTTCACTGTTTCTTTTCCTTCGAAATCGAGCTGTTTAAAGGGGCCGTACAGCCGGCACGTACCCGTAGTGCGTCCGGTCAGGTTCTCAAAGATGCCTCCCACGTAGCGACGCAGGAAATGCAGGTTCGTATTGAAGCTGGCTATCGACAAATCGAGATTTTTTCCTTTCGGCGAAACGTATCCCTCCACCAAAGTGCGCCCAACGCCCTGCTCCGTCATAGCTGCGTTCAGGTAAATGCGTCCCTCCTCCATATCCCAGCTGCCGCTTATGTCGGCATCGCCCATCAGGCCGCCGTTGAAGCGGAATTCGTCGACTGCCAGCCGGGCTCTGACGCGCGGCCGGGCAACCGACTGCGAGAGCACGGCCTCGCCCGTGGCCAGACCGGAAAAATGGACGGGCTCAATGTTGACGAAACTCAGCAGATAATCGATGTCCATACGCTGCAAACGCGCCACGATGGAGTCGCTCCCATCGCCCGACAGCCTGCCCGAAAGCGTGAGCGATTGTCCCTCGTGGGCCAGGCGGAAACTGTCGATGGCCAGCCGTCGGCCGCCCCAGTCGAAACGGCCGGACGCCACGCTCCACACGGAGTCGCCGACGGCTATCTGCGTGGGCACTATGTCGGTGCGCAGGAATGTTTCCTTTTGATGCGGGTTCACGCAGGCTGTCTGCATTTTCAGTTCGCCGCTGTAACGCCCACGCGTCAGATCGCGCCACGAAAACGCCGTTTGCAGCAGACTGTCGGCCGTCGAGGCCTCAAACACAAACTGCATCGTTCCGCCCGCCGCTTCTTTCTTGGCTTGCGCCAGACACGACAAGGCACGCCCCTCACCGCGCAGGTAAAAGCGGACGTCGTCGAGCTTCGTCTTTTTATAGCCTATGCCCGGCGCATGCACCACCAGAGCCATCCGGCCGTCGTCGGCCCGCAGATTGCCCTCGGCCTCGGCCGTCCCGTCAATGTGGAGCGGCACGTCGAGCACGTCGTTCAGAAAGTCGGTCTTATATAATTGTGCGCGCAGCTTCCATTCCTTCCCCTCGACGTCTCGGGCCGGCACGTCCGTCAGTCCGGGCAGGCATTTCCCGAGCAGCGCAAAGCCACATTTTTTCAAATCGCCGGGCGCAAGCGGACCTTCCAGTTCGGCCCGCGCAAAATCGGACGAAAGCGAAAGGCGGTTGCGCCCTGCCGATACGGCCGAACACAGCAGCAGATGGTCCAAGTGGTAGTCTTTCGAAGCCGACGTCATGGCAAAATCGTCAATGCGGAGCTCGCCCAAAGGCATGCCCCCGCCCCGGCGCGTCACGTCGGCTGCAAACCGGGCCGACAGCACGGCGTCGCCCACCTTTGTGCCCCATCCCAAAGCCGCCGGCGCCAGCCGCTTCACGTGGCCCGCCGCTTGCAGGGAGGCCAGCCGTTTCCCGTCGAGCTCCGCTTCGGCCGAGACGTCCAGGGCCAGATTCGGATCGGCCGAACTGAGCCGGGCTGCAAGACTGCTGCCTTGCCAGCGTCCGCCCATGCGGACATCGCGGTACGTATATCCCCGCATCAGAAACTGCGGCAGCTCCAAATCGACTTCTACGTCCGGCTGTTTCTTTTTTGACAAGTCGGCAACGGCCTTCATGCGAAACGCTGCCCATGCCTGCCCGCCGTCCTGCCCGATGAGGGGCGAGAGCAAAAGCTGCTCCGACGCGGCCCGGGCCCGCAGCTCCCTGTCCCGCAGGCGGGCATCGAGCGTCAGGCTGCCCAAGTCCGTGTCCAGGCGCCCCGTCAGGCTGCCCCGGCCCGCCCGCGCGTAGGCCAAGCGGCCTTCGAAGCCGACATCGCCCACGGCCGGCAGGGGGGCTGACATCTTCCGCCGCGCAAACAGCTCGTAGCAGCGTTGTTGCAGGTCGCCGGCCACGTGCAGCCTTTCCACCGTGGCTTCCAACGCTTCGGGGCGTCCGTTGGTCCGCCTCATCCTCAGGTCGGCGCGCAAAGCAAGGTCGCCCCGCCCGGTATAGACGTCCACGCCGTTCAGCGCAACGAGCGACGGGGCTATTTTGAAAGCTGTGGAAAAGTAGACTTTGCGGTGCAGCCCAGCCAGCTCCGGCAGGAAGGGGCTTACGTCGTCCGTCGAAACGTACGAGCGGCCCAGCGTGCCCGACGTGGTCAGCGTGCGCCAAAAGCTCTCCGCGCTGCGGGCGTCGAAGGTGCTTGCCCAATCGGACTGAGCGATGCGGCTGCCCGGCATTTGCAGGATGAAATCGGCAACACGCCCCTGCCGGCGGTTGGCTTCCAGGCGCAGCCTGAGCTGTTCCACCCGTATACCGCTCTGCTCGGCAAAGGCCAGTTTGCGCACCCGCAGGTTCAGGCTGTCGGGCGTCAGCTTTTTCAGGCTGAGGTTGGCGTCGAGCTCGGCCACGGCCAGGTGGTCGGCGTTGAAGCGCCCCGGCGTGTGCGGAGCCGTGAGCACGTCGTACGTCACGCGGCAGCGGCGCATGATGAGCGAGTTGACGCGCAAGTCGAGCGTCGACTTGCGTCGCGGCTCCTTCGAGCGGAAAGCATCCAGCAGGAAGCGGAAATTAGGGTCGGCGCCCCGCGACGGCGTGTAGAGCCTCACGTCGGCATCGAGCAGCGAGACGGAACGCAGCGACACGCGGTTCTGCAAGAGCGGCAGAAGCTCAATCTTGCACGAAACCGACCGCGCACGCAGCATGTCGCGCCCCGAGAGGTCTTTCAGGCCGACGTCCACCAGCGTCACACGGTTGAAGAGCCCCACCTCGACTCTGCCGATGCGGAGCTCCGCGCCCAATTTGCCCGAGAGCAATGACACGGCCTTGTCCGTCAGAAACTGCTGCGTCGGCGAGAAGTTTAAAACGAACAAGAGCAAGAGGTAGAGCCCGATGAGGAGCCCTACGGCCAATTGTATGATTTTTCTGAGGCGTCTGATGGGTTTTCTCTTTTAAGTGGCGGACGGCCGCACGTCGCAACCGGCCCGCCCGAAAGCTGTTGGCCGGGTGGCCGGCAGCCACCGGCACCGGCCGCGTTGTATCGTACGTGCAAAAGTAGGAAAAAACTTTGACAAGGCCGTTCAACAGGCTTTTCCGCGGTCTTTTTCAAAGTGTGATTTACATTTCAAGGGGTTAAAATCAAAAGAATTCTAACACGACTGTTTTTTTCGCTCTTTTGCTTGCTAACTGTCGGAAAGCTCCTTACTTTTGCAGTGTTTTTCATGGTATTAGATTTAAGGTTAGTGAAGATTGGTTGTCGGGAGACAATCAATTTTTTTGTATATATACCCCGCTACGCCCGTGCCGGCATGTTCTGCTCAGCGCCAGAGAGCGGCATTTACGCTTCCCTCCACCTTCTTTTCCGTCGTATCCGGCAGGTCCGGGAAAAAATCGTAACGCGTGAGCCGTTCCACGGCGTCCACCGTCACGATGCGCTCGCCCGTGGGCTTTCCCTCCACGTTGTCGAAAAGGAAACCGACAGCCCGCGGCTTGCCGCCCACGTCGGTATAGATCACCTTGAAAAAGCCTCCGGGCACAGCCACGCGCCCGGCCCCGATGCGCTTGGCCGGGGCGTCTGAAAAGACGGGGCCCGCCACTATATAATAGGTTCCTCCCGCCGCGGCCCAGCGCCGGCAGCGGTCTTCCAGTTTTTTCCAGCTTCCGCGGTTGAGCCCCGGAAGCTGGGGCGATATGTTGCTCATATAGAACGATTCCTTCATGGCCCGCGCGTCCCATTTGTTGTCGGCCGCCGGGCAGAGGTGGCCGCGGTCGTATCCGCTGCGCGTGTAGTCGCCCGTGCGGCCGCAGCGTGCCCCGATGGCCGGATCGGGCTTGAAGGACGACGAGCGCCGCGCCTCGCCCTTGCCGCGCCGGGCCGTCAGCATCCAGGCCACCCAGTTGGGGTTCTTCGTCTGCACGTTGTAGTCGACGGTGTAGCCCGTGTGGGCCACGACCACGCCGTGGCGCTCCGAGGCCGGAAGCCCCGCCTTGCCCTGCGCTGTCGCGGGGGCCGGTAGTAAAAAAGCCAGCAGCGCCGCCACGCAGCAGGCGCTCCGTTTCCATCTGTTGTTCATCCTTCGCTATGTTTTGGTTTCCGGCATCTGCCGGCAGGTTACGGCCCGGTCTCAGTCTATCTCCCGCGGGCGGAACAGATAGACCTTGCGGTCGGTCTGTTTCGCCGTTTCGTCCGTCACGATGTGCGAGACCGCCGAGACGTCGCGCGTCGTGCCGTCTTTTCCCAGCAGGCATATGCCCTCGGCCGTCGTCGAATACATTTCCTTTTCCACCGTGCGCGTCGTCACAAAGTGGGCTGCCTCTTCGGCCCCGACGCCCAGCTGCGCGGCCACGCGTGCGCGCAACTCCTCGATGCGGCCGGGCGGCACGGCCTCGTCGTACGCCTCCACCTTGAACAGGCGGCGGTTCACGAAGGCCCCGGCCAGGGCCGCCAGGACGCGGTCTGAGTGGCCGGCCCACACTTTCAGCGCGCACAGGATGTCGCTGTCGTCGAGCATGGCGTAACGGTCGAGCACGCCGTCGCCGGCCGACAGGTCGGCAAGGGTCACATGGTTATACAAAAAGAAGCGCAACGCCGGCGAACCGAAAAGCTCGACGCCCCTGCCGGCCAGCTCGCGGGCGCGGCTCAGGGTGGAGCGCAGCAGCTCCTCGGCCGCCACGGCTGTCTTGTGGAGATAGACCTGCCAGTACATGATCCGGCGCGCCATCAGGTAGTTTTCGACCGAATATATGCCCTTGGCATCGACTACCAGGCGGTCGCCGTCGACGTTCAGCATCTTGATGATGCGCTCGGCCCCGATGTTGCCCTCGCGCACGCCGGTGTAAAAACTGTCGCGGCAGAGATAATCGAGGCGGTCCATGTCGAGCTGGCTGCATATTAGCTCGTGAAGGAAGCGCTTCGGGTAGTCGCCGCGAAACACCTTGATGGCCAGCGAGAGCGCTCCGTGCATCTCGTCGTTCATGCGCTGCATCATGAGCAGCGTTATCGCCTCGTGGGCGGCATCGGGCACGAAAGCGCCTTCCAGCACGTGCGAATAGGGCCCGTGCCCCAGGTCGTGCATGAGGATGGCGGCCTCGGCGGCCTCCCGCTCGGCGTCGAAGATGAACACGCCCTTGCCGGCCAGCGTATCAAAGGCGCTACGCATCAGATGATAGGCCCCGATGGAGTGTTGCTTCCGCGTATGCTGCGCTCCGGGATAGACGAGCGAGGCCATGCCCAGCTGGCGGATGCGCCCCATGCGCTGAAAATAGGGATGAGCCACGATGCCGGCCAGCAATCCGCGCGGAATGAGCGTAAAACCGTAGACGGGGTCGTTGAGGACGATGTCCTTGTCGTTCATGAAAAAAGAAAATGTGGGTTATGGCCGTCAAAATTACAAAATTCCGCCGAAGCTCCTGCCACCTGCCGCGAAAAAGGCTGTCGGCACGGCGCCCGGCAACGCTCCCGGCTGCAAACGAGGACCGCAAGCCGGCAAACGACAGCAGACGGCCGGCAAAACGTGCCGGAGAGGCAGCAGACGCCCCGAGGCGCACGGCCCCTCACCCCCACAGACGGACACAGGCTGCCGACACTTCATTTCGCCGGAAAACGTTCGGCTATTCCGGCATTTTTCCGTACTTTTGCGCCAAAGTAAAACCGAACAGACATGCTTACCATCAAACAAATCACCGATAACAAGGAAGCCGTCGTCAACGGCTTGAAGAAAAAGCATTTCGCCGGTGCCGAAGAGGCCATCGACAAGGTCATTGCCATCAACGACCGCCGCAAGGCTGCCCAGGCAGAGCTCGACGCCCGCCTTTCAGAAGTGAAGTCGCTCTCGAAAGCCATCGGCAGCCTGATGAAGGAGGGCCGCAAAGACGAGGCCGAAGCCACCAAGCAACAAGTGGCCGCCATCAAGGAACAGACCAAGAGCCTGGAAGAGGCCATGAACAGCGCTGCCGAGGAAATGAAGCAGCTGCTCTACACGATACCCAACGTGCCCTACGACATCGTGCCCGAAGGAAACGGTGCCGAGGACAACCTCGTCGTGAAAACCGGCGGACACGACACGGTGCTGCCGCAGAACGCCCTGCCCCACTGGGAGCTGGCAAAAAAATACAACCTCATCGACTTCGACCTCGGCGTGAAAATCGCGGGCGCAGGCTTCCCCGTCTACATCGGGCAGGGAGCTAAGCTGCAACGCGCGCTGATAAACTTCTTTTTGGACGAAGCACGCGCTGCCGGCTACACCGAAGTGATGCCCCCGACGGTGGTAAACGCTGCTTCGGGCTACGGAACGGGACAGCTGCCCGACAAAGAGGGACAGATGTACCATTGTGACCTCGACGACCTCTATTTAATCCCTACTGCCGAGGTGCCTGTGACGAATATCTACCGCGATGTGATACTCGACGAGCGCGAACTGCCCATCAAGAACTGCGCCTACACCGAGTGTTTCCGTCGCGAGGCCGGTTCGTACGGCAAAGACGTGCGCGGGCTGAACCGTCTGCACGAGTTCTCCAAGGTGGAGCTCGTCCGCATCGACACGCCCGAGCATTCGGCGGCATCCCACCAGGAGATGCTGGACCATGTGGAAAATTTGCTGGTAAAGCTCGAACTTCCCTACCGCATTCTGCGCCTTTGCGGCGGCGACATCAGCTTTACGGCCGCCCTGTGCTACGATTTCGAGGTGTATAGCGAAGCGCAAAAGCGCTGGCTCGAAGTGAGCTCCGTATCCAACTTCGACAGCTACCAGGCAAACCGTCTCCACTGCCGCTACCGCGACGCCAACAAGCACATAGAGCTCTGCCACACGCTGAACGGCTCGGCGCTGGCCCTGCCGCGCATCGTGGCCGCCCTGCTCGAAGACTTCCAGACGCCTGAAGGCATACGCATCCCCAAAGCGCTGCAACCCTACATGGGGTGCGACATGATTAAATAAACCACCTGCCGGACCGATCGTACATGGGACGACTGCTCGCCATCGACTACGGCAGGAAACGCACCGGCATAGCCGTTACCGACCCGCTGCAAATCATTGCCAACGGCCTGACAACGGTGGCCACGCACGAGTTGACCGACTTTCTGAAAGACTACGTCGGCCGCGAGGCGGTGGACGAAATCGTCGTGGGCCTGCCCGTTCAGACCAACGGGCAGGCCTCTGAAAACCAGCAGCGGGTGCGGCAGTTCGTGGCACGCCTGCGCAAGCTCATGCCCGACGTGCCGGTCGTGTTCTACGACGAACGCTTCACCTCCGTGCTGGCCCACCGCGCCATGATTGACGGCGGACTCCGCCAGAAGCAGCGGCGCGACAAAGCGCTGGTGGACACCATCAGCGCAACCATCATCCTGCAATCGTACATGGAGCATCGCCGTCTGGCGCCGCAGCCATAACATTCCCACCCGACACTAAACAGATTTTCAACCCATGGTTCTACCCATTTACACGTACGGGCAGCCCGTACTCAGAAAAACGGCCACCGACATCTCCGCGGATTACCCCGGCTTAAAGGAGCTCATCGCCGACATGTTCGAGACGATGTACAAATCGGACGGCGTGGGGCTGGCCGCTCCGCAGATCGGACGCTCCATCCGCCTGGTCGTCGTCACGCTCGACGTGCTATCGGACGATTTTCCCGAATATAAAGGCTTTAACAAGGCCTACATCAACCCGCATATCCTCGAAGCCGACAGCTCGCACACGGAACTCATCGAAGAGGGCTGCCTGAGCCTGCCGGGCATACACGAACCCGTGCGCCGCCCCACCCGCATACGCATCAGCTACCAGGACGAAAACTTTGAAAGCCACGACGAATGGGTCGAAGGCTATCTGGCCCGCGTTTTGCAGCACGAATGCGACCATTTGGAGGGACGCGTCTTCACCGACCTCATTTCTCCCCTGCGCAAACAGATGGTAAAAGGCAAGCTCGCCGCCCTGCTGAAAGGCAAGGTGCGCTGCACCTATAAAATAAAGACCGGAAAATAACGTTGAAACGCCTGCTCCTGACGCTCAGCCTTGCGGCCGTCGTCCGCATCGCCCCGGCCCAGATTGATACGGAACGCGTACTCATGATGGGCCGGAACGCTCTTTATTTTGACGACTACGTGACGGCCATAAAGCTCTTTAATCAGGTGATAGACGCAAAGCCCTATATGGCACAGGCCTACTATCTGCGGGCCTACGCCAAGTTTACGCTCGAAGACTTCCGGGGCGCCGAGGCCGACTGCGACCGCTCTATCGCGCTCAACCCGTATATCGTCGACGTGTATCAGCTGCGCGGACTGTGCCGCATACACAACGGGGCCTACGAGGGGGCCATCGACGATTACAGCCGGGTGCTGCAAGAGCTGCCCGAGGAGCAGAGCGCCCTCTACAACCGGACGCTCTGCAAAATGCAGGTAAAAGACTTTGAGGGCGCCGAGAGCGACGTAAACACGCTGCTCGCCAAATGGAAAAACCTGTATAAGGCTTACCTGGTCAAGGCGCAAATCCTTATGGAGCGGAAAGATACGACCCGGGCCATGGCCCAGGTCGATACGCTGCTGACGCTCAACCCCAAAGAGGCCGACGCGTGGAGCTTCAAGGGCCGCTACGCCCTGGCACAAGACGACTACCTGCTCGCCGACTCGTGCCTGACGCGCTCGATCGAACTGAACCCGAAAAATGCTGACGACCTTCTCGGACGGGCTCAGGCCAGATATGCCATGAGCAGGTATAACAAAGCGCTGAGCGACTATGATAAGGTCATAGAACTCGTTCCCAACCATTTTATTGCCCACTATAACCGCGGTTTGCTGCGGGCTCAGGTGGGCGACAACAACCGGGCCATCGACGACTTCGATTTTGTCATTGCCGAGGAGCCCGATAACATCCTTGCCATCTACAACCGCGCCCTTTTGCGCGAAGAAACGGGCGACTTCCGGGGAGCAGAAAGCGACTATACACGCATCATCAAGGAATATCCCAACTTTCTTTTCGGCTATCATGCCCGCGCACGCTGCCGCAGAATGCTGGGTAACACCCGCGGAGCGGCAGCAGACGAAAGCCGCGTGGGACGGGCCGAGCTGGACCTGCGCTATGGCAACGCCCGACGGACGCCTGTGAAAAAGCTGCGCAAACGAAGCGACCATTCGTTGGAAAACTACCGGCAGCTGGTGGAGGAAGACACAGATACATCGCGGGTATATGTGAACGAGCTGTTGGGAAAGGTGCAAAACCGTGCCGTGGAACGCGAACTGCTGCCCATGTACTCGCTCGCCTTTGCCACGGGCGACAGCAAGACATACGCCGAAACGGCCTTTCTCCCCCAGGTGGAAAAACTGAACAAGGAGCGCGGCGACGTGCCCCGGCTGATATTTACGGCAACAGAACGGCGCACGGCGCGCACTGGCGAAGAAAAGACGGACGACGCGCTGAACGAGATAGAGAAGAGGCTTGAAAAAGGCACGGACAACGACCTGCTGCTGGTGCGCTCGGTCGTACTGCGCGATATGTACAATTATCCCGCGGCGCTGGCGGACGTGGAACAGGTTTTGCGCACAGATACGGCCAACAGCCTGGCCTGCTGGCAAAGGGCAGCCCTGCTCATGGATATGGCAGAAACGGCCTCGCGCCGGACGGACGGGCAGAAAAAGGAGGCGCCGGCCATGCAACTGGAACTGGCGCTGCACGACGCCGAGCGGGCTTTGGCGCTGACTCCGCAGAATGCCTACGCCCTGTACAACCGCGGCTGCATACTGGCGCGGATGGGGCGCACACAGGCTGCCATCGACGACTTTACGCGCGCCATTGCCATCGACAGACGTTTGCCCGAAGCTTACTACAACCGCGCCGTTCTGTACATGCGCGCAGGCGACTATAAAAAGGCTATCCCCGACCTGAGCCGCGCCGGCGAACTCGGCTTGTTCAGAGCCTATAACTTGCTGAAGCAGGCCTCGGCCGACGCCGACAAGGATAAGGCCAAAACAGACAAGGAGGAAGAAAGCAACGACCGGTGAGCACCCGGCAGCAGGGTCCGACCGGCGCACCGGCAAACGGATACACGCATCGGCCCAAAGCAAACAAAGGACACATGCAAAAAGCAAGCGACCATCTGCCCACGAAGGACGGATGGCCGCTTGCCGTTGTTGTGCGTAAACGAGTGACGCGCGTGGTCCCTACTCCACACGCACCGTAACGCGGCGGTTGTAGGAGAAGGGGGCCAGGCTGTCGACACCTCCGCCCGTGCGGACGACGATGTTTTCGCGCGGCATGCCCATTTTTACCAATTCAGCGGCCACCACTTCGGCGCGCTCGCGACCAAGGGCCTCGTTGCGTTCGGCTGTTCCGGTGCGGCTGTCGGCATAACCCGTTACGATGAGCTTACGCTTTGCGGTGCGGGCATAATCGACCAGTTCCTTCACGTTGACGAAATCGCGACGCGAAGACGGACGGGCCGAACCGATGGGGAAGAAGACGGAAACGGCCGTTTGCGGTGCGGCCGGTACGGCTATCGTATCGGCAGCGGGAGCTTCGCCGCCTTCGGCGAGCGAAAGCAATCGGTCGTTCTCCGACTGCAGCTCTCCGAGCGAAGCATTGAGGGCTTCCATCTGCTCATCGTTCATCTGCATGATGGCATCGACGTCGGGAGAGTTTTGCCAGGAGCTTTTGCCCAAATGGAACGTAAGGCCCACGCCGATGGTCAGCATTTTGTCGTAATGACGCTGATTGAGGGCGTCGTGTGCGGCCCACGAGTCGAGACCGGCACGATCGAAACTGCCGGCTGCCGCCATGAAACCGACATCAAGGAACGCCGTGAAGCGCTCGTTGATGCGGAAATTGTTGAGCAAACCGAGATTGTAGGTAATCTCGTAACGGTTGGCCGACATGTTACGCCCCACACCTACGCCCGCATACGGAATAAGGTTCCACAAACGACGCTCATCGTAGCCGCGGAGCATGTTTGTGACGTTGAACGTGACGTCCTCGTGGATGTTCCAATAATGATAAGCCGGATGAAGGTGGTCGGCCACGACGCTCTTGGCCCAAACGCCCTGAAACTTCGTGCGCAAACCGATGGAAGGCGTAAACCATTTGCCCACAGCGACGTTGAAACCGAACGTTCCTCGCTTTGAGCTGAACGGATTGCCACCGACAGCGCTACCCTGCGACGGGTAAGCCGCATTAAACTCGCCGCCGGCTGAAAGATACCAGTTGGCCCAGAACGAATTGGTCGTAACGCTGTGCTTCGAACGGGGTATTTCGTAATCCTGAGCTGCGGCGCCCAACGTAAAAGTGGCGGCCAGCAGAAAAGAGAGCGATTTTTTCATGTGATCTGATGGTTAAGGGTTCATATAGCCCGCCGGCGCCTTTTCCCGGGTTTTAACCTGCTGCGGCATACGCCGGACCGACTATTGGATGCGGAAGGGCAGGAGAAGCCGGGAAGACGTGGCCTTGCAAAATTAAGAAAAAAGTGAGCAAAGGCTTTACACAAGCGGGAAAATCACGCAGGAAAAGCACTTAACGAAAATGAAAAGGAAAGAAACGGCAAACTTAGGCACCTTCTCCTCCCTTAGACTGACGGGAAAAAGCCGAAACGGCATCAGGCAAAAATCTTCTCTATCTGCTCTTGACTGAAAATGGAGAGAATGAGCTTTCCGTCGGGGGTATAATTGGGCGTCTCGCAGGCAAAGAGTTTTTCAATAAGATCCTCCATCTCCTCCTGACTTAAAGCCTGACCAACAGGCAAGGCCGCCTTTTTTGCCAGCGAAGAAGCTATGATATGACCTATCTCTGCCTTAGCCCCCGTTGCCTTGCTGACTGCATCGTCCAGCAAACCGCCGACAAGCGCGCCGGGGTCGAGGCCTTCTGTGCCGGCCGGAATGGCCAAAACGGAAAAGCTGCCGCCACCCAGATTGGAAATGTCAAAACCTACGGAAGTGAGCTCGTCGGTAAGCTCTTCGAGCAACGCAGCCTGCGACGGCGGCAACTGGATGAGCTGCGGAAAAAGCAGACCTTGGGAGGGGCCTTTTTTTTCGCGCAGGCGCAACAGATATTGCTCGTACAAAATACGAATATGAGCACGGCGCTGCTCAACAAACAGGAGGCCGGACTTTACCGACGTGACAACAAAACGGCCCTTATATTGAAAAAACTCTGCTCCCGAGCGTTCCCAAAGCTGCTGCTCGTCTTTCGAGAGATTTCCATAAAGCGTAGGCGACTCAGGCGCGGCCGGTTCTTCGGGCAGACTTTGCACAGAGGGACGCTCGGCAGGGGTGTAAAGTTGCTCCCACCCCGCCACATTGCTTTTCGCACGCGGCATGGCTCCACGACCTTCCGAACGGGCAGGCGTTGCAAAGGAAGATGCTGAATTTGTCCCCGGCTGCTCAAACGGATTGTAGGACGTATCTATTTCCACCTCGGGGGGAACTACTTCACCATGCGTGGTAAACACAGGTATGTCGGGGCGGCCGGCCGTATCAAAGTCGATTGTAGGAACAGCGCCCGAGCGGCCCAACGCCTCACGCACGGCCGCCAGGATAATCTGCCAGACCGGCTGCTCATCCTGAAACTTAATTTCCGTCTTGGTGGGGTGTATGTTCACATCAATGCGCGAAGGGTCAACCTGCAAGTGAAGAAAATATGGTACCTGCTCTCCTTCGGGCAACAAGCGCTCGTAAGCCGTCATTACTGCCTTCGAAAAATACGGGTGCCTCATATATCGCCCGTTTACAAAGAAGTATTGGTGAGCGCCCTTCTTACGGGCTGCCGACGGCAAGCCGACAAAGCCGGAGATGCTGACGAGCGAGGTCTCCACCTGAACCGGAACGAGCTGCTGGTCGAGTTTTCGGCCGAATATGCCGAGAATGCGCTGGCGGAAATTGCCCGCAAGCAAATTCATCACGAGGGTGTCGTTGCTGTGGAGCGTGAAGGAAATGTCGGGATGAGCCAGCGCAATGCGCTCAAACTCATTCATAATGTTGCTCAGCTCCGTCTGGTTGGTTTTCAAAAACTTCCGCCGGGCCGGAATGTTGAAGAAAAGGTTTTTTACGGCGAAATTAGCACCCACAGGACAGCTCACAAGCTCCTGAGAAACGAGCTTAGAGCCCTCAATGCAGATGGAAACGCCCACATCCTCGCTTTTCGTGCGCGTTTTCAGCTCTACCTGAGCTACGGCCGCAATGGAAGCCAGGGCCTCGCCGCGGAAACCCATCGTGCGCAGGGAAAATAAATCGGTGGCAGCCGATATTTTCGACGTGGCATGGCGTTCGAACGAAAGACGCGCGTCGGTTTCGCTCATTCCCTGTCCGTTGTCGATGACCTGCACGCACGATTTTCCTGCATCCACCACGTAAACCTGTATCATGGTGGCTCCGGCGTCGATGGAGTTCTCAACCAATTCCTTTATCACCGAAGAAGGACGCTGTATCACTTCTCCGGCAGCTATCTGATTGGCTACGGAATCGGGTAACAAATGGATTATGTCGCTCATGCCTTATTGCTTTTCCAATTTGTCGAGCGTCTGCAACGGCGCCTCGCGGCGAACGCTCTTTTTCAGCTCGGTTCCCGCTTTTTTGGGGCGCCATTCGAACAAGTCGTCCTTGTTTAAAGGGCGTATGTAGTCGAACCAGGCAAAGTTGGCCAGATATGTCCGCTCGCGCGGGGCTTTATCTACGGGATAGAACGTACCTTCGGCCGCCGGCGTCCAGAGTTTTTTCAATTTGCCGGCTTCCATATACATTCTCAACTTGGCTGTCTCGGTGTACGTCTGATATAAAATGGAGCTGTCGCGTTCTACGGGATAATTCACGATATAAACGTTGCCGTCCACGTGGTTTTCGCGCATTTTCCCTTCTGCAAAAAAAGACTTCATGACTTGTCCCGCCACTTGGTTGTAGTGGACCGAATCCATCTGCTCGACCAAAAGGGCCTGACGTTCCACGTAAATGCTGTCAATCGTCGAGTCGTTCGTAAATACGTTGATCTCCTCGCCCAATATCTGCCGGTTATCGCTCCAAGCTATGGGGTCGCGATACATAGTGAGCTGCTTGTCGCGGGAATTAAAGACCAACGAATCGCACACGGCCTGTATGTCCGTGCGATAAGCCCTGACATGAAAATATCCGTGCATCACGCGATACACAGAATCGGTGTCAATGTTATATGTAAAGAGCCGAAGCGTATCAGCATGGACGTAAAGGGTATCCTCCCCGCTTGAAAAATCTTTTGCCAGCGCGCTGTCCGTTGCCAAGGCCTCACCTGTGAGCTCGTTGTAGACGCCATAATTGCCTGTCAAGATATTCTTGTTGACGGAGTCGACGTAGACAATGTTTTCGTAAGCCTTCATGATGCCCGTCAACTTGTTGTAATAAAGGCTGTCGCCCGTCATACGCCGCCCCTTATTGTGCAAAACGGGGCGGTCCATCAGGCGCGCCACCTCTGTTTCGGTGTTATAATAACCATGTTCGGTGTAAATGCGGTTATCGCCGCTGATAACGTTCGACGGCCCCATCACGTTGGCCCATTTCGTCTGTATATCGTAATGGAGCGTGTCGGAAACGAGCTTAAACTTCGGGTTGACAAGCGTTACGTTGTAGTTGAACGTCGACAGTCGCGTCGAAGTGTAATATTCTCCGTAGTCGGACGTCAGAACGTTGTCGCCGTCTATCAGCTTTCCCCCTTCAAAGTAATATCCAAGGGAGTAAAGCCGGTCATAATTCAAGCTGTCGGTAATAAGCGTCGAGTTGCGGTGTTTCATGACGACGTTATGCCGCATTTGTGCGATTTGCGACTCGCCATCGTAGAACAAATAGTCGCCTGTCAGCGAGAGCGTGTCGCCTTGCAGCATCCTGACATGGCCGAATGCCTCGAAAGAATTGGTAGCTTCGTAAACCACGGCGCTATCGCAAAACATAAGCAGGTCTTCGTGCCGCAAATTGACTTTTCCGCTCAACAATTGCGCTCCCGGATGGCGATACTCGTCGTATCGCAGGTTGTCGGCATGGATTAAATAGACCTTCTCATCGCTTTTCTTCCGCGGACGACGGTCGTCGGCCTGACGGGCCCGCGCTCCTGCCCCTATCAAGAGGAGGAGCAGAGCGACAAGAACCATCGGCAGAGACGTTATTCTGGCAAGCTTCTTTTCCATTTAATTTTATTCTGTCGGTACGGGCACAAAAACCGCGTCGCACTCTTTGCCCGGCGTCATAAATCGGCCCGGAAGAGCTACAACGCGGTTTTACCGCCTGCCGAGGCTCTTATTTTTTTACCCAACCGGGATATTCAAAATCGCAGTCGCGCCATTCGGGGTTGATGCGCACGTAAGTGGATTTCTGTTTGTTTTTTATCCATTCCGTGATTTTCTCTTCGCTCCGTTTGGCAAAGACTTCGTCCTTTAAAATCTGAAAATCTTCGGTCATGCTGGCGCGATGTCCGTCGATACGGTTTTTCAGATAGACGACAGCACAGACTGACTGCCCCTTATCGTTGATCATTGTGAAGGCACGCGAGATTTCTCCCACTTTAAGCGTGTCGACCACCTTGGCAACGTCTTGTGGCAGGTCTTTCATTTCAAATCGCGAGGTCAGGGCTCCCGTTTCCTGGTTGGCGTTGACCATCAGTCCGTGGTTGTTGCGCGTATCCTTGTCGTCGGAAAGGGCCGATGCCGCCTCGTCGAAAGTAAACTTCCCCGCACGGATGTCAGCGGTAATGGAATCGAGCCTTTGCAGGCCGGCGGTGAACTCGCTCTGGGCTATTTCGGGCTTCAGCAGTATGTGCCGCACGTTGATGCGGTCGCCCCGGCGGTCTATCAACTGAATGATGTGAAAGCCAAACTCCGTCCGCACGATTTTAGAGACTTTCTTCGGGTCGGTCAGACTGAAAGCGACGTTGGAAAACGCGGGCACAAACTCGTTGCGTCCCTTGTAGCCCAGTTCGCCTCCGTTGCGCGCACTGCCATCCTGCGAATAGAGCATGGCAAGCGTCGAGAAGTCGGATTCTCCTTCGTTCACGCGCCGCGCATATTCGCGCAGCTGTCCCTCTATCCGCTCCACCTCGGCGCGCGACACCTTGGGAACGTGCGTTATTATCTGCACCTCGACCTTTGTCGGCACAAAAGGCAGGCTGTCCTGCGGCACGTCCTTATAATATTCGCGCACCTCGGCGGGAGTGACCTTGATGCCCGACGTTATGCTGCGCTGCACCTCGCTTACCTTGTAGTTGTCGCGCTGGCGCTGCTTGAGCTGTTCTCGAAACTGGGAGAACGACTTGCGGGCCACCGCCTCGACGTTTTCTTTTGAGCCCAGATTTTGCAGATATACGTTCAGCTCCTCGTCCACCATGGCGTTAATGCTCGTTTCGTCCACCGAAACGCTGTCGAGCTCCGCCTGGTGAAGAAACAGCTTCTGGATGGCCAGCTGTTCCGGGATGGTACAGTAGGGATTGGGGAAGGGCGTGCCACGCATCTCGGCGCTGATGCGCGTTTCTTCCACATCTGAAAGCAGGATGGGGTCGTCGCCCACCACCCAGATGACCTCGTCCACCACGTTGCTTTGAGCCGAGGCCGACAGGCCCAGCAGAGCTCCCAGCATGGTGGCCATTATCCTTGGTTTCATGCCTCGTTTCAATGGTTGTTTACGGTTTTAAGCACCTCTTGGTTTATCTCAAACGGATATTTGGCCCGCAGACCGGCCACCCATGCCTTTTCGAGCTCTTCCTGATAGTCGGCCACGACGAGCGACTTGACGTCGCGATAGCTCTTAGGCTGCGAAAGCTTCTTTCCGGCCACGTCCGAATAGGGGAACGAGGGAAGCACGCGGCCCTTGCCCGTCTTGAAGATGTACTGGTCGACATAAGGGTTCTCGCCTTTCTTGCAAAGGTACGGACCGTTGACGAGCACCTGCACCGAGTCCTTGTTAAAGCGTTTTTTTACCTCCGCACGCCAGTTGTCGCCCGTCTGCTTGGCCAGAAACTTCTTGATGGCTTTCTTTTCTTTGGGATTCTTGTAGTGGAACACGAAGCCCTTGAAGCGAGGTTCGGTCCAACGATATTTTTTCTTGTTCTTCTTGTAGTAAGCTTCGAGCGCAGCCTCGTCTTTTTCGGCCACGTCCCACACGTGCTGCTTGCTGACGGCATACATCAGCAGCCCCTCGTAATATTCCTTCACCAGAAATTTCAGATCGGGATTGGCTGCCGAACGGGCGTTGAGCACACTGTCGATAACAGCCTCGCGCGTCAGGCGACCTCCCGAAGCGTCTGTCAGCTTCTTGATGCGGGCCTCGGCCGAAGCCTCCTCGATGCCCTGGCGGTGGAGCGAAGCAAGAATCTGCGGGCGCAGCGTGTCGTAGGGTTCCAGCTGCTTGCGTTCTTTCATCAGCACGATGTGGTATCCCACGGGCGAAAGGAACGGCTCGCTCATCTGCCCGGGCTGCAACGTGTAGGCCACGTCTTCAAACTCCTTCAAAAGCGCGCCGGGACCCACCCAGGGGAGCAGACCGCCCGTGCGGGCTGTTCCCGGGTCCTGCGAAAACTTCTTGGCAGCCTCGGCAAAATCGAGCCCGCCCTTCAGCAGGCCGTATATAGAGTCGATGCGCTGCTTGGCGCGCTCTTTGTCGGCCTCAGAGGCTTTCTGACGCAACAGCACGAGGATGTGGGCCGGACGCAGCAGGTCCTTACCCTGCAAGCGTTCTTTCGTACGGTCGTAGAGCGAGACGGCAACAGAGTCGATAAAGGAGGAATCGACCAGATAAGGCATCAGCTGCATGTCGCGATAGGTCTCAAACTCCTGACGAAAGGATGCGGCGGTGTCCATCCGCGCCTCTTCGGCGGCTGCCACCTTGAGCTTGTAGTTGACGAACATGTCGGCATATTCTGCCACCGACTTCTGCTCGACAGCCCCCTCGATATTGCAGTTTTTATTGTAGAAATATTCAAACTCTGCCCGGGTAACCGGTTTTCCGTTCACAGTCATTACGACAAGCTCGGACGCCGTTTGTGCCCCTGCCGAGAGCGACACGGCCAGCAGAGCCGAAAAAACGATTTTTCTCATTGTCAGATCAGTCTCTTGTTGGTAAAAAAGATGAAAGGGGGAAACAAGCGTTCCCCCTCACGGTGTTATTCCGAGCGGCTGTAATTGGGCGCCTCGCTCGTTATGGTGATATCGTGCGGATGGCTCTCCAAAACGCCGGCATTGGTGATGCGCGTAAACTTGGCTCCGTGCAGGGCCTCGATGGTGGCGGCGCCACAATAGCCCATGCCCGAGCGCAGACCGCCCACCAGCTGATAGATGACCTCTTGCACCGAGCCCTTGTAGGGAACGCGCCCGGCGATGCCTTCGGGTACGAGCTTCTTAACCTCTGTCACGCCGCTCTGGAAATATCTGTCCTTCGAACCGTTCTCCATGGCTTCGAGCGAGCCCATACCGCGGTAGGTCTTAAACTTTCGTCCGTTGAAAATGATGGTTTCGCCCGGCGACTCCTCCGTACCGGCCACGAGCGACCCGATCATGACGCAGTTACCGCCGGCTGCCAAGGCCTTGACAACGTCGCCCGAATAGCGCAGACCGCCATCGGCTATCAAAGGAACGCCCGTTCCCCGCAAAGCGCAGGCCACGTCGTAGACGGCCGACAGCTGCGGCACGCCCACACCGGCCACCACGCGCGTCGTGCAGATGGAGCCCGGACCGATGCCCACCTTCACGGCGTCGGCACCGGCCTCGGCCAGCATGCGGGCTGCTTCGCCCGTTGCCACGTTGCCCACCACGATGTCGACACCCGTAAACGCGGCCTTGGCTTCGCGCAGCTTTTCGATGACATATTTCGAGTGGCCGTGTGCCGTGTCTATCACGATGGCGTCGGCGCCGGCCTGTATCAGCGCCTCCATGCGTTCAAGCGTGTCTGCCGTCACGCCCACGCCGGCAGCCACGCGCAGGCGGCCTTTTGCATCCTTGCAGGCCATCGGTTTGTCTTTGGCCTTGGTGATGTCCTTGTAGGTGATGAGCCCCACGAGCTTGCCGTCCTTGTCCACGACGGGCAGCTTTTCTATTTTGTTTTCCTGCAAAATCTGTGCGGCGGCAGCCAGATCTGTCTGCTGGCTGGTCGTCACCAGGTTTTCTTTCGTCATGACATGATCGACCGACTTGGCCAGGTCTTTCTCGAAACGCAAGTCGCGGTTGGTCACGATGCCCACCAGGTGCATTTCGTCGTCGACAACGGGGATGCCGCCGATGTGATATTCCTTCATCAGGCCCAGCGCATCGCCCACGGTCGAACCGCGCTTGATGGTCACGGGGTCGTAGATCATGCCGTTCTCGGCCCGCTTCACGATGGCCACCTGGCGAGCCTGCTCTTCGATGGACATATTCTTATGAATGACGCCGATACCGCCCTCGCGTGCGATGGCAATGGCCATAGGTGCCTCGGTCACAGTATCCATAGCCGCCGAAACGAAAGGAATCTGGAGCTCGATGTTGCGGGAGAACTTGGTATTCAGCGCTACCGTGCGGGGCAGCACGTCCGAATAAGCCGGTACGAGAAGCACGTCGTCAAAGGTCAGTCCGTCCTGGACGATTCTGTCAGCAATAAATGAAGTCATGAGCTTTTGATTTTATTGCACGCAAAATTACGCAATTCCCGCCACGGCGGCAAGCGCGGCCGTGTTTTTTTCGTCGCGGCAGAGATGCATTTTTCATTCTTTAAAAAACGGCTCCGCCCTTGCCCTTTTTTTCTTACCTTTGCCGGCAGCTCTCAGCCGGCCGGTTCGGTCTGCCTGCCGCCGGCGGGAGCCGACCCAACGAAACGACATCAGCCTTATGAGCGACGGAAACTACAACCGCAACCTGCTTCCTTACCACAACTACCAGAGCGGCCTGCGCGCCGGCCGTGCCGCCATGCGCCACAGGGCCGTCGAGGTCTTTGCCCGCTTTCTCGAAACGCACGAGCCGGAGCTGCCCGCGGCGGAAAGGGAGCGGCTCAAGGCGCTCTTCCGCGAGGAGCTGCTTTGAAGCGCCCCGGCCGGCGCCGCGCCACGGCCGGAACGGCCCGCTGCCGCCCTGCCGCACGCATGACGGCCGGCCACGTTTGTTTGCCGGCATCATAACGGCCCGGCAAGCGGGCTGACGGCAATAAGAAGCCGGCCGACGGAAACCATCGGCCGGCATGCCCCGACGGGGAAACGCCACGCCCTGTTTTTTTCTTGCACGAAGCGATATGGAAACTTCAAAAAAATGTGCTATCTTTGTTCGGCGAAGACCAACGACCCGAAACGCCATGACTGAAACACTGAAAAAGACGTTGCTCGCGCTGACGCTGCTCGCCGTCACGCTTCAATTTTCCTCCTGCTCCACGGACGACTGGTGGACGTCGGAAACGCTCGAAGGCCGCTGGCGCATTGTCGAGGTGGGCTTTGGCTATGGCGACTGCCCCTACCGGCCCGGCGACCGCTGGGAGTTTTTCGGCAACGGCGAGTTCCGGTCGTGGGGCTTCAACGGCTTCGAGGAATATGGCGTATGGGATGTGAGCGACCGCACGGTCTACATCAGCTTCGACGCATACGATCCAAGCGGCATCACCTGCTATCTGCGCAGCATTGACGACCAATACGTGGCCATGGACGTCGACGACTACACATTCGGCTCGCGCTATACGCTGCGCATGGTGCGCGACGGCTGGTGAGCCCCGCCCCATCGCCCCACAGGATACGAAACGGCCGCTCCGGTAAGTCCGAAGCGGCCGTTCCTTTTTCTGTCTGCCCTTATCGGGCGCGCGGGGCTACAAAACGCCTTGGGCCATCATGGCACGGGCCACCTTCATGAAGCCCGCAATGTTGGCGCCGCGCACGTAGTTGATGTATCCGTCCTCCTTGCCATACTGCAAGCACTGGTCGTGCACGTCGGCCATGATGCGGTGCAGGCGTGCGTCCACCTCGTCGGCCGTCCACGAAATGTGCATGGCGTTCTGCGTCATTTCGAGCCCCGACGTGGCCACGCCGCCCGAGTTGACAGCCTTGCCGGGAGCGAACGGCATTTTCTTGGCGATGAAGTAGTCGACCGCCTCAGCCGTACAGCCCATGTTCGAAACCTCGGCTACACACTGTACGCCGTTGGCTACGAGCATTTTGGCGTCGTCTTCGTTCAGCTCGTTCTGCGTGGCGCAAGGCAGGGCGATGTCTACCTTGGCTTCCCACGGCTTGCGGCCGGGGTAGAAGGTGGCTTCGGGATAGCGCTCGGCATAAGGCGCCACAATGTCCTCGCCCGACAGGCGCAGCTCGAGCATATAGTCTATCTTTTCGCCCGAAACGCCCTGCGGGTCGTACACGTATCCGTCGGGGCCCGAGAGCGTAACCACCTTGGCCCCCATCTCGGTGGCTTTCTTGGCGGCTCCCCAGGCCACGTTGCCGAAGCCCGAGATGGCCACCGTCTTGCCCTTGATGTCGAGAGCGTAGTCGGCCAGCATTTGCTTCACGAAATAGAGCGCACCATAGCCGGTGGCTTCGGGACGCAGGATGGAGCCGCCAAATTCAAGCCCCTTGCCCGTAAAAGTGCCCGTGTGTTCGCGCGTCAGCTTCTTGTACATACCGTACATATAGCCCACTTCGCGACCGCCCACGCCTATATCGCCGGCCGGCACGTCCTGGTCGGGGCCCAAGTTGCGCCAAAGCTCCAACATGAAGGCCTGGCAGAAACGCATGATCTCAGCCTCGCTGCGGCCGCGCGGGGCAAAGTCGGAACCGCCTTTGGCGCCGCCCATCGGGAGCGTCGTCAACGCGTTCTTGAATGTCTGCTCAAAGCCTAGGAATTTCAGTATGCTCAGATTGACCGACGGATGGAAACGCACACCGCCCTTGTAGGGACCGATGGCATTATTGAATTGCACACGATAGCCCAAGTTGACGTGAACTTCACCGCTGTCGTCCACCCAGGGAACCCGGAAGGTGATGATGCGGTCGGGCTCTACGAGACGTTCTATCAGTTTGACGCGCTCGAACTCGGGATGTTCGTTATACACATCTTCAATGGAGAGTAATACCTCCTTGACTGCCTGTAAGTACTCCTTTTCTCCGCTGTGTTTTGCCTCCAATGCGGAGAGTAGCTGTTCGGTTTTCATATAGCCTTTTAGAGATTAAGGTTTTTATTACGGAGCGAATGTAGACATTTCCCGGGAATACGTGAAAAATCGGGTCTGTTTTTTTGTTAAAACGGCATTTATGCTCCCGGAAAAGTTGGGAGCCGGCTCTCAAACCGCAAATAATTCGTACATTTGCCGCCAAAGCAAAGGGGTGCTGGGCACGTTGCCGGCTGAGATCATACCCTATGAACCTGAAACGGGTAATGCCGTCGAAGGGATTGCTGCACATAGCACGCATCAGCCGGCCGGGCACTCCTTATATATATAATGTATAAGCATGGTACCGGTACAATTCATTACCCATCAGACAGAACGTTTCAGCTACGAGGAATCGGCCCTTTTGGCGCTGCGCGGCGGCTGCCGCTGGATACAATTGCGCATGAAGGAGGCCACCGACGACGAAATGGCCCCCGTGGCCCAGCGGCTGCGCGAAGCCTGCACGCAGGCAGGGGCAACGTTCATCGTGGACGACCGCGTGGCGCTAGCCAAAGAGGTGAAAGCCGACGGCGTCCACCTGGGAAAAAACGACATGCCCGTACGCGAGGCACGCAACGTGCTGGGCGAGAGTTTCCTCATCGGAGGAACGGCCAACACGCTCGACGACATCGAACAGCTATGGCGGGCCAGCGCCGACTATATAGGCTGCGGCCCGCTGCGCTTTACGACTACCAAGAAAAACCTGGCCCCGCTGCTCGGGTTGGACGGCTACCGAGCCATCGTTGCCGGCATGAGGGAACGGGGCATCCGCCTGCCCCTTTGCGCCATCGGCGGCATCACGCCGGCCGACGTCCGCCCCCTGCTCGATGCCGGCGTGCAGGGCGTTGCCGTGAGCAGCTACATCCTTAACGCTCCCGACCCGGCAGAGGCCATGCGCAGGCTCCTCAACTGCGACTGCGACGAAACGGATCAAGAAACCTCAGAAACAGTTTGATATGAACAAGAAAATGGAAATCAAATATCCCGGAAGCGAAAAGTTCTACATGAGCGGACAGCTGTTTCCCGGGATAAAAGTGGGCATGCGGCGCATCCACCAGAATCCGACGGTGAAAATCGTCAATGGCGAGAAGCAATACCGCGAAAATGCCCCCGTCGTTGTCTACGATACCAGCGGCCCATACAGCGACCCCGACATAGAGGTCGATCTCAAAAAAGGACTGCCCCGCCTGCGCGAAGCATGGATCTTGGAACGCGGTGGCGTGGAACGGCTGCCGGAGTTTTCGTCGGAATACTGCCGCGAACGACTGGCAGATGCCTCGCTGAACGACCTGCGCTTTGGCCACATCCACTTGCCCTTGCGCGCAAAACAAGGAGCTGCCATCACACAGATGGCCTATGCCAGGCAAGGCATCATTACCCCGGAAATGGAGTACGTGGCCATTCGTGAAAACATGAATTGCGCCGAGCTCGGCATCGAAACGCACATCACCCCCGAATTTGTCCGCAGGGAAATTGCCGCCGGCCGCGCTGTCATCCCTGCCAACATCAACCATCCCGAAGCCGAACCCATGATAATCGGCAGCAGCTTTCTGGTAAAAATCAATACTAACATCGGAAACTCCGCCACAACTTCGGGAATCGAAGAAGAAGTGGAGAAAGCCGTGTGGAGCTGCAAGTGGGGCGGCGACACAATCATGGATCTGTCAACGGGAAACAACATACACGAAACGCGCGAATGGATAATCCGCAACAGCCCGGTTCCCGTAGGCACCGTCCCCATGTATCAGGCCATGGAAAAGGTGAAAGGCAAAGCCGCCGGTCTCACGTGGGAACTTTTCCGCGACACGCTCATCGAACAATGCGAGCAAGGCGTCGATTACTTTACCATTCATTGCGGTATACGGCGGAAAAACATTCATCTCGCCCAAGAACGCCTCTGCGGGATGGTAAGCCGCGGCGGCAGCATCATCTCCGAATGGTGCCTGGCCCACGACAAGGAAAGTTTTCTTTACGAACACTTCGACGATATATGCAGCATCTGCGCGCAATACGACGTTGCCATCTCCTTGGGCGACGGCTTACGCCCCGGAAGCGTCTATGACGCCAACGACAAAGCACAATTCGCCGAGCTCGACACGATGGGAGAACTCGTTGAACGGGCATGGGCACAAAATGTACAGGCATTTATTGAAGGTCCCGGCCATGTTCCCATGAACAAGATCCGCGAAAACATGGAACGGCAGATTGAAAAATGCCACGGCGCACCGTTTTATACGCTTGGGCCGCTCGTCACCGACATTGCCCCGGGATATGACCACATCACGAGCGCCATCGGAGCAGCACAGATAGGCTGGCTCGGAACGGCCATGCTCTGCTACGTAACGCCGAAAGAGCATCTCGGCCTGCCCGACTGCGACGACGTACGCACAGGTGTCGTCACCTATAAATTGGCTGCCCACGCCGCCGACCTCGCAAAAGGACATCCCGGCGCACAAGTCCGCGACAACGCTCTATCACGCGCGCGTTACGAATTTCGCTGGAAAGATCAGTTCAACCTCAGCCTCGATCCCGAACGCGCCTTGGAATTCTACAAGTCCGGCCGCCACGAAAACGCGCCATACTGCACAATGTGCGGCCCCAACTTCTGCGCAATGCGCATTTCGCACCGTCTATCGGACTGCGAGGAGACATCATCGAACATTTAATCCTCAACAAACAAAAATATGATCGAAACAAAAGTATCCGCAGGTATCATCCGCACGTATTTTGAGAAGATGGAAAATGCGCTTAATCTGGATGTAGCCATCGTTGGAGGCGGACCATCGGGCATTGTGGCCGCCTACTACCTGGCAAAGGCCGGTTTGCGCGTGGCACAATTCGACCGGAAGCTTTCTCCGGGCGGCGGAATGTGGGGCGGTGCCATGATGTTTAACCAAATTGTCATTCAGGAAGCAGCTCTTCCCATCGTAAAAGATTTTGACATCCGCTATGAGAAATATGATGAAGGACTGTACACGATGGATTCGGTGGAAAGCACGGCTTCCCTACTCTACCACGCCGTTCATGCCGGCGCAACGGTTTTCAACTGCTACTCGGTGGAGGATGTCGTATATAAAAACGACGCTGTTGCGGGCGTGGTGGTCAACTGGACGCCGGTATTGCGGGAAGGCCTGCACGTAGACCCGCTTAATATCCTGGCCCGCTGCGTTGTGGACGGTACGGGACACGACAGCGAAATATGCCGCACGGTTGCCGCCAAGAACGGCGCACGTCTTGACACTGAAACCGGAGGTGTCGTGGGCGAACGTTCGCTTGACGTGACCACGGGCGAGGAAGAAGTGGTGCGCTGCACGAAAGAAGTGTACCCGGGCCTGTATGTATGCGGCATGGCCGCCAGTGCCGTATCGGGAACGCCCCGAATGGGCCCGATATTCGGCGGAATGCTTTTGAGCGGAAAGAAAGTGGCCGACCTCATCATTGAGCGCCTGAAACAAAACTAAGAACGGGCTTTGCAACGTTTATGCCCCGCAGCACCGTCGCCGGCAGCTGCGGGGCATTTTTTATATACATCAGAAGGGAAGCCCCACGGCGAAATGGAACGTAAAGTCGCGGCGGAAGTCGGGGCAGATGATGGGATAATGCAGGCGTCCGCTTTCGACTGCCGGGTTGATGGCCTTCATTCCGCAGTCGAAACGCAGTATGAAAAAGTCGAAGTTGAGGCGCAGGCCCAATCCGTAGGACACGGCGATCTGCCGATAGAAGCGATCGAAGCGGAACTGCCCGCCGGGCTGGTCGGGATAGTCGCGCGTGTTCCACACGTTGCCGGCATCGATGAAGGCGGCGGCATGCAGTTTCCAGAAAAGGAAGGTGCGATACTCGATGCTGAGATCCAGCTTCAAGTTGCCCGTCTGGTTGATAAAGTCGATCTGCCCATCCTTGCCCACATAGCTTCCCGGCCCCAGTTCGCGCACGCTCCAACCGCGCACGCTGTTGGCTCCGCCCGCGAAATAGCGTTTCTCGTAAGGTATGACGGAAGAATTGCCATAGGGCACGGCCAGCCCGAAGCCTATGTGGAAGGCCAGCGAATTGCGGTCGTCGATCAGGAGGCTTTTGGCATAGTCGAAATCGACCTTGGCGTATTGCGAATAGGCGATGTTGAAGAGCGAATAGCGCCCCTCGTTGTCGCGCCGGGCGTGGAAGAGTTTCGACATGCCGTAGAGGAGGTTGCCCGCCGTTTCCACGTTGAAGCGTATCTGGTAGCCGTTCGTCTGGTAGAGCCCGTTCATGCCTGAATTGCGCAAGGAGTTGTAGACGAAGCTGTAGCCCATACGCATGATGAACAGGTTCTCGTAGTTGTAGCGCAAGATGGAGTAGCGCGGGTCGTCGCCTTCGAGATAATTCTCGCGGAAGGTTTCCGAAATCCAGGGCATGAAGACGTAGTTGAGGCTCACCAGGTCCCACCGGTGGCGCAGCTCGGGGCGGTCGTTGCGGTTCCAATGATAGGCCCACGTGCCGGTGACCACGCGGCGGTGAAACTCCGGCCGGTTCTGCGAGTCGTACATCAGGCCCACTTCCGACGTGGCCTTCATGCTTTGCCTGCGACGCTGCGAGATGAAGGGGAGCATAAAGCGCGGAAAGCGCAGACTGGCCTCGGCGCTCAGCTCGATATAATTCTGGTTGTTATAGCCTTCGAGCCCGGTGATTGCCTCGTAGGCGCCGCGAAAGGTCATGGAGAGGCTTTCCGCCCCGCGGAAAATGTTGCGGTTGGCATACGTCAGCGCCACAGCGGCCCCCAAGTCGCCGGCCGTGTTGGTGCCTTCCAGTTCGGCGCTCACGGTATGCGGTTTGCCGTGGCTCACGTGTATGTCGCAGTCGAGCAGATTGCCGCCGCTGCCGGCCTCGCGCAGGCGCACCGTCGAAAAGTTGACGGCCGGCAGTCCGTTAAGCGCGCTGTACGTGTTCTGCACGCGGCTGATGCGGTACAGGCTGTCGGGGCGCAGAAAGACGTGACTGCTGTAAACGCGGCGGTGCATTTTCAGGCGGTCGCGGTAAAAGATGGTGAGGCCGCGATAGGTCGTCGTGTCTGTTTCCTCGCCCGGGCGGATATTTTCATACACGCGAACGTCGCCCAGGCGGAACGTGCCGTAGGAGCGCACAGAGTCGGCCCCCGGCGGGAGGGCAAAGCGCAGCGTCAGCTCCACGCCCTGCTCGTCGGCCAGCGTGTCGGCCGAAAACGAAATAAACTCCTTGTGAAGCCCGTAATAGCCTCTTTCCTGCAAGCTCTTTACCAGGCGCGAGCGCTCGGCTTCGAGGCGCGACACGTCGAGGGGCATTCCTTTATATAACAAGGAGGCGGGCAGCCCGGCCCTTACCTCGCGGGCCATCGTGTCGTTATCGAACTCGTAGCGTATGCTGTCCACGTAGTAGAGCGGTCCCGGGTGCATCCGGTACGTCACGCTCGTACGCCGCCGGCGCGTTGCGGTGTCGGCCTCGACGCGGGCGTGCAGGTAGCCCTTGCCTTGCAGCGCTTCTTCCAGTCCGCTGCGCGAAAACTCCGTCAGCTCCGCATCGTACACCACGGGCGCCTCGCCTATGCGGTGAAAGAAGCGGTTGGCCCGCTTCGTGCTGTCGGTCCCCGACAGGCAGTAGATGCCCAAAGGCACCTTGACGAGGCTGAACCACCGGGAGTTGGCCTCCTGCCGCACGTAGTTGCGCAGGGCCGACGGCTTGACGGCCTTCACGTCCGACGTCACGCTGACGGAATGGAGCATCGTCTCCCCTTCGTCAAGGAAGCGCACGGGCGAGCATCCGCTCACGCAGAGCACGACTGCTGCCAATATGAAAAAAACGACGTACCTGCCGATGGGCCTTTCCGACATGCTGCAAAAACAAAACTGCTTGCAAAGATAACGCTTTGTTCCGGGTGGGGAGAACAGACGCCCGGCTTTTCGCCCACTTTCCCGGCAGCAAAGCTTTTTCCCGCCGGGAAACGGGTGCAATCGGGCAGAACTTTGTAGCTTTGCGCCTGCTTCTTAAAAACGCCTGCCGATGCTGAGCAAAAACAAGCTGAAATATCTTCGCTCGCTGTCCTTGAAGAAAAACCGCGACGCCGAGGGCTGCTTTCTGGCCGAAGGCCCCAAGGTGGTGGGCGACCTCTCGGTGCGCTTCGCCTGCAAGCTGCTGGCCGCCACCGAGAGCTATCTGAACGCCCATCCGCACATGAGGGCCGAGGAAACCGTTGTTATCGATGAAAAAGAGCTCCGTGCAGCCTCGCTCCTGCAAGCCCCGCGCGACGTCATTGCCGTATTCCGCAAGGACGCTCCCGGCCGGGACGCGCCGGCCGCCGGCGAAGCTGCGCTCCCCGCCCTGCCGGGCAGCGCCTTGTGCCTGGCGCTCGACCGCGTTCAGGACCCCGGCAACATGGGCACCATCATCCGTCTGGCCGACTGGTTTGGTATCGGGCACATCGTCTGTTCGCGTGACTGCGCCGACGCTTTTGCTCCCAAAACGGTGCAGGCCACGATGGGTTCGCTGGCCCGCGTCGACGTTTCCTACACCGACCTGCCCGCGTTCTTGCGTTCGCTGCCGCAGAAGACGCCCGTCTACGGCACCTTTCTCGACGGCGACGACATCTATGCCGCTCCGCTGTCGGGCTGTGGCGTCCTGGTGATGGGCAACGAAGGCAACGGCATATCGGCCGACGTGGCCGGGCTCGTAAACCGCCGCTTGCTCATCCCCAACTATCCCCCCGGACGCGCCACGGGCGAGAGCCTGAACGTGGCCGTGGCCACGGCCGTGGCCTGCGCCGAGTTTCGCCGCCGACAGCGGTGCGTACAAACCGCTTCTGTTCTCAGCCATGCCTGACGTTCAAGCCATCGTTTCCGAAGAGCTCCTTTACGCCCTCGCCGCGGGCGCATGGCTGCTCCTGCTGGCCGTGGTGGGGCTGCGCCTGCGGAGCTACACCGCCGCCGGGCGCATCGGCAAAAAGGAAGAGGCGGCGGCCCAAGCCACCGTGACGAGCGGCGTGAGCGTTGTCATCACCGCCCGCGATCAGGCAGAACAGCTCGAACGCAACCTGCCCCGCGTGCTGGCACAGGAAGGCGTCAGGTTCGAAGTGGTCGTTGTCACCGACGTGTCCACAGACGGAACGGCCGACGTCGTGGCCCGCTTCGCAGCCGCCCATCCCAACATCTACACGACGTTTGTGCCCGCCTCGTCGCGCTATATCGACCGCAAAAAGCTGGCTGTCACGCTGGGCGTGCGCGCCGCACGCCACGAATGGATCGTCCTGACCGAGGCCGACTGCCGTCCGGCCGGCCCCCATTGGCTCGAAGGCCTCTCGCACCGCTTCACGCCCGACGTCGACGTGGTGCTGGGCTATGCCAACTACGATGACGACGGCAGCCGCTACGCCTCGCGCATCATATACGAGCGCCTTAAAGACAACCTGCGGCGCTTTGCCGCTGCCGACGCCGGCCTTGCCCGGGGCGGCGACGGCTGCAACCTGGCTTTCAGAAAAAGCACGTTCCTGGCCAAAAAAGGCTTTGCCGACAGCCTCACCGTCACGTGCGGCGCCGACGACTTGCTGGTGCACGCCTTGGCCGGGCGGCGGCGCACCGCCGTGGAGCCCCATGCCGCCTGCGCCACCCGGCAGGAGCTGCCCGCCCCCGACGCCTATGCCTCGCGCCGCATTGCCTATGCCGAAACCTGCCGCCACCTGGGCCGGCGGGCCCGCCTGAACCGGCTGGGCAACGGGCTTGCCAGCTCGCTTTCCTGGCTGCTCGTGCTCGTCTTCACGCTGTATATTGCGATAAGAACCGAGGAAACCATGCGCACGCAGACGTACAGCGCCATGCAGCTCGTCCACGACCTGCCCATGCTGGCCGCACTGGCCACCGCACCGCTCATGCCGGCCCTGCTGCTCAGGGGCAGCCTGAACGTCACGGGCGAAAAACGTTTCGGGCTGCGCCCGGCCCTCTACGACCTGGCACAGCCCTTCCGCTGGTGGCGACGTAAGTGGCAGCGCTTCCGCTACCGCCACGATTTCGTCAGGAAACAATAGATGCAACGGCGGCCGGGGGCTAAAAGGCAAAGTAGGGAGCCAGC
This sequence comes from uncultured Bacteroidales bacterium, assembly GCA_949297215.1. Lineage (GTDB taxonomy): Bacteria > Bacteroidota > Bacteroidia > Bacteroidales > Bacteroidaceae > Alloprevotella. The sequence goes on along the minus strand of CASFRV010000001.1, from coordinate 362,208 downwards.
CGCCGGAAGTCGTCCTCGGAAAATTCTTTGTACAAACGCAAGTCGTCCCAGCCCGAAAGCGGACCAAACTTGCGTATATGCGTCACGATGACCTTCACCTGCTCATAGTCGAGGTAAGGATGGCGCACGAGCGTCTTGAAATCGGCCCGGTTCACGTTTATTTTCTTCACCTCCGGCCGCTCACCCACCGCAAACCAGCGCTCGATGCCCTCGGGAAGCCCCTCGACCTCGGCAATCTGCCCGACCGACACGAAGCCTCCCAGCTGCTCGCGGTAACGGCATATTTTGCCCGCATAATAGCTGCCTATGCCGGGAATGCGCTTCAGCAAAGTGGTATCGGCCGCATTCAGGTCGACCACGCTCCCCTCTGCCAGCTTTTCCGTGCGGACGAAGGTCTGCTTTTCCTCCCTGCTCCGACGGGCCGGGCGGGCAGCCTCCTCCGGCCGTATGCGGATGTATGGCCTCAACCGCTCAAAGTCGGCCTGCGAAAGGCCGTACAACCGTGCAAAATCGTCGGCCGAACGCCACACGCCGCCTTTGGCCCGGTATTTCAACACGTTGCGTGCCTGCCACGGCGCCAGTCCCAGGCGGACGAACGTGGCCGAATCGGCCCGGTTCGGGTCAAAAGGGAACATCTCCACCCTGCGCCCCGCCCCGCTCCCGCTGAAACGGGCGGCACGGGCCTCCTCGTCGGCCTTGGCTTTCCTTAAAAAACCGGCATATTCGCTCTCCACAATTTCGGGCGCGTCGGGCTCGCTGCTCCTGACGGGATGCTCGTAAAAATACCAGCGCAGCAGCCCGACAACAACGACAACCGACAAAAAGAAAAGGAAAGGCATGCGGTCGTCCTTCCTCACAAAAAAATATTTATAAACGAACCACTTCATAACCGTCTGTCCGTCTCGCCCGCACGACGCCGGCAAGCGCATCGTCCCCCGGGAACAAAGGTAGTGAAAGGTGAGAGGGAAAGCAAGAGAAAGCTCGCTTTTTCTTGATTTGTCCGAACCGCATCCTACCTTCGTGAAACAAAGGTAGTGAAAGGTGAGAGGCAAAGCAAGAGAAAGCTCGCTTTTTCTTGATTTAGCTGGAAAAAAGTAACGAATGCCCGAGCATATCCAAGCAAACAGGAAAAAGATTTTACGTTTTTCTCCCCGGCGGCAAAGCTATTCAAAACGAAAGATTTAACTTTGCACGGGATGTGTAGTAACGAACTGACCGAATTTTCAATCATTGGTGCCGGTGCCGTGGCCACGCATATGTCCGCAGCCCTCCAATCCGCAGGCATGCACCCGTTGGGCGTTTACAGCAGGACGCTCGAAAGTGCACAGGCCCTGGGCCAAAAGCTGGGATGCCCTGCAACCGACAGGTTAAGCAACCTGCCCCGAGCCGGCATGCTCCTGCTGGCCGTCAAGGACGACGCGCTCCCCGACGTCATCGGCCGGTTGAGCGCCACGCAGCGGGAGAGCATCGTCGTGCACACGGCCGGCGGGGTGTCGATCGACGTTTTCCGGGGAAAGGCTGAACGTTTCGGCGTGATCTACCCGCTCCAAACGTTCTCCCGGCAACGGCAGGTCGACTTTTCCGGTGTGCCCTGCTTCATCGAAGCCTCCGACCGCACCACGCTCGGGCTCATACGCGGCGTGGCCGAGCGGCTCACGCGCACGGTGAACGAGCTGGACAGCGCCCACAGGGCCGTTGTACACGTGGCCGGCGTTTTTGCCAACAATTTCGCCAACCGCTGCTTTGCCATCGCCCAGGAACTGCTCGCCACATGCGGGCTCGCACCCGAACTGCTGCTGCCCATCATCGACGAAACAGCAAAAAAAGTGCACACCATGCCGGCACGACAGGCACAAACAGGGCCGGCGCTGCGCAACGACCGACTCGTCATGGAAAAGCACGAGCAACTGCTGACCGGACGCCCCGACTGGCTCGAAATATACCGGACCGTCAGCCGCAGCATCCACCACGACTCCCTTTCATAAGAACTCAAAAAACACAACTGCCATGATCGACCATGACCTGACGAAAATACGCGCCATAGCCTTCGACGTAGACGGCGTTCTCAGCTCCTCGACCGTGGAGCTCGCCCCCGACGGACAACCCGTACGGACCGTCAACATCAAGGACGGCTATGCCCTCCAACTGGCAGCCAAATCGGGCTTGCAGCTGGCCATCATCACCGGCGGACAAAGCGAGGCCATCAGAATGCGCTACGAAAAACTGGGCATCACCGACATCTACATGGGCGTCGCCGTGAAGATAAAAACCTTTCAGGCGTGGCTCGACGCGCACCACCTCAAAGCCGACGAAGTGGCCTTCATGGGCGACGACATCCCCGACTACGAGGTGATGAAAGCCTGCGGATGCCCCTGCTGCCCGGCCGATGCCGCCCCCGAAATCAAGGACATCGCCACCTACGTGAGCCCCCGCCCGGGCGGAGACGGCTGCGTGCGCGACGTGGTCGAGCAAATCCTGCGCGCACAAGGCAAATGGATGAGCAGTGCCAAGGCCTTCGGCTGGTAAGCACGCGCCATCGTCTGCCACGCAGGGTCCATATATCTTTTTCACCCTACACAAAACTGCTTATGTTAGACAATCTCAACTCATACAATATTGTACTTGCCAGCAACTCTCCCCGACGGAAAGAACTGCTCGAACGACTGGGAATTAAATTCAAGATACGCACCCTCCTCGGCGTGGACGAAAGTTTTCCCAAAGAGTTGCAAGGTGCTGAAGTGGCAAAATACATCTCCAAGAAAAAAGCAGACGCCTATAAAGAGACCATGGGCGAAAACGACCTCATCATCACGGCCGACACCATCGTCTGTATAGACAATCAGATACTCGGCAAACCCAAAAACGCAGCCGAAGCGGCCACCATGCTCGGCCGGCTCTCAGGACGGACGCACGAGGTCATCACAGGCGTAACGGTGCTCAGCAAAAGCAAATGCGAAAACTTTGCCGTAACAAGCCGGGTAAAATTCGCAACACTTACCGAGGAAGAAATCAGTTACTACATAAACAACTTTCTCCCCTTCGATAAGGCCGGCGCCTACGGCATACAGGAATGGATCGGCCTGATAGCCGTCGAAGAATTGCATGGCAGCTTCTTCAACGTCATGGGCCTGCCCGTACAGCGCCTGTACACAGCCCTCAAAACCTTTTAAACATGCGCATCAAGCTATATCCCGACAATAACGCCCCCAAACAGATACAGCGCATCGTCTCGGCCTTACAGGATGGTGAGATCATCATCATCCCGACAGACACTACGTACGTTTTAGCCTGCAACGCACTGAAAGAACGAGCCGTCGAACGCATCTGCCAGTTAAAGCAAATTAACCCAGCACGCCATCCCCTCACAATTATATGCTATGATATCAGCGCCATCAGCGAATATACCCGCATTACCACGCCTACATACAAGCTTATAAAGAGGAACCTGCCGGGTTTGTTCACTTTTATTTTGCCGGGCCTGAGTAAATTGCCCAAGATCTTCCGTTCCAAAAAAAATCACGAGGTAGGTATTCGCATGCCCCAGCATGCTATTACGCAGGAGGTGCTGAGAAATTTGGCGGAGCCCCTTATGACCACGTCTATTCCCCGAGAGGAAGACGAGGAGGAGTATCTTACGGATCCTGAGCTCATCGACGAAAAATGGGCTACCCGCGTCTCATTGGTCGTAGATGGGGGCAAAATCCAACTTAAACAGAGCACGATAGTGGATTGTACGGACGAAGAGCCCGCGATAGTCCGCCAGGGCGACGGAATACTGAAACTATGACTTCGTAAAGAGACGCTATTTTATGCTTATACTTTTCAGATATTAAATGCCCTCCCTTTATGGAATTCATCATAATTATTATTCTCCTATTGTTGAACGGTATGTTTGCGATGTACGAAATTGCACTGGTTTCTTCCAGTAAAGTTCGTCTTGAGTCGTATCGTGAACAAGGGAACCGGAGCGCCAAACGCGTTTTGATGCAATTGGAGAAGCCTGAGCAGACGCTTTCGACCATACAAATCGGCATCACATTAATAGGAATTGTCTCCGGTGCATTCGGAGGTGCCACCATAGCAGAGCATTTCAAGCCATTCATCGCACGTATTCCCGGCTGTGAGTCCTATGCCGGCGAACTGGCCGTAGCTCTTACTATTATTATTATCACTTACCTGTCGCTTATCATCGGTGAGCTCGTACCCAAATCGATTGCATTGAGCAAGCCCGAAAGTTACGCCATGCGTCTGAGCGCCATCATCCGTGCTCTGACGTGGTTGTCGTATCCCTTTGTGTGGCTGCTGAGCGTTTCCACCAAGATTGTGAGCAAACTGATGGGTGTGACCGTATCGGAAGAGCGGCCCATGACGCAGGAAGAGCTTAAAATGATATTGCGGCAAAGCTCTGAACAAGGCGTAATCGACAGTCATGAGACGGAAATGCTGCGCGACGTGTTCCGCTTCTCGGATAAACGCATCAACGAGCTGATGACGCCGCGCCACGAGATGGTTGTTCTCCATGCAGACGACAGCAAGGAGAAAGTGCTTACCACTATCCGCGAGCACAACTTCAGCAAATACTTGTTGGTGGGCACTCACCGCGACGACGTCATCGGTGTTATCTCCGTAAAAGACATTGTCCTCATGCTCGACGCCGCCGCTCCGTTCAACCTCAGAGCCATAGCACGCCCCGTGCTGTTTCTTCCCGAAAGCATTTACGCCAAAAAGGCCGTAGAGCTGTTCAAGAAAAACAAAACCAAATTTGCTGTCGTCGTCGATGAATATGGAGGCACCGAAGGCCTCGTTACGCTCCACGACCTGACGGAAAGCATCTTCGGCGATATCCTTGAAGAAAACGAACCGGACGATCCCGAAATCGTGCAACGCCAAGACGGCTCCCTGCTCGTAGATGGAGCGATGAACTTAGACGACTTTATGGAGGAAGTGCACATCAACGCTTATGAAGACATCGAAGACGAAGGCTTCACGACGGTAGGCGGCATGGCCATGTTCTTCATCGGCCGCATCCCGAAGGCAGGTGACCTCTTCACCTACCAGAACCTGAAAATAGAGGTGGTCGACATGGATGGAGAACGCGTTGACAAGTTGCTCGTGTATGTCCTTCCCAAAGAAAATGAAAAAGATAAAAACTGAGATACCAATGAATATTCTGAAACCGCTTTTCCTGGCTTTCCCGCTATGTTGCATGGTCGGTACCATTACGTCCTGCGACGACGATGACGACGATGACGACTACACGTCTGAAATCCCCGAGTTTTCCGACGTAACGTTCCACGTTATCGAAGCTGAAGACGAAAACCTCCGCGTCGGCGACAAGATTGTGGCCACAGCCGTTCAGAGCAAGAAGGGCCGCCTGCTTCACGGCGCCGACATGTCGTGGACCTCCACGCCCGAAGCTTCCCACAGCTACAAGGCAGGCGTGGTCTACGACGCTCAAAACGAAAACCCGACCGATACGATCGTCGCCACGACGTCCGGCTGGCACACCCTGACTTTCACGGCCAAGTATGACGTCTCCGGCATATCGCAGACGTACAACAGCACCGTCGACTTTGCCGACGGGAACGGTTCCGTGCGTTATCAGACGCTCTCACAGCTTTATTATCAGGTAACGATCAGAAAACGCTTCTACGTCATGCCGGCCGAAGACACCGACGAATAAGAACATCCCGATATATTCACTTCTAAATTCAATAACCATGAAACAATTTCTGTCTTTATGCACCCTGATGGCAGCCGCCGCGCTGCCGGGTGCCGCGCAGACGACGGTCGAGACGGGGCAGCCCTACACGCTGCAAGCCTCCTCGCAGTCCGTCTACCTGAGCAACGACGGGAAGCAGCTGAGCACGGTTGCTTCGATCGACGACGAGCCTTACTACCGCACGGTCTTCTATTTTGAAGCCTCCGATGCGGCCGACGGCACGTACCACCTCATGACGCCCACGGGCAAATACGTCTGGAAACAGCTTGACGGCACGGCCAACATCATGCTGGGAGCCAAGTCGCAATCGTCCACGGGCGAAGAACTCTCCTCGCCCTGTGCCTTTACCATCAAGGCCAGCGGTGCCAACCTTCTCCTGCAAGACGTCAGCACGGGGCTCTATTTCAACATGTATGTCAACAACAACGGTGCCGCCCTCCACAGCGGTTCGGGCGATGCCTCGCAATGGAAAATCTTCCGCGTCGAAGACAACCAAAGCGTAACCTTTGTTGAAGAAGGTGTAGAGTATTATCTGCAAACACAGATGAACGCCAAACTGGGCCAGTACGCCTATCTGACCGCCAGCGGCTCCATCCAGACAGCCGCCACGACGAGCGAAGCTTCGGTCTTCACTTTCATCTCCGACGGCAAAGGTGCATGGTATCTGCACAACGTCTCGGGCGACGTCGAAGTGGCCCAAGGCTCGCAGGGCACCCTGCTCAAAATGGAGCGCACCACAGCACAGGCCACTCTGCAACTGGCAGCCGAGAGCTTCACGCTCTCCTCGACGGCCGACGGCCTGACGTTGCAGGCTCCCGACGGCTACTACCTCGTCTACAACGCTGCCACGGGCACCGTTGCCTACGCCGACGAAGCCACCGGCTGGGACGTGCAGCCCTACGACGGCGAAGCTCCCATGCTGAGCACGCCGCTGCCCGACACCTACTATAACATTACGTGGGCTCCCACCCCGAGCAACTACATGAGCGAGGAAGCCGACGGTTCGCTCGTCGTTTCCCCCTACGACGTCACGGTACGCTGCTTCTGGGAGTTCATCCCCACGGGCAAAACCAACTGCTACTACATCCGCAACACGGCCACCGGCAACTATATCCAGAGTTGCAGCGGCACACAGTCGGCAACCAACACCGTTGAGACCGGAGCCGACCCCGTCGAATACTACGTCGGAACGAACAATGGCCAGTTCTATTTCAGCTCAACCGACTGCGCCAACTATAACAACGCCTCGCAAAACCCGAACGGCCTGAACAAAGACGGCGCTTCGAGCAACATCATTGTCTGGGGTGCGCGTCCCGCCAACACAGGCTCCTACTGGAACCTCGTCGAAACGGAAAATCTCTACGAAGTGCGCCCCTTCACGCCCTGCGACGAGCTGGGTAAGGCCGACTTCACCTATACGCTCGTGGCCGGCACGGGGCTGGCGCTGCAAACCTCGGGCGACGGCACCCTCTCGTGGGCCGAAAAAACCGAGGCCGGCGAACAAGCATGGTATTTCGTGGGCGAAGGCAACGTTTCAGGCGGCTATCTCATCGCCAACGTGAAGAACCCCACGCACACCATCAACGCCGGTGCCGACGGCCTCAGCGTCGGCGAGAGCGAGGCGCCCACCCGCTGGTACGTCAGCGAGACCTACGTCGAGGGCGTGCCCTACTACACGTTCCGCCCCTTCGCCTCCAAGGATGAAGCCGGCAGCGAGCTCACCGTCGACGGCGTGTCGCTCGTGCAGGTACGCGCCATCCGCAGCTCTTTCTCCACCTCGGCTCAGATTTACCAGATGCCGTGCGGCTCTCTGGGCGACGTTTACGTCAGCCGTGCCTCCATCAGCGGCGAAGGCGTGCTCACGCCCCTTGCCTATCCCCTCTCGACGCTCAACGGCGGCGGCATAACCGAAGAAAGCACGAAGCCCTCGACGTGGTTCACGCTCTTCACCCACAGCAAGCCCGTTGTGGCCATCGGCAAGCCGTTCGATCTGCACCTGAACCTGAGCGGCGAGCCCACCGACATGGACGAAGTGTACGTCTACTTCGACTGGAACCGCGACGGTGTGTTTGAAACCACGGTCAAGATGGATGCCGCCCGCGAAATGACGGCCACCATCGACGTTCCCGCCGATGCCAAGGCCGGCAAGAGCCGCGTGCGCGTACGCCTGACCAACAACGGCCTGAGCGACCCCGAAGACGACGCTGCCGGACAGATTGTCGACTTCATCTTCAACGCTGGAACCGCCGGCGACACCTACACCGTAACAGCCGTTCCCAACGACCCCGAACGCGGCATCGTGACCCTCTCGCCCGAAGGCGGCAGCCAAACGGCCGGGACGGCCATGACGGCAAGCATCGCGCGCAAAGGCAACTCCGACTTTGTATGCTGGCGCGAGGGCAACAACGTGCTTTCCGTCGATGAAGTCTACACCTTCACCGTCGACCACAACACCCATCTCGTGGCCTGCTTCTCGCCCAACTCGTATGCCACCCTCGGCATGGACGACGACCTCGTGGCCGGGCAAAACGTCCTCGTAACGATCGCTCCGGGCCAGGAGAAAATCGACATCGTCACCGACGCTAAGGTTCACCGCGTGCTGCTCTACACCACCGGCGGCCAGCTCATTGTACAGACCGGCGAACGCCAGCTCGACACCTCCAACCTGACCGCCGGCACGTACATCGTCAAAGTTTACACCGACAAAGCCGACGCATCGGCCAAAGTCCTCGTTAAATAACCTCCAAAAACAAAAACTCATGAGAAACTCAAAAATAGCGCTTTGCGGTTGCGGTCTGATGGCCGCCCTCGCCGCCGGCGCACAGGGCCAGAAGCCCAACATCATCTACATCATGTGCGACGACATGGGCTATGGCGACCTGGGCTGCTACGGCCAGCAATACATTGCCACGCCCAACATCGATCGCCTGGCTTCGCAGGGCATGCGCTTCACGCAGGCCTACGCCGGAAGCCCCGTGTCGGCCCCGTCGCGCGCCACGTTCATGACGGGCCAGCACACCGGCCACACGCACGTGCGCGGCAACAAGGAGTATTGGAACCAGTTTGGCACGGTCAAGTACGGCGACAACACCGACTACAAGGTTGTGGGCCAGGAGCCCTATTCCACCGACCACGTCATCCTGCCCGAAATCATGAAAGACAACGGCTACAAGACGGGCATGTTCGGAAAATGGGCCGGCGGCTATGAAGGCTCCGTTTCGACGCCCGACAAACGCGGCATCGACGAGTTCTTCGGCTATATCTGCCAGTTCCAGGCGCATATGTACTACAACAACTTCCTCAACAAGTACAGCCGCTCGGCCGGCGACGAGGGCGTAACGCGCGTCGTGCTCGAAGAAAACATCAAATATCCCATGTACGGCGACGACTACCGCAAGCGCCCGCAGTATAGCGCCGACCTCATCCACCAGGCAGCCATGAACTGGCTCGACAAACAGACGGACGACCAGCCTTTCTTCGGCATCTTCACCTACACCCTGCCCCACGCCGAGCTTGTTCAGCCCGAAGACTCCATCCTGCTCGCCTACAAGGGCCATTTCTGCCAGGAAAAATCGTTTGGCGGCTCGCAGGGCTCGTGGTACAACCCCACGACCAACGCTCACGCCGAGTTTGCCGGCATGATTACCCGCTTGGACGCCTATGTGGGCCAGATAATGAAAAAACTCGAAGAGAAAGGGCTGGCAGACAACACCGTAGTGATTTTCACCTCGGACAACGGACCTCACGAGGAGGGCGGAGCCGACCCCGACTTCTTCAACCGCGACGGCCTGCTGCAAGGCAAGAAGCGCAGCACCTATGAGGGCGGCATACGCGTGCCCTTCATCGTGCGCTGGCCGGGCCGCGTCGAGGCCGGCACCACCAACGACCACCAGCTGGCTTTCTACGACATCATGCCGACGTTCTGCGACATCGCCGGCATCGACAACTACGTGGAGCGCTACACCAATCCTGATCTGAAGGTCGACTATTTCGACGGCATCTCCTTCTACCCCACCCTCACGGGCAAGGGCGAACAGCAGAAGCACGAGTTCCTCTACTGGGAGTTCCACGAGACGAACATGATGGGCCTCCGCATGGGCAACTGGAAGCTCGTCGTACAGAACGGCAACTGCAAGCTCTTCGACCTGGCCACCGACGTGCACGAGGACAACAACGTGGCCTCGCAATACCCCGACGTGGTCAACAAGATGAAGCAAATCATCAAGGAACAGCACACGGAGAGCAGCCTCTTCCGCGTGACGCTGCCCAACTAAGCCCCGCGGCGGCATCCCACGCCGCCACCCGGCACGCCAGACCGGCCAGCCGCCCTGCACCCGCGGGACGGCCGGCCTTTTTTTGCCCCCGCCCCCGCCACGCCGGAGAAAGGCCCGGCGTGGCACGAAACAGAAAAGCGTCTCCCCGCCCCATGCTGAGATGAGGCGGGGAGACGCTGCGTTTTGCCCCCACGAAAAAAAGTTACGTGGCCGGGAAAAATCGTTTTACCGCGTGGAAAAAACGTTTTGCCGGGAGCTGCACACGGCAAAGGCGGCGGCAAAAGGGCTATTTGCGGTAGGCAGGCATGCCGTCGCGTATCCACTGCATCACGCGGGCCGGCGCCTGCTCGTGCTGCAACTGATACTTCATAAAGTCCATGTAAGGCGCCACGTGGGCAAAGAAACGGTGGTAGCCGGCACAGAGGTAATTGTGGCCGGGCTCGTCGTCGGCCGAACGGGCAAAGCGGTTGCGCGGACACTCGCCGTGGCAGGCAAAAAGGAACTCACACTCGCGACACTGGCGCGTCAGGAGGTCGCGCTTGCCTGCGCCAAACTTCAGTTGCTCGGGGCTGTACATCATCCCGGCCAGCGATTTCTCGTAGATGTTGCCCAGCTTAAACTCGGGAAAGACGTAGTGGTCGCAGGCATAAACGTCGCCGTTGAACTCGATGACGCCGGCATGGCCGCACGTTTCGCCCAGCGAGCACACCGACGGCGGCACCCCCATCCAGCCGGCCAGCGTGGCGTCGAAGGTCTGGATGAAATATTCGCCCACGTCGCTCTTCACCCACTCGTCGAACAGCGTGCAGAGAAAGCTGCCCCACTGCTCGGGGCTGACGGAAAAGTCGGTGAGCTCCTCGACCGTCCCCTCGATGGGCGAGGCCAGCATGCGCCCGTCCGAGTGGCGCCAGACGCGCTCCACGACGGGGGTAAACTGGATATACCGGCACCCGATGTCTTTGAAGAAGTGATAAAAATCGAGCGGATAGTCGGCATTGAAGTCGTTGACCACGGCCATTGCGTTCCACTCCACGCCATAGCGGTTGAGCAAGTCGATGCCGCGCATCACCTGGCGGAACGAAGGCCGCCCCGTGCGGGTGCGCCGGTATTCGTCGTGAAACTCCTGCGGCCCGTCGATGGAAACGCCCACGAGGAAGCCGTTTTCCTTGAAAAACTTGGCCCATTCGGGCGTTATGAGCGTGCCGTTCGTCTGGAAGGCGTTGTCAACGTTGCGTCCGTCGGCATATTTGCGCTGCAATTCGAGCGCACGGCGGTAGAAGGAGAGAGGGCGCATCATCGTCTCGCCGCCATGCCAGGTGAAGAGGACGTCGGGGCCCGTCTGCATCTCAATATACTCCTTTGTGAAGCGTTCCAGCAGCTCGTCGCTCATGACGTGGCGCGGGTCGTTGGGATAAAGCTTCGACTTCTCCGTATAATAGCAATATTTGCAGGCCAGGTTGCACAGCGCTCCCGCCGGTTTTGCCATGACATAGGCCGGGCGGGCAAACGGCGTGCCCACTGCCATGTTGTTGTCCATATCTTATGCGTTTATCTTTCGTGCGGCCCCGTTGCTGCCCCCAGGGCAGTCACAGCAGCCACCATCAACTTTTTACGGGGAGCAAAGATAGTGCAAATGAGAGGAAAGAAAAAGAAGTGAGCAAAGCGAACTTTGTTTTTCTTTCCCGAATGCAGCCTTTCTTATCAAAAGATAGTGCAAATGAGAGGAAAGAAAAAGAAGTGAGCAAAGCGAACTTTGTTTTTCTTTCCCGAGTGCAGCCTTTCTTATCAAAAGATAGTGCAAATGAGAAGAAAGAAAAAGGAGTGAGCAAAGCGAACTTTGTTTTTCTTTCCCGAGTGCAGCCTTTCTATCGCAAAGATAGTGCAAATGAGAGGAAAGAAAAAGAAGGGAGCAAGGCGAACTTTGTTTTTCTTTCCCGAATGCATCTTTTCCGCACAAGAAAAAGGCATATTGCGAAAAGGGGAAAGAGGGTGTCGCCGGCGCATCTCAGCTTCCGACCGCCGCGACGGACAGTTTGTGCCCTGATACACATTTTTCTCCCTCTTTTTCTCCCCGCCGGGAGCGGACTAACAGCGTTGCGAGTTAAGAAAGACTAAGAAAGCCGCGTTCACGCGAAAACGGCACTCGGGCAATGAGTTTTTTCCCGTATCTTTGCACGGAGTTTTCCTGCCGGTACGCCAACAGGCAGCCGGCATACCGCTTCCAACCGCGGAAAACGTCCCTTTAAAAACGAATATATACATTTATCATAAAACAAATTTACATGAAAAGTAGAATTGCTTATTTGATGCTAAGCCTCGCGCTCGTTAGCTGCGGAAGCAAACAGAGTGGAATGCCCCAAGCCGGCAACGACTATGCCGTCGTGACCCTAAAGCCCACGGAGGCAGAGCTCTTCACCTCGTATCCTGCCACCATCAAGGGACAGCAGGACATTGAAATACGTCCGAAAGTAAGCGGCCACATCACGAAACTCTGCGTGGACGAGGGCGACTTCGTCAAGAAAGGCCAGCCCCTGTTCCTCATCGACCGCGTACAGTATGAAGCGTCCGTACGCTCGGCCGAAGCCAACGTCAACGTGCTGCAAGCCAACCTGAACACGCAGAAGCTGACCGTCGAAAACAAACGCGCGCTGCACGACAAAGCCATCATCAGCGACTACGACTACGAAATGGCCCAAAACGAGCTGAAAGCCACCGAGGCACAGCTCGCACAGGCCAAGGCACAGCTCGTGAGCGCACGCAACAACCTGTCGTTCTGCACCGTGACGAGCCCGGCCGACGGCGTCGTGGGCGAAATTCCCTACCGCGTCGGGAGCCTTGTGAGCTCGTCGACGGCCGAACCCCTCACCACCGTGTCGAACATAGGGCAAATGTTTGTCTACTTTGCCATGACCGAAAAACAGCTGCTGGATCTGACGCGCAGCACGGGCGGCATCGCCGAAGCCGTTGACAAGATGCCCGCCGTGACGCTGATGCTGGCCGACGGCACGAAGTATGCCGAAAGCGGAACCGTGTCGAACGTGAGCGGCGTCATCGACCAGGCTACGGGCTCGGTGAACATGCGTGCCACCTTCCCCAACCCCGCACACGTGCTGCGCAGCGGCGGTACGGGCTCGGTGCTCGTGCCCACGCACGCCAAGGACGCCCTCGTCATCCCGCAAAAGGCCACCTACGAAATCCAGGATAAGAAGTTCGTCTTCCTGGTGGGCAGCGGCAACAAGGTGAAATCGACCGAAATCACCGTGCTCTCGCAAAACGACGGCCAGAACTACGTCGTAACGTCGGGCCTGAAAGCCGGCGACCGCCTGGTGGTTGACGGCGTAAGCACGCTGAAGGACGGCACGCAGATTAACCCCATCACGCCCGCCCAGGCAGATGCCAACCGCCGCAAGGCAGAAAAAGACATGGCCGCCGGTAAAATGTTTTAACCGACGCACACCGATAATATAAAGAACGGGGAGAGCTCCGCCACGGGCGGCCCGCGCGCGGGCACGCCCCTCTCCCACCCCTAAAAACAGCGATATGAACTTAGACAGATTTATAAACCGGCCGGTACTATCAACGGTAATCTCTATCTTGATAGTAATCTTGGGTTTCCTGGGACTGCTGTCCCTTCCTATCACGCAATACCCCGACATTGCGCCCCCGACGGTCTCCGTGTCGACCACTTACACGGGTGCCAACGCACAAACGGTGCTCAACAGCGTTATCGCCCCGCTGGAAGAGCAGATAAACGGCGTGGAGAACATGGACTACATGAGCTCCTCGGCTTCGAACACGGGCGAGGCGCGTATTACGATCACCTTCAAGCAGGGTGTCGACCCCGACATGGCAGCCGTGAACGTGCAGAACCGCGTATCGAAGGCCCAGGGCCTGCTGCCCGCCGAGGTGACCCGCGTGGGCGTCATCACGCAGAAGCGTCAGAACAGTATGCTGATGATCTTCTCGCTTTACGACGAAACGGATAAATACAGCGTGCCGTTTATCGAAAACTACGCGAAGATCAACCTCATTCCCCAGGTACAGCGCGTGGCCGGTGTGGGCGACGCCATGGTGATGGGTGCCGACTATTCGATGCGCATCTGGCTGCAGCCCGAAAAGATGGCACAATACAATCTGACGCCCTCGGATATCTCGAACGCTCTGGCCGAACAGAACATCGAGGCCGCTCCCGGTACGATCGGCGAACGCGAGAACCAGACGTTCCAGTACACCCTGCGCTACAAAGGACGCTTGCAGGAGATTTCCGAGTTTGAGAACATGGTGATCCGTGCCGACAAGAACGGTGAAATCCTGCGCCTCAAAGACGTTGCGCGCGTAGAGCTCGGCCGCTCCACCTATAGCTTCACCAACAAGATTAACGGCCACAACGGTGTGTCGTGTATCGTGTTCCAGACGGCCGGCTCCAACGCCACGCAAATCATCCAGGACATCGAAAAACTCCTGGAAGAAACCAAGACGACCTTGCCCACGGGCTTGAACATCAACATCGCGCAAAGCGCCAACGACTTCCTCTTCGCATCCATCCACGAAGTGGTAAAGACGCTCGTCGAAGCATTCATACTCGTCTTCTTCGTGGTGTACATCTTCTTGCAAGACCTGCGCTCCACGCTCATCCCGGCCATAGCCATCCCTGTGGCGTTGATTGGTACGTTCTTCGCCATTTATCTCATCGGCTTCAGCTTGAACCTTCTGACGTTGAGTGCCTTGGTACTGGCCATCGCCATCGTGGTGGACGACGCGATAGTGGTGGTCGAGGGCGTCCACGCAAAACTCGACATGGGCTACACCTCGTCGAAGAAAGCATCTATCGACGCCATGCGCGAACTGGGCGGAGCCATCGTCTCCATCACGTTGGTGATGATGGCCGTGTTCATCCCCGTGAGCTTCCTCTCGGGAACGTCCGGTACGTTCTACCGCCAGTTCGGTATAACGATGGCCCTCTCCATCTTATTCTCGGCCATCAACGCCCTTACGCTCAGCCCTGCCCTGTGCGCCATCTTCCTGAAGCCGCATACGGGCGAAGGCCAAAAGAAGCTGACCCTTGTGGGCCGCTTCCACAAAGCTTTCAACGCTGCATACGACTCTTTGCTGAAGAAATATAAGAAGCAGGTGGTAAAAATCATCCAGCGGCCTTGGCTTACGATCTCCATGGTCGTAGTGGGTATCGCCCTGCTGCTGTTCATGATGAAGATAACGCCGACGGGCTTCGTTCCCAACGAAGATACGGGTACGATCATGGGTACGGTGACGATGCCTCCCGGCACCTCGCAAGACCGCACCGAGCAGATATTGGCCCAGGTGGACAGCCTGGTTGCATCCAACCCGGCAGTGGAAAGCCGTACCGTGATATCTGGTTACAGTTTCCTGGGAGGTCAGGGCGCCAGCTACGGCTCTATCATCTGTAAGCTGAAAGACTGGGAAGAGCGCCCCATGTCTCAACGCTCCGACTTCGTTTATGGCTCGCTCTACCTGAAAGCCCGCGACATCATCAAGGACGCACAGATTCTTTTCTTCCAGCCTCCTATGGTTTCGGGCTACGGCGTGACGAACGGCTTCGAGTTTAACCTGCAAGACCGTACGGGCGGAAGCCTCGACAACTTCTACAAAGTGGCTCAGGACTTCCTGGCCGAGCTGAGCAAACGGCCGGAAATCGAGTCGGCCCAGACTTCGTTCAACCCGACGTTCCCGCAATATCAGATAGATATCGACGTAGCCGCTTGTAAAAAGGCCGGCTTCAGCCCGAACGACATCCTCACGACGCTGCAAGGCTACTACGGAGGTTTGTATGCCTCCAACTTCAACCGCTTCGGTAAGCTCTACCGCGTAATGGTGCAGGCAGAGTTCAGCGAACGCACCAACCTCGAATCGCTCAACAAGATAAAGGTGAAGAACGGAAACGAAATGGCTCCCATCACGCAGTTTATGACCATTAAGCGCGTGTATGGCCCTGACAACATCAATCGTTTCAACATGTACACGTCGATGCAGGTGAACGGAAACCCGGCCAGCGGCTACACCAGCGGTGAAGCGCTGAAAGCCATTCAGGAAGTGGCCGCTGAGCACCTGCCGCAGGGCTACAGCTTCGAGTTCTCGGGTATGAGCCGCGAGGAAAACAGTTCGAGCGGAAATACGACAGCCATCGTCTTCGTGCTCTGCTTCGTATTTATCTACCTGCTGCTGAGTGCCCAGTACGAAAGCTACATCCTGCCGCTCTCCGTTATCCTTTCCGTACCGTTCGGACTGGCCGGAAGCTTCCTCTTCCTGCAAGCCATGGGAGGAATCGACAGCCTGTTGCCCGTATCCATACTCGGCTCGGCATCTAACAACATTTACGTTCAGATTGCCTTGATTATGCTTATCGGACTTTTGGCTAAGAACGCCATCCTGATCGTTGAGTTCGCGCTCGACCGCCGCAAGATGGGTATGAGCATCACTTGGGCCGCAGTGCTCGGTGCCGGCGCCCGTCTGCGCCCGATTTTGATGACTTCGTTTGCCATGATCATCGGTCTGCTCCCGCTTATGTTCGCATTCGGCGTCGGTGCCAACGGTTACCGCTCGCTTGGAACGACGGCTATCGGCGGTATGCTCATCGGTATGATTTGCCAGATCTTTATAGTTCCGTCTCTCTTCGTAATATTCCAGTATTTGCAGGAGAAGATTAGACCTATGGTTTGGGAAGATATCGACAACACCGAGGCTGAACCCGATATCGAGCAATACAGTAAGTAAATCAAAGGTGCAGGTGGCGGGCAGGCCGCACGCCAGGCCCGCCACCCCACCATTTATATAAGTATATTCAAATGAAGAAACAACTCATATACCTGATAGGGGGCTCCATCCTCATGAGCAGTTGCCATATTTACAGCAACTACGAGCGCCCCGAAAAGTTACCGACGGACAGCCTCTTCCGCGATACGACAGCCGTCTATGCCACGACGTCGACTGCCGATACAACGAATTTTGGCAACCGTCCCTGGCGCGAAGTCTTCACCGACCCGCAATTGCAGGCGCTGATAGAAAAAGCCCTCGCCGGCAACACCGACATTCGCACGGCCGAACTCAGCGTTAAACAGGCCGAAGCCGGGCTCATGACCTCGCGGCTGGCGTTTCTGCCCTCGTTGAGCTTCTCGCCTTCGGGTACCATTGCGGGAGGACAGAGCCAACCCACCACGAAGACCTATTCGATCCCCGTACAGGCCAGCTGGCAGATCGATGCTTTCGGCAGCCTGCGCAATGCCAAGAAGCAATCGGAAGTTTCCGTGCTGCAAGCCAAAGCCGGCCGGCAGGCCGCTGAAACGGGCATCATTGCTTCCGTCGCCAACATGTACTATACGCTGCAAATGCTCGATGAACAGCTGAAGACCACAAAGGAAACAGCCAAACTCTGGGAGAAAAACATCGCAGCCATGGAAGCCATGCAAGTTGCCGCAATGACAAACGCTGCTGCCGTTTCGCAAAGCAAGGCCAACTACTATCAAATCATGACTACCATCCCGGAATTGGAGAATAACATCCGTTCTACGGAAAATGCCATCTGCGTTCTGCTTCACGAAGCTCCCCACCCCATCGCGCGAGGAGCCTTCAACGCCGATGCATTCCCCACCGACCTGTCGGCAGGCGTCCCCATGCAGCTGTTGGCCAACCGTCCCGACGTAAAACTGGCGGAACTGGACCTCGCCTACGCCTTCTACGGCACCAACGCAGCCCGCTCTGCATTCTATCCTCAAATCACTCTTTCGGGCAACGCCGGCTGGTCGAACAGCGTGGGCGGCATGATCACCAACCCGCCCAAGTTCGTCGCCTCGGCCGTGGCTTCGCTGCTGCAACCCCTCTTCCAGCGCGGCCAGCTCATCGCCAACCTGAAAATAGCCAAGGCCCAACAGGAAATTGCCCAGCTCAACTTCGAACAAGCCCTGCTCAACGCCGGCCAAGAAGTGAGCAACGCCCTGAGCACCTACCAGACAGCCACGTTGCAGGCCCAGTCGCGCCAGAAACAAGTGAGCGAACTGGAAAAAGCTGTGGAGAGCACCAATTATCTTTTCCAGCATGACCCAAGCACCACTTATCTGGAAACGCTCACGGCCCAGCAAAGCCTGCTGGATGCCCAGCTGAACCTGATTTCAGACAAATTCGACAAAGTTCAAGCCGCCATCAGCCTTTACCAGGCCTTAGGTGGTGGACGTAACTAACTTTGAAAAACTTATCACCATGATTAGTCCATTAGCATTCGTCGACCCTGAAGCCCGTTTGGGAAGTAATGTTGAAGTTAAGCCTTTTGCCTACATCGAGAAAGGCGTTGAAATTGGTGACAACTGCGTCATCATGCCTCACGCCTCTATTCTGGAAGGCACTAAGATGGGAAGCAACAACATTATCTATCAGAACTCCGTCATCGGAGCTACCCCTCAGGATTTTCATTTCCAAGAGGGAGGCAAGACACGCGTCGTCATAGGCGACAATAACCGCATCCGCGAGAACGTTGTTATCGCCGGAAGCAGCTATGAAGGCAAGGCAACCACCATAGGCAACGGCAATTTCCTTATGGACAAGGTTCATATTTGCCACGACGTGCTTATACACGACAATTGCATCATTGGTATCGGCGTAAGCATTGCAGGCGAAAGCGAGATCGACGACTGTGCCATCCAGAGCACGGGAGCTGTCATCCAGCAGCACGTTCATGTGGGCCGCTACTCGCTGGTGCAAAGCGGTTGCCGTGTGCAAAAAGACGTTCCCCCGTATATCATTCTCGGTGGGAACCCGGCCAGCTACCACGGCGTGAACGCTTTTATCCTTAAGCACCTGAACACGAGCGACCGCATCCTGCGCCACATTGCCAACACGTATCGTCTGATCTATCAAGGCAATTTCAGCTTGCAGGACGCCGTCATCAAAATACGTGAGCAGATACCTATGAGCGAGGAGATCGAGCACATCGTTGCTTTCATCGACGGTTCCAAGCACGGCATCGTACACCGCATGAAGGACAACTGACAGAGCACTCCTCTGTCCGCTTCTATACAAAGCCTCCCGGCCGCACTTCACATGGGCAGCCGGGAGGCTTGTTTTAAGCCTTTATCGCAAAAGCATTCAATCTTTTTCCGTATCTTCGCCCAGCCTAAGAAAAATCTCCTGCATGCTGTTCAACTCCACGGCCTATCTTCTATTTCTGCCCCTCGTTTTTCTTCTTTATTGGAGCGCTCCACACAGATGGCGCAACGCGCTGCTCGTCCTTGCCAGCTTCGTGTTCTACGGCTGGTGGGACGTGCGTTTTCTCGGATTGATGATTGCCACGTGCCTTGCCAACTATCTGCTGGCGCTCGCCATGGGCGAAAAAGACGGCCACAGCCCCGGCCACCGTCGCCGCAAGCTGCTGTGTGCGCTCGCCATACTGATTAATTTCGCCATCTTGGGCGCTTTCAAATATTTCAACTTCTTCGCCGCCTCCATCGCCGAAGCCTGTGCCACCTTCGGCTGGCAGCTCCACTTTCCCGTCCTGCACATTCTGCTACCCGTGGGCATCAGCTTCTACACCTTTCAGGTAACGGGCTACGTCATAGACGTTTATCGCGGCAGCCTGCCGCCAGAGCGCAGCGCCACGCGCTTTTTTGCGTTCATCAGCTTTTTCCCGCAGCTTGTGGCCGGCCCCATCGAACGGGCCACGCAGCTCCTTCCCCAATTTGCCGTCGAGCGTAAGTTCAGCCGCCCGATGGCCGTCGACGGCATGCGGCAAATCCTGTGGGGCCTGCTGAAAAAGATGCTCATCGCCGACAATTGCGCCACCGTTGCCAACTATATCTTCGCCCATTCCGACACGGTTTCCACCCCCGACCTGTGGATGGGCATTCTCTGCTTTGCCTTTCAGATTTACGGCGATTTCTCGGGCTATTCCGACATGGCTGTCGGCTCGGCCAAGCTTTTCGGCATCCGGCTGATGCGTAACTTCGACTGCCCCTACTTTTCTCAGAGCATTCCCGAGTTTTGGCGCCGCTGGCACATCTCGCTCATGACGTGGTTTCGCGACTATCTGTACATCCCTCTCGGCGGCAACCGCCGCGGCACCTTCCGCAAGCATCTCAACACCGTCATCGTGTTTCTCGTCAGCGGCCTGTGGCACGGGGCCAACTGGACGTTCATCGCGTGGGGAACCTATCACGCACTGCTTTTTCTCCCCTACTCGCTCCTGGGCCAAGCGCGGACGGCCGTAAGCCGCCTTGGCCGTCTGCTGCGCACGTTGGCAACGTTTCTTCTCGTCCTGCTGGGCTGGGTGTTTTTCCGAGCAGAATCGTTAAGCCAGGCCTTCGCCTATTTGGGCGGCATGTTCTCGCCCGACCGCTTCGGCCCCACGTCGTGCAGCCGCCTGCCGCTGCTCTACGTGGCCCTGCTGCTCGTGGCCGAGGGCCTTTCGCGTGGTGAGCATCCGCTGGCCCTGCGCGGGACGGGCCTCATGCGCCACCGCCCTGCCCGCTTTGCTCTCTATTACCTGCTGCTGCTCACGGCTCTCTTTGCCGGAGGCAAACCTGAAAGCTTCATCTATTTCCAATTCTGACCGTTATGAAAGCCTTCCTCCGCCTGACGGCTGTTTTTGCCGTGCTCATTCTGCTCACGCTGGGAGCAGGCGAAATATACGTGCGGCATCTGCCCAATCCCGCGCGCGACAAGCACGCCTACATGCTGGCCCATTCGGCCGAAGTGCAGACGCTCGTTCTCGGAAGCAGCCACACCTTCTACGGCGTCAACCCCGCATGGCTCGGCCCCGGCTCCTACTCGCTGGCCCAAGTGTCGCAGACGTACCGGTACGACGACTACCTGCTGCGCCGCTACCCCATGCCGCGCCTGCGCGCCGTCATCGTGCCCTTCTCCTACTTCTCGCTTTACGAAGATTTCGAGTCGCAGCCCGAAACGGCCTGGCTTGCCTCGCGCTACCGCATCTACATGGACTGTCCCCTCCACCCGCGCCTCTCTGCCTACGGCTTCGAGGTTTTAAACTTCGGCTCGTTCAAGGAAAAGCTGAAAAGCCTGTGGCAACCTGCCCGCCTGAGCTGGACCGACCGCGGATGGGGGTCAAACTATACCTACCGGCGAGGCATCACGCCCATTGATAACGGCGCCGAACGGGCGCAAAGCAACACCTATGCCGACCGCAGCCTGGCCACGCTCAACGCCGGCTTTCTTTCCTCGATGGCCACGTGGTGCAGCAGGCACGGCGTGCGCCTCATCCTCGTCACGACGCCCGTCATGCCCTCGTTCCGCACCAACGAAGACCCGGCACAACGCGCCGAAAACGAGCGCCGGCTGAACGACCTGCTCAGCCGGCACCGTAACATAGAGTATTACAACTTTGAGACGGACGCGCGCTTCGCGCCCGACGACTTCTACGACGCCGACCATCTCAACAACCGCGGCGCACAGCGCCTGACAGGGCTGCTCCGCGACATTTTGGAACGGGACCAAGCCCGGCACCCGGAAGGCTGACGCCGGCCACGCCGTGCAGCAGCCGGCCCGCCACACATACAGCTAAAACGGCAGGCGCCGCAGCGGTGGAGAACCTCTCCATCCGGCTGCGGCGCCTGCCGTTGTGTCCGTTGGCACGCAGGGCGGCGGCACGTGCCGTCCGCCCTGCGGCGCAGCGTCAGTTGTAGTCGTAGCGATACTTGTAGCCGTAGGCCGAGCCATGCTCCTTGCGCGAAGCGTTGAGCACGACGGCCAGACTGTTGAAGCGTTTCTCCTCATACAGCTCTTGCAGCTCGCCGACCAGACGTTTGTCGGCCAGACCCACACGCATGACGAAGAGCGTAAAGTCGGCATACTTCTTGATGATGGAAGCGTCGGCGACGAGATCCACCGGCGGGCAGTCGATGAAGATGTAGTCGTACTCGCCGCGCAGGCGTTCAAAGAGTTCTTCGGCCTTTTCCGTCAGGAGGAGCTCCGTCGGGTTGGGCGGCACCACACCTACATGCAGCAGGTCGCAGCCGTTGCCGAAGGCACCGCGCAAGATCAGGCTGTCCAGATCCGACTCGACGCCAGCCAGGAACGACGTGACGCCCGTCGAGCCATGCCCGCCCACCATCTTGCTCAGCTGCTTACGCCGCAAGTCGAAGTCTACCAGGATGACGCGCTTGCCTTTCAAGGCCACAGCCTTGGCCAGGTTGGCAACGATGAACGTTTTTCCCGAACCGGGGTTGAACGACGTCACCATCGTCACCTTTCCTCCGTTCTTCGCGCCCATAAAATAGTCCATATTGGTGCGCAGCATGCGGAAAGCTTCGTTCATGCGGTCGTGGTTGTCGGCATCCACCACGATCTGCCGCTTCACGTGCTTGCGGCGACGGCCCAGCCAGTTGCGCGTGCCGTCCATCTCGGGCACCTCGCCCAGGAAAGGCACGTTGCAGTTTTCCAAATCCTTGCGGCCGCGCACCCGTGTGTTGAACATCTCGCGCAGGAAGAGCACGCCGGCCGGCACGGCCAGACCCATGACCAGAGCTGCCAGCAGCACCATGCGCGTGCGGGGCTCGGCGGGCGAAGGACTGCCCGTGGGCGGCTGAATGATGCGCGTACTGTACGGCGTATAGGCCTTGGAGAGCTCTGTTTCCTCGCGCTTCTGCAACAGGAAGATGTAGAGCGCCTCTTTCACCTTCTGCTGGCGGCCTACTGAGAGCAAATGTTCCTCCTGCCGCGGGCTCGAAGCGATGAGCTCGTTGGTGCGGCTTTCCGACTGCTCCACCACGCGTATCTGTCCGCTTATCTGCGAGATGAGGTTATCGATGGAGCGCAGGATGGCCGAACGCATCGAGGCGATGGCCTCGGTGACCGACTGCACCAGGGGGTCCTGCTCGTTGCTGTTGGCCACCAGGTCGTTGCGGCGCAACATCAGTTCGTTATACTCCTTGATCTGTGCCTCGATGCCGCTGCTCTGTATGCCCGTGTTCGAAGGCAGCAGCATGTTGCCCTTGCTCTTGTCGGTCATATACTCGCGCAGATAGCGGGCCATGCCGAGCTGGTTCGTCAGGTTGAGCAGCTCCTGCTGGTTCTGGTTGGACCGCTCCATGTAGATGGCCGACGCCGCCTCGACGTTGGGCAGGAGGTTGCGGCTCTTGAAGCTCGAAATGTCGGCATCGACGTCGCCCAGTTCCTTTGAGAGCGATTCGAGACGCTCTGATATGAACTTCGACGAACTGTCGGCTATGCGGTTTTTGTCTTCCACCCATTTCTCGTTATATACGTCGATCAAAGCCAGCAGCAAGTCGTCGGCACGCTGCGGTATTTCGTCGTTAAGCGCAAGATTCAGGATGGTAGCGTCCTTATCCATGATGGAAACGGAAAGGCGTGCGGAGTAGAGATTGCCGGCAGCCGTGAGGGGCAGCTTGGCCACGCGGAGCGTGCGGCCGGCCAGCTCCTTGTCGAAAGCGTCGGTGCGCGTAATGACCACTTCGCCCACGGGCGTACGCAGCTTGGCGCCGTAACGGCCGCTCACGGGCTCGCCCTCGGCCTCTTCGCCGTCCTTATAAAATTCGGAGAGCACGAAAGCATCGGTTCCCTCGAAACGGAGCTTGAAGGCATAGTTTTCCTCGGGCAGCAGGTCGCGGCCGGTCTTCACCTCGACAGGCAGGACGCCGTAGAGCGGGCGGTCCTGCAAGCCGCCCTCCAACGTCATCGTGCGGTCCAGGCGCAGCCGCCATACGGCCTCCTTCATCATGACCGGCGCACTGATGGTGAGCATCTCGTTGTTGAGGTTCGAATTGGACGTGACGAAACCCAGGTTCTCAAACTCCTGTGCGATGCTGCCTCCGCCCTTTCCTTCGTCGTCCTTGATGAGCAGCTGCGTCGAGCGGGTGTACATGGGCGTCGTTTTCATGACGTAGAACACGCCGATGCCCACGGCTACGATGACCGCTATCAGGAACCAATACCAATTAGCCAGGAACACCAATCCGTATTGTGCCAGATTGACGCCTTCCTCTTCTTTTGTCTTTCTGATTACTTCCGCCTCCATAGCGATGTTTTAAGATTTACGTGCAAATGTATTAAAATAAATCAAGTTGCGCACAAATTTAAACCATTTTTCTGGAATTGGCCATGCTTTTCATTCCCAGCCGTAAACGCTATGCCAAAACGTGGGTACGGCCGCCCGCGGCGTCGTCCGGGCAGAGCCCCTCGCCCGCTGCCACGGCCGCCGGGCAGGCACAACCGGTGGGCGGGCAACGGGCATCATCCGCCTTTTTCCGCCTGCATGGCCGCCATACCGGGGTTTATGCCTAATTTTGCCGACATGGAAACCGTTTTTCTCGTGGTCGGCAAGACGACCGACCGCCATTTAGCTGCCTTGATAGACGAATATGAAGCCCGCTCCCGCCGTTATGCTCCCTTTAAAACGGAGGTAATAGCCGAGCTGAAAAACGCCAAGGCGCTCTCGCCCGCCGAGCAGAAGGCGCGCGAGGGGCAGCTCATCGCCGCCCGCCTGCGCGAGGGCGACTGCGTCGTCCTGCTCGACGAGCACGGCCGCGAGCTGCGCTCGGTGGAGCTGGCTGCCTGGCTGGGGCGCAAGATGCAGGCCTCCATCCGCCGCCTGGTATTCGTCACGGGCGGGCCCTACGGCTTTTCGCCCGAGGTGTACAGCCGGGCCAACGAGCTGCTTTCGCTGTCGCGCCTGACGTTCTCGCACCAGATGGTGCGGCTGCTCTTTGTGGAGCAGTTTTACAGAGCCATGACCATCCTCAGGGGCGACCCCTACCACCATGAATAGGCTGACGGCTGTGCTGCTCGCGGTGCTCACGGCCTCGACATGCCTGCTGGCCGAAGGCCGCCGCTACCGCGTGATGACCTACAACGTGGAAAACCTCTTCGACACGTGCCACGACAACGGCAAGAGCGATGAGGAGTTTCTGCCCGGCGGACAGCGCCAATGGAACTCGTGGCGCTACTGGAAAAAACTGGGCGACCTGGCCCGCGTGGTGGCTGCCGCCGGCGGCGACGAGCCGGCATCGCTCGTGGCGCTTTGCGAGGTGGAGAACGACAGCGTCGTGCGCGATCTGGCACGGCGCACCATGCTGCGCCGGCTGGGATATGAATACGTTGTGACGCGGGGCCCCGACGCCCGCGGCATCGACGTGGCGCTTTTGTATCAGCCGGGCCGCTTCCGGCCGCTGGGCATACGCTCGGTGCGCGTTGCCTACACGTCGCGCACGGAGCGCCCCACGCGCGACATCCTGCACGTCGAGGGCCTCGTGCCCACAGGCGACACGCTCGACGTCTTCGTGTGCCACTTTCCGAGCCGTTCGGGCGGGGCCGCCCGCAGCGAAGCCTACCGCTGCCGCGCGGCCATGACGCTGCGCAGGCTGTGCGACAGCCTTTTCCGCGCACGGAGCGAGGCCCGCCTGCTCATCATGGGCGATTTCAACGACGATTACCGCAACAAGTCGCTGCGCCAATGCCTGCGCGCCCGGCCTCCGCTCGACGGGCAGGGAGCCCGCACCATCCGGCCCGACAGCCTGTACGTGCTGACGGCGCGCAAACGGGCCGGACGGGGCATACGCGGCACCTACCGCTACAAGGGCCGGTGGGACCAGCTGGACCAAATCGTCGTGAACGGCCGGCTGCTCATGGCCGGCGAGGGCATGCACACGTCGTATGCCGACTGCCAAATAGTCACCCTCGACTACCTGCTCGAACCCGACGCCACAAACGGCGGCGTGCGGCCCCGCCGCACCTATCAGGGCCCTATCTATCGCGGAGGCGTGAGCGACCACCTGCCCGTCGTTGCCGATTTCTTTTATTAAGCCGGCATGCGCGGACGGTTGGCACTCAATTTGTTGCCTCTTCCCGTAAAACAAAAACTACACGACTATGGCATTCATCGACTACTACAAAATCATGGGTATCAACAAGGATACGCCACAGAAAGACATACGCGCCGCCTATAAGCGGCGGGCCAAGCAGTTTCACCCCGACCTGCACCCCGACGACCCGAAAGCCAAGGCGAAGTTTCAGGCGCTGAACGAGGCTTACGACGTGCTGGGCGACCCCGAAAAGCGGAAAAAGTATGACCAATACGGCGAAAACTGGAAGCAGGCCGAGGCCTTCGAGGGCGCGGGCGGCGCCTGGGGCAACGGGGCCGGCACGTCGTGGAACAACAGCTTCTCCGACTTCGATTTCAGCCAGTTCACACACGGCGGAGCCGGCGGCTTCTCCTCGTTCTTCGAGGACCTGTTCGGCCGCGGCGCCGGGCATACGGGACGCAGCTTCCACGAAAACCCGGAGGACGCCAACATGAACATCACCGTAAACATCGATATGTACACAGCCCTGCTGGGCGGAGCCATTATCCTGCAAACGCAGGGCGGCAAGCTGAAGCTGCGCGTGAAACCCGAAACGCAAAACGGCACGAAGGTGCGGCTGCGCGGCAAAGGCTTTGAGCGGCGCGACGGCAGCTACGGCGACATCATCATCACCTACAACGTGAAGCTGCCCACCCACCTGAGCGAACGGCAGAAGGAGCTGCTCATGGAGATGAAAAACGCCTGAACCTGCGGGCGAAAGCTGCGGGCGGGAGCCGGGGGCTGCCACACGAGGCATGCCTGCCGGCTCCCGCCCATTTCGTGCCCGGCCGTGCGCCGGGGCGTGCCGTCAGCTGTCGGCCGGGGCGGAAAGAAGAGGCTGGGAAAAGTAGGTGCGCAAGGCTTCGCGCATCTGGACGCGGCCGGCACGGGCTATCTGTTCGGCCCGGTCGTAGTCGAACCCGCCGAAACGGTTCATCGGGATGTTCACAAGGATGTCGGGCGGCGTCAGACGGAGCGAAAGAGCGGCGTTCTGCTGTATCATCAGGCAGAAGGTGCGTATCAGGAGCGAATAATAGTTGTCGTCGAAAATGCGGGCGGGCAGCGCGCTGCGGATGTTCTTCCACAGGGGATGGGTGCGGCGCTGGGCCAGCGAGCGGCGGAGCATGTCCCAGTCGGCACGGTTGTGCCCGCTCACGTTGACGGCAACGAGCAGGTCGCCCGGGGTGCGCTGCACGCGGTTGAGGGGTAACGGATTTACCACGCCGCCATCCACGAGCGTCATCGTTTTGGTTTGCAGCGGTTTCAGGAAAGACGGCACCGCGATGGAAGAACGGATGGCCGCATAGAGGCTTCCGCGGTCGAAGACCACTTCGCGGCTCTGCCGGAGGTCGGCTGCAACGGCACAATAAGGGATGGGAAGCGACTCAATCTTCTGGTCGGGCACAATCTCGCTCAACGCATGAATGACGCGGTCGCCCTTAACGACGTGGCTCAGGCTGAGCGATACGTCGAGCAGCGAAAGGATTTTCTTACGGTCGAGCGAAAACATCCAGTCGGCCACCTCTTTCAGCTTACCGGCGGCAAACATGCCGCCAATGAGCGCCCCCATGGACGTGCCCGCAATGGAGGTGATCTCAAAACCCTGTTCCAACAGTTCTTCGATGGCGCCGATGTGGGCAAAGCCACGTGCACCGCCGCTGGAAAGCACCAAAGCTACTTTTCTTTTCCCGTTCATAGATTGAGGCGTATTTTGCAGCCACGAAGATAAGGAAAAGTTGCGGAAAGCTCCTTACAAAATCATGAAACTACGGAGAAAACGGTACGGCAGCGGCCGAAGCAACAAAAAAAGAGGCGGCCACCCGTTATGGATGGCCGCTTTAAAGAGGTACCCAGCAGATTCGAACTGCTGTACGCGGTTTTGCAGACCGCTACCTAGCCACTCGGTCAGGGTACCCGGTTGAATACGGCTGCAAAGGTAGAACTATTTTTTTATTCTGCAAACTTTATTCCGCTTTTTTTCTTTCATATTGCAGGGCAACGGGCAGCCTGCACAGGGATTCCGCCGCTTACGGACGGCTCGGACGTGCTTACAGACACGGCCGACGATGTAGGCCACGGCGGCGGCCAGCAAAAGGTAGACAACGACGTGCTGCATGGCTTTTCTTCTTTATGTCAGGCGATAAAGCGGCGAAGGCACCTTCCTTTTCAGCACTTCGAGGGTAAACGCTTCGTTCAAACTGCCCTGCACGGCGGCCAGGGCGTTTTCCACCGTCTTGCGCGCCAGCTCGGGATGGTTGTTCTCTTCGCTGATGTGGCAGAGCCATACTTTTTTCGTTCGGTGGGTCAGGTTTTCGGCCAAGGCGCGGGCTGTTTCCTCGTTACACATGTGTCCGTTTAAGCCCGAAATGCGCTTTTGCAGAAACATGGGATACGGCCCGGCCGCCAACATGGCCGCGTCATAGTTGGCCTCGATGACCAGATAGTCGGAAAGCGGGATAAAACGGGCCATATCCTCCGTCAGGCTCCCGGCATCGGTCATCAGGCAGAACGAAACGCCTTCGCACTCGACGTAATAGCCACTGTTTTCCGAACTGTCGTGCGGCACCTTGAACGTAGAAATGCGAAACGGGCCGAGGGTAAACGTGTCGCCGCAAGCAAAGTAGTACCGCTCGGCGGCTCCCACTTTTTTCTGCATGAAGCGGTTGCGCAACATGCCTGCATGAACGGCCTCGGTGGCATATACCGGCACGTGAAACTCGGTGCTGAAAGCACCGGCAGCCTTGATATGGTCCGTATGGTCGTGCGTAATCAGAATGGCGTTGACCTTGCCGAACGACAATCCGTAGTCGCGAAAATATTTCTTGAAACTGCGGATGCCTATCCCCAAGTCGATAAGAATGCCATACTGCTCCGTGAACAGATAATAGCAATTGCCGCAACTGCCGCTCCCCAAACAAATAAAATCGAGCATCTTCTAAAAATCGCCTGACTTCTTCAACTGATTATTTCTCCTCCAACAAGTCGGGGCGGAGCCGCTGCGTGCGCTCCAACGACTGGGCCAGTTCCCACTCCTTGATCTTCGCCTCGTGGCCCGAGAGCAGCACCTCGGGCACCTTCCATCCCTTATAGTCCGCCGGCCGCGTATAAACAGGTGCCGCCAGCAGGTTGTCCTGGAACGAGTCGGAAAGAGCGCTTTGCTCGTCGCTGAGCACGCCCGGCACCAGGCGGACAATGGCATCGCTCATGACGGCAGCCGCCAGCTCCCCGCCCGTCAGCACATAGTCGCCGATGCTGACTTCTTTCGTTATTAAATGCTCCCTGATGCGGTAGTCGATGCCTTTATAATGCCCGCACAGGATGATGAGGTTCCGCTTCAGCGACAGTTCGTTGGCCATGGGCTGGTCAAACTGCTCACCATCGGGCGTTGTGAAGATAACTTCGTCATATTCCCGCTCTGCCTTCAACGCCGAGATGCAGGCGTCGATGGGCTGACAAGCCATCACCATGCCGGCAAAACCGCCGAAAGGATAATCGTCCACGCGCCTGTGCTTGTCGAGCGTATAGTCGCGCAGATTGTGTACGTGTATCTCCACCAGACCCTTCTTCTGCGCACGCGCAAGGATGGAAGTATTTACAAAGCCGTCCAGCATCTCGGGCAGGACTGTGATTATATCAATACGCATATTCAGCTCATTATAATTTCAACTCCTTTAATATCGCGTCCATTTCATCAAATTGCTTTCCCATGTTCAGCCCAAGGTAAACACGATAGAGCAAAGGCGCCCAAGCAGCCCGGTCATCGGGGGCGAGCTGGCGGTATCTTTCCAGATACGGGCGGGCAGAAGTGTAGAGCGTTCGGAGTTTTTCGGTTTCCTGTCTGTATTGTGGTGTGTTGATGGCAGCCGGCAGCTTTACTTCGTTGGCTAAATTGCAATAGCAGGCACCAATATAATAATAGGGCATAGGTAAGCTGTCGTTGACGGCCAGACATTTCAGCGAGGTGGCTATCGATTCGCGGTAGCGCCGGAGATTGAACAGCGCAAGGCTTTTCCCTTCCAGGAAGCGGACATTCGAGCTGTCTATCTTCAACATCTGTTCCGCCAAGTCCAAAGCTTCGGCATGCTGGCCGCGTTGCATGTAGTAGTCCTCCATATTGGAGAAGAAGAAGGTGTGTTGCGGATAGTCGTTCAAGCCTTGTTGCAGATAGCCGACGTAGGCTGCCGTGTCGCCCATGGCCACCGACGAGGCTGCCATGTATTCCAATGCCGGTTTGCGGTGAAGGGAATCGGCCAAGAGCAGATCCTTGTAACGGAAAACGTCTTGATACGTCTTTTTCCGATAGGCACACTTCATGTAGAGGTAGGCGCAGCGAAGGCGGCGCTTTTGCGTTTCGGGGCGATGGCCGGGCATCCATATTTCGGAGGCATACACGTCGACGTACATGCGAAGGAAGCGCGATGCCTCGTCCCACTTCTTATTTAAATAGTAGTAGCGGCACCCGGCATAGAGATTGGCGTAGTGTAAGGCCAACAACGAATTGTTTCCCGAACGGTACTTTATTTTTTTCCTCTTGTTCTCCATCAGCACTCTTTCGGCGCTGTCGCATTTCAGAGCGTAGTGGAAGATGCCATACGTACTGTTGAAAAATTTTGCGGTGTCGCAAGCCTGCTTCAGATAAATCTTTTCGTTTTCGGCATCGTTCATAATCAGATATGCATCGATGCCCATTTTATAGAGCTTCGGATCGCCACGGTGCAGGGAGTCGCTTTCCAGCTCTGCCACCTTTTTAAGCGCCTCGTCGGCATTTCTGGCCTTCAGAGCTGCCTTGACGGGTTTATATGCTTTTTGGGCACAGACGCAAGGTGCCCCGAAGAGCATCATTGCTACCGCATATATGGAAAATCTACTCATTTAAATCCTTCCCGAAGTTATTGAAAGAGCACCCGCACGGATGTTTCGCGCGGATGCTCTTAAGGTTGTCAGGTTTGTTGCGTGTTCAGTCCGCCGCTTACTTGTTCTGCGACTGTTTCAGAAGTTCGTCCATGGCCTTGGCCTCGTCTTTCATCTGCAAGTTGGTGTAGATGTTCGACAGATAGGCAGCCCATACGGAGGGCTTGTCGGGCAAGAGCTCGCGCACCTTCTCGAAATAAGGTCTTGCGTTCTGGTAGAACACTTTGATCTTCTCATAGTCGGCATTAAACTGCTTTACCTTCGTGCGGTCCAGACAGTATTCGCCGTTGTTGCGGCGCGCCACCACTTCGTTGATATACGTGATGCCCATGTTGATGTTTGCATCGGCGTAGTTCGGATCCAATTCCAAGGCCTTCTTGAAGCTCTCGCGGGCGGCGTTGTAATCTTTCTTCATGTTGAGTTCCACGCAGCCTTTCATGTACCATGCCACCTTGCTGTTGGCGTTTTTAGCAATGAGGCTTTGGGCCATTTCTTCGGCTTCGGCCAGGTTGTTTTTGTTTACATAATAGTAGAGCAGGTTCTGCGCAAAGCCCGAGTTGTTCTCCACGCGGGTAACGGCCTCTTTCAGCGTATTGAGCCATGCGGCGGAGTCTTTCTTTTCCAGGTGGGCCTGCATTTTCATGATGTAGAGGTCTTGCAAGCTGGCTGTGTCTTTGAGTGCGACGTCGACGCTCTGAAGCACGCCGTCCCAGTTCTTTTCCTGGTAGTTGATCATCACCACGTTGACGGCAGCCTGGGCGTAGGCCTTGTGCTTGGCAGCGTAGATAGAGTCGGTCTGAGCCTTTGTAAACACAGGATTTTTGGGCAGGTCGATGTATTTCTGGAAATACTCGGCCGCACCTTTCAGGTTCTTCTGGCCATAAAGGAACATGGCAGCGTAGTTGTAGTAGTCGAGCATGTCGCGTATCATGCGCGTGTTTTCAGCCACGTGCTGGGGCTTCACCTTTCCCTTCTTGTTGGGCTGCATGTCGTACTCGTGGCTCTTTGTGTAATAAGTAATGGTCTTATCGAGCTCCGAGATGAAGGCAGCCGTGTCGAGGGGCAGGCCCTTTGCGGCGTTGAGCAGCTGCGGGTTGAACAGCTGCGCGTGTACGCGGCCGGCAAGGTTGTACATGTCGGCCCACTTTGTGGTTTTCGGGTTTTTGAGCGCTCCCTCCAAGATGGCGGCAGCCTCATCCAGCTTACCCTTCTGCATTGCTTCCTCCGCTTTATAGTATGCCATGTTCTGCGCATAGGAAAGCGTCGTGAAAAGCATCAGCGCCAAGGAACAAATGATCTTTTTCATAACTCTATGTTTTTAAAACGAATGTTTTTATGCGTTGTCTGTTTCGTTGCCGTCCGTTATGGCGGTGTCCACCGGCGTTTCATCGGCATAGGGCCCGCCGGCTGTTTCGTTGCCGTCCGTTATGGCGGTGTCCACCGGCGTTTCATCGGCATAGGGCCCGCCGGCCGTTTCCTCCTCTTCCTCCGTCGGCACCTGGCATACGCTGCTGATGGTGTCGTTGCGTTTTTCGAGGTTGATGAGCCGGACTCCCTGCGTGGCACGCCCCATAACGCGCACGTCGGCCATTTTCAGACGGATGGTGATGCCGCTCTTGTTGATGATCATCAGGTCGTTTTCGTCGGTAACGGCTTTTATGGCCACCACCTTGCCCGTTTTGTCGGTGACGTTGAGCGTTTTTACGCCCTTGCCGCCGCGGTTTGTGATGCGGTAGTCGTCGATGGCGCTCCGCTTGCCGTATCCCTGCTCGCTCACCACCATTACGGTCTCGCGCTCGGTGTCGTGTACGCAGATCATGCCCGTCACCTCGTCGCGGCCGTCGTCGTCGAGCGTGATGCCGCGCACACCTGTGGCCGTGCGTCCCATCGTGCGGACGGCATTTTCATTAAAGCGGATGGCGCGTCCGTTGCGGTTGGCTATAACGATTTCGTCTTCGCCGCTCGTCAGGCAAACGCTCACCACGCGGTCGTTCTCGCGGATGCCGATGGCGTTCACGCCGTTCGTACGCGGACGCGAATACTCCGAAAGGCACGTTTTCTTGATGACACCGTTCTTTGTGCAGAAGATAACGTAGTGAGAGCGGCAGAAATCGGCGTCGGCCAGCTTGCGGATGTGCAGACAGGCGTTCACGCTGTCGTCCTTCTCGATGTTGAGCATGTTCTGGATGGCCCGTCCCTTCGAGGCCTTTGTGCCCTCGGGTATCTCGAAGACGCGCATCCAGAAGCACCGGCCCTTTGCCGTGAAGAAGAGCATCGTGTTGTGCATCGTGGCCGGGTAGATATATTCGATAAAGTCTTTGTCGCGCGTGCTGCCTCCCTTGCTGCCCACGCCGCCGCGTGCCTGGGCCTTGAAGTCGGCCAGGGGCGTGCGCTTGATGTATCCCAGATGGCTGATGGTGATGACCACCTCGTCGTCGGGATAGAAGTCCTCGGGGTTGAACTCTTCGGCCGACAACATGATTTCCGTACGGCGTTCGTCGCCATACTTTTCCTTTACCTCGATGAGCTCGTCTTTCATTACTTTGCGGCAAAGGGCATCATCGCTCAGTATCTGCTCGTAATAGGCTATCCTGCGTTCGATTTCCTCGTACTCGGCATGCAGCTTGTCCTGCATCAGGCCCGTGAGCTGCGAAAGGCGCATGTCGACGATGGCCTTGGCCTGAATTTCGTCCAGACCGAAGCGTTCCATCAAGCTCTGCATGGCCGCCTGCGGCGTTTTCGACGAGCGTATGATGCGCACCACCTCGTCGATGTTGTCGCTCGCGATGATGAGGCCCTCCAATATGTGGGCGCGCTCCTGGGCTTTGCGCAGGTCGTAGCGCGTGCGGCGAATGACCACCTCGTGGCGGTGCTCGACGAAGTATTTCACACAGTCTTTCAGCGTCAGCAGTTTCGGACGGCCGTGAACAAGGGCAATACAGTTGACGGCAAAGCTCGACTGCAGGGCCGTCATCTTAAACAGCTTGTTGAGCACAACGCCCGCATTGGCATCGCGCTTCACGTCAACGACGATGCGCAAACCCTCGCGGTCGCTCTCGTCGTTGATATTGCTGATGCCCTCAATTTTCTTCTCGCCCGCCAGCTCGGCAATGTTTTTAATGAGCTCTGCCTTGTTGACGCCGTAGGGTACCTCCGTCACGACGATCTTGTCGTGCGTCTCTCCGCTTTCGATCTCGGTTTTCGCGCGCACGACAATGCGGCCGCGGCCCGTTTCGTAGGCGCTGCGCACCCCTTGCAACCCCATGATATATCCGCCCGTCGGAAAATCGGGGGCTTTGATGTAGTGCATCAGGCCGTCTACGTCGATGTCGGGGTTGTCTATATAGGCCACACAGCCGTCTATTACCTCGCAAAGGTTGTGAGTGGGCACGTTAGTGGCCATACCCACGGCGATGCCGTTTGCCCCGTTTACGAGAAAGTTGGGGATGCGCGTGGGCATGA
The DNA here is from genome assembly GCA_949297215.1 of uncultured Bacteroidales bacterium. Classification (GTDB taxonomy): domain Bacteria; phylum Bacteroidota; class Bacteroidia; order Bacteroidales; family Bacteroidaceae; genus Alloprevotella. The sequence continues at coordinate 328,003 of CASFRV010000001.1, read as the reverse complement.
CGGTGGGCTCTTGCAACGAGTCGTCGAAGTTGTTGGTCATGTCGACGGTCTCCTTGTCGAGATCCTGCATGATGGCCTCGCCCACGAGGCTGAGGCGTGCCTCGGTGTATCGCATGGCAGCCGCGCCGTCGCCGTCCATGGAGCCAAAGTTGCCTTGTCCGTCCACGAGGCAGTAGCGCATGTTCCAGTCCTGCGCCATGCGCACCAGGGCGCCATAGATAGAGCTGTCGCCGTGGGGGTGATACTTACCCATCACCTCACCCACGATACGGGCCGATTTTTTCGTCGGTTTGTCGTGGGTCGTACCCAGGCCGTTCATGCCGTAAAGGATGCGGCGGTGCACCGGCTTGAAGCCGTCGCGCACATCGGGCAGGGCACGGGCCACAATTACCGACATAGAATAGTCGATATAGGAAGATTTCATCTCTTCCTCGATGTTCACCTTTATTATTCTGTCTTCGTCTATCATCAGAGAACGTTCGGTTTATTTCAGAGGACAAAATTACGCATTTTCCGCGAATGGCGAAAAAGTGTGCGGGCGTAAAAAAGTGGAAAAACCGAAAATAAAGCCCTTTTCCGGCCCTCTGCGCCGTTTTGGGCTTTTCCTAGTGTGAAAAGAAGCTTCCGTGTGCAAAGGCGAGTCGCCAGCCTGTCGCGCTGCTGCCGGCCGGGGCGCGGATGCTGCCTTGCCGCCGGCGTAAGAAAGGACAAAAAAAGCGCCGGCCGCGATGAAAGACATCGCGGCCGGCGCCTGACGGACGGGCACTCTACTCGTCGCGGCCATACTCCTTGGCCAACCCGCCCTCGCTCGTCTCGCGGTAGAGCGAGGGAAGGTCGTGCCCCGTCTGCTTCATCACCTCGACGGCCTTGTCGTAGGAGATGCGGTGGAGCCCCTCGGCGTAGGTGGCATAGATGTTGGCGTCGAGGGCACGCGCGGCGGCGTGGGCGTTGCGCTCGATGCAGGGAATCTGCACGAGTCCGCAAACGGGGTCGCACGTCATGCCGAGATGATGCTCCAAGCCCATCTCGGCCGAATACTCAATGGAGGCAAGGCTGCCGCCGAAAAGATAGTTGGCAGCGGCGGCGGCCATGGCGCAGGCCACGCCCACCTCGGCCTGACAGCCGGCCTCGGCGCCCGATATGGAGGCAAGCGTCTTGGCCACGTTGCCCACAAGACCGGCTGTGGCCAGGGCACGCAGGATGCGCTTGTCGGTGAAGTTGCGGCTGCGCTGCAAATGGTAGAGCACGGCGGGCACTACGCCGCTTGCCCCGCAGGTGGGAGCCGTGACGATGCGGCCTCCCGAGGCGTTCTCCTCGCTCACGGCCAGGGCATAGGCAAAAACGAGACCGCGCGTCTGAAGGCTCGACCCGTAGCCCATGGCTTTGATGAAATAGTCGGGGGCCTTGCGTCGCAGATTGAGGCCGCCGGGCAGCACGCCTTCGTGTTCGAGGCCGCGCTCGACGGCTTCCTGCATGACCTCCCATACGTCGGCCAGATAGTCCCAGACGGACGGACCCTCACATTCGTCGACATATTCCCAGTAGGAGCGGCCCGACGCCTCGCACCAGCGCTTGATGTCGCCCAGACGGTTCAGGTCGTACACATCGGGCGTTTCGAGCGTGGCGGCCCCCTCTTCGGCCAGGGCGCCTCCGCCCACGCTGAAAACGGTCCAGGGGTCGTAGGGTTCGCCCTCGTCGGCACGGGCCTCAAACTTCATCCCGTTGGGGTGGTAGGGCAGGACGACGTCGGGCTTCCACACTATCTCGGTGCGGCTCTCGCCCAGCACCTGATAGATGGCCCAGTCGGTCATGTGCCCCTTGCCCGTGGCAGCCAGGCTGCCGTAGAGCGTGACGCGGAACTTGGCGGCATCGCGGTGGCGCATCAGATACTGCTCGGCGGCCTTGCGCGGGCCCATCGTGTGGCTGCTCGACGGGCCATAGCCTATGCGGTACAATTCTTTCAAACTCTTCATGCGGTGGGATCTTTTTAATTGACAATGGATAATTGACAATTGACAATGGGCAATATTCTATATATTATAATGGCGTTTCCTTGTTCAATGTTCCTTGATGAGCCCCCGGCGGTAGGCCGTGAGGAGCTTTTCGAGATCGGCTATCTGCACGCGGAGGCCGGCGCCGATGTCGGTGTCGGCCACCATCATGCGCTGCCCCGTCATCTCCACGATCTGCGTGGTGCTCTTGATGTCGGTGCCCTCGCGCACGGCCTCTTCGGTCGAAGTGAAGGGCTCGTGCTGCACGAGCTGGAAGCCGCGGCTGTGATAGACAAGCGTATAGCCGGCTATGCCGGTGGTGTCGTGGTAGGCCTTGGCAAAGCCGCCGTCGATGACCATGAGCCGGCCTCCGGCCTTGATGGGCTTTTCGCCCCGCACGGCGCGCACGGGAACGTGGCCGTTGATGATGTGGCGGTGGGGGCCCGTCACGCCGAAATGGTCCAGGATGCGGTCGCACACCTCGGCCGAGTCGCGCAGCTTATAGTACCAACCTTTTTCTTCGGCGTGCGTGGCGGCGTCGCGGATGAAATAGCGCTCAAAGGTGGTCATCTTGTCTTTGTCGAACAGGGGCGAGTCGGGGCCGCACCAGAGGTACCAGAAATAGTCGCAGGCGGAGGCGCGCTCATGGGCAGGAGCGTCGTCGTCGAAGGCCGTGCGCACCACTTCCTCGACACGTTCCATGAGGGCGCGGCCCTTGACAGTGCGTCCCTCCACAAGTACCTCGCGCAGGGAGCCGTCGGCATTGAGCGGCACCGAAGCGTGGAAAAGCAGGTTCTCGTTGTACACGGCATACATCCCTCCGCGCGAGAGGAGGCAGTCGACGTGGCGCCGCAGGCGGTCGCTGATGAGGAACGAATGGCGCAGGTGCTCCATCAGCTCGCGCTCTTCGGGCGAAAGCTCGCAGGGGGCCGATGGGTCGACGGTGGGAAAGAAGCGGTCGGCCAGTTCGTAACGGCCCGAGGAGAGATGCACCACGCCTTGCTCCCAGTCGACCCGTTCCAGGAGGCGGCGGTCGTCCATAGCCCACTCGGGATGGGCGCGGTAGAGCTGCCCTTCGAGCTTGAGCTGGATAACAGCCACGGCTTTGTGCATCTGAGCCATCAGCCGCACGGTTTTTTCCTTGAAGCGGACGTCGTTTTCGCCCGTTTTCGGGCGGAAAAGGGTGCATGGGTCGTCGGCATAGGTCTCCATGGCGAAGGTGGCCAGGGGTACCATGTTGATGCCGTATCCTTCTTCGAGCGTTTGCGTGTTGGCATAGCGGAGCGAGAGACGCAGCACGCCGGCTATGCAGCAAAGGTTGCCGGCAGCAGCGCCCATCCAGAGGATGTCGTGGTTGCCCCACTCTATGTCCAGATGGTGATAGCCGCAGAGCGTGTCCATGATGAGGTGGGCGCCGGGCCCGCGGTCGAAGATGTCGCCCAGGATGTGCAGGCGGTCGATGGCCAGGCGCTGTATCAGATAGCAGATGGCCACGATGAAAGCCTCGGCCCGCCTCGTCGCAATGATGGTGCGGATGATGACGTTGAAGTAGGCATACTTGTTGTGGTCGTCGCCCGACTCGTGCAGGAGCTCTTCGATGATATACGAAAACTCCTCGGGCAGGCTCTTGCGCACCTTCGAGCGCGTATATTTGGAAGAGACGCTGCGGCACACGGTAATGAGCCGGTTGAGCGTTGTCTCGTAGTAGTCGGAAAGATGAGCGTCGGTCTGCTTGACAAGTTCGAGCTTCTGCTCGGGATAATAGATGAGCGTGCACAAGTCGCGCATCTCGCTCTCGCGCAGCGAGCCTGCAAAGAGCTCGCCCACCTTGCGGCGGATGTTGCCCGAGGCGTTGCGCAGCACGTGCTGGAAGGCCTCGTTTTCGCCGTGCAGGTCGGCCAGAAAATGCTCGGTGGGCTTGGGCAGATGCAGGATGGCCGCGAGGTTTATAATCTCGGTCGTCACGCTCGAAACCGTGGGAAAGTCGCGCGACAGCAAGCGCAGATAGCGCAGGTCGGACGCGGCTTTCTCGGGCTGCGCGCACGCACCATCTGCCTTTGTTCTTTTCTCTTCTTTATCGTAACACACGCTTTTCAGAATAAAGCTAAAAACTACAAATCGCGCACAGACGAGGCCGCACGCCCCGCAAAATTAGCACAAGACCCGCGCAAAACAAAACAAAAGCACTAAAAAACGACAGTGGGCGGCGCGTCGGAGGCCTGCTCCGGCCGGCACGGCCGCTGCCCGACGCCCGGAGGGGAGAATGGCCGAAAGGGCAACGTTTATAAAGGCCGTTTGCGCGCAGAACGGCGGTTTATGCTTAAATTTGCCGCCACGACGGGCTGCCGTTGTCCATAAAAACGGCGGCACCGGGCTTTCATACGTCACTTCCAACAGACGAAACAACCTTTATTATATGACAAAAACTGACGGCCGCCGACCGAAAGTAGCCCTTTTCGGCGATACCACGGCGCGCGAGAGGGTGCCCTTTGCGGGCATGGTGATGACGGAGCTGGAAAAAAGGGGCTTCGACGTGGAGACGGAAAAGGAACTGGCAGCACAGCTCGCCACCCTGTGGCCGGGACGGCGCTTCGCCCTGACCGGCGGCGGCGAGGGAGCCGATCTGGCCATCTCGGTGGGCGGCGACGGCACCTTCCTGCGCACGGCCGCGGCGCTGAGCGGACGCGACGTGCCGATACTGGGCATCAACGCCGGGCGGCTGGGCTTTTTGGCCGACGTGGCTCCCGCCGAAATGCCGCCGGCGCTCGACGCGCTGCTGGCAGGCGATTACGTCGTGGAACGGCGCACGGTGATCGGCGTGGAAATGGCCGGTACACAGCCGGCAGGCTATCCTTTTGCCCTAAACGAGGTGGCTGTGCTCAAACACGACAACTCTTCGCTCATCGGCATCGAGGCGCGGGTGGACGGCGAACTGCTGGCCCACTACATGGCCGACGGCCTGATCGTCTGTACGCCAACAGGCTCTACGGGCTACTCGCTGAGCGTCGGCGGCCCCATCCTGGTGCCGGGCTCCGGCACGCTGTGTCTGGCGGCCGTGGCTCCCCACAGCCTGAGCATGCGCCCGGTGGTGCTCCAAGACGACGTGACCATCGAGCTGAAGGTGGAAAGCCGCGGGCACCATTTCATGGTGGCCATCGACGGCCGGAGCGAAAGCTTCCCCGAAAAGACGCTTATCACGCTGCGCCGCGCCCCCTACCGTGTGGGCGTCGTAAAAATTACGCACAAACGCTTCTTCGACACCCTGCGCGATAAACTGATGTGGGGACTGGACAAACGGGCATGAAACGAAACAACACATCCGCCGGCCGTAAAACGGTGGCAGGAGCTTGGCAAACCGCCCAGTGGTATGGCCGGTCGTGGCGGGGATTCAGGCGCCAGGCCCTGCTCAACACCGCGCTGGGCCTGCTGCTAGTGGGAGCCGACCTGGCCTTCGTGGGAGCCACCAAGCTGGCCATCGACGCCGCCACGGGAACGCGCGACAGCGCCGGGCTGCCCCTGTGGCTGGGGCTGCTGGCGGGCATCGCCGTCGTACAACTGGGCTTGGGCTATGCCTCCAAATGGATACAGGCCGTGCTCGGCGCCAAAGCCGTCAACAGGATGCAGCAACGCCTGTTCGCCCACCTGCTGCACGGCCGGTGGGGCGAGCTGCGGGCTTTCCACACGGGCGACCTGCTGAACCGCATGGAGAAAGACGTGGCCGTGGCCGTGGCCTTCGTCACCGAAAGCATCCCGGCACTCGTCACCACGCTGGCACGCTTTGCAGGCGCCTTTCTGTTTCTTTTTTGGATGGACCGCATGCTGGCCGTCATCGTGGCGCTGGTGTTGCCGCTCTTTGTGGCAGCCAGCCGCCTTTACGTAAAGCGCATGCGCCGCCTGACGCACGAGGTGCGCGGCGCCGAAAGCACCATTCAGGCAGCCATGCAGGAAAACCTGCAGCACGCATTGGTGGTCAAGACGCTGCAAAGCGAAGACCTGGCGACGCGCAAGCTGACGTGCCTGCAAGATGCGCTGCGCGCCAAGGTGGTGGAACGGACGCGCTACGCCTCTACCTCGTCGACCCTCATGAATGCAGGCTTTGCCACAGGCTATCTCGTCACCTTCGGCTGGGGCGTATTGGCACTGGCCGGTGGCACCATCACCTATGGAGCACTCATCGCCTTCGTGCAACTCGTGGGGCAGATACAAGGCCCCGTGCGCAGCCTTACACGCTTCGTGTCGACGTTCATCACAGCCGCGGCATCGGGCGAACGACTGATGGAGCTGGAAAAAATGGCCGAAGACGAAAACGAAAAAGCCATACAGCTCGGGAAAAGCGTGGGCATACGCCTCGCCGGTGTCGACTTCTCCTACACCCCCGGCAGCCGCATGATACTGAAACAGTTCAGCTACGATTTTCCTCCCGCCAGCGTCACCGCCGTTGTGGGCGAAACGGGTGCAGGCAAGACCACGCTCATACGCCTGCTGCTGGCGCTGGCCGCTCCCGGGCGGGGCGAGGTGTGCCTGTACGATGAAGGCGGAACATGCCCCGTTTCGCCCCGCACACGCTGCAACTTCGCCTACGCTCCACAAGGCAACACGCTGCTGAGCGGCACCATACGCGACAACCTGCGGCTGGCCGCTCCCGAAGCCTCCGAGCAGGAAATGGCAGCCGCGCTGCGAACGGCTGCGGCCGACTTTGTTTTCGCGCTGCCGGGCGGACTCGACGCACGCTGCGGCGAGATGGGCGACGGCTTGTCGGAGGGGCAGGCACAACGCATCGGCATTGCACGCGCCTTGCTTCGGAAAACGCCCGTTCTGCTGCTCGACGAAGTCACGTCCGCGCTCGATCCCGAAACGGAAGAACGCGTCATCACCGGCGTCATTGAGGCCAGCCGCGGGCGCACGCTTATTTTCGTAACGCACCGGCCGGCCGTACTGAAATACTGCACACAAACGCTCCGTATGAAAAAAAACAGCCGCTGACGGCCGAAAAAAGACGCGCCGCGCTTGCGGGATAAAAATATATTGCCTATTTTTGCAGCCGAAATACGGGTAAGTGCTGTACGGCCAGCTCCCTTCGAATCCTCCAGGGCTTGACCGCAGCAAAGGTAGCTAGGTTGTAGCGGCGCGATACAGAGAGCTTACCCACCCGCCTCTTTAGCTCAGTTGGCCAGAGCACGTGATTTGTAATCTCGGGGTCGTTGGTTCGAATCCGACAAGAGGCTCAAAAAGACTTACACGAGAGAGCAAAAAGTTTTTGCCCGGACAGGCAATGAGCTTTTCGCTCTCTCGCTTTTTATTATCCGCGTAAAATCATGAATCGCCTTGCCGCAATGGGCGGAGCGCCGGGAGAAGAAGCGCTAAATGCGGAAGGAAAGGCATATTATAAGTTATTTTATGCGTACTTTTGCCGCTAAGAATCATCAACTGCTTTTATATATGCATTCGCGCGAAGAAAAATTGGAGGCTTTCGGACGTTTGCTCGACGTGATGGACGAGCTGCGCGAAAAATGCCCTTGGGACCGCAAGCAGACGAACGAGAGCCTGCGGCCGAACACCATCGAGGAGGTTTACGAGCTGTGCGACGCCCTGACGCGCGGCGACAACAAAAATATCTGCAAGGAGCTGGGCGACGTGCTGCTGCACATCGTTTTCTACGCCAAAATCGGGCAGGAGAAGGAGGCCTTCGACGTGGCCGACGTCTGCAACGAACTTTGCGACAAGCTCATCTTCCGCCATCCGCACGTTTTCGGCAGCGTCGAGGGCGTGGAGAGTGCCGGGCAGGTGACGCGCCAGTGGGAGCTGCTGAAACAAAAGGAAAAGGACGGCAACGGGAGCGTGCTGGGAGGCGTGCCGCGCGCGCTGCCCTCGCTCATCAAGGCCTACCGCATACAGGACAAGGCTCGCGGCGTCGGCTTCGACTGGGAGGAACGCGGGCAGGTATGGGCCAAGGTGAAGGAGGAAATTGCAGAATTTGAGGCCGAAGTGGAGCACATGGACAGGGAGAAGGCCGAAGCCGAGTTTGGAGATGTGCTTTTCAGCCTGATAAACGCCGCCAGGCTTTACAAAATCAACCCCGACAACGCTTTGGAGCATACCAACCAAAAGTTTATCCGCCGCTTCAACTATCTGGAAGAGCATACGCTGAAACAAGGGCGCGCGCTCACCGACATGACGCTGGCCGAGATGGACGCCATCTGGGAGGAGGCCAAGCGCCACGACGCCGACTGACCCCGGCCCTTAACGGTTTTACGGGCGAATGCGGCGCAGGCGGCCACCCCTGTCGGTTTGGCGGGTTGGAAAAAAGTTTGTAAGTTTGCCACCCTCACCTTTCAACATCCATATCCCATGAAACTGCGTATCCACATCCACACATGGCTGCCGCTCGTGCTGGCGTCGGCCCTTTTCACCGCTTGCTCCGACGATGACGCCCCTGCCATGAAGCCTGCCCTGCCGGCCAACGGAGGCAGCAACGTCAAGAGCATTACCCACCTGGGCAGCGTGCCGGCCACGTACGACTGGCAGCTCACGTACAGCGGTGGACGGCTTGTCCGCGCCAATGGCACGTCGCGCGACCCGTCGCCCGATATCGACAAAAATTTTTCTTATACCAGCAACATCTCGTATGGTCCCTCCTCGGTTCAGGTTTCCAATTCGAGCGGCGAGCGCATCAGCCTGACGCTCGGCAGCTCGGGGCTGGTGGAGAAGATGACCGTCAACGGAAACATCTATGAGTTCTACTACCGCGACCTGCGTCTGGCCGGTTGGGAAAAGACCATCTTCGAAGACAGCTTCGGGCACATTACGCAATACCGCTCGTCGGCCACCATCGAATATGACAACGGCGACCTGTCGCGCATTGTCTATTCCGAAGACGGGCTCAACCGCGAAACGCTCACGTTCACCCCGTCCAATCTGGTCAACACCAATGGTTTGCTCCCCGAGCTCGCCGCCAAGCAACTGGGCCTCCTTGGCTTCGAGCATCTCTACTACGCCGGGCTCTTCGGACGGCCCACGGTGCATCTCGTGCAGACGCTCCACGTCGAAGACCTCCTGGACGAGGGCAACAGCTTCTCTGTCGACTTCGACTATACCCAACGCGGCGGCAACTACGAGCTCTGCAACTATCGCTACCGTGGAAAGGCGGCCTCTGTGGCCTACGAATATTGACGCCCCTGCCGCCCCACCCATCGGCCCGTCGGTGCTTCCATGCGCCGGCGGGCTACTTTTTTAATTGACAATGGACAATGGACAATTGACAATGGAGATTTTTCAATTGAAAAGTCAAATTCCGTCTTCTTGCCGTAACTTTGCAGGCATGAAGAAGGAATTTATCCCTACAAGCGGCGAAGATCCTGTCGCCTTATCCGACGATACCGACTTTGCCCTCTACCGTATGCCCGACGAGGCGCATTACACCCTTGTGGCCGACGCCGGCGCCGCAGCCCGGCTGCCGGAGGATGCACCGCTCGATGGCAGGGAGGGCTTCCTTGTGGCTCCCTTTCTCTACGGCACAGCCGTTCCCTCCGGGCTCCCCACGCTCCTCATCCGCCCGCACACCTGCACGCAAGCCGCTGTGCCTGAGGGGGCGGATTTCTCCCCTTCGGCCACACCCGGCGACGAAGATGAGGAGCGCATGGCGTACCATCGCAGTTTCGACCGGGCCTACGGCTGCTTTTCCACCACGGCCTGCCACAAGTTCGTCTTGTCGCGCTGCCATCATCTCCGGCTGCACAGCGCCTTGTGCACCGACCGGCTGCTGTCGCTCTTTTTCAAAGCCTGCCGCCTCTATCCCCGTTGCTACGTGGCCCTGTGGCGCACGCAAGCCGGCGGAACCTGGCTGACGGCCACGCCCGAAACGCTCCTGCGCCACGACGCCGACGGCTGGCACACCATGGCCCTGGCCGGCACGATGGACGGCGCCGACCCGCGCAGCGCCACGCCGGAGGGGTGGAGCGCCAAAAACCGCGAGGAGCAAGCCTGCGTCAGCCGCTACATCGCCGAGCGGCTGCGCCCCTTCGCCCGCACGTGGCAGGCTTCGGCCACCCGCCCCACCGACGTTGCCGGCCTGCGCCACCTGCGCACCGACTTTACGTTTACCACCGGCGCCGGCGTGCGGCTCAGCTCCCTGCTCGAAGCCCTTCACCCCACCCCTGCCGTCTGCGGATGGCCGGCCGGCGAAGCGCTCGCCGTCATCCTCGATGCCGAGCCCCACGCCCGGCGCTATTATGCCGGCTTCAGCGGCCCGCTGGGCCTGGGGGGAGAGACGGCTTTTTACGTCTCGCTCCGCTGCATGGAGCTCACAGCCGCCTCAGCCCGGCTCTACGCCGGCGGAGGCATCCTGAAAGAAAGCCGCGAAGAGGACGAATGGCTGGAAACGTGCCGCAAAATGCAGCCCATGCTCCGTCTCTTCTCATCATAAATCCGACGAAATGACCACCCCGCTTCTCTATTGCGACAAGCCCTCAGTCAACCGGCTCACCGCCCTGCTCTGCCGGGCCGGGCTGCGCGACGTCGTCGTTTGCCCCGGCTCGCGCAACGGCGTGCTGGCCCACAACTTCCACGTCTGCCCCGCCCTGCGTTGCCACCCCGTCACCGACGAGCGCAGCGCGGCTTTCTTTGCGTTGGGCCTCAGCCTGGCCACGCACCGCCCGGCCGCCATCTGCGTCACGTCGGGTTCGGCCCTGCTCGGCACGCTGCCCGCCGTGGCCGAGGCCGCCTTCCGCCACGTCCCGCTACTGGTCATTTCGGCCGACCGGCCCGCCCGCTGGATTGGCCAGCTCGACGGCCAGACGCTCCCCCAGCCCGGTGCCCTCATGCCCTATGCCCCCTGCTTCAACCTGCCCGAGGACGGCACGCCCGGCGCCGACGCGTGGACCGGCCGCCTGGTGGGCGAGGCGCTGCTGGCGCTCCGGCGGGGTGGAGGCGGCCCCGTCCACATCAACGTCCCGCTCGACGAGCCCCTCTTTTCGTTCAGCACGCCACAGCTGCCCGACGAGCGCCTCATCCGTGAGGTGCGGCCCCGCGTGCAGGCTCCGCTGCCCGACGCGCTGGTGAACGAAATCAAGGCGGCACGCCTGCCCGTGCTGCTGCTGGGCGAACGCGACGACGGACCCTCGCCCGCCGCCACACAGCTCGACGAGGGCCACCGCCTGCTGGTGCTCCCGGAGCTCGTTGCCAACCAGCCCGGCAGCTTCCGCACCGCCGTGCTCGAAGCCCTGCCCGGGTGCGGCGGCCTGCGTCCCGACCTCGTCATCCATGCCGGCGGCACGCTCGTCAACAAGCGGTTGAAACAGCTGCTACGCACCCTGCCCGGCTGCTCCGTCGTCCGCATCGAGGAGGCGGGCGACCTGCCCGACACGTTCGGCCACCTCACGACGGTGGTGCGCTCGCCGCTCGAACCCGTCCTGCGCCAGCTGGCCGAGGCGCTTCCCCCGCACGAGGGCGTGCGCCGGGAAAAAGAGCGTCTGGCCGCCGCGGCCGCCCGCCTTTCCGGCTACCGCCCCGCCGCCTTTGCCGACGCGGGCATCGTGCAGCGGCTGGCCCGCCGCCTGCCGCCGCGGGGCTACTCGCTCCACCTGGGCAACAGTTCCGTCGTTCGCAATGCCTGCTGGTTTTTCGACGGAGGCCACGTGCCCATCCACTGCAACCGCGGTCTCAACGGCATCGAGGGCTCGCTCTCGACGGCCGTCGGCTATGCTTCGGCCGACAGCCGCCCCGCCCTGGTGCTCATCGGCGATCTCAGCTTCTTTTACGACCAGAACGCCCTGTGGAACGATGCGCTGCCGCCCGGTCTGCGCATCCTGCTCTTCAACAACGGCGGCGGGCAGATCTTCTACCGGCTGCCCGGCCTGCCGGCATCGCCTGCGCTCGCGCCCATCGTGGCCGCCGCCCATCACGCCTCGGCCGAAGGCCTTGCCCGCAGCTACGGGCTCGACTACTACGCCGCCCTCGACTACGACTCACTCGACCGGGCGCTCGACGCCCTGCTTGCCCCCACCGGCAAGCGCCCCGTGCTTGTTGAGGCCTTCACCCGCACCGCCGACAACGAAAGCGAACGGCTGCGCCTCCTGCGCGCCGCAGGCGGCCTCCCACCGACCGACATTATTCACCCATAACATTTTTCTCATGCAACGCAATTGGCAAACCATCAAGGAATACAAGGAAATCCTTTTCGACTTTTACAACGGCATAGCCCGCATCACCATCAACCGCCCGCGCTGGCGCAACGCCTTCACCCCGCTCACGGTGGCCGAGATGGGCGACGCGCTGACCTATTGCCGCGAACAGCCCGACGTATGCGTGGTTGTCCTCACGGGAGCCGGCGACAAGGCCTTCTGCTCCGGCGGCGACATGCACGTCAAGGGCCGCGGCGGCTACGTGGGCAGCGACGGCGTGCCGCGCCTCAACGTGCTCGACGTGCAAAAGCAGATACGCAACCTGCCAAAGCCCGTCATTGCCATGGTCAACGGCTACGCCATCGGCGGCGGCCACGTGCTCCACCTCGTCTGCGACCTGACGATAGCCTCCGACAACGCCATCTTCGGGCAGACCGGGCCCAAGGTGGGCTCGTTCGACGCCGGGTTCGGGGCTTCGTATCTGGCGCGCATCGTGGGCCAGAAAAAAGCCCGCGAAATATGGTTTCTCTGCCGTCAGTATTCAGCTGCCGAAGCCGAGCGCATGGGGCTGGTCAACAAGGTTGTGCCCCTGGCCAGCCTCGAAGACGAAACCGTGAGCTGGGCCGAAACGATGATGGAACGCTCGCCGCTGGCTCTCCGCATGATTAAGGCCGGGCTCAACGCCGAGCTCGACGGCCAGAGCGGCATTCAGCAGCTCGCCGGCGACGCCACCATGCTCTACTACATGCTCGACGAGGCACAAGAGGGCGGACGTGCCTTCCTCGAAAAGCGTAAGCCCGACTTCAAGAAGTTTCCCAAGCTGCCCTAAGATGGAGCCGCTGTTTCTTCCCTCCGACCCGGTGAGCGTCACCCCCGTGCGGCGCCACTTCCGCTTCAAGCAGCCGGCCGGCACCTCGCGGGGCGTCTACCTCGACCGCACGGTGTGGTACGTCGTGGTCAGCCGGCGACGCCCTAGGCAGCCGCCCGCCATCGGCATTGGCGAATGCGCCCTGCTGCCCGACCTGAGCTGCGACGCCGTGCCCGGTTACGAGGACGTGCTGCGCCGGGCCTGCGACGCCTTGCGCCGCACCGGGCTCATCGACCGCGAAGCCCTGCGCCCCTATCCCTCCATCCTGTTCGGGCTCGAAACGGCCGCCCTCTCTTTCCGCGCCTCGCTGCGCACGGGCGACTGCCTCCGGCTCTTCGACACGCCCTTTTCGCGGGGCGAACAGGGCATACCCATCAACGGTCTGGTGTGGATGGGCAGCTTCGACGAGATGCAGGCCCGTCTCGAAGCCAAACTGGCCGAGGGCTCGCGCTGCGTAAAACTGAAAATCGGCGCCATCCGTTTCGACGACGAACTGGCGCTCATCCGCCGCGTGCGCCGGCGCTTCTCGCCGGCCGACGTGGAGCTGCGCGTCGACGCCAACGGCGGATTTACACCCGAGGAGGCGCCCCGCCGCCTGGAACAGCTGGCAGCCTATGGCATCCACAGCATCGAACAGCCCATCCGGGCCGGCCGGTGGGAGGCGATGGGCCGCCTTTGCCGCACCTCGCCCCTGCCCATCGCCCTTGACGAAGAGCTTATCGGCCTGAACACGCCCGAGGAAAAGCGGCAGATGCTCGACGAGGTGCGGCCGCAATACATCGTGCTGAAACCCTCGCTCCACGGCGGGTTGAGCGGCGCGCGCGAGTGGATGGACGAGGCCGACAGGCGCGGCATAGGCCACTGGATAACGAGCGCCCTCGAAACCAACGTGGGGCTCAACGCCATTGCCCAGTGGACCGCCTCGCTCTACCCCGACGGTGCCCCGCGCCACCAAGGGCTGGGCACGGGCCGCCTCTTCACCGACAACTTCCACCCCGCCCCGCTCGAAATAGAAGGCGAGCGCCTCTATTTCGGCCACGCCGCCACGCGGCGCTTTGCCGACGAGGTGCGGGCCTTCCGGGCAGCCTGGGACGACGCTTCGCCCACGCTGCCCGTGCACACGTCGGGCTCGACGGGAACGCCCAAGGGAATACAGGTGGAAAAAGCCCGCATGCGCGCCAGCGCGGAGATGACCTGCCGCTTTCTCGGCCTGACCCCGGGCGACACGGCCCTGCTCTGCATGCCGCTCCGCTACATAGCGGGCAAGATGGTGGCCGTGCGCGCCTTTACGCACGGGCTGCGCTTGGTGTGTGCGGCGCCGTCGGCACGGCCCTTTGCCGGGCTGCGCTTTTCGCCCACGTTTGCGGCCCTCACGCCCATGCAGGTGTACGAAACGCTGCGCGTGCCGCGCGAAGCCACCTTGCTGCGGGGCGTGCGCTGCCTCATCATCGGCGGCGGCGCCGTGGACGAGGGCATGGCCTCGCTCCTCCGTCGTTTTCCGCATGACGTATGGAGCACCTACGGCATGACCGAAACCCTTTCGCACGTGGCCATGCGCCGCCTGAGCGGCCCCGGCGCCGGCACGTCCTACCACCCGCTGCCGGGCGTGCGCGTGACGCTCACGGCCGACGGCCGCCTTGTCATCGACGCCCCGGCCGTATGCCCCCACCGGCTCGTGACCAACGACCGCGCCCGCCTGACGGACGACGGCGGCTTCGTCATCCTGGGGCGGGCCGACAACGTCGTGTGCAGCGGCGGGATAAAGATGCAGATCGAGGAGCTGGAACGCCGCCTGGCGCCTATGGAGGGCCATTTCGCCATCACGGCCGTGCCCGACCCGAAGTTTGGCGAGGCCGTCACGCTGCTCTACTGCGGCCCCCTTGCCGACGGCGAGCTGCAAGCGCTCTGCCGCGAAAGGCTCGCCCCCTACGAGCGGCCGAAACACATCTGCCGCACCGACGCGCTGCCCCGCACCGAAACGGGCAAGCCCGCCCGCAGCCGCATACGCGCACTGGCTGAGCGCCTTTGCAAGGGCTGAAAGCCCCCGCTCCGCCCGCCGGCGCCCTTCCTCAGCCCGCAGCACGCGCCCCCCTTGCCCGAGGTCCGTGCTGCGGGCTTTTTGCGTGCTGGCACGCCCCGTCCGGCCGGCCCCGCGCTTCCCGTCTGCGGGCTGCCGGCTGGCGGCTGGCGGCTGCCCGCAGACGGGGCCGGCAGCAAGCCTCGATACGACGCCGGCAAGGCCGGAAAACGACGGCCGGTTCAGCTGTTCATCTTTTTTCACACACCGGCCCGCAAAAAGACCGACACCTTTGGTGTGTTTTTGGTGCATCGGCAGTTTTTCCGTACCTTTGCATGCTTAAAACAAGCTTATTTCAAGAGGAGAACCGACATGAACTACGATTTGTCACAAGGACTTTCCAGGATTTTGCGCTTCAGCCGCGACGAGGCCCGCCGTCTGCACAGCCGGTCGGTGGGTTCGACCCACCTGCTGCTGGGCATCCTGCATGAAAGCGAGGGAAAGGCCGCTGCGGCCCTGCACAGCCTTTGCCTCTCGACCGACGTGCTGCGCCGCCGCGCGGAGCAGAAAATCGCCCATGAAGAAGAGCTCGCCGACGGCGAGACGAACCCCGAAATGAACGAAGAGAGCACACGCATACTGCGCCTGTGCCTGCTCGAAGCGCGGCTGGCCGGAAGCACCACGGCCGAAAGCGAACACCTGCTCCTGGCCATGCTGCACGACCGCGGCAACAGCGGGCGCACCATTCTGAACGAAAACGAAATCACATACGAGAAAGTGGCAGCAGCCCTCAACCTGAAACCCAACGTACGCTCGGCCTTCGGCGTGGCCGACGAGGACGAGCAGCCCGAGCGCTACGGGGGCAGCGGAGCCGACGGCAAACGCAGCACGCCCCACACGGCACACGAGGAGAAAAAGGGTGGAAGCGACACGCCCGTCATCGACAACTTCAGCACCGACCTGACGCTGGCGGCCAAAGAGGGCAAGCTCGACCCCGTCGTGGGCCGCGAGCGCGAGATTGAGCGCATAGCCCAGATACTGAGCCGGCGGAAAAAGAACAACCCCATCCTTATCGGCGAGCCGGGCGTGGGCAAGAGCGCCGTCGTCGAGGGGCTGGCCCAGCTGATAGCAGCGGCAAAGGTGCCCCGCGGGCTGGCCGGCAAACGCATCGTGGCGCTCGACATGGCGGCCGTCGTGGCCGGCACGCAATACCGCGGACAGTTTGAGGAAAGGCTGCGCCGCCTCATCGGCGAGCTGAAAGCCCACCCGGAAATTGTGCTCTTCGTCGACGAAATACACACCATGGTGGGCGCAGGGTCGGCTCCCGGCAGCCTCGACGCCGCAAACATCCTCAAGCCGGCGCTGGCGCGCGGCGAGGTGCAGTGTATCGGTGCCACGACGGTGGACGAATACCGCAAGACGATAGAAAAGGACGGCGCGCTGGAACGCCGCTTCCAGAAGATCATGCTTGAGCCCGCCACGGCGGACGAAACGCTCACCATCCTGCGGAACATCAAGGATAAGTACGAAGAACACCACAACGTGACCTATACGGACGACGCTTTGGAGGCGTGCGTGCGCCTTACGGAGCGCTACGTGACCGACCGCGCCCTGCCCGACAAGGCCATCGACGCCCTGGACGAGGCCGGCAGCCGCACGCACATGGTGAACATGACCGTCCCGAAGGAAATAGAGGACAAAGAAAAGGAAATCAACGACCTGCGCGAGCGCAAGAACGAAGCTGCAGCCAGCCAGCACTACGAACTGGCGGCCAACCTGCGCGATCTCGTCGTGCAGAAGGAAAGCGAGCTGAAAGCGCTGGACGAAGCCTGGCGCGCCTCGCTGAAAGAAAACCGCGAGACCGTGACGGGCGAGCACGTGGCCGGCGTCGTGTCGATGATGACGGGCATCCCCGTGCAGCGCCTGCGCAGCTCGGAGAGCGTACGCCTGAAAGGCATGAGGCAGGAGCTGGCCAAAAAGGTCATAGCCCAGGACCGCGCCATCGAACGCCTGACGCGCGCCATCACGCGCAACCGCATCGGCCTGAAAGACCCCAACCGCCCCATCGGCACCTTCATGTTTGTGGGCCCGACGGGCGTCGGCAAGACGCACCTGGTGAAGACGCTGGTCGAGTTTATGTTTGGCTCGGCCGACGCCCTCATCCGAATAGACATGAGCGAGTATGTGGAGAAATACAGCACGAGCCGCCTCGTGGGAGCTCCCCCGGGATACGTGGGATACGAGGAGGGCGGACAGCTCACCGAGAAGGTGCGCCGCCACCCCTACTCCATCGTGCTGCTCGACGAGATTGAAAAGGCGCATGGCGACGTGTTCAACATCCTGCTGCAAGTGATGGACGAAGGGCGCCTGACCGACGGCAACGGCACGACCGTCGACTTCCGCAACACGGTGATCATCATGACGTCGAACAGCGGCACGCGCCAGCTGCGCGAGTTTGGAACGGGCGTGGGCTTCACACAGACGGGCTCGCGCACGGCCGACGCCCGCCAGGCCGAGGACATCGTGAAAAAAGCCCTGCAAAAGCAGTTTGCACCCGAGTTTCTGAACCGCCTGGACGACATCATCATGTTCGACGCCCTCGACAAAGAGGCTGCCGGACGCATTGCCGACCTCGAACTGGCCGCGCTGGCCGGACGCATCAAGGGCATGGGCTACCGTCTCGACGTGACGCCCGAGGCACGCGCCTTCATCGTGAGCAAAGGCTTCGACCCGCGCTATGGCGCCCGCTCGCTGAAACGCGCCATTCAGACCTACGTGGAAGACCCCATCTGCGAAACGCTCATGGAGGCCGGCTTCGAGGGCGAAAAGGAGCACGCGGCCACACGCATCGCCGTGGGGTGCAAGGAGGGAGCCGGCGAACTGACGGTGCGGCTCACCGGCGAAGAAAACAGCAACGAACAAACTGACTGACATGAAATATACAGCCACTGACATCGAGGGGGTATGGATCCTGGAACCCCGCATCTTTGACGACCCGCGGGGCTACTTCATGGAGACCTACCGCAAGGAGGATTTCGACAGCCACACAGGCCTGGCGGTCGACTTCATACAGGACAACCAGTCGAAGTCGTCGCTCGGCGTCCTGCGCGGACTCCACTACCAGCGGGGCGAATTTTCACAGGCCAAGCTCGTGCGCGTCATCACGGGCCGCGTGGTCGACGTGGCCGTCGACCTGCGGCACGGCTCGCCCACCTTCGGCCGCCATGTGGCCGTGGAGCTCAGCGGGGAAAACAACCGTCAGCTGTTCATCCCCCGCGGGTTTGCCCACGGCTTCCAGGTGCTGTCGGATACGGCCGTATTCACCTACAAGGTGGACAACGTCTACGCCCCGCAAGCCGAGCGCAGCATCCGCTACGACGACCCCGACCTGGGCATAGCCTGGCCCATCACCGACCCGGCGCGCGTGCTGCTCTCGGAAAAGGACCTGCACCGCGCCGTGAGCTTTGCCGAGGCCGAAAAGTTCTGAACCGCGGCCGGAGAAGCCTCCGGCCCGCCCCTATCCCACTCATTCAAGAAAAGGACATCTGATGAAACATATCCGCAACTTCTGCATCATTGCCCACATTGACCACGGAAAGAGCACGCTGGCCGACCGCCTGCTGGAACGCACACGCACCATACAGGTGACCGAGGGCCAAATGCTCGACGACATGGACCTGGAACGCGAACGGGGCATCACCATCAAAAGCCACGCCATACAAATGGAATATGAGCTCGACGGCGAGAAATACACGCTCAACCTCATCGACACGCCGGGCCACGTGGACTTTTCGTACGAGGTGAGCCGCAGCATAGCAGCCTGCGAGGGCTGCCTGCTCGTGGTAGACTCGACTCAAGGCGTCCAGGCACAGACCATATCCAACCTCTACATGGCCATCGAACACGACTTGGAGATCATACCCGTCTTGAACAAATGCGACATGGTCAACTCGATGCCCGAAGTGGTGGAGGACGAAATCATAGACCTCCTGGGATGCAAGCGCGAAGAGATCATCCGGGCCTCGGGACGGACGGGACAGGGCGTGGACGAGATATTGCGCGCCGTCGTGGAACGCATACCGGCACCGACGGGCGACGAAAACGCTCCGCTGCAAGCCTTGATATTCGACAGCGTGTTCAACTCGTTCCGGGGCATCATCGCCTACTTCAAGATTGTGAACGGCTCGATACACAAAGGCGAGGACGTGCTCTTTGTCAACACGAAAAAGAAATATTCGGCCGACGAGGTGGGCGTGCTGAAAATGGACCTGTCGCCACGCGACGCCCTGCACTGCGGCGACGTGGGCTACATCGTCAGCGGCATCAAGACCGCCACGGAGGTCAAGGTGGGCGACACCATTACGGCCGTGGCACGCCCCTGCGAAAAAGCCATCGAGGGCTTCGAAGAGGTGAAGCCGATGGTGTTTGCCGGCGTATATCCCGTGGAAACGGAGGACTTTGAAAACCTGCGCGCCAGCCTGGAAAAACTGCAACTGAACGACGCCTCGCTGTCGTTTTCGCCGGAATCGTCGGTGGCCTTGGGCTTCGGCTTCCGCTGCGGATTTCTGGGACTGCTCCACATGGAAATCGTTCAAGAGCGGCTGGACCGCGAGTTCAACATGAACGTCATCACGACCGTGCCGAACGTGAGCTACCACGTCTTCGACAAGCACGGGGTGATGAAGGAAGTGCACAACCCGGCCGGCATGCCCGACGCCACGGAGATCGACCACATCGAGGAACCCTACATACGCGCCTCCATCATCACCCGCACCGACTACATCGGCTCCATCATGACGCTGTGCCTGGGCAAACGGGGCGAACTGGTGAAGCAGGAATACGTGTCGGGAGACCGCGTGGAGCTCTACTACGACATGCCGCTGGCAGAAATCGTCATCGACTTTTACGACAAGCTGAAATCTATATCGAAAGGCTACGCCTCGTTCGACTATCACCCCATCGAGTTCCGACCCTCGAAGCTGGTGAAGCTGGACATCCTCCTGAACGGCGAACCCGTGGACGCCCTGTCGACGCTGACGCACGTGGACAACTCCGTAACCTTCGGGCGGCGCATGTGCGAAAAGCTGAAAGAGCTGCTCCCCCGCCAGCAGTTCGACATAGCCATCCAGGCTGCCATAGGTGCGAAGATCATAGCCCGCGAAACCGTGAAGCAGGTGCGCAAGGACGTGACGGCAAAATGCTACGGCGGCGATATCAGCCGAAAGCGCAAACTCCTTGAAAAACAGAAGCGGGGAAAGAAACGCATGAAAGAGATAGGCAACGTGCAAGTGCCCCAAAAGGCCTTCCTGGCCGTGCTCAAGCTCGACTGACGCGCCCATACAGCTTCAAGACGACTTCATTACATACCTCACCATGCTCATAGAACTCAAAGCCGCCGACATCCGGCAGGAAAACAAGACCGTCCTGGAAAACGTGGACTTCCACGTGGACGAGAACGAGTTTGTATATATAATAGGTAAGGTGGGCTCGGGAAAAAGCTCCCTGCTGAAAACGCTCTACGGCGAACTGCCCGTCAAAACGGGCGAGGCCTCGATCCTTGGCTACGACCTGTGCAAGCTGAAACGCAAACGCATCCCCGACCTGCGGCGGCAGCTGGGCATCATCTTCCAGGACTTTCAGCTGCTGAGCGACCGCACCGTGGCCGAAAACCTGAACTTCGTGCTGCGCTCCACGGGATGGAAAAAGAAAACGGAACGGAACGACCGCATCGCCGAAGTGCTCGACATGGTGGGCCTGCCCGACAAGGCCGACCGCTTTCCGCACGAGCTCAGCGGCGGCGAGCAGCAACGCATCTCGATAGCCCGCGCCCTGCTGAATACACCAAAAATCATTCTGGCCGACGAACCGACGGGCAACCTCGACCAGGAAACGGGTAAGAAGATTGTTGCCATCCTTCGCGAGATATGCGAGCAAGGTACCGCCGTGGTAATGGTGACGCACAACCTCAACCTTCTGCAACAGTATCCCGGCATCGTGTATCGCTGCGAGGACGGACACATCCACGAAGTGACGGGCGAATATAACGCTCCCATCGAACTGGAAACGTCGCAGTCCATCGCTCCTCTGACCGACTGAACGGCAATGCCGGTTCACATTATCCATAACTAACAACACGCGAAAAAGATGAAAGTACTGAAATTCGGGGGCACCTCTGTCGGCTCACCGCAACGCATAAAGGATGTGGCCTCGCTCATCACCGAGGGAGGAAAAAAGATTGTCGTGCTCTCGGCCATGTCGGGCACGACCAACTCGTTGGTCGAAATCACCGACTACTTTAAAAAGAAAAACCCCGAAGCGGCCAACAACGTCATCAACGGCCTGCGCCGCAAATATATGCAACACGTCGACGAGCTCTACTCCACCGAGCAGATGAAAAAGCAGACCAAGGAGTTTCTGGAAGAAATCTTCATGTACCTGCATTCTTTTTCCAGCTCCGACTTCGGCGAACATGAAGAAAAAGCCATACTCGCCCAGGGAGAAATCATGAGCACGAACATGATGACCAATTACCTGCGCGAAACGGGCGTCAACGTGCTGCTGATCTCTGCTTTCGACTTCCTGAAGCTCGACGAGAACAAAGAACCCGAGCTCAGCTACATAGCAAAACAGCTCAAAGCGATATTAAAAAGCAACAGCCAGTACGACCTGTACATTACGCAGGGATTTATCTGCCTCGATCACGAAGGCCGCATCGACAACCTGCAACGAGGCGGTTCCGACTACACGGCTTCGCTCATTGGAGCCGCACTGCGCGCCGAGGAAATCCAGATATGGACCGACATCGACGGCATGCACAACAACGACCCGCGCTTTGTCGAAAACACGACGCCCGTACGTCAGCTTAACTTCGAAGAAGCGGCCGAGCTGGCCTATTTTGGCGCAAAAATACTCCACCCAACCTGCGTCCAGCCCGCACGGTTCACCGACGTGCCGGTACGATTGCTCAACACGATGAACCCAACCGCGCCCGGCACGATAATAAACAACGAAATGCTGCCCGGAAACATCAAGGCCGTAGCCGCCAAAGACGGCATCACAGCCATCAAAATCGTGTCGAGCCGCATGTTGCTGGCTCCGGGCTTCCTGAGAAAGATTTTTGAAGTCTTCGAAAGATACCGCACCAGCGTTGATATGGTGGCCACCTCGGAGATTGGCGTCACCGTCAGCATAGACAACAAAGACCGGCTGGCAGCAATTACGGAGGAGCTGAAGAAGTTAGGAACGGTAACGGTCGACGAAAACATGTGTATCGTCTGCGTAGTGGGCGATATGGCCTGGACGCACGCCGGCTTTGAGAGCATCGTGGCCGATGCGCTCAAAGAAGTGCCTTTACGCATGATTTCCTACGGCGCAAGCGACCACAACATATCTTTCCTTATCCGCGAAAGTGACAAGCGGGTCGCTCTGCAAGCTTTGAGCGACAAACTATTCAACGCTGCCAAGAAATGACCGGTATATTCCCTATTGAAAAGTTCAGGAATCTCCCGACGCCGTTCTATTTCTACGACACGCAACTGCTGCGCACGACGCTGAAAGCTGCTGCCGAGGCTGCAAAGGCCGTTAACGGGGCACATATTCATTATGCCGTCAAAGCCAACGCCAACCCGGCCTTGCTGCAAATCATTTCGCAGGCCGGCTATGGCGCCGACTGCGTCAGCGGGGGCGAAATAGAGCGGGCCGTCAGCAACGGCTTCCCCGCTGCCAAGATTGTGTTCGCCGGTGTGGGAAAGACCGACGCTGAAATACGCACGGCGCTGGCTTACGACATTGCCTGCTTCAACGTTGAGAGCCTTCCCGAGCTGGCTGTCATCGACGAGCTGGCCGGAAAAATGGGGAAGACGGCGCGCGTGGCATTCCGCATCAATCCCAACGTCGACGCACACACGCACGACAAGATTACGACGGGGCTCAACGAGAATAAGTTCGGCATCGCCATGCAGGACATGAAGGCCGCCATCGACGAAGCCGGACGCCTGAAGCACGTGCAGTACGTCGGCCTCCATTTCCACATAGGTTCGCAGATTACCGACATGCGCCCCTTCGCCGCCCTGTGTGCCCGCATCAACGAGCTGCAAGACGAACTCGACAAAGCGGGCATCCGCACGGAGAGCATCAACGTCGGCGGCGGGCTGGGCATCGACTACGATGCGCCCGAAGCACATCCCGTCCCCGACTTCGCCGCCTACTTCCAGACCTTCCGCGACCACCTGCAACTGCGGCCCGGGCAGCAGCTCCACTTCGAATTGGGCCGGTCGCTCGTGGCCCAGTGCGGCAGCCTCGTCGCACGCGTTCTGTATATGAAGCAGGGCACAGCGAAAAAGTTTCTCATCCTGGACGCGGGCTTTACCGACCTGATACGCCCCGCCATGTACCAGGCCTACCACAAAGTGGAGAACCTCTCGGCTCCTGCCGGTGCAGCCTGCACGGAAACCTACGACGTGGTGGGCCCCATCTGCGAAAGCAGCGATGTGTTTGTGAAAGACATGCCTCTGCCCCCCTCGTCGCGCGGCGACCTGATGGCGTTCCGTTCTGCCGGCGCCTATGGCGAAGTTATGGCTTCGACCTACAACTGCCGCTCCCTGCCGCAGGCCTATCTTGACGACGAACTCTGATTTTACGAAACCACACTCTACCATGCAGCCCGGAAACCACCGTTCACACGATTTCCGGGCTGTGCTGTATACAGGCGGGAAACGCTCCCTGCCGGCCGGTCAGGAAAAAACGATATCCACGATGACGGAGGCGCCCACCGCCTCGTTCAAGCTGCGCACCAGGCGTCCGCGCTCCATCATCAAGTTGGCCCGCAAGGCCGGCGATTTCAATTTGACGTAAAGTTTCTGATTATAAATGCGCAGGCAGTCGGTATAGGCAGCCACGGCGCTGCCCGCCACCGCCGGCCAGGCTTCGACCAGGCGGTACTCGTTGAGCGGCGCTTCGAGGCCCTGCAAACGAAGATAGCGCATAATGACGCTTCCCAGCTCTTCGGCTTTCCGTCGCTCCATATCAGCTCACCTTTCCGTCTTTAACGTTGAACAAGCGGTAGTCGCACGCCGACGTCCCCAAAATCAAATCCAAATGACTGCGGTTGGTATCGGTGATGAAGAGTTGGCCGAAAGCGCTGCCCGAAACATAATCGATGATGCGCCCCACGCGGCCTGCGTCCAGCTTGTCGAAAATGTCGTCCATGAGCAACAGCGGCGTGCGGCGCTCGCCCCGCTCTTTTAAATAAAGATACTGCGCCAGCTTCATGGCTATGAAATAGGTCTTCATCTGCCCCTGCGAGCCTTCGCGCTTCACCGGAAACCCGTTGAAGAGGAGTTGCAACTCGTCCTTGTGCACGCCGTGGAGCGTATAGCCCACGATGCGTTCCTTGACCCGTCCGTCGCGCAGCTGTGGCAGCAGGTCGCCCCGCGCTCCGTGCGACACATACTCGATATCCACCGTTTCGGCCGCGCCGTTGCACAGGCCGGCATAAATTTCGCGGAACACCGGGCGAAAATCCTCCACAAAAGCCGCCCTGCGCTGATAGATCAGCGCGGCGTCCTGCGCCATCATCTCTTCGAGCACGGACATGAGGTTCCAGTCGGGCTCTTCTTCCCGCCGCAACAGGGCATTGCGCTGCTGCAAGGTGCGGCCATAGCGCACCAGGCTGTCCAGATAAGCCGCATCATGTTGCGAGATAACCACGTCCATAAAGCGGCGGCGCTCCTCGCTTGCCCCGCCGACGAGGGCCGAGTCGGAGGGTGAAATCATCACCAGCGGGATTTTTCCCACATGTTCAGCAAGCCGGCGGTAGGGCTTGTCGTCCCATTTCACGCGCTTCGGGCTCCCGGCTTTTACGGCGCACGACACGTTAGCCTCGGTGCCCTCCTCGCTGCGGTAGCTGCCCTGAAGCAGGAAAAAGCCGGCTCCATGGCGTATGTTGGCGGCATCCTGCGGGTTCGACGCGCTCTTGCAGAACGAGAGATAATAGACGGCGTCGAGCAGATTGGTCTTGCCCATGCCGTTGGCCCCCACAAAGCAGTTGACGCCCGGCGAAAAATCGAGCGTTGCCTCCTCTATATTTCTGTAATTGACGATGGAAATGCGTTCAAGTATCATCCCGCCTCGTTTTTTTGACACAAATTTATGATTTCGCCCACTGACGGGCAACTTCCCGGCCTGCAAAAAAAGGACGAGGGCAAAAAAAAGCACTTTTTCTTTCGTGGGTAAGGTGGAAAGTACTAATTTTGCGCTGCTAAATTGAACAGAAAACAAAACAATATCATGAGCCAACAGAAAAGCAAGGCGTCTCTGGACGTTAACGACAAGATTGCACAGTCCGAGGCCTTTATTATCAAGCACAAGATGCCTCTCTCCATCGCTGCCGTCGCACTGATTGTCATTATCGGCGGTTTCTTTGCGTTTAAGTACCTTTATCTGGAACCGCGCGAGGAGCAGGCGCAGACGCTGTTGGCCACCGGCGAACAATACTTCCTGACGGGCGACTTCAAGACGGCCGTCGAGGGCGACAAGAAAGGCTTCCCCGGCTATGCCGCCATTGCCGACTCTTACTCGATGACCGACGCGGCCAACGTGGCCAAAGCCTACGCCGGCATCTGCTTTGCCAAAACCAACCAGGTGAAGAAAGCCATCAGCTATCTCGAAGCCTACGACGTGCAGGACGACAAAACCATCTCGCCGGCCGCCCTCGGAGCGCTGGCCGACTGCTACGCCACCGACAACCAGGTGGACAAAGCCATCGCCACCTTCCAGAAAGCTGCCGACTTGGCCGACAACATCAGCTTCAGCCCCGGCTACCTGCTCAGCGCCGGCCTGCTGCTCGAACATCAGAAGAAGAACGACGAGGCTTTAAAGATCTACCAGCGCATTAAGGCCGAATATCCTGCCTCTTATCTCTCCACCCCCATCCAGCCCCAGACGGGCGAAACGGTGGCTCCCGAGATCGACAAATACATCGAACGCGTATCCAAATAACCCACGCCACCGATGTCGTCACAGCAGTTTTCACTCGACGGTAACGGCTCGTTCCCCGTACCCGATGCCACCGACATGCGTTTTGGCATCGTCGTGACGGAATGGAACAACCACATAACCGACCGGCTTCTGCAAGGAGCCATCGAAACGTTCAGCCAATACGGCGTTCGCGAAAGCAACATCACCGTCAAGCGCGTTCCGGGCTGCTTTGAGCTCACGTTCGGCTGTGCGCAACTGGCCAAATACGGCCTTGTCGACGCCATCATCGCCATAGGTTGCGTCATACGCGGCGATACGCCCCACTTCGACTACATCTGTCAGGGCACAACGCAGGGACTCACCGAGCTGAACGTCCATGGCAGCATCCCCGTCGTATATGGTCTCCTCACCGTCAACAACGAAGAGCAGGCCGAAGAGCGTGCCGGCGGCCGCCTGGGCAACAAAGGCAGCGAATATGCCATCACCGCAATAAAAATGGTGGATTACGCTTGGCAGTTTCAAAAATAAACCGTATCTTTGCATCGCAAAACAAGGGAGGGCAAATTCCAGAGTGGCCAAATGGGGCAGACTGTAAATCTGCTGGCGTTCGCCTTCGGTGGTTCGAATCCATCTTTGCCCACAAAGCCGTGAACTTCAAAAGTTCGCGGCTTTTTCTTTGTATCGCACACGTCGCTCCCCCACTCCGCATCCGTTTCCTCCACCGCTCAAACTGTCGGCGCCCGTAGCGTAGCCGCATGCAGGCTTGCCGTCAGGGCACGCTGCAGGAAAAGCCTACAAAGAAGCCGGCCGGTCAGTTCCTCATTGGAACGACCGGCCGGCTTCTCTGCGTGACACCGTTGGGATTCAAACCCAAAACCTTCTGATCCGTAGTCAGATGCTCTATTCAGTTGAGCTACGGTGCCCTCTTTGCTTCTCAGGAGTGACACCGTTGGGATTCAAACCCAAAACCTTCTGATCCGTAGTCAGATGCTCTATTCAGTTGAGCTACGGTGCCTTTTCTGATTTGCGAGTGCAAAGGTAATGATTATTTTTCGTCCGCGAAACTTTTTCCGCTCTTTTTTCTTCATTTTTTTCGAAGCCCTCCGGTAGATGCCCCGTCGCCGCCCCGTCGGGCAACCGGCGGCGGGCGTCGGTTTGCCGGCAGCCGGGCGCCGTCTCACGGCTTGCGGTTCCCGTCGCCGGCCGGCTCGTCGACGGCAGAAGCCGCACAGCCGCTTGGCAGGGATAAAAGAAAAGCCGTAGCCGACGTTTTGCGTCAGCTGCGGCACCGGTTGTCCGCTTTGTTCTTTTTTGTTTCGCTGTCCGTGGAGCCGGAGGGCATCGAACCCTCGTCCAAACAGACCGAAAGCAAGCTTTCCACATGCTTCTCTCCGCCTTCTGTTTTCGTGCGTCGGCAAGACCGGAGCCACCAACCGACGCCTTATCCCCTAAAACTTCATCGACGGCACGGGGCTGCCGTCAACTATCCCCGATTTTGCTGCACCACCTTGTCAAGATGCCTCGGAGCAACGGTTCTTGGGTGATGTCTCGTTCCAACACCTGGTGTCGGAATAAAGCCAACCTACTATGCTTCAGTTAGGCAGCGAGAGCGTACTTGTTTTCGCCAGATAAATCTTTTGGAAGCCGAGATTAAAGTGCCCACTTCCGGCGCACTGCATGCTTACTCACCTCCAAAGTCCGCTGTCAAATCCAGTCGACCCCGTATGGTGGCAGGCAACCGCGGCAAAGATACGACTTCCGCGCGAAACGGACAAGCAAACCAACATTTTTCCTGCCGGCAAAATGTCAAAGGCTCCTCAGCCGAAAGCTCCTCCGGGGCAGCCTGCTGACGGCCCGAAGGAGCTGCCCGCGCGGCCGTTTCACCTGTCGCCCGCCGCCCGAAACAGGCATTTCGCCCGTCCTGTCATTAATATGGCTTTCGGGACCGTCTTTCCGTGCGCGCAGGCCGGCGAGTTAAAAAAATTTCATATCTTTGCAATAGGATTGGAAAGATTGCGTTTAATAAATAGCAGGGTCACCTGCCTACCTTAAACACAAATACCATCCACGCTATGTTGTATATGGCAATCAACCGCAGAAATGAGTGCGCAGAAATCGTTGAAGGCATGTCGTCTTTCCAACGTAAGGTCAAACGCGCCATCGATATCGTGTGTGCCGCGACGGGCCTGGTGCTCTTTTCGCCGGCTTTCCTCGTCATCTCCCTGGCCTTGAAGCGCCAAGGCGACGGCCCCATCTTCTTCTCGCAGGAACGCATCGGGCTGAACGGCAAACCATTCCGCATCCACAAATTCCGCACCATGCGGGTCGACGCCGAAAGCCACGGGCCGCAGCTGGCCGTCACGAACGACGACCGGCTCACACCGCTGGGCCGCTTCCTGCGCGAGCACCATCTGGACGAACTGCCTCAGCTCTGGAACGTGCTTGTGGGCGAAATGTCGATGGTGGGCCCGCGCCCCGAGCGCCAATACTTTATCGACAAGATATCCGAAGTAGACCCGCGCTACAAATACCTGTATAAGCTGCGCCCCGGCGTGACCTCGGAAGCCACGCTCTACAACGGCTATACCAACACGATGGAAAAAATGTTGGAGCGCCTGAACATGGACCTCAACTATCTGGAAAACGGAACGCTCGGCACGGATCTGTCCATCATGCTGAAAACCTTTTTATTTATCGCAACCGGAAAAAAGAATTCGCTCTAAACATGCACTTAAAGAAACTACTGCTCATCGCCTCTTTCCTGCTCCTCACCGCTCCCGCCGCACAGGCCCAGTCGGCCATGAGCGACAAGCAGGTGATGGAATTCATCATAAAAGAAAACCAAAAGGGAACAGACCGCAACGAAATCGTCACCCAACTCATCGAACGGGGCGTCAGCATCGAGCAGATACGCCGCATACGCGATAAATACGAGAAAGAACAGGCCGGCGGACAGCTCGGAGCCAAGGATCTGAGCGGCGCCCGCGACGTGCAGCGCCGCCTGCGCGAAAACAACGGCGACAAACGCCGCCGCAAGGACGACGACGACCGCCGGCGCCGCCGGCTCGGCCGGGATGTGGACGAGTCGGCCCTGAGCGACTACGAGCGCCGACGCCTGCAATACGACCGCGAAGACGCACTGGCCGACGAGCTCGACTTCATCCTGCCCGACTCGCTCTCCATGTACAAAAGAATGCTCGAAGAAGAGCGCGGCGAGGGCAAGAGCAAGAAAAAGGTGTTCGGACGCGACATCTTCAACCAGGAAGAACTCTCCTTCGAACCAAACATGAACATCGCAACGCCCGCCGACTACCAGCTCGGACCGGGCGACGAGGTGTTCATCGACATATGGGGCGCGTCGCAGAAAACCGTGAGCGCCACCATCTCGCCCGAAGGCGAGGTGGACGTGGACGACTACGGCCCCATTCACCTGGGCGGCCTCACCGTCGAGGAGGCCAACGCACGCCTGCGCGCCACGCTGGGCCGCAGCTACGGAGGCTCGCAGATTAAGCTCTCCGTGGGCCAGACGCGCACGATGAGCGTAAACGTGATGGGCGAAGTTGTCGCGCCCGGAACGTACACAGTATCGGCTTTTGCCACCGTGTTCCACGCGCTCTACATGGCCGGCGGCGTAAACGACATCGGCACGCTCCGCGACATAAAGGTCTACCGCAACAACCGCCTGATGACCAGCGTCGACATCTACGACTACATCTTAAACGGAAAGCTCACGGGCAACATCCGCCTGGCTCCGGGCGACGTCATCGTGGTGGGCCCCTACTCGGCCCTTGTCAACATCACCGGCAAGGTGAAACGCCCCATGTTCTATGAGATGAAGCGCACCGAAAGCGTGGGCACGCTCATAAAATATGCAGGCGGCTTCACGGGCGACGCCTACGAGGGCTCCGTGCGCCTCATCCGCAAGAAAGGCGGCGAACACTCCATCTATACGCTCGACGAATTCGAGCGCAGCACCTTCCAGCTGGAAGACGGCGACTCGCTCAGCGTCGACTCTGTCCTGACCCGCTTCCGCAACATGGTGGAGGTGCGCGGCGCCGTGTTCCGCCCCGGCATGTATCAGGTGGGCGGCAACATCAGCACCGTGCGCCAGCTGCTCGAACGGGCCGGCGGCGTGACGGAAGACGCCTTCACCGTGCGGGCCGTCATGCACCGCCGCAAGCCCGACCGCACGTTGGAGGTCATCCCCATCGACGTCGAGGGCATCATGCAGCACAAGGTGGCCGACATCTCTTTGAAGAACGAAGATGTGCTTTTCATCCCGAGCCAGAAAGACACACGCGAAGAACGCACGCTCAGCATCTATGGCGAGGTGAACTATCCCGGCGTTTACGATTATGCCGACAACACAACGCTCGAAGACTTCATATTGCAGGCCGGCGGACTGAAAGATGCGGCCTCGCTCATCAAGGTGGACGTTTCGCGACGCATCAAAAACCAGCGCGCCACCAAGGCAAGCAACATCATCGCCCAGTCGTTCACATTTTCGCTGAAAGACGGCTTCGTCGTCGAGGGCAAGCCCGACTTCGTCCTTCAACCCTTCGACGAGGTGTTCGTCAGGAAAAGCCCGGGATACGTCGCCCAGCAGCACGTGAGCATCGAGGGCGAAGTGGCCTTCTCGGGCACCTACGCCCTGACGGAGAAAGGCCTGCGCCTGAGCGACCTTGTCAACATGGCCGGCGGCCTCAGCAGCAACGCCTATCCGCAGGGCGCGCGCCTCGAACGCGCACTCACCGAGCAGGAAAAGCTCAAACGCGAAGCCACACGCCGCCTGCTCGAAAAAAGCGACACGCTGGGCCTTGCCAAAATTGAACTGGGCAACACGCGCTACGTGGGTATCAACCTCGACAAGGCACTGGAAAATCCCGGCGACAACCAATGGGACATTATCCTCACAGATGGCGACCGCCTCATCATACCTCAGTTCAACAACACGGTAACAATCAACGGCGAGGTGATGTATCCCAACACCGTGGCCTACAAGCCGGGCGAAAACCTCGACTACTACATCAACCAGGCCGGCGGCTTCAGCCTGAAAGCCAAGAAGAGAAAGGTTTATGCCATCAACATGAACGGCACGATTACGCGCGTACGCAAAGCCAAAGACCTGCAACCGGGCTGCGAAATCGTCGTACCGAAAAAAGAAGACAAAAAAGGCATGTCGCTCACGGAGATTCTCTCGCTCGGCTCCATGACCGCCACGCTGGCCACCGTGCTCGTCACGCTGTTTAACCGATAAAAGAAACGCTCCCGCGGCAGGAAGGCAAGCGCCATGCAGCACCCGCCGCGGGAGCTCCCACATACACACATCCGCATGGAAGAAAAAGAAATCAACACGGAACAGGAAAAAAACAACAAACTGCTGGCCATTGTCGACCTTGTGAAGCTCGTGCGCAGGCACCTGCTCTTCATCGCCGTCACGTGCATTATCGTCGTAGGCATCGGTTCCGTCTATGTTTTCAGCCTGCCCCGCTCCTACACGTCGCGCGTCGTCCTGGCGCCCGAGCTCTCCTCCAAAACGGGCGGCCTCGGCGGCAACCTCAGCTCGCTGACAGCCCTTGCAGGCATCAAGCTGGGCGGCGGCACCGACGACGCCATCAACATGGAGCACTATCCGAAGGTGATCGTAACGCCCAATTTCCTGGCCGACCTGCTGAAAGTAAAGGTCCGCCCGCAGGGAAAACGCGACAAGGTGACGCTTCTGGAATATCTCACCCGGGGACAGAAGGCGCCGTGGTGGTCAAACCTCTTTCCCTCCTCGGGCGAAGAGAAACCGCTCGGCACCATCGACCCCTATCGCATGACCAAAAGTCAGGAACGCCTCATCCGCGAACTGAAAGGTGCCATCTTCAGCAAAGTGGAAAAGACCACCGTGACCATTACAATAGAGGTAACGATGCAGGACCCCGAGGTGGCCACACAACTCTGCGACACCATCCGCACGCGCTTGCAGAAATACATCACCCGCTATCGTACAAACAAGGCCCGCAACGACTTGGCCTACATGGAGAAGATAACAAAAGAGGCCAAGGACGATTATCTCAACGCGCAGGCGCGCTATGCGCAGTTTAGCGACTCGCACCGCGACCTCATACTGAGCAGCTACCGACAGGAAGAAGAGAGGTTGGAAAACGAAGTTCAGTTGGCCTACAACGTATATTCCCAGTCGGCGCAACAGATGCAGTTGGCGCGGGCAAAAGTTCAGGAGAGCACACCCGCCTTTACCATCCTAGAACCCGCTGTCGTCCCCGTAAAGCCATCGGCTCCGAAGCGAATGGTCACGGTTGCCGTGCTGTGCTTCCTTTCCTTCTTCGGGAGCGTCACCTGGCTGCTGCTGAAACAATCGTACCGGAAATATAAGGGAAAAAACCTACGAGCTACGGATGAAGCTGGCGAGTAAACTGACGGCCAACAAGGGCGAACTGAAAGATGCGCTTTATCTGATTGTCCTTCAAGGCATCAACCAGCTGCTTCCGCTCTTTGTCATGCCCTACCTGATGATTGTGCTGGGGGCAGAACGCTACGGATACGTGGGCTTTGCCCTCTCCGTCGTTTCCTACTTCACCATCATCGTCGATTTCGGCTTCAACCTGAGCGCTACGAAGAAGATAGCCCTTGTCAAGGACGACCGCCGGCAGCTGACAGCCGTCTTCTGGGCCGTCGTGTGGAGCAAGACGCTGCTGCTGCTCGTTTCGTTTGCCGCCATGTGGCTGCTCATCGTTTCCGTTCCCACCTTCCGGCTCTATGGCGCCGCCATCCTCTGCACCTTTCCCATGGTCGTGGGCACGGCCTTTACGTTTCTGTGGTTTTTCCAAGGGATAGGAAAAGTAAGGCTTATGGTTATCATCAACGCCTGCTCGAAAATGTTGCTTCTGCCGCTGGTTTTCGTCTTTGTGCGGCGGCCTGACGACTATTTGCTGGCAGCTTTTCTTCAGGCGCTGGTGTTCATCCTGACGGCGGCCGTCTCCTGCTTCGTCCTGTGGCGGATGCACGCCGTGGGACGTCCCGTCTGGCGGCGGCGCGACATCGGCGAAGAGACGCGGGCCAGCTTCCCGCTCTTTCTTTCCACCGCCTCGACGAGCGTATATACGCAGCTGTTCGTCGTGATCCTCGGCTTTTTCTGCTCGGCTGAAGCCATCGGCCGCTATGCCTCGGCCGAGCGCATCATGCGTGCCTGCTGCTTCGTGCTTTACGTCCCCATCAACCAGGCTTTCTTCCCGAAAATCAGCGCCCTGTCGAAAAAAGACCGGCCCGAGGCCTTCCGCAGCTTCGCACAAGTGAAGCTGCTCGTCGGCGGCGTCATGCTGCTCGTTGCCACAGGCCTCTTCGTGGCCGCCCCCTACCTGCCCCATCTTCTGGGCAGCGATTACGCCGGCCTCGACAGCCTGCTCCGCATCATGGCTCCGGCAGCCTTTTTTATCGGGCTGGGAGGTGTTTACGGTCAGATGGGCCTGATAGCGCTGGGCGACGGCAGGGCGCGCCTCCACTTCCGCAACAACTATTTCGCAGCCGGCGTCACGGCCCTCGTGCTCGTCTGCCTGCTGCCGCCCTTTGCCGGCGAATACGGCGCCGCCCTCGCCATGCTGCTCACGGAAGCCGCTGTTTTCGCCCTCATGTGGTACAGAACAAGAAAAGACCTCGTGCCATGCTGACTTGCCTTTTCCTCATCGTTCTTTGCCAGACGGTCATCGGCTTTTACCTGACGCGCGACGTCTTTGCCCCGTGGATCATCGGTTCGTCGCTCTGGGTAGCCATTCTTTTGCTCTTCGAAATCGTCCCCAACAACTATTATCCCGTCAACGACCACTTCATCCCCTCGCTTTTGCTCTGGACCACGGGCTTTTTTGTCTCCTCGATATGGAGCTATACCCGCACGCGCGACGCATCACCTGTCGAGCAGAGGGCCGTACCCAATGAGCAAATCGTGCGTCTCTACTATTTCCTTTCGTTTGCCATCGCGCCCGTCATCGTCGGCGTCACGGTGTATATCGCTGTGACGGAAGACCCCGAAAACGTCTTCCGTTACCTGCGCATTATGAACACCGGTATGGACGAGAACATCGAAGCCCCCGACTTTGGGCCGGCCATGAACATCGTTTCCGTGGCCTACGTATCCATGTTCTTCGCCCTCGTCTACAGCAAGAGCAAGGCGCTCATCGCCTCCGTCCTCGTTCTCAACTTTCTGCTCGCCTTCATCACCATGTCGAAGACGAGCTTTCTCTGCATCCTCTTCGCCACGCTTTACGTGCTCTACATCAAAAAGAAAGTCACGGTGAAGCACATCGCCTTCTGCCTCGTCGGCTTTGCCCTTTTCAGCATCGTGCTCAACGGCCTGCGCGCCTCGTCGTCGGCCGACGGCGCCGAGAGCGAGGGCGACAACATCTTCGCCATGTATCTCCTGTCGAGCACGGTGGCTTACGACCACTTCACCGAACCCAGCTCGAGCCACGAGCCCGGCGCCCGCACCTTCCGTCTGGCCTATGCCCTGCAAAGCGCCCTTGGCGCCGACGTGGAGGTGGCCGACGTCATCCTGCCTTGGGTTGAAGTGCCGGGACCGACCAACACCTACACCGTCATGTATCCCTTCTACCAGGATTTCGGCCTCGGCGGCGTGCTGGTGTTTTCCATCGTGTACGGTCTGTTCTTTGGCTACCTGTACCGCAAGTCGAGCTCGGGAGGAAAGACGGCCACCATCCTGTACGCCGTCTTTGTCACGTTTCTCGTTCTGGCTTTCATTGGTGAATTCATCTTCACCAACCTTTCGCAAAGCATACAATACGTCATCATCGCTCTTTTGCCTTTCCTTATCAAACGCAGACTCGTACTATGGGGAAAATAGACTTGCTTCTTGCCACTTACAACGGCGCCCGATACCTTCCCGCCCAAATACGTTCGTTGCAGAACCAGAGTTATGAAGACTGGACGCTTTACGTCCACGACGACGGCTCCACCGACGCCACGCTCGACGTCGTGCGACGCTTTGCCGCGGCCGACGCACGCATCCACCTCGTCGACGACGGCCGGCGCTTCGGTTCGCCCGCCGGCAACTTCCTCCACCTGCTCAGCCTCTCGACGGCCCCCTACGCCGTCTTCTGCGACCAGGACGACATCTGGCTCGAAAACAAGCTCGAACGCCTATACGACACCATCAGCCGGGCTGACGACGGCCGCCCCCTGGCAGCCTATTGCAACGCCTACGTCTACAACCCCACGGCGGGCACCATCGACGGCTACGCCACGCTCTGCCATCCCCGCAAGCTGGGCGATGCTTTCTTTATGAACGGGGGCGTGCAGGGCTGCTCCATCATCCTCAACGCCGCCCTGCGCGCCATCTGCACAGACCGGCCGCCCTACGTCGTCATGCACGACCACCTCGCGACGCTCGCCGCCCTGGCCTTTGGTCGCCTGCTCTACGTCGACGAGCGCCTCATGCTCTACCGCCGCTATCCCGGAGCCGTCACGGGCGAGACTTACGGCACGTTCCGGCAGCGGCTCGGCGTGTTCTTCCGGCGGGGTAAGAGCGTACTCTTCGAACACCACTATGCAGCCCTGCGCAGCTTCCACGAGCACTATCGCGACCGCCTCACGGCGGAGCAGGACCAACTGTTCGAGCGCCTCTACCGCTACGAGCGGCGCTCGCGCCCGGCGAACGCGCTGGCCGTCCTGCGCGACGGCTTCCGCCTCTACGGCAAGCGGCGTGTGCTCTTTCTGAAAATGCTGCTGCGCCCGCTTGTCGGCAAAGACCTTTGACAAAACCAACGCCATACCATGAAAATACTGCACGTCATCAACAGCCTCGACACAGCCGGCGCCGAGCGCCTCGTCTGCGACCTGGCACCGCGCATGAACCGCGACGGGAACACGGCTGCCGTCCTCACGCTCGACGCTGCCGAAACGCCCTTCCGCGCCGGGCTCCGCGCAGCCGGCGTAGACGTACGCCCGCTCCTGCCCCACGGCGGGAGCATTTACAGCCCCCGGTGCGTGGCTTCGCTCATTCCCGAATTGAAAAAAGCAGATATCGTACACGCTCATCTCTTCCCCACACAATATTGGGCCGCCCTGGCCCGTTTAATAAGTAGAACGCCGGCCCGCTTCGTCACGACCGAGCACAGCACCTACAACAAGCGGTGCGACCACCGCCTCACGTCCTGGCTCGACCGGCAAGTCTATGGAAAATACGACGCCATCGCCTGCATATCGCCCGCAGTGGCCAGCTTTATGAAAACACGAGCCCCGCATAACGCCCGCATCCGTCTCATCACGAACGGCATCGACGTGCAGCGCTTCCGCAGCGCGCGCGGCGAGCGTCGCGAGCTGCTGCCCGATGTGCCTCAGGGAGCCTTTGTGCTTATGCAGGTGGGACGCTTCACCCCCGAGAAGAACCACGAGTGTACGCTCAAGGCGCTGGCTGCCCTTCCCGGCCACGTCCACGCCGTCTTCGTGGGCAGCGGCCCCCTCATGCAGCAATGCCGGGCTCGCGCTGCCGAACTTGGCGTGGCCGCCAGGGCCCACTTTCTGGGGCAGCGCACCGACGTGCCCGCGCTGCTCTCCGTATGCGATGCCGCCGTGCTCCCCTCGCTTTGGGAAGGCTTCGGCTTGGCTGCCGCCGAGGCCATGGCCGCAGGCAAGCCCGTCTTTGCCTCGCGCGTGGAAGGCCTGGCCCAGGTGGTGGCCGACGACCGACTCCTATTCGACGCCGGCAAAAGCGACGACTTAGTGAAAAAAATATTAACTTTGTGCCGCAATTCCGGCATGACCGCAGAACTGGGCCAACTTTGCTCCCGGCGCGCGGAACGTTTCGACATATCCCATACGGCCGAGGCCTATTTGGAACTCTACCGGGAGGTCATCAAGGAATCATAACCCATGACTAAGAAAAAGAAGATACTTTTCGTCAACAATACGCTCTGGTCGTTGCTCAATTTCCGCGGCCACGTCATCACAAGCCTCGTGGCCGACGGCTACGAAGTGGTCATAGCCACTCCGCCGGCCGGCACCGACGAGCTGGAAGTGAAGCTCCCCGACGGGGTGCGCTTCGTCCCCGTGAGCCTCGACCGTTGCGGCCACAACCCGCTGAGCGACATAGCCTATGCCCTGAGCCTCTACCGCGTCTACCGCCGCGAGCGCCCCGACTACATCTTCCACTACACCATCAAGCCCAACGTCTACGGCACGCTGGCCGCCAAGCGGCTGGGCATCCCCTGCACCGCCGTCATCGCCGGGCTGGGCTACGCCCTCGTGGGCAAGGGCTTTGTGAGCAAGGTGGCACGCACGCTCTACCGCGTGGCCGGCCATCGCGCCGACCACCTGCTCGTGCTCAACAAGATGAACTACGACTACGCGCTGCGGCACAGGTTTACAACGCCTGCCCGCCTCATCCTGCTCGAAGGCGGCGAGGGCATCGACCTTAACCAATACCCCTACGGCGATACGACACCCGCACCGACAACGTTTCTCATGGTGGCGCGCGTACTGAAAGACAAAGGCTACGACGAGTTCGTCCAGGCAGCCAAAATCGTGAAGCAAGCCGTCCCCGACGCGCGCTTCCAGCTGCTGGGCCCCGTGGACACGTCGAACCCCGCCCACGTAACGCCCGAAGAGCTCCATCGCGACATCGATGCCGGCTACATCGAATACCTTGGCACGACCAACGACGTGCAATCCGTCGTGCGCCGTCCCGGCGTGGTCGTGGTGCTCCCCTCCTATCACGAGGGCATGAGCCGCTCGCTCATGGAAGCCTGCGCCATGGGCCGCCCCATCATCACCACTGACATACCCGGCTGCCGCGAAACCGTGGACGAAGGCCGCAGCGGCTTCCTTGTCCCCGTCAAAGACAGCCGCGCACTGGCCGACGCCATGCTGCGCTACATCCGCCTCGACGACGCCACGAAGCAAAGCTTCTGCGCCGCCGCACGCGAACGTGCGGAACGCATTTTCGACGTCAGCATCGTCATCAAAGCCTACAAAAAAATACTTCAAAAGGCCGGCATCTGAACCCGCCGGCACGACAGCGCAGTTGCGCCTGCACCCAACGGCCAAGGCCCATGCCTGCCACCGTTTGTGCAGGCGCAACTGCTTTTTCCCGCCGCCCGCGCTCCTTTTCCACCCTGCAAACGCTGCGTAGCGGCGGGCAAAACCATCGCAGCCGGCGACGAAAACATCGCAACCGGCCGGAAAACAGAAAAACAGAGATACGAAAAAGCGCGGACACCCAACGCTGAGCGTTAAGAGATGTCCGCGCCACAATACGTTTAGCGCACCTTTGCAAATATCCCCGGAGCCGGGTTCCTAAGCGTCGCCCCGCTCGCGTATCATGCGTTCAAGAAGCACGGGAAACTCGGTGACGCCCCTTCCCGGGAATACATCGGAAAAAAGCCGGTACGTTTCGTCGGGACAGCTGACGACGGCCTCGCGCAGGCGTTGAAGCGCATCGCGGTAGAGGGCCATACGGTAAGCTCCGTAGGCCAGATAGGGCTGGGCCATGACGGGAACGTCGGTGCGCGGGGCAAGCAGCACGGCCCACACCGTATTGTCGGGGCCGCAGCAGCCATATTTGCAAAGCAACGCGGCCAGGCGCATCACCTCCTGCCCGTCGACGGGATAGTCGTCGAGATAGTTGTCGAGCAACCGCTCTGCATCGGCCACGCGGCCCACGTCGAAAAGAATGGATGCTATCTGGAACGTGGTGTCGAAGGCCGTCAGCGGCGTACCAAAACCTGCGGAAAAACACTCGAAAGCCAACGCCGCCCGCCCCTGGTGAGCGTAGGCGTAGACGAGGCCCGACAAGATGCGTTGTTTGTCGGCAGCATCCTGCGGGCACGAGCGGTAAGCCTGTTGCAGGGCCTTTGCTGCGTCGTCGTAGCGGGCGTCGGCATAGTAGCGCTCGCCCAGCAGGAGGCGCACGTAATAGTCGTCGGGAAATTTGGCCAGATACTCGTCGGCATAGCGTCCGTAGTGGGCTAT
This sequence comes from uncultured Bacteroidales bacterium, assembly GCA_949297215.1. GTDB lineage: Bacteria > Bacteroidota > Bacteroidia > Bacteroidales > Bacteroidaceae > Alloprevotella. The sequence continues at coordinate 289,051 of CASFRV010000001.1, read as the reverse complement.
GCCGCTCTCCTCGGCCGCCGCACAGGCCCTCACGCGCAAGGCCTGGTCGTTGTCGGGGTTGATGGCAAGCGCGTAGTTGCTGCTGTCGAAAGCGGCTGAAAACTTGTGGGCCTTATACTGGATGTCGGCCAGCTGCGTCCAAGAGATTTCATCGTAGGGGTCGCTGTCGAGCGATGCGTTCACGACGGCCTCGGCCCGCGCGAAATCGCTCCTGCCGGCATAGGCATCGGCTTCGAGCTCAGCCTTCTGTTTGGCGTCGCCAAAGTCGGCTGGCACATTACGCAGAGCGCGCAACGCACGGGCGGGGAAATTATAATCGAGATACAGCTCGGCTGCCTCGACATATACGTCATAATCCACTTGCGCGCCTTTATCGGAGAAAAACTCTCGTTCAAGATAAGCTTCGGCCTCGTCGGGGCGCATTTCGTTGAGCATGTTCTCGAAATAGAACATTTTGACCTCGCGCAGGTTCTGATCGGCCAGCGAGCGGACCAGTTCGAGCGCCTCCGACCAGCGGCCATAGTTTTTCAGGCGGTAGGCTTTCGTCAGCAACAGGTCGAAATCGTCCGGGTGGAGACGCAGGGCATAACGCAGGCAGGCTTCGGCCTCGTGGTCGAGGCCTGCCTTTTCGTACCACTCCACAAGATCGGCCAAATCGGCCGCCTCCATATAAAAGGGGACGGCCGACACGACGCGCTCCTCGTAGAGGCGGCGGATATAATCTAAATCGTCGTTGCTGCGATCCATGGGCTTCATTTCTTTGCCCAGCTGTCTTTCAGACCGACGGTGCGGTTGAAGACCAGATGGTCGGGCGTGGACGATTTATCAAACGTGAAATAGCCGATGCGCTGGAATTGCAAATACTTTTGACCGGCCGCTTGTGCCAGATAGCTCTCAACGTGGCAGTTTTTCAGCACGGTGAGCGAGTCGGGATTGAGCAGCTCGCGGAAGTCGCGCTCGTCGGCAGCAGGATTTTCCACGGTGAAAAGACGGTCGTACAGCCGCACTTCGGCGTCCAGGCAATGGGAAACGCTCACCCAATGCAGGGTGCCTTTCACTTTGCGGTCGGCTCCGGCCATTCCGCTGCGGCTCTCGGGGTCGTACTCGCAATAGATTTCCTCTACGCTGCCGTCGGCGGCTTTCTTGCAGCCGGTGCATTTCACGATATAAGCATTTTTCAGGCGTACCTCCTTGCCGGGCACCATTCGGAAGAACTTTTTCGGAGCTTCCTCCATGAAGTCGTCGCGCTCGATCCAGAGCTCGCGGCTGAAAGTTATCGTGTGCGTTCCGTCCTCGGGGCGCTCGGGGTTGTTGACGGCCTCCATCTCCTCGGTCTGTCCCTCGGGATAGTTGGTAACAATCAGTTTGACAGGATTGAGCACGGCCGAAACACGCAGCGCACGGGCGTTGAGGTCCTCGCGCGCGGCGGCTTCGAGCATGGCAAAGTCGTTGAGCGCGTCAAACTTGGTGTAGCCAATCATATCGATGAACTTGCGGACGGCTTCGGGCGAATATCCTCTGCGGCGCAGACCACAAAGCGTCGGCATGCGGGGGTCGTCCCAGCCGTCGACGAGATGTTCGGTGACGAGGGCGAGAAGCTTGCGCTTGCTCATGACGGTATAGGTGAGGTTCAGGCGGTTAAACTCGTACTGACGCGGACGGTTGTCATCCAGGTCGCGGCCTTCTTTCAGTTCATCGATGAAATAGTCGTACAACGGGCGGTGGGGCACAAATTCGAGCGTACAGATGGAATGGGTGACGCCTTCGAAATAGTCGCTCTGACCATGGGCAAAGTCGTACATGGGATAGGCCTTCCATTTGCTGCCCGTGCGGTGGTGTTCCTTGTTGATGATGCGGTATATCACCGGGTCGCGGAAATGCATGTTGGGGCTGGCCATGTCTATCTTCGCACGCAGCACCATCGACCCCTCGGGGAGCTCGCCGCTGTTCATCTTCTCAAACAGCGCAAGGCTCTCCTCGACCGGACGGTCGCGGAAGGGGCTGGGCGTGCCGGGCTGCGTGGGCGTGCCTTTCTGGTCAGCAATCTGCTCGCTCGTCTGCTCGTCAACGTAGGCCTTGCCCTCCTTGATGAGACGCACGGCAAAATCCCACAACTGCTGGAAATAATCGGACGCATGATAGAGATGAGCCCAATGGAAACCGAGCCACTCGATGTCCTCCTTGATGGCATCGACGTATTCTGTGTCTTCCTTTTGCGGGTTGGTGTCGTCGAGGCGCAAGTTGCAAATGCCGCCAAACTTTTCAGCGACGCCAAAGTCCATGCAAATGGCCTTGGCATGCCCGATGTGCAGATAGCCGTTCGGCTCGGGCGGGAAACGCGTCTGCAAACGCCCGCCGTTCTTCCCGGCTGCGAGATCGGCCTCAACAATCTGCTCGATAAAGTTCAAGCTCTTCTTCTCTGTTGCTTCTTCTATCTTGTTGTCTGTCATATTCTTGAATAAAAATAGATTAGTTGGCCATTTCCGATATGAACTTGATGCGTACGAGCCTTATCAAATCCGCCGAATAATCCTGGCCGAGCTGATCGAGAGCTTCATCCAGATCGTCGGTTTCCGACTCCTTGAAATACTGGTATATCTCGTCCACTTCGTCCGGGTCCATCTGCTCATTGATGTAATAGTCAATGTTGATCTTCGTACCGGAATAGACAATCGACTCAATTTCGTCGAGCAGCTCTTCAAACTCCAAGCCCTTGGCCAGCGCAATGTCGTCGAGCGAGACACGACGGTCGATGCTGTGGATAATGCTCGTCTTCTTCTCCGAGCGGTTAGGCCTCGAACGGATCATCAAATCCTCGGGACGCTCGATATCGTTCTCCTCGCAATGGCGCTTTATCAGCTCACAGAATTTTGCTCCGTAGCGCTTGGCTTTTCCATCGCCCACACCGGGTATTCTGCACAGCTCCTCCAACGTTTGCGGATAGACCGTAGCCATAGCCTCCAAAGAAACGTCTTGGAAAATTACGTATGGCGGCACGTCCAGCTCTTTTGACATGCTTTTGCGGAGATCTTTCAGCATTTGATAGAGAGCCGGGTCGACCGCACCGGGCTCCCCGCTTTCGTTTTCGCTGAAATCGCGGTCTTCCACTATCATGAAAGAAACGGGCTTCTTCAAGAAATGATGACCCTCCGGGGTTACTTTCAGCACGCCGTAGTTGTCCACTTCTTTTTCCAGATAGCCCGCCAGAAGAGCCTGGCGGATGACGGCATTGAGAAGCTTTTCGTCCTTTTCTTCGCAGGCGCCGAAGAGCTCCAAGTCGTCGTGCTTATGAGCCATGACCTCTTCTGTGGCCTTTCCCATGAGCACATCCTTGATATAATCGTCTCTGAAATTTTCTTTTGTTTGCAGTATAACCTCTAAAACTTTCAACAAATTGTCCTTTGCTTCCACTTGGTTTCTCGGATTAATGCAGTTATCACAATTTCCACAATTCTCTTTGGGGTAGTTTTCTCCGAAATAGTGCAGTAAAAGCTTGCGCCGGCACACAGACGACTCTGCATACGCAGCTGTCTCCTTCAACAACTGACGACCTATGTCCTGCTCTGCCACAGGCTTGCCCTCCATAAACTTTTCGAGCTTTTGAAGGTCTTTTCTCGAATAGAAAGCCACACAGCGTCCCTCGCCGCCGTCTCTTCCGGCGCGGCCGGTTTCCTGATAATAGCCTTCGAGACTTTTAGGTATGTCGTAATGGATGACAAAGCGCACGTCGGGCTTATCGATCCCCATGCCAAATGCAATGGTCGCAACGATGACGTCGATTTTCTCCATGAGGAAATCATCCTGCGTTTTCGATCGCGAAGCCGCATCCATACCTGCGTGATATGCCTCGGCACGGATGTCGTTTATCCTGAGCACTTCGGCCAGTTCCTCCACGGTCTTGCGGCTCAGACAATAGATGATGCCGCTTTTTCGCGGGTGCTGCTTGATAAACTTAATGATTTCCTTATCGATATCTGCCGTCTTAGGCCTCACCTCATAGTAGAGATTCGGGCGATTAAAGGAGCTTTTATATTCTGCTGCGTCCATAATGCCCAGATTCTTCTTGATATCGAGACGCACCTTGTCGGTAGCGGTAGCTGTCAGCGCGATGACGGGCGCCTCGCCTATTTCGGTGATGATCGGACGTATTTTCCGATACTCGGGTCTGAAATCGTGTCCCCATTCCGAGATGCAATGGGCCTCGTCAATGGCATAAAAGGAGATTTTCACTCCTTGCAGAAACTTTACATTCTCTTCTTTCGTCAGCGACTCGGGAGCCACGTAGAGCAGCTTCGTTTTCCCGTCCAATATGTCCCGCTTGACCTGATCGATGGCGGCTTTGTTCAACGAGGAGTTGATAAAATGTGCCACGCCGTCCTCATCGCTCATGTGCCGGATGGCGTCTACCTGATTTTTCATCAGAGCTATCAACGGCGAGATGACGATGGCTGTTCCTTCCATCAACAGGGAGGGCAGCTGATAACAGAGCGACTTGCCGCCGCCCGTCGGCATAAGTACGAATACATTCTTCCCATCCAGCAGATCCTGTATGATATCTTTCTGGCTGTTCTTGAAATTGTCAAAGCCAAAGTGTTTCTTCAGCTCTTTACGCAGATCGTACTTTTTTTCCATGGCACTTGCAGTTTTGTCGTTGAGGAAAAGGAAAGAAAGCAGCATACCACTCTCTTTCCTCTAACAAAGTTATGAACAAGTTTTGAATTCGTGCGGAGAAGACGGGGAAAAACATAAAAAATTTTTCTTCCCGGTACCGGCTTTCAGCTTTTAATTACTACATCTATTCCGCAGACGAACGTCTGCACCCCTCATAGCGTCTGTTACAGATGCGCGGTTTTCTCATATTGAGTCTGCGCATATTCACGCGTTACGATAAACTCTTTTTCGCCGGACGAGGGTGCCTCATACATCGCGTCTGTCATGATGCTCTCCGTGATGGAGCGCAAGCCACGGGCGCCCAGCTTATACTCTATGGCCTTTCCGACGATATAGTCCAAGGCTTCAGGAGTGAACTCCAAGCGCACGCCGTCCATCTCAAAGAGTTTTACGTATTGCTTGATGATCGAATTTTTCGGTTCGGTCAATATTCGGCGCAGGGCTTCTCTGTCCAACGGTTGCAGATAGGTGAGCACGGGCAGGCGACCGATGATTTCGGGGATGAGGCCAAACGACTTCAAATCCTGCGGCTCGATGTATTGCATCAGGTCGGCCGTGTCTATTCTCCGGGCGTTCTGCACCGAGTCGTAGCCCACGGTGTGCGTGTTCAGGCGCTGGGCTATTTTTTTCTCGATGCCGTCGAACGCTCCACCGCAGATAAACAGGATGTTGCGCGTATCCACGTGCACATAGTCCTGGTCGGGATGCTTGCGGCCGCCTTTAGGCGGTACGTTCACGACGGAGCCTTCCAGCAGTTTCAGCAATCCCTGCTGCACGCCCTCGCCGCTCACGTCGCGCGTGATAGACGGGTTGTCCGACTTGCGGGCTATTTTGTCTATCTCGTCAATGAACACGATGCCGCGCTCGGCGCGCTCCTTGTCATAGTCGGCCACCTGCAACAGGCGCGACAAGATGCTCTCGATGTCCTCGCCCACGTAGCCGGCCTCGGTAAACACCGTTGCGTCCACGATGGTGAAAGGCACGTCCAGCCGCCGTGCGATGGTGCGCGCCAGCAGCGTCTTGCCCGTTCCCGTCGAGCCCACCATGATGATGTTCGACTTTTCGATCTCCACGCCGTCGTCCTCGGGTTTATCCTTCCGGTACAGGCGCTTATAATGGTTGTAAACGGCCACTGCCAGGTTGCGCTTGGCGGCATCCTGCCCGATGACATACTCATCGAGGTACTCCTTGATGTCCTTCGGCCTGGGCAGTTTGTCCATGTCGATGGGGCTATCCTTCTGCGTCTTGCCGGCAGCTTCCGTTGCCTGCTCGGCATAGCCGGGCAGGGCCTCCTCCATCACCTGATGGGCTGCGGCGATACATTCGTTGCAGATATTTCCCTTAGGCCCCTGGATGAGGAGCATCACCTGGTCCTCGGTTCTGCCGCAAATGCTGCAATGTTTTTTATTTGTCATTGGGCTTACGGGCTAACACGCGATCGATCATTCCATACTCTTTTGCCTCCTCTGCCGTCATCCAGTAATCACGGTCCGAGTCGGCCCACACCTTTTCATAGTCGGTATGCGAATGGTCGGCAATGATGGTATAGAGTTCTTTTTTCAGCTTCTGGATTTCACGGGCCGTGATTTCGATGTCCGACGCCTGGCCCTGTGCGCCACCCATCGGCTGATGTATCATCACGCGGCTGTGCTTGAGCGCCGACCGCTTCCCCTCGGCCCCGGCCACCAGCAAAACGGCGGCCATCGACGCGGCCATTCCCGTACAAATAGTGGCTACGTCGCTACTGATGAATTGCATGGTGTCGTAGATGCCAAGCCCGGCATATACGGAGCCGCCCGGCGAATTGATATAGATGGATATGTCCTTCCCGGGGTCGCACGAGTCGAGATAGAGCAGCTGTGCTTGGAGCGTGTTGGCCGTATAATCGTCGATCTGCGTACCCAGGAAGATGATGCGGTCCATCATCAGGCGGGAGAACACGTCCATCTGCGTTACGTTCAGTTGGCGTTCTTCCAGGATGTACGGGTTCAGATATTGGTTCTGACTCTTGATTACGTCGTCGAGCGCCTGGGAATTGATGCCCAGGTGTCCCGTTGCAAATTTTCTGAAATCGTTCATTTTCTCGTCTGTTTTTGGGGTGCCCGCGCGTGGTCGCACCGTTTTCCGATGCGCCGCGTGGGCAAGGCTCTCGTTTCCGACAGGTTTGTTAGTCAAAGAAAGTCAACAGGAAGCTGAAGACCGCCCCGTCCTCTGCGGATGGAACCCTTGTGCGTCTTCGGCCTCTTATTGACTTTCTCCTTATTGAAAGCTCCGGCTGTCGGTCCGGTGGTTATTCAAACATTTTGTTGAAATCTTCCATCGAAACCGTCTTGCGGTCTAACGTCACGGTCTCTTTCAGGGCGGCCGTCAGCTTGGAGTTGAGGCAGGCGTCGAAGTAGTAGCGCACGTTTTCTTCTTTCTTCATCATGTCGGCGGCATACTGTTCGATATACTGCTCGGGAACGTTCATCATACCATACTGTGCAAACTGCATACGGGCAGCTCCCACGGCGGTAGCCTTCACCTCTTCCTGCTTTATTTCGATATGCAGCTGGGTGGCAAATTTGTCTTTGATGAGCTCCCACTTCAAGCTCTTGATGTTGCCCTCGTAGGCCTTGTCGAGCTCTTCGGCGCTCATGGGCTCGTTCTTTTCGCTGCGGTGCGAATTTTGCAAGAACTTCTTCAGCAGCGGTTCCGAGAATTCGAGTTCGCCCACTTTCTGCTCAAAATAGGCGCGGGCGTCCACCAGGAACTTGTAATCGCTGTTGTGAGCCATGTTGGCGGCAATGGCCTCCTTGATCTTGGCGCGGAATTCCTCCTCGCTCTTCACCTGTCCTTCGCCAAACACCTGGTCGAAGAGCTCCTGGCCAACCTCGGCCGGCATGTAGCGGGAAATTTCGTCGATCTGGAACGAGAAGTCGCCCGTGTAGGCGCCGGCCTCTTCCTTCTTCACCTTCAGGAGCGAAGCCACCTCGGCCTCGTTGCCGTCGTAGGCTTTCGAGAGGTTCAGCGTCACGACCGTGTTTTTCTTCACGCCGTCGAACACCTTTTTCTGCTCGTCGTTCTTGAAGTAGGAAGGCATGAGCGATGCCTTTTCTACCACCAGTCCGCCCTCCTTGGGCTGACCGTTTTCGTCGAGCTCGGCCAGCGTTCCGCGCACGATGTCCTTATCGGCATATTCGTCCACCGAAACAGAATGGCCGCCGCGCTGGGCATAGTCGTCTACCTGCTTGCTCACCATTTCGTCCGACACCTCGATGTCATAATACGGTATATGGTCGTCTACCGTTGCCTCAACGGTAAAGTCGGGCTTGAGAGCTATGTCGAAAAGGAACTCAAAGTTGTCTTGCTTTTCAAAATCGATGATGGGCTGCTTGTCGCTCACCATGGGCTGTCCCAGCAGTTGCACTTTGTTTTCGGTAAGATATGCAGAAAGCTTTTCCGAGACCATGTGGTCGACGGCTTCGGCCTTGGCCTGGCTGCCATACATCTTGATGGCGACGCTCATGGGCAGTTTTCCAGGACGGAAACCGTGTACCTGGGCTTTCTGGCAAAAAGTGCGCAGCAGCTTTTTCACCTCGCCCTCGTAATCGGCTTTTTCCAGTTGCAAGGTAAGGCAGGCGCTCACCTTGTCTACGTTCTCTAACGAAATGTTCATCTTATCTGATTAAATGTTTATATTTTTCCTTCTTTCTCAGCACGAAAGTAAAGCCCATCAATTCCGTCGGTCTCAGCTTTCGGAAACGGGCCCTTCCGGCGCAGAAGCGGATGCTCCCCGCATTTCAGCAGATGCAAAAGTAGTATTTTTCTTTTATTTAGTCAAAGCAAAAGGCAGAGAAATTAGAAAAATACGTACCTTTGCCCGAAAGGGATAAAAGCGGCCGCAACGCCCCGCAACGGCTCTGCCCGCGCCGCCTTGCCCGTAACCATACAGCTACATTCCCACAATGGATCTGAACATCGACATCCGCCTCGTTTTTGCCATCCTCAACGGCAAGGTTTCCACTGTCATCAGCCGCCGCCTCCACAAGGATTTCATCAGTGCCGGCCTCGACCTGAGTCCTGAGCAGTGGACAGTGCTCATTTACCTCTCCGAACAGGACGGAGTGAGCCAGCAGGCGCTCTGCAACGCCACCTACAAGGACAAGCCTTCGATGACACGCCTCATCGACAGCATGGAACTGACGGGATGGGTCAGCCGCGAAAAAAATCTGCGCGACCGGCGCTCCAACATTATCAACCTCACGCCGCTCGGGCGCGACATAACGGCCCGGGCGCAGAAAACGGCGCTCCGCACCCTGAAGGACATGCTCAAAGGCCTGGGCCTGGAAGAGCTCAACATCTGCCAGGAGGTACTTCGCCGCATCTTCGAAAACGCCAAGACCGACGAAAGCCGTCAAACCGCCTCCTGAGGCCCCGGCGGCCACCGCTCATCGCGCCGGCCCGCCCTCCCCGCCACGGGAGGTGCGGCCGGCGCATCTATATATAATAAGGTGTGGCTGCCACAGGCCACGCCGCCGCTATCAAGCCGGAAAGCGCTAAAAAACGCCGTTTTCTGCGCGGCATATAAGAGATTTGTCTTAACTTTGCACGGGGAAGAATGAAAAGCTTTCCGGAAGAAAAGATATTTTACACCTAAATATTTTTAGCGACATGGAGTACTCTAACGAAGTAAAGGAAATGTGCTGCGTGGCCAAAGGCCCGAAGCACGAAAACGCTCCCATCCCCGAAGAGGGCAAATGGGTGCATGCCAAGGAAATAAAGGACATATCGGGCCTTACCCACGGTGTGGGCTGGTGCGCTCCCCAGCAGGGTGCCTGCAAGCTGACGCTCAACGTCAAGGAAGGCGTCATCCAGGAATGCCTCGTCGAGACCATCGGCTGCTCCGGTATGACCCACTCCGCTGCCATGGCTTCTGAAATCCTTCCCGGAAAGACCATTCTCGAAGCCCTCAACACCGACCTCGTATGCGACGCCATCAACACGGCCATGCGCGAGCTCTTCCTGCAGATTGTCTACGGCCGCACGCAGAGCGCCTTCTCCGAGGGCGGACTCGTCATCGGAGCCGGCCTTGAAGACCTGGGCAAGGGCCTCCGCAGCCAGACTGGCACGCTCTACGGCACGCTGGCCAAAGGCACCCGCTATCTGGAACTCACCGAAGGCTACATCACGCGCATGGCCCTCGACAAGGACAACCAGGTCATCGGTTACGAGTTTGTCCACATGGGCAAGTTCATGGAAGAGGTGAAGAAAGGCACCGACGCCAACGAGGCATTGAAGAAAGTGACGGGTCATTACGGTCGTTTCACGGCCGAACAGGGCGCCGTTAAGTATATTGACCCGCGTAAAGAATAAGAGGAGGAACATATCATGATAAGAGAAGTAAAGTTTGAGAGCCAGGAGCGCCGTATCAACCAAGTCATCGCAGCGCTCAACAAGCACGGCATCAAAGATATCGAAGAAGCCAACCAGATTTGCGACAGCTACGGCCTTGACCCCTACATGACGTGTCAGGAAACCCAGGGCATCTGCTTCGAAAACGCCAAGTGGGCCTACGTCGTAGGTTCGGCCATCGCTTTGAAGGAAGGTGCGAAAAACGCTGTTGAGGCAGCCGAATACATCGGCGAGGGCTTGCAGGCATTCTGCATCCCCGGCTCCGTAGCCGACGACCGTAAGGTAGGTCTTGGCCACGGCAACCTGGCCGCCCGCCTCCTGTCGGAAGAGACGCAATGCTTCGCCTTCCTGGCCGGTCACGAGAGTTTCGCCGCCGCCGAAGGCGCCATCAAGATTGCCGAAATGGCCAACAAGGTTCGCAAGAACCCCCTGCGCTGCATCCTGAACGGACTGGGCAAAGACGCCGCCATGATCATTTCCCGCATCAACGGCTTCACGTATGTCCAGACGCAGTTCGACTATTATACGGGCGAACTGAAAGTGGTGAACACCACGGCATACAGCGACGGCCCCCGCGCCAAGGTCAACTGCTACGGCGCCGACGACGTGCGCGAAGGCGTGGCCATCATGTGGAAGGAAAACGTGGACGTGTCCATCACGGGCAACTCCACCAACCCGACGCGCTTCCAGCACCCCGTTGCCGGCACGTACAAGAAAGAGCGCGTGCTCGCAGGCAAGCCCTATTTCTCCGTAGCCTCCGGTGGCGGAACGGGCCGCACGCTCCATCCCGACAACATGGCCGCAGGTCCCGCCTCGTACGGCATGACCGACACGCTGGGCCGCATGCACAGCGACGCCCAGTTTGCAGGCTCGTCCAGCGTGCCCGCACACGTTGAGATGATGGGCTTCCTCGGCATCGGCAACAACCCGATGGTGGGATGCTCCGTAGCTTGCGCCGTCAACGTCGACCTGGCCCTCAACAAGAAATAAACAACCGGGCCCGGCCCTTCAGCTCCCGGCCGCCACATGGCGCGGCCGGGAGTTTTTTTGCTGCCCGCAGCCGCGGGCAGGCAGGCAGCAGCCACGCCCCGCCTCCCGTCTCGGCACGCCCCGGCAAACGACACGCTGAAAACCGCGGGCCGCACGTGCAGAAATATCGGCCCCGGGCATAATAAAACCCCAGTTTTCCCGTTTTATAACAGAATAAAAGCGGATTTTTCCACATGATCGAATACATAAGAGGAAACATCGACGAGCTGACGCCGGCATGGGCCGTACTCGACTGCCACGGCGTGGGCTATCTGCTCTACATATCGCTCAACACCTACACCGCCATCCAGGGCCACGCCGAAGCACGCCTCTACGTCTACGAGGCCATACGCGACGACGCCTACCTGCTCTACGGCTTTGCCACGCGCGAGGAGCGCGAGCTCTTCCTCTCGCTCATCAGCGTCACGGGCATCGGCGGACAAATAGCCCGCACCGTCCTGTCGGCCTTCACCCCGGCCGAGCTGGGCCGCATCATCAGCGACGGCAACGAGCGCATGCTGCGCAGCGTCAAGGGCATCGGGCCCAAAGCCGCACAGCGCATCATCGTCGACCTGAAAGACAAGGTGAAAGCCTTCGGCACGACCGCCACGGAGCAGGGCGCAGGCGCGCTGCCCGCCGGCACGGACCAGGCGGTGGACGAGGCCGTGGCCGCCCTCACGATGCTGGGCTTCCCGCCCGCCCCGTCGCAAAAGACGGTGCTGCAAATCGTCAAGGACGACCCCTCGCTCGCTGTGGAACAGATCATCAAACAGGCTTTAAAGATGCTGTGAGCCGCAGCCGGCCCTTCACCTTCATGAAACGTTTACGCCACGTCTTTGCCCCACGTCCTGCCATGATGGCGGCCGGCAGCTTCCTGCTGGCCTGCCTGGCGCTGGCCGTGCCCGCCGGCCGCAGCCATGCCCCGGCGCCCCAGCCTGCGCCCGCCCGGCCCGCCACACCGCCCGACACGGTCGTGGAGCCGCGTTTCGGCGTGAAAAAGACCATCCTGCGGAGCGAAGACGAGGACACGACGCTCTCGACCGACCTGCGCGACCCCGAAAACCTGAAATCGGGCGTGTTCTACGACGAGCGCTCGGGCACATACCGCCTCGGCACGAAGCTGGGCGACGATTTTCTCGAAGCTCCCTTCTTCATGACGCAGGAAGAATACCGCGAATGGAGCTTCAAGCGCTCGATGAACGAATTTTTCAAAAACAAAAACGCCGAAGCCTTCAAGGCCGGCGGCAAGGAAAAGTTCGACTTCACCGACATGCACTTCGACCTGGGACCTGCCGACAAAATCTTCGGACCGGGCGGCGTGCGCATCAAGACGCAAGGCTCGGCCGAACTGAAAATAGGCGCCAACACGCGCTTTGTGGACAACCCGTCGCTCGCCGAGCGCAACCGCAAGGTGTTTGGCTTCGACTTTGACGAGAAGATAAACATCAGCGTCAACGGAAAGGTGGGCGACAAGGTCAACATGGACTTCAACTACAACTCGGAAGCCACGTTCGACTTTGACGCACAGAACCTCAAGCTCCGCTACGAGGGCAAGGAGGACGAAATCATCAAGCTCATCGAGGCAGGCAACGTGTCGATGCCCACCAACTCGTCGCTCATACGCGGCGCTTCGTCGCTCTTCGGCGTGCGGGCCGACATGCAGTTTGGCAAGCTGAAGCTGCAAACCGTCATTTCGCAAAAAAAGTCGAACACGCAGAGCGTGAGCTCCGAGGGAGGGGCGCAGCTGACCGACTACGAATTTTCGGCGGCCGACTACGAGGAAAACCGCCACTTCTTCCTGGCACAATATTTCCGGGAACACTACGACGGCAATATGGCTCAGCTGCCTAACGTGCTGTCGGGCATCACTATCAACCGGGTAGAAATCTGGGTGACGAACAAGAACGGAACTACGACGAACACGCGCAACATCGTGGCCCTGACAGACCTGGGCGAACACGACCACATCAGCAACCCCATGTGGACGCCCGGTGCCGACGTGACGCCAAGCAACAACTCCAACTCGCTCTACGCCACGCTCGTGGGAGGGCTCGCTGCCGCCCGCGACATATCGCAGGTCACCCCCACGCTCGACGGCGCCGGCCTGGTGGGCGGAACCGACTATGAAAAGCTGGAAAACGCCCGCCTGCTCAACTCATCGGAATATAAGCTCAACAGCAGTCTGGGCTACGTCTCGCTGCGCACCTCGCTGCAAACCGACCAGGTGCTGGCCGTCGCCTTCGAATATACCTACCGCGGCACGCGCTACCAAGTGGGCGAGTTCTCGACCGACCGGCAGGACAACCAGACGACGCTCTTCGTCAAATCGCTGAAAAACACGGCCAACACGCCGCAGATGGGCAACTGGGACCTCATGATGAAGAACGTCTACTCGCTGGGAGCCACCTCGGTGCAGAAAGACCGCTTCCGCCTGGACGTGAAAATCCTGAGCGACACGACGGGCGTCTACCTCTCGTACCTGCCCGAGCCCGCGCTGAAAGACAAACGCATCATATCGCTGCTCGGCCTGGACAAGCTCGACAACAACAACAAGCGAAACCCGAACGGCTACTTCGACTACGTGGAGGGCTACACGATAGACGCCGCCAACGGGCGGGTATATTTCCCCGTGGTGGAACCTTTCGGCTCCTATCTGGCCGGCATCATCGGCGACCCCGCCGTGGCCGAAAAATACGTCTACCGGGAGCTCTACGACTCGACGAAGACCGTGGCCAAGCAGATTGCCGAGAAAAACAAATACGTCATCACCGGGCAGTACAAGGCCACAAAGAGCGGCGAGATACAGCTGGGCGCCATGAACATCCCGCAGGGCTCCGTCGTGGTGACGGCCGGCGGGCAGACGCTCACCGAGGGCTCCGACTATACCGTCGACTACAACAACGGCGTAGTCAGAATCCTGAACCAGAGCATCCTCGACGCGGGAACGGGCATCGACGTAAGCCTCGAAAGCGACACCAACTACGGCATGCAGCGCAAGACGATGTTCGGCCTGGCCTTCCAATACGATTTCACGAAGGACTTCCAGGTGGGCGGTACGTTCATGCATCTGGGCGAAAAGCCCCTGACGACCAAAGTGGCCATGGGCAGCGAACCGCTCAACAACACCATCTGGGGACTGAGCATGTCGTGGAAGAAGCAGAGCCAGTGGCTCACGGACATACTCAACAAGATACCCTTCCTCAACTGCACCGCCCCGTCGACCATCAACTTCACGGCCGAGTTTGCCCAGCTCATTGCAGGGAAAAACCGCGGCGCACAGGGCAATGCCTCCTACATCGACGACTTTGAGAACACGAAGAGCGACATCGACGTCTCCAACCCCACCGACTGGGTCATCAGCTCCACGCCGGCCCTCTTCCCCGAGTCGAAATACACGAACGACCTGCGCTACGGCTACAACCGCGCCCTGCTTGCCTGGTACTACATCGACCCGCTTTTCACTCGCCGCTCCTCGTCGCTCACGCCGGGACACATCAAGGGCGACCTCGACCAGCTTTCCGACCACGACGTGCGCGAAGTGTACATCAGCGAACTCTTTCCCAACCGGCAGATCAACTACCGCGAGTCGTCCACGCTGAACGTCCTCAACCTGGCCTACTATCCCAACGAACGCGGCCCCTACAACCTCGACCCCAACCTCGACGCCGACGGACACCTGCAAAACCCCGCCCAGCGCTGGGGAGGCATGATGAGAAAGCTCGACACCAACGACTTCGAGACGGCCAACGTCGAATACGTGGAATTCTGGCTCATGGACCCCTTCATCAAAGCCCGGAAAGAGGGAACGACCTTCTCGGGCGACCTCTACATCAACCTGGGCGAGATCAGCGAAGACATCTTAAAGGACGGAAAAAAGTACACCGAGAGCGGCATGCCCACCGCAGCCGACGCATCGCTCTACACCGAAACCGTGTGGGGCCGCGTGCCGACGCAAAACAGCATGACCTATGCCTTCAACACGTCGAGCGGCTCGCGACAGCGCCAGGACGTGGGCCTCAACGGCCTCACCAGCGAAGAGGAACGCACCTTCCCGGCCTATCAGAGCTACCTGGAACAGGTGCGCAGCATCGTGCGCCCCGAGGTGTACGACTCGCTGCTTGCCGCACCCTCGGGCGACCGCTACCACTACTTCCGCGGTTCCGACTACGACGCCAACGAGACCTCTATCCTCGACCGCTACAAATACATCAACAACCCCAACGGCAACTCCGTCGACGCCGACCGCTCGCCCGAAAGCTACAGCACGGCCTATAAGACCACGCCCGACGTCGAGGACATCAACCAGGATTTCACCCTCAACGAATACGAAAAATACTACCAGTACCGCGTACACATAGCGCCGGAAGCCATGAGCGTGGGGCAAAACTTCATCGTAGACCAGCGCACGGCCAGCGTGAAACTCCGCAACGGAACGACAGAAGACGTCACGTGGTATCTCTTCCGCATCCCCGTCGAGGCGTATGAGCAGCGCGAGGGAGGCATCAGCGATTTCAGCAGCATACGCTTCATGCGCATGTTCCTCACGGGCTTCGAGCGCCCCGTCGTGCTCCGCTTTGCCACGCTTGACCTCGTGCGCGGCGAATGGAGAGCCTACGAACAGGCGCTTTACAGCGGCGAAACGCCCGACGTGAGCGGCTCGATGAGCGTTTCGGCCGTCAATTTCGAGGAAAACAACGAGAAAACGCCCGTCAACTACGTCATCCCGCCCGGCATCAGCCGCGTCATCGACCCGGGGCAGGACCAAATCCTGCAAAACGACGAGCAGGCGCTCGCCATAACCGTTGAAAACCTCGCTTCGAACGACGCCCGTGCCGTCTACAAGAACACTACGCTCGATTTGCGGAGATATAAACACTTGCAGATGTTTACGCACGCCAATGCGCTGACGGGCGACAACACGTTGGAGGACGGACAGATGAGCCTGTTCGTACGTCTGGGCTCCGACTACAAGAACAATTTCTACGAGTACGAGATACCGCTCACCATCACGCCCGAGGGTCAGTATGCACAGTCGGCCAGCGGAGCCGAGGCGGTGTGGCCGGCCGAAAACATGCTCGACATCGACCTTTCGCTGCTGACGGACGTGAAGAAGAACCGCAACCGCCAGAAGGCGCTGGGGCTGACCAACTTTTCGACGCTCTACTCCGAATATGACCCCTCGGACCAGAAGAACAAGGTGAGCGTGATGGGCAACCCGTCGCTGGGCGAGGTGCGCACCATCATGATTGGCGTGCGCAACAACTCGCGCTCGGTGCGCAGCGTTGAGGTGTGGGTCAACGAGCTGCGCTTGCAGGAGTTTTCCAACAACGGCGGCTGGGCGGCCCAGGGAACACTGAACATCCAGTTCTCCGACGTGGCCTCGCTCAACCTGTCGGGCCACATCGAGACCGACGGATTTGGCGGTTTGGAGGAAAGCGTCTCGCAGCGCCGCGACGACAATCTGTATAATTACAGCGTTACGACCAACGTCGAGGCAGGCCGCTTCTTCCCCGAGAAGCTGAAATTGCAGGCCCCCGTCTACTATTCGTACAGCAAGGAACGTACCGTGCCGCGCTACAACCCGCTCGACACCGACATGGAGCTCGACGACGCCCTCGACGCCATGGCCAACGACCACGAGCGCGACTCGCTGCGCAACATTGCCGAAAAGGTCATTATCAACAAGAATTTCAGCATCAGCAACCTGCGTTTCAACGTGGCCACCAAGCGATATCCCATGCCCTACGACCCTGCCAACTTCTCGCTCAGCTATGCCTTCAGCAGCCGCAACACAACGGGCGAGACGACGGCCTGGGAAAAGGAGCAGAACTGGAAGTGGAACTTCAACTACAACTACTCGCCCAACTTCAAGCCCTTCGAACCGTTTAAGAAGCGCATCAAGAGCCGCAGCAAGTGGTTGAAGATTCTGAAAGACCAGTCCATCAACTTCCTGCCTCAGAACTTAACGTTCAACTCGGACATCACGCGCAACTATTACGAGCTGCAAGAGCGCGACATGGAGGACGTGGGCAACACGTCAATCCCCTTGTCGTGGTCGAGCGACTTCCTGTGGAACCGCAGCTTCAACCTGCGCTGGGATCTGACGAAGAACATACACGCCAGCTTCGCCTCGGGCACAAACGCCGAAATCGAACAGCCCTATACGGCCGTCAACAAAGACCTCTACCCCGACCGCTACTCGGCCTGGAAGGACTCCGTGTGGAACAGCATCAAGCAACTGGGCACACCCCTCTCCTACCAGCAGAACTTCGACTTCTCGTGGCAGCTTCCTCTCAACAAACTGCCCGTCTTCGACTGGCTGACGGCCGACGCCAAGTATGCCTCGACCTACAACTGGTCCCGCGGCACCGACCTGGAAGACGGCACCACGCTGGGCAACACCATATCCAACTCGCGCGACATCAACGGCAACGCACGGCTCAACATGGAAACGCTCTACAACCACGTGCCCTTCCTGAAAGCCGTCAACCGCAAGTTCTCGGCCACGCCGCAGAAGAAAAAGGAGGAAAAAAAGAATTTCTCCAAGGAAATACAGCTCAAGGCCGACACGACGACGCTCGTCATCCACAACCAGCGCTCGAAGAAGGTGCGCGTCACGGCGCTCCGCAGCGACGGCAAGCGCTATCCCGTGCGCTACAAGGTGCTCGACGCCAACCGCATCGAAGTGCTCACGCGCGACACGGTGAAGCTCAAAATCACCGTGAGCCCGCGCAAGCGCAAGGAGGAGCAGGGATGGTATAAAGCCCTCGAATACGTCAGCCGCGGCCTCATGATGGTGCGCAACGTGAGCATCTCGTACAGCAACCGTTACAGCATGTCCGTGCCGGGCTTCCTGCCGCAGGTGGGCGACGTCTTCGGGCAGGGCAAAGGCGGCGGACTGCAACCCGGCCTCGACTTTGCCTTCGGCTTCACGGACGAAAGCTTCGTGCGCCGTGCCGCCGAACGCGGCTGGCTCTTGCAGAGCGACAGCATCGTGTCGCCCGCCACGACCAACCTGACCGAAGACCTGCAAATCAGAGCCACCATCGAGCCGTTCCGCGACTTCAAGATTGACCTCAGCGCCAGCCGCAACGTCAACAAGGCCAAGAGCATCCAGTATATGTTCGACGGCATGCCCACCACGCAGACGGGCAGCTTCTCGATGACCACCATCAGCCTGAAATCGGCCTTTGAGAAGACGGGCAACGCCGATAACGGCTACCGCAGCAAAACTTTCGACCGCTTCGTGGCCTCGCTCGACGGCTACCGCAACCGCGTCGAGGCACTCTACGCCGGCGCCACCTATCCCGCCGGCTCGCAGCTGGCAGGTAAGCCCTTCGACCCGGCCAACGGCACGGTGGACAAATACTCGGCACAGGTGATGATTCCCGCCTTCCTCTCGGCCTACGGCAGCGGAGGCTCCTCGCTCGACATCTTCCCGGCCCTCACCCGCCTGCTGCCCAACTGGTCGCTTACGTATAGCGGCCTATCGAAGCTGCCGAAGATGAAGAAAATCTTTAAGAGCTTCAACCTGAACCACTCATACCGCAGCGTCTTCGCCATTGGCTCTTACAGCACGTTCACATCCTATCAGGAGTACATGAACGGCATCGGTTTCGTCCAGGACGTCACGACGGGCAACCCCATTCCGAGCTCCATGTACGACATATCGACCGTTTCCATCAACGAATCGTTCTCGCCCCTCATAGGTGTCGACATGACCTTCCAGAACGACCTGACGGCCAAGGTGGAATATCGCAAGACGCGCGTCGTCACGCTCAGCATGACCTCGCAGCAGATTTCGGAGACGCGCTCGAACGACTTTATCATCGGCTTGGGCTACAAAATTGCCGACCTGAAACTCTTCCAGCCCAAGAAGGCCGTGCGCAGCAAAGGCAAGCGGGGCGCCGCAGGACAGAAGAAAACCAACGCTTCGGGCTTCAGCAACGACCTGAACCTGCGGCTCGACCTGACGTTCCGCAACCAGAGCGCCCTGAACCGCGACATCCTCACCACGCTCACGCAGGCCACGAGCGGCAACAAGGCCGTGCAGGTTTCCTTCTCGGCGGAGTATGCGCTGAGCAAGTTCCTTACGCTGAGCGCCTACTACGACCGTCAGATGAACAAGCCGCTGCTCACGTCGAGCTCCTACCCCATCACCACGCAAGACTTCGGCATCAACCTGCGCTTCAACCTGACGCGCTGATGCCGGCCGCCGGAGCCTGCAGACGGACAGCGCCATCACACAAAAAAGCAGCCTGCCGCGATATGCTCAAAGCATGATCCGGCAGGCTGCCTTTTCGTTTCGTTTATTGCGTGGGGCAGGCCCGGGCGAGCCCGCCACCGCTTGTCAGACAGAGGGCGACGCTGTCTGCGGAGCCACGTAGCGCTCCACCCAGTTGGCATAAAACGTGGCGCAGGCCCTCTGCCAACTGTAATCGATGCCCTGCGCGGGGTCGTCGCCGTGGTAATAGTGGCGCGGCAGAGCGATGGGCAGCCCCTTGGCCACGTCGCGCCGGTACTCGCGTTCGAGCGTGGCGGGCTCATACTCCAAATGGCCTGCCACGTATATCTCGCGCCCGCCGGCTCCCACGGCCACGCCCATGCCCGACTCGTCGCTCACGGCCACTGGCTGCACGTCGGCACCGGCGGAGAAGTCGGCCACGCGCACCTCGGTGTGGCGGCTGTTGGGCATGGGGAAGGGACGCTCCATGCCGTCGAAAAGCGGCACAGCGCTCAGGACGCGCTGCGGAAAGATGCCAAACATCTTTTCGGGGAGGGCATATTTCGGTATGCCATAGTGATGATAGAGCGCGGCCTGGGCTCCCCAGCAGATGTAGAGCGTGGAGCGCACGTGGGTGCGGGCCCAGTCCATGATGGTGCAAAGCTGCGGCCAGTAGCGCACGTCTTCGAAGGCCAGGTGCTCCACGGGCGCCCCCGTGACGACGAGTCCGTCGAACGTGCCACCCATGAGCTTTTCGATGTCGGTATAGAAAGCCTGCATGTGCTCCATGGGCGTGGTTTTATACGTCTGCCCCGCAATTTTTACAGGCGTCACCTCGACGGGCAGCGCGGCGTGCGAGAGCGAGCGCAGGATGTCGAGCTCGGTCTGCTCCTTCTGCGGCATCAGGTTGAGGAAGAGCACACGCAGAGGGCGCAGCCCCGCGGGACACACGTCCCACACGGCCACGCCCTCGCGCTTTAAGGTGGCTGCCGCCGGTAGCCCCTTCACTGTGATTATCGGCATAGGCTTGCAGCGGCTTACCAGACGTCGACGCGCTCTTTCTTCGGAACGTAGAGCGGGTCGCTCCGCTTGATGTCGAAGGCGTCGTACCACGCATCGATATGGGGCAGCGCTCCGTTGACGCGCCAGCGCGACGGCGAGTGGGGGTCGATCTTGTTATACTGACGGAGCATCTCCTCGCGGATGTTGCATCCCCAGATGAGGCCGTAGGAAAGGAAGAAGCGCTGCTCCGGCGTGAAGCCGTCCTTCGTGCCAAGCGGCGTTTTCTCCATGGCTCGCTGCAACGCCTCGAAGGCAACGTTGAGTCCGCCGTGGTCGGCTATGTTTTCGCCGAGCGTAAGGCGTCCGTTGGCGTGCATGCCGGGCAATACTTCTATCTTGTCAAAGAAATCGGCCATGACCTTCGTGCGCTCTTCAAAGTTTTTCTTGTCCTCGGGCGTCCACCAGTCGCGCAGGTTGCCGTCCTTGTCGAAACGGCTTCCCTGGTCGTCGAAGCCGTGCGTCATCTCGTGGCCGATAACCACGCCGATGGCGCCATAGTTGCAGGCATCGTCGGCCTCAGCGTTGAAGAACGGCGGCTGCAAAATGCCCGCAGGGAAGCATATTTCGTTGGTAGTGGGGTTATAATAGGCATTGATGGTCTGCGGCGTCATCTGCCAGCGGTCGCGGTCGACGGGCTTGCCCACAGTGCGGCGTATCTCGTCGTCGAAAAGGAACTCCGAGGCGCGGTTGAGGTTCTCGTAGTAGGAAAGCGTGTCGGAAATGTCGAGACCTGCGTAGTCCATCCATTTGTCGGGGTAGCCGATCTTCACGTAAAAGTGTTCCAGCTTGTCGAGGGCCTGCTCCTTCGTGGCATCGCTCATCCACGACTGGCGGCGTATGCGGTCGGCCAGGGCGTCCTGCAAGTTGTGCACAAGCGTCAGCATGCGCTGCTTGGAGCTTTCGGGGAAATAGCGCTCCACGTACATCTTGCCGACGGCTTCGCCCAGCACGCTGCCCACGACGCCCACGGCCTGCTTCCAGCGGGGCTTGTCGGCCTCGGAGCCGCTCATGATGCGGCCGTAAAAGTCGAAGCTGGCGGCGCGGAAACGGTCGTCGAGCGAACCGGCGGCGTTGTCGACAAGCTTAAAGGTGACGTAGGCCTTCAGGTCGTCGAGCGACGTTTCGGCCCATATCTTCTCCACCTCGTGGATGGGCTCGGGCTGCGAAACGCTGACCTCGGCAAAGGCGGGATAGCCCAGCTGGAGGAAGAGCGTGCCCCAGTCGATGCCGGGATAGTCGTTCAAAAGCGCGGCGTAGGACATTTTGTGGAAATTGGCCTCGACGTCGCGCTGCTGCGTGGCGGAATAAGAGGCGCGGGCTATGCGCGTCTCGATGGCAAGCACGGCCTCCATCTTGCGGGCGGCGGCAGCCTCGTCGTCGCCGGTCATGACGAAGAGCTTTTTCACGTATTCCTTGTAGCCGTCGCGCACGCGGCGGGTGGCTTCGTCGGTGGCAAGATAATAGTCGCGCTCGCCGAGCGAAATGCCGCCCTGATAAATCTGCACAAGGTTCTTGCGGCTGTCTTCAAGGTCGGCCCCGCAATAGACGGCAAAGAACGTGGGCACGCCCGTACGCGCCAGACGGGCCGCCTGCACGAGCAGCTCGGGCTTTGTCGTCACGCGCTGCACGCGGTCGTAGAGCGGACGCAGCGGCTCCCACCCCTCGCGGTTGCGGCGCGTGCTGTCCATGGCCAGACGATAGAGCGTACCTATTTTCTGTTCGAGCGAACCTTGCGGATGCTCCGTGGCAGCCAGCTCCTCGACGATGCCGCGTATCTGACGTTCGTTGGCCTCTTTCAGAGCCTCGAACTGCGAATAGCGCGAAAACTCGGCCGTGAGCGGATGACTCTTCATCCAGCCTCCGGCGGCGTATTCGAAAAAGTCGGTCCCGGGCTTGGCTTCGGGATTCATGCTGGAAACGTCGATGCCCGACTTTAAGTCGCCCTGCGCAAAGACAGGACCGGCCGCAAAAGCCAGCATCGGAATGAAATGTTTGATGTTCAACATATTACGTTTGCTTTAAAACTCATTTTCCTTTGTTTGCCGCAGCCGGTGCGGCAGGAGCTTTCAGCGCATCGAGCGCTTCGGACGCCTCTTCCCACTCTTCCATGGCCGCATCGAGCGCCTTTTGCAGGCGGCCGTGGGTTTCGAAGAGCGAGACGTCGGCAGCGCCCTCGGGCGTGGCCATGCGCGCTTCGAGCCCGGCCACCTGCTGTTCGAGGTCGGCAATCTGCCGTTCCTTCTCGGCCACGACCTTCTCGGCCTTGCGCAGGCGGCGGGCCTGCTCTTTCTGCTGCTCGTAGCTGAGCTTCCCCTGCGATGGCTCGTCGGCGGCTGCCACCGGGGCTGCCGGCGACGACGGGGCCAGATGAAGCTCGTCGAGGTTTTCAATCTGCTTTTTCTGCAAAAAGTCGTAGATGCCGCCGAGGTGCTCCCTCACGCGACCGCCGCCAAACTCGTAGACCTTGTCGACAAGTCCGTCCAGAAAGTCGCGGTCGTGCGACACGACGATGACCGTTCCGTCGAAAGCGCGGATGGCTTCCTTCAAAACGTCTTTCGTGCGCATGTCGAGGTGGTTGGTAGGCTCGTCGAGCACCAGGAAATTGACCGGCTCGAGCAGGAGCCGTATCATAGCCAGGCGGCTGCGCTCTCCGCCGGAGAGCACCTTGACCTTCTTGTCCGAAGCCTCGCCGCCAAACATGAAGGCTCCCAGTATGTCGCGTATTTTCAGGCGGATGTCGCCCTTGGCCACGCGGTCGATCGTGTCGAACACGGTGAGCTCGCCGTCGAGCAGCTGGGCCTGGTTTTGCGCATAGTAGCCCATCTGCACGTTATGCCCGAGGCGGAGCGTACCCTCGTAGGGTATTTCGCCCATGATGCACTTCACCAGCGTCGACTTGCCTTCTCCATTCTTTCCGACGAAGGCAACCTTCTCTCCGCGCTTCATGGTGAGGTCCACGCCGGCGAAGACGCAATGATCGCCGTAGTGTTTCGACAGGTTCTCGCAGACGAGCGGATAGTCGCCCGAACGCAGGCAGGGTGGAAACTTCAAGTGGAGCGTGGCGTTGTCCACCTCGTCGACCTCGATGGGGACGATTTTCTCCAACTGCTTGATGCGGCTCTGCACCTGCACGGCCTTAGTGGGTTTATAGCGGAAGCGCTCAATGAAGTCCTTGATGTCGGCAATTTCCTTCTGCTGGTTTTCGTAGGCACGCAGCTGCTGCTCGCGGCGCTCGGCCCGCAGCTTGATGTACTCGTCGTACTTGACGCGATAATCGTAGATGCGGCCGCAGGATATTTCGAGCGTACGGTTGGTCACATTATTGATAAACGCCCTGTCGTGGCTGACGAGCACAACGGCACCCGGGCTGCGGGCCAGAAAGCTTTCGAGCCAGCGGATGCTCTCGATGTCAAGATGGTTGGTCGGCTCGTCGAGCAGCAATACGTCGGGACGTCGCAGCAGGAGCTTGGCCAGTTCGATACGCATGCGCCAGCCTCCCGAAAATTCGCTCGTGGGCCGGTCGAAATCAGTCCGCACGAAACCGAGGCCGAGCAAGGTGCGCTCCATCTCTGCCCGATAGTTGGCACCGCCCATCATGGCAAAGCGGTCGCTCTCGCGCGTGAAGCGCTCAACGAGCTCCATGTAGGCCGGCGTGTCATAGTCGGTGCGCGTGGCGAGCTCGTCGTTGAGCTTCTCTATATGCGCCTGCAGCTCGCTGATGTGGTCGAAGGCTTTTTCGGCCTCCTCCATCACCGTGTGCTCGTCGCTGAGCACCATCACCTGCGGCAGGTAGCCGATGCTCACGTCGCGCTGCACGGCAACGGTGCCCGAGGTGGGCTGTTGCAGGCCGGCAAGTATTTTCAATAAGGTCGATTTTCCCGCACCGTTTTTGCCGACAAGGGCAATGCGCTCCTTTTTGTTGATGACGAAGGTGGCGTCGTCGAAAAGCGGGCGGGCTGCAAATTCTACTTTCAGATGTTCTACGGAAATCACGATGGTATCGCTAATGGGTTATTCTTCGGCAAACGCCGCGAAAATGCCTTCGGCACGGGCTTTGAGAAAGTCGGCCACGACGAAGCTGCTGCCCCCGACGTATATCAGGTCGTCGGGCGCGGCCACGGCACGGGCTGCCTCAAAGGCCGAGGCCACGTTGGGAAACGGTATGCCTATCAGGCCACGCCTGATGGCGAGCTCCGCCAGGTGTTCCGCCGGCATGGCGCGACGCACCGAAGACGGGGCAAAATAATAGACGGCATCGCGGGGCAGAAGCGAGAGCACGGCGTCGACGTCCTTGTCCTCGCATATGCCGAAAACGATGTGGCGCGTCCGGCACGGCACGTCAGAGAGCTGCTGCGCGAGATAGGCCCAGCCGCCGGCGTTGTGCCCGGTGTCGCATACCACCATGGGCTGCCGCGCCACGACCTGCCAGCGCCCCATCAGCCCCGTCTGCTCGCATACGCCGGCAAAGCCCTTGGCCACGTGGTAGCGGTTTACGTAAAAATGCTTCTGCACGTGTGCAATGGCCGAAAGGATGGTTTTTGCATTGCGCACCTGATACGTCCCGGCCAGTTCGCCGTAGAACGTCCCATACTGCGCCGTGCGGTAGGCCATGCGCCCGTCGTCCGTCGGCTCCGCCTCGAAAGAGGCAGCCCGGGCCTCCTCCTCAGCCGAAAAGAGAGGCGCCCGCTGGCGGGAAGCCACGGCGCGGAAAACGGGCATTGTCTCGCTTTGCTCCTCGCCGATGACCACGGGCACGCCGGGCTTGATGATACCGGCCTTTTCCGCGGCAATCTGCGCCAGGGTGGAGCCCAGAAACTGCGTGTGGTCCAGGCTGATGTTGGTGATGACGGAAAGCACCGGCGTGAGGATGTTCGTGCAGTCGAGGCGTCCACCAAGGCCCACCTCCACTACGGCCACGTCGACGCCGGCTTCGGCAAAATAGGTGAAAGCCAAAGCCGTGGTCAGCTCGAAAAACGAAGGGTGCAGGGGTTCAAAAAAAGCCCGCTCGCGCTCCACAAACTCCACGACGCGCGCTTCGGGGATTTTCCGGCCGTTCACGCGTATCCGCTCGCGGAAATCGAGCAGGTGGGGCGAGGTGTAAAGGCCTACGCTGTATCCTGCCGCCTGCAAGACGGCTGCTATAGTATGCGAGCAGGAACCTTTTCCATTGGTTCCTGCCACATGAATTGTCTTATACTTACGGTGCGGATGGCCGAAATGGGCATCCAGCAGATAGGTGTTCTCCAAACCTTCCTTATAAGCGGCCTTGCCCACGTTTTGAAAGAGGGGCGCGCTTTCGTAAAGGTATCGGACGGCTTCCTGATAGGTCATCTATTCAAAATAAGCGCGGAATTTCTTAAAGATTTTGTCCTTAATCGACTCGCTCCCGTGGAGATTTTCGCTTTCTCTCATCTTTTCGAAGATATGCTTCTCCTCGCGCGAGAGATTTTCGGGGATATAGACGCTTACGTTCACCACGATGTCGCCCTTGCCGTAGCCATAGCCTTTTACGGCCGGCAAACCTTTGCCGCGCAGGCGCAGGGTCGTTCCGGGCTGCGTGCCGGGTTCAATTTTGATGC
Source organism: uncultured Bacteroidales bacterium (assembly GCA_949297215.1). Taxonomy (GTDB): domain Bacteria; phylum Bacteroidota; class Bacteroidia; order Bacteroidales; family Bacteroidaceae; genus Alloprevotella. The sequence continues at coordinate 263,092 of CASFRV010000001.1, read as the reverse complement.
GGGCTTTCCCGTCTATCGTGGGCACGTCCACCGTGTCGCCCAAAGCTGCCTGCGGTATGGTGAGCAGCAGGTTGTACACCAGGTCGTTCTCGTCGCGTATCAGGTCGGGATGCGGCTCTTCCTCGATGAGCACCTGTATGTCGCCGGGGATGCCGTTGTGTTTCCCGGCATTTCCCTTTCCGGGCACGTTCACAACCATGCCTTCGGCCACGCCTGCGGGGATGTTGATCTCAACGATTTCCTCGCCGCTCACCACGCCGTCACCGCCGCATGCCTGACATTTGTTTTTGACCACCGTTCCCTCGCCGTGACAGTCGGGGCAAGGGGCCTGCGTCTGCACCATGCCGAGAAAGCTCCGCTGCGTACGCACCACATATCCCGACCCGTGACACGTCGGACACGTCTCGGGCGCGGCTCCGTGCTCGCAGCCCGTGCCATAGCAGGCGGAACAGGTGATATGCTTTCTCACCTTAAACTTTTTCGTCACGCCGGTGGCGATTTCTGCCAGCGAAAGCTTCACTTTCAGGCGCAGGTCGCCGCCTTTATACTGGCGCGTCTGTCGCCGGCCGCCTCCGCCGAAACCGCCGAAGCCGCCCATGTCGCCGAAGATGTCGCTGAACCGCGAGAAGATGTCGCCAAAGTCCATGCCCTGGCCGCCGAAACCGCCGAAGCCGCCCGCACCGTCCACGCCGGCGGCGCCAAACTGGTCGTAGCGGGCCCGCTTGTCGGGGTCGCGCAACACGTCGTAGGCCTGGGCGGCTTGCTTAAACTTTTCCTCGGCTTCCTTGTCGCCGGGGTTGCGGTCGGGGTGGTATTTGATGGCCACCTTCTTATAGGCGCGCTTTATCTCGTCGGCCGTAGCCGTCCGCTCAACGCCCAGTATCTTGTAATAGTCTGTTTCTTCTGCCATGATCTGCTTTTTACTGACCTACAACCACCTTCGAGTGGCGTATCACCTTTTCGTTGAGCATATATCCCGCCTGCACGCAGTCGATGATTTTGTTTTTCTTGGCTTCTTCGTCGGCGGGCACCAAGGCCACAGCCTCGTGAAAATCGGTGTCGAAATCCTTTCCTTCGGTCTCGATTTTTTTCAATCCGTGGGTAGCCAGCGTTTTCTGCAGCTTCGAGACGATCAGCTCCACGCCCTCGCGCAGCGTTGCCACGTCGGTGCTTTTTTCCATGTTGTCCATGGCGCGCTCCAAATCGTCGAGCACGGGCAGCAGGCTGGCAATCACCTTTTCGCCACCGTTGAGCAGCAGTTCGCTCTTTTCCTTCAGCGTGCGCTTGCGGAAGTTGTCAAATTCGGCGGCCTGCCGCAGATAGCGGTCTTTCAGGCGGGCTATTTCCTCCTCGGCCTCTGCCAGTTTTTCGGCATCGGTTTTTTCCGTCGTCTCGGCCTCAGTCGGGTTTTGAGCTTCGGCAGCAGCCTCTTCCGTCTGCTGCACGTCTTCTGTCTTCTCGTATTTTTCGTCTGCCATAATTGCTATGTTTTTATCCAAAAGCTTAAAGAAGCGGCCCGGAGCGCAGCTTTCAGCCACTGTCCGGCCGCCTCTTTGTTTTCAACAAAAAGCGTACCAAAGTCAGTTGTTACCGCCGTACATGGCCGCGCGGAGCTCCTTGATGCGCTCGTCGTGGATATATTCGTCGTAGGTCATGAGCTTATCGATGATGCCGCCGGGCGTCAGTTCGATGACGCGGTTGGCCACGGTGTTGATAAACTCGTGGTCGTGGCTGGCAAAAAGCACATTGCCCTTGAAAAGCTTCAGATTGTTGTTGAAGGCCTGGATGCTCTCCATGTCGAGGTGGTTGGTCGGCGTGTCGAGGATGAGGCAGTTGGCCCCGCGCAGCTGCATGCGGGCTATCATGCAGCGCATCTTCTCGCCTCCCGAGAGCACCTTCACTTTCTTCTGTATGTCCTCGTCCTTGAAGAGCATGCGGCCGAGGAAGGCCTTGAAGTAGACCTCGTTGCCCTCGCCAAACTGGCTCAGCCAGTCGAGCATGTTCAGGTAGCAGTCGAAATAAGCCGTATTGTCGAGCGGCAGATAGGCCGTCGTAATGGTCACGCCCCACTTGTATTCGCCCGCTGCCGGCTGTGCGTTTCCGTTGATTATCTCGAAAAAGGCGGTCATCGCGCGCGGGTCGTGGCTGATAAACACGATTTTGTCGTTCTTCTCCACGTTGAAGCTCAGCTTGTCGAAGAGCACCGTTCCGTCGTCGGCCACGGCTTTCATGTCCTTCACTTCCAAAATCTGGTTGCCCGGTTCGCGCTCCATCTGGAAGATGATGCCCGGGTATTTGCGCGTCGACGGCTTGATTTCCTCGACGTTGAGTTTTTCCAGCATCTTCTTGCGGCTCGTCGTCTGGCGGCTTTTGGCCACGTTGGCCGAGAAGCGGCGGATAAACTCTTCCAGCTCCTTGCGCTTCTCCTCAGCTTTCTGCCGCTGGTTCTGGGCCTGGCGCAGGGCCAGCTGGCTCGATTCGTACCAGAAGCTGTAATTGCCCGAGAAGAGCGTCACCTTTCCATAGTCGATGTCGACCGTGTGGGTGCACACCTGGTCGAGGAAGTGGCGGTCGTGGCTCACCACGAGCACCGTGTGTTCAAAATTGCCCAAGTAGTCTTCCAGCCACTCCACCGTTTCCAGGTCGAGGTCGTTCGTCGGCTCGTCGAGCAGCAGGTTGTCGGGTTCGCCAAAGAGAGCCCGCGCCAGCATGACGCGCACCTTCTCCTTACCCGAGAGCTCGGCCATGAGCTTGTGGTGCAGGGCCTCCTTGATGCCCAGACCGCTCAGCAGGGCGGCCGCATCGTTCTCGGCGGTGTAGCCGCCTATGCTTGCAAACTTGTCTTCCAGCTCGGCCACCCGCAGCCCGTCTTCGTCCGTGAAGTCGGACTTCGAGTAAAGCTCGTTGCGCTGCTGCATGACGTCCCACAGCACGGAGTGGCCCATCAGTACGGTGTCGAGCACGGTAAATTCGTCGAACTTAAAGTGGTCCTGGCTCAGCACCGAGAGGCGCTCGCCCGGCCCCAGCTCGATGGTTCCTTTCGTGGGGTCGAGCTCGCCCGAGATGGCCTTCAGCAACGTCGACTTGCCGGCACCGTTTGCCCCGATGACGCCATAGATATTACCGTTGGTAAATTTCATGTTCACGTCCTTGTAGAGCACGCGCTTGCCGAACTGGATGGCGAGGTTTGAGACTGTAATCATTTTTTCCTTTTCTGCTTATTTTTCTTCCGGGGTGCAAAGGTAGCGAAAAAACGCCGCCCGCGCAAACCCCGTAAAAAGAGAGTTGCCGTCCCGGCCGGGCGGCAACTCGCGGAATATTAGCTCACTGACGCTTCTTCAGCTTTACGAGCGTCTGCCCTCCGGCGTCTTTCAGCAGCATGGTCTGTCCGCTTGTCATGAGCGAAGTGGTGGCCCGCAGGGCCTGCATGAAGCGCTCTTCATACTTGTCGTCGGGGCAGGCCATGCGCGTGGTGCCCAGCTTCGAGAAGTCGGGATTTCCACCCTCGATCTCGCCGGGTCGCAGCGAGCCCGTGATGCGGTTGCAGCCCGTGAAGCCCGATATGCGGAAACGGTTGAGCTCGATCGTCAGATAGGGCGTGTCTTCTCCCGGCGTCACGGCCTGGCCGCGCAGCTCGACGACGTCCCACGTGCCGTTGGGCGAGGTCACTGCAAACGGGCGCCGTTCGAGCGCCATCACTTCGCGCCTGTCGGCGCCGACCATCACGAGCTGCCCGTCCGCGAGGAGCATGCGCTCCGTCTGCCGCAGGGCGTTCATGAAGGGCTGTTCGTAGCGGCTGTCGGGGCAGGCCATCATCGTCGTGGCCACGCGCCCGAAGTCGACCTCGCCGCGCTTTATCTTCCGGCCCGGCAGCGAGCCCGTCAGGCGGTTGCAGCCCGTGAAGCCGTAAACGCGTGTGCTGTCGAAGCCCAGATAGGGCACGTCGTTGCCCGGCTCCACCGTCGCGCCGTCCAGGCGCGTCACGGTCCATTCGCCGGCCAGCTCGTCGGCCGTCAGCGTGAGGCGCGAGGCGCACGAGGTGAGCGTCAGGGCAGCCAGGGTGAGGGCTGCCGTTGTTGTGGTGAGTTTCATTGCGTGTCTGTTTTTATGTTCATGAAAAGGCCCGGCCTCCTTGCTGAGCCGGGCCACTGTCGGTCGTCAGAATTTGTAGCCCACGGTGAAGAGCAGCTGGTGGCGTTTCAGGTCCACCGGCGTTGCTGCCAGGCGGTTGGCCTCGGAGCCAGCCTCAGGCAGGTGGAAGGTGTAGAGGTCGCCCGTCTGCTTTTGGAACTGATAGGCTGCATCGACGTAGAAGTGCTTTCCGCGCCAGCCCAGACCGGCCGTATAGCGGTTGGTGGCGCCCAGGTTCACGTAGTCGGTGTTTGTCTGGTAGAAATACGAACTGCTGGCCGTGAAAAGGTTCAGATAGGCGTCCTTCTCAAAGGGAGCCGAAACGTAGTTGTAGCCGGCCCGCAGGTAAGTGCCTTTTGCCACGCGGGCTTCGGCGCCCACCCGGAACGTGTGTACGGGTTTCATGAAGCGTTTTATTTCCTCGCGCAGGGCATAGTCGGTTTCGCCTTCGTACACGCTGCCCCAGTCGTCGTAATAGTCGGGGTAGCTGATGTTCGACTTGCGGTAGTTGGCCAGCTCATACTCGGCGTCGAGGGCCACGCGCGAGCCCACCGTCGTGGCCACGCTCACGCCCAGGCGCCACGGCGTGCGCACGTTGTACTCGTTGCCCACGACGTCGACCGCGCTCTCGGTGTAGGGCACGTCGCCGCTCTGGAAGGGCGAGTGCATGAACAGCGAGGCGTCGGCCGTCAGGCTGTAATAGGTGGGCGTGGCAAAGCTCAGGCCCACGCGGAAGGGCGAGCGGGCAAACGGGCGCACGATGAGGCCCAGCTTCACGTCGAAGCCGTTGCCCGTGAGCTGCTCGTAGTTTTGCATGTAGTATTCGTACTGGTTGCCGGCGCCGTCGGGCAGGAGCTCGCCGTAGTCGGTAAAGCTGTGCATCCGCACGTTGTAGAGGCCGAAGGTGAGGCCGGCATAGACGCGGTCTTTCACGTTGAAGGCCACGTTGAAGTCGTACTGCTGCACGCCGCCCCATTGCACGCGGCGGTAGTTGTAGGCGTCGGCCTCGCAGGGCGTATAGTCGGTCACGTTGCCCTCGGCGTCGTAGGTGGGCAGCAGCATCTGCGTGTCGTAGCCCAGGCAGGTGAGCGGGGTGGTCATGGCGCGGTCTTCGTCATAGTAGAGGTCGAGCCAGTGGTCGGTATAGGCCAGGTCCATCATCTGCATCGACTGCGAGAGGCCGCCCGTTGCGACGGGGCCCGTGCCGATGTAGTTTTTATAGTTGCGGCTCTTGTGATAGTTGAAGCCGAAGTTGACAAACCTCAGGGCGCCGCCCCTCACTTTGGCGGCGTAAACAAAGCCCATTTGGTCGAACGACGGCCGGGCCTTGTCGACGTCGTGGAAGCTCTCGGCGCCGGGCTGCACGAGGGCCGAGGCCGACAGGGCCACGTCGCTGCTGCGATACAGGCCGATGCCGGCCGGGTTGGTGCCAATCACGGAGAGGTCGGCGCCCAGGGCACCCATGGCGCCGCCCATGCCCACAAAGCGGGCCGTACCGTTCAGGTCGCTGCCGGCGACGGCCTCCACCTTATATATATCCTGCGCCTGGGCCGCAGCAGCCGCGGCCATCAGGCCGGCCATCAGGATGCTTTTTGTTTTCATTGCGTGTTGCTTGTTTTAAGTCGTTCGGGAAAATGTGGCCCGTGCCACACGGCAGGTGCACCGTCAGCGCCGCCCGCCGAAGCTGCGGCCGCCACCGCGGGCTCCGCCCGTGAAGCCTCCGCCCGAGGGACGCCCCGAGGGCCGGCTCACGCTGCCGCGCGAGGGCGAGGCGAAGCTGCGGCCGGGCGAATAGCCGTTCGAGGGGTGCTGGTTGATGCCACCGCGCGACGGGCGGTTCTGCTGTCCGGCCGGACGGCGGTTGCCCCAGGTGCGCCCCGACGTGCCGTTGCCGTAACGCGTCGAGGGGCGGTAGCGGTTCGGGCCGACTGCGCCGGCGCCCGTGCGGCCGCCGTATCGCGTCGAGGGCCGCGTGACGGCTTGGTTGCGCCCGGCGTAGTGTACGAAGCCGCCATGGGGGCCGCGCAGCGATCCGGGAGGCGGTGCGGGGTGCCAATGATGAGGCGGCCACCAGGCCCAGCCCGGGCCCCAGCCCCATCCGGGACCCCACGGGCCCCACCACGGGTCGTACCATCCGCCCCACCAGGCGCCCCAGGCATAGGGACGCCATCCCCATCCATACCAGCCCCAACCGAAGTAGGCGTCGTAGAACCAGGGGTCGTACCAGCAGAGCACGTCGAAATAGTCGTAATAGTAGGGGCTGCTCACGACGACGCCCACCGTGGGTGCATGAAAGCGCACGAGGCGGGCCGTGCAGCTGCCGCCGGCGTCGTCGGTGGCGGCTTCGTCGTAGAGGGCCGTGGTGTCGGTGGCAGCCGTGTCGGCCCAGGCGCCGCGGCGGTTGTAGCGGTCGACGTCCCAGCCGTTGTTGCCCCGGCCCTCGGCCCAGTTGTCGGTGCCGGTGGCAAAGACGTTGCTGTATGTCGACTCGAAAGCGGGCTCCTCGGCAGCCTTGTCCGTCTCGTCCGACGGGACGAAGTAGACGTCGTCCTGCGCCTGCGCGGCCACGAGGGGTGCGCAGAGCAGGAGCGCGAGCAATATCTTCCGTTTCATCTTTGCAAACATGTGTGGTTGTCTTGGTTTATACAAAAATACGCGTTTCGGCTCTTCGGCACAAACCGGTGCGCTTTTTTTCAGATTATTTAAAAGCGGTTCACCTGATGCGCAGGCGGTCGCCCGTGCGGGCCACATAGCGTGCCGGCAGGTCGTTGAGCTTGTAGAGGGTTTTCAGGCGCATGCCGTAGCGCTGCGCGATGCTGTGGAGCGACTCGCCGGCCCTCACCTCGTGCACGGTACCGCGCAGCTCGCGGGCGGCCTTGCTGCGCTTCTTTTCGAAGTAGACGATGTCGCCGGGCGAGAGGCGGTAGTCGGGGCCCACCTCGTTATACTCGCGCAGGCGGCGATCCTTGACGCCCATGTCGGCCGCGATGGAGGCAAAGGTCTGTCCCTCGCGGGCCACGACGTAATAGTTGCCGTTACACATGCGCACGTCGTAGGCGGCCAGGCGCTGCTCCTCCTCGGCCTCGCGGCGGGCCCTGCGGCGCTCGCGGCGCGAACCCGTGTGGTGGTCGTAGCGGTCCAGGTCGTAGCGCTCGATGAGGGCGATGAGGTTGTCGGCATAGCGCGGATTGGTGGCATAGCCGGCCTTTTTCAGCCCGCGGGCCCAACCCTTGTAGTCGGTGCGCCGCAGGTCGAACAGGAAGGCGTAGCGCCGCCCGTTGCGCAGGAAAACGGAGTGATCCTCGTAGCTCTCGCGGGCAGAGCGGTAGGCGCGGAATTTTTCGTTGGGGTAGTCGTCGTCGCGCAGGACGTAGGGGCCGCGCCAGCTGCCGCCACACTTGATGCCGAAATGGTTGTTGGCCTTGCGGGCCAGGTAGCTGCGGCCGGCTCCGCTTTCGAGCAGGCCCTGGGCCAGGGTGATGCTGGCGGGCACGCCGTATTGCTTCATCTGCTCGACGGCCAGGTCCTTATACTTGTCGATATAGGCCGTGTAGGCCGCGTTTTGACCGCGCACGGGAGCGGCGGCCAGCAGGAGCGACAGGGCGATGGTGAGCAGCGATTTCTTCATATACGGCGGAGGGCTCTGCGGGGCTGCGCTGCCGGCCCGCATCGGGGGCGGCGGTGCTTGCCGCAAGCGGAGCAAATGTACGAAAAAAAACGGAGGGACGGCGCGGGGCACCGGGCGGGAACACGATTTTTGGAGAATTTTCAGGTACCGTAAGCATTCTTGCCGCGCCGGGCCCCGATTTGCTGCCTTGCCGGGCCGCGCTCACGGCCGCCCGACACGGCTGGCCGGCGGCTCGTGCCCCGGCGGCCGAAGGGACACAAAAAGGGCCGGCGACGGCGCGTGCTCTGCGGCTGCGCTCCTCACCGGCCCGGGTGTGAAACCTTGCTGTTATGATTAGTAATTTTCGGCTCTCACCTGGAAGTAGCTCTGCGGATGGTCGCAAACGGGGCACACCTGCGGAGCCTCGCGGCCGATGACGATGTGGCCGCAGTTGGAGCACTGCCATACGCAGTCGCCGTCCTTGGAGAAGACTTTGCGGTCGTTGATGTTCTGCAAGAGCTTGCGGTAGCGCTCCTCGTGCTCCTTCTCGATGGCTGCCACCATCTCAAACTTGGCTGCGATGGCGTCGAAACCCTCCTCGCGGGCCTCGCGGGCGAAGCCGGCATACATGTCGGTCCACTCGTAGTTTTCGCCGGCGGCGGCATCGGCCAGGTTGGCCGGCGTGTCGGGCATGCCGTCGTGCAGAAGCTTGAACCAGATTTTGGCGTGCTCCTTCTCATTGTGAGCGGTCTCCTCGAAAATGGCGGCCATCTGGACGTAACCGTCCTTCTTGGCCTTTGAGGCGTAGTAGAGATACTTCGTATGGGCCTGCGACTCGCCGGCGAAGGCTGTTTGCAGGTTCTTCTCGGTTTTGGTTCCTTTCAGACTTTTCATGGCTCTGTGCTTATAGGGAAATGTTACGTGGCAAAGTTACGACTTTTCGCGGAGCGCGGCCGACGCGGGGTGAAAAAAAAACGTAAAACCATCTTTTTGCGGCTGCGGGGCCCGAAAAACGCTGCGGCGCGAGCGGTGTTTCGGCTTTATTTCCTAATTTTACGACGTAGTTTTGCAAAGAACCTGATAACCCGCATGATTATGCCAACGAAAAAGAACCTCGTGACCATTGCCAACCTGACGAGAGAGGAACTGATGTACATGATGGAGATGGCCGGGGAGTTTGAAAAACATCCGAACCGGAAGATTCTGGACGGCCGCGTGGTGGCCACGCTCTTTTTTGAGCCTTCGACGCGCACCCGCCTGTCGTTTGAAACGGCGGCCAACCGGCTCGGCGCGCGCGTCATTGGTTTTACCGACCCAAAGGTGACGAGCTCCACCAAGGGCGAGACGCTGAAAGATACCATCATGATGGTGAGCAACTACGCCGACGTCATCGTGATGCGCCACTATCTGGAAGGCGCGGCACGCTATGCGAGCGAGGTGTCGCCCGTGCCGGTGGTCAACGCCGGCGACGGAGCCAACCAGCACCCGTCGCAAACGATGCTCGACCTCTATTCTATTTATAAGACGCAGGGAACGCTGGAAAATTTGGAGATACTGCTCGTGGGCGACCTGAAATATGGCCGCACTGTCCACTCGCTGCTCATGGCCATGCGCCATTTTAACCCCACTTTCCACTTCATCGCGCCCAAAGAGCTGGCCATGCCCGAGGAATATAAGATGTACTGCCGCGAGCACGGCATCCGCTTCACGGAGCAGGAGGAGTTTAACGAGCACGCCATTGCCCGGGCCGACATCCTGTATATGACGCGCGTGCAGCGCGAACGCTTCACCGACCTGATGGAATACGAGCGCGTGAAGGACGTGTACATCCTGCGCGAAAAGATGCTGCGCTGCGCCAAGGCGAACATGAAGATTCTGCACCCCCTGCCCCGCGTGAACGAAATAGCCTACGACGTGGACGAAAACCCGCACGCCTACTATTTCGAACAGGCCCACAACGGCCTCTTTGCCCGCGAAGCCATCATCTGCGACGTCCTGGGCATCACGCTGGACGACGTAAGGAAAGACCCTACCATCCTCCCGTAAAACCGACACCGACATGAAAAGAGAAGAAATGATGGTGGCCGCCATCGAAAACGGCACCGTGATTGACCACATCCCCTCGTCGAAACTCTTCGAGGTGGTCAGCCTGCTCCACCTGGAAGCCATACGCGGCTCGTCCATCATGGTGGGCTACAACCTGAAAAGCAAAAAGATGGGGCACAAGAGCATCATCAAAGTGTCCGACAAATATTTCAGCGATGCCGAGCTCAACCAGCTCTCGGTCGTGGCGCCCAACGTGACGCTCTGCATCATACGCGACTATGAGGTGGTGGAAAAGAAAAAGGTGGTCCTGCCCGAGGAGATACGCGGCATCGTGCGCTGCGCTAACCCCAAGTGTATCACCAACAACGAGCCCATGACAACGCTCTTCCACGTGACCGACCGCGAAAAGGGCATCATACGGTGCCACTACTGCGAGAAAGAGCAGAATCTGGAACATGTGAAACTCGTGTGACGCCGCCCATGAAGCTCAACTGGAAACCGGGCACAATGATCTACCCGCTGCCGGCCGTGCTCGTGTCGTGCGGCAGCACGCCCGAGGAGTATAACCTCGTGACCGTGGCGTGGACGGGCACGCTCTGCACCAATCCGCCCATGTGCTACATCGCGCTGCGCCCGGAGCGCCACTCGTACGAAATCATCCGCCGCGAAATGGAATTTGTCATCAACCTCACCACCGAGGAGATGGCACGTGCCACCGACTGGTGCGGCGTGCGCTCGGGGCGCGACTACGACAAATTCGCCGAGACGGGACTGACGCCCGCGCCGGCGGCCGTGGTGAAGGCGCCCATCGTGGCCGAGGCGCCGCTCTCGATAGAATGCCGCGTGAAGGAGATTGTTAAGCTCGGCTCGCACGACGTATTCATCGCCGAGGTGGTAAACGTGCAGGCCGACGACCGCTTTATGGACCCCGAGACGGGGCGATGGGCACTCGAAAAGAGCCTGCCGCTGGTCTACCTGCACGGGGGCTACTACCGCCTGGGCGAAAGCATCGGCCACTTCGGGTGGAGCGTGAAGAAAACGAAATGAAACTACCCGGGGCTCAGAACGGGCACCGGCCTTTACCTAAAATCAACCGTTATGAAAAGAGACACAGAAATTTTCAACCTCATCGACGCCGAGCACCGGCGGCAGCTGCGGGGCATCGAGCTGATTGCCTCGGAAAACTTCGTGAGCGACGAGGTGATGCGGGCCATGGGCTCGTGCCTGACCAACAAATATGCCGAGGGCTACCCCGGCAAGCGCTACTACGGGGGCTGCGCCATCGTGGACCAGACGGAGCGGCTGGCCATCGAACGCGTGAAAAAGCTCTTCGGGGCCGAATATGCCAACGTGCAGCCCCACTCGGGCGCGCAGGCCAACGCTGCCGTGCTGCAAGCCTGCCTGAAACCGGGCGACACCTTCATGGGCCTCAACCTCGACCACGGCGGCCACCTCTCGCACGGCTCTAAGGTGAACTCATCGGGCATCCTCTACAACCCCGTGGGCTACAACCTCAACAAGGAAACCGGCCGCGTCGACTACGACGAGATGGAGCGCCTGGCGCTCGAACACCGCCCGCGCCTCATCATCGGCGGCGGCTCGGCATACAGCCGCGAATGGGACTATGCACGCATGCGCAGCATCGCCGACAAGGTGGGCGCCATCTTCATGGTCGACATGGCCCACCCCGCCGGCCTCATCGCCGCCGGCCTGCTCGACAACCCCCTGCCCCATGCCCACATCGTGACCTCGACCACGCACAAAACGCTGCGCGGCCCGCGCGGGGGCATCATACTGATGGGCAAGGACTTTGAAAACCCGTGGGGACTGAAAACGAAAAAGGGCGAAACCAAGATGATGAGCCAGCTGCTCGACAGCGCCGTATTCCCCGGCACGCAGGGCGGCCCGCTCGAACACGTCATCGCCGCCAAGGCCGTGGCTTTCGGCGAGGCGCTGCAACCGGAGTTTCGCGAATATGCCTTGCAGGTGAAGAAAAACGCCGCCGCCCTGGCCGATGCGCTCACGGAGCGCGGCTTCACGATTGTGAGCGGCGGAACCGACAACCACAGCATGCTCGTGGACTTGCGTTCGAAGTATCCCGACCTGACGGGCAAGGTGGCCGAAAACGCGCTGGTGGCTGCCGACATCACTGTGAACAAAAACATGGTGCCTTTCGACACGCGAAGCGCCTTCCAGACGTCGGGTATCCGCCTGGGCACGCCGGCCATTACCACGCGCGGGGCCAAGGAAGACATGATGCTGGAAATTGCCGCGATGATCGAGACCGTGCTCAACGCGCCCGAGGACGAAAAGGTCATTGCCTCCGTGCGCCGGCACGTCAACGAGACGATGGAGCAATATCCCATCTTTGCCTGGTGAGCCGGCAAGGATGCTGAAACAAGGCTGCCGCCGCATTCCCCGTGAGGAGTGCGGCGGCAGCTTTTTTATTGTGCTTACCGGGCGGGCCTGCAGCCCGACGACGATGCTTTACTTGATGATGTCGAGCTTTTTGAACACGCCCACAAGGGCCTCGACGGCGCGGTCCACCTGTTCGTGCGTGTGCGTGGCCATGAGGGCAACGCGTACGAGCGTATCCTGCGGGGCGCAGGCGGGAGGAATGACAGGATTGATGAAAACACCTGCGTCGAACGCCATTTTCGTTACGAAGAACGTTTTATCCACGTCTCTCACGTAAAGGGGAATAATGGGCGACTGCGTTTCACCAATCTCGAAGCCGGCCTCGCGGAAGCGGCGCAGGGCATAGTCGGTGACGTCCCACAGCGCCTTTATTCTCTCGGGCTCCTGCTGGATGATGTGGAGCGCTTCCATGGCGCAGGCCGTGGCGGCCGGCGTGTCCGAAGCGCTGAATATGTACGTACGCGCGTTATGCCGCAGCCAGTTGATGATGCTCTTGTCGGCAGCGATAAATCCGCCGATGGAAGCCAGCGATTTGCTGAACGTGCCCATGATGAGGTCCACTTCGTCGGTCAGCCCGAAGTAGTCGCACACGCCGCGGCCCTGACGTCCGAACACGCCGAGGCCGTGCGCCTCGTCCACCATGACGGTGGCGTTGTATTTGTGCTTCAGGCGGACTATTTCGGGCAGGTTGGCCAGGTCGCCTTCCATCGAGAAAACGCCGTCGACGACGATGAGCTTGACGGCCTCGGGGGCACACTTCTGCAACTGGCGCTCCAAATCGGCCATGTCGTTGTGCTTGTATTTCAGGCAGGTGGAGAACGAAAGGCGACGACCGTCCACGATGGATGCATGGTCGCGGTCGTCGCAGATGATGTAGTCCTCCCTGCCCGTGAGGCAGGCCACGACGCCGGCGTTGACGCTGAAACCGGTGGAGAAGCACAGGGCCTCGTCCTTGCCCACAAACTGGGCCAGCTCACGTTCGAGCTGCACGTGCAGGTCGAGCGTCCCGTTGAGGAAACGTGAGCCCGCACAGCCCGAACCATACTTGCGCATGGCCTTTATTCCCGCCTCGATGACGCGCTCGTCGCCGGTGAGGCCCGTATATGCGTTGGAACCGAACATCAGGACGCGGTGTCCGCCCATTTCAACCTCAGTTCCCTGTTTTCCTTCGATTTCCCGGAAGTACGGATAAACACCTTGCTCCATGTACTGCTGGGGCAAGGTGTATTTGGAAAGTCTGTCTTGTAGTAAACCCATAATCAATCAGTCTGCTTCGGCTGCTGCGGCCCGTAGGGGCCGAGCCGGAAGAAGTCTTCTCTAAAAAACGCGGCAAAGATAGTTATTTTTTAGTTAAAACGAGAGAGGGTATCCGAAAAAAGCCCCGCCCCGCCGAAATATGCACGGCGCTTTTGGCAGATTTGGCGGAATATGTCTATTTTTGCTTTGTCGCAAAACATTTATGGAGAAGAAACGCATTCTTTTTGTGGTCAACCCCATCTCGGGCACGGGGCGCAAGGACGGCATCGGGACGACCATCGGGCGCCTGCTCGACAAAGAGAAATACGACTATGAAATCTGCCGCTCGCAATACGCGGGCCACGCGGCCGAGATGGCTGCCGGCGCCGCGCGCGACGGCATCGACATCGTGGCAGCCGTGGGCGGCGACGGCACGGTCAACGAGGTGGCGCGCGCCATCGTCCACACACGCACGGCCCTGGCCATCCTGCCCTGCGGCTCGGGCAACGGGCTGGCGCGCCATCTGCAAATACCCCTCGATACGGCCGGGGCCCTGCGCGTTCTCAACGAGGGAACGGTGAGCAGCCTCGACTACGGCACCATCAACGGCCGCCCTTTTTTCTGCACCTGCGGGGTGGGCTTCGACGCCTTCGTGAGCCAGAAGTTTTCCGACAGCGGCCGCCGCGGTCCGCTCACTTACGTGGAAAACGCCCTGACGGAGTTCATCAAATACAAGCCCGAAACCTACACCGTCGAGGACGCCGACGGGGCTACGTCGTACAAGGCGTTTCTCATAGCCTGCGCCAACGCCTCGCAGTATGGCAACAATGCCTACATCGCCCCCGACGCCTCCATGGAGGACGGACTCATGGACGTTACCATCCTTGAACCCTTCGCTCCCATCGAGGCCCCGCAGCTGGCGCTCCAACTGTTCAACAAGACGCTGCCCAGCAACAGCCACGTCAAGACGTTCCGCACCAAGCAACTCTGCATCCGCCGCGAGCGGCCGGGCGTGGCCCATTGCGACGGCGACCCCTTTTTCACCCAGGCCGACGTCAACGTCGCCCTGTTCAGGCAGAGCTTCCGCGCCGTGGTCAACACGCACGCCGCTTCTCACCGCAAAAGCCTGTTACAGTTTTTCTCCGAGTTTTCCAACGAATGGTCGCAACGGCCCTCCGAATGGTTGCGCCGCAGCAACAAGGACATACGCCGCATGAACCGCAACCTGCGCGACCGCCTGCTCAAAAAAGGGGAATAAGCCCCGCACCGTTTCCGGCCTCCGGCCTATTCCTCCACCAGTTTTCCCTCTTTCAGCAGCGCGTGCCACAGGTTGTGCCTGCATTCGGGGCTCACGCGCTCCATGGCCTCGAATATCTCACGCGCGGCCGCCCGCTTCGTCTCGCGGTCGTAGGGACACACCTTTTCCACGGGCCGGTAGCCCCGCAGTGCCGCCCATGCGGCCAGGTCGGCCTCGGGCACGCGGCAGAGCGGGCGCACGATGGTCATGGGAAACTTGCGCATGCGCAGGCAGACGGGCATCGTGGCAAAGCTTCCCGCAAACATCTCGTTCATCAGCGCCGTGTGCAGGATGTCGTCCTGGTGGTGGCCGAGGGCTATCTTGCCGCATCCCAGCTCGCGCGCCGTCTCAAACAATATTTTCCGGCGGTTCCACGAGCACAGGAAGCACGGCGAGCGCCCCTCCTTGCGGTCGGGGTCGAAGCGGCCGGTGCGCACGTGCAGCGCAACGCCCTGCTCGCGGGCCATTTCGGCCAGATAGTCGGTCTCCGTGCGGTAGTCGACGTTCTCCATCCTCACGTGAAGGGCTTCCAGGCGAAAGCTCCCGTTCGTATGGCGGCGCATCGTGCCGAGCAGTTCGAGAAGGGCCATCGAGTCCTTCCCGCCCGAGAGGCCCACCAGCACGGCATCGCCCGGTTCGATCAACCTGAAATCGCGCACGCCGGCCCGGAACAACCGTTCCACGCGGGCCCGCAGGCGATAGGCCTCCGTCAGCTTCGGCGGAACGGGCACGTTCATTTGGCAAAGACGAAATAGACCGCAGCCACCAGGCAGGCAAACGCAGCGATGTGGTTCCAGTGGAACGTTTCGTTCTTGAAAAACAGCGTCACCAGCACCGTAAAGACAATGAGCGAGACGACCTCCTGCACCACTTTCAGTTGTATCAGCGAGAAGGGGCCGCCGTTGTCGGTGATGCCGATGCGGTTGGCCGGCACCTGGCAGGCATATTCGAAGAGCGCGATGCTCCACGAGAAAAGGATGACGGCATAGAGCGGCCAGTTGCGGCTCACGCCCGTCTGTTGCAGCTTCAAATGGCCATACCAGGCTATGGTCATGAATATGTTGGAACAAACCAACAGCAGTATCGTATAAACTCCTTTCATCTTCTTTGTTCACACCGGTGCACGGCAGGCCGCGCGGCTCATGGCGCGGGGCTCTGTCCCCGTCGCGGCCGCGCGGCCTGCTGCCCCGTCGTTGTTCATTTTGAAAGCTGGCGGTCCATGGCCTCGGCCGCACGTTTACCGTCGCCCATGGCCAGGATGACAGTGGCTCCGCCGCGCACGATGTCGCCACCGGCAAAGATGGTCGGCACCGACGAGCGCATATCCTCGTCGACGGCTATCGTACCCTTGCGTCCCAGCTCCAAGCCTTCGATGGAGCGGGGCACGAGCGGGTTGGGCGATACGCCCACGCTCACGATCACCAGGTCGACGTCCATCGTCTCGACGGCTCCCTCGACGGGCACGGGGCGCCGGCGTCCCGAGGCGTCGGGTTCGCCCAGCTCCATGCGCTGCAAAACGACCTGTCGCACGCGCCCCTGCTCGTCAGCTCTATACTCAATGGGGTTGTGCAGCGTCAGGAAGCGCACGCCCTCTTCGCGGGCATGCTTCACCTCCTCGGCGCGGGCGGGCATCTCGGCCTCCGAGCGGCGATAGACGATGGTGGCCGTCTCGGCCCCCAGGCGCAGCGCCGTGCGCACGGAGTCCATGGCCGTGTTGCCGCCGCCGATGACGGCCACGTGGCGGCCGAAGGGCACGGGCGTGTCGCTCTCCTCGCTCGAAGCGTCCATCAGGTTCACGCGCGTCAAGTATTCGTTCGACGACATGATGTTGATCGAGTTTTCGCCGGGAATGCCCATAAAGTTGGGCAGGCCTGCGCCCGAGGCCACGAAGATGCCGCGGTAGCCGTCGGCTTCCAGGCTCTCCACGCCCAGCGTCTTGCCCACGATGCAATCTTTCTCGAAGCGCACGCCGGCGCGTGCCAGGTTGTCTATCTCGAAGTCGACGATTTTATTGGGCAGGCGGAACTCGGGGATGCCATACTTCAGCACGCCGCCTATCTCGTGCAGGGCCTCAAACACCGTCACGTCGTAGCCGCGGCGCGTCATTTCGCCCGCAAACGAGAGGCCGGCGGGGCCCGAGCCCACCACGGCCACCTTCACGCCCTTGCGCTCGGCGGCATGGGCCGGAGCGCCGCCGCCGTGCTCGCGCTCATAGTCGGCTGCGAAGCGTTCAAGATAGCCGATGGCCACGGCCTTGCCGCCCGTTTTCAGGTGGATACATTTCGACTCGCACTGCTTCTCCTGCGGGCAGACGCGGCCGCACACAGCCGGCAGCGAGCTCGTTTCCTTTATCGTGGCGGCAGCCGCCAGAAACTCTCCGTTTTCGATATGCTTCACGAAGCGGGGGATATCAATGCCCACGGGGCAGCCCTGCACGCAGCCGGGGTTGGCGCAGTCGAGGCAGCGGCGTGCCTCCTGCTGTGCCTGGGCGGCCGTCAGTCCGCGGTTCACCTCTTCCTTCAAGTGGCGGGCGCGATAGTCGGGCGCCAGCTCCGTCATCTCCACGCGCTCGATGGCCATGCGCTCTTTCGGCTTCATGGCGGCGCGCAGCTCCTTGCGCCAGGGGGCGTCGCGGCCCGGCCCTTCGGCGGCGGCATGGGCGTAGCGTTCCATTTCTTCCTTTTCCTCGGCTTTGAAAGCCCCCATGCGGCGCAGCATTTCGTCGAAGTCGACCGCGTGGCCGTCAAACTCGGGGCCGTCCACGCACACAAACTTCGTCTGCCCGCCCACGGTGACGCGGCAGGCGCCACACATACCCGTGCCGTCCACCATGATGGTGTTGAGCGACACGTCGGTGGGGATGCCATATTTTTTCGTCAGCACACACACGAACTTCATCATCACGGCCGGCCCGATGGCAAAGCACTTGTCCACCTTCTCGCGTTTCAGCACCTCTTCGACGCCTTCGGTCACGAGGCCCTTGCGGCCGTACGAGCCGTCGTCGGTCATCACGATCACCTCGTCCGAGGCCGCGCGCATTTCCTTTTCGAGGATGATGAGTTCCTTCGTACGTCCCGCCAGCACGGTGACCACGCGGTTGCCCGCCGCTTTGAGCGCCTCGACGATGGGCAGCATCGGGGCCACGCCCACGCCGCCGCCGGCGCACACCACCGTGCCGAAACGCTCGATGTGGGTGGCCTTGCCCAGCGGGCCCACCACGTCGGCCAGCTCGTCGCCCGGCTCCATGCGGCAGAGCTTTGTCGACGACAGGCCCACGGCCTGCACCACCAGCGTGATGGTGCCCCGTGCGGGGTCGGCGGCTGCGATGGTCAGGGGCACGCGCTCCCCGTGGGCGTCGGTGCGTACGATGACAAAGTGGCCCGCACGCCGCGCCTTGGCGATGAGCGGCGCCTCCACTTCCAGCTTAAAGACTTTTTCCGAAAACTGTTCCTTGCTGACTATACGGTTCATTGCTTCGTTTTCAATGGTTTGGTTTATCGGACAAATTTACAATTAAAATCCGATACTCGCGCCCCCGCGCCGGCCTTTAACAGTCGGAGAGGCACGCCGGGGGCTGGAAGCTCTTGGGCTACGCGACGGGGGCAGCACGAATGTTAAACAACCGGCGGTTTTCCCTTAAAAAAGTTGGTTTCAGCCATTTTGCAGCCGGCAAACGGGGCCCGTTCGCAGAGAAATGCCGATATTTGCTTTGACAACCGCCTCTCCGCTCCCGGCGGCGGGGCCAAAACCTGACGAGATGAAACGACTGCTGCTCTCCCTCCTGCTGGCCGTGGCGGCCCTGCTGCCGGCCGGCGCCATGAGCTACGACGAGGCGCGCGACCGCGCCTGGTATCTCACGGACAAAATGGCTTACGAACTGAACCTCACGCAGGAGCAGTACGACCGGGCTTACCAGATCAACCTCGACTATCTGCTGAGCATCCAGACGGCTTCCGACTGTCTCGGGCCCTACTGGACCTACCGCAACGCCGACCTGCGCTGCGTCCTGCTCGACTGGCAGTATGAGCTCTTCACCACGCTCGACTATTTCTTCCGCCCCGTGCGGTGGGTCACGTCGGCCTGGCACTTCCCCATCCTGGCGCGCTACCGCGTCGATTTCTTCTACTTCCCGCGGCCCGCGGTCTACGTGAGCTATCACGGACACACCTGGTGGCGGCGCGGCCACAACGACCCGAGCCCCTATCGCGGCTGGCGGCCCCCGCGCCGTCCCGGTCTGCGCCGCGACTTCCACGGACGGCCCGGCCTGCGCCCCGGCCACAACCTGCCGCCCATGCCGCCCGCAGGACGGCCCCACCGCCCCGACGGCCGACCCGGCACGCGCCCGCCGCGACCCGGCGGTGGTGGCGACCGCGACGATCTGCCGTGGCGTCGGCCCGGCGGCGATGTTCACCGTCCATCACGGCCCGGTGGCAACAATGGCGGCAACGTGACGCGGCCCTCGCGACCCGGAGGCAATAATGGCGGCAATGTGACGCGGCCCTCTCGCCCCGGAGGCAACAATGGCGGCAACGTGACGCGGCCCTCGCGGCCCGGTGGCAATAACGGCGGAAACGTGACGCGGCCTTCGCGGCCCGGAGGAGGCAGCGGCGGCAACGTGACGAGGCCCTCACGACCCGGCGGCAATAGCGGCGGCAACGTGACGCGGCCTTCGCGGCCCGGAGGAGGCAGCGGCGGCAATGCGACGATTCCTCTGCGCCGCGCAAACGACAACGGACGCAACCGTCAGACGGAAACGCGCCCGAGCCAGCGGCCAAGCGGCAACCTGCGCATCAGCAACCGGCCCGCACGCAGCAACGGGCCGTCGGTGCGCCGAGGCACTGACCGCAGCCGCCAGAGCGGCAACCGCGCGAACGCAGGCCGTGCCCGCCAGAGCTCGTCCCGCGGGGTGGGCCATCGCGCCGGCCACTGACGCCTGCACAGCCCCGGAGCTCGCCCGGGCATCCGCAGGCATCAACAACGGCCCGGCATTCCATCATCACCACACAAGCACCAACGCACGAGGGGCGCCCCACGGCACCCCTCGCGTTTTTTCTGCATCGCTGCAACCTTGTGCCCGCCGGCGGCTTGCGGCGGCGCCATGGCTCAGTCGATGTGTTGCAAATACTCCTTGCAGCGCTCCGAGCGGTCGGTCACGGCCGGGTGCCCCTTGTAGCGCACCTGGGCGTGGTCGCGCGCGTCGACGGTGAGCGTTTCGGTGGCGTGGCAGGCCACGTGCGAAAATCCGCCCGCACGCACGTCCACACGCCCGGCCGTCAGGGCCTGGGCCTCGACGCCGCCTTGGCCGTCGGCCTTCAGCGTCAGGCTGCCGGTGCGGCCCTTCAGCAGGGTGCTGCCCATGCCCGTCTGCTCCACGTCGAGGCGCTCCACGTCGACGCCCAACGCCGCCAGGCTGCCCGTGCCGTCCAGCGCGAGGCGTGCCTCACGCACCGTCAGCGCGTCGATGGCCATGCTGCCCGTACCGTCGAGCGTCACCGAGCAGGGGCCGCCGGCGATGCCTCCGGCCCTCATCTCACCCGTGCCCGAGAGCTGCCAGAGCGAGCCTACGCCGGCCCGCACGGCGTCCGTGCGCACGTTGCCCGTGCCGCCGAGCGAAAACTCTGCCCGGCCGTCCACGTCGACGCGGCCCATGCTCAGATCGCCCGTGCCGTCCAGCACGGCTTGCAGGGCGCCGCCGGCCTTCACCTTCCCGACGCGCAGCGAACCCGTGCCGCCGAGCTCCACGCGGGCGTCGGCGCGGGCCGTGATGGCGTCGGCCCGGAGGCTGCCGGTGCTGCTGAGCGTCACGGCCGAAAGGGCCGGACCGCTCACCGTGATGGTCAGGTGCTCGCCCCGCCGCGGGTTCCACTGCTTTCCTTTCAGCCGCACGCAGAGGCGGCCGTTCTCCACGCCGACGGTGATGCGTTCGGCCAGCGCGGCCGAGCCCCGCATCTCGTAGCGGGCCTCGCCTGCGGTCGTCGTGTAGCTCATGTCGACCGGTGCGTCAAGCTCGACCGACGAGAAGGACGAAAGCCGGCCGCTGCGCACCACGTCGCCACGCACGGCTGCCGCCGCCTCGTGCACCACGGAGGCCACACCCTGTGCGCCGCCAACCGACGCACCGCCGCACGCAGCCGCGAGCGGCAACAAAAGCATTACGGAAACGCTTGACTTTTTCATAGCTCTTATCGTTTGCCATGCGCCGGGCCCGGATGCCCGCTCCCGCCCCGGCGGGCAAGGCAGCGACGGAACGTGGCGCATGCGTTTGTGCGAAAAAAAGAAAGGGATGCAGCCGGCCTGTAAGCCGGGTTCTGTGCGCCGCCTGAGCGGCGTGCCTGCCATTTATCCGGGCCGGACGTTGCCGCCGCGGCTCTATCGTTCCACCCTCCGGCGCATGCCTGCTGACAACTCGGACGGGCCGCCCTCTGTCGCCGGTTTACACGAACTTTCAGCACCCGGGATGCACGGCCCGCATGTCGCCATGCGGCCGGTGGGCTCTTACCCCACCTTCTCACCCTTACCCCGCACCGTGGCGGGGCGGTTGTTTTCTTCTGCACTACCCGACCCTCGCGGGCCCCTTCCCGTTAAGAAGCGGGTTGCCCTGTGCTGCCCGGACTTTCCTCCTGCGCCACCGCTCGCGCGGAGCGCACGCGGCAGGCCGTCCGGCTGCCTCCCTTTGAAAGGCGAAGATACGAAAAAAACGCCGACCATCGCACCTCACCGGCAAAAAAAGCCGCAACGCGCCCGTCGCAGCGGACGCAGCCTGCTGCCCGCAGGGGGTGCAGACGGCGGCCTGCCGCCCTCGCGCGGCAGGAAACGCCGCGCGTCAGGGAGCTGCGCACGGCCCGTGTGACGTGGCGCTCAGCGACCGCTCTCCATGCCGTCGAGCAGCTCGTTGAGGCGCTGGGCTATCTGGGCCAGCTCGTTGCGCACGGCCGCCTCGCGCCGCAGATGCTTGTTGCGCAGCGGGAGCGACACGGGCGCTATGCCCGCCGTATCCGCAACCGCAGGCAGACCGGCCGTGAGCAAGGCTTTGGTCAGGAGCGACGAGGCACCCTTGGCCACTTCGCCTGCCACGAGCGCGCCTTGCTTGAGAACGCCCCGGCGCTGCACCGGTTTGGGCAGCTGGCGCAACATGTTGCCCTCGCCACGCATGAGCCACTCGGCCGACAAGTCGGGGCAGTGGGTGAGCACCTTCACCAGGGCGTCGCTCGAAAGCGACTTGGTGAGGTTGGCACCCGTAAAGTTCGTGCGCGAAAGGCCGACACTCTTGAAAAAGGCCGATTTGTTCACTCCCTTCTTGTCGAGATAATAAAGCAACCGTTCTTTCGTGTTCATCATTGACGGTTTCTCCATGCCGGCGACAGTGTATTTTCTTGCTTAAAATTTTGGTCAACCCGGCACAAGTGATTAATTTTGCAACTGCAAAGTTACTCATTTCGTCAAAAAATGCGCCAAAATACGTCCCCTATAATTCAAGAGACAACGTTTTTTAAGATTACGACGGGAGAAAATCCGCTCTCCGCGGCGGGAGCGGCGGCCCGTCGTGCCAAGCACAGGCACGCCGCAGGCGCACGACGATGCGCGCGGGCCTGCGCGACGCGAGAGACGAACCCGAAAATTTTAGCAAACCCCTCTTCTTCCCCCTGAAAAAAAGAAAAGAAGCAAAAGAAAAAAAAATACCCCTAATATCTCCCCAAACGAGAATAAAATATTTTTAGGGCGAAATTTAAAAATTCGAGCAACGTGAAAACTTCCTCCGTAACATCAAGAATATCAACCCCGTAAGGGCCAAAAAGCGAGAAAAGCGCGCCCGCGCGTGAGAGAACCCCGCCGGTCAGGCCTCCCGCTCCCGCCCTGCGACACCTCACCCTACCGACCATGAAAACAAAAAAATCATCCGCAAAAGCCACCGCGCCGACAGCGCCCTTTCTTCCGGGCTTCGAAACCGACCGCCTCACCCGCCTGCTGGCCGCTGCCGCCGCACGTCCCGAAAGCGCTGCCGCGCTGCGCTCGCTGCTGCTGGCACTGGCCGACGCCCTGGCTCCTGCCGCACAACGCGGCACCAAGGACGAAAGCACGTCCGCCCCACGCCTCATCAGCGGCGAAACCGCGCAGCAGCCTGCCACGGCCAAACGCCCGAAGGCGAAAGGCCCGGCCCAAACGCAGATTGCCCAACGCCGCGAAAAGTTTACGCAGGAGGTCAGCCTGACGGCTCCTGCCTGCGGCATGGACGAACACGAGGCGAAGCGCTTTGCCGACTACTGGACGGAGAGCAACCCGGGCGGACGCAAAATGCGCTTCGAGATGGAGCGTGTCTTCAACATGCGGCGCCGCATGGCCTACTGGATGGAGCGCAGCCGCCGCATGCACCCCGACACAACCGTGGGCCGCGCCCGACCGCTGGATGCCACCGACTTGCCCGCCACGGACGACCTGCTTGACGGATGAGACATCAGCCATGCCTCGAACCCGATGCGGAAAATCGGAGTTTTCCCTTGGCTCACCTCTCGCCTTTCGCTACTTTTGTTTCACCAAAGTTGGATGCGGCTCGGACGAGCCATGGAAAAACAAGTTTTCCCTTGGCTCGCCTCTCGCCTTTCGCTACTTTTGCACAATGAAACGCTTTACGACCCTCCTTATCGCCCTGACGCTGGCCTGCACGGCACGTGCGCAACGGAGCGAAATCCTTTTCGACCGCCTGCGCACGTTGCAGGTGGAGGTGGTGGGCGACCCCAACCGGCAGCCCGTCATCGCCCTCGACAGCGACGAACAGCTGGAAATATCGTTCGACGACCTGACGCACGAATACTGCCGCTATACCTACACCGTGCAGCACTGCGGCTTCGACTGGCAACCCTCGGACGAGCTCTTCGAGAGCGACTTCCTGACCTCGCCGGGCAACGAGGGCGTCATTGACGATTACCGCCAGAGCATGACCACCTCGACGCTCTATACGCACTATGCCTTCCGCTTTCCCAACCGGGAGACGCGCCCGCTGCTCTCGGGCAACTACCGCATCAGCATCATGCGCGAGGACGAAAACGGCGACTTGCAGCCGGCAGCCACGGTGTGCTGCGCCGTGGTGGAGCCCCGCGTGGCCGTGCGCGCCGAGGCGACGACCAACACCGACACCGACTGGAACGGAGCGCACCAGCAGCTCGCCCTGCGTGTCGACCTAAGGGGGCTCAACGTGCGCGACGCACGGCGCGAGGTGAAGACCCTCGTCATGCAAAACCGCCGCTGGGACAACGCCCGCCTCAACCCGGCACCGACGTCGACCACGGGGACGGCCCTCGTGTGGGACCACTGCCGCGACCTCATCTTCGAGGCGGGCAACGAATACCGCAAGTTCGAAATGCTCAACATGCGCGCCCCGGGCATGGGCGTCGAGAGCGTGCGCTGGTACGACCCGCTCTATCACGTGGCCCTTTTCCCCGGCGAGCAGCGGCGCAACTACCTGTACGACGAGGACCGCAACGGGCAGGCCGTCATCCGCACCGACGAGGCCACGGACGAGACGACCGACTGCGAATACTTCATGGCCCACTTCACGCTGGCCATGCCCGAGCTCGACGGGCAGGACGTCTACGTGAACGGGCGCTGGACGCACGACCTGTTCACCCCGGCGTACCGCATGACGTACAACGCCGCGGCCGGGGCCTACGAGGCCGCCGTGCTCCTGAAGCAGGGCTATTACAGCTACCAGTATGTGGCCGTGCCCCACGGCAGCGACGGCCCCGGCACGACCGCCCCGACTGAGGGCAACTTCTACCAGACGGAGAACGAATACACCGTCATGGTCTACTACCGGCCCTCGGGGGGGCGCTACGACCGCCTCATTGGCCACACGACGTTCAACTTCCGGCCCCAATAGGCCGCCAAAACCCAACGACATGACACAACCCGACATTGTCTTCCTTGACAGCCATACGCTCAACCCCGGCGACCTCTCGTGGGGCGAGCTCGAAGCGCTGGGACGCTTCACCGAATATGCCCGCACGGCACCCCACGAGGTGGTGGAGCGGGCCCGCGAGGCCGACATCCTCATCGTCAACAAAACACGGCTGACCGAAAGCCACTTTGCCGCCCTGCCCCGCCTGCGGCTGGTGTGCGTGGCGGCGGCGGGCTACGACGTGGTCGACACCGAGGCCGCCCGCCGGCGGGGCATCCCCGTGTGCAACACGGCAGGCTATGCCAACCGCGCCGTGGCCCAGATGGCCGTGGCCCTGCTGCTGGAAGCAACCAACCGCGTGGGGGCCTACGCCGAGGCCAACCGCCACGGCTTTTGGAGCCAAAGCCCCGACTTCTGCTGCTGGGACGCCCCGCTCACCGAGCTCGACGGCAAGCGGCTGGCCATCGTGGGCTTCGGCGGCATCGGCAGCACGCTGGCGGCCATGATGCGCACGTTTGGCATGCGCCTCTCGGCCGTGAGCTCCAAGAGCGCCGCACAGCTGCCGCCCGACGTGGAGAAAACCACCGTCGAAGAGGCCTTTGCCACGGCCGACGTGGTGAGCCTCCACTGCCCCCTGACGGCTGCCAACGAGGGCTTCGTGAACGAACGGCTGCTCGCCGGCTGCCGACGGGGCCTCATCCTGGTGAATACGGCGCGCGGACGCCTCGTGGACGACGAAGCCGTGGCCCGCGCGCTCAGCGACGGGCGCCTGGGCGCCTATGCCACCGACGTGCTCTCGCAGGAGCCGCCCCGCGCCGACCATCCCCTGCTGCACGCACCGCGCTGCTACGTGACGCCCCACGTGGCCTGGGCCACGGTGGAGGCCCGCAGCCGCATCATCCGCCTGCTGCACGACAACATCACGGCCTTTCTGAACGGACGGCCCCAAAACGTCGTAAACGCCACCGCCACTCCCGCCAACGACAACTGACACAAAGCCATCCTTTACGCCTTATGCCTGAAATATCGTTTTCACAAGTGCTCGACTTCATCGGCACCATTGCTTTTGCCATCTCCGGCATCCGTCTGGCCTCGGCCAAGCATTTCGACCTGTTCGGCGCCTACGTGGTGGGCGTCACGACGGCCGTGGGCGGCGGCACCATGCGCGACCTCATGCTGGGCACGTCGCCCTTCTGGATGACCGACCCGGTCTATCTCATCTGCTCGGGCATCGCGCTGGTATGGGTCATGATTTTCGGAAAATACCTCATCCGGCAGAACAACACGTGGTTTCTCTTCGACACGATCGGCCTGGCCGTCTTCACCGTGACGGGCATCGAGCGCACGGTGGCCGCGGGCTTCCCGTTTTGGACGGCCATCATCATGGGCACCATCACGGGCGCGGCGGGCGGCGTGTTCCGCGACGTGTTCATCAACGAGGAACCGCTCATTTTCCGCAAGGAAATCTACGCCATGGCGTGCGTCATCGGCGGCCTGTTCTATTATGCCTGCGCCCGGCTGGGCACCGACAACATTACGGCGGGCATCGTGTGTGGCGCCATGGTGGTGGCCATGCGCCTGCTGGCCGTGAAGTATAAGCTGCGGCTGCCCATCCTGAAAGGCGAGGAAGCCCAGCAGTGAGCCCCGCCCTGCGCCGGCGGCTCAGCGAAGGGCAAAAAAAGACCCGCGCACCGCTCCCCCGGGGGGATGAGCGATGCGCGGGTTTTTCGTGCGCCGGCAGGCCCCATGGGCCGCAGGGCTCAGCCGCGGAGCGAGCGGAGCGTCTCCTGCAAGGCGGCTATCTTGGCGCGGGCGTCGTGCTGCTTCTTGCGCTCGGTCTCGACGACGGCGGCGGGAGCGTTGGCCACGAAGCGCTCGTTGGAGAGCTTTTTCTCAACGCCCCGGAGGAAGCCTTCGAGACGCGTGAGCTCGGCCTCGGCCTTGGCTATTTCGGCCTCGACGTCGATGAGACCACCCAGCGGCACGGCATATTCGGTCGTACCCACCATGATGGGGGCAGCGCCCTCGCTGCGTGCGTCGGCCACCTCGATGGCCGTGACGCCTGCCAGCTTCATGACGAGACCGTCGTAAGGAGCTATGGGGTTGCGGCCGATGACCTGCAATGTGAGCGGCTCCTTCTGCGCAATGCCGCGCTGGGCACGCAGGGCGCGCACGCCGCTGATGAGCTGCTTCATGTGCTCGGCGTCGGCCACGATGGCTTCATCGCCGTCGGCGGGGGCGGCAATGTGCTGCTCGCTCACCGAGAGGCTCTCGCCGTCGGCGCGCTCGGCCAGATGCTGCCAGAGCTCTTCGGTGATGAAGGGCATGAACGGGTGGAGCAGGTGGAGCAGGTCGTCGAAGAAACGGAGCGTGGCGTCGTAGGTGGCGCGGTCGACGGGCTGGCCATAGGCGGGCTTGACCATTTCGAGATACCAGCCGGAGAACTCGTCCCAGAAAAGGCGGTAGACCTCCATGAGGGCCTCGCTCAGGCGATACTTGGAGAAAAGGTCGGCCACGTCGGCCGCACTTTTGCGCAGGCGGGCGCCAAACCAGGCGACGGCCCGCCCGGACGTGGCGGGAGCAGGAACGTCGGCCGTCTGCCAGCCCTTGACGAGACGGAAGGCATTCCATATTTTGTTGCAGAAATTGCGGCCCTGCTCGCAAAGAACCTCGTCGAAGAGGATGTCGTTGCCGGCCGGGGCGGAGAGCATCATGCCCATGCGCACGCCGTCGGCGCCGAAGCGGTCGATGAGGTCGAGCGGGTCGGGCGAGTTGCCAAGCGACTTCGACATCTTGCGCCCGATCTTGTCGCGCACGATGCCCGTGAAGTAGACGTTGCGGAAGGGGGGCTGCCTCGTATATTCGTAGCCGGCCATGATCATGCGGGCCACCCAGAAGAAGATGATGTCGGGCCCGGTGACGAGGTCGCTCGTGGGATAGTAGTAATGAAACTCGGGGTTGTCGGGGCAGCGTATGCCGTCGAAAAGCGAGATGGGCCAGAGCCAGGACGAGAACCACGTGTCGAGCGCATCCTCTTCCTGACGCAGATCGGCAGCCTGCAAGGCGTCGTTGCCCGTTTTCTCGCGGGCAAGGGCCAGGGCCTGCTCAGGCGTTTCGGCCACGACGAAGCCTCCGCCCGGCAGGTAGTAGGCCGGGATGCGATGGCCCCACCACAGCTGGCGGCTGATGCACCAGTCCTTGATGTTTTCGAGCCAGTGGCGGTAGACGTTCTTGTATTTGGCGGGATAGAACTTGATGTCGCCGCGCTCCACGGGCGGCAGAGCGAGGTCGGCAAAGTGCTTCATGCGCAGGAACCACTGCATGGACAGCTTCGGCTCGATGGGTACGTCGGTGCGCTCGCTGAAGCCCACGTTGTTGGTATAGGCTTCCACCTTTTCGAGCAAGCCGGCGGCGTCGAGGTCTTTTTCTATCTGGCGCCGCACGTCGAAGCGGTCCATACCGACGTACATGCCCGCAGCCTGGCTGAGGGTTCCGTCGTCGTTGAAGATGTCTATGCTCTCCAAGCCGTGCTTTTCGCCCAGCATGTAGTCGTTGACGTCGTGCGCGGGCGTCACCTTAAGACAGCCGGTGCCGAACTCGACGTCGACATATTCGTCCTCGATGACGGGGATGGACCGGCCCACGAGGGGCACGATGACGCGCTTGCCGCGAAGCCAGGCGTTCTTGGGGTCGTTGGGGTTGATGCACATGGCCGTGTCGCCCATGATGGTTTCGGGACGCGTGGTGGCCACGACGGCATAGGCTCCCGTGGGGTCGCCCTCGACCTTATAGCGCAGATAATAGAGCTTGCCGTGCTCTTCCTTGTAGACCACCTCTTCGTCGGAGAGGGCGGTCTGCGCCTTCGGGTCCCAATTGACCATGCGTACGCCGCGATAGATGAGGCCTTTGTTGTAGAGGTCGACAAACACGCGCGTCACGCTCTCGGAACGCACGGGGTCCATCGTGAAAGCCGTGCGGTCCCAGTCGCACGAAGCACCGATGCGGCGCAGCTGCTTGAGGATGATGCCGCCGTGCTCGTCGGTCCAGTCCCATGCGTGGCGAAGGAACTCCTCGCGCGTGAGGTCGCTCTTCTTGATGCCCTGCGCGGCCAGACGTGCCACCACCTTGGCCTCGGTGGCAATCGAAGCGTGGTCGGTGCCCGGCACCCAGCAGGCGTTTTTGCCCTCCATGCGGGCCCGGCGCACCAGGATGTCCTGGATGGTCTCGTTGAGCATGTGGCCCATGTGGAGCACGCCCGTCACGTTGGGCGGCGGGATGACAACCGTGTAGGGCTCGCGGCCGTCGGGCTTCGAACTGAACAGATGATGGTCGAGCCAATAGGCATACCACTTGCCCTCGACCTCTTCGGGATTGTACTTCGTTGCTAATTCCATATAGAATTGAGTATGCGTTGTCGTTAAAAGCTGTTTCAAAGGCGCAAAGTTAATCATTTCCCGCGGCATGCGGCCCGCACCGCCCGCTTTTTCGCCTGCCCGCCGCCCGCGCCGCCCGCATGCGGGAGAAGGGGCCGGCGGCCACCTTAGGCGCGAGGGGATGCGGCAGGCCAGTTTTTTTTCGTACCTTTGCAAGCCGTAAAATCATGGAAAAAGAAACGCCCTTCGTCTATTCGCAAAAGGTGATAGACCTCGTAACGGTGGCCACGGAGTTCTGCCGCCGGATGGAACAGTGTGGCGAGGCCGACCGCACCGCCTTCGTCGATGCCATGCGCGCCCTGCTGCCCATGCTCTACCTGAAAACGACGCTCCTGGGCCCCGTGCCCGAAACGGCCGGTTACAGCGCCCCCTGCGTGGCCGAGGCCGACTATGAATACGTGCGCTCGCAGGCCGCAACCCTGATGGGCGAGATGGATACGTACCTCGACACGTTCGTCGACGACTTCAAATACTCGGAAACGCCCGTGCTGCGCACCGTGAGCGAGGGGCTGGCCGACATATACCAGGCCATGCGCAACCTGGTGGAGACGTTCCGCCACGGCTTCGACGACGCCATGCTGGCCGCCCTGGCCGAAGCCGCCGGAGAGTTTGAGCTGTCGTGGGGGCAGACGCTGCTCAACACGCTGCGCGCCCTGCACGACGTGCGCTACGGCAGCCGCAACGCCTGAGAGCGGCAGCGCCCGGCACCCGCCCGGCACACAACCACGCAAGATGACCATTCAAGAGATATTCGTCAACACAGAAAAAACGTTCATCGCCGATCTGCCCCGCTTCGTCTTCGAAGGGCGGGTGGAGGTGGCCCAGTCGGTACGCGAGACCGAAAGCGCCCTGCGCTACCTGCACAAGGCAGGCACCATGGTGGGCATCGACACGGAGACGCGCCCCTCGTTCCACAAAGGCGAGACGCACAAGGTGGCGCTCATGCAGGTATCGACCGACGAGGTGTGCGTCCTGTTCCGCCTGTGCATGACGGGCCTGACGCCGGGCCTCATCGACCTGCTCGAAGACGAGAGCATCATGAAGATAGGCCTCTCGCTCAAAGACGACCTGTTCATGCTGCGCCGGCGCCACAACTTCACGCCGCGCGGCTTCCTGGACCTACAAACGTATGCCGCCGAAATGGGCATACGCGACATGAGCCTGCAAAAGCTCTATGCCAACCTGTTTCACAAAAAAATCACGAAACGCTCGCGCCTGACCAACTGGGAGCGCGACGTCCTGACCGAAGAGCAGAAACGCTACGCCGCCACAGACGCCTATACGTGCCTGCAAATGTACCGCCGCCTGGAAGAGCTGCGACGCACGGGGCAGTATGTCCTGGTGGAGAGCGAACCCCAACCGGCCGCCGACAGCGCCGGCGCATAACACAACAACCGACATGAACCTGAAAACCATCACCCTGCGCAAGGGAAAAACCGAAAGTTTGAAACGCTTCCACCCGTGGGTGTTCTCGGGAGCCATCGGCCACGCCGACGCCGGCATTGCCGAAGGCGACGTGGTGCGCGTCGTCGACGACGGGGGCCGCTTCCTGGCCCTGGGCCACTATCAGGTGGGCTCCATCGCCGTGCGCGTGCTGAGCTTCGAGGAACGCCCCATCGACGCCGCCTTCTGGCGCGAACGCCTAGGCGAGGCCGCCGGCCTGCGCCGGGCCATCGGGCTGGCCGGCCGCAGCGACAACGACACCTTCCGCCTCGTACACGGCGAGGGCGACCGCCTGCCGGGCCTCGTGGTCGACGTGTACGGTCCGACGGCCGTCATGCAGGCCCACTCGGTGGGGATGCACTGCTGCCGCGAGCAGATAGCCGACGCCCTCATCGACGTCTGCGGAGGGAGCGTGCGCAACGTTTTCTACAAGTCGGAAACCACGCTGCCCTTCAAGGCCGGGCTCGGACAGGAGAACGGCTTCCTGCGCGGCGGCCCCGAGGGCGATGTGGCCACCGAAAACGGCCTGCGCTTCCACATCGACTGGCTGCGAGGGCAGAAAACGGGCTTCTTCGTCGACCAGCGCGAAAACCGCAGCCTCCTGGAACGCTATGCCGCCGGCCGGGGCGTGCTCAACATGTTCTGCTACACGGGCGGCTTCTCCGTCTACGCCATGCGCGGCGGCGCACGTCTCGTCCATTCGGTGGACAGCAGCTCGAAAGCCATCGACCTGACGCGCGCCAACGTGGAGCTCAACTTTCCCGGCGACACGCGCCACGAAGCCTTTGCCGAAGACGCCTTCCGCTACCTGGACCACATGACGGGCGGCTACGATCTCATCGTGCTCGACCCGCCCGCCTTTGCCAAGCACAAGGATGCCCTGCGCAACGCCCTGAAAGGCTACACCCGCCTGAACGCCGCCGCCATGAGCCGCATCGAAAAGGGCGGTCTGCTCTTCACGTTCAGCTGCTCGCAGGCCGTGAGCAAGGAGCAGTTCCGCCTGGCCGTCTTCACCGCCGCAGCACAGACGGGCCGCCACGTGCGCATACTGCACCAGCTGCACCAGCCGGCCGACCACCCGGTCAACATCTACCACCCCGAGGGCGAATACCTGAAAGGCCTCGTGCTCGAAGTGGAATAGCCCGCCGAAAAAAGCCTCTGCCAAGTTTTTTTGGACAAAACGGCAAAAAAAGAGGCGAAAATATTTGGTGCGTCGGCAAAAATGCGTACCTTTGCACTCGCAAACGGGAAACAACCCAACATCGCGGAGTGGAGCAGTTGGTAGCTCGCCAGGCTCATAACCTGGAGGTCGCTTGTTCGAGTCGAGCCTCCGCAACCAAGAAAAGACAGCACAACTGAAACAGTCGTCGCTGTCTTTTTTCATATTTTCTTACGCCGAAAGCAGGCCGCCCGCCAAAGTCTGCTTATCAAAACAACAACTAAGCAAACGGAATTTAGTTAATTAAGAAAACACTTTGAATAAAACCTCCCCCAAACGCGACGGAGGGAAAAAGCGTTTTCTATCTTTGCCGCATGAAGAAGTCTACCATATGGATCATCGCCATCGTCATGGGCGCCTCTTTCCTCGCCCTTCTGTATCTTCAGACGGGATATTTCGAGGAGGCCATCAACATGCGCAAGCAGCAGTTCGATGAATCCGTGAGCCGTAGCCTCTACCAGGCCGCCCGCAACGTCGAACTCAACGAGACGCAGGCCGCCCTGGAAAAAGAAGTGAAGAAAACGCTCAGCGACGACAAGCGCCGCCGCCTGGAAGCCGACGAGGAACTCCTCAACACGGCCCTCGACGGCAGCGGGCTGCACGGCGCGGCCGACAGCCTCACCCTGGCACCGGCCACGACGCCCGTGCGCCCCTCGGCCATCCCCAAAGGCCTCATCATCAAAAACCAAGATGCCATCGGGACGGCCTCCGAAACACTGCGCGAGGCCGTGCGCGAGCGCTACATCTATCAGAAAGCCCTGCTCGACGAAGTCATCTACTCGCTGCTGAGCCAGTCGAACGACGAGACGCTGGCCGAGCGCATCGACTTTGCCATGCTCGACCGCTGCCTGAAAACAGAGCTGCGCAACAACGGCGTCAACATCGACTACCACTTCACCGTGACCACCACCGACGGACGCGAGCTCTACCGCTGCTCCGACTACACGCCCGAGGGCGAGGAAATGACCTATAAACAGGTCATCTACCCCAACAATCCGCCGGCACAGATGGCCGTCATCAACATCCACTTCCCGGAGATGAACAAGTACCTCTTCGCAAGCGCCAAGTTCATGATACCGGCCATCATCTTCACGCTCATACTGCTCATCATATTCATCTTTACCATCTGCCTCGTGTTCCGCCAAAAGCGCCTGACGGAGATAAAGAACGACTTCATCAACAACATGACGCACGAATTCAAGACGCCCATCTCCACCATTTCGCTGGCCGCCCAGATGCTGAACGACCCGGCCGTGGGAAAGAGCGACGCCATGTTCAAACACATCTCGGGCATCATCAACGACGAGACGAAGCGCCTGCGCTTCCAGGTGGAAAAGGTGCTGCAAATGTCTATGTTCGACCGGCAGAAAGCCGCCACGTTCAAGCTGAAAGAGATACGGCTGAACGAGCTGATTTCGGACGTGGCCACCACGTTCCGGCTCAAGGTGGAAAGCTCCGGCGGCACGCTCGAAACCGATTTGCAGGCCAAGGACGACACCATCTTCGCCGACGAGATGCACTTTACGAATGTCATCTTCAACCTGCTGGACAACGCCGTGAAATATAAAGACCCCGAAAAGGAGCTGCGCCTGAAAGTGTCCACCTGGAACGAAGGCCAGAAGGTGGCCATCGCCATCCAGGACAACGGCATCGGCATCAAAAAGGAGGACCTGAAAAAGATATTCGAAAAGTTCTACCGCGTACACACGGGCAACCGCCACGACGTGAAAGGCTTCGGCCTGGGGCTGGCCTACGTGAAGAACGTCATCACCAATCACAAGGGCAACATCCACGCCGAAAGCGACTTCGGAAAAGGAACCAAATTCATCATTACTTTACCATACATCAAATCCTAACATCATGGACGACAAAATGAAAATCCTGTTGTGCGAGGACGACGAGAACCTCGGCATGCTCCTGAGAGAATACTTGCAGGCCAAAGGCTACGACACCGAACTCTGCACTGACGGCGAGGCCGGCTACAAAGCCTTCCTGAAAGAAAAATTCGACCTCTGCGTCTTCGACGTCATGATGCCGAAAAAAGACGGCTTCTCGCTGGCCAAGGACATCCGCCAGAACAACGAGGAAATACCCATCATCTTCCTCACCGCCAAAACGCTGAAAGAAGACGTCCTCGAAGGCTTCAAGCTCGGCGCCGACGACTATCTGACGAAACCCTTCTCGATGGAAGAGCTCACGTTCCGCATCGAGGCCATTCTGCGCCGCGTGCGCGGCAAGAAAAACCGCGACCGCACGTTCTACAAAATCGGCAGCTTCACGTTCGACACGCAAAAACAGATACTCTCGCACGGCGACACGCAGACAAAGCTCACAACGAAGGAGAGCGAGCTGCTCAGCCTCCTCTGCTCGCACGCCAACGAGATTTTGCAGCGCGACTACGCCCTGAAAACCATCTGGATCGACGACAACTACTTTAACGCCCGCTCGATGGACGTTTACATCACGAAGCTCCGCAAGCACCTCAAAGCCGACGAGAACGTGGAAATCATCAACATCCACGGTAAGGGCTATAAGCTCATCACCCCCGACCCCGACTGCTGAACGGCAGACGGGCCGCCGAGGCCATACCAACGGCGGGTTCCCGGTTCGCACGTGCGGACGGGAGCCCGCCTGCTTTTTATCACAGGAGGCACGCGGCACAGGCCACACGGACGGGCGCACCTCAAAAAAACGGAAAGAAAGCAAAAAGCAAAAGACGGGCCGCCCGCGATTAAGGCGAATTTCGTACTTTTGCGCTGAAATATGCTACGTATGAAACAAAAGCTCACCACCCTTTTCCTCCTCTTTGCCGCAGCCGCGGCTTTCTTTGTCTCGTGCGACGACGACGACTCGTATGCCGAGCGCCGCGAGCGCGAACGCGACCAGATCGGCAGCTTCCTGCGCAGCGGCGTACAGATAAAGCAGAGCGAGGGCGACGGATACCTGCTCAACGTGCCCGGCAACATCAAGGTGATCTCCGAAGACCAGTTCTACCGCAACGACAGCACGACCAACGTCGACGAGAACGAATATGTGCTCTTCTCGGGCTCGGGCGTCTACATGCAGATCGTGCGCAAGGGCGTGGGCAGCAAGCTCGAACACGGCGAGGGCTGCAACGTTATCTGCCGCTACACGGAATACAACATCGCCTCCGACACGCTTCAGAGCACCAACAACCTGCTGGCCTACGAGACGATGCCCGACGTGATGACCGTGCGCAACAATTACGGCGTCTTCTCGGCCGCTTTCGTGAGCGGCGTCATGTCGAGCCGCTACAACAGCAAGTCGGTGCCCTCGGGCTGGCTCATTCCGCTCACGTTCATCAACCTTGGCCGCCAAAACTCCGAGGACGCCGAGATTGCCAAAGTGCGCCTCATCCTGCCCAGCACCGAGGGGCAGAGCGACGCCCTCTCGAACGTCTACCCCTGCTTCTACGAAATCACCTACGAGCGCGGACGCTGAGCCGCCGCGCCGCCGCCAGCGCCCTCAGCGGGCCTGCTCAAAGCCACAACCGGGCGCCTGTACCGCAGTGCAGGCGCCCGGTTGCGTTGTAGCCGGCAGGATGCGGCCGGCGCTATTCGTCGCGCGGGTTCGAGGCCTCTAATATCCCCTTGAAACCCTCCCACACCGAGCGGGCAGCCCGCACCAGAGCCCGGAGCAGGCGGCGCAGCAGGCGCACCGTCAGCTGCAACGCACGCCCCATCCCGGCCAGCACAAGACGGGCCGCACCGGCTGGCGTGACGGCGGGTGCGGGATGGCGGCGACGCCACGCCCGCCAGCCGGCCAGCCAGAGCAAAGGCAGCCCCACACCGGCCAGGACGTAGAGCACGAAAAACAGGTCCCACGCCGAGGCAGCGGGAATGGCGGGATGCCAGCCCACCTGCTCCCACGGGCGGCCCAGGCAGGCCACCTTCACGGCGCTCACCACCTTGAAAGCCAGCAGGTGGAAGGCAAAAATGTAGAGTGTGCGGTCGCCCACGTAGACAAGGCCGCGCGCCACGGCTCCTCCGGCTGCGGCCAGCTTTTGCGAGAGGATGTAGAGCAGGTAGAAGCCGGCCGTACCACCCGCCAGCAGCGCGACGAAGCCGCCGAAGTCGGCCCGCGGCGACATGGCCGACGGCCACCACACCGACGCCGCGGCCAGATAGGCAAAGCACGCCAGCGCCATCCACCAGCCGCCGGGTATGTGCTCGCGATAGCGGCGGTAGAGGAAGCCCACGGCCATGAAAAACACGCCCGTCAGCTCGCGGTAGCCGCCCTGGGCCACGCCCGTCACGCGCATGCCTTCGAGCACGAGCCAGGCCGTCAACACGAACGACAGCGTCAGGACGCCCCACCCCATCCCGCGCTCGTCGCGGAAGCCGCGCGTCCAGCGCATCAGCTTCATAAAGAGCAGGAAAGCGATGCTTGCTATGAAAAACGCGCGGAAAAACCAAAAGGCGCCGCACAGGAACTCGTCGTAGCCCGACATGTTCGTCACGCAGCTCCACGCGCGCTGCGCAAAGTCGTGCCACCCGTACGGGTGCAGCACGCCGCCGGCCGCGTTGCCGTAGCGCTCGTTGAGGATGCCCGTCCAGAAGAACACGTTGTGCAGGCAGAGGAACAGCAGGCTCCACTTGACGAACGGAACATAAAGCCCCCGGAAGCGGTGTACGACGTAGGGCTTCTCGTTGTCGAGATATTCGGTCTTGAAGAAATAGCCCGCGCAGATAAAGAAAACGGGCACGTGAAACTGATAGACAAAGGCGGCCATCCATCCCGGGGCCGCCGCGTGCGAAAGCACCACCAGGATGATGGCAAGGGCTTTGCAGATGGAAAAAGAAGTGTCGCGCATGTAGACGTGTTTAGGAATAGTCCGGGTGATAGCCTTTCTCATAAGGGCCGCCGCAGACGGGGCGTATGCGGCGCTCGCTCTGCACAAAAGGCGTCAGGATCTGAAACATCCAGCCCTTGAAGCGC
Source organism: uncultured Bacteroidales bacterium (assembly GCA_949297215.1). Classification (GTDB taxonomy): domain Bacteria; phylum Bacteroidota; class Bacteroidia; order Bacteroidales; family Bacteroidaceae; genus Alloprevotella. Next base: position 226,411 of record CASFRV010000001.1, on the reverse strand, counting down.
TGCCAGGCCGGAAACTGCCGCCACCGCTCGGGCGTCAGGCGGAAGCAGCGCCGCTTGTCGGCCTCGAACATCTGTTGCAGCTCGTGCGTCGTGCAGCTGTCGGCTATCAGCAGGTTACACTCGTAGTCGAACTTCAGGCTGCGGCTGTTCAGGTTGGTCGAGCCGGCGAAGGTAAAGGCGCTGTCCACCATCATCACCTTGCTATGATGGAAGCCGCCCTCGTAAAACCACACCTGCGCGCCACGCTTCATGAGCTGATAGGCCCGGCGCTCCACGATGCGCGGCGTCACGGGGATGTCGCTCTTGGCCGACACCATGATCTGCACGTCGACGCCCCGCTCGATGGCGCGGTCGAGCGCCCGGCGCACGTCGCGCGTGAGCGTAAAATAAGGGTTTATCAGCTGCACCTGTTTTTGCGCGGCGTCGAGCGCCGTGATAAACGTGCGCCGCATGATGTCGGCCGTCTGGCGCGGCACGCGGTCCACCACGCCCACGCGCTTCCGCCCGGCCGTGGCAGCCGTGTCGGGCTTGAGGCCGTGAAAATAGCAGCGGGCATCCTTTTCGCCGGGATAGAGGTCGGGTCCCTGCACGTTCTGCCCCGTCACGCGGTTCCAAAAACCCACGAAGATGGCTTGCAGCTCGCCCACGGCGTCGCCCTCGACGCGCATGTGCACGTCGCGCCACTCGCCAAACTCGGGCTTGCCCGTTATGTAATAGTCGGCCACGTTCATCCCGCCCGTATAGGCCACCATGCCGTCGATGACCACTATTTTCCGGTGGTCGCGGTGCAGGGCATGGTTCAGATAGGGGAAGCGCAGGGGGTCAAACTCGTAGATCTCCATGCCCAGCGCCCGGCAGGTGTCCAGGTGGCTCGGGCGCAGCGGCCGGTTGTTCGACGCGTTGCCGAATCCGTCGAAGAGCACGCGCACCTTGACGCCTTCCTTCACCTTGCGGGCCAGGAGGGCGAAGAGCGCACGCGATATGCTGTCGTTCCGAAAGTTGAAATACTCCATGTGGATGGTGCGGCGGGCCTGCCGGACGGCCGCAAACAAGTCGTCAAACTTGGCCTGCCCCGACGTGAAGAGCACCACGCGGTTGTTGTCGGAAAAGCGCACGCCGTAGTCGCGGCGCAGCATGTCGACAACGGCCGAGTCGGCCCGTCCGCCGCGGTCCGCTGCCAAGCACGGGAGCCATGCCGCCAGCATGAGGCACACAAGGAGGAAGCGCCGCATCAGAACATCGTGCTAAACGAGTCGACAATGCCCAGCAGGCGGTTGTCGCCGTCGACCACCAGCACCGAGTGTATTTTGTTCTGATGCAGGATTCGGTCGATTTCCGTTATCTTCTCTTCGGGCGAAACCACCTTGGGGCTGCGTGTCATGATGTCGGCCACGGTGAGGCGGAAAAAGTTGTCTTGCGACGTCTGCATGGCCCGCCGCACGTCGCCGTCGGTGATGATGCCGGCCACGCGGCCTTCCTCCTGGGCCACGCAGAGGCCCAGGCGCCCGTCGGTCATGTGAAACAGGGCGTCGCTCAGCTTCATGGCGGGCGTCACGACGGGCAGGTCGTCCGTGCGCATCACGTCGCGTGCCTTGGTCAGCAGGCGGCGGCCCAGCGAACCGCCGGGGTGAAACTGTGCAAAGTCGGACGCCTGGAAATGGCGGGCCTCCATCAGCGCGCAGGCCAGCGCATCGCCCAAGGCCAGCGCTGCCGTGGTCGACGACGTGGGCGCAAGCCCCAGGGGGCAGGCCTCGTGGTCGACAGCTGCGTTCAGGTGAACCTCGGCATAGCGCGCAAGGAGCGAATGGGGGTTGCCGCTCATGCCTATTACGGGGATATGCCGCTCCATCAGCAGGGGCATGAAGCGCAGCAGCTCGTCGGTCTGGCCCGAGTTGGAGATGGCCAGCACGACGTCGCCGGTGGTGATGACGCCCAGGTCGCCGTGGAACACGTCCAGCGGGTTGATGAAAAAGCTCGGCGTGCCCGTCGACGAGAGCGTGGCGGCAATCTTGGCCCCGATGTGGCCGCTTTTGCCCACACCCGTCACGACGAGTTTACCCCGGCAGTCGAGCACGATTTTCACGGCCCGGTCGAAGTCGGCGTCCAGTTTCGGTATCAGTTGCATCACGGCCTGGGCCTCGTCTTGCAGGCACTTGATGGCCACGTCCGTCCACTTGCTCATATCAATTGTCTGATTAAAGTTTCCAGTTCGCTCAGGCGGATCATGTTCGGTCCGTCGCTCAGCGCCTCCTCGGGGCGCGGATGGGTTTCAAAGAAATAGCCCGTAGCTCCGAAAGCCTTGGCGGCCAGGGCCATGGCGGGCACGTAGCGGCTGTCGCCCCCGGTCGAACCGCCGGCGGCTCCGGGGCGCTGCACCGAGTGGGTGCAGTCCATGATGACGCGGGGCACGTGGCGCAGCATGTCGGGGATGTTGCGGAAGTCGACCACCAGGTTGTTGTAGCCGAACGTGTTGCCGCGTTCCGTCAGCCACACGTCGGTGGCTCCCGCCTCGCGGCATTTTTCCACGGGAAAGCGCATGTCGTCGCCCGAGAGGAACTGCGCCTTCTTGATGTTCACGGTGCGTCCCGTGCGGGCGGCGGCCGTGAGCAGGTCGGTCTGCCGGCACAGGAAGGCCGGTATCTGCAATACGTCCACCACCTCGCCGGCCGGAGCGGCCTGGCAGCTCTCGTGTATGTCGGTGAGCAGCGGCAGGCCATACTTCTCCTTCACGTCGGAGAGCATCTCTAAGCCGCGCGTCAGGCCCGGCCCGCGATACGAACGGATGGACGTGCGGTTGGCCTTGTCGAACGACGCTTTAAAATAGAGGGTAATGCCCGTTGCGCGGCGTATGCGCGCCAGCTCAGCCGCCACCTCGTCGAGCAGCTCTGCGCTCTCGATGACGCACGGACCGGCTATGAATATCGGTTGCATGATAGGTACGTTTTTATCGCGCCGGGCCGCACCCGCAGGCACGCCCGGCGCTTTTCAAACAGCAAAAATACATTTTTCCTGCCACATTTCCGGCCTCTGCCGGGCGGAACTTTGCCCCGGCCGCCGGGAAAGCGGCTCTGCCACGGTGGCCTCAACCGGCCGTGGCGGCGCGGTTGACGAGGTCGAGCATCAGGTGCAGGTCGGTGGGCGTCTTGCCCAGACGGCGCAGCACGTCGGCGTCGGCGTCGAAGAAATCGGTGGGTGCCAGCGGCTTGCCCGCCGCTTTGCGCGAGCGGACATAGAGGCCCACGGCCGCCCCCACGTCGCCGCGGAGCCAGGCGGCATGGCCTGCGTTCAGGCAGTCGTCGGCCGTGGGCTGCCCGGCCACGATTTGCCCGTAATAGCGCTCGGCCTGCTCGTTCTTGCCCGTCAGCAGGGAGCACCAGGCCAGGGCCCGCAGGGCTGTCCCCGACTCGTGGTCGAGATAGTCGGCCTTGTAGAGGCGGGCAAAGGCTTCGTCGTAGCGTTCGAGGCGGATGAGGCTGTCGGCCGCCAGGAGCAGCAGGCGCGTATCGTCGGGGCGGACGGCTTCGAGCTCGGCGTAGCACGCCACGGCATCGGCCCAGCGGCCCAGGCGGCGGTAGCACGTGGCCAGGCGGCCGAGCGTCCAGGCCGAGTCGGGCTTGAGCAGGTTGGCCTTTTCATAGTTGTCGGCAGCTGCGGCATAGTCCTTCAAAGCATGGTGGCAGTAGCCCGCTTTCTGGAACCATTCGGCCTCGGGCACGCGGCGCGCCAGCTCCTCGTAAAACGGCAATGCCTGCCCGTACGACTCCTCGCGGAAGAGGAAAGCAGCCAGCTGCCGCAGCGTGTCGTCGTCCGACAGGAAGCGGCGCAGCGGAGCGTAGTCGGTGAGGAGCAGATTGAGCCGGAAGGGGTCGTCGGCCACGGGGCGGTGGCGATAGAGCTTGAAGAAACGGTAGAGATCCTGTATGTACATGCGCCGCTCGGCCTCGGCTGGTGGCTCGGCAGCGCCGGGAAGGCTCTCGGGCTCGATGCCCTGCGAGCGGATGGTCTCGGCCAGCTGGTCGGACGCCATGCCGCCCAGCCCGCCCGGCATGTGCGAGAGCATGAGGCAGAAGGAATATTTGTCCGAACTGCACAGACCGTCGTTGGCCGTGATGAACTTGGCAAAAGGCTTCCCGCGCAGGACGTCGCTTACGGCCGGATGCTCCTCGTCGAAGGGGTAAAGCCAGTTGGCCCCCACCTCGAAAAAGGGGAAGCGCTGCTTCAGCACCGCAAACGAGCCCATAAACACGTCGGCGCCGCGCGCCTGCATCTCGGCCAGCTCGTGCATCTTCTGTTCGAGCCGTTCCAGGTGCTCGTTTTTGTTCCACTCGGGGTTGGCCGCCAGCTCCGAAAAGCGGGCCGTGGCCTCGTCGAGCCCCAGCGACTTGCCGGGCTTCATGCCGGGCACGCCGCGCATCATTTCGGGGATGATGTCCTCGCGCAGGTTCTTCTCTATTTTTTTCGTTTCGAGGCTCATGAGCAGTTGCAGCTGCATCGTGAGCAGCTCGGCGCGGAAGGTGGCGTCGTCGCCCAGCAGCACGAAGCGGGCGCCCACATCGGGATAAAGCGTCAGCCGACGGGCATGGCGCACGTAGCACAGGACGGCGCCCACCTGCGCCCTGACGCGCACGGGCACGCCGGGCGAAAGGCTGTGGTCGAGCAGAAAAGCCAGCTTGCGCACGTCGAACACGTGGAGCAAGGCCAGCGTGACCGCGCTGACGAGCAGCCCCTTGTCGGCCACAGCCGGTGCCGGGTCGGACAGGAAAGCCGCGGCGGCCTCAGCCTCGGCAGCCGTCCACGGAGCGCCCGTCGTGAGGGCTTCGAAGAGGGTGCGGTACAGGCGCACGTGCTCCTCGCGCAGCGAACGGACGCGGTTGCTCCCCTCGTCGGCCGGGCGTGCTTGCTTGAAGGCAGCAAGAGCTTCGGCGTTTTCCACAAGGCGGCGGGCAGCGACGGTCCAGTCGGTCTGGCCCAGCCGGCTGAGCGTGGCGTGCACGGTGGCGTAGTGCGACCGGCCCTCGTGCAGCTCGTGGTCGCGCTCCACGCGGTCCAGCAGCTCGCCTGCACGGCGCACAAAGTCGGTGTACATCGCCTCGCGCCCGGGGTCGGCACTGCCGCGCTCCATATAGTCGAGCATCATGCCGTAGGCCTCTTTTATCTCGCCCAGGGCCGTCACGTTGTCCCACTGCACGCCGCTGCCCGTCAGCCCTTCGAGCGCATGCAGCGCGTCGCCCAGCCGGCCGGCGTCGAGCGCCTCGCGCGCTTCCTTGCGAAGCGCCTCGTATGTGTGTTGCTCCATCGTTTTATTTCAGAAATCGTTTGTTTACCATGTTGCCCGCCCCCTCGTCGCTGCGCAGCAGGCCCTGCTCGCGCAGATACTGCACGGCCCTGTCGAGGCTCTCGTCGGCGGGGGCGTGGAGCGGGCGGAACTTTGGCCACCGCAACGAATCGACAGCTGCGGGCGAAAGCTCATACACGCGGCGCAAAAGGGGGAGCGCCGCGCTCTTCCCGCCTTTGTTCAGGCGGGCCACGGCCTCGTCATAGCCCCTGAGCAGCAGGCGCACGCGGGCGGCGCGCACCGTGTCGGCCAGCACGCTGTCTTTGGCGGCGATGCAGCCCATGGCGACGCGGCCCGTATAGATGACGCGATGGCCCAGCGCCCGCGCCGCCGAGGCCTGAGGCTCGGGCAGGACGGAGAGGTCGACCTGGTCGTTGTAGAGCATGTCGAGCCGCAGGCGCAGGGCGTTAATCTGCGGGCGGAACACGTCGTCGTAGCCCATGCCCTCGCTTTGAAGCGCCTCGGTCGTGAGATAGTCGGCATACGACTGGCGCGCCACGGCCACCATGCGCTCTTTCGCCTGCGAGAGACGGCGCACACGCAGCAGGCGCGACACCACCAGCGACCAGCGGCCGTCTGTGGCCGCAACAGCCGAGACGGCATGGCCGCGGCGCCGTTGCAGACGCACCGTGACGAGGTCGGAGGCGGAGACGTCGGCCCACGTGCCGAGCAGCGCCGTGTCGCAGTCGGCCTGCGCCCCGAACGTGCGCAGCTCTACGCTCAGCCCGAGGCTGTCGTAGATGCCCGTCTCGCCGGCATAAAAGAACGGCAGGCAGTCGAGCGTGGGCAGCAAGGCCACCCGCAACCCGGCCTGCACGGCAGAGTCGTGGCGCACGGGCTGCTTCGCTTCGGCCGGGGCCGCAGGCGTCGCTCCGTCGCGGCACGACATCATCACGACGGCCGGCAGCAGGAGGGAAAGTAGGATAAAAATACGCTTCATCGCTGATAAAAAAGAAAAACAAAGGGGCAGGCGCCACCCGGGCGCCCTCCCCTGTCAGTATGTTTCGCGTCGGAAAGACGGAGCACGCTTATTCGCCCTTGATGGCGGCAATGCCGGGCAGCACCTTGCCTTCGATGGCTTCGAGCAAGGCACCTCCACCCGTGGAGACGTAGGACACCTTGTCGGCCATGCCGAACTTGTTGATGCAGGCCACGGAGTCGCCACCGCCGATGAGCGAGAAAGCACCGTTGGCCGTTGCCTCGCAGATGGCCTCGGCCACGGCACGCGAGCCGGCCGTAAAGTTGTCCATCTCGAACACGCCGGCGGGGCCGTTCCACAGAATGGTCTTGCTCTCTTTAATTACTTTGGCGAAGCTTTCCATTGCCTTGGGACCGATATCCATGCCTTCCCAGCCCTCGGGGATGGCGTCGGCGGGGCAGTACTGCACGTTGCAGTCGTTTTTGAAGTCGTCGCCACACTTGGCGTCCTCGGCAATGACCAGGTTGACGCCTTTTTCCTTGGCTTTCTTCTCAATTTCGAGCGCCAGGTTCAGGAAGTCGTCCTCGCAGATCGACTTGCCAATCTGGCCACCGTTGGCCTTCTTGAACGTATAAGTCATGCCACCGGTGAGAATCAGGTTGTCCACCTTGTTCAGCAGGTTTTCGATGATTTCTATCTTCGAGGAAACCTTCGAGCCGCCCATGATGGCGGTGAACGGGTGGCGGATGTCGTTCATTACCTTGTTGACTGCGGCCACTTCCTTCTCCATCAAGTAGCCGAACATCTTGTGATCCTGGTCGAAGTAGTCGGCAATAATGGCGGTAGAAGCGTGCTTGCGGTGTGCCGTTCCGAAGGCATCGTTGATATAAATGTCGGCATACGAGGCAAGCGTCTTGGTAAATTCCTTCTGCTTCTCTTTAAGGGCCTTCTTGGCGGCAGCCTTTTCTTCGTCCGAGGCGAACTCGCCGCGAGGCTTGCCCGTCTCTTCCTCATAAAAGCGCAGATTTTCGAGAAGCAGCACCTCGCCGTCCTTTAATGCGGCGGCCTGAGCCTGAGCCTTCTGGCAATCGTCGCAGAACTGCACAGGAACACCCAGCTTCTCGCTGACGGCGCCCACAATCTGGCGGAGGGAGAACTTGGGGTCGGGGTTTTTCTTCGGGCGGCCCATGTGCGACATGATGATGAGCGCTCCGCCTTCGGCGAGCACCTTTTTCAACGTGGGCAGCGCACCGCGGATACGCGTATCGTCGGTGATGTTGCCGTTTTCGTCCAAGGGCACGTTAAAGTCCACGCGGACAATCACTTTTTTGCCTTTGAAATCGCAAGTGTCAATAGTCATAACTCTTATATATTTAACGAAAGTTCCGTTTTGCTGCGCACGCGGCGGCATTCCCACCGTTTGCGCAGCAAATATACGGAAATTAGACGGAATATGCCGCAAGCCGGGATATTTTTTCCCGCCCGCCAAAGCTACTGCGGGAGGGGGTGCGTTTTTTCGCGCTTGCGGAAGTCGGGGCAGATGAGTTGCAGGCCGCAGGTGGCGCAACGGGGGGCGCGGGCGGTGCAGGTGTAGCGGCCGTGATAGAGGAGCCAGAAGTGCGACTTGGCCACGAGCGCTTCGGGGATGTGGCGCCGGAGCTCGAGCTCGACGGCCAGGGGCGTGGTGCAGCGGGCGGGCACGAGGCCGAGGCGGTGGCTCACGCGGAAGACGTGCGTGTCGACAGCCAGGGCGGCCTGCCCATAGACGATGGCCAGGATGACGTTGGCCGTTTTGCGCCCCACGCCGGGCAGCTGCGTGAGCTCGCTGAGCTCTGAGGGCACGCGGCCGCCGAAGCGTTCGGTGAGCATACGGGCCAGCCCCACCAAGTGGCGGGCTTTGGCGTTGGGATAGCTCACACTTCGGATGTAATCGTAGACCACCTCGGGCGTGGTGGCGGCGAGCGCCTCGGGCGTCGGAAAATCGTGGAAGAGGCGCGGCGTCACCAGGTTGATGCGTTTGTCGGTACACTGGGCCGAGAGCACTACGGCCACTATGAGCTGGAACGGGTTGTCGTAGTGGAGCTCCGTGTCGGAGGGGGGCATCGTTTTCCCGAAGTAGTCGAGCACGGCGGCGTACAGGTCGGCCTTTTTCATGGCTCAGGGCTGCTGCGTGAAGTGGGCCAGACGGCTAATGTACTTGCCCAGGATGTCGAACTCGATGTTGACGCGCGTCCCGACGCGGATGTCGCGGAAGTTGGTGTGTTCGTACGTATAGGGGATGATGCTCACGCTGAAAGCGTCGTCCGTGGGGCGGCACACGGTGAGGCTCACGCCGTTGACGGCGACGCTCCCCTTATCGACGGTGAAATAGCCGCGGCGGGCCATCTCGGGATCGCTGTCGTAGCGGAAGGTGAAGACGTAGCTGCCGTCGGCATCGTCGACGGCCGTGCAGAGGGCCGTCGTGTCCACGTGGCCCTGAACGATATGTCCGTCCAGCCGGCCGCCGGCACGCATGGAGCGCTCCACGTTGACGCAGTCGCCGGGGCGCAGCTCGCCCAGGTTGCTGCGGTCGAGCGTCTCCTTCATGGCCGTCACCACGTAGGTATCGCCCTCAATGCGCTCGACGGTGAGGCATACGCCGTTGTGGGCCACGCTCTGGTCGACGCTCAGCTCGGGGGCAAAGGGGCAGCGCAGCGTGAGGCGCACGTTCTCGCGGTCTTTCTCTACGGCCACGACCTCGGCCATCTGTTCTATGATTCCTGAAAACATGTCATGCGTTTTTAAAGTTACCGCCGGCAAAGTTAACAAAAACGGAGCGCCAGACAAAGCGGCTGCCTATTTCGCTCTGCCGGGAAATAAAACGATTGGGCAGGGAGAAGCGCATTTTTTCCTTAAATTTGCCGTGCCGCAGGAACGACCGGTCCCGATGCGGCCTCATCTTAACCCTAACACGCTGCATGACAAAAGAATACGTTCGCTGCCTGAGCATCGCCGGGCTCGACCCCTCGGGCGGGGCGGGCCTGCTGGCCGACGTCAAGACGTTTGCCGCCCTGGGCTGTCAGGGGATGGCCGTGGCCACCTGCCTGACGGTGCAGAACACGCTGGGCGTCTGCGGCAGCACAGCCGTGGACGCCATGCTGGTGGAGCGGCAGCTGGAAACCCTGCTTGACGACACGCCGCCCCACGCCGTGAAAATCGGCATGACGGGCACGGCGGCCACCGTGGGCGCCATTGCGCGCGTGCTCGACCGCCACAAGCCGCCCTTTGTCGTGCTCGATCCCGTCGTGGCCTCGTCGGGAGGCTTTGCGCTGGCGGCAGAGGGCGTGGCGCGGGCGCTCGCCGAAGAACTTATGCCCCTCTGCACGCTGGTGGCCGTCAACCGCGACGAGCTCAGCCTGCTCGGAGGTGAACCGCCGGCCGCCGACCACGCCGCCGCACAAGCCGCCGCCATGCGTCTGGCCGCACGCACGGGGGGCTACGTGCTGCTGAAATCGGGCCATTTCGACGAAACGAAAGACGACGTGCTGCTCACGCCCCACGGCGTCGCAGCCGTGGCGCCGGGACGGCCCGTGGCCACGCGCAACACGCACGGCACGGGCTGCACGCTGACGTCGGCCATTGCCGCCTGGGCCGCCCTGGGCCTCGGTCCGGCCGATGCCGTGCGCGAGGCCAAACGATACGTGCAGCAGGCCCTCGACAGCGGGCGCGACGTGGCGGCCGGACGGGGGCGCGGAGGCATGAACCACCTGTTTGCCCCCCGCCCCGCCGTCGTGAGGTAATAAAGAACGCTAAAACGGGCGGGAAAACCAGCGTGTTCACACCCGTTAAACCGGGGCATCCAAAAGAAAATGTTACCTTTGCACAGTCTCTGCTGGCGGAGACGTGAACAAGCTATTATTAATCAACGCATAACAAAATGAACGCATTCGTATTTCCCGGTCAGGGGGCACAGTTCGTAGGTATGGGCAAAGACCTCTACGAGAAGCACCCCATTGCCAAGCAGTTCTTCGAGAAAGCCAACGATATCCTGGGCTTCCGCATCACCGACATCATGTTTGAAGGAACGGACGAGGAGCTGAAACAGACGAAGGTGACGCAGCCCGCCGTTTTCCTCCACAGCGTGGTGAGCGCGCTGTGCCTGGGCGCCGACTTCCAGCCCGCCATGGTGGCCGGCCACTCGCTGGGCGAGCTCTCGGCCCTGACGGCCGCACGCGCCCTGAGCTTCGAGGACGGTCTGAAACTGGTGTACGCCCGCGCCATCGCCATGCAAAAGGCCTGCGAGGCCGCTCCCTCGACCATGGCCGCCATCATCGCCCTGCCCGATGAGAAGGTAGAGGCCGTATGCCGCGAGGTGAGCCGCGAAGGCCACATCGTCGTGCCGGCCAACTACAACTGCCCGGGCCAGCTGGTCATCTCGGGCCACGTAGAGGCCATCAACGAAGCCTGCGCCAAGCTGAAAGAAGCAGGTGCCAAGCGCGCACTGGTGCTGCCCGTGAGCGGAGCGTTCCACTCGCCCCTGATGCAGCCCGCCAAAGAGGAGCTGGAAGCAGCCATCGCCGTAACGGAGTTCCACAAGCCTATATGCCCCGTTTACCAGAACGTGGACGGCCTGCCCCACACGGAGCCCGAAGAAATCAAGGCCAACCTCATCGCCCAGCTGACGGCATCGGTGCTCTGGACGAAAGAAGTGACCAACATGGTGGCCGACGGCGCTACGAGCTTCACCGAATGCGGACCGGGCAAGGCCCTGCAAGGCATGATTGCCAAAATATGCAAGGGCAACGACGCCGTAAGCATCCACGGCGTGGCCAACTGACCCGCGTAAGACAGCAAACGAAAAGTGGAGAGACGGAACAACCCGGCAGACGGGGCCGGCTCTCCACTTTCCGCTTTGCACAGCCCCGCGCCTCATCGCACAACAACCCTATAAATACCCTGCCATGAAAGAGAAAATCACAATATACCAGGTGCTGCCGCGACTCTACGGCAACACAACGGGCAAAAACATCCCTAACGGGACGCTGGCCGAAAACGGCTGCGGGAAAATGGCCGCTTTCACCGACGCTGATCTCGCGCGCATCCGCCGCTTTGGCTTTACGCACATATGGTACACCGGCCTGCTGGAACATGCCACGCAGACCGACTACACTGCCTGCGGCATACGGGCCGACCACCCGGCCGTGGTGAAGGGAAAGGCCGGTTCGCCCTATGCCGTGAAAGATTACTACGACGTCGACCCCGATTTGGCCACCGATGTGCCCTCGCGCATGAAGGAATTTGCAGCCCTGCTCCGGCGTACGCACAAGGCGGGGCTGAAAGCCGTCATCGACTTCGTGCCCAACCACGTGGCACGGCAGTATGCCTCGGACGCCAAGCCGGCCCGCACCAAGGACCTGGGCGAGGGCGACGACACGACGCAGGCATTCTCGGCCGCGAACAATTTCTACTACATTACGGGGCAGCCGCTGCACACCGACTTCGACACGGAGCGCTCCGCCCCGTCGCCCTACAAGGAATACCCGGCCAAGGCCACGGGCAACGACCGCTTCGACGCCTGGCCGCAGCGCAACGACTGGTATGAGACGGTAAAGCTCAACTATGGCGTCGACTATCAGAACGGCCGCACGCCCCATTTCGACCCCGTGCCCGACACGTGGAAAAAGATGACAGCCATTCTGCTCTTTTGGGCGCGCAAGGGCGTCGACGCCTTCCGTTGCGACATGGCCGAGATGGTGCCCTGCGAGTTTTGGGCCTGGGCCATTCCGCAGGTCAAGGCCAAACATCCGCACATAGAGTTCATAGCCGAGGTGTACAACCCGGCCCAATACCGCGACTACCTGCACCGCGGCGGTTTCGACTATCTGTACGACAAGGTGGGGCTTTACGACACGCTGCGCGCCGTCGTGCGCGGCGAGCAGTCGGCAGCCTGCATCACGGGCTGCTGGCAAAGCGTGGACGACATCCGCGACCACATGCTCAACTTCCTTGAAAACCACGACGAGCAGCGCATCGCCTCCGATTTCTTCGCTGGCGATGCCCGCAAGGCGCGGCCTGCCTTCGTCGCAGCCGCCTGCATGGGCAGCAACCCGCTCATGGTCTACGCCGGACAAGAGCTCGGCGAGCGCGGAATGGACGAGGAAGGCTTCAGCGGCCGCGACGGGCGCACCACCATCTTCGACTATTGGCGCGTGGGCAGCCTGGAAAAACTCGTAAATGGCCCGCAGACCTTCACCCAGCAGGAAGCTGAGCTCTACGTGTTCTATGAAAAGGTGGTTTCCATGTGCAACAGCGAGGCGGCCGTGCGCGAGGGCGCCTTCTACGACCTGATGCACGCCAACTACGACCGCACCTGCTGCTTCGACTGCGACCGCCACTACGCCTTCATGCGCAAGGCCGGGCGCGAAACGCTGCTCATCGTGTGCAACTTCGGGAGCGAGGCGACGAGCGTCGGCGTGAGAATCCCCGCCAACGCCTTCACCTACCTGGGTCTGCGCCCGGGAGAGCACGCAGCCATCGACCTGCTCACGGGAGAAACGCAGACCATCGCCCTGAAAGCCGACCACCACACCTTCGTAGCCATCCCGGCCCACGGAGCAGCCATCTTGAAGTTCAACGTTTAAAACTCATCACGATATGCCCGCCACCGCAGACATTATATTCGAGTATTTCCCCACTCTTTCCGAGACGCAAAAAGAGCAGTTCCGCCGGCTGGACGCCCTTTACCGCGAGTGGAACGCACAGATTAACGTCATATCGCGCAAAGATATCGACAACCTGTACGTTCACCACGTGCTCCACTCGTTGGCTCCCGCCAAAGTGGTCTCTTTCAGGCCGGGAACGTCGCTGCTCGACGTTGGTACGGGCGGCGGTTTCCCGGGCATTCCGCTGGCCATCCTGTTTCCCGAATGCAGCTTTCACCTCATCGACAGCATCGGCAAGAAAATCAAAGTGGTCTCGGCCGTGAGCGAAAGCATCGGCCTGACGAACGTCACGGCCACCCACCGAAACGCTGTGGAGGAGAAGGGAAAATACGATTTCGTGCTTAGCCGCGGCGTCATGAACACGGGCGAGTTTGTCAAGCTGGTGCATAAAAACGTCAGGCGCGAGCCTCACAACTCTTTGCCCAACGGTCTGCTCATGCTCAAGGGAGGCGACCTCTCGGGCGAGCTGGCCCCGTTCCGCCATGAGGCGCTCACGTGGGACCTCTCCGACTATTTCAAGGATGAGTTCTTCGAAAAGAAAAAGCTCGTCTTCATCCCCGTCCATTAACGCGCAAACACTGCCACTATGCTCCACATCCAGCGATTTATCGTCAACATGATCGAAGAGAACTGCTACGTTCTTTCCGACGAGACGGGCGAGGCCGTCATTATCGACTGCGGCGCGTTTTTTCCCGAGGAGAAGGAAGGCATCCGCCAGTACATTGAGCAGAACAGCCTGCGGCCCAAACGGCTGCTCAACACGCACGGCCATTTTGACCACGTGTTCGGCGCAGCCTTTGTCCACGACACGTACGGCCTGCTGCCCGAAATGCTCACCGCCGAGGCTGCCACGTATGCCGCAGCCGCCGGGCAGATGCGCATGTTCCTCCACCGCGACCTGCCGCTGGCCACACCGCCGGCAGGCCCGGCTTTCAACGACGGCGACCTGCTGACCTTCGGCAGCCACACGCTCCGCGCCATCGCCACACCGGGACACACACCGGGCGGCGTGTGCTTCTACTGCGAGGACGAGGGCTGCCTGTTCAGCGGCGACAGCCTGTTCCGCCACGCCATCGGGCGCACCGACCTGCCGGGCGGCAGCGAGGCGGCACTCGTAGACAGCCTGCGGGCACGCGTGCTCACCCTGCCCGACGATGTGCGTGTCTTTCCGGGGCATGGCGACGAAACGACTATCGGCGAAGAGCGGAGGACCAATTTTTATCTGCAATGAGCCCGGCATGCCTAACGCCACAAGCCAAAGCGGGCCGCAACGTCACACAGCGTTGCGGCCCGCTCTCGTTTTATGCATGTCGGGAAACGTATGCCGGCGCCCGTAGCTAAACTTGCGGCAACAAATCGAGCAGCTGCGGCAGAGTGGTGATGACAGCATCGGGCAGGCTCTCGTCCACCGTCTCGCTCGTCCAGCCTTTTCCTTTCAGCCACACGGTTCTGCACCCCACCTGCCCGGCCGGCACGATGTCCTTGCCGTATGAATCGCCCACAACGAGCACTTCGACCGGGCTGCAACCCGTTGCCTCCACCCCGAGACGGTATATGGCGGGATCGGGCTTGCGCACGCCCACGACGGCCGACTCTACCACCCGCTCGAAAAATGTCAGCCGGAAGTCGGCCAGGATGGCTTCGATGTTACCGTAAAAATTAGAGACGAGCACCAGTTTGTACCGCTCGCGCAACTGCGCCAGCACCTTGCGGCTCACGTCCAGTATGGGGCGGATGTAGTCCATGCAATGTTGCGCGACGGCTTCGGTCCACTCCCAGACGCGCCCCTCGCTGCCGGCCAGGCATCCGCGGCGCGAAAGTTCTTGCAGTTCGAGCGCCACCTTTTTCAGCAGCACGTCGCGAAAGGTGTCGGTGGGCCGGATAATGGGTTCGCGCGCCAGCGCCCGCTCTCCGCAGACGTAGGCTTCGCGAAACTGCTCTTCGCTCACGGGAACGCCCGCCCTTTCATAGGCTGCCCAAAGCACATGGGCCCAGTGCTGGGCGTTCGTGTCGAGCGTTCCGCCGTAATCGAAGATAATGGCCTTGATATTCGTAAAATCTGTCATACCGTTATTTCATGATGCGTTTGTTGCCCACTTTCACCAAGGCCACGCCGATGACGATCCACACCAATTCGCGGATGCGGGTGTAGAAACTCGTGAAGATGCCGAACGCCGGGTCGATGCCCAGACGGCGGATGATAATGGCCAGACCGCCCTCGCGCGCACCGAGCTGCATGGGCAGGAAGAAGAGGAGATTGCTGAACAGCGAGGAGAACGCCAGGATGAGCACGGCGTCCCAGAACGAGATGCTGAACGACAGCGAGCGGAGGATGAAGAAATATTCGAGCGAGTTGACCACGCGCGCCGCATATTCCATGAACAGCGCCGCGTAAAATGCCCGCCACTGCTCGTGCAGATAAGCGATCTGACGGTCTATCTGCGCCATATTCTCCGCATTCTTCTCGTAAAACTTCGCTGCATAACGCTTCACGTAGGGAATGCGCAGGAGGATGCCAAAGAGCCGCACGATCATTCCGTTCTTGTAGCCGTAATAGAAGAAATAGACAAGGACGGCGCACACCACCGCAAAGACGGCGAACAGCACCCAAAGGAAGGGCTCCACTTCGTACAGGCAAATGAAGAGTACGACGGCCGATGCCCACAGGCAGATGTGCGAGAAAATGTGCATCATCGAATAGAGCACCACCGACGACATGGCTCGGTTCGTTCCGATGTAGGCGCTGAGCTCCATGACGCGGTACGGGCCGCCGCCAAAGCCGAACGGCGTGGTGTAGCTGAACGCAAAGCCCGACACTGTCAGCTTGTAAGCATGCAGATACGAGAGGTGCTTGTCGTGCGTGCCGCTGTTGACAATCACTTGAAAGGCCCCGGCGTTGAGCGCATAGACGAAAATCCACACTCCTATCACCGCAGGCAGATACAGCCCCGCGCGGGCCAGGTTTCGTTCCAGGTCCTCGAAGTTTACGTCGAACGTAAACAGCATGACAATGATGGCCACGAGGCCGAACAGCAGGAATAAGTTTCTATACAGCGGCTTCATACGTGTCGAGCTGTGAGGTGATGCGGCGGCACAGGCTTTCGTGGCGCGCCCGCAGGTAAAGGAGCAGCACGTTCATGACGGTGAGCTCGAAAACAAAGTAGACCCAGGGCACTCCGAGCAGAAGCACGGCATACAGGACGAGGGCCCGCGTGTTGAAGGTCAGGATGTTGGCATATTTCATCAGCGGCAGGCTGCCCGCTCGGAAGTCGTCGCGCAGGCGGGCGGGCAGCCGGCGGCCGAAGCGGGCATCGAGCGCACGCTTCAAGGCCTGAAAGGCCGGCGTCATCTGTTCCTGCGCACGGGTGTAGTTACCATACGAGAAAAGGAACACTTTCCACACCCGATTGCCGCGCCACGGCAGCGCGCGAAACTCTTCGCGCAGGCGTTCGTAGCTGTCGAGCTCGCTTCCGCTCTCGCCCTTAAGAAAATAGAGATGGATGTTGCGGTAATAGTCGGCCAGCTGGCATTGTTTTGCATGGCACACAAAGCCCGACACGGCCGCCATAAGCCATATCCACACGCCCCAGACGGGCGTCAGGCGCAGGCAGATGAAAAAATAAATCGTGAAAAACCACACATCGCCCGCAAAGCCGTCGAGGATGCGGCCCCAGCGGGTTTTCTTGCCCGTCATGCGGGCCATCTGGCCGTCGGTGCTGTCGTAGATGTTGGCCCATACGAGCAGCAGGATGCCGATGCACGTATGCACGAGGTCGGGATAGTAGAACATCACGCCGGCCGCCGCTCCCAGGATGATGGACAGCACCGTGACGACGTTGGGATGCACGTTGAAGCGGTTGAAAAAGTTGGCCCAAACGAGGCCCAAGGGCCGTGTAAAGTGGACGTCGAGCCACTCCTCCGTGTCTTGCGACTTGAACGTCGCTTCCAGTTTCTTGTTGTTGCTCATTTATCGTTCGCTGCCGGCTCTCTGCCGGCCTGTGTTGAAAAGTTTCTGTGCGATGGCCGCGGCCGCCTCGTCCTTGCAGAGCGAGAAGCTGGGCCAGTCGTTGAAATCGATCAGGCAGAAGTCGCCCGCGGGCCGCACGATGCAGTCGCCGCCGTAGACCGTCAGGCCCGAGAGGCGTGCGGCGCGGTCGGCCGTGCGTTTCAGGGCCACCACGTCGAACACGTAGCCGCCGGGCGCCCCGTTGGCCCGTTCCAGACCGAACTTGCTGAAATGGCCTCCTGCCGTGGGGTAATAATAATAGAAGAAGCCGGTGCCCTCGACACCGTAGAACTTGACCAGGTCGCCCGGCACGTGCTGCAAGGCCACGGCCGAGCCGATGCCGCGCCGCGCAAAGGCTTGCAGCGCCGCCCGCACCCCGGCCTCGTCGTGGAGCAGCGTGACGTCGCCCCGCTCCTGCGCGCAGGCGTCGCCCCTTTTGAGCCACCAAGGCAAGGGCAGCGCCGGCACCTCGCCCCGCAAGGGGTCGACAAGGGCGAAGGCCGGTTGCGGAATGCCGCCGGCGGCCATCAGGCGCGTCAGCACCGTGCGCGTGGCACGCAGCAGCGCCCGGGCAGAGTTGACAACGGGCAGCCCCCGTTCCTCGTCGGCCGCAATGCGTGAGAGCACAGCCCGGTCGCGCGCCATGCAAAAGAGCCCGTCGGCCCCAGCCGGCCCGCTGTAATCGTCCTCCGACGTCAGCTCCACGTCGTCGCCCAGGCGGCGCAACGCTTCGGCCACCCCGCTGAGCACGGCGGCGTCGCGCCCCACCGAATTGGGCGAGAAACGGGGCGAACGCCCCACCCCGAGCCACTTCATCGGGCAGCCGGCATTGTGCGCAGGAAAGCCTCGGCCTTTTCCACGTCGGCCGCGTGGTCCACGTCGACTATCTTCGAGAACGGATGGGCTTTCAGGCGGAAGCCTTCGGCCACCAGAGCCCGCTGGAAGCTGCGCATGCGCACGTTGCCCGCGGCCATGCAGGCGTCGAGCACGGGCAGCACGCGGGGCGTCAGACAGTAGATGCCGCCCGAGACGTAGCGGTCGCCCTCGCACGCATCGTGGAAGCCGCAGATGTTCAGCTCTTCGTCGGTGGCCACGTACAGCGGCTTTTCGTCGTCGACATAGTCGGTCACGGCCATCAGTCCGTCGGCGTCGCTCGCACGGAAAGCCTCGATATAGCGGGCAAACTCGTCCTCGCGGAAGATCGTATCGACCGTTGTCAGGCAGAAAGGCCCGTCGGCCAGGAAGGGAGCAATCTCCCGAAAGCTGTACATCGAGCCGGGCGTCGTTTTGAACACGACGCGCAGGCGGCCGGGCTCCATGCGCTCCTGCATGGCGCGCACAAATTGGCCCGTCGCGGGGTGTATGGTGTTGACTATGATGACCGTTTCGTCGGCCCCGTTGTTGCCGAAGATGCGCACGAGGCGTTCCACGAGGGCTTCGCCTCCCACCCTGACGAGGGGTTTGGGCACGGCCACGCCCTCGCCGGCCAAGCGGCTGCCCTCGCCCGCTGCTATGATGGCAAACTTCATGCTTCGGCCTCCTGGGGTGAGCTCTTGGGCCGGCTGTTTTCGCTCCGGCGCTCGTGATACAGATGTTCCAGCGGGTGGCTGTTTTCCTCGTCGTAGGCCGTGCGGTTGCGCCAGATGTCGATGGCGGCATATATGGCGGCGCGCATCGATGCGGGCGAGGCCGTGCCGCGTCCGGCTATGTCGTAGGCCGTGCCGTGGTCGGGCGAGGTGCGCACGACGGGCAGACCGGCCGTTACGTTCACCCCGTCCTCCATGGCCAGCGCCTTAAAGGGCGCCAGCCCCTGGTCGTGATACATAGCCAGCACCGCGTCGAAACGCGTGTAGGCCCCCGAGCCGAAAAAGCCGTCGGCAGGGAACGGACCGAAGCAGGGAATGCCCTCGTCGGCGAGCCGGGCCACGGCGGGTGCGATGACGTCTTTTTCCTCGCTCCCCATCAGGCCGTCGTCGCCGTTGTGGGGGTTGAGCCCCAGCACCGCAATGCGCGGAGCCGACAGGCGGAAGTCGCGCCGCAGGGCCTCGTAGAGCTGACGTATCTTGCCATCGAGCAGCTCGGGCGTGATGGCCGCCGGAACGGCCGACAGGGGCAGATGGGCCGTGGCCAGCGCCACGCGCATCGTGCTGTTGCACAATATCATCAGCGGCGCAGCGGTCGTTTCGAGCCGGTCGGCCAGATACTCCGTGTGGCCGCTGAAAGCGAAGTCGGGGCCCTGGATGGCCGCCTTGCAGATGGGGGCCGTCACCAGCACGTCCACCAGTCCGTTGCGGCAGTCGGCCACGGCGCGTTCCAGCGCCATGAGGGCGGCCTGCCCGCTCTCGGGCGTGGGGCGGCCAAGCTCCACCTTGACCTCCTCGTCGAAACAGTTGACCAGGTTCAGCCGGCCTTCCTCAGCGGCTTCGGCCGACGATATGATGTGGCAGTTGCCGGCTATACCCAGCATCTTGCGGTGGTAGGCCGCCACCTTGGCCGAGCCGTAGACCACCGGCGTGCAGATGTCGAGCATGGCCTCTTCGGCAAAAGTTTTGAAAATGAGCTCATAGCCCACGCCGTTGGTATCGCCGTGGGTGATGGCCACTCTAAGTTTCTTCTTATCCATGTTTGTCGGTTAATGCGTTCATTTTTCAGCTTCCGCGGCGGCGTCGCGGCGGGCCTCCTCCTCGGCATGGGCCGTCGAGAGCAGGCCGCACGCCGCCATAATGTCCTCGCCGCGCGAGGCGCGCAGCGTCGTAAAGAGGCCGTGGGCCGTCAGGTAGTCGCGCAGGCGCAGCATGCGGCTTTCGGGCGCCCCGCGCAGACCGGTGCCGGGTATGGCGTGGAAACGTATGAGGTTGACCCGGCAGTCGAGCCCGCGAAGCAGGCTCAGCAGGGCGTCGGCATGGCGCAGCGTGTCGTTCACCCCGTCGAAAACGATGTATTCGAACGAGAGGCGCCGCTGCTTGGGCTGCCCCGTGGGATGGGGCGCGCGGCGGCAAAAGTCGTAGCCGCGCAGCACGTCCGTGAGCTCGGCCACGGGCCATGCCCGCTCGGCCGGCATGAGGGCGGCACGGCCCTCGTGCAGCGGATGGTGCAGGCTGACGGCCACGTGGCAGGACGTTTCGTCGAGCAGGCGGCGGAAGTTCTTGCGCAGCCCCACGGTCGAGATGGTGATGCGCTTGGGGCTCCACGCATAGCCCCAGTCGGCGGTGAGCACGCGGGCGGCCCGCAGCACGTTGTCGACGTTGTCGAGCGGTTCGCCCTGGCCCATGAAGACGATGTTGGTGAGCCGGTCGCGCTCGGGGAGCGAATAAATCTGGTTCAGGATGTCGGCCGCCGGGAGGCTGGCCACAAAGCCCTGCCGCCCGGTCATGCAAAAGGCACAGCCCATCTTGCAGCCCACCTGGCACGACACGCAGAGCGTGGCCCGCTGCCCGTCGGGGATGAACACCGTCTCGACGTAATGGTTGCCGGCCGCGGGAAAGAGATATTTCACCGTCCCGTCCACCGACTCGTGGCGTTCGAGCGGCGGGCGGCAGCCCACGGTGGCCGTTTCGGCCAGGCGGGCACGCCCCTGCTTCGAGAGGTTGGTCATCTGCGCCACGTCGGCCACGTGCTTGCCGTATATCCACTGCGCCACCTGCCGCCCCGCAAACGGGGGCAAGCCGGCAGCCTGCGCCACGGCTTGCAGTTCGGCCGGCTCCATGCCGAGCAAGACGGTTTTTCCGTCGGTTGGAACAGCGTTGTCCATCTTTTTCTGTTTACAAATTGTTGCAAATTTAAGAAAAAAGGGCGGAACGCCCATCGTCAGCCCCCATATTAACGAAAAAAACCGCCCGACAGGACAGCGCCACACCGACGTCCGTGCGCTGCCGGCCACCCCGGGCCACGGCCCGGCTTGCGACGGAGCCCGCCGGCCGCCAGCCGCTGCCCGCAAGCCGGCTGCCCCGACAGGGCACAGCCGCAGCCGGGAGAGCGCTCCCAGGCGAGGCCGACGGAAGAAACAGATGCTTTTTTATCAAGAATATAGGAGCCGGGAAGCCTGCAAACGGTTTTTCTTTTTTAACTTTGCAAGCAAATCTTTACCCAACATGGAACGAACATTCAAAATCAAGAAAGGTCTGGACCTGCGGTTGGAGGGCGAAGCCCCGCTCTCGCTGCGCCCGTCGGTGCACCCGCGGCGCTGCGCCGTCAGCCCGGACGACTTTTACGGCATGCCCGTACGCCTCGTCGTGAAGGAAGGCGACCACGTGCTGGCCGGCAGCCCGCTGCTCACGGACAAGGCCACGGAAACCGTCAACGTGACGGCGCCTGCCAGCGGCACGGTGAAAGCCATCGTGCGGGGCGAGCGCCGCAAACTGCTGCGCATCGAAATGGAAACCGACGAGAAGCAGGAAAGCGTGGACTTCGGCACGCTCGACCCGCGCACGGCCGACGGCCGGCAGGTGACGGAGCTGCTGCTCAAAGCCGGTCTGTTTGCCTACTTCCGTCAGCGCCCGTACGACGTGGTGCCCTCGCCCGCCGACCGGCCCAAAGGCATCTTTGTATCGGCGTTCAGCAAAATGCCGCTGGCCGCCGACTTTTCGTTTGTCGTAAAAGGACGTGAAGACGACTTCAAGGCCGGTCTGCTGGCCCTCTCGAAGATAGCCCCCGTGAGCCTGGGCATCTGCCCGGAGCAGGAGGGCGCCGCCTTCGTGCCCGCCGAGGGCTGCCGCGTCTACGCCTTCGACGGCCCGAACCCGAGCGGCAACGTGGGCGTACAGATCAACCACATCGCCCCCGTCAACAAAGGCGAAACGGTGTGGACGCTGGGAGCCGAAGAAGCCATCTTCGTGGGCCGGCTGCTGCGCACGGGCCGTCTGGACCTGACGCGCCGCATCGCGCTGGCGGGCTGGGGCGTCAACGAGCCCGGCTACGTTGAAGCCCTCGTGGGCACACCCATGGCCGACCTCGTGAAGGGCAACCTGAAGAGCGGGCGCAGCCTGCGCATCATCGACGGCAACCCGCTCGTGGGCCGCAAGAGCGGCACCGACGGCTTCCTGGGCGCCCACACCACCGAGGTGTGCGTCATCCCCGAGGGCGACGACGTAAACGAGGTGCTGGGATGGGCCGCACCGCGGCTGAAAGACTTTTCCACCAGCCGGTCGTATTTCTCCTGGCTGATGGGTAAGAACAAGAAATACAACCTCGACTGCCGCATCAAGGGAGGCGAGCGCCATATCATCATGAGCGGCGAATACGACCGCGTGCTGCCGATGGACATCTACGCCGGCTATCTCATCAAGGCCATACTGACGGGCGACATCGACCGGCAAGAGGCGCTCGGCATCTACGAGGTAGCACCGGAAGACTTCGCCGTGGCGGAGTTTGTCGACTCCTCGAAACTCGAACTGCAACGCATCGTGCGCGAAGGCCTGGACCTGCTGCGAAAAGAAAACGCTTAACCCGCCCGCTCCGGCCACGCAACGACGCGGACCGGCAGGGGAAGAACAGACAAACTTATGATAAAGAACTTTTTAGACAGAATAAAACCAAACTTCGAAGAGGGCGGTAAGCTGCATGCCTTCCGCTCGGTGTTCGAGGGCTTCGAGTCGTTTCTGGTGGTGTCGAACGCCACGGCCCGCACGGGCGTGAGCATCCACGACGCCATCGACTCGAAACGCATCATGTCGATCGTGGTGGTGGCCCTGCTGCCCGCCCTGCTCTTCGGCATGTACAACATCGGCTATCAGAACTACGCGGCCGCAGGCGCCGAGGGCACGCTGTGGGAAATGTTT
The DNA here is from genome assembly GCA_949297215.1 of uncultured Bacteroidales bacterium. Lineage (GTDB taxonomy): Bacteria > Bacteroidota > Bacteroidia > Bacteroidales > Bacteroidaceae > Alloprevotella. The sequence continues at coordinate 203,673 of CASFRV010000001.1, read as the reverse complement.
CTCTACGGCTTCCTCGTGATGCTGCCGAAAATCATCGTGTCCTACGTGGTGGGCCTGGGCATCGAATTTGTCGTGGCCCAGTGGAAAAAAGAGGAAATCCAGGAGGGCTATCTCGTTACGGGCCTGCTCGTGCCGATGATTGTCCCCGTGGGCTGCCCGCTGTGGATGCTGGCCGTGGCCGTGGCCTTCTCGGTGATATTTGCCAAGGAGATCTACGGCGGCACGGGCATGAACATCTTCAACCCCGCCCTCGTGGCACGCGCCTTCCTCTTCTTTGCCTACCCCACGAGCATGAGCGGCGACAACGTGTGGCTGAGCAAGGACCAGGTGCTCGGCCTGGGCAACCAGCTGCCCGACGCCACGACGATGGCCACCCCGCTCGGCACGCTGGGCGGCGGCAACGCAACCGACGTGCCCTTTGCCGACATGGTGACGGGCCTCATCCCGGGCTCCATCGGCGAGACGAGCGTCATCGCCATCGCCATCGGTGCCCTCATCCTGCTCTGGACGCGCGTGGCTTCGTGGAAAACGATGCTGAGCGTCTTCGTGGGCGGCGCGCTGGTGGGCTGGCTGTTCAACGCCTTCGGCCCCGAAACGGCCGTGGCCCAGACACCGTGGTATGAGCACCTCGCGCTGGGCGGCTTCTGCTTCGGCGCCGTCTTTATGGCCACCGACCCCGTGACGAGCGCCCGCACCGAGGGAGGCAAATATATCTACGGCTTCCTCATCGGCGCACTGGCCATCACCATCCGCATGCTCAACCCGGGTTATCCCGAGGGCATGATGCTGGCCATCCTGTTTATGAACATGTTTGCCCCGCTGATCGACTACTGCTTTGTGCAGCGCAACATCAGCCGCCGTGCAAAACGCGTACAAAACTCATAAAACGTACGGATATGAAGATCAACACCAACAGCAATACCTATACGATTGTCTATGCCTGCGTCGTAGTGATCGTGGTGGCCTTCCTCCTGGCTTTCGTGTCGTCGGCACTGAAAGCACCCTCGGAAGCCAACGTGCGCATCGACAAGAAAAAACAGATACTGGCCTCGCTCAACATCCGCGGCGTGGAAAACAGCCGGGTGGAAGCGGAGTATAGCCGCGTCGTCGTGGCCGACGAAATAGTGAACGCCCAGGGAAAGGTGCTCAACGAGGGAAAGGGCAAAGACCGGGACGGCTTTGCCGTGGACCGCAAGGACATGACGGCCGACAACCTGCCTGTCTTCGTGTGCAATGTGAACGGAGAAACAAAATATGTGCTGCCGCTCGTGGGTAAGGGGCTTTGGGGCTCCATCTGGGGCTATCTGGCGCTCAACGACGACTGCCGTACGGTCTATGGCGCCTATTTCAGCCACCAGAGCGAGACGGCAGGCCTCGGCTCGCTCATCACGGAGGAAAAATTCCAGAACGAGTTTAAGGGTAAGAAGATTACGGACGATGCCGGCAACGTGGTGATCGACGTCGTGAAGTATGGAAAGGTGCAAGACCCGACCACGCAGTGCGACGGCATCTCGGGCGCCACGCTCACGACCAACGGCGTGCGCGACATGATACACGAATATCTGGGCATGTACAAAGCTTACCTGGAACAGCACCAAAAATAAACAGCCGGGCCGCCCGGCGGCTCCGCTTCAAAAAAGAAGAAACATGAGCAAGTTATTTTCAAAAGAAAACAGACAGGTCTTTGCGGCTCCGCTCAACCTGGATAACCCTATCCTCATACAGGTGCTGGGCATCTGCTCGGCGCTGGCCGTGACCGCACAGCTCGAACCGGCCATCGTGATGGGACTTTCGGTGACGGTGATCACAGCTTTCAGCAACGTCATCATATCTCTCATCCGTAAGACCATACCCAACCGCATCCGCATCATCATCCAGCTGGTTGTGGTGGCGGCGCTCGTAACGATCGTGAGCATGATACTGACGGCATTTGCCTACGACGTGAGCGTGCAACTGAGCGTCTACGTGGGACTTATCATCACCAACTGTATCCTTATGGGCCGCCTCGAAGCGTTTGCCATGATGAACGGCCCGTGGGAGAGCTTCCTGGACGGCGTGGGCAACGGACTGGGCTATGCCTACATCCTGGTGATCGTGGGTGCCGTGCGCGAACTGCTGGGCTCGGGCACGCTGCTGGGCTTCACCATCATACCCGAGGGAGCCTACGCCGCCGGCTACGTGAACAACGGCATGATGACCATGCCCGCCATGGCCCTGATCATCCTGGGCTGCTTCATCTGGGTACACCGCTCCATCAATAAAGAAGAAAAGAAGTAAGACCGGAAACATTTCTGCCGCGCTCCCCCGCAAGGCGGACGGCCCGACGGCCGGCGGCGGAAAGGGCTCCGACATGCGAAAAACAAGAAATATATGGAACACGCTCTGAGTTTATTCGTCAGGTCCATCTTCGTGGACAACATGATATTTGCCTCCTTCCTGGGTATGTGTTCGTACCTGGCTGTGAGCAAGAACGTTAAAACGTCATTCGGTCTCGGCGTGGCCGTCACCTTCGTTTTGCTCGTCACCGTGCCGGTGGACTATCTGCTGCAAACGAAAGTGCTGTCGGCCGACGGCATTTTCGGCACCGACCTGACGTATCTGTCGTTCATCCTCTTCATCGCGGTTATCGCCGGCATCACGCAGCTGGTCGAGATGGTGGTGGAACGCTTCTCGCCGACGCTCTACGGCGCGCTGGGCATCTTCCTGCCCCTCATCGCCGTGAACTGTGCCATCATGGGCGCCAGCCTCTTCATGCAGCAACGCATCGAGATGGACCCCAACACGAGCTCGCAAGCCATCGGCAGCCTGGGCGACGCCGTGGTCTATGCGCTGGGCGCCGGCATCGGCTGGCTGCTGGCCATCGTGGCCCTGGCCGCCATCCGTGAAAAAATGGCTTACACGGACGTGCCGAAACCGCTCCGGGGGCTGGGCATCACTTTCATCACGGTGGGTCTGATGGCCATGGCGTTCATGTGCTTCTCGGGCCTGAGTCTCTAACCAAGGAAAAAAGATAACGAACCATGCATATCGAAACGGATTTCATCATTGCCAGCATCACCGTGTTTCTGGCCATCATCTTGGTGCTCGTAGTCATCCTGCTCATCGCAAAACGCTACCTGACGCCCAGCGGCCAGGTGACGCTGACGCTGAACGGGAAGAAACAAATAAAAGTGGACCAAGGCAGCAGCCTGCTCTCGACGCTGTCGGAAAACGGCATCTACCTGTCGTCGGCTTGCGGCGGCAAGGGGTCGTGCGGCCAGTGTAAGTGTCAGGTGCCCGAGGGCGGCGGCGAGATACTCGACGTGGAAAAAGGCCACTTCACGCGCAAACAGATCAAGGAACACTACCGCCTGGGCTGCCAGTGCAAGGTGAAAGGCGACATCGCCGTGACCGTGCCCGAATCGGTCCTGGGCGTAAAGGAATGGGAGTGCGAAGTGATATCGAACAAGAACGTGGCCACGTTCATCAAGGAGTTTATCGTGGCCCTGCCCAAGGGAGAACACATGGACTTCGTCCCCGGCTCGTATGCGCAGATAAAGATCCCGGCATACACGATGGACTACGACAAGGACATCGACAAAACGCTCATCGGCGAGGAGTACCTGCCCGCATGGCAGAAGTTCGGGCTGTTCGACCTGAAATGCCAGAACACGGAACCCACCATCCGTGCCTACTCCATGGCCAACTACCCCGCCGAAGGCGACCGCATCATGCTGACCGTGCGCATCGCCACGCCGCCCTTCAAGCCGAAACCCCAGGTGGGCTTCCAGGACGTGATGCCGGGCATCGCCTCGTCGTACATCTTCACACTGAAACCGGGAGACAAGGTGGTCATGAGCGGACCCTACGGCGACTTCCACCCGAACTTCGACTCGAAGAAAGAAATGATATGGGTAGGTGGTGGAGCCGGCATGGCACCGCTGCGCGCCCAAATCATGCACATGACGAAAACCTTGCACACGACGGATCGCAAGATGTCGTATTTCTACGGCGCCCGCGCCCTGAACGAGGTGTTCTATCTGCAAGACTTCCTTGCGCTGGAAAAGGAATTCCCCAACTTCAAGTTCTATCTGGCACTCGACCGTCCCGACCCGGCAGCCGACGCCGCCGGCGTAGCCTACACGCCGGGCTTCGTCCACAAGGTGATGTATGAAAACTATCTGAAAGACCACGAGGCTCCCGAGGATATAGAATATTACATGTGCGGCCCCGGCCCGATGTCGAAGGCCGTAGTGGACATGCTCTACAACTTAGGCGTTGAGGAAGAGAGCATCAGCTACGACAACTTCGGCGGATAGCTCCCGGCACGCCATATCGCCACGCTCCGCAACAGCGGAAAGAAAAGGGCTCCCAACATGGGGAGCCCTTTCTTCGTTTGCAACAAAAAACGGGAGGACTACACCATATTATATATAGGCACACCGCTGCCACCGGAAAAGAAAACGAAACGGGTGGATAACTGTCCTATTTCAAATATGTTAAAACACAAACAAGACGTATGCAAATTAAAATTTGTATTTTTGCCAATCTTTCAGGCAGCCAACAAAACATTCCATCATGACAACAGACAATATGCAGGAGGAAACACCCTCGACCCAACCGGCGGGACAGACTCCCCAGGAACCCGTGAAAAAGAAACGGACAGGCCTCATCGTGAGCCTCATCGTGGCCGGCGTACTGCTGGCGGGCGGCGGAACGGCTTTCTACTTTGTGAAAGCCTCGCAGGCCGACGAAAAAGAACAGACAGCCTACGACTTGCTGGAAAACAACTACGACATACAGGACTTCGAGGACTTCCTGACAAACTATCCCGAAAGCTCCTATGCCGCCGACGTGGAGGAACGCATGCGGAAACTGAAAAACATGCAGGACTCGTGGAACAACATCAGCACGAACGGCAGGCAAAGCGATTTCGTCAGCTTCAAGGAACGTTTCGCCGACGAACGCTACGACAAGATGTGCGACGACAAGATCGATTCGCTCGACTGGGTGGACGCTCAACGCATCAACACCGAAGAGGCATACAGCAACTACCTGTCGCTTCACCCGAACGGACGCTACGCCGCCGAGGCCTCGATGGCACAAAGCACGACCGAACGGTTTTCGGTCGACGAAATGGAGAAGATGGAGGTGGCACGCGTCCTGGAAAGCTTTTTCCAAGCATTCAGCCAAAACGATGAGCCCGCCATCTGCGCGTATATCACGCCCGTCATGGACACTTTCCTGAGCCAAAAGCAGGTGACGAAGGCTGAGGTGGTGAAAACCATCGGTAACATGTTTACTGACGAAATTATCAGCTGCACGTTTACGACCAACAACGACTTCATCGTGACAAAAGTGGCCGGCAACGACGGCGGTACCGACTATAAAGTGGATTTCTCCGTCGATCAGCGCATTGAAAGAAGCAATCCCGGCAAAACGTTCGGCTCCTATACGGCCACAGCATTCCTGAATGCACAATTTCAAATAAAGGCGCTCACGATGACCGAAGTGTCGCGACAGACGAGCAGCGAAAACAACTGAAAATACTCACAGCAAGAACAAATAACATGGAAAGAGTTGTCATTAACTCCTACGCCGACTTCGAAAAGTATGTAGGAAAAGTCATTGGAACGTCCGACTACCTGGAAATACCTCAGGAGAGAATCAACCAGTTTGCCGACGCCACGCTCGACCATCAGTGGATACATGTGGACGCAGAGCGTGCAAAAACCGAAAGCCCCTTCGGCCAGACCATCGTTCACGGCTACCTGACGTTATCGCTCCTTCCCTACTTGTGGCAACAGATCATCGAGGTAAATAATATCAAGATGATGGTCAACTACGGCATGGACAAGATGCGCTTCGGCCAGGCCGTGCTGTCGGGACAGAGCATACGCCTCGTGGCTACGCTGCAATCGCTGGCCAACCTGCGCGGCATCTGCAAAGCTGAAATCAAATTCGCGATAGAAATCAAGGACGAGCGCAAACATGCCTTGGACGGCGTGGCAACGTTCCTCTACCACTTCAACAACCCCGCGTAAACAAAAGCGGCAGGGCACAGACCACCGACGCAAGCCATCCATGCACAGCGACGACGCTTTTCAGACCATCGGCACCCCGGGCGAAGGCAGCTACACGGAAAAACGCAGCCGTTTCCTCTCGTTTGCCATGCACGTGGAGAGCGAAGAGGAAGCCAAGGAGCGGGTGGCGGAAATCCGTAAGAAGTTTTACGACGCCCGCCACGTCTGCTATGCCTATTCGCTGGGAGCCGACCGGGCGCGCACCCGCACGAACGACGACGGCGAGCCTTCGGGCACGGCGGGCAAGCCTATCCTGGGGCAGCTGCTGGCTTTCGACGTGACGGACACGCTGGCTGTGGTGGTTCGCTACTTTGGCGGCGTAAAGCTGGGGACGGGCGGGTTGACCGTGGCCTATAAAACGGCGGCTGCCGAGGCTTTGCGCAACGCCGAGGTGGTTGAAAAAATCATCTACGCCTCGCTGAGCATCGAGGCCTCCTATGCCGACGTCGATATGGTGATGCGCCTGGCGCATGAAAAGGGAGCCCGCATTGCGCAGCAGACTTATACCGACTCGGGGTGCATTCTGACGCTCTCCATCCGCCGCGGAGGCTACGACGACCTGCGCAGCTGCGTGGCCAAGCTCTATACATTGCGCATCCTGCCCGAAACTGACTGAAACTTCACCGGTGACAAAATCATGACACAACCTTTTTCACTGACGCTTCTGAAAGAAAAACCGGAGCACACCGCCGCTGCGGTGAAGCTCTACACGGATGCCTTTCCCGAGGCCGAACGCCGCACGCCCGAAGAGTGGGTAAAACAGATGGAGACGGAAACGGACTTTCGCGTCATGGCTGCCACCGAGGGCGAGCTCTTTGAAGGTTTCATCAGCTTCTGGCTCCTGCACGGTTTCGTCTACGTCGAACATTTTGCCGTGCGGGCCGACATCCGCGGAAAGGGCATCGGCGGACGTATCTTCGAGGAGCTGAAAAAGCAGGCCGCCGGGCGGCCCGTCGTGCTCGAAGTGGAACTGCCCGATAACGACTTGGCCCGCAAGCGCATAGCCTTCTACGAACGGCATGGCCTGAGCATAGTGGACCGCAGCTACCGGCAACCGCCGTACAGACGAGGTGAAACGGGGCTCTCCCTGCTTGTCATGACCACCGACAAGGCTTTTGCCGAAGCCCACTTCGAAGAAATCCGCGACAACATCTACGCAAACGTTTACGGCGTCGGAGCCAACGACAGTTTCTAAGGGCTCCGTCGCGCCCGGCCCGTCCACAGGCTGTGGCGCATGCCCCACCCCGCTCCCATCCACCCACTTCATCTGCGCCACGTCATGTCAAAATTCGACATCATCGCCATTCTTGGCCCGACCGCCTCGGGCAAAACCCGTCTGGCCACAGCCCTGGCCCACGAGCTGGGAGGCGAAATCATCAGCGCCGACAGCCGGCAGGTGTATCGCCGCATGGACTTGGGCACAGGCAAGGACCTGGACGATTATACCGTAGAGGGAAAGCCCGTTCCCTACCATCTCATCGACATTGTGGAGCCGGGATATAAGTATAATGTCTACGAATATCAGCACGACTTCCTGAAAGCCTACGACGAGATACGTGCCCGGGGGCACGCGGTGGTCGTTTGTGGCGGTTCGGGGCTCTATCTTGAAAGCATCCTGCGGGGCTACCGCCTGCTGCCCGTCCCGCAAAACCCGGAGCTGCGCAGGCAACTGGCCGACAAGTCGCTGGCCGAACTGACAGTGCTGTTGAAAAGCTACAAGACGCTTCACAACACGACGGACGTCGACACCGCACAACGCGCCATCCGCGCCATAGAAATCGAAGAATACTATCAAAACCGACCGGCCGAGGAACGCTCGTTCCCCAGCCTGAGGAGCCTGACCGTCGGCGTCGACGTAGACCGCGAAACACGCCGCCGGCGCATCACCGAACGCTTGCAGGCACGCCTTGACGCAGGCATGGCCGACGAGGTGCGCAGCCTGCTGGCCGAAGGCCTCACGGCCGACGACTTGCTCTACTACGGCCTGGAATACCGTTACCTCACGCTGTACGTAACGGGGAAGATCACTTACGAAGAAATGTTCAAACGGCTGGAAATAGCCATCCACCAGTTTGCCAAGCGCCAGATGACGTGGTTCAGAGGCATGGAGCGCCGCGGCACCCCCATCCGCTGGCTGGCAGGCAGCCTGCCCATGGAGCAGAAGCTGGCCTCCATCGGCCGATGGCTCGCAGAATAACAGCAGCATGGAGAGAAAAACGAAATGGGGCGTCATCTACTGCCCCAAGGAGGGCTCGGCCAAGACCCACAAGCGCTGGAAAAAAATTTGCGCCTACATGTACGAGCAGGGCATCCAGTTCGACTTTGTTCAGAGCGAGGGCGCCGGCTCGGTGGAGCGGCTTGCGGCCATGCTTGCCGAAAACGGCTACGCCACCATCGTCATCGTGGGCGGCGACGCGGCGCTCAACCACGCCCTCAACGGCATCATGCACGCGCAGCTGCCGGGCGGACGCCTGCCCGTGCTGGGCGTCGTGCCCAACGGCTTTGGCAACGACTTTGCCAAGTATTGGAAACTGGATGCCGACGACTATAAAAAAACCATCGACAGCCTCCTGCTGCGCCGCACGCGGAAGATAGACGTCGGGACGGCCGACGTATGCACGGCAGAGGGGCGCCAGACCTACTATTTCCTGAACGGCCTCAACGTGGGCCTCACCGCATCGGTCATCAACGTGCGGCGAAAGGCACGCGGCCTGAGAGGATGGCTCAACGCCGGCTATCTGTATGCCGTGGCCAAGGTGCTGCTCCACCGCATGGACTTCAAAATGGATTTCCGCCTCAACGCCGACCGCCGGCGGCAACGCTACGTGGCCTTCTGCGCCGGTTCGTCGCGCTGCTACGGCCTGACGCCCAGCGCCGTCCCCTACAACGGCCGGCTCGACATCACGGCCGTGGCCTACCCGCACATCAAACAGCTTTTCGTGGGCCTCCGGCTCCTTTTTGCCGGCCGCTTTCTCAGATGCAGGGACATACGCATCTGGCGCACGCGGCACGTGAGCTTCAGCAACCCGGAGCACGCTCCCGTCAGCCTCGACGGGCGAATGCTGCGCACAAAGGTGGAAAGCATGGAAATAGGCATCCGGCCGGAATGCCTTGAATTTATGATACCCTGACCCCGCACGGGGCAGGGCTCCGGCCTCATCCGATACGTGAAATCTTCAACAGCGTTTCCTCTTCGAGGAGGCGTATCTTGCGTCCGTCCATCTCGATGAGCCGCTCGGCGGCAAAATTGGATAAGGTGCGGATGGCGTTCGACGTGGTCATGTTGGAAAGGTTGGCCAAGTCCTCGCGCGACATGCAGATGTTGATGTATCCCTCTTCGGGGTCGGTGCCGTACGTCTGCTTGAGAAACAAAAGCGATTCGGCCAGGCGTCCGCGTATGTGCTTCTGCGTGAGGCTCACCATGCGGCAGTCGGAAATGCCCAAGTCGATGGACAACTCTTTTACGAAGAACAGGCAGAGGTCGTTGTTGTTCTTCATGGCGCGCTCCACGAGCCGCATGGGGATGGAGCATACGGTCGAGGGCTCAAAAGCCGCCGCCGCTGTGACGTATGGCTCGGCCGCCAGATAGGCACGGTAGCCGAAATACTGCACAGGGCGCATCAAACGCATGATCTGGCTGCGCCCGCCCACGCCGTCGCGGAAGATTTTCACCTTTCCTTCGAGCAGACACAGCAACGAGTCGGGGCTCTGCCCTTCCCGATAGATGAGCTCGTTCTTTTTATACGCGTGAACGGAAATTGCAGGCAGGAAAGCATCTCTCTCCTCCGGGGTGAGCAGTTGCCACAAATCTGCAATCTGTCCCGTCACTTCGGATAAATTGGGTACTTCACGTACAGCCACGCCGAATATGTTTTAAAACAATGTTTTTAAGCACAAAATTAAAACATCCGGGGCTAACGAGCAAATATTATTCCCATCTTTTTTATCTTGCCGGCCGAAAACGACGATATGCCGGCCTCCCGGCGGCGGCGCCAGCCTTCAAAGCCGACGCAACGGGCAGCAGCCACGGGCCACCCGATGCGGCGTCGAAGCGGAGCCCACAAGGGCCTCTGCGGCCGCAACGCAACGCCCGCAACGTCCACCAGGCAGGACATCGAGGCCCCCGCCGGCGGGAAACCGCAGCCACGAAGCAAAAAATATGCCCATCTACACATTTTTTCAAGCCGAAAAGCTTTTTTGTATAATTAAAAAACACTACTTTTGGGGTGCTGCAAATTGACAGAGAAACAAACGTAACCTTATAATCAATCGCCATGTGCTATTTAAAATTCGACAAAGCGCAGATGACGAACCTGCAAGACTCTCTTTACAAAGAGATGCTCATCACCAACAGGTCGGGCGCTTATTGTTCAACGACGTTAGTGGGCTGCAACATCCGCAAATACCACGGTCTGCTGGTCATACCGGTGCCCGCCATCGACGATGAAAACCACGTACTTCTCTCCTCGCTGGACGAAACCGTCATACAGCACGGAGCAGAGTTCAACTTGGGGCTGCACAAATATCAGGGAGAAAACTACAGCCCCAAAGGGCACAAGTACATATTGAGCTTCGAGTGGGAAAAAGTGCCCACGTGGATCTACCGCATCGGGGGCGTCAAGCTGAAAAAAGAGATAGCCTACGACACCAACCGCTTCCGCCTCTACATCCGCTACACGCTGCTCGAAGCCCACTCGCAGACCACGCTGCGCCTGAAGCCCTTCCTGGCCTTCCGCAGCGTACGCCAGTGGACCCACGAGAACGGCGTGGCCGACAAGAGCTACACGCCCGTTGAAAACGGCATCAGGATGTGCCTCTACAACGGCTATCCCGACCTCTTCATGCAGCTCAACAAGGAAGCTGCCTTCGTCTATGCCCCCGACTGGTACCGCGGGCTCGACTATCCCAAAGAGCGCGAGCGCGGCTACGAGTCCACCGAGGACCTGCTCGTGCCCGGTTTCTTCGAGATGACCATCAAAAAGGGCGAAAGCATCGTCTTCTCGGCCGGCATCGACCCCGAGCAGCCCGACAACCTGAACCGCCTGATGAGCGAGGAAATACAGGCCCTCGACCCGCGCGACAGCTTCTACCACTGCCTAGTGAACGCCGCCCACCAGTTCAACGTGCAGAAGGACGGCTACCACTACGTGCTGGCCGGCTATCCGTGGTTCAAGTGCCGGGCGCGCGACATGTTCATATCGCTGCCGGGCCTCACCCTCTCGATAGGCGAGGTGAGCCAGTTTGAAAAATACATGGAGACCGCCGCAGCGGCCATCAGCAGCTACGTACACAAGGAGCCCATCCCCGTATCGGTCTACGAGATGGAGCAGCCCGACACCCTGCTTTGGGCCACATGGTGCCTGCAACAGTATGGCAAGTACGTGTCGCGCGTGAAATGCTACGAGCTCTACGGCCCCCTGCTGCGCGACATCATGGAGTTTATCCTGCAAGGCAAGCACAACAACCTGGCACTGCACGAAAACGGCCTGCTCTACAGCAACGGCAAGGACAAAGCCGTGACGTGGATGAACTCCACCCAGAACGGCCGCCCCATCATCCCCCGCTCGGGCTACATCGTAGAGTTTAACGCCCTTTGGTACAACGCGCTGTGCTTCTGCTCGCAGATGCTCACCGAAATAGGCGGCGAGAGCAACCTTGCCCAGGCTGCCAAGCTCAGCGAGCTCGCAGAAAAAGTGGCTGCCTCGTTCAAAGACGTGTTCCTCAACGAATATGGCTACCTGCTCGACTACGTAGACGGGCAGATGATGGATTGGAGCGTGCGCCCCAACCAGCTGTTTGCCATTGCGCTCGACTATTCCCCGCTCAACGTGAAGGAAAGAAAAGGCGTGCTCGACATATGCACCAAGGAGCTCGTCACTCCCAAAGGTATCCGCTCGCTATCGCCCAAGAGCGGGGGCTACAACCCGATGTACATCGGCCCGCAAAGCCAGCGCGACCTGGCCTACCATCAGGGAACGGCCTGGCCGTGGCTCACGGGCTTCTATCTGGAAGCCTACCTGCGCGTCTACAAAATGAGCGGCGTCAACTACATCGAGCGCCAGCTCATCGGCTTCGAGGAAGAGCTCTTCTACCACTGCGTGGGCACCATCCCCGAGCTCTTCGACGGCAACCCGCGCTTCAGCGGCCGCGGCGCCATCTCGTTTGCCATGAACGTAAGCGGCATCCTGCGCGCCATACGCCTCTTGGAAAAGTACAAGATAGAAGAAGAATAAAAACACCATAGATAGACATACCATGAAAGTATTAATGTTCGGATGGGAATTTCCTCCCCACATTTCGGGCGGTCTTGGTACGGCCAGTTACGGCATTACCAAGGGACTTTCCCTTCAGCCCGACATGCACATCACGTTTTGCCTGCCAAGGCCATGGGGCGACGAGGACAAAAGCTTCATGAACATCATAGGCCTGAGCGAAACACCGATAGTATGGCGCGACGTCAACTGGGACTACGTGCAGCAGCGCATAGGCGACAAGATGGACCCGCAGCTCTACTTCGACCTGCGCGACCACATCTACGCCGACTTCAACTACCGCCTCACCGACGACCTGGGCTGCATCGGGTTCTCCGGCCGCTATCTCGACAATCTTTACGACGAAATCAATAATTACTCCATCGTGGCCGGCGTCATCGCCCGGCAGCAGGACTACGACATCATTCATGCGCACGACTGGCTGACGTATCCCGCCGGCATCCACGCCAAAAACGTGTCGGGCAAGCCGCTGGTCATCCACGTACACGCCACCGACTTCGACCGCAGCCGCGGCAACGTCAACCCCACGGTCTACCACATCGAAAAAGACGGCATGGACCACGCCGACTGCATCATGTGCGTGAGCGAGCTGACGCGCCAGACGGTCATCAACCACTACTACCAGGACCCCGCCAAGTGCATCACGATGCACAACGCCGTCTACCCCCTCTCGGCCGACATCCTCAACATGGTGGCCCAGCGCAAACTGTTCAAGGAACGCAAGGAAAAAGTCGTCACCTTCCTGGGCCGCATCACGATGCAGAAAGGACCGGAATATTTCGTCGAAGCCGCCTCGCTCGTCCTCAAACGCACGCACAACATACGCTTCTGCATGGCAGGCTCGGGCGACATGATGAACGACATGATAGAGCTCGTGGCACAGCGCGGCATTGCCGACCGCTTCCACTTCCCGGGCTTCATGAAAGGCGCCCAGGTGTACGAGGCCTTCCGCGACAGCGACGTCTACGTCATGCCCTCCGTGTCGGAACCCTTCGGCATATCGCCGCTCGAAGCCATGCAGTGTGGCGTGCCCTCCATCATCAGCAAACAGAGCGGCTGCGCCGAAATACTCCACAAGTGCATCAAGACCGACTACTGGGACATCTACGCCATGGCCGACGCCATGTACTCGCTCTGCACCAACGAATCGCTCCACGCCTACCTGCAAGAAGAAGGCATCCGCGAGGTGAACCAAATCACGTGGGAAAAAGTGGGCGAACGCATATATAATACGTACAAACAAATTCTTGAAAACTACCATCACTAATATCAAGGCCATGAAAACAGTCTGCTTATATTTCGAAATACACCAGAACATCCACCTGAAGCGCTACCGCTTCTTCGACATCGGCACCGACCATTACTATTACGACGACTACGAAAACGAGCGCTCCATCACCGAAACGGCCGAACGCTCCTACGTGCCCGCCCTTCAGGCCATGCTCGAAATGGCCCGCCAGCACGGCGACTACTTCAAGTGCGCCATCTCGCTCTCGGGCTGCGCCATCGAACAGTTGGAGAACCACGCCCCGCAGGTTATCGAGCTGCTCCAAGAACTGGGGCAGACCGGCTGCGTGGAATTCCTGGCCGAAACCTATTCGCACGGCTTCTCCTCGCTGAAAAACGAGGCCTACTTCAAAGAAGAGGTGACGCGGCTCTGCAAAAAGGTGAAATCGCTCTTCGGGCAGGAGCCCAAGATTTTCCGCAACTCCTGCCTCATCTATTCCGACGACATCGGCGAACTCGTTGCCGGCATGGGCTTCAAAGGAATGCTTGCCGAAGGCGCCAAGCACGTGCTGGGATGGAAGAGCCCCCACTTCGTCTACAATTGCAACCGCAACCCCGAGCTTAAGCTCTTGCTGCGCGACTACCGGCTCTCGGAAGACATCAGTTTCCGCTTTAATGACTCGAGTTGGAGCGAATATCCGCTCTTTGCCGACACTTATGCCAACTGGATCGCCCAGCTTCCCGAAGAGGAGCAGGTCATCAACATCTTTATGGAGCTTTGCGCACTGGGCATCTTCCAGCCTCTGTCGTCGAACATCCTGGAATTTATGAAAGCCCTGCCTGCACAGTTCCGCCAGCGCGGCATCACGTTCTCGACGCCGTCGGAAATCTGCGCCAAGATGAAGTCGGTGGGCAATCTCGACGTACCCTATCCCACGTCGTGGGTCGACGAGGAGCGCGACCTCTCTCCATGGCTCGGCAACATGATGCAGCGCGAGGCTGTCGACAAGCTTTACAGCATTGCCGACCGCGTCAGCATCTGCAACGACCGTCGCCTGAAGCAGGACTTCGACTATCTGCAAGCTTCCAACAACCTTCGCTTCATGAGCACGAAGCCAAGCAGCTACGGAGGCTATCGTGGCATTTACGACTCGCCTTACGACGCCTTTACCAACTACATGAACATCCTTGGCGACTTTATCACGCGCGTCAACAACCTTTATCCCGCCGAAATCGACAACGAAGAGCTCAATTCGCTGCTCACCACCATCCGCAACCAGGAGGGCGAACTCGAAATCAAGGATAAAGAAATCGAGAAGCTCCAACACATGCTGGCCAAGCTCGAACAAGACAACGACACGCTCGGCAAGCCGCAAAAGAAAACGGCGGCAACCACCACGAGAAAAAGAGCCGCCACCAAAACAACCGCTGCAAAAAAAGCCTAACAACCCGTTCTTCAAGGCGGCGCTCCCGGCAACGGGAAGCGCCGCCTTTTTCAATCTGCCAAAGAGACGGCCCGCCGCGCCCGCGCCTGCGCTGAAAGGAAAAGAGACGCACGCGAGTACGGATACTTACGCACAAAACCGTCACAGAAAAGAGAATATTTTTATACTATTTTTGCGAAACGGGCCTGTTTCCCAAATTAAAGTACTACTTTTGCAACGTACCTGCCGCCACAGCCGCCGCACGCGGGTGGAGGCACGACAAATCACACGACAAACTCTTGACATCATGAATAGATTCCTGCTTATCATCGTTGCAGCGCTGCTAACGTTCAACTCATGCCAGACAACAAAAAAAGTGCTCTACTTTCAAGACATGACTCAGAACGAGGAGATAGCCACACAGGCCGTCGAACCGCTTAAATTCGAACCCGGCGACCGTCTCACCGTGGTTGTTACCTCCGGAAAGACGCCCGACTTGGCTGTCAGCTACAATCTGCCCGTTATGACGATACAGGCGGGGACGACCACGCAGTCATACTCCAACCAGATCTCTCCCTACACCGTCGACGAGAACGGTTGCATCGACGTGCCCTCGCTTGGCAAGGTGAAGGTAGCCGGTCTGACGCGCGCACAGGTGTCGGCCGCCATTCAGGACAAGCTCCGCAACAGCAACCTGCTGAAAGACGCCGTTGTCACGGTCAATGCCTACGATCAGTACGTCACTATCATGGGCGAGGTGAAGAATCCCGGTAAGATCAACATCCGCCGCGACAACATCACCCTGCTGCAAGCCCTTGGCGAGGCCGGCGACCTCACGATACAGGCCCGCCGCGACAGCATCCTCGTCATCCGTCAGGAGGGCAACGTCAGCAAGTCGTATTTCGTCGACCTGCGCTCCAAGGACCTGCTCAGCTCTCCGGTCTACAACCTGAAACAGAACGACATCGTCTACGTAAAGCCCAACAAGGTGCGCGCCGGCCAGTCCACCGTCAACGACAACAGTGCCCGCTCCATATCCACGTGGCTTTCCATCAGTTCGTTCTTGCTGAGCCTCGCCATTCTGATATTTAACTGACGGGCCCGCGCTCCGATACACGCATCACACACTCCCGTCCCGGATTTTGCTGTTCAGGCAAGCCCGGGACGGGAGTTTTTTCGGCGGGCGCTTTCCCGGCTTGCCAGATGTTAACCCCATCCCTTAGCAGGCAGCAAAATTAGAAAGGTTATGTTTGTGCGTATATTCAAAATGAATTACCTTTGCACGGAAGGTCTGTGCAGCCTGGCGGCATAACAGCCGCAGAGTCACCCTTTCCCCTCACGCCATGCGGCGCACAAAAGCAAGCACGGCGTATGCAGCAGGCTGCAACCGCCACACCATCAAAAAACACCGTTCATGAAAGGAATCGTTCTGGCAGGAGGCAGCGGTACGCGCCTCTATCCCATCACCAAAGGCGTAAGCAAACAGCTTATCCCCATTTTCGACAAGCCGATGGTCTATTATCCCATCTCTACCCTCATGCTTGCCGGCATCCGCGACATACTTGTCATCTCTACGCCCGAAGACTTGCCCAGTTTCCGCCGCCTTCTGGGCGACGGATCGTCGTTCGGCGTCCGCCTCACCTATGCCGAGCAACCTTCGCCCGACGGTCTGGCCCAAGCTTTCCTTATCGGCGAGGACTTCATCGGCAACGACAGCGTCTGCCTCGTTTTGGGCGACAACATCTTCCACGGAAACGGCCTGAAGGAGATGCTCCGCAACGCCGTCGTGAAAGCTGAGCAAGAGCAGCTGGCCACCGTTTTCGGCTACCGCGTCAACGACCCGGAGCGGTACGGCGTTGTCGAATTTGACAAGGACGGCAACTGCATCAGCATCGAAGAAAAGCCCGAGCATCCCAAATCGAACTACGCCGTCGTGGGACTCTACTTCTACCCCAACCGCGTTGTCGACATTGCCAAGCACATCCGTCCCTCGAAGCGCGGCGAACTTGAAATTACCTCCGTCAATCAGCAGTTTCTCGACGACAAAGAGCTGACCGTGCAGACGCTCGGCCGCGGTTTTGCCTGGCTCGACACCGGCACGCACGACAGCCTGAGCGAGGCGTCGACGTTTATCGAAGTGATCGAGAAGCGTACGGGGCTGAAGGTGGGATGCCTCGAAGGCATTGCCTTGGAACAAGGCTGGACCACGCCCGAAAAAGTGCGCGAAGCAGCCCGCCCCATGCTCAAAAACGACTACGGCCGCTACCTCATGAAGCTGGCCGACGAAATCGGCTGAACCGGCCGCCCGCGCTTGCGCACCTCCCTTTTCTACCCGTACATACAAAAAATCCTTTCCGCCGCTTCGCATCGCGGCACCCATACATACAGACATGACCATTGCAGTAGACTTTGACGGCACTATTGTCGAACACCGATACCCGGAAATAGGCAAGGAAATACCCTTTGCCACGGCCACGCTCCGCCAGCTCATGAAGGACGGGCACAAACTTATCCTGTGGAGCGTGCGCGAGGGCAAGCTTCTCGACGATGCCGTCGAATGGTGCAGGCAACGGGGCGTAGAGTTCTACGCCGTCAACCGGGATTTCGACGCCGACACGCCCAACGAGAACGCCCATTACAGCCGCAAACTGAAAGCCCACGTTTTCATCGACGACAGAAATCTTGGCGGCCTGCCCGACTGGGGCACCATCTACCAACTGATTTCCCGCAAAATCTCCTACCGCGACTACCTGCTCTCCGACAACGACAGGCAGCACGCGGGCAAAAAACGTCCCTGGTGGAAACGGCTTGGGTAAATACCTGCACACCATCTCCTACCACCTCTTTCCACCCGTTCAAGCATATTCCAATCGACTATCACACCGCAGCATGAAAATACTCAGCGTACAAGACATGCGCGAGCTGGATGCTTTCACCATCCAGCACGAACCCATCGAATCCATCGACCTCATGGAGCGCGCCGCCGGCGCCGTGGCCCGCGAGATCAGCCGGCGCTGGCCGTCGTCTACGCCCGTCACCGTCTTTGCCGGGCCCGGCAACAACGGGGGCGACGCTCTGGCCGTAGCCCGCATGCTGGCAGGCGGCGGCTATGGCGTGAAAGTGTATCTTTTCAACACGGGCGGACAGCTCAGCCCCGACTGCCAGACCAACAAAGAGCGGCTTACCGGCGTGAGCGGCGTGGAGCTGCAAGAAATCACCTCACAGTTTGAAGCCCCCCGCCTCACGGCCGGCGACCTCGTGGTCGACGGCCTCTTCGGCACCGGGCTCAACAAGCCCCTCAGCGGAGGTTATGCCCTTCTTGCAAAGCTCGTCAACGCCTCGCCCGCCCAAGTGGTGGCCATCGATATTCCTTCGGGCCTCATGTGCGAGGATAATTCGTTCAACACGCGGAGCCACATCGTCCGCGCCACGCTGACGCTCACCTTCCAGCTTCCCAAGCTGGCCATGCTCCTGCCCGACTGTCATGAATTCGTCGGAGAGCTGCAAGTGCTCGACATCGGGCTGTCGGCCGACAAGATAGCCTCCTCCGCCACGTGCTACGCCATCACCGAAGAGAGCGAAATGCGCGCCATGCTCCGCCCGCGCGACGCTTTCGGCCACAAAGGCACGTTTGGCCACGCCGTCATCATGGCCGGACGCTACGGCATGGCCGGAGCCGCCGTGCTGGCCTGCCGCGCCTGCCTGCGAAGCGGCTGCGGCAAGGTCACGCTCCACACGCCTGCCCGCAACAACGACATTGTTCAGACGTGCGTGCCCGAAGCCGTCCTCGAAGCCGACCCCAACGAATATTTCATCTCCGCCTCGACGGACGTACCCGACTATGACGCACTGGCCATCGGCCCCGGCATCGGCACAGAGCAGGCCACCGGCTTGGCCTTCATCGAGCAGGTGCTCCACTCGCAGGCTCCCGTCGTCATCGATGCCGATGCCCTCAACATCCTGGCCGACCACAAGGGATGGATCCAGCAAATTCCGGCCGGAAGCATCCTGACGCCCCACCCCGGCGAGTTTCGCCGCATCGGCAACCATTGCAACGACTCGTACAGCCAGCTTGCCGAAGCCCGCGAACTGGCAGCGCATCAGAAAATCTATGTGGTTCTGAAAGGCCACTTCACAGCCGTCTGCACGCCCGAGGGGCAAGTCTGGTTCAACCCCACCGGCAACTCGGGAATGGCCACGGCCGGCAGCGGCGACGTCCTGACGGGCATCATCACCGCCCTCCTGGCCCAGGGCTATCCCTCCGCCGAGGCCGCACGCCTGGGCGTCTACATCCACGGGCTCGCCGGCGACCTGGCAGCCGAAAGCATCGGCGAGGACAGCCTCACAGCCTCCGACATCATACAATATCTGCCCAAGGCTTTCCGCCACATGCGCCGCCCGCAACCCTGAACCCGGCGCAACGCTCCGCCCCGCGCCACAGGGCAACGGCGGGCTCACTCACCACGCAAAAATCAAGCACATCATGAAACGCATCATCCTTACAACCCTTGCCTTCTGCTCCCTCAGCCTTGCCGCCCAGACGGAGATAAGCTCCTACGAGCCCGGCATCACCGAGGAAGGCATCACTTATTTTCTCCCCACGACGCACCTGCAAGTGGTCGTGACGGCCACGCGCAAGAGCTACGCTCCCGGCGAATATGCCGCCTATGCCCGCCGCTATCTGCGCACGAACGACGCCGTGCAGGCGCCCTACGACGAATGGACCGTCACCGACGTCAGCCTGCAACCCTACGGCGTGGCCGACAAGCGGCAGGGCTACACCATCAAGCTGAAATCGAAAACCTTGGCCCCGCTCGTCGGCATGGCCCCCGACGGCCGCCTGCTCTCCGTCAACACCGACGCCCCGGAGCTGCCGGCCATGGCCAAGCCGTCGGTGGTGCGCGAAAAGACCGACCGCCCCAACCCGGCCGACTACAAGACAGAGGAAATACTTTCAGCGGGAAGCACGGCCAAGATGGCCGAGCTCACCGCCGCCGAGATATACGACATACGCGAGAACCGCTCGGCCCTGACCAAGGGACAGGCCGACTTCATGCCGAAGGACGGCGAGCAGCTGCGCCTCATGCTGGCCAGCCTCGACACGCAGGAGGCTGCCCTCTTGCAGCTCTTCAAGGGAACCGTATCGACCGAGACGCATGTTTTCGTTTTCGACTACGTACCCACGGCCGGACGCTCGCGCGACGTGCTCTTCCGCTTCTCGAAATATTTCGGTCCCGTCGACAGCGACGACCCGGCCGGCGAACCGTTCGTCGTCAACGTCCGCCGCGACGAAAGGCCTGCGCCCGCCGCCCCGGCCGACGGCAAAAAGTCGAAAAAGGAAGAGCAGGACCTTCGCTACGTCGTTCCCGGCAATGCCACCGTCAGCATCACGAGCGGCAAGCGGCAGTACGCCTCCGCCACGCTCCCCCTGGCTCAGTTCGGCCGCGTTGAGCACCTCGGTGGCGACCTTTTCAACAAAAAATATACGACGCGCGTCACGCTTTCCCCCTCGACGGGCGGCATTGTACGCATCGACGCCGACATACCCGAATAAGCCATGACACGCATCCCCCTTGCTCTTCAACGCTTCGGTCTGCTGCTGTGTCTGCTCCTGCTTGCCGAGCCTGCCGCCTCCCGCAAACGCACTTTCCGCATGGAGCGCTTCGGCGTGGCTCCGGGCGAAAAACAGCTGTGCACGCGTCTGCGCAACGCCCTGGACGCCATCAGGCAACAGGTGGAGCCCGGCGACGAAGTGGTGCTGCGGTTTAAAAAAGGAGAGTACGCCTTCCACGCGGCCGACGCCGAGCCTTGCAGCCTCTACGTCTCCAACCACGACCAGAACCAGCCCAAGCGCGTGGCCATCCGGCTCGAAGGGTGGCACCGCCTCACCGTTGAAGGCAACGGCGCCCGCTTCGTTTTCCACGGACGCCTCATGCCGCTGGCCCTGCGCCGTTCGACGGAATGCACGCTCCGCAACTTCTCCATCGACTTTGCCAACCCGCAGATTTCCCAAGTGGAGATAGTCAGCAACGACGGCCCCTCGGGCATCACCTTCCGTCCGGCGCCATGGGTGCGCTGGCGCATCAGCCCCGACAGTCTGCTGGAAACCTACGGCGAGGGGTGGACAGCGCGCCCCGTGTCGGGCATGGCGTTTGAGCCCGGCACGCGCCACATCCTTTACAACACGGGCGACCTGCCCCTCTCCATGAAGGGCGTCAGCGCAGCCGGCGACGGCACACTCCGCGCCCCCGCCTGGCGCGACGCACGCCTTGTCCCGGGCACACTGGTGGCCCTGCGCACGTGGCACCGCCCCGCCCCGGCCGTTTTTCTTGAAGAAGACAGCTGCACCGGCCTTGAAGATATCCGCGTCCACTATGCCGAGGGGATGGGGCTGCTCGCACAGCGCTGCAACGGCATCAGCCTGAAGCGTTTCAGCGTGTGCCTGAAAGGAAAAACCGACCCTCGCTGCTTCACGACGCAGGCCGACGCCACCCATTTCTCCCAATGCAAAGGGGTAATCTCCGTGACCGACGGACTTTTCGAGAACATGATGGACGATGCCATCAACGTCCACGGCGTTTACCTGCGCGTTGAGAAGCGTACGGACGCCCGTACGCTGGTCTGCACCTTCGGCCACGGCCAGACGTGGGGCTTTGCCTGGGGCGACCCAGGCGACACGGTGCGCCTCATCCGCCCGGCCACGATGGAGCCTGCCGGGCCGCCCGCCATCATCAGCTCCATACGCCCCGTCGGCGCTGCCGGCAGCCTCGGCGCCCGCGGCTACGAGGTCACCCTGCGCGACGCCCTGCCCGACTCGCTCTTCGACGGCAGCAAGCTGGGCATCGAAAACCTGACGTGGACGCCCGAAGTGGTCTTTGCGGGTAACACCGTGCGCAACAACCGCGCCCGTGGTGCCCTGTTCAGCTCGCCCCGCCGCACGCTGGTCGAGCGCAACACGTTCGACCACACATCGGGCTCGGCCATCCTCCTTTGCGGCGACTGCAACGGCTGGTACGAGTCGGGGGCCGTGGGCAACCTCGTCATTCGCCGCAACCGCTTCATCAATGCCCTGACGAGCCGCTACCAGTTTACCGAGGGCGTCATCTCCATCTGCCCCGAAATACCCGCCATCAAACGCTCGGCCGGCTATTTCCACGGCGGACGCCCGGAAGCCATCAGCATAACCGACAACGAGTTCGACCAGTTTGAGTCGACGCTGCTCTACGCCAAGTCGGTCGACGGCCTCCTGTTCCGCGACAACGTCATCAGGCGCAATGCCGACTTTGCCCCGCTCCGTCCCGGCTGCCGGCCCGTCGTTTTGGAGCATACGCGCCGCGCCGTCATCGTGGGCGAAGGACTCAATGTGCCGCCGCCCACGCCCAACCGCCCCCTGTCGCGCTGATTGCGCCACAAGCACACGCATCCCCGGCCGCAGGCTTCTCCTTGCCCACGGCCGGGGATTTTCGTTGAGGGCCTGCCGCAGCCGGCTGCATGAAAAAGCCGCACGACCCGTCGCGGGCCATGCGGCTTTACCTAATTAACTTTAAACAGTATCTATTAAAAAGTCATGATCTCCTTGCTTAGTCAAGGTTGCCCAGCTTGTTGTCGGAGCCGAGCACCTCTACGATCTTGTGTTCGTAGAGCTTCTTCATGTTGTCGCGAGCCGGACCGAGGTATTTGCGCGGGTCGAATTCGCCCGGCTTCTCGGCAAAGACGCGACGGATGGCGGCAGTCATGGCCAAGCGCGAGTCGGAGTCGATGTTAATCTTGCAAACGGCGCTCTTGGCGGCCTTGCGGAGCTGTTCTTCGGGGATACCTACGGCATCGGGCAGCTTACCGCCGAACTGGTTGATGGTGTCTACCTCTTCCTGGGGCACCGACGACGAACCGTGGAGCACGATGGGGAAGCCGGGGAGCTGAACCATGATGGCGTCGAGCACGTCGAAAGCCAAGGGGGGCGGAACGAGGCGGCCGTTGGCATCGCGCGTGCACTGCTCGGGCTTAAACTTGTAAGCGCCGTGCGACGTACCGATGGAGATGGCCAGGCTGTCTACGCCCGTTTTGCTTACGAAGTCGACCACTTCTTCGGGCTTCGTGTAGTGCGACTCTTCGTGGGCCACTTCGTCCTCAACGCCGGCCAGGACGCCCAGCTCGCCTTCGACCGTTACGTCGAACTGGTGAGCGTAGTCGACCACCTTCTTCGTCAGGGCTACGTTTTCGTCGTAGGGCAGCGCGGAACCGTCGATCATGACCGAGCTGAAGCCCATGTCGATGCAGCTCTTGCAGAGCTCAAACGAATCGCCGTGGTCGAGGTGCAGAACGATTTCGGGGTGGTTGCAGCCCAGCTCCTTGGCATACTGCACGGCACCCTCGGCCATATAGCGGAGCAACGTCTGGTTGGCATACTGACGAGCTCCCTTGGAAACCTGCAAGATTACCGGGCTCTTCTTTTCAGAAGAAGCCTGGATGATGGCTTGCAGCTGCTCCATATTGTTGAAGTTGAACGCAGGAATGGCATACCCGCCGTTGATGGCTCTTTTGAACATCTCCCGGGTATTTACCAAGCCCAGGTCTTTGTAATTAACCATAATATAAAACGATTTAAACGTGAATGATTATTTCTACTCGCAAAATTACACAATCCACGGCGTTCCGAAAAATTTCTTGCCCACTTTTTACCGGCGGGCCGTCATAATTCGGAAAGCGCCTCACGGCCTGCGGCGGAAAGCGCCGTCGCGCCATTCGTAGGTGAGCTCGCGCAGAAGAGGGGCCACGTCGCGGCGGTCGTCGGCCGTGAGGCCGGCGGTCGAAAGGCTCACCACGAGCAGCTCGCGCCCGTCGTCCCACCGGGCACAGATGCGGGCCGGCTGCAACTTGTCGAGCAGCGCACGGCGCCCGTCGGCCGCGGTCGTGGCGGCCGGCAGGTAAAAGTCGGTTGCCGCCGGCATTTGAAACGTCTGCCCGGCCGGCGACCAGTCGGGGCGGTAAAACGCTACGTCCGTCGTGGCGGCCGGCGTGCGCACCGTGCGCAACAGGACGAGCACGGTGTCGGCCGGCGACGTCAGGCGGACGAGCTCCCAGGAGCTCACCGCCGTCGGTTGCAGCAGCAGGTGGCGCTCGCTTTTCTTTTCGAGCACCGACGTGCCGCCGTACTGATTTTCCACCTCGGTCCGCTGACCGGCATTATACAGGTCCGACAGGTCCAATCGGTCGCTCCGCCCGAGCAGCGGCATGACCTCGCGCGGAGCCGAGGCAAAGAGGCTGTCCATCGGCTGTGCCCCGAGCGGGGCAAGGCACGCCGCAGCCAGAAGGATTGTGAGGAGATAACGCTTCATAGCGGTGCAAACTTACAAATATTTTTCCATCCGCCCGCCGCGTGTGCGCCACATCGTCGGACGCATGCAGCCGGCCCGGCGCAGTATGCCGCCCGCCCGGCAGCCCTGCAAGCCGGCTGCGGCCTGCGACAAGCCTGCACGCGGAACGCTGAAACAGAATACCCTGCTCCCGGAGCCGAAACGGGGAAGAAGGGGCAAAAGGGCAGTGCTTTTTTCGGGGCATTTCTTTGAGCATTGCAGAGAATGTTGTATCTTTGCAGCCACAACAGCCATTACACAAACTGTTACCAGACACTCAACAACGTATACACTAAAAACTACATAGCAAAAATGAAAAAAGGCATTCATCCTGAAAATTACCGTCCCGTGGTATTCAAGGACATGAGTAACGGCGATATGTTCCTCTCGCGCTCTACGTGCAAGACGAACGATACCGTAGAATTTGAGGGCGAAACCTACCCCGTGGTGAAGCTCGAAATTTCCAGCTCCTCGCACCCGTTCTATACGGGTAAGTCGAAACTCGTCGACACGGCCGGCCGCGTAGACAAGTTCATGAGCCGCTACGGTAAATCCCGCAAGCAATAAGGCAACATCATTACAAGTGATTTTTTAAAGGGTTAATACAATCTCATGGATAGGCTGGTCGTGTCTGGGAAGATGCGGCCAGCCGCTTTTTTATACGGCAGGCTCCGGCATGGAGCAGCCTGAATACGCCGGACACCGCCTCCGACGGCACGTACTGCCCGCATAGGGACGCCGCAACCGGCCAAACACATCCATCGCATGGAAACAACACATTCGCCCCACGCTCTGGCGCTGCGATGCGCCCCCCTGCCGGTGGTACGCATCGGCCTGGTGGGCCTGGGTCAGCGCGGCATGAAAACGCTCGAACGCTACACCGTCCAGCAAGGCTGCGCCATCACGCTGATGGCCGAAATAGAACAGGAGAGGCTCGACGCAGCCAACGACGTTCTGCTGCGCGCCGGTCGCCCCGCCGCCCGGACGGTGTGCGGGCCCGAAGCGTGGCGGAGCGTGTGCGAGGCAGACGATGTCGATTTGGTCTACATCTGCACGGAATGGAGCTCCCACTGCCGCATGGCCGTCTGCGCCATGGAGCACGGCAAGCACGTGGCCGTAGAGGTGCCGGCAGCCATGAGCGTCGACGAGTGCCGACGGCTGGTGGCCACGGCCGAACGCCGGCAACGCCACTGCTTCATGGCCGAAAACTGCTGCTACGACCGTTTTGCCCTGGCTACGCTCGAAATGGCCGGACGCGGACTTTTTGGCGAAGTGACCCACTGCGAAGGTGCCTACATCCACAACCTGCGCGAGACGTTCGGCCTCGCGCCGTCCCACTCCGACGAGGCAAAGCGCCGCTGGATGGAACGGGCGTGCGCCCGCCACGGCGGCAACCCCTACCCCACGCACGGCATGGGCCCCATCGGCTGGCTGCTCGGCCTGCACCGCGGCGACCGGCTCGACTACATCGTATCGCTCACGACGAACGGACGGGGCACCGACGCACTGGCGGGCCGCGTCAACACCTCGCTGCTGCGGACGGTCAGGGGCGCCGGCATCGTGTTGCAGCTCGACGTCATGACGCCCCGCCCATACAGCCGCATCCAGACGATATGCGGCACAGAAGGCTACGCACAGAAATATCCTCTGCCCACCCTCTCCACACGCGAGACGGGGCGCGTCCTGACGGCCGACGAAGCGCTGCGCGAAGCCGCCCGCTACGAAACGAGTCCGGCATCGCGCTGCTGGCTCGAAGGGCATGCCCGCCACGTGCCCAACGAGATGAACTATGCCATGGACGCCCGCCTCATCTACTGCCTGCGCCACGGCCTGCCGCTCGACATCGACGTCTACGACGCGGCTGAATGGTCGTGCCTGACGGAGCTGAGCGAAATATCAGCCCGCGAGGGCAGTCGCCCCGTGCCCGTCCCCGACTTTACGAACGGACGCTGGGACCTCCTGCACGGCCACCGCTTCTACACAGCCGACAACGCCGACTGAGGCCTCTACACAACAAAACAGCCGACGGAAAACCGCCGGCTGCCTGCCATCCCGCCTGCCACGGCGGGATTTATATTTTCCCCTTACGCCCGCTCATACCTGATATATCTCGGGCGGATAAGCCACCTCTACCAGCGAAAGCGCACAGGCAGGCACAGCATCGCCCGCCGCACAACGGTTGCGCGCTTCGACAACGCGGCTAAACTCGTCGAGATCCATTCTGCCCCGGCCCACCTCAAAGAGCGTGCCCACGATGGCCCGCACCATACCGCGCAGAAAGCGGTCGGCCGAAATGACAAAGCGCCACGTGCCATCGCCCAAGTCGACCCACTCTGCCCGCGATACGTGGCAGATGTTTGTCTTGGCGTCTGAATGCAATTTGCTGAAACTCGTGAAGTCCTCCACCTCGCAAAGCCGGGCCGCGGCCTCGTTCATGCGCTCAAAGTCGGGGCGGAAAAACAACCGGGTGGCAAAATGACGCTGGAAGGGGTCCTTGCGCATATACACGTGATAATGATACGTGCGGCGCACGGCGTCAAACCGCGCGTGCGCCTCCGGGCGCACACGCCGCACGCCCGCAACAGCAATGTCGGGCGGCAACAGACGGTTCAGCTTGTCGGCAAGCCAAGCCTCATCCGGCACATCGGCATCGAAATGAGCCACCATGCACGAGGCATGCACCCCCGCATCGGTACGGCCGGCCCCCACCGTTGCAACGGGCTGCCGCAAAAGCGTTGTCAACGCCCCGTCGAGCACTTCCTGCACGCCCAAAGCGTTCGGCTGCCGCTGCCAGCCGTGATAGGCCGTTCCGTCGTAAGAAAAAGTAAGGAAATATCTCATTTTTATCTGTTCGTTGATAAGAAAAGCCCCGCCTTTCACAAAGAAAGACGGGGCTTATATGCTTCGGGGCAGAGCGTCCGCCCCGTTTCTTTTCCTTCGTATCCGAAGCCGGCGGCTTAAGCCTCCTCGGCAACTACCTCAAAGGGAACTTCAACGGAAACATCGCGATGAAGCTTCACGGTAGCCACGTAGGAACCGACCTCTTTCACGTCTTTCATGACGATGATCTTGCGGTCGATTTCAAGACCCTGCTTTTTCAGTTCGTCTGCGATGTGTACGTTGTTGACAGAACCGTATATGCTGCCCGTAGCGCTCACCTTCACAGCGATCTTAATGGGCTCGATGGCTTTCAGCTTCTCAGCCAAAGCGAGAGCGTCATTTTTGATCTTCTCCAACTTGTGGGCACGCTGGCGAAGCTCTTCAGCAAGCATCTTCCGCGCCGACGGAGAAGCGATCACAGCTTTCCCCGTAGGAATAAGGTAATTGCGCCCATAGCCATTCTTGACTTTTACAATGTCGTCCTTGTAACCCAAGCCGACAATATCTTCTTTCAAAATGAGTTCCATATCTTATCCCTTTCTTTTATTTCATCAAATCGGTTACAAAAGGAAGCAGAGCCAAGTGACGGGCACGTTTAACGGCCTGCGCAACGCGACGCTGATACTTCAAAGATGTACCCGTAATACGACGGGGGAGGATTTTCCCTTGTTCATTTAAGAATTTCTTCAAGAATTCGGGGTCTTTGTAGTCGATATACTTGATTCCACTCTTTTTGAAACGGCAGTATTTCTTTTTCTTTACGTCTACCGTGGGCGGGGTTAAATATCTGATTTCTGATTGTGCCATTGCTTAGTCCTCCTTTTTGAATTTGTTACGACGTTTTTCGGCATACTGAGCCGCATACTTCTCCATCTTGACGGTCAGGAAGCGGATGACGCGTTCATCGCGGCGGTAAGCCACTTCCAACTTGTCTATCAACGCAGGCTCGGCCTTGAACTCGATCAGCTGATAGAAGCCGGTCGACTTCTTCTGGATGGGATAAGCCAGCTTCTTCAATCCCCAATTCTCTTCATTGATAAGCTCTGCGCCTCCGGCGGAGAGAATACCCTTGAATTTTTCAACCGTTTCCTTCATCTGCTGATCAGACAAAACGGGAGTCAAAATGAAAACGGTTTCATACTGATTCATCATAAAGATAAATTGATTTGTTACTATTAAATTGCAAAATTGCGGCGCAAAATTACTCTTTTTTCCGCAGGGAAACAAGTCTCCGGGCTTATTTTTCGGGGCGGAGCTGTTATTCCCAGCCCAAAGCGCTGGCTCCGAGCACGGCGGCCTCGCTTCCGTTGAGGGAAGAGACGAGCAGTTTGGCCTTTCCGCGATAGACGAAAAGTATGTTCTCTTCGTAAGCGCGGCGGAGCGGAGCCATCAGGTATTCGCCGGCTTTCGTGAGCCCGCCGAAGAAGACAAAAGCTTCGGGGCTGCTGAACGCTGCGAAATCGGCGCAGGCCGCACCCAGGATACGCCCTGTGTAGTCGAAGATGCGGATGGCCATATCGTCGCCTGCTTCGGCCGCCTGATAGACATCGAACGAGGTAATGTCGTCCGGGTTGAGCTCACGCAACTTACTCGGCTCGGCGCTGTGCGACAGAAACTCGCGCGCCGTGCGTGCCACGCCGGTAGCCGAACAATAGGTTTCCAGACAACCGCGACGTCCGCAACCGCAGGAGCGGGCTTCGGGACCATGGTCCACAATGACGTGCCCAAGCTCGCCTGCAAAACCGTCGCTGCCGTACACAACCTTGCCATCGACAACAATGCCGCTGCCGACGCCGGTTCCCAGCGTGATCATGATAAAGTTCTTCATGCCGCGGGCCACGCCATAGGTCATCTCGCCCATTGCTGCGGCGTTGGCATCGTTTGTCACACGCACGGGAATGCCCAAGGCCTCCTCGAAAAGCGCTGCCACGGGAACAATGCCTTTCCACACCAGGTTGGCAGCATCTTCGATGTTGCCCGTATAATAATTGGCGTTGGGAGCGCCGATACCCATGCCGCGGATATTCTCAATGCCGCCCACCACGTCGAGCGCCGGCTGTAAAGCCTCGGCAGCAGCTTTCACATAATCTTCAATGCGCGGATAGGCGGCCGTTTTTATGGCAGTCTGTGCCTTTATCGTACCGCGCTGGTCGACAATACCGAAGATAGAGTTTGTCCCCCCCATGTCGAGACCTATCACATAGGGTTTCTCCGTCGTTATTTCCATGGTTGCTATGATTTTGTTAGTTAACGCTTTGTTATGAAAGTACAAAAATACGGAGAAAATTCTGCCCTGCGGCACCTCCGCACCGTTTTTTTCGCCTACACCGCCGGTTGCGTCGCCGCGACGGCATTTTCCGGGCGCATGCGGCCGGAAGGAGGCGCCGCGCCGCCGCGGAGTTCTGTTCAGTTGTGTTAAAAACGGGCGGAAGCGGGCAGGGAGCAAAGGGTCAAACGTCGTTATCAAGGGAGCAAAGCACTAAAAGGAGAGCTGAAAGTTTCGTACATCCGTAAAAAATTGCGAATTTTGCAAACGGTATGAACTTAGATTTCTGGCTTCACTACGCAGGCCCGTTTCAGCTCGTCATAAAAGGTCTACTCATCGGCATCATAGCCTCGGCTCCCATGGGGCCGGTGGGCGTGCTCTGCATACAGCGCACCTTGCAGAAGGGGCGTGCCTATGGTCTGGCCACGGGAGCAGGTGCAGCGTTGAGCGACATTTTATATGCCCTCATGACGGGATTTGGCATGGGCTTCGTCATGGATCTTATAGACAACGAGCGCACGCTCTTCGTGCTGAAGCTCGTGGGAAGCGCCATGCTGCTGGTCTTTGGTCTGTACATGTTCCGCACCGACCCTCGGCGCTGCATCCGGCCCGTGCCGCGGCGGCGGGGCTCGCTGGTTCACAACTTTGTGACGGCGTTTCTCGTCACTCTCTCCAACCCGCTCATCGTTTTCCTCTTTGTCGCGCTGTTTTCGCTGCTGACGTTTGTCGTCCCCGACCACTTGCCTGAGCAATGCTTGGGCTATACATCCATCGTGGTCGGCGCCATGCTGTGGTGGCTCGTGCTCACGTACATCATCGACCGCATGCGCCAGAACTTCGGCCTGCGCGGCATCCTGCGCCTGAACCGTACGATCGGCACCGTGGTGGTCGTGGCAGCCGTGGGCTATGCGCTCACCACGCTGCTGCACCTGAACCTGTTTTGAAACGGTGACGCAATGCCGCGGCGCCACGCCCTGACTGAGGGCCGGCCGGGAAAATGTGACCAAAGCGTACATAAGAAAACATGATGATAACCGACGAACTTAGAAACACGAACCGGGCTGAATATATCCTGCACCTGTGGCAGGTGGAAGACCTGATGCGCGCCTACGGGCTCGACGAAGAACGCGTGGCCCGCGAGCTGGCCGGCGCCGGCGGCTCCACGGACGATGAGCTGCGCAAGGAAGCCCGCTGGTATGCCGACCTGTGCGACATGATGCGGCGCGAAGGCGTGGCCGAAAAGGGGCACACACAGATTGCCCGCGGCGCACTGGCCGAACTGGCCGACCTGCACGCCCGCCTGCTGGCCTCCGAGCGTTTCCCGGGCTATCGGGCGGCCTACATGCGCGTACTGCCCTACATCGTCGAGCTGCGCAGCCGCGCCGGCGGGGCCGAAAAACCGGAGATTGAGACCTGCTTCGAAGCGCTTTACGGCGTCATGCTGCTACGCATGCAGAAAAAAGAGCTTACGCCCGCCACAGAGCGCGCCACGGCCGACATTGCCGCCTTGCTCCACCGCCTGTCGGACTATTACTTCAAGGAACGCGACGGACTGCTCGACTTCGACTGACGCCGGGAGCGGCCGGACGGGCCACTCCTTATTATATATAGAAACAACGACAAGAAAAATCATACAGAAGCTCATGAAAGAAGTTCTCGTAACAGGCTGCCACGGCCAGCTGGGCAACGAGCTGCAAAAGCTGGCGCCGGCCTATGCCGACAGCTGCCGCCTGCACTTTACCGACCGCGACGAGCTGGACATCACGAACCGCGAAGCCGTTTTCCGCTTTGTCGAGGAAGGCGCTTTCTCGGTGATCGTCAACTGTGCCGCCTTTACGGCCGTCGACCGTGCCGAAAGCGAGGCCGATGCCTGCGACCTGGTGAACCACGTTGCCCCGGGCTACCTGGCCGAAGCCATTGCCGCCGTGGGAGGCACCATCATACAGATCTCTACCGACTATGTGTTTGACGGAACGAGCTGCCGCCCCTACCGCGAAGACGACCACACGCACCCTCAAACCGTTTACGGCCGCACCAAACTGATGGGCGAGGAGAGCGTTGTCCGCCTGTGCCCGGGAGCCATGGTCATACGCACGGGATGGCTCTACTCCACGTTCGGCCACAACTTCGTAAAAACGATGCTCCGCCTGGGACGCGAGCGCAAAGAGCTGGGCGTCGTGGCCGACCAGGTGGGAACGCCCACTTATGCCCGCGACCTGGCCGATGCCATCATGCACGTGGTCGACGCCGGCGTGCTGCCCGGCATTTACCACTATGCCAACGAGGGCGCCACGTCGTGGTTCGACTTTGCCCACGCCATACACCGGGCTGCCGGCATCGACGAAGACGACTGCCGCCTGCGCCCGCTCCACACCGACGAATACCCCGTGCCGGCCCGGCGCCCCCACTACTCCGTGCTCGACAAAACAAAAATCAAGCAAACCTACGGGCTCTCCATCCCCTGGTGGGAAGACAGCCTGCGCGAATGCGTCAAAAAACTCTAAGACATACATCACCGAGACACCGGCCGCCCCCCTGCTGCCCCCGCGCGGGACAGACGGACCGACGGCCCCACTCCCATCTCCGTTTATGAACGAAATTGAAAGAAGAAGAACCTTCGCCATCATCTCACACCCCGACGCGGGCAAAACGACCCTGACCGAGAAGCTGCTTCTCTTCGGCGGGCAGATACAGGTGGCCGGCGCCGTGAAGAGCAACAAAATCAAAAAGACGGCCACGAGCGACTGGATGGAAATCGAGAAGCAGCGCGGCATCTCCGTTACGACCTCGGTCATGGAGTTCGACTACGGCGACTACAAGGTCAACATCCTCGACACGCCGGGCCACCAGGATTTTGCCGAAGACACCTTCCGCACGCTCACGGCCGTCGACTCGGCCATTATCGTCGTAGACAGCGCCAAGGGCGTCGAGGCCCAGACGCGCAAGCTCATGACCGTGTGCCGCATGCGCAAAACGCCCGTCATCGTCTTTGTAAACAAGATGGACCGCGAGGGAAAAGATCCGTTCGACTTGCTCGACGAGCTTGAGCAGGAGCTGCAAATCAGCGTGCGCCCGCTGTCGTGGCCCATCAACCAGGGAGCCCGCTTCAAGGGCGTCTACAACATCTATGAGCAGCAGCTCAACCTCTTTGCCCCCGACAAGCAGAAGGTCACGGAGAAGATAACCGTCGACATCCACAGCCCCGAGCTCGAAGCCAACGTGGGCGAGGCCGACGCAGTCCGTCTGCGCGACGATCTGTCGCTCATCGACGGCGTTTACCCCGCCTTCGACGTGGCCGACTACCTGGAAGCCCGCACAGCTCCCGTCTTTTTCGGCTCGGCCCTCAACAACTTCGGCGTAAAGGAGTTGCTCGACTGCTTTGTGCAGATTGCCCCCTCGCCCCGCCCCGTCCCGGCCGAGGAGCGCAGCGTGCGGCCCGAGGAGCCCAAGTTTACGGGCTTTATCTTCAAGATCACGGCCAACATCGACCCCAACCACCGCTCGTGCATCGCTTTCTGCAAGGTGTGCAGCGGACGCTTCCGCCGCGGCGAGCCCTATCTGCACGTGCGGCAGGGAAAGACCTACCGCTTCACCTCGCCCACGCAGTTTATGGCCCAGCGCAAAAGCACCATCGAGGAAGCCTGGCCCGGCGACATCGTGGGCCTGCCCATGGGCGGCATATTCAAAATAGGCGACACGCTCACCGAGGGCGAGCAGCTCCATTTCAAGGGCCTGCCCAGCTTTTCGCCCGAGATGTTCAAGTATATCGAAAACGCCGACCCCATGAAAACCAAGCAGCTGAACAAGGGCATCGAGCAGCTCATGGACGAGGGCGTGGCGCAGCTCTTTGTCAACCAGTTTAACAACCGGAAAATCATCGGCACCGTCGGACAGTTGCAGTTTGAGGTGATACAGTATCGCCTCGAGCACGAGTACAACGCCAAGTGCCGCTGGGAGCCGCTCAGCCTCTACAAGGCCTGCTGGATCGAGAGCGACGACGAGGCCCAGCTCGAGGCTTTCAAGAAGCGCAAATACCAGTATATGGCCAAAGACCGCGAAGGCCGCGACGTTTTCCTGGCCGACAGCAACTACGTGCTGCAAATGGCGCAACAAGATTTCGAACACATCCAATTCCATTTCACCAGTGAATTTTAAGCTCGACGCCGCCGCCCGCGACGACATCCGCCATGCTGTCGACGTGATGAACCGCGGCGGCATCATCCTCTACCCCACCGACACGATATGGGGCATTGGCTGCGACGCCACCAACCCCGAAGCCGTGCGCCGCGTTTTCGACGTCAAGCAGCGCGACGACGCCAAGGCGCTCATCACGCTGGTCGACTCGGAAGCCAAGGTGCAATTTTACGTACGCCAGGTACCCGACGTGGCCTGGGACCTCATAGAACTCTCCGAAAAGCCCCTGACCATCGTCTACGACGGCGCACGCAACCTGGCACCCAATCTGCTGGCGGCCGACGGCAGCGCGGGCATACGCATCACGCGCGAAGCCTTCAGCCGCGAGCTCTGCTTCCGCTTCCGCCGCGCCGTCGTATCCACCTCGGCCAACATCAGCGGCCGGCCCGCGCCCTCGTGCTTCGCCGACATCGCGCCGGAGCTGCTCCGTGCCGTCGACTACGTGTGCACCTCGCGGCGCGACGAGCCGCCCGCCGGCCGGGCCTCGTCGGTCATCAAGCTGGGCGCCCACGGCGAGGTGGCCGTCATCCGCCAATGAGCCCCACGCGCGGCAGCTGCCTGCCAGGCCCGTGGAGCCGGCTTGGCAGGCGACGTTGCGGCGAGGAAAAACCGATAACACCCCACCAAACATGCAGCAACTTGTCTCCTTCCTGACCCTTCCCGGCCGCATTGCCCGCTGGTGCGAGCACCGGCTCAGCCCGCGGCAGTTTATCCTGCTGCTCAGCTTCATCGTGGGCATCGCCACGGCCCTGGCGGCGCAAATCCTTAAATGGCTGATCCACGAAATAGAGCACTTGCTGACGTCGAGCTTCGACGTAACGCAGTCGAACTGGCTTTTCCTTGTCTACCCCGTCGTGGGCATTTACCTCACGGCCCTCTTCATCAAATACGTCGTGCGCGACGACATCGGGCACGGCGTCACGAAAATCCTTTATGCCATCTCGCGCCGGCAAGGCCACATCCGCCGCCACAACTGCTGGTCGAGCGTCATCGCCTCGGCCCTGACCATCGGTTTCGGCGGCTCGGTGGGGGCCGAGTCGCCCATCGTGCTGACGGGCTCGGCCATCGGCTCCGACCTGGGCCGCATCTTCAAGCTCGACCACAAGACGCTCATGCTCCTCATAGGCTGCGGCGCGTCGGGAGCCGTGGCCGGCATTTTCAAGGCTCCCATCGCCGGCCTCGTCTTTACGCTCGAAGTGCTCATGATCGACCTGACGATGGCCTCGCTCCTCCCCCTGCTCATCTCATGCCTCACGGCCACGTGCGTCACCTACAGCCTCACGGGCACGGAAGCGCAGTTCCCCTTCCAGCTCGTCGACCCGTTCACCGTCGAACGCGTGCCGACGGCCATCCTTCTGGGCATCTTCTGCGGGCTCGTCTCGCTCTATTTCACGCGGACGATGAACTCGTTCGAGCAAGTGTTCGGCCGCCTGAAAGGGCTCTACCCACGCCTGCTGCTCGGCGGCTCGGTGCTGGCCGTGCTCATCTACTTTTTCCCGCCACTCTACGGCGAAGGCTACGCCACCATCGGCACCCTGCTGAGCGGCCACGCGGGAGAGGACGTCGACAGCGTGATGAACAATTCGCTCTTTTACGGCCACTCCGAATACCTGCTGCTCTATCTGGGCCTCATCATCCTGCTCAAGGTGTTCGCCACGACGGCCACAAACGGCGGCGGAGGCTGCGGCGGAACGTTTGCGCCAAGCCTCTTTCTGGGCTGCATCAGCGGCTTCGTCTTCTCGCGGATATGGAACCTGTATATCCCCATCGACATCCACGTGCCCGAGACGAACTATGCCCTGCTGGGCATGGCAGGCGTCATGAGCGGCGTTTTCCATGCCCCGCTGACGGGCGTGTTCCTCATTGCGGAGCTCACGGGCGGCTACGACCTGTTCATACCGCTCATGATCGTGTCCGTCTCCTCGTATCTGACCATTAACGTCTTTGAGCCCCACAGCATTTACTCGATGCGTCTGGCGCGCAAGGGCGAGCTGCTCACCCACCACAAGGACCGCTCGGTGCTCACGCTCATGTCGCTCGACGCCGTCATCGAGAAAAACACGCCCCAGCTGCGCCCCGACATGGACCTGGGCCAGGTGGTGCGCGTCGTCTCGAACGAAAAAAGCAATATGTTCGCCGTAACCGACCTGAAGGGGACGCTGCTCGGCGTTATCAACCTGGAAAGCATCCGCAAGGTCATATTCCGCAGCGAGCTCTACCGCCGATACACCGTCCGCCAGCTCATGGAGCAGCCGCGCGCCACGCTGGGCACGAACGAGCCCATGAGTACGGTGATGGAGACGTTTCAAAACTCCGACGCCGACATGCTTCCCGTCGTCGATGCCGAACGCCATTTTGTCGGCTTCATTTCAAAAGCCCGCCTGTTCAGCGCATACCGGCGCATCATGGTGGACTTCTCGGAAGAATAAACCCGCATACTGCAACCGATATGGATAAGAAAGACCTGAAAATCGTTTATATGGGCACGCCCGACTTTGCCGTCGAAAGCCTCCGCCGCCTGGTCGAAGGCGGCTACAACGTGGTGGGCGTCGTCACGATGCCCGACAAGCCCGTGGGACGCCATCAGACGGCTCCCAGCCCCTCGCCGGTGAAAGAATATGCCATGAGCCGGGGGCTGCGCCTGCTGCAACCGGTCAAACTGAAAGATCCGGCCTTCGTCGAAGAGCTCCGCTCGCTCGGTGCCGATCTGCAGATAGTTGTGGCTTTCCGCATGCTGCCCGAAATTGTCTGGAACATGCCCCGCCTGGGCACGTTCAACCTGCACGCATCGCTCCTGCCGCAATACCGCGGAGCTGCACCCATCAACTGGGCCATCATCAACGGCGAGCGGGAAACCGGCATCACGACGTTCTTCCTGAAACAGGAAATCGACACGGGAAACGTCATCGACCAGGTGCGCGTCCCAATCGGCGAGACGGACAACGCGGGCACCGTGCACGACCGCCTCATGACGCTCGGGGGCGATCTCGTCGTCAAGACGGTAGACGCCATTCTGGCGGGCACCGTTCAGGCCCGGCCCCAAAGCGAGCTGGCGCCCGAAGCAGCACTGCACCCCGCGCCAAAGATTTTTAAAGATACTTGCCGCATCAATTGGAACATGGCGACTTCCCGCTGCTACGATTTCATCCGCGGCCTCTCGCCACACCCTGGTGCTTGGACTGAGCTGGTAAACGGTGGACGCCGCACGGTGCTAAAAATCTATGCAAGCCGCAAATTGGAACGTTTCCCGGAAGAACAACCAGGACATCTTTGGACTGAGGACGGACATCTGCTCGTAGCCCTCGCCGACGGGACACTCGAACTGACAGAAGTGCAACTCTCTGGCAAGAAGCGCATGCCTGCCTCCGATTTCCTCCGAGGCTATCGTCTCGAAAACGACGCCCACTGCAAATAGCGCAAAAGACTTTTTCCTTTTACGCGGCATAATACAGCAAAATCGGACGCAATCTTTGATAGATTGCGTCCGATTTATTTCATGCCGGGCGTCAATATATTCGGCGCACCAGCTTCTGACAGCATCACGGATAGTGCTTACCAGATGTCCTCCGGCTCTGTTCCGTTATATACCGAAGAATTCACAAGTTCAAAGTAATCAAGGAAGAATTGGGCATCACGCTGATCCAAAGCCGACTTGAAGCGGAGATAATACGTCTTGTCAGCTTCAAGCCGCTGCGTCGTAAGGATGCGTCGAAGGCTGGCCGCTCCTCCATGCGTGTCACGCAACGGTGTTCCTCCCTGGCTGCCCAATCCGTTGCATACCATATAATATTTCGGCCCTTTCATATATCCCTGGTTACGCATGTTCCGGTCGTTTTCACGATCCGTCACTTCGTCTCCCGTGTCCTCTACCCAAGGAATATTGGGGTTGTTGTCTGTTGACTGACGCATGTCAATCGGAAGACCTGCCGGGGGAAGATTGTCTGGATCCTCACCGAAATAAATCTGTGCCATTCCACGCTTCGGACTGTTGGCACACCCCATACGTATCTCATAGGTTCCGTCAACAGGAACGGGCGGCAGACGTAATACTAAATCAAAGATACCACCGAACAGGAACTCGTCACCTTGTGAGTCGTACCAGATGATCGTTCCCGAATGCCCCATCGCAAGATAGCAGAGACGCGTGCCATCCGACATGTTCAGAAGATTACTGAAATAGCCGTTGGGAGGAGAAGTGTAGACACCGCCGCGGATGTTGTTGGAAGACATCTCAGGCAACATTGTAGCCATATCTATCCTGATGCGCTCGTTGCCCATGAGCGTGCGCGTGTTGTTGTCGTAAGTAAGGATACGCGTAATGGGGTAGTAAAAGCCATTGAGGGCATTATTATCGAAAGATCCGTTGGTCGCAAGGATGCGGATGCCTTCGTTCAGGACGTTCACCTCCTGGTATGTGTCGTTGTCATACTCGCTGACGCGGTTGAGATAGATAGGGTAATCGCCCGTGGGGACTTGCAGCACTTTCAGCAAGCCACGGTGGCTGCCGATGGTCGCATAATAATCCCATACGTCTACCGTGTAACCGTAGTTGGCCGGATTGGCCGCATCGATGTACCGGTAATTATATTCGTTGAAGTGAAAGACGAAACGGTCGTAGGCGATGCGGCCCTCCAGGATATGATAGGCAACAAAGCGGTTCACGGGATTGTCTTCCGAAGTGAGAGGCTGTAACGCGTCGGCGTTCGGATAAATCGCGGCTGCTTTCTGTCCGATGGTTGCCATTACCTCATCCCAGTTCGTAACGCTTCCGTCCGCTGCCTTTTGCAGCTCTATCCCCCAATCACTCGCGTAGACATCGTCAGGTTCTGCGAATATCGTATAGCCAAGATAGCGCCGCTGCGGAACCTGATAGGTAGCGGAGCTCGCAGAAGTCGATTCCCAGGTATATACTTCGTCAAGATCCTGCTCTTCATACTTCATATCGCGATAATCCATCAGTCGGACGTCCCATCCCGTCACTTCAAGCAAATGACTAAACACAAGCATATTGTCAGCAGCCTTAATCATTTCGGGAACAGTATTGGAAGAAGGAGCTATCACCTGATCCACCACGTGAATTATACCATTCGTCACCTCTATGTCTGTCTGAATCACACGGGCCTCCCCATTAATCAGATAATACGGCTCAACGGAAACATTGTCTGCATCCACACTTACCTGTTCACAAGTAAGAATTCGGTCGTTCATGTTCGCAAGGGCAAAAGAGCCCTGCGTGGGAAAATCAGGACTCTCGTAAGCAGAGATATCGCCATTGTCTATCAGGCAGCTTTTGGCCATATTTTCCGCCTGTTCGTAGGAAAGCGAAGAAACGTCGGTGCTGCCCGTGAGCCCTTCCACATAAGAACGCACTGCCTCATTTGTAGGAATGAAGCAAGTGTAGTTACCACGCGTCTGCAAGGTGTTGGCAATGGATGACGGCGTGGCAGACGAACCTTCGGGCACGCTCACCATATTCACACGCTCGAAAACCGACAGAATATCTGTGAAGCGCTCGTCTGATTTCAGGTAATCATAAACAGTCGGTTCATCAGAAACAGCAAAATTCGAGGCATCAATGGCTTCCTTGCAACCTGTTACCGCAAAAATCGGAAAGAGCAGCAGCACAAGTCGCATCGTGTTCCTCAGCCCTTTCTCCCATAAAATTGCTTTTTTCATGGATGAAATTTATTTGAAGTTAATTCTTTCATATTCGTCTGCCATATCGTTACACTCCAGAGAAAGACTGCTGCTTTCCAACCGACAGAGATGGAGGAGAGCCTAAACGACGCCCTCCGCGGAGGACATTACCAGACATCTTCGGGGTCAGCGCCATTATAAACCGACGAATTCACAAATTCAAAGTAGTCCATGAAGAACTGGGCGTCGCGCGAATCGAGCGCCGACTTGAAGCGCATGTAATAGGTCTTGTCGGCTTCGAGATTTTCCGTCGTAATGATGCGGCGCAAGGCAGGACGAGCACCTCCGGCGTCACGCAGCGGCGTTCCGCCCTGGGCACCCAAGCCATTGCAAATCATGAAATACTTCGGACCTTTCATCCATCCCTGGTTGCGCAGGTTTTTGTCGTTTTCACGGTTGACCACCTCGTCTTCCGAATCTTCCACCCAAGGTATGTTCGGATTATTGCTGGCTTCCTGTCGCAGATCGACGGGAAGTCCCGCCGGTTGCAGATTATTAGGATCGTCACCAAAATAAATCTGAGCCATACCGCGATAGGGATTGAGCGAAACGCCCATTCGTATCTCGTAAGTTCCGTCTCTCGGCACAGGAGGCAGCTTCATAACGAAGTCGAACACACCAGCCATGATGAACTCGTCGCCTTGTGCGTCACGCCAATGGTCTCCCGTACGCGAATCGCTCATATGATAATAGAACATGCGTGTTCCTGACGATTCGTTGAAGATATTGTTGAAGTAACCCGTCGGCATATTGACTATTTTACCGCCTCGCAAGTTGTTAGACGACATTTCAGGTAGCATCGTTGTCATATCGATGCGGATGCGTTCGTTCGCAAGTCGTGCGCGTGTCGTTTCGTCATAGGTCAGGATGCCTGTGATGGGATAGTAGAAGCCGTTTAAGGCATTGTTGTCGTATTCGCCGTTGGTGGGCAGGATGCGCACGCCTTCCTGGGTGACTTCCTCTTCCTGATAAGTGTCGTTGTTGTACGTACAGATGCGGTTGATGTAGATGGGATAATCGCCCTCGGCAGTCTGCAACACTTTCATGAGCCCGCGCGGTTCGCCCAGCGTTGTATAATAGTCCCACACGTTCACAGTGTAGTTATACTGGGCCGGCTGTGCCGGGTCGAGGTATCGGAAACCGTACTCGTTGTAGTGTTGCACAAAGCGGTCGTAGGCCACGCGGCCTTCCAACAGGTGATAAGCCACGAAGCGGTTGACCGGGTTGCTTTCGTCGTTGAGCGGAGCCGAGGCGTCGGCATCGGGATAAGCAGCGGCCGCACGTTGCGCGATAATGCTCTCGATCTCGGACCAGTTGGTGATTTCGCCGCTCGCTTCGTCATACTGCGGAGCCGGTACGCCCCACTGCGAAGCATATACGTCGTCCGTCTCAGCAAAGGCCGTATAGCCCAAATAGCGCGTCTGCATCACGGGAATCGAGAAGTCGCCTCCCGGGGCCGACTCTGTTTCGTCCAATTCGCGCAGCTCATACTCATCATCCCGATAATCCGTCAGGCGCACGTCCCACCCCGTCACTTCGAGCAGACGGCCGAAGATGCGCATGTTACCAGCCTGCTTGATCATGTCGGCCACAGTGTTGGACGACGGGGCTATTACGTGGTCAATCACGTGAACGTAGCCGTTGCTCACCTGGATGTCCACCTCCAAGACGCGGGCCTCGCCGTTAATCATATAATAAGCCTCTTCGGTCGTTTCTTCTCCTTCGGGCGACACCTGCTGACAGGTCAGGATACGGTCGGCCATATTGGAAATGGCAAAAGAGCCGTTCGTAGGAAAGTCCGGGCTCTCATAGGCAGCCAGCTCTCCGTTGTCGATCAAGCAGTTCTTGGCGATATTTTCTGCTTGTTCGTCCGAAAGAGATGCCACGTCCGTCGAACCGGTCAGCTCTTGGACGTAAGCCCGCACAGCGTCGTTTGTAGGAATAAAGCACGTGTAGTTACCACGCGTTTGCAACGTATTGGCAATAGACGATGAGGTGTAGTTGGAGCCATCGGGCACGTCCACCGTTTTCACCCGATTAAAGATGGCCACGATGTCGCTGAAACGTTCGTCGTTTGCCAAATAATCGTACACTGTCGGCTCATCGGCGATGGCAAAATTCGACGAATCGATCGTCTCCTGGCAGCCCGTCATTCCGAATGGCGTCACAGCTATGACAGCAAGGCTCAGCACCCCTGCTATCTTTTTAAGTATTATGCGTTTCCTTTTCATGCGAATGGTAGGTTAGCGTGTTTTGATATATTCATTTGTTCTTAACTATCTCTTCTTTCTTTGCGAAGTCGCCACCTCGCTTCTTGGCATCTTCCGGCCTCACCGTCAGACGGTCCCGCGGCCCGCGTTTTTCACAAAAGGCCTTCCGGGCTGATAGCCACGGCCATAGGGTATGGCTATACGGGGCGAAATTAAGAAAAAAAGAAAAGGCAAACAAATTTTGTTCACCTTTTTTGAATTATATTCCGAATAAGCCTCGGCGAGCGGCCTTGCAGGCTCTGTCTTGCGGCAAAAATCTGTTGCTGCGCCGCTTCTTTACGGCCGTTGGCGGCTCTCGGGAGAAGCTTCCGCGCCAAAGCGGTTATCCTGCATACTGACGGAGGAAGCCGGCCATCTGCCCGGCCAGCGCGCGTGCCTGCTCTGCCGCAGCTGCTGCAAACTGCTCAGACGCATCGGCATAGATAATGCCGCGCGAGGAGTTGACAAGCAAGCCACATTCGGACGTCATGCCATATCGGCACACCTCTTCCAGAGAACCTCCCTGCGCTCCCACGCCGGGCACGAGCAGAAAATGTTTGGGTGCGAGCCGGCGCACATCTTCGAAGAGGCGGCCGCGCGTTGCTCCCACCACGTACATCATCCGGTCGCTGCCGGCCCAGTTTTGCGACGTTGTCAGCACCTTTTCAAACAGGCGGACACCTTCTTTGTCCTCTGTCAGCTGAAAGTCCTGCGAACCTTTGTTGCTTGTCAAGGCCAATAAAATGACCCACTTGCCTTCATAGCTCAGGAAGGGCGTAACGCTGTCTTCTCCCATGTACGGGGCAACGGTCAGAGCGTC
Source organism: uncultured Bacteroidales bacterium (assembly GCA_949297215.1). Classification (GTDB taxonomy): domain Bacteria; phylum Bacteroidota; class Bacteroidia; order Bacteroidales; family Bacteroidaceae; genus Alloprevotella. The sequence continues at coordinate 161,229 of CASFRV010000001.1, read as the reverse complement.
GAGCTCCATCTCCTCGAAAAAGGAGCGGGCATACATGGCCGACGTGTTGCCGATGTCGCCCCGCTTGGCGTCGGCGATAATGAACTGGTCGGGATAGTTCTGCCGCAGATAGGCCACCGTTTTCTCAAAGGCAGCCCAGCCTTTCAGCCCGAAGCACTCGTAAAAAGCCAGATTGGGCTTGTATGCCACACAGTAAGGCGCCGTAGCGTCGATGATGGCTTTGTTGAAAGCGTAAATAGGGTCTTCCTCGCCGAGCAGGCAGGCAGGTATCTTCTTCAAATCGGTATCCAGTCCCACGCAAAGAAAACTTCCCTTGCGGCGGATGTTCTCTATCAGTTGCTGTTTGTTCATATCTCGTGTTGTTAGATGTTTCCTCTCACAGCTCCGTTTCGCGCAGCCGCTCTGCGTTTTCGGCCACGATGAGGTGGTCGATGCAATCCTGGATGTCGCCGTCCATAAAAGCTTGGAGATTATAAATGGTGTAGTTGATGCGGTGGTCTGTTATCCGTCCCTGCGGATAATTATAGGTACGGATTTTGGCCGAACGGTCGCCCGTCGAAACAAGCGTCTTGCGGCGCGAGGCTATGTCGTCCACATATTTGCGGTGCTCCTTGTCGTAGATGAATGTGCGCAGACGGGCCAGCGCTCTTTCCTTGTTCTTCGGCTGGTCGCGCGTTTCGGTACATTCTATAAGGATCTCCTCCACCTCTCCCGTATTGGGATTTTTCCAGTTGTAGCGCAAACGGACGCCGCTCTCCACCTTGTTGACATTCTGTCCGCCCGCACCGCTCGATCGGAACGTGTCCCATTTGATTTCTCCCTCGTTAATCACCACATCAAAGGGCTCGGCCTCGGGCAGTACGGCCACCGTGGCCGCCGACGTGTGCACGCGGCCCTGAGTTTCCGTGGCGGGCACGCGCTGTACGCGGTGAACGCCGCTTTCATACTTCAACGTGCCGTAAACGTCCGCCCCCGTCACGGAGCAAACGATTTCCTTGAAGCCTCCGGCCGCCCCTTCGCTCGCGCTCGACACTTCCAGCCGCCATCCTTTGCGCTCGGCATACTTCGTGTACATGCGAAACAAGTCTCCCGCAAAGAGAGCGGCCTCATCGCCGCCCGTACCGCCACGTATTTCGAGTATGGCATTTTTTCCGTCCTCCGGGTCTTTCGGAACAAGCATCAGCTTAATTTCTTCTTCCAGCCGGGGCAGCCTTTCCTCGCAGACGGCCACTTCCTCGCGGGCCATCTCTTTCATTTCTGGGTCGCTCTCGGTGAGCAGCAGGTGCTTGGCCTCGTCCAGGCCGGCCAACAGCGTGGCATACTCCTTGCGGGCCGCTGTCAGCTCTTCCAGTTCCTTGTATTCCTTCGACAGCCGTACGTAGCGCTGCTGGTCGGCAATGACTTCCGGGTCGGTTATCAGCGTCGCCACCTCTTCAAAACGGGCTTGCAGGCCGTCCAGTTTCTCTAATAGCGTATTATTTTCTTTTCCTGTCATTCCAAATGACTTTTACAAAGCCGTAAAGCACCAGCAGCCAGCCGGCCATGCCGAGCAGCCGGAAGACTACTCGCGACGTACGGACGGGCTCTTCTTGGAAATAGCCCATAAGTCCTTCACACAAAGTAAGCAGGACTCCGGCCACGGCCACGGCTCCCCATATCATCAGGTTCCGTCGGAGTCGGCCCTCGCCGTCGGCCTCGTGTCCGCCGGCCGCGGTTGGGCTCTTCGCCGCAACGTTCTGTCCTCGGCCTTCGTCGGGCCCGAGACGGCCGTCGCATGGCGCTGACGTCCGTTCCCCACAGTTCATACTGTTGCTTCCTTTTTTCATGCTGTTGCTTCCGCCCGTTTTCCGGCCCCTCAGCTCCGGCCTTCGGCGAAGCCTCGGGTGCCCGTTGCGGAGCAATCAATAATTAAACTCTCCAAACTCGCTCTTGATCGTCAGCGAGCGCGGTCCTTCCTCGATGCGGCCCACCACTTGTGCGTCGATATGGAACGACTGACTGATGTCAATCACGCGTGCTGCCTGCTCAGGCGACACATACACCTCCATGCGGTGGCCCATGTTGAACACTTTGTACATTTCCTGCCAGTCGGCACCGCTTTCCTCTGCTATGATTTTAAACAGAGGCGGCACGGGGAACATGTTGTCCTTGATGACGCGGCAGTTTTCGCCCACAAAATGCAGCACCTTCGTTTGCGCGCCGCCCGTGCAGTGCACCATGCCGTGTATTTCGGGACGCATTTCGTCCAAGAGGCGTTTCACGACGGGCGCATACGTACGCGTGGGCGACAAGACGAGTTTCGCGGCGTTCAGGGGGGCGCCTTCCACCCGGTCCGTCAGGTGATAATGGCCGCTGTACACCAGTTCCTCCGGTACAGCGTGGTCATAACTCTCGGGATACTTCTCCGCCAGATATTTTGCGAAGACGTCATGACGTGCCGACGTCAGTCCGTTGCTTCCCATTCCGCCGTTATATTCGTCTTCATAGGTGGCACGGCCGCTCGACGAGAGGCCCACGATGACATCTCCCGGGCGGATGTTCGCATTGTCGATGACGTCGCTGCGTTTCAGGCGGCAGGTCACGGTCGAGTCCACGATAATCGTGCGCACCAGGTCGCCCACGTCGGCCGTCTCGCCGCCCGTGGCGTATATGCCGATACCCATTTCGCGCAAGCGGGCCAGCAGTTCGTCCGTACCGTTGATAATGGCCGATATCACCTCGCCCGGCACGAGCATCTTGTTGCGTCCGATAGTGCTCGACACCAGGATGTTGTCCACCGCTCCCACGCAAAGCAGGTCGTCCGTGTTCATGATGAGCGCATCCTGCGCAATACCTTTCCACACGGAGAGGTCGCCCGTCTCTTTCCAATACATATAGGCCAGGCTCGACTTCGTGCCGGCACCGTCGGCGTGCATGATGTTGCAATAGGCCGGGTCGCCGCCCAGGATGTCGGGAATAATCTTGCAGAAAGCCTGCGGAAAGATGCCTTTGTCGATGTTCTTTATCGCGTTGTGGACGTCCTCTTTCATGGCGCTCACTCCGCGCATCATATATCGCTGTTTGTTGTCCATACTCCTTATATAATAGTCGTCATCAGTCAAACGAAACCTCGGGGGCCTGTTCTGCGCCGGTTTCGGCGGTAAACTTTTCTTTTTTCTCGAAGCCAAACATGCTTGCCACGATGTTGCCGGGGAAGCGACGTACCGCCAAATTGTAGTCTTGTACGGCGTTGTTATATTTCAGGCGGCTTTCGTTGATGCGGTTCTCCGTGCCTTCCAGCTGGGCTTGCAGCTCCGAGAAGTTTTCGTTAGCCTTCAGCTGCGGATAGTTTTCGGCCACCATCAGCAGGCGCCCGATGGCCGTCGACAGCTCTCCCTGCGCGGCCTCCACCTGGCGCAGTTTTTCCGGTGTCAGGTCGTCGGCGTCCACGGTCAGCTGTGTGGCTTTTGCGCGGGCGGCCACTACGCTTTCCAGCGTCCCGGCCTCGTGCTTTGCATAGCCTTTCACGGTGTTCACCAGGTTGGGTATCAGGTCGGAGCGGCGCTGATACTGCGCCTGGATGCCTGCCCACGCCGTCGATACGGCTTCGTCCTTATCCACCAGCGAATTATATTTACCCAAGAAGCCGCCGATGAGGAATATCACCACCACACACACGACGACGAGCACAATCTTTCCTGTTAAGGAGCCTTTTGTTTTCATTTCTTTATCGTTTTAAATCCGTTTACCGTTCTGTCAGAAATCTCCGCCCGAGCCTCCTCCGCCGAAGTCGCCTCCGCCAAAGCTTCCGCCCGTTATGCCGCCACCGCCGCCGAAGCCGTGGCCCAGGCCCCCGCCCATGATGATGGGCGGGACGAACATGCCGCCGCCGATGCCGGGAGGCGGGGCGTCTTCGTCGCGCACCTCGCGGTAGCCGCAGTGGGCACACTGCCATACGGTCTGCATCTTCCACCGCCCCATGCTGTCGCGGTAGCGCCGGCGGCTCACCGGCCCCAACAGGTAGCGGTGGCAGCGCGGGCAGCGGCGCGTTGTCTTATGGTTGGCCAGGCTGAAAACGCCTATCAGGATGATGAGAAACACCAAGGCCACGGGTAGCGCCATCCATGCCGAACGGTCGTCGGCCTTTTCGGTCGCCCCGGGGCGCAGCGAACCGTCGCGGCGGATGTAGGTGTCGAGCGCACGCATGGTGCCCAGCATGGCATCGTCCCATCTTCCCAGCTTCAGCAGCGGCACCATCACGCGGTTTTCCACCCTGCGGCAGATAGCGTCGGGCAGCGTCCCCTCCAAGCCATATCCCGTCAGGATCTGATAGGTTCTGTCCTCCGTACTGAGCACAACCACGAGCCCCGTTCGCTTTTCCTTGTCGCCCACGCCATATTTCCGCCCCAAATCGATGCCGAAGCGGTAAGCGTCGCCGCCTTCCAGGCGCTTCACGACCACCACCACCGTTTCGACGCCCGTTTCGCGTTCAAGCCGTGCCAGCATCGCGTCGATGCTGTCCACCGTTGCCGGCGCCAGCACGCCGTCGGGGTTGCACACATAGCGGCGGGCGTCCTGCAAATGCACCATTGGCAGGTTGTCGGGCGTCCATGCCGTCGCTCCGAGACGAAGAGGCAGGCAGCACAGCACGCCGAGCAGGAAGAAAACAACTTTGTTCATGGCCGTAAAAAATGCCGCGGGCACCAATATATAAGGTGTTCCCGTGTGGCAAAGATAACATAAATACCGCGTCGCGCCAAGCCCCGCCCTGTTTTTATCTCCGGGCATAAGCTGCCGCCCGGCTCCCCGCCGGGCCGACGCAGCCCGCCGCCGTTTTACGTTTCGGCAGGTACCGGTCGCCGGCGCCGGCAGTCCGGGATAAAAAAGAAATGAAGCAAATTCTTTTCTTTCCGCCCGCCTTGCCGTACCTTTGCAGCCGAAAAAGGCCGCTGCCGCCTGCCCACAGGCTGCTCCGTCCGTAACTATTGTTTCCAGATGAAAAAATACGCTTTGCTTTGGGGGATGTTCCTCCTCTCGGTCCTGCTCAACGCGCAGGCCCCGGCCGGCTATTACGACCGCGCCGACGGCACCAAGGGCGCAGCTCTGAAAACGGCGCTGTGCAACATCATTTACAGTCACAAGGCGCTCAGCTACAACGCGCTGTGGGACGCTTTCCGCACCACCGACCGCCGTCCCGACGGCAAGGTGTGGGACATGTATTCCTCGACGACCAACTACACCTTCGGCGCCGACCAGGCCGGCAACAACACGGGTCGCGAGGGCGGCAACTACAACCGCGAGCATTCCTTCCCAAAGAGCTGGTTTGACGACGCCCGTCCCATGTACACCGACCTTTTCCACCTCTACCCCACCGACACCTACGTCAACGGGATGCGCAGCAATCTGCCTTTCGGCGAAACCGACCGCCCCACCTACACGTCCAACGGCGGTTTCAGCAAGGTGGGCCCCTCGTCGGTCTCGGGTTACAGCGGTAAGGTGTTTGAGCCGAACGACGAATACAAAGGCGACTTTGCCCGCACCTATTTCTACATGGCTACGTGCTACGAAAACCAGATTGCCTCGTGGCACTGCGACATGCTCGCGGGCAACAAATATCCCGCCTACGCCACCTGGGCTCTCAACATGCTGCTCCGCTGGGCCGAGGAGGACCCCGTGAGCGAGAAGGAGACCGACCGCAACAATGCCGTCTATAAGTTGCAGGGCAACCGCAATCCCTACATCGATTTCCCGGGACTCGAACAATACGTCTGGGGCGACAAGAAAGACGTAGCCTTCGACCCCGACAATTACGATGGGGGCGACGACCCCGAACCTCCCACGCCCGACGTGGCCGCTCCCACCTTCTCGCCCGCGGGCGGCACCGTGACGGTCGGCACCACCGTGACCATCAGCACCACCACCGAGGGGGCCGACATCTGCTACGCCATCGACGGCGGCTCCGAGCAGCAGGAAGCCTCGCCCGTGCGCCTCACCATCGACCGCGCCACCTCCATTACGGCGCGCGCCCTGCTCGACGGCGTTTACAGCTCGACGGTCAGCGCCACCTACGTAGTGGGCACGGCCCCGCAGCCGTCCGACGGCACCTACGTGCTCGTCAACTCTGTCGACGACCTTACGCCCGGCGCCGGCTACCTCGTTGTATGCCTCTCGTCCGAGACGGCGCTCAGCGCCCAGGACGACGACGTGCGCTCGCCGGCCGACGTCAGCATCAGCGGCACCACCATACAGACCGAGACGGGAGCCGACGGTCTGCCCTACGTGCTCACGCTCGGCGGCTCCGAGGGCAGCTACACGCTCTATGATGCCGCCGGCAGCTGCTACCTGGCGCTCACCAGCAACGGCAACAAGCTGCACACGAGCACGCAGGCCACGGAAGCCTCGGCACAGTGGGACATCACGTTCCAGGGCGACAACGCCGTCATCAGCAACTGCGAATACGACGACCGCAGCATCTGCTACAACGCTTCGTCGCCCCGCTTCGCCTGCTACAAGGCTACGAGCTGCCAAAAGGCCGTGGCGCTCTTTAAGGCCCACAGCCAGACCACGGGCATCGCGGGCGTCGCAACCGATGGCGACGGCCTGACCGACGTTTACACCATCGACGGACGCCTTGTGCGCCACGGCGTACGTGCCGACGGCGCCCTCACCGGCTTGCCCGCCGGCCTCTACGTCGTAGGCGGCGTCAAAGTGCTCCTGCGCTAAGGCTTATCTCTCTTACTTGTCAACACGAAAGCCCCCGGCCGCGTTATAACGGCCGGGGGCTTTCCGTCATTTCCGCCGGGCGGCAGAGAGGCCGTCGCTCAGCGCGTCCAGATGTCCCATGCCGCCAGGGCTTGCAGGCGAAGCATCTCCATACCGTTTTTCACTGTGGCTCCCCGCTCGCGGCCCCGCCGCATAAAGAGCGTTTCTTCGGGGTTGTAGACGAGGTCGTAGAGCAAATGCTCCTCCGTCAGCGCCTCGTAGGGCAATGCCGGGCATTCGTCCGTGTGAGGATACATTCCGACGGGCGAACAGTTGACGATAACGTGGTGAGCGCGCACGTCGTCGGCCGTCAGCGAGGCATACGTGAAAGCTCCCGGCCGCTCCCTGCGGCTCACATAGTGCGGCTCGATGCCCAGCCGGCGCAGCACGTAGACCACGGCGCGCGAGGCCCCGCCCGTGCCCAGCACGAGGGCCCGCCGGTGGCAGGGGCGCAGCAGCGGCTCAATAGAGCGGCGGAAGCCCACGGCGTCGGTGTTGGCCCCCACAAGGCGCAGCGCGCCTTCGCGGCGTTCGATGGCAATGACGTTGACAGCGCCGATGGCCTGCGCCTCGTCTGTCAGTGCGTCCAGATGGGGTATGACAGCCTGCTTGTGCGGTATCGTCACGTTCAGGCCGCAGAGCGCCGGGTCGGAGGCTACGAACGCCCGTAAGCCCTCGACCGAAGGCATTTCAAAGTTGACGTATTCGGCATCGATGCCTTCGCGGCGAAACTTCTCCGCAAAAAAACGCGCCGAAAAGGAGTGGCCCAGCGGGTAGCCCAAAAGTCCGTAGCGTTTCATCACGAGCGCGCCTTGAAGATGTTGACCGTGAAATAGATGAACAGCAGCATGCGGGCGATGAACGCGCACGACAGGGCCATCATGTTGCGGATAAAATAGGCCGCATGGTCAAGCGTCGACGGCGACTCCATGAAAAAGGCCATATCGTTTATCAGCACGTTGAGCAGCAGCAGGAAAGCCGCGGCCATCGGCAGGAACGTCAACGCGCTGCGGCTCTGCACGCGGCGGCAGAACGTGAAAAGCTGCGTAAAGAAGTAGGAATAGAGCAGCATCGCCACCGTGGAGCAAAGCAGAATAAGGTAGGCCAGCAGCACCGGGCCGGAGAGCGGACTGAAATCGCCCACCGGACGCGGAAAAGCCTGGCTCAGCCCCGAGAGCAGAAAGCTCAGCACCTCAATGAGGACGGCCGTCATGCCATAGCGCCACAGGCCCGGCTGCTCGGGAAAGCGCACGCGCACCATCTGCACAAAGGGAATTTGCAACAGCCAGCCCGCAAAAAGCAGCACTTGGGGCACAAGCAGCACCAGCACCCACCCAGCCTCCTCGATGCCCAGCAGATAATTGAAAAAGCCGGCAAAGGGCGCAACAATCGAAACGAGCAGCATCAGCCCCGCACCCAACGCGGCCGACTGATAAGATTTTCTTTCTTTCATGGCTATCAAAGATTTAAATCGGTGTTTTCCTTTCTTTTCCGTCGCTGCCCGGGGTGTTTACGGCCGGGTTATTTTGCCGCCGTGTAGAGCGTGCTCAGCCCGAAGGTGAAGCGGCGGAAGCTGACGTCGCGAAAGCCTGCTTTCTGCAAAATGCCCTGCATCACCTCGCCCTGCGGAAAGGCTTCCATCGTGGCCGGCAGGTACGTGTAGGCCCGCCCGTCGCGCGAGACGAGACGCCCCACAGCGGGCATGAGCACGTGCGAATAGAAGCGGAAGAGCCGGCGCATCAAGCCGCCTTGCGGCATGCACAGCTCGATGATGACAAGCCGCCCTCCCGGCCGCAAAACGCGGCGCATCTCCTGCAAACCGCGGTCCAGGTCCTCGAAATTGCGAATGCCATACGCCACGGTGACAGCATCGAAGCTGTCGGACGGCAGCGACAGGTTCATGCAGTCGGCCCGCTCAAAACGGATGACGCCGTCCAGCCCGGCAGCCTTCGTCTTGCGGCGGGCTACGTCGAGCATCCCTTCTGAAAGATCGACGCCCAGCAGTTCGGCAGGGCGCAGGCGTCGGGCCGAAAGCAGGGCAAAGTCGCCCGTGCCGGTGGCCACGTCCAGCAGGCGCTGCGGAGCGTAGGGGCGCAGCGAGTCGATGGCCGCCCGGCGCCAACGGCGGTCGATGCCGAGCGAGAGCAAGTGGTTCAAGAGGTCGTAGCTGTGGGCTATGCCGTCGAACATGCGTTCCACCTGAGCGCCTTTGCGGCCTCCTTCGCCATAAGGCAATATCTTTTCCTGTTCGTACACGTCTTAATTTTTTGCACGGCCGTAAGGTCGGTCGGTTTCTGTTACAAAATTAGTGCAAATGAGCGGAAAGCATGACGAAAAGCCGAAGGTTTTTCGCAATTGCGTTACCGAATGCAGCCTGTTTTCTTCAAAATTATCGCAATTGCGTTACCGAATGCTGTTTGTTTTTGAGAAAAAATAGAATGATCCGCCTCCCACACGTGGAAAAAGGCACAAAAATACCGGTGGCCGCCAAGGGAAAACCGTTGGCGGCCACCTTTTCTCACACGCCGGCTTCAAAAGGAAACAGGCAGACGGTAAACGCTCTTTTACCGCCGGCAAAAACAAGCTTCAGAAACTCGCTGTCATTTCATTGCCCGGGAGCCCCCACAACGAGGCTTCCACATCGTGGACTCCCACCCGCAGCACATAGCGGCGCAGCGGCACATAACCGGCAGCACGCAGGCGGGCCTCGTCCACATAAGAGAGCCCGTCCGTCAGCACCACGGGAAAGCTGTGGAAGTCCAGCAAGGCATCGATCTGCCGGTCGAAGCCGTCGGCAAACGGACGGAAACGCTCGGTTTCGGGAAATAGACGAAGCACCAGCGCGCGGTCGGAGCTGAGCGAAGGGGCATATTCCGTTTCTCCCGTGTTTAGACAAATCACCCGACTGCCGGCTGCCCCTTCTGCAAAAAACGGAGAGAAGCTAAGCGGAAGCACTGCCGTTGCACGACGGACGTCGGCCTGCGCCCGCGGCCAAGCAGCGCGCTACTCACCCGTGGGTGGCGGCACGAGATTGAAGCGCCAAGACGACACCCCAAGAGAACATACGAGCAAAAGCGAGAAAAAGACCGTGCGGAAGCGCGGAAAGAGCCGCAACCTCACCGTGGGCGAAAGCGCAAAGACAACCAAAGGCGGCAACCAGAGCTGATAGGCATACGAAAGAAAAGCTCCCTCGTGTCCGGCCAGCCTCAGCCAAACGAAGAAGAGCGCCACGGCCGACAGCAGCCACACATCGCGCAAAAGCAAACGGGGCCGCCGCCACAAGGCCACGACAGCCACCGACGCCAACGGGAAGAAAAACACGCCGAGCCACGCCAGCTGACGCGCCAAATGCGAAAGGCTGAACGTAGACATGTTGAAATGGTGGACAACGTTGCACACAAAATAGCCGGGCCAAAGCTGCCGCACGCCCCACACCGACAAGCTGCCGGCCACGAGGAAGGCACACAGGAAATGCAGGAAACGCCGGCGGTCGGTTGCCAGAAAATAGAGCCCCAAGGGCAACAGAACGGCCAGGAAATAGGGCTTTACATAAAAAGCCGCCACCGCCGGCAAGGCCGCCGTCCATGCCTGCCCTTTGCGGGCTGCCCGACAAGCCACGAAGAGCAGCAGCGTGCCAAGCGGAGCGGGATGGGCCGAACCGGTGACGTTGAGCCAATCGACACAAAGCAGCAGCGCCACGCCGGCCACCGACGAGACAAGACCGCCCGCACGCCGGCGTATTTCGGCAGCGGCCAACAACGCCACGGCCCACGCGCAGAGATAGCTCAACAGACGGAGGAGAAGAGCCGGGTCGGCACCTGTGCACCTTTGCCCCAAAGCCCCGAGCCCGGGATAGAGGAAGCCATAAAGATAAAAGTCGGTGCCGGGCTCATACGGAGAGGCGCCGACAGCCATCGTGCGGGCCGCGGCTATATGTGCCCACTCACGATATTCCAGGGGAAAGGGCAGCACCATCCAACGGAGCGTTACCACGACGTGGACGACGCAAAAGGCAGCAAACAAAGCAGACCACATCAGCCCGCCCGTCCCTTGACGATGGCGCAAAAGACCGGAAGAAGGCGTGCCGCGACGAAGAAAAAAGGAAAAGCCCGTCATACGTTTTTCAGAAACAAAAAGGCGGACGCGCCTCCCACGTGCGGGAGCGCGTCCGCCGGTATAGCGAAACGGGAAGTTTATCCCAAGTATTTACGCACGTTCTGCTCGATGCGGACAGCCAGGTCGGCGTTGTCCTCGCGCACGAACGTCTCGCCCGTCAGGTGCTCATAGAGCTCGATGTAGCGGTCGGAGATGCTGCGCACGATCTCGGGCGTCATCTCGGGCACCTGCTGGCCCTCCTTGCCCTGGAAACTGTTGTCCATGAGCCACTCGCGCACAAACTCCTTGGAGAGCTGCTTCTGGGGCTCGCCCTTGGCAAAACGCTCCTCGTAGCCCTCGCTGTAAAAATAGCGGCTGCTGTCGGGGGTGTGGATCTCGTCCATCAGGTAAATCTTGCCGTCGTGCTTGCCAAACTCATACTTCGTGTCGACAAGGATGAGACCGCGGCTGGCGGCTATCTCCGTGCCGCGACGGAAGAGGGCCAGCGTGTAGCGTTCGAGCACGGCATACTCCTCGGGCGTGGCCAGACCGCGGGCCAGGATCTCCTCGCGCGAGATGTCGGCGTCGTGCTCGCCGATTTCGGCCTTCGTCGTCGGCGTGATGATGGGCTCGGGGAAACGTTCGTTCTCGCGCATGCCCTCGGGGAGCTTCACGCCGCAGATTTCGCGCACACCGCTCTTATAAGCGCGCCAGGCGCTGCCGCAAAGGTAGCCGCGCACAATCATTTCGACGGGAAAGCCCTCGCAAAGCACGCCGGCCGTCACCATGGGGTCGGGCGTGGCCTGTTTCCAGTTGGGGCAGATGTCGGCCGTCGCATCCAGAAATTTGGCAGCGATCTGGTTGAGCACCTGACCCTTGTAGGGGATGCCCTCAGGCAGAACGACGTCGAAAGCCGAGATGCGGTCGGTGGCCACCATGACGAGCTGCTGCCCGCCTATGTTGTAAACGTCGCGCACCTTGCCGTGATACACACCCGTCTGGCCGGGAAAATGAAAATCAGTCTTGGTTAAAGCACTCATATTACTGTTGGTTTTGGGATGTATTCTGCTGCACCTCGCCGGCTGCGGCCTCCTCGCGCTTCCGGCGGGCCTCCTGCTCATAGGCTTCGACAATGCGCGTCACAAGACGGTGGCGGACGATGTCTTTCTTGGTCATCTCGACAAAAGCAACGCCGGGAATGCCTTGCAGAATGCGCAAAGCCTCGACGAGCCCGGAGCGTACCGTGGGCGGCAGGTCGATCTGCGTGCGGTCGCCCGTGACGATCATTTTCGTATTGGTGCCCATGCGCGTAAGAAACATCTTGATCTGCGCCGACGTTGTGTTTTGCGCCTCGTCAAGAATGACGACGGCATCGTTGAGCGTGCGGCCGCGCATGAAGGCAAGAGGAGCTATCTGTATGACGCCCGTAGCCATGTATTCCTGCAACTTGGCGGGCGGCACCATCTCCTGCAAAGCGTCGTAGAGAGGCTGCAAATAGGGGTCGATCTTCTCCTTCATGTCGCCGGGCAGGAAGCCCAGTTTCTCGCCGGCCTCGACAGCCGGACGGCTCAGGATGAGGCGCTTCACCTCCTTGTTCTTCAACGCGCGGACGGCCAGGGCTATGGCCGTGTACGTCTTGCCCGAACCGGCCGGCCCGACCGCAAAGAGCAGGTCGCAGCGGTCGTAGGCCTCAACAAGGCGCCGCTGGTTTTCGCTGCGGGCCGTAATGGGCTTGCCGCCCATGCTGTAAACGATGACGCCCTCGGCCGCCTCGCCGTGCGTCTGCCGGCGCTTCACGATGTTGAGTACATCTTCTTCGGTCAGGACGTTGTATTTCGTGCAATGCTTCTGCAAGGCGGCAAAAAGCTCTTCGAAAGCCGCCAGCTCCTCCTCGTCGCCAATGGCTTTGAGCACATTGCCGCGGGCCATGATGCGCAGCTTCGGACAAAGCGCCTTGAGCATCCGCAAATTGGCGTTGGCCGGTCCGTAAAAGAGAACGGGGTCGGCCTCGTCGAGAAAAAAATGTTTTTCTATCATCTTACTTTTCCGGGGTGAAAGGGCCGCCGGACGGCCCCGCACAAGCCGGCATGCGACGGCCGGTCGGCTTTATGCCCGTGCAAAAATACATAATCCGCAGAAAAGGGAACGGTATTTTTTGTACTTTTGCGTGCTTTCGCAACCGTTTGCCGGCAGCTTCATACGGCCGGTAAACACGCACGAAAAGAAAACTCGTAGCCCATCCTCATGAAACTGAAAATAGAAAGGACGCATTTTCTGCTGGCTTTTGCGGTGACGGTGCTGGTGCTCTTCGTCATCCGGCGCGTCAACCCCGAAATAGCCCTTGACCGGCTGACGGCACCGACCGACACGACAGCCGTACGCACCATCAAGCCGGACAGCATCGCCATGCAAAGCAAACGCGTGGACGCGCTGCTGCTGCGGCAGCGCAACCCCCTCGTGCTGACCGACGCCAAGGGGCAGCCCGTCAAAAACCGCGTGACAAGCGTGCGAAGCTTCGAGGAGAGCTTCCCCGACCTGAACGACGTGCAGCTGGCCACGGCGCAGCGCCTGGGCGTGCCGCCCGTGGCCGACCGCAACGACGCGGCACGCCACAAAGACAAGCTCGTGTATATCGACGACACGCCCTACTACCGCGTGGAGCGGCTGACCCACTCCATTCCCTACCTGGTGCCGCGTGCTGCCACGCTGCTCAACACCATCGCACGCGCCTTTATCGACTCGGTGCAGACGAAGGGAATGCCTTTTCACAAGCTCGTGGTAACCTCGGTGCTGCGCACGCGGCACGACGTGAGCCGCCTGCGGCGCGTCAACGTCAACGCATCAGAACAAAGCTGCCACCAATACGGCACGACGTTCGACATATCGTACAACAAGTTCGACCGCGTGTACGACCCCGACGGGCCGCGGCTCCCCATCGTCAACGCCGTGGCCCTGAAATCGATCTTGGCCGAGGTGCTCGAAGACCAGCGGCAGCTGGGAACGTGCTACGTGAAATATGAACGGAAGCAGGCCTGCTTCCACATTACGGCCCGCTGACGCCGCGCCTACCGGCCGGTGGCGGCAGGCGCAGCAGAAAAGGCGCGACAAACCAACGCCGACAGACGCGCCATGAGGGCGGCACATTCGGCGTCGGAAGCAAGCGCATCGTCGATGAAAACCGCCATGGCATAGCGGCGCCCGTCGGGAAGCAAGACGAAACCTGCGTCGTTGAAGCCCTGCATGCGCCCGGCGGCGTCGCGGAAGCCCGTGCCCGTCTTATGCCCGATGCGCGCCCCCGTCCCGGCAAGACCGGCCGGCAGGCGGTCGGTTCCGGTGGAGCAGCCCAGCAGGGCATCGCTCACGAAAGCCTGCGCCCCGGGCGAGAGCCACCGACCTTCGGTGAACCCGTAGAAAAGACGGGCGACATCGACAGGCGTCGAACGGTTGGCAACGGCACGAGCCGGCTCGTCGTGCATCTCGGCCTCGGTGACGCCGATGTGGGAACCGGGAAATCCCAACGAACGCACATAAGCCTCAACGCGGGCGGGCGCACCGAAGCGCCGGAACAGAGCATCGCAGGCCACGTTGTCGCTCTGCTGCAAGGAATAGAGCAAAAGGTCGCCCACGCTGAGACGGACACCGCCGCGTGGGTAGCGGTCGCGCAGGGGGCTCCACGTATCGCGCACCATCTCGGCAGGCGCCAACGTGACCGTGCTGTCGGCCGGCACACCGCAGCCGGGGGCCCGGCCCAGGACGTAAAGAGCCTGAGGAAACTTCACTACGCTCGACAACGGATAGCTATGGGCTGCATCGCCTGCCACCAGCAACGAATCGCCCCGGCCGTAAACGACGGCCACCCCCACCCGTCCGCAAAAGCCGTGCAGGGCTTGCTCCAACGAGCGTGAGAGACCGGCCGACTGTGCCCCCAACAAAACAGGACACAGCAGCATCCAGAAAAGAAAAGGTAAGCGCAAACGCATACGAACAGCTTTTTGGTTGAACCTGACTGATAAGAAACGGGCTGCACACCCGAAAATGGAAAACGGGGGCAAAGTTAGCGCAAAACGACCAATGAAGAAAAGAACGGCACACGTATCTTGCATCGCCTGCGGATGACGCTTTTCGCCTCTTCTTTCGCCCATATTCCCCCGGCAAACGCCACCGGCCCATTGTCAATTTGGTAAAATTTGGCTGTTTGCACCGGAAATAGTAATTTTGCGCCGGTCTAAAGGAACCTGCGGCTTTCAAACCGCATCTATCCCTTAAATAAAAAGAAAAAAATGAACAAATTGGTAGTTGGCATAGGCGAAATACTTTGGGACATCCTCCCCGACGAGAAGCAACTCGGGGGAGCACCGGCCAACTTTGCCTACCACGCCTCGCAACTTGGCGTCGACGGCAGAGCCGTGAGCGCCATCGGGAACGATGACTTGGGCGACGAAATCGTACGGACGCTCGACGAGCGCAGCTTGGGCTATGACTTGGAGCGTGTGCCCTATGCTACGGGGCAAGTTGCCGTGAACCCCGACACGGAAGGCGACGAACGCTACCAGTTTACCCCGGACTGCGCCTGGGATCATTTGCCTTTCACCTCGTCGCTCGCCGAAATGGCGCAACGCACGTCGGCCTGCTGCTTCGGCTCGCTGGCACAACGCTATCAGACCACGCGGCACGCCATTGCCCGCTACATCGACGCCATGCCCGACGACAGCCTGAAAATATTCGACGTGAACCTGCGTCCCCCCTTCATCGACCCGGACGTGATCCGCCACTCGCTCCACTTGTGCAACGTCTTAAAGCTCAACACCGACGAGCTCGACACGCTGGTGCCCTTGATCGGGCTGCCCGACGGCGACGACGAGGCACAATGCCGCCGGCTGATGCAACGGTTCGACATCTCCTATGTCGTGCTGACCCAAGGCGAAGAGGGCAGCAGCATCTATGCCCCCGATGAAAGCTCCACCCTGCCGGCATCGCCCGTGAAAGTGGTGGACACGGTGGGGGCAGGCGACGCCTTTACCGCCACATTCGCCGTGAGCCTGCTGAACGGCCTGCCACTGACGGAAGCCCACCTGCGCGCCTCCGACATATCGGCCTACGTATGCACACAACACGGAGCCACGCCGCCTCACCCGCGGGAATTTTCGTTTGAAGAATGAGAAACCGCCCGCAGAACGACCAAGCGCACTTGCCATCACCGACGACAAGCGCGCTTTGCTTTTTTTCGCTCCGCCACATGCGTCCCGTCCCACCCGAACCGACGGCAAGCAAACGGAAAAACAGACGCCGCCCTGAAATCTGCAAATAAGTTTCATGGGAAAACCAACCGCCCGTTCAGCCCGTTTATGTTATTTTTGCTCCCGGAAAAATGAAAATACCGCATCTGAAAACTATCGTGGCCCGTCTGGCGCTCTGGTGCGCCGTCGTGCTGATGCTCTGCGCAAGCAGCATCCCGCATCACCACCACAGCGGGATGCCCTGCGTGACGGATGATGCGGCTTTCGAGAAATTTTTGCGGGGAAACGGCCATGCCCCTCACGCCACACATGAAAATCCGACCTCGCACCTAGGATGCGAGGCCCACTCGCAATATATTGCAGGGCGCGGCGTACAGATGGGGACGAAGCTGGCAGCTGCACACAGGCACACACCGGCTACACCGTTTTATGTCGCTCTGACACCGACTGTCCTCACGCACACAAACCACCAGAAACGCCGACAACCGCAACGGACGGCCCCACTGCCGCCCCGACCGAACCGGTCGGCAGGAGGACTGCGGGCTCCCCCTTCGGCAGTATGTTGAAAAGAAAGGCCACCGGCCGACAACGTGTTTTTTCACTTTATCAACTTACTACCGACAGAAACCATATGAAACAAATGATAGCGGCAGCACCCCTTAGCGTGCTGCTCCTGCTGTGTGCTTGCGGCCACAGCCACGATACAGAAGCAGAAAAAGCCGCTGCTCACGACGATGAGCACGCGGCAGACGAAATAATACTGACCGCCGCCCAGGCAAAAGAAGCCGGCGTGCGGGTGGAAACGGTGAAACGCGCCCCGTTTGCCGCTGCCTTCAAAGCTGCGGGACGCATCACGGCACCCATCGGAGCCGAAACGACCGTGGCCGCAACGGCAGCGGGCATCGTGCGCCTTACGCCGGCCGTAAACGCCGAGGGCGCACAAGTGGGGAGCGGCGCAACCGTGGCTTACATCTCGGCCGAGAACCTGCCCGAAGGCGACCCCGTGGCAAAACTGCGCGTGGCCTGCGAAACGGCACGGCAAGCCTACGAACGCGCGGCCAAACTCGTAAAGGACCGCATCATCACCCAAGGAGAATATGAACAGGCACGCGCTGCATACGACAACGCACGCATTGCCTACGAAGCACAGGCCAGGAGCAACAGCGCGGCCGGCATCGCCGTGAAAGCTCCGGCCGGCGGCTACGTCAAGCAACTGCTTGTGCAGCCGGGCGACTACGTCAACGTGGGCCAGCCCCTCGTGCGGCTGACGTCGACCCGCCGGCTGCAACTGCGCGTCGACGTGCCGGAACGGCTTTTCAGCCGGATAGACGCCATCAGCAGTGCACGCTTTCGGACGGCCTACGACGAGCAGGTGTTCAGCCTGGACGAACTGAACGGCCGGACGGTGTCGCGCGGCCGCGTGACGGCAGGAGCACCGTATATCCCGCTGACTTTCGAATTTGACAACCGGGGAAACATCCCGGCCGGTGCCTGCGTGGAAGTGTGGCTCCTGGCCGACGAGCAGCCGGAAGCCATCAGCATCCCGCTGACCGCCGTCACGGAGGAACAGGGACTCTATTATGTCTATCTGCAAGAGGGAGCCGACGTTTATCACAAACACGAAGTGAAACTGGGAGCCGACGACGGCCGCCGCGTTCTCGTGACATCGGGGCTGAAAGGCGGCGAACGCCTCGTAACGGCCGGCGCTCCGCGCGTACGCCTGGCAGCCTTCTCGGGCGTTGTCCCCGAAGGACACAACCACGAGCACTAACGAAGGGAGGGAGGCTATATGTTGAACAAGATTATCCACTTTGCGCTTCATAACCGCCTGACCGTGCTCGGGGCGGCCCTCATCATCGTCGTGACCGGCATCATCGTCACGCTACGCATGGAGGTAGACGTTTTCCCCGACCTGAACGCCCCCACCGTCGTCGTCATGACCGAAGCACCGGGCATGGCCGCCGAAGAGGTGGAGCGCCTCGTGACGTTTCCCGTCGAAACGGCCCTGAACGGAGCCACGGACGTGCGCCGCGTACGCTCCTCGTCGACAACGGGCTTCTCCGTCGTGTGGGTTGAATTCGATTGGGGAACAGACGTGTACCGCGACCGGCAGATTGTTTCCGAAAAACTGGCGACCGTCGAAGGCCAACTGCCGGCAGGAGTGGGCCAACCGGTTTTAGGTCCGCAATCGTCCATCCTGGGCGAGGTGATGATTATCGGCCTGACGGCCGACACCACATCGCAAGAGGAGCTGCGCACACTGGCCGACTGGACGGTGCGCACCCGCCTGCTGGCCACCGGCGGCGTATCGCAGGTGGCCGTGCTCGGCGGCGACGTAAAAGAATATCAGATACGGCTGCACCCCGACCGCATGCGGCTATATGGCGTCAGCCTCGGCGAAGTGCAGGCTGCCGTAACGGACATGAACCGCAACGCCTCAGGAGGCGTGATTTACGAATATGGCAACGAATATGTCATCCGCGGGGAAATGACGACCAACCGCGCGGACGAACTCGGACGGGCCTTTGTGAAACGCGACTCGCTGGGAAACAGCATTTTGCTGGAACACGTGGCCGACGTCACGACGGGAGCCAAGGCTCCACGCCTGGGAACGGCCTCGTACAACGGCAAACCGGCCGTCCTCGTGACCGTGACAAAGCAGCCGGCCGTCGGCACCATTCAACTCACCCACAAGCTGGAAGAAGCCCTGGCCGACTTGAAGACACAGCTCCCGGGCGACGTGAAAATATCGACAGACATCTTCCGCCAAAGCAACTTCATCGAGAGCGCTATCGGCAATGTAGAGAAATCGCTCTACGAAGGAGGACTTTTCGTGGTGATCGTACTCGTCATATTCCTCATGAACGGACGCACAACGGTCATCTCGCTGCTCACCATTCCCGTCTCCGTGCTGGTTGCTCTGCTGGTGCTCCGCCTGTTGGGCCAGTCGGTCAACACCATGAGCCTGGGCGGTCTGGCCATCGCCGTGGGGTCGCTGGTGGACGACGCGATAGTGGACGTGGAAAACGTGTATAAACGCCTGCGGGCCAATGCCGCGCTGCCCGAAAGCCAACGAAGGAAAGTGATAGACGTGGTATATGACGCTTCGCGCGAAGTGCGCATGCCTATCCTCAACTCAACGCTTATTATCGTGGCCAGCTTCCTGCCTTTGTTCTTCCTCTCGGGGATGGAAGGCCGCATGTTGGCGCCATTAGGCCTGACGTTCATCGTGGCCCTTTTCGCCTCGACGCTCGTGGCCTTGACCTTAACGCCGGCACTGTGCAGCATACTGCTGCGCAACACCGGCAAGACCCGGGCCGACAGCCATCGCGAGCCCTGGATTGTGCGCAAACTGAAAGCTGCCTACACGCACGCGCTCGAAGCCGCCTTGCGGCATCGCCGTCTGTGGCTCTCGGGGACAGGAATTGCCTTTGTAGCCGCTTTGTTACTGCTGCTGACGTTTGGCCGAAGCTTCCTGCCGCCTTTTAACGAAGGCTCACTCACGATAAACGTCAGCACGCTGCCCGGCATATCCCTGGAAGAATCGGACAGCCTCGGGCGACGCGCCGAACGCCTGCTGCTGAGCATACCCGAAATACAGGCCGTGGGACGCAAAACGGGGCGGGCCGAGCTCGACGAGCATGCCCTGGGCGTCAACACAAGCGAAATGGAATGTCCCTATGAGCTGACAGACCGCAGCAAAGAAGAAATGGTGGCCGAGGTGAGAGAAAAACTCGGCCAACTGCCCGGCGTGAACGTGGAGATCGGTTCTCCCATCAGCCACCGCATAGATGCCATGCTTTCGGGGACGCAAGCCAACATTGCCATCAAGGTGTTCGGCACCGATCTGAACCGCCTATATGCTTTGGGCAACCAGATAAAACACGCCGTGGGCAACATAGAGGGCGTGGCCGACCTGAACGTGGAGCAACAAGTGGAACGCCCGCAATTGCAAATCAAGCCGCGACGCGAACTTCTGGCCCAATACGGCATCAGTCTGCCCGAATTTTCGACAGCCGTCAGCACCCTGCTGGGCGGTGAGGCGGTATCGCAGGTTTACGAAGGCAACCGCACGTTCGACCTCACGCTAAAAGTGGATGAAGACGCCCGCCACAGTTTCCAGTCGATCGGCGACATACCCATCGGCAGCGGAGAGCAGGCAGTTCCCCTGCGCAATGTGGCTGAAATACGCTCGGCCGCCGGCCCCAACACGATAAACCGCGAAAACGTGCAGCGAAAAATCGTAGTCTCGGCCAACGTGACGGGCAGCGACCTGCGCGGCGTCGTTCACGAAATGCAGGAACGCATAGCCAAGGAAGTGAAACTGCCGGAAGGCTACCACGTGGAATATGGCGGGCAGTTTGAAAGCGAGCAAAGCGCGTCGCGCATAATCGGCTGGGCTTCGGTTTTGTCGGTCACGCTTATATTCCTGCTTCTCTTCCGCGAATTCCGTCGCTTCGGCCAGTCGATCGCCGTATTGCTCAATCTGCCGCTGGCACTCATCGGGGGCGTCTTTGCCATCGCTCTCTCCGGCGGCACGCTCAGCCTGCCGGCCATCATTGGCTTCATTTCGCTCTTCGGCATCGCCACGCGAAACGGCATGCTGCTCGTCGATCGCTACAACAGTCTGCGGCGCGAAGGTCTTTCGACGGCCGAAGCCATCCGCCATGGGTCGCTCGACCGCCTTAACCCCATCTTGATGACGGCTTTGTGTTCGGCCATGGCCCTCGTACCTTTGGCTGTCGCCGGCGATTTGCCGGGCAACGAGATACAGAGCCCCATGGCAAAAGTCATACTGGGCGGTCTGCTCTCGTCCACCCTGCTCAACGCATTTATCATACCTATCATATACAGCTATATTGAAAAAGATGAGAAATAAGAAATGGGTCGCGGGCTGCCTGCTGGCCGCTTGCAGCCTCAGCCTCACGGCTCAGGACGGCATACGCCGGGCTTTGGAAGAAATAGAGCGCAACAGCACAGCTCTCCGCTCGATGAAAAAATCGACATCGGCCACCATGGCCGGCAACCGTACGGGCCTGACGCTCGAAGCTCCCGAGATAGGTTTCAACTATCTCTTCGGCTCCAATTCCAGCATGCCTCACCGACAGGATATTTCGGTGAGCCAGACGTTCGATTTCCCCACAATCGGCGGAGCCAAGCGCCGCGCGGCCGATGGTCTCGACAGCCTGGCGGCACGCACCTTCGACGCTGACCGCACCGCCTATCTGCTGGAAGCCGAAAAGAGCTGCATCGAACTGGTGTACTGCAACGCGGCGGCATCCATCTTTGCACAGCACCGGGCCGTACTGGCCGAAGTGGTCGTTCTCACCGAACAGGCATACGCCCGCGGCAACGCCACGGCACAAGAGCTCAACGACAGCCGGCTGGCCCTGGCCGAACTGCAACTCGACGAGGCCGACAACGAAACAGCGCGCGCCACGCTGATGGCCGGCTTGTGCCAGCTCAACGGTGGGCAGTCGCTTGTTTTGACCGACACCACCTATGCCGCCCGTGCCCTGCCCGACGATTTTGACGACTGGTGGGACGACACCCGCGACATGTGGCCCGCCCTGCGCGTCGCCGAAGCCGACGTTGAAGCCGGACGTAGCGCGGCGCGCCTCACGCGAAGCGAAAACCTGCCCTCGCTCTCGCTGGGATTTATGCAGGAAACGCTGCCACACGAAATCTACCGCGGCGTAACCTTCGGCCTCGCCATCCCGCTTTGGAGCAACCGCGGCAAACGCCGCAAGGCCGAAGCCGACATTGCCGCCGCCGAAGCCCGCCGCGACGATGCCCACGTGCAGCTGCGCGGCACAGTCGAGGCTGCCTACCGCCGCGCGCTCGCCTTGGAGCGCTCCGTCCGACAGCTGCGCAACAGCGTGCAGGCCGACAGCAACATCCCCCTGCTGCGCCGCGCCATGGAGAGCGGAGCCCTCTCCCGCCCCGATTATCTGGAAGGCGTGGCCCGCTATTTTGCCCTTGCCCTGCGCGAAGCCCAGCTCCGGCGCGACGCCGAACTGGCAAAAGCCGAGGTGCTCGCCGTCTATCTGTAAGCACCCCGCGCCTGAAACGCACAAAGAGAGGCGTTGCCCCGCTTTTTCCGGGCAACGCCTCTCTTTTTTCTCTGCTTACTGCTATTCCGACAATTGTCGGCTACCGCTCACTCCAAGCCTACGGCCCGGGCAGCCCCCTGAAACAGGGCATCTTTGCGGTCAATCGTAAACCGACGGAACTTACCGGCAATGCGCGTCAGCTTCGTTTTCTGTTTGTTGAGCGCCTCGTCGTCTGTTATCCAGTCCTCGGCACGATACAGGTTCTCGACGCCCGGCGTGTCGTTCTCCACATAATGATAGCGCAGGTTGCGCAACGACACCGTGAAGCGGCCGTTCTCCACTTCGCACACCAGCTGATAATAAAAGATGGTACGGTGCGTCACCCACGCCCGCTTGGCAAAGTAGAGCCACTCCTCGATGCTGGCTGCCAGCGTACCGGCCGCACTGTCGGCCTCCGTTATGCGCGATTTCTCCAAATGGTCGGGGCCGCCGACCACCTCTTTCTCCACGTAGTTTTTCAACGCACTGAAAAGCTCGGCACGCGATTTTCCCGGCGCTTCGAACGTTTTTTCAAAATAGACAAAGCCTTCTGCGTTGACGGGAACTGCCCCGGCCAGGTACTTCTGCATGTCGTCGCCCTTCGTCTGAGCCGCAGCCGTCAGCGGCAAAAGGAGCAACAGCGCTAAAATGATTTTTTTCATGTTGATCTCTGTTTTTCGTGTAATATGGCAACTTGCCGCGCAAAGGTAATAAAAAAACGTCGAACGCGCATCCCGTTTTTCCCGACCTTTCCCCAACGCTCTGAACGCATGCTTCGCCCCGTCGGGCTGCACATTTCTCTTTTTGCCGGCCACACGAGCGGTTGTTGCCCGGCAGGAAACGCATCCGGGCCGGCTGGAAAGCCCTTCGTTCTTGCGCTTGAAAAAGCAAGGCTTACCCACCTTTTTAGAAAAAGCGGAAAAGCCGTCGGCCCCACCGCCGGCACGCTCAGCCACGTCCCTGCAACGTGCGGCGCGTCACATATTCGGTGACGCGCTCCTTATAGCTGTCGGAAACGGGCAGCCGCTTGTCGCCAAAGACGATCTGGCCTCGTTCCACGACGCTCACTTTCTCCATGTTGACGATGAACGAGCGGTGAATGCGATAGAAACGGGTCGCCGGCAAGGCCTCCTCGACGGCATGCATCGACATAAGCGAAAGCAGCGGGCGCTGAGCGTTTTCCAGATAGATCTTCACATAGTCTTTCAGCCCCTCGATGTAAAGAATTTCGCTGAAACGTATACGCACCAGCTTGTAATCGCTCTTTACGAAAAACGAATCGGCATCTCCGGCGGGGGCAACCGCAGCAGCTGTCCCTTCACCTCTTTTCAACCGGAACCACTCTTCGGCCCGCCGGGCGGCAGAGAGAAAATCGGCATAGCTGACGGGCTTCAGCAGATAATCGAGCGCATTGACCCGATAGCCGTCCACGGCATACTGGCTGAATGCCGTTGTAAAGACGATGCGCGTGTCGGGCGGCAGCATTTTTGAAAAGTCGAGCCCGCTGAGGCCGGGCATCTGGATGTCGAGAAACAACAGATCCACGGGGTTGGCTTTCAGTCCCTCCATGGCTTCGATGGCATTGGCATAGGCACCGCGCATTTCCAGAAAAGGCGTTTGCGCGGCATAGCTTTCGAGCAGGCTGAGCGCAAGGGGTTCGTCGTCGACTAAGGCACATGAAAGTTTCATATCGGCTGTTCTTTTGAAGCATAAATAAGGATAGACGAGAGATACACCTTCCCGTCGTCGGTCACGCCGTGGTGCCACGTGTGACGTTCGGGGTAAGCCAGGCGCAGGCGGCTTTCCACCTGTTTCAGCCCGATGCCGCTGCCCGCCTTGTCCGCCTGCGATTTGGGATAGTTGCTGTTGGTCGTCGTGAAACGTATTTCGCCGCCGGTCACGCTCAGACTGATGTGTACGAAGCTGGGCTCCGTCGGGCTGATGCCGTGCTTGAAGGCGTTTTCCACCAGCGAGATGAAGATGAGCGGCGCCACGCACGTCCGGCCGTCGGGCGGCAGGTCGATATCCACTCGGATGTCCACCTCTTTCCCCACGCGCAGACGCATCAGCTCTACGTAGCTGCGCAGGAAGCCGGCCTCTTTCGTCAGGCTCACCAAGGGCGTCTGGTTTTCATAGAGCACATAGCGCAGCAGGCGGCTCAGTTCGAGGATGGCCTCGCGGGCCTTTTCGCCGTCGAAGGCTGTCAGGGCGTAGATGTTGTTGAGCGTGTTGAGCAGGAAGTGAGGATTTATCTGGTTTTTCAAGTTTTGCAGCTCGGCCTCGGCGCGTCCCAGCTCGGCCTCGCGGCGTCCCTGCTCGGCCTTGCGCCACTGCATGCTCAAGCGCAGCATAACGGCCACGCCCGTGGCAAAGACATACGTCAGCAAGTCGCGCAGCACAAAAGCCCAGCGGGGCGGCGGCATGTGAGCGGGTGGAAACTGCCACCCCGCTTCCGGCGGCAGCAGCCACCGGGCCACCGGCTCTCGCAGCAAAGCCAGCAACGCGTAGACGGCCAGGTTGTAAAGGACGAAAGCCGTGTATCGCTTCCGCGGGATGAGGGCCGGGACGAGCCACAGGTAGTTCACATAAAACAGCACGCACAGCGACAGCGGAAACAACGAGCCGTGCAGATAGCGGTTCCACGCGAAGCTCTCGTTGTAGCCGTGAAACAAGAGCGGGGCGGCAAAGATGCACACCCAGGCGAGCAGGTGGAAAAACGCCTGCACGGCCCAGCCGGACGACTTGTGTTCTTTTTCGTTCTTCATTCGTAGCGGATGGCTTCAATGGGGTCGAGATTGGCAGCTTTCTTGGCAGGATACCAGCCGAAAAAGACGCCGGTGGCCGTACATACGGCAAAACTCAGCAGAACGCTCCACGGCTGCACGTAAACGGGCCAGTGGGCAAACAGATTGATGCAGACGGCAGCGCCCACCCCGGCCACGATGCCGATGACGCCGCCCGTCACGCTCAGCAGCACGGCCTCGATGAGAAACTGGTTGAGGATGTCGATGCCGCGCGCGCCCACCGACATGCGCAGGCCTATTTCGCGTGTGCGCTCCGTCACGGAAACGTACATAATGTTCATGATGCCGATGCCGCCCACGACCAAGGAAATGCAGGCCACGCAGAGCAGCAGCGTCGTCATGAGGTCACTCGTCGTATTCATCATGGATGCCAGCTCCTGCTGGCTGCGTATCGTGAAATCGTCCTCGTCGGCAGCCTGCAGCTTGTGGCTCTCGCGCAGCACCTGCGTAATCTCGTCGATGGCCAGGTCGGTCATGTCCTCCGTCACGGCAGAGCAGTTGATGCCTTGCAGGTAGGTGACGGCCAGAATGCGCTTCATCACCGTCGTGTACGGGGCCAGCACCACATCGTCCTGATCCATGCCGAAAGAGTTGTATCCCTTTGCTTCGAGCACGCCGACGACGCGGAAAGGTATCGTGTTGAAACGTATGACCTGCCCGACCGGGTCCTCGCCGTTCGTGAAAAGATTGTCGGCCACGGTTTTACCGATGAGGCAGACCTTGGCGCCGGTCTTTATCTCCTCGTCCGAAAACGCCTCGCCGTCCTCCACTTTCAGCTGGCGTATTTCCAGATAGTCGGAGCTGATGCCGTAAATGGTGGAAGGGGTGTTGTTGTTGCCCCGGATAAACTGTCCCGAGGCGTTTACGCTCGGCGTGATGGCCGCCACGTAGCGACACTGCTCCTTGATGGCCTCGTAATCTTTCAGTTTGAGCGTCTGCATCTCGTCGGCGTCCTGCCGGGCACCGCCCGGCCCCTTGTCCTGCCCGGGACGTATCATGATCATGTTCGATCCCATCTCCGAAATCTGCGCCTGTATGCTTCTCTTTGAGCCCTGCCCGATGGCCAGCATGGCAATGACCGAGGCCACGCCGATAATGATGCCCAGCATCGTCAGGAACGAGCGCAGCTTGTTGGCGGCAATGGCGCGCAGCGCTATTTTGAACAAATTGGCTATACTCATCTGTCTGTTGTTTTTGACGTCGTTCGCGACAAAAGGTTTACTCCTCGTCCACGGGCACGGGCAGGGCGGCCAGCGCCTCTGCTGCCGAGCGGATATTTTCGTTCACGGTGTCTTCCTTGATCTGTCCGTCGCGCAAAACGATGTTCCGGCTGCTGTATAGGGCAATATCGGGGTTGTGCGTCACGAAGACAATGGTTCTCCCTTCGCCAAAGAGCTGCTGGAAAAGCACCAAGATTTCGAACGACGTGCGCGTGTCGAGGTTGCCCGTGGCTTCGTCGGCCAGGATGACCGCCGGGTTGTTCACCAGGGCGCGTGCGATGGCCACGCGCTGCATCTGTCCGCCCGACATCTGGTTCGACTTGTGGTGCAGGCGGTTGCCCAGGCCCACCATTTCCAGTGCCCTGACGGCGCGGGCCTCGCGCTCGCGGGCCGAAACGGCGGCGTTGTACATCAGAGGGAGCTCCACGTTCTCCACAGCCGTCGTTTTGGGCAGCAGGTTATAGTTTTGAAAGACGAAACCTATTTTCCGGTTGCGCAGGACGGCCCTTTCGCGCCTTTTCATCCGGCGCACGGGAATGCCGTCGAGCAGATATTCGCCGCTCGTGGGCGTATCGAGGCAGCCCAGCTGGTTGAGCAGCGTCGATTTGCCCGAGCCGGAGGTTCCCATGATGGTTACAAACTCGCCCTCGTGGATTTTAAAGGAAACGCCGCGCAAGGCATGCACTTTCTCGTCGCCCACGATGAAGTCGCGCTTCACGTTGCGCAGTTCGATGATGACTTTTCTGTTGTCCGTGGTCATGGCTTTGCGTTGTAGGTCATTTTTTCTTCTTTTCGGGCGGACCGGGTGCAAAGGGGCTGCGCTCCGTGGCCGTTTCGGCCTCGTCGTCCACCTGGTCGCCGGCCACCATGTCGGTGATGACGACAGTGCCCTCGGGCAAGCCGCCCGTTATCTCCGTGCGCGTGCCGTTGCTGATGCCGGTGGTCACGGCATGCGCCGTAAACGTCCGTCCCTGCCGCGTCCAGAGCTTGTGCGCGGCGTTGCAATCCACGATTTTGTCTTTCGGCCCGATCGTTTCAGGGGTAGGCGTGAAGCGCAACGCCTTGGTGGGCACGCTCACCACGCCCGTGCGCTCCAACGTGTGGATGGTCACGTTGGCCGTCAGGCCGGGCTTGAGCTTCAGCTCCTTGTTGGGGGCCGAGATGACCACTTCGTACGTCACGACGTTGTCCTCCGTCGTTCCCTCCTGGCGCACCTGCGTCACGCTGCCCTCGAACGTTTCGCCGGGGAAGGCATCGACCGTAAACTCCACGCGTTGCCCCTCGTCCACCTGGCCTATGTCGGCCTCGTCCACGTTGGCCACGACGCGCATGTCGGTCAGGTCCTGCGCGATGGTGAAGAGCGTCGGCGTGCTGTAGCTCGACGCCACGGTCTGCCCCTCTTCCACGTCCTTGCTGAGGATAACTCCGTCGATGGGCGCCGTAATGATGGCGTAGCCCAGGTTGGTCTGGGCCTTGTTGACGGCTTCCTGCTGATATTTGCAGGTTTCCTGCGCCTTCTTGTACGACAGGCGGGCCGTTTCAAAGTCGTTGGCGCTGATGAGCCCCTTGTCGTAAAGGGTTTTCATGCGTTCGTAGTTGCGCCGCTGGTAGTTGCGCTCGCTTTCGGCGCTTGCCAGGTTGCTTTTGGCGCTGTTCAGTTCGCTGATGAGGTTGGTCTTGTCGAGCTCTGCTATGACCTGGCCTTTTTTTACCTCGTCGTTATAGTCGACATATATCTTGCTGATGATGCCCGATACCTGCGTACCGACCTCTACCTCCGTGACGGGCTCGATGGTGCCCGTGGCCGTCACGCTGCTGCCGATGGTGGCCTTCTCGATCTTGGCCGTTTCATATTTGACGTCGAAAGGTTTTTCGTTCCGTTTCACGACAAAAACGGCCACGAGGGCGGCAGCCACGACGGCTGCGCCGGCAATAACTATTTTCTTTTTCTTGCTCATATGCTTGGTGTATGTTGTGTTTCGGTGATGGGGGCCGATGGCTTTCTGTCGCACGCCGGCCTCAGAGGGCGATGACCTCGCCGCGGTAAAAGTTGAGCAGCGCCGTGTTGAGCAGCGCCGTATATTTGTCTTGCAGGAGCTCCTGGCGCGCTGTCAGCAGGTTGCCGCGGCTGGTGAGCAGTTCGGCAATGTTGGTCAGCCCCAAGCGGAACTGCTCGCTCACCAGCTCGTAGCTCTTTTGGAGCGAAGCCACGTTGACCCGCGCCGCCTCATACTTTGCCCGGCTGTTCGTGGCGTTTTGCCAATAGGTTTCGATGCTGCTGTACAGCTGCTTTTGCGCATCTTGCAGGTCGAGACGGGCCGTCAGCTCCGATATTTCGGCGCGCTCGACGGCGCTTTTTGTCTGCCGCCTGTCGAAGATGGGGATGCTGAGCGAGAGGCCCAGGTTGGCGTTGAAGTTGTTTTTCATCTGGCTGAAAAAGTCGGTGCGCGTGCCCGTCATGTGGCTGTCGCCCAGCCCGGCGGTGAGGCTCACCGTGGGCATATAGGCGGCACGTGCCGTCTTGACGGCCAGCGCGCTGCGCTCCACGCTGAGCTGCCCGCTCTTTATTTCGGGCCGCTGCGCAAGGGCGTCGGCATAAACGTCGAGGCGGTCGGGGAGCGGGGCGGCCAGGGCCCCTTCGTCGAGCGCCGCGCTGTCGACGTCGAAAGGCGTGCCGGGCGCCAGCTCGAGCAGCTGGGCCAGCTGCACCTTGCTGTCGGCAATCTGCGTGCGGACGCTCACCACGTCATACTGCCCGCTGCTCACCTGCGCTTCGAGCTGTGCCAGGTCGCTCGCGGCCATCTGTCCCTGCGCCAGCAGCTCGCGGCCACGCTCGCAGAGGGAGCGGTCGTGGGCCAGGAGCTCCTCGTTGACGCGGGCGGCCTCCTGCATGTAGCGTATCTGGACGTAGAGCTGGGCTATCTGCTCCTGTATGGAGTTGGCCTCGACGTCCGATGCCAGCCCGGCAAGGCGCTCTCCGAGCCGGGCGTCCTCGATGCCCAGCTTGGTGCGCCGGCCGTCCCAGACGGTCCACGAGGCATTTATGCCGTAATTGCCGCTTTGTGTGGCCTTGTTGCTCGATGCCGAGGCGATGCTGCCGTTCACCAGGCTGCTCGCCTGCTCCTGAAACGGGCGGTACGTCAGCCCCTGCGTGACGGAAGCGTTCAGGTCGGGCAGACGTCCCGCGCGCGCTTCGATCAGGTCGACGCCGGCCGAACGCTCTTCGGCCCGGGCTTTTTTCAGACTGATGTTGTTGGCCAGGGCGTGGTCGATGCAGGCTTTCAGCGTCCACGTGTGGTTGTCCTGCGCGCGAAGCCCGATGGCAGCCGTCAGCAGCGCGGCCGGAATGAGGATTTTTGCTTTGATCATTCGTCGTTTCTTTTCGGTTTCCACCGGCAAAAATACGGGAAAAATCGTCCTCCCGACGCCGGCAGACGCGGGTGGCGGGGAGGTAATAGACGAAACGCCCGTATTTGTCGACGAAAGCGGGTGGCCGGCTGCGTCTGCTGCCGGCCGCCGGACGCCTGCCGGCAGCAAAAAGCGCGCAGACGGCGGCAAACGACGTCCGGCAGGCAGCAGGCGCGCCCCCGGCGACGGAAGGGGGGCGCGACGATGCGGACAGACACAAAAAAGCGGACGGGAGCCCGTAGGAGCTTCCGTCCGCCTCAATATGGTTACTGACTGTTTTTTCTCACTTGGCCTGCACGGCTGCCAGGGCTCTCAGGCGGCCCCACAGACTTTGGCACATGCTGCCGTTGCCCATCGCCTGGTAACGGCGGATGCGGTAGCGCAGGCTTTCCATTTCTCTTTGTACATTTTTTTTCATCGTCGTCTTGTTTTTGTCTTCCGCGTTTCGGAAGACGGGTTTCTTTTTTATTCTCATTCCGGCTGCGAAGGTACGATTTTCTTTTCACCCCGCAAAAAGCATACCATGGGGAAGCAACCTGACAAAACGGCATTTTCTTAAACAGAACGTATGCGGGCGGGCCGGAAAAAATTCATACCTTTGTAAAAACGGGCATCTGCCGCCGGCAGGAAACGCGGCAGGCACCCGCCGGAACCCGGCAGGCGCACCGGACAAGCCCAGACTATCCCCTTAAAAACGACGATATGGAAAAAGCAACACTCACCATCGGATATACGCGCCTCGGCGCAGACGAACTGGCGGCCGACGACCGGGCGCTGGTGGAGCAGGCCAAAGCAGCCTGTGCGACGAGCTACGTGCCCTACTCCCACTTCCGCGTGGGCGCGGCCGCCCGGCTGTCGACGGGCGAAACCGTGTGTGGAAGCAACCAGGAAAACGCCGCCTACCCCTCGGGCACGTGTGCCGAACGCTGCACCATCTTCTACGCCAACGCCCACCGGCCCGATGCGGCCGTCGAGACGCTGGCCATCGCTGCACGGCGGGCCGACGGCCGCTTCACGCCCGAGCCCATCACGCCCTGCGGCGCCTGCCGCCAGGTGCTCATCGAGACCGAACGACGCTACGGACGGCCCATGCGCATCGTGCTCTACGGCGAACGCGAGACGCTGGTGCTGGAAAGCGCCTCGGACCTGCTCCCCTTCCGCTTCGACGCCGACGCCATGTAGGCCACGGGGAGCACGAGCCCCCACACGCAAAGCACACACAACAAAGCGGGCAGCCCCCCAACCGGAGGTCTGCCCGCTTTGTCATGGCCCGGCGCCGACGGTCAGGGTTGCAAGAGGGGAACGTGGCACATCTCGCGCTCGATGTGGCGCTGCCGCTTGCGCATATAGGGGCCCGGGCGCTTCGAACTGTAACGCAACGGAGCCGGCAGCGTGGCCGCCACAAGGGCACACTCGGAACGCCGCAGCTCCAAGGCCGGGCAACCGAAGTTTTCGCGGGCAAGGGCCTCGATGCCATATACGCCGGGCGCCATCTCGATGCTGTTGAGGTAGACCTCCATGATGCGCTGCTTCGACCAGAACAGCTCGATGAGCACGGTGAAATAGGCCTCGAAACCCTTGCGCACCCACGAGGAGGCGGGCCAGAGAAAAACGTTCTTGGCCGTCTGCTGGCTGATGGTGCTGCCACCGCGCCGGCGGCCG
Organism: uncultured Bacteroidales bacterium; assembly: GCA_949297215.1. Taxonomy (GTDB): domain Bacteria; phylum Bacteroidota; class Bacteroidia; order Bacteroidales; family Bacteroidaceae; genus Alloprevotella. The sequence continues at coordinate 129,970 of CASFRV010000001.1, read as the reverse complement.
CCCCTGCGCCGCTCGGAAACGGCCTGGCCGATGGCTTCAAAATCGAACCCGCGGTGATGGAGAAACTTCTGGTCCTCGGAGGCGATGACGGCCACGGGCATATAGCGCGACATTTCGGAAAGAGGCACCCACCGGTGGCGCAGCTTGACGGGGTCGCCGTGGCGTACCTGCTGAACGCAGCGGATGAGCATGAGCGGCGTCACGGGAACGGGAACCCACTTGAAAACAAGCACGGCCAGCACCGAGCTGACGAAAAACGCCACGACGCTCCAACGGAGGATGCGGAGCACAAGCTTTACCTGACTCATATACAAAAAACATGAAAAGAGAGAGCCGCGACCTTGGGGCGCAGCTCTCCACGTGTTGGTATTATTGGGGCAGATTGTTGTCAGAAGGGCAGATCGTCGGCCTCGTCGGCAGCGCCTCCGGCTGCGGGGGCTGCAAACGGATCGGCCGTGGGGGCGGGAATGTCGGCGGCAGCATCGGCCGGAGCCACGGGTGCTGCTCCCTGGGCACGCTGCACGCGCCATGCACGCAGGTCGTTATACCAACGGCCGTTGTACTCGCGAGCATCGATGTCGAACGAAACGGTCAGCTCGTCGCCCACCTGGATGTTAAACTCCTTGAGACGGTCCTCGCCAAAGACGCTGAACATGCAGCGGTGGGGATACTGCTCGTGCGTTTCGATGACAAACTCCTGAACCTTCCAGCTATTTCCTGTACGAGCCGAGGTGCCGCCACGCGGCTCGCCGGCGGCGATGATTTTTCCTGTTATTTCCATGATGGATTGTGTTGATATTTGCGTGCGAAGTTACTACTTTCTTTTTACTTACGGCGCCGGCTTGCGGCTTTTTCTGTAAGGCCGGCCGCGGGGAGACAGAAAACCTCCCGCCCGCAAGGAGAGCTGCGGAACGGGAGGCTGTGGAGCTATGCGGAGCTGCGGAGCGTTCCTGCGGTCAGTTGAAAAGATCGTCTACGGGCCGTTCGTGCCGTGGCGTAGCCGACCCGCCGTTGTGACGGCCGGCTTCGGGCGTGCTCTCACTGCCGGGAACGGTCTCACCCTGCGACGCGGCGGGAAGGGCCAGCGAGTCGGCACCGGCGGCACCGGCATGGGGCGTCCCCATCAGGCTGTCGGCTGCAAGGGCCGTGCTGTCGGCGTCGAGCGTATCGGCGGGAGCGGCCGGCGGCGTATAGGAAACGCGATAGAGCGAGGGCTCTATGTCTTCTTTCGGCGCTCCATACTTGCGCAGATAGCGCGAGGAGAGCGACGGGTCGGCCAGCACTTTCTCCATGAAGAGGCCCACGATGGGCAGGGCCGTGCGGCTGCCCTGTCCCAAGGCGCCTGTACGGAAGTGGATGCTGCGATATTCGCCGCCCACCCAGGCTCCGCCCACCAAAGCGGGCGTGACGCCGATGAACCAGGCGTCGGAATGGTTGTTGGACGTACCGGTCTTTCCGCCATAGTCGAGACGGTCGGCGTAGGGGCGGACATAGCGGTTGATCGACTGCGAGGTGCCGCCGGCGTCGTGCGTGCCGGCTTCGAGCAACTGCTGCATGAAGAACGCGGCGCGGTAAGGCAACGCCTGCTCTTCTTCGGGCTCGGCTTCGTAGACCACTTCGCCTTCAGCATCGACCACCTTGGCCACCAGCACCGGCTCGACATGAAGACCGTCGTTGGCCACAGTGGCATAGGCGTTGACCATTTCGAGCAGATTGACGTCGCTCGAACCGAGGGCAAGCGAGGGCGTTTCGTCGAGCGGCGAACGGATGCCCATATCCTGAGCGGTGCGGGCCACGTTGCTTATGCCTACCTCCTGCCCCAGCTTGACGGCTATCGTATTAATGCTGCGGGCAAAGGCCGAACGCAGAGGAACGTCGGCGTTGCTGAAACGTCCGTCGGCGTTGTGGGGCTGCCAGAGCACGTTCTGGCCTTTTTGCTTGTCGTAGACCTCCATTCGGATGTATTCGTCGCGGCGACGGTCGCTCGGCGTGAGGCCTTGCTTCATGGCGGTGGCATATACGAAGAGCTTGAACGTGGAACCGGGCTGGCGCATGGCCTTTACCTTGTCGTATTTCCAGGAGGAGAAATCGATGTCGCCCACCCAGGCACGGACGTAGCCCGTGGCGGGCTCCATGGCGACGAAGCCGGCGTGCATGAAGTGGACCATGTAGCGTATGGAGTCCATGGTGCTCATCTCCATCTCGCGCTCGCCGTCGTAGCTGAACACCTTGACGCGGTGAGGCAGGTTGAGATAGTAGTTGATAGAGTCGGCGTTGCCGTCGTATTTGGCCGAAAGCATCTTATATGCGTCGCTGCGGCGAGCAATGTCCTCGATGAAGCCGGGGATGACGTTGCCGCGCTCGTCGACCCAGGGATCGCGCGTGCCCCAATGGCGGTCGAAGTTGCGCTGCACGACCTTCATCTGCTCAAGCACGGCTTGCTCGGCATACTGCTGCATGCGCGAATCGAGCGTGGTGTAGATCTTCAACCCGTCGGAATAGGGATCGAGCTCAGGGCAGTGCTCTTCCAAATAGTCGGCCACGGCCTGGCGGAAATACAAGGCCTTGCCGTCGTAGGCGCTCTCCACCTTAAATTTCAGACGGATGGGCAGGGCTTGCAGCGAGTCGCAGGCTGTGGCGGTCAGGTAGCCGTGGGTGCGCATGTTCTCCAAGACCGTATTGCGCCGGCGCAGGCTGTTCTTGGGGTTGAAGCGCGGGTTGTAATAAGAGGTGGCTTTGAGCAGGCCCACCAGCACGGCGGCCTCTTCGGCCTTCAGCTGCGAGGGGGTGGTGCTGAAATAGGTTTGCGCCGCCGTCTTGATGCCGTAGGCATTGGAGCCGAAGTCGACGGTGTTGGCATACATGTTCAGGATCTCCTGCTTGGAGTAAAACATTTCGAGCCCGACGGCAAGAATCATCTCCTTACTCTTCATGATCAGGATGTCGAGGCCGGGAATCTTCCCCAAAAGTCCGGTGGAATACTCCGTACGGACGCGGAACATGTTTTTGACGAGCTGCTGCGTGATGGTGGATGCTCCGCGGGCCCTGCCATGCAGGGCGTCTTTCAATGCAGCGAATATGCCTTGGAAATCGATACCGTGGTGACGGTAGAAACGTTCGTCCTCGGTAGAAATGAGCGCCTGGAAAAAGACGGGGTTGATGGAGTCGTACGGAACGGGCGAGCGGTTCTCGCTGAAAAACTTACCCATCAGCTTGCCGTCGGCACTGTAAATCTCGGAAGCCGCCGCCGTCTTCGGGTGCATGATTTCGTTCAGCGAGGGCGACTTGCCAAAGAGCCAGAAAAGATTGACCGATACGGCAAATATATAAAATATGACGAAAGCTACGAACGATAGGAAAGCTGCCAACAGCTTGCGATACCACGGGCGACCCTTGTATTGTCCCACGTACCAACGCCAACAACGGCGAAAACCTTTACCTATCGCTGAAAAAAAAGCGACAATCTTGGCCCAAAAGCCTTTATTTCGGGTAGACATAATCGTTTGCTGTCTGATTATAAACGCTGCAAAAGTAGCGATTTAGCGGACGCTGCTCGTGCTATTTTGTATAAAATATCTTATTGCATCAAACTGGTCGGGATGAAACCAGCGGATGGCTTCATCTTTTCGGAACCACGTCATTTGCTTGCGGGAATAAACACGCGTATTGCGTTTTATCTTCTCCAACGCCATTTCGAGCGGCCATTCTCCGTCGAAATATTTGAACAGCTCTTTATAGCCCACGGTGTTAAGCGCATTGCATGCCCGGTAAGGCAAGACGCGCTCGGCCTCGGCCAAAAGCCCCTGCCCGACCATGGCGTCGACACGGGCGGAGATGCGTGCATACAGCTCTTCGCGCTCTCGCCGCAAACCTATTTTCAAAATTTGAAACGGTCGCTCTTTCACCTTCCTTTGACGGAACGAGGTGAAAGTGCGACCGGTCATATAGCAAATCTCCAAAGCATGGACTACGCGCTTGGGATTGCGCACGTCGCAGGCTGCATAATATTCCGGGTCGCGCAGCCGCAACTCTTCGGCCAAGGGGGCAAGGCCCTCACGCTCGTATCGGGCCCGGAGAAAAGCCCGCGTCTCGTCGTCGACCGTCGGTATGTCGTCGATTCCCCGGCAGACGGCGTCGATATACATCATGGAGCCACCCGACAGCAATACGACATCGCGTTCCTGAAAAAGCGTGGGCAACAGCCGGAGGACGTCTGCCTCATATTGAGCCGCACTGTAATAGTCTTCCAAAGCCAGCGTACCGACAAAATAATGGGGCACGCGCTCTCTTTCGGCGATGGTTGGCGCAGCGGTTCCGATGGGAATGTCGCGATAAATCTGCCGCGAGTCGGCATTCAGGATGGGCGTACAGAAACTTTCGGCCAAACGAAGGCTCAGCTCTGTTTTCCCCACTCCCGTAGGGCCCAATAAGACAACAAGCGTCTTCAAAAAGCTGGTTCCAATTACTGACGATACGGATCTCCGTCGCTTATTTCAAAGCCCTCGGGATCAAACTCATCGCTCTCGAAATCGTCGTTGCCATAAAACTCCGAAGCCTCGTCCTCGTCGAGCGTAGACGACTTTTTGCCTGCGGCCGGCACCGGCATTTCGTCGTCGGGCAACATGATCTGCACGGGGGCATCGCCTATGCTGCGTACTACGACCGCGTGCTCCAAGTGCTTCCCGGGTATCAACTCCGTTACGTCCAGATAAAAGGCACGCTCCGAAAATGGGTCGAAAATAAACTCCATTTTCTGGTCCTGATCCTCAATAAACTCACTCAGACGCGTACGCTCCATGACGTAGATATCCTCGTCGGCTCCGCTCGTACCCATGTCCTCACGGGTGATCTGCTGTTTTCTCTCCCACTCGTCGTTACAAATATAGAAAGAAGTCATCTGATCATCCGGGTATCCGCACGACGACAATACAGCTTCGTTCAATTCCAAGAAGGTAGCGTCGCTTTCGATCTCAATCTCTCGCAGAAAACCTCCTACTTCGTCTGATATAAATTTTATTCTGAACAACATGGCCGCATTATTTTATGATACCCCGCTTTGAGGTCAGTACAAAATCGAGAATATATTCTATTTCCTTGCTCATCGGAATTTCTGCGCGTATCTCGGCAATACATTCGTCACGCAGTTTCCCACGCTGATAAAGCAGGCGATACGTGTTATGGATGTTGTCGATCAGCTCATTGGTGAAGCCATTGCGACGCAACCCTACCAGGTTTAACCCGCAATAGGCCACGGGCTCGCGGGCAGCCATCGTAAACGGGGGAACGTCTTGGCCCGTGCGGGTGCCTCCGCCTATCATCACATAACTGCCCACACGGCAGAACTGGTGTATCAGCACGTTGGCACTGATAATGGCCTTGTCGTCGACGACCACCTCGCCCGCAATTTTGGTCGAATTGCCCACGATGCAGCCACTGCCCATGTTGACGTCGTGAGCCACATGCACTCCCTCCATCAGCAGGTTGTTGCTGCCCACAAGCGTTTTTCCCTGCGCAGCCGTGCCGCGGTTGATTGTCACATTCTCGCGGATGGTGTTATGATCGCCGATCTCGGCTGTGGTGTCTTCGCCGCGAAACTTCAAATCTTGCGGGATGGCACCGATTACCGCACCCGGAAAAATAACATTTCCATTACCAACACGCGCGCCGTAAAGAACCGTCACGCTATTCATCAAGCGATTGTTATCGCCGATAACTACATTCTTATCGATGTAGCAAAAAGGACCGATTTCGCAATTCTCTCCGATTTTTGCCTCGGGATGAACGAATGCCAAAGGACTTATGCTGCTCATGATACTCAATATACAGGAGAGGCCGCTCCATCTGGAACGGCCTTTTGCCTTTATAAGTTTATTTATTCTTCACAATCTGCGCCGTAAACGTCGCCTCCATTACGACAGTCTCCCCGACAAAAGCAAACCCCTTCATCGAAGAAATGCCATGCCGTATCGGAGCCAGCAATTCGACGCGGAAAAGCAATGTGTCGCCGGGAACGACTTTGCGTCTGAACTTCACATCATCGATACGCAGGAAATACGTGCTCCAACGCTCCGGCTCCTCCACAGAATTGAGGACAAGCAAACCGCCCGCCTGCGCCATGGCTTCTATCTGCAACACGCCGGGCATGACAGGCTCCTGCGGAAAATGCCCCTGGAAGAAAGCCTCGTTAGACGTCACGTTCTTGACAGCAACAATGTAGTTAGAGCCCATTTCAACGACCTTATCGACAAGCTGCATCGGGTAACGGTGGGGCAAAAGCTCGCGAATGCGGTTTACGTCCATGACAGGCGTTTCGTTGCAGTCGTAAACGGGGGCTTGCACCTCGTGCGCACGGATTTCACGGCGCATCTGGCGGGCAAACTTATTATTAATAGTATGTCCCGGCCGCGTGGCGATGATACGTCCCTTGATGGGGCGGCCGATAAGCGCCATATCGCCGATTATATCCAACAGCTTGTGGCGGGCAGGTTCGTTGGGCCAAACCAAGGGCTTGTCGTTCAAATACCCCAACTTCGAAGCATCCTTGTGCTCCACCTTCATGTAGTCGGCCAGCTTATCAAGGTTTTCCTGCGAAATCTGCCGTTCGTATATTACGATGGCATTGTCTAAATCGCCGCCCTTTATCAAGCCGGCACGCAGCAAAGGCTCAATTTCACGCACAAAGACAAACGTACGCGCCGACGCAATTTCGGCCGCGAAGTCTTCCATGTTGTCGAGCGTTGCAAACTGGCTGTTTATGAACTGCGAATCGAACGATATCATCGCCGTAATCGAAAACTGGTCGTCGGGAAGAATGATTACAGACGAGCCGCTCTCGTCATCGCGCACCTCGATTTTCTTCTTGATGACGTAGAAATCTTTCGGAGCGTTCTGCTCTTCTATGCCAACCTGATGAATGTTCTCCACATACGGATGAGAGCTGCCGTCAAGGATGGGAAACTCCGGGCCGTTCACCGTAATAAGACAGTTGTCAATGCCAAGCGCATATAAAGCCGCCATCGCGTGTTCAACCGTCGAACAGCGTACATCGCCCTTTGCCAAGACCGTTCCTCGCGACGTATCCACCACGTTTTCGGCAATCGCCTCAATGATGGGCTGGTCGGGTAAGTCGATTCTCTGTATTTTATAACCGTGGTTCTCGGGAGCCGGATGGAAGGTCACCGTCAGATTCAATCCTGTATGCAAACCTTTTCCGAACAGCGAGAAACTGCCTTTCAATGTATTCTGTTTGAACATAACCGTTTCCTATTTTACTCGGTTTTTCAATGCTTCAAGTTCATCTTTCATGCGGTTCAGCTCGGCATACATCTCCGGTAAATGTTTGAAGACGACGCTTGAACGGGCAAAGTTCTTGGCCTCGATAGCCGGTGAGCCTTGCACCGTCACATGGCCTTTGCGCAAGCTTCCGGCGATGCCGGCCTGCGCCCCGCTGAGCACGCGGTCGCCTATTTCGGCATGGCCGGCTATGCCTACCTGGCCGCCAAACATGCACCACTCGCCTATCTTTGTCGAACCAGCGACGCCCACCTGAGCCGACATCACGGTATTGGCACCCACATCGCAGTTGTGGGCCACCTGCACGAGGTTGTCAAGCTTCACTCCGCGGCGCACATACGTCGACCCCATGGTCGAGCGGTCCACACACGTATTGGCACCGATCTCCACATCGTCCTCAATCGTCACTATTCCTATCTGCGGGATTTTTTCATACCCGTCGGCAGCAGGGGCAAAGCCAAAACCGTCGGCTCCGATGACACAACCGGAATGAAGTATCACCCGATTTCCCACTACGCAATCGTGATAGACCGATACGTTCGGATAAAGAATGGCATCTTGTCCGATGCGGGCGTTTTCCTCCACCACGACGTGAGGATAGATCTGCGTGCCGCCACCCACTTCGACGTTTTCGCCGATATAAGCGAACGGCCCGACGTAGCACCCTTCGCCCAGCTTTGCGCTCTCAGCCACAAAAGCCAGCGGGTGTATGCCTTCGCGCTTTTTGACGAACTGCTGATAAAGGGTCAACAGGCGGGCTATGGCTTCATAGGCGTTATCAACACGGACCAGGGTGGCTTCTACGGGCTTGGAGGGAACAAAATCTTTGTTCACCAAGACTATCGACGATTGTGTATTGTATATAAAATGCTCATAGCGCGGATTGGCCAGAAAAGAAATGGCTCCGGGCAGACCTTCTTCTATTTTTGCAAAAGTCTCGACCGCCGTATTTTCGTTTCCATCGACCTCACCGTTGAGATATTCCGCTATTTGCTTTGCTGTGAACTTCATACGATGGTTTATCGGTTTATTATGCAAATATCGCAAAATTATATGAGACGGGAAGCAAAGCGACACATTTTTTTTGCAGTTGAGCAATGCGTGATTGAAGCAAAAAGCCTTGTTTGCAAGATTATAGAATACATTTTGTCACGGAAAAGACATATTTAGATGCTTATTATATACTAAAGCACGACTTAACCATACATAACGTCAAATTTTCAGGCTTGCCATTCGGACGGCCATATACATGAAACGTAAGGCGAACCGACCGCCTTGGACGAACGCGGCGTTTTCTGGGTAGAAAACATATTCGAATCCACGATTAACGGGACCCTTGGCTCGATTTTCGTAAAAACACTGCGAGTTCACACGTTTTCTCGGCTGCAAAACGTCATTATCTCGCCAGCTAATATCGTTTTCTCGCCTGCAATAGACAAAAAGAAAGGCGGCTCCTTTTACGGAGCCGCCTTCAAAAAGCTATTTGCAGCTATGCCTTAATACGTGGGTTCAGGCAAGTACCAATTATCGGGTACTGAAAGCAAATTGAATAACGTCCCATCCGTCTGGTCCGGCTCTTCATAGGGAGCCAAATCGAGCGTACGACGCGAAATGAGCCATGCCATCCAGAATGATCCGTAATTGGAAACGGGAGCATTGACGTCGCTGTTCTTGTGACGGGCAATACGCATCAAGTCATAGTAGCGGAATCCTTCGAAAGCCGTTTCAAGGGCCATTTCGTCGGCAATCAACGTTTCAACGGCATTGATTTCTGCGGGATTGGCGCCTACGGGATCAGCCATCGGCAGAGGATTCTCTTCCGTCTCACCGGGAATGTTGGGATCGCCCGTCTCTTCTTCTTCACCGCCTTCACCCTCACCGGGAGTGCCCTCTCCGGGCTCCTGCTTCACGCTCGAGAAGAGGCTGGCGGCCGTAGCTTCAAAGCTTGCACCGGAACGTGCTATCTCTTCCTCTACACGTGCTGCCACAACCTTGTCGTAGGTATAAAGCGAGTCGATGTCGTAAGACTGACCGCACCCCATGGCATGTATACCGGTATTGGTCCAAACCGTGCTCGAAAAATCTAGCCAGGGCTTATCGGCTGCACGACGCATTTCATCAACCGTCAGATAGTTGATGCCATTGTCGATGCTGTCGAAATAAGCAACGGTCTGATAGGTCTTCTTACCCGTAGCTTCATCCGTCGTCACAGCTACTGAATCGGTCAACTCAGGGATCAGCTCGTTGTTTAAGCCGTCACGCAAGATGGCAAAAGCATAATGCGGGAAGCCTGCGCGATTGATTGCTTCGGCAAAACGCAGATAAACCTGTTCCGTACGATATACCGGAATGACATAGCGGAACGAGAAACCGCCACTGGCTTCATCATTGTAGATATTCGTCGTGGCGCAGAACTTCTGAATAAAGCGCACCCGGCCTTCATCTGTACGATAGTAAGGAGCGGAACCTGAAATTCGTCCGTCACCGGCCTCCTCGAAATACTCGATTTCGGTCGGAATTCCATCGGAATTGGTTCTGACACGCTTATACAGCTGAGCAGCATTCAATTTCTCATAAGCTCTGGACGGGCCGATCTGGCGCGTACGAATGTTGGGAGAAACGGTTATCTGACCGTCAGTCGTTACCGTGGTGTTGCCTTCGCTATCCTCATCAGAAGTCGTGGTCGAGTTCGTCGAATGAATATCATAACCATACATCTGCGGAATGCGCGTCAGCACCTTTCCAAACGACGTATTGGCAGCAGAAGGAATGGCTACGAACGTGCGTACCGAGGGGCTGTAATTCATCCCGGTAAACACCCCGCTCAGCCAGTACGTCGGCGTAAACGTGTAGTTCGTCTCACTGCCTACAGTGCGTTCAGACACGGGAATCTGACGGTCGTCGATCTTGGCTACGTCGTTCTCCTCCAAATAATTGTAGTAGTACTGAGCAGCCATTTCATAGTCCGACTGACTGGCACCTCTCAACAGATACAAATCGGCAATGATCAAGTTAGCCGGGAAAATCATCATATAACGATGACCCACGTTCACGGCACCCGTATTGAAGTTGCCATAATTTGGATAGCCATAGCGCTCCTCATACGTAAGGGCCTGCTTCAAATCGTTTTTCAAAAGGTCCACCAAGTTATTGGCATCGGCAAAACCTTTGGGAGGATTGGTTTCCCAACCGGTGTTGGCATTGTCCACAGGCTCCGTAATGAAGGGAACAGAACCGTAATTCTGAACCAGCTGCATGTACGTCCATGCACGGATAAGGAGCACCTGCGCCGTTTCCTTCTGCATGTAGTAAACGCCGTTCTTTGCAGCGAGCGAGTCCACGCGGTTCAGATAGAAATTACACTGGTTGATCACCTTGTAATAGGCAGCTCGATTCAGGAGTTCGTTATCGCCATCACGCAAATCGGTGAAATTGGCGATGCCGGCAATCGAATCGCTTGTATACTGCGTTGTTGTCGTTAAGTCACCGCGAATTTCTCCCAAGATGGTGTTCTGCTCCACCACCTCTTGGAGATTGGCCATAATGCCAAGATAGAAATTAACGGTATCCTTTCCATCGAAGTACTCAGTATAGCGATCCATCTCCGGCGTGAGCATGTCCTCGCAGGACGTAGCGACGGAGCCCATTCCCAAGAGTCCGATGAAAAGAGCTATGATTGATTTCTTTTTCATTGCTTCGTAAGTTTACAAGTTAATGGTTACACCCACATTAAAGTTGCGGCTTTGCGTCAGGTAACCGGCGTCAATACCTTGGTAAAGCACACCGTTGCCCACAGAGACTTCGGGATCGTTTCCGAGATACTTGGAAATCGTGAAGACATTGTTGGCTTCGCCCCAAACTGCAAGTCCTTGCAACCAGCTCAGAGAGAGAGGTATGCGGTAAGTCAGACGCACTTTCTTCAACTTTAGGTAAGAGCCGTCCTCTATCCATCTGTCGGAGAATCGCTCGTTGTTGACCCATTCATCGTTGCTTGCATCCATCACGCGGGGTACGTCTGTTCTTTGACCGTCATAGCGCCAACGGTTCACCATAGCCGTCGTCTGGTTCCAAATGTTGTTACCCGACTCAAGCTGCGAGCGCTGGTAGTTGAAGATATCATTACCCAACGAATACTTGAAGTTGATATCCAACGTAAGATCCTTCCAAGTCAGACTGGTAAAGATGTTACCGTAAATATCAGGGTTGGGATCACCAATAACAGTCATATCGGCTTCCGAAATCCAACCGTCGCCGTTCATATCAACGAAATGAACATCGCCTGCCTTGAAGTTACGGTAGGGCTGCTGAGCCAAACCGGTCGGATAGCGCAGGTAACCATACTGCTCTGATGCCTGCGAAGCTTCTGCATCGCTTGCAAAGACGCCGGCCGTCTTATAACCGTAGAACACTCCGGCTGCATGGCCAACTGCCGTCAGGATGTTGTCCGTTCCATAAATCGACGAAGTGTAACCATGGAGGGTTGTTGCCTGACCTTCGATTTCGCGACCGTTGGCATCCAGTGCGTAATGCGTAATCGTGTTGAGGCTGGAACCGGGAAGCTCCGTGATTTCGTTCTTATAGTGGCCTACGCTGAAACCGAGCTGCCATTTCCAATTGCGCGTGTTCACAAGTACCGCATTGATGCTGGCGTCAACACCCGAGTTTTTCAAAGCACCATCGTTCGACCAGATATAAGGCAGACCCGTGATGTCGCTCACGGCCTTACGCGTCAACAGATCCGACGTTTTGGCATAATAGTAATTGGCTGCCACGTACAATCTGTTATTAAACAACGAAGCTTCAAAGCCTACATTGAAACGACGCGTTGTTTCCCATTGGATGGCTGCGTTCTGAATATTAGCCAACTGCAAAGCCGTGGCTCTATCCATGAACTTGATATTCTCGAAATAGGTACGGCTTGCGTAATAGTCAACGTTGTCGTTACCACTTTCGTCGTAACCTGCATTAATCTTCAAATAATTAATGGGCTTCACGTTGAACCACTTCTCCGACGACATCAGCCATGCTGCCTGAACAGAGGGGAAGATGCCCCAGCGTACACCAGCAAGACCGATACCACCCTCGGCTTCTCTACCGAAGCGCGAAGAAGTTTCCATCGTTGCCGTTGCCTGCAAGAAGTAAAGATTCTTGTAGTTGTAGTCAGCATTCAGATAGTAAGCCAAATTAATCCAGCGGTCGCTTGTTCCACCGTAATCCTTATACTGCAACGAGTAGGACATGTTAGGCATCTTGTCGTTGTCGTTGTTATAGCCTGTAATACGGCTGTCGGAATAAGTATACGAAGCCAAACGGAAGCCTCCGAATATATTGATCGTGTGTGCACCGAATACGCGACGCCAATCTACGCGGAAATCATTAAACAACGTGGTTTCCTTACCAAACTGCGTACGAATAATACTCTGCACAGATCCCAGTCCTTCGACTTCCTTCGTGGGGGTACCGTTGTTGGGCAGATAGTATTTCTCATTCGTACGGTTCAGGATGTAGCTGAAACGGTCAGAGATCGTCAAGTACTCGTTTACCTGGTACTTCGGAGCAATATTGATGTTGAACTGCGTCTGCTCCTGATAGTTCTTGTTGTCGCCCTGGCCATTTGCCAAAATCCAATAAGGATTGGCCAGACCCTCGTAACCAAACTGCGAAGCAAAAGCCAGCGGGTTATTCAGATCAGAATAGTTCTTACCGGCATATACCTTATCCGTATGGCCCAGCATGAGCCCGCCTGCACCGTTGTTAATCTGCGTCGGATCATAATATACGAAATAGTCGTACATGCTCAGGAACGGAGACTGAATCAAGCCCAAAACGTTCGGCGAAGAGATGTTTCGCTGCGAATAATCCTGCGCCCATCCATTGTCTCTAAGATTATAGGCATTGCGCGCGTACGACATGTCCATGGCAGCCGTGAAGTTCTTGAACATTATCACGTCTGTATTGAAACGGATATTCAAACGGTTAAAGTCCGTTTGCTTAGCCGTTGCATCTGCCTGCGAATAACCCAACGAAAGGTTATAAACAGCCACGTCGTCACCACCTTCTACACTCACTTTATAGTTTTGTGTAAAAGCATCCTTGTAAAGATCCTTCTGCCAATCTGTCTCGTTGTGATACATGTTATAGAACAGATAGCTCTTATCTTCGTTCAGGAAAGGAACGCTCGAAGGCGAAGACAGGTATTCTGCCTGGTCCGTCGTGCCCAAGAACTCCGACACGTATGAGCGATACTGGCCGGCATTCATCATCTTTGTCAACTCGGGCGCCTGCTCAAAACCACCATATACGCGAACTTTGATGCGCGTGGCAAGGCTCTTTCCGCGTTTGGTCGTGATTTTAATCACACCATTGGCACCCTGCGAACCGTACAATGCTGTACCATTTTTCAACACTTCTACATTCTCAATGTCTTCCGTGTCAATGATGTTGAAAAGGTTATTCACAAAGCCATCATGCAACGTCGTGCGGTCATACTGCATATCGCAGATTACTCCGTCAATGACCACCAGCGGCTGAGCGTTCGCATTCAACGAGGTCAATCCGTTGATAAACATAGCAGCTCCCTGGGCAGGAACTCCACCACGATTGATGGTACGCACCGTTGCATTCAGCTTGTTCTCAATATCGTTCTCAATCGTCAAAGCGCTCGAATTGTCAACATTCATCACCTGGCGGGAGAGGAGCTCCGTACCATCCGTATAAATGTTCTTCACCTTTGTGCTGTACAACTCTGCATTTTGATTCTGGTCTCCTTTGATACCGATCTGTACGTTGTTGTATCCGTCCGTCGAAATGAAGAGCGTTGTTACGAACTCAGGCACTTCGATGGTGTAAGCTCCTTTTTCGTCAGTCATGGCCGTGTAACGACGGTTATTGAGCGCCTGAACACGCACACCCGAGATAGGTTCATGCGTGGCTGCATCATATATAAAGCCCGACACCTTACGCATCTCATATTTAGAAGCCTCGGGTTGTTTGGCCTGAACGGTCGTGGCAGGAGCTGCTGCATCATCGGCCGAAGTTTGGGCTTGTGCCGACAACACACATGCGCCCGACAGCATAAAGAGGCAAACCCCCGTACGCAAGGCATCATGCATTTTGTTGACTCGTTTATTCTTATTCATTGCTTTCAGTTTTAAGATTAACAGTGTTTACTCTCCTTCAGTCGTATCTTCGTTAGGACGAGCCGGTTCAACGATAAACTGAATGATATTCAGAGCATTACAGTCTCTGTATCTCGGGCTCAGGGACAGACACAGTACGGGGAAAGACGAAACTTCCTCGGGAAGTCCGTAGTAGGCTTTTTCAAACTTGAAGTTCTCCCACAGCACCACAGTATCCACCTTTTCAGGCGAAACCGTCAGTCCCGTGACTCTTTGCCCCATCGTCTGGTTATAATCGGTCTCAATCGTTGCATCAAACTCGATTTCCTCATTCTGTGCTTCCTCACTTTCGGCATAATTCAACAGGATAGCCGACGGAGCCATCACTGCGCTGATCTTATACTCACCACTCAACAGATTGGATGGCATACGGAAATACAGACGCATGGCACCCGACTTCTCAAAGCGTACAATATAGTCGACATCATCGGCACCTTCGATCTCCGTATTGCGGTTGGCATCCGTCAGGGATATCGTGCTATAATTGGCCAAGTTATTGCCGAACATATATGAGCCCAAAGGAGAGAATTCATTTTCAGACATCCAAACATAGCGCGGATCGGTCTTGAAATGTTCCAACGGGAAAATATAACCGTTCGATGCACGTGTCGGCTCAGCCGGGTTGAACATCGGGTTCTGCTGTCCCGGCGTCGGGTTGTAGTATATTACATAGTTCGTCGCAATCAGAGAGTCGGCAGACAAAGCGTGACTGATGACGGCTGCTGAATCAGATGTGTTGATGCCATCAAATGTCGACGGATTAACAAACATGCTCTGTGCCAACATCATTTTAGCGTTATACTCAAACAAAGAGTCACGCTCCTCCTGGGTAAATGATTGCGTCTGGCCGAAATAGCTGTTATTTACAACTCGATTCTGCGTATCATAGCCATACTCATCGCCATAATTCAAATAAGGCTTCAAAGCCTCGATGGCCTCATTCCAAGCCTCATTGGTAGGAATCATAGCGATATAGAGACTATCCTCATTGCTGATGAGCGCACCGCAGTAGTCCAACACCTCGTTATGGGTAACGTACACAGAGTCAACATAAATCATTTCGCCATTTTCGTTCATGGCTCCCTGCGTGCTCTGCGACTCGCTAAACTCTCGCGTCTCGATAAGGGGATCGGAAAGATAAGCGTAGATATTAGAGAAACGCGGGTCGTTCTCCATGAAGTCGTATATGTTGTTTCTGAAAGGCGACTGCCCATTCAGCACATGCATCGTTCCGTTTGAAGCATTGTATTCGTCGGAACTCAACGCTACTCCATTGAAGACTTGTTCACCCGCATTATACTCGCAAAGCTTCGAGTTGAGCATCCGCACATCCTGGCTGCTCTGGTTCGATTCATAATTGAACCGTGCAATGTGATTACCTGCAAACTGATTGCTTACCATATACTTTAATGCCAATGCCTGGGCTTTGCTCTCCTCTGTACCGGTAGCCATCAAGTTATCAGCTTCGTTCAACAAGTCGATATATTGCTTGGCGTTGTACGTTCCATTGAGGGGAGCAAACACCGTGAACGCTTGCGACTGATTGAGCAGCTCGGCATAAGTCAACACAGACTTTTGGTCGTTCTCATCCTTCATTACAACCGTACGGCTCAAAATCATGGCCAACGAGTCGAGCTGCGGCTGCTCCTCGATGTTTTGCCAGATCGTCTTCGAGCCAACAGGCCCGGCCGTCTGGATGTCAAAATGGTCATCTGAGCATGCCGTTACTCCCAAGAGTACAGCAACTCCCCAAAAGCCACCTTTTACTAATATGTTATTAAGACCTTTCATTGTTGAGATTTTTTGATGTTATTACCAGACGTCTTCAGCCTCTGCGCCGTTATATACAGACGAATTGACCAACTCGAAATAATCAACGAAGAACTGAGCGTCACGAGAGTCGAGTGCCGACTTGAAACGCAAATAATAGGTTCTGTCGGCGCGCAGATTCTCTGTTGTGATGATGCGTCGCAAAGCGGGTTGATCGACATCAGCAGCCTCTCTGATCGTTTTACTATCAGGACCAAGTCCGTCACACATCATATAGTACTTCGGCCCCTTCATGTAGCCTTGATTGCGCAAATTCTTGTCATTCTCCCGGTTGATGACTTCATCCGTCTTGGAATCAGCCACCCAAGGTATTCCTGGATTCTGACCATTCTTAAACTCCTGACGCATATCAACAGGGAGACCGGCAGGAAGCAGATTGTTAGGATCGTCACCAAAATAGATCTGTGCCATTCCGCGGAGGTTGTTGTTCGAAAGTCCCATACGGATCTCGTACAAGCCATCAGCAGGTACAGGTGGCAACTTCAACACGAAATCGTAAACACCGCTAAAAATGAACTCGTCACCCTGCGCGTCCTTCCAATTGTGCGTGCCACGCGGATTGTAAGCGACATTCAAATAAAAGATCTTCGTACTACTCGATTCGTTGGTAATATTCGAGAAGTAGCCGGTGGGGAAGGCACGATAGGCTCCAGCACGAATATTGTTGGAGGCCAGCTCCGGCAGCATCGTTGTGAGGTCGACACGAATTCGCTCGTTGGCCAAATCAGTCCGCACTTGGTTGTCATAGAGCAAAACGGCATCAATCGGATAGTAAAAGCCGTTCAAGGCATTGTTGTCGTTATTGCCATTTGTCAAGCTCAATTTTACGCCGCGGTTGACAACGCTCTGCTGCTGATAGCGGTCATTGTCATACTCGCAGACGCGATTGATATAGTACGGATAATCGCTTTCGAACGCGCTCTGGACGATCTTCATGAGCCCTCTGCGCGAACCGATAGTCGTATAGTAGTCCCACACATCCACCGTGTAGTTCGTACTCGGATTCTGAATGTCGCTACCGTAACGATAGTTATATTCGTTCAAATGATGGACGAAACCACCCGGACGGATACCACCCTCCAAGAGGTGATAAGCCACAAAGCGGTTGAGCGCATTGTTTTCAGACGTGTAATCGTCGGCATCCTGTTCGCCATACACGGCCGTTACCTTCTGAATGATCTGAGGCTCGATTTCAGCCCAGTTCTCAATGGCACCAGTCGCTTCATTGTATTGAATGTTCAGCCCCCACTCAGCTTCGTAGACGTCGTCGGTCTCCACAAAAGCTGTGTAGCCAAAGTTTCGTCTTTGCTGAACTGTGACATCGCCAACATTAGCCAAGTTCATAAGTTCGTCCTTCTCCTGTGCCTCATAATCCTCATCACGGTAATTGGTCATCTTGACATCCCACCCCGTCAAAGTGAGCAGATAAGAGAAAAGGTGCATGTTGTCAGCAGCCTTGATCATATCCGCTACATTGTCGGAGGAAGGAGCTATCACCCGATCTACCACATGAATGATACCATTGCTCACTTCGTGGTCGGTCTCCGTGACGCGTGCCTCACCATTGATCAAATAGTAGGACTCAGTCAAAGGAGCTCCAGACTCATCCACACTGACTTCCTCGCACGTAAGTACGCGGTCGTTCATATTGGAAATGGCGAAAGAACCGTCGGTGGGGAAATCGGGGCTTTCATAAGCCATGTTATCTCCATTGTCGATGATACAGTTCTTGGCCAAATTGGTTGCTTGCTCTTCCGTCAACTGACTGACATCCGTAGTAGCTCCACCAGTGACTCTGCTTACATACTCCTCGACAGCCTCGTTCGTTGGAATGAAACAAGTGTAGTTGCCACGTGTCTGCAACGTGTTGGCAATTGAGGAGGAGGTATAATTGGATCCCTCAGGCACTTCAACCAAGTTAACTCGCTCGAAAACGGATACCATGTCTGAGAAACGGTCATCGTCGCTCAGGTAATCAAAAACCGTGGGCTCATCAGCGATGGCAAAATTGGAAGAGTCAATCGTCTCCTTGCAACCTGCGAGAGTCAGCGTGGAAACAGACATCGCAACAAGAGCCATAGCTCCTGTAAGCCGTTTGATTGACATATATCTCTTTTCCATTGAAATGCTCAAACTAAATTAATTGCTATACTTCTCCCAAACAGGATTCTGATGCAAGTAACCACCATTCTCTACCCCATTCGCATCCAACTCACTATAATAAATAGGATTGTACATGGAGTATAGCGAGCGCAGACGGTTCTGCAAAGAAGTAGATGCAGCCATCCACTCCAAAGCTGTCTCCGTAGAATTGTCTGCCTCTGCCTGACGAACCAAGTCGAACCAACGCTTTCCTTCTGCAAAGAATTCAAGCTGACGCTCATTATAAAGCAGAGTCAACAAATCGCTGGCGCTCTTTCCTGAATAATAATTATCATTCAATCGGTCGCACTGCAAATCTGCATTTTCCTCGTAGTCGCTCTCGGTGTTGACAGAGCTACCAAGCGCCGGGTTGCAGCGAGCAAAGATCTCATTCACCAGACGGAAACCTTCCTGCAAATTCGTATTGGAACGCGCCAAAGCCTCGGCCTTTATCAACATGACATCCGTCAGGCGATATACCGGCCAGTTGGCATTCGAAGATGCAGAACTACGATAGTTGGGGGTACCCGAGTAACCTTCGGTCATGTCCTCCAAATCGGCAATGGTAAGACTTGTCGCCGTGTTCTTCATGATAAAGAAAGACGACTGAGACATGGACTGGAACTGTACCGACTCCAAGAGACGTATATCGGTCTGACCAAAACCTTTCGAAGGATTGATAGAATTGGCACTTCCAATCAAATTGGGATTGGCCGTGAACGTACCGGCGTTCAGAGCCCCATTGGCATAATTGCTCAGGAAGCTATTGACAGTCGTATTCACCAAATTGGTTCCATCATATTGCAGTTCGAAAATACTTTCCGTAGAGTTCTTGCTGCCCCAAATGGTCGAATACACCACATCCGTTACATAAGAAGTACTGTAATCGGGCATGCGCGTCAAAGGATAAGGCTGGTCGCGCTCCAACTGCGTTGTACCGAACGCATTCTCCAACTCTTCGTCGTAGTCAGCTTTCAAAGAAGCGATGACATCCTGCGCACGCTCTGCTGCCATTTGGAAACATTCGGTGCTAAGGTTGTCTGTGTAAGCCTTATCGACCAAAACTCCATCAGCAGTGGTCACCGTCGTGCTGTCTTCGGAAATAATATCGGTAAGGTTGGCGTCCAAGCCACCCTTAGCCTGATAGTTTTTCAAAAGACAACCTCTCCACAGATACATGTCGGCCAAGAGTGCACGTACCCCCAGCTTGGTAAAGCGGCCTTTGTTCTCCGACGTGGAACCGAAGTTGGTGGCAGCCACATCCTTGACATCCTCCAACTGCTGTATCAGGTCGCCCAGGATGGCAGCACCAGCAACAGCCCGCGTACGGCCCTCGCGCATGGCCTGAGCATCCGTACTGATGGAATAGGTCACGTAAGGAACGTCACGATAGGCACGTACCAAGTAGAAGTAGTACAGGGCACGAAGGGCTGTCATTTCAGCCTTAATGGGCTGCCAGTCGCCATCACGGAAGCTCGGATCGACATTTTCGTCAATCATGCGCTGACCCTCTTCGAGCACCTTGTTGCAATAGTTGATACCCGTATAGAGCGGAGCCCAATCGAACATTTCTTCTGTGGGCTGAAGCACGCCGTTCTGCAAACGTTCGTACGACTCATTCACATCGCGAAGACTGAAATTGTCTGAACGTGCCTCGCCCCATATCAAAATCTTATTAGTAACGTTTGTCATCTGCAAATAAGCTGCAGCACGGACATTGTCCAAGTCGTTCTTGTCCTGGAAGAATTGTTCCTCAGGGATCTGATTGGTAGGATACACCGTCAGAAAGTCCTCACAGGAAGTCATGCCGAGAGACAAGGCCAGCACGCCCGACAAAGCTACTTTGGCATATATATTTTTCCTTTTCATTGCTATGCGTCTTAGAAACCGATGTTAAAGCTAAACGTAAACGAACGCGTACGCGGTGTCTGCGAATTATCGATGCAGGGGCTATAACCCGAAGCCGACTTCTCGGGGTCGACACCGGAGTACTTCGACCAGCAGAACAGGTTGTTACCCGTAAGAGAGAAACGGAGCTGCGAGATGCCGTACTTCTTCAACTTGGCAGGATCGAAGCTGTAAGCCAGCTGCAAGTAGTTGAAACGAAGGAAGTCGCCCGGCTCTACATAACGGTCGCTGCTCAAAGCATTGTACGAGTTACCAACGGAAGAATTCATAGCGCGCGGAATTTCCGTTACCTGACCGTTCTTTCTCCAACGGTGAGCCACAGCAGCACTCTGGTTCTTGTTGGTTCTCATATCCTCAGCCTTCATACGGGCCATGTTGATAATCTTGTTACCAATACGGAAGTTGAAGTTGGTTTTCAGCTCCCAACGTCCGTAAGAGATGTCGATACCGAAACCTCCGTTCACTTTCGGGTTGGAGCTACCGAGGTAAACGATATCCAGCTCGTTGATCTGACCATCGTGGTTGATATCCTCGTAGATCACGTCACCACCCTGGAACTGATAGTTGACACCGCCATAGTTGAACATCATAGGCAGCGGGTTGCCATCCTTGTCGTAAACAACGTTTCCATTGGCATCGTAAACGATAGGAGCGGTCTTACCCGTAGCGGCAGCCGTGTTGGTCGAACCATCAGGGTTCACATAGTCGTTCTTGCTCTCATCGAGGAAGTAGCCGTTGTGATCGTAGTCGTAGGCATAAACGCCCTTGTAGCGGAAACCGTAGATGCTACCCAAAGCGTGGCCGATCTGCACACGGCTCATGTAGTTTTCGTTAGCATAGTTGAAGTCGGGGTTCATGCTGGCCAGCACATTGGCATCCATCGATGTGATCTTACCCAAGTTCTGTGCCACATTGAAACGGAACTTCATGCTGAACTTACCCACCTTGAAGACGGGGCGCGTGTTGACGAACAACTCCCAACCCTTGTTCTCCAAAGAACCTACATTGGCCCAAGGCAACGTTGAGAAACCCGTAGACGACGGAATGCGTACACCCGACATCAAGAGGTCTGTCGTATTCTTATTATAGATATTCAAGTCGAACTGAATCAAGTCGTCGAAGAAGTTCAAGTTGAAACCCATGTTCCACGACTTGGTCTTTTCCCACTGAATTTCCGTAAGACGCAGGTTGGAAGGTGCAATGGCCTGCACTCCGTTATACTGTCCGATAGCAGAGTAGTTGTTGTAGATGAGTCCTTCCTGGAAAGAAGCGTTACCCGTGATACCCCAACCCGGACGGAAGGCCAACATGCTGATGACCTTCTTCAAAGGCTGGAAGAAGATTTCATCGCTGATGTTCCAACGACCGGAGATACCGGGGAAGAAGCCCCACTTGCTACCCGAACCGAACTTGGTGCTACCGTCGGCACGAAGCGTAAAGTCGACAATGTACTTCTGCGCGAAAGCGTAGTGGATAGATCCCGTACCGCTGAGCGTATGCCCCTTACCCGTCGACGTTGTAGAGGCCGTCAGGTAACCGGGCACCGTGGGATCGGTGATGCCACCACTGATACCGGAAGAAGAAAGCGACTGCGTGCTCGACGTATTCGTTCCCAACTCACCACGAACCAACACCTGCAAGCTGTGGTCCTCATTCAAGAAGTAAGGAGCAAAGACGAGCTGATGGCGCGTCGTGAACTGCAAGCTCTTGAATTCGTAGTTGGACGTCAGGTCGATACCTTGATCCCACGTGTTGGAAGTCAACGAAGAAGGATAGTAAGAGTTACGCGTCTCCGTATAAGCGTTCATGTAAACCTCACCACGGTAGTTGAGCTGCGTCTCCTTGTCTTCCTTACCCAAGAGTTTGTATTCCAAAGAGAACTGAGGCGTAATGGTATAGGTGGACCACTTTCTCCAAGCCTGATGGGCGATGGCCACGGGGTTACCGTTGGAAACCATGTCGCTCAGGTAGTAAGAAGAACGACCGCTGTTGTTGGCCACCAAGCCGGCTGCCGTGGCAGCGGGAGGCATGATATAAAATTCTCCCGTGTTGTAGTACTCACCAACTCCATCGGCCGTCTCGCGATACTCCTGGCGGTAAACAGCCATGTTAGGCATGGCCTGGTATGCCTTGTCCAAGAGATAGTCGTCGTAGTTCTTATTGTTCTTCGTATAAGTCAAACCGAAGTCGGAGGAGAACTTGATGCGGTCGGACACATAGTAGTCCAAAGCCAAGCGGGTTGAGAAACGATCGAGGCTCTGCTTGATGATGGTACCAACCTCATGGTCGTAGTTACCAGAGATACGGAAGGTAGCTTTCTCACCACCACCGGAAACAGCCACACTATAATTGTGCGTCTGACCAAACTGCGTTACCTCGTCGATCCAGTCGGTGTTGTTGTTGTAGTTGGCATAGTAAGCTGTATGCGTAGGCATGTAGCTGAGCTCGACGATACCGGAAGCCACGTCGTTCTGACCGGGGTTGAAGTAGGCTTCCTTCAACATCATGGTGTAACCGTCACCGTTGAGCATCTTCATGCCCTCCGGCTGCCACGAACCCGAGAAGCGGTATCCAAAAGATACGCGCGTCTTACCGCGGCTACCACGACGGGTCGTGATTTCGATAACACCGTTAGAACCACGCGAACCCCAGATGGCCGTAGCCGAAGCATCTTTCAACACCTTGATGCTCTGGATGTCTTCGGGGCTCACCTGCAAAAGGGTGGCAAACTGCTCTTCGTCTTCCATATTGGTGAGGTCGAGCTCGTCTGCACTGTAATCTTCCAAGATATAACCATTGACAACTATCAGAGGTTCCTGGCTACCATTGATAGAGGTGACACCACGCAAACGCATGCTGGTACCGGCACCTAGGTTACCCGAGTTCATCACGATGTCAAGACCTGCAATCTGACCTTGCAAAGCCTCGCCGGCCGTTTCGAACGAGAGGCCTTCCATTTCGTCCATGTTCAACGACTGGCTGGCCATTGAGATTTCTCGTTCGGGAATGGTCAGACCGTTGGACGTCACCTTACGTGTGACGCGTACCTCGGCCGTCGACAGAGAGGTTACGTCTTTCAGCTGAATGTTGAACGACGTGCGCGCACCGATCTTCTCCACGAATTTAGCGTATCCCACATACGACACCTGCAAACGGTTGTTCGTATTGCGAACAGTCATAGAGAAGTTACCGTTGATGTCTGTCGTCGTAGACGTGATAGCACGTCCCGAGTTGTCCAACTCGACGACATTTGCCATAATGATCGGTCCGTCGGTTTTGCTCCAAACGCGACCGGAGATTCTCTTTTGTGCAAATGCTACGGCGCAACAGAAGCACAAAGCGAGCGTCAACAGATACTTTATATTTTTCATGATATTACGATTTACTTTCTAATTTCGTACTTCTTGATGAAAGCCTTGGCCTTTGCGGGTGTTTCCCAAGCAGACGAATACGACGCTCCGGCTGCGCCTTCACGGAAGTCGAGCGCTCCATCAATCTGATGTACAACGACGTACGACGAGTTCTTGATACTCGAGCACGACTCACCGGCTGTCACGCTTGCATTGAAATTCATGTCGCGAGCCACCAAGTTGGAAAGCGTCGTTACGTTGTGCGTAGTGCCTGCATTATCCAAAACCGTCATCGTGCCGGGCGTCTGGCGTACACGCAGCATCAGATAACTTCCCTGCTCATTGTCGATGCACGAGGTCGAATAGCTGTCGTAGCCATTGTCTTCGCCAACAGACGTTACGTTATCGACAAAGACAGAGAGATCCTGGAAGTGATATTTGAGGAAGTTGACGAGCTCCGTCACCATGGCCTGAGCCTGGGCACGCTCATCTTCATCAATGATGATGCCTTCCATGCTATTACCCTCGTCGTCCGTCACACCTGCCTCGTAGCGTTCACAGCTGTTGACAAAGTTGGTGATGTCGTCCCACGTGGGCAGACCATTGTCGATGGCAGCCAGAACAGCCTCGTTGGTAGGAATATAGACCGTATAGTTGTAATTGTTGAAGAAACGAACCACAGCGCTTCCGGCCGGCGGGAAACAGTTGTTGCTGGTCGTACCGCTAATCACTCCTTGGGTCAGGAAGATCTGATATTTCGTTCTTTCGTAATACCAGTCGCTATCGTCCATCAAGTTGCCCTCGTCGTTGAGACGGAAACCGCAGGCATTCAAGAGGTCAGCATTGTAGGGGGCGTTGGTGGTACCTCCGCAAAGACAAAGATTATAGAACGTTGAGAACGCTTCGTTGTCGCTCATTACGTCGAACACCGTGTTCATGGTCGGCTGCATGGGGCGGTTGAGGAAATAGGTCATACCATTTCCGTAAGCCTCCTCGCTACCACCTGTCTGATCGTAGCCTTCGGTAACGACCGAGCTGTAAGCAGCTGCCGAGTTCTGAGCGTCGAGCATCAGCTGGAAGCCACCTTTGACCTCCATGCCCTCGCCTCTTGCAGCGCTCGAAGGCTTTGCAATGTAGATGGGGGCACCCGAACGGGAGAGATAATAGCGCTGTGCGTTTTCACTCTGGCCGATGACGTCGGCATTCTCCTGCACGACGATGTGCTGGTCTACCATTTCTTCGAGCAAGGAAGCCTTCGTATCGCCACGTCCGCTCGTAATCACTTCGCGACTTTCATTTCTCCACAGACGAACGTCCGAATCGGTCGGGCCCGTCTCTATATTATATGAATAGGCGCTGGCTTCGATCGGCAAACGCTTATTATTGTCGTTAGCCGTAAAATTGCTGAAAGTGAAACGCAGGTAGTTGTATTGTCCGGCCATGCCCGAAGCCAACGACATCGGGTTGACATAACCATACGTGCTCAAGCCCTCGTCCGTCGGAACGAAGAGGGAGAAGTGCGACTGCATGGATTTGAGATAGGTGCTGAAATACTTCTGCAACGGGGCCAAGTTATACTGGCTACCGTTTACATAGTTGTCATCTGCCGTGATGACAGCACGCATCACCTGTGCATTCTGCGATCTGAGCACGGGAGCGATAACCGAAGCATAGTCGGCCGGAGCAACTACCTCGTTGATGACGTAAACCAAGCCGTTGTTGGCCAGCAGACAGGTGTCGACCAATTTGTTCTTAAAGTCGCCGACGCTGGGATAGCTTGTTTTGGGGAACATCGGGTCGCGGGCATCATTCATGATGGTCAGGTACTTGCTGGGCACCGACTCGTTGAACGACGACTTCATCAAGTTGTTGATGAGCGAGCGTACGATAATCAGAGGCAACTGGTCGAGGTTGTAGTCGAGGTTCTTTTCCGTCACAGGCGTTTCCTTGGCATAGCGGTTCATCAGCGAGACGCCACTACCTTGGAGGAAGTACTGCTCGATGGCAGCGTCGTTGGGCGCAAAGATGACACCCATATCCACCTCCTTGGCCTCG
The DNA here is from genome assembly GCA_949297215.1 of uncultured Bacteroidales bacterium. GTDB lineage: Bacteria > Bacteroidota > Bacteroidia > Bacteroidales > Bacteroidaceae > Alloprevotella. Next base: position 104,214 of record CASFRV010000001.1, on the reverse strand, counting down.
GTGCTGCTGGCGGAATACTCGTTCCATCCCGGGTCGAAAGCCAGATAGGGATAAGAACCCGGCATGGCTTCGCCATCGGGCGTTGTGGAGAGCTGGTTTCCACCCTGCGAACGCACGGCAAAATAGCGCTTCTCGAACACAGAGTCGTTCAACGACATGGAGGGATGGAGCGCCTGGTACTGCTGCGTCAGGTTGGCATTATAGAAAGGTGCACTGAAACGGTCGAGCATGCGGCTGAAATGCTTCGTCTTGCCATTGGTACGAATGACTTCGGCCATATTGGTAGGCGTTTCCAGCACGCGGTCGAGCACGTGGAAATAACCGTTCAAGCACGTAACGTCCTGCTCCTTCACCTGCGCATTATAAATGTAGCTACGGTTTTCGTTGCCCCAAGACCCCTCGGGCAAGCCCAAGATGAAGGCGATGTCGTCGTTGGAGATGTTCTTGCTGCGCATCTGGCCTTCGAGGAAGTGGGTGAGCATGGGCTGCGTGGCATCGAGCGCCATATATATACCGCCGCGCGACTGCTGGCGATAGGATGCCCAGAAGTCGGGGTAGTCGTCCTCGCCCCCGGTGGGCTCATACTCGTTTTGAGGCAACTTGTCCCACGTCCAGAAGCCGACAGAGTCGGTAGCGGCAGCCTGGGTGACCTGACGGAGGCATTCGTTGGTTCCACCACCCGAGGTGTTGGCCATCATCTCCATCACATAGGCGTTGTTCAACATCGAGTTGAACAGCAGCAAACGCTTCTGGTTGGTCGAGAGCTGGTTGTAGCTTCTGACGGGTTGTCCCTGGCCGTCCGTCCATGTCGTTGTCTGGAAGAAGCGCGCGTAGGCATCGTCGTCGGCTACGAACAGCGTCTTGCTACCAGTTTTCGACATAACGTCGGCGTAGTCCAAATCGTTGATCAACTTGATGGTTGTTTCGTAGTTTCCTCTCGCCTTCAGCTCATCGTAGATACTCCCCCCCAAGAAACTCGGGTTGGTATCGTCCAACTCATAGTCGTCCGAACAGGAATACGAAAGTCCGCAAGTCGTAAGTAAACACATCGCTCCAAGCAATGCATTACCCATTTTGCTAAAACGGTTTTTCATATGCACCTTGATTTATTCATTTATCTATTTTTATTGATTTCTTCATGGCTTCTTCGCATTTCCACACTCCTGTAGAATGCAGCAAAATTAATAGATTTTTATTTCCCGCATCGGTGGCCCTCCGAGCAAACTTGTTTGTAGCAACATCTTTTAACCAAGCTGCAATTTCAAGTGTTAAAATCGAAAAACCAGCAGAAGCTTTAAAGTTTCTTTCGCGTGTTAACACGGCGGGATGGGAGCCTCCCCGGCATGGGCGGGAAGGCGCAGCCCCAAACGGCGTCAGCCGGCCGGAGCGGGCACGGCTGCCACACCCTCCATCTCGACCAGCCACTCGGGGCGGCACACGCGGGCCTCGGTGATGAGCACGGGCAGACGGGGGAAGCGCAGCGACATGTAGCGCGCCACGGCCGCGTAGTCGGAAACGTCGCGGAGGTAGACTACTACATAGAGTAAGTCGGAAAGCGAGGCTCCGCCCGCCTCGAGCAGCTTCTCCATGTTGAGCAGGAGGCGGCCCGTCTGCGTCAGCACGTCGCCGCGGTGGACGCAGGTGCCCGTCTTGTCGATGCTGGCCGTACCGGAGAGCAGGACCATGCGGCCCCAACCGAAACCGACGGCCGTGGCCCGCTCGAAAGCCACGCCATATTCGTATGTGGGGTTGAGATAGTCGGGCGCCTGCAAATAGGAAACCTCGCCAAGGCCGGGCCCCGACGCCGAAAGGAAGTCGACAGCCACGACGGCGGCAGGTTCGGCGGTTTCGCCCCCGATCCCCGTCGAGGCTATGAAATGGGTGGCGGGCGTCAGCCCCTCGCGGGCAAACACAGCGTTGCGCCCCGCGACAACGCCGGCGTAGTGGCGGTCGATGTCGCGCACAAAGAGCCACGTGCGCAGGCAGTGGCCGGCCAACGTCCATCCCCGCTGCGCCAAGAGGCCCACGTGGCGGTCGAACGCCAGCCGCGTCTGGGCAGCCGCATCGAGGCCGGCCACGTCGGCGGCCGAAAGGCGCACCGTCTGCCAGAGAAACGTGACGCCCCCCGTTTCGAAGACAAAGGCATCGCCCTCGCGACGAGCCGAGGAAGAGGCGGCGGGCAGCGCACAGAGCTGCAAGGCCACCTTGGCACCGCTCAGGGGCGGCTGACCGACAACGGAAACCGCGGCACGGGCCAGGCAGCCGACATAGAGCGGGTGAGCCGTGAGCGCGGGCTCCCAGTTGGCTATATCGCTGAGGTAGACACGGGCCTGCACCAAGCGAAGCTGCGGGCCGCCGACGGGGTGCAGCCACGCCTCGACGCGGGCCGCCAGCTCGTCGAGCTGGGCAACGAACGACGTCCGTTCCGCAGGCTCCATGATTTGAAAGACAAAAGGTACGTTCATAACGTATCTGAAAGTGTTGATTACGGAAGTTTCATTTCGCAGCCGGGGCCGGAAGGGGCAGGCGCGGCAGGCTGCCAGCAACGGCCCTGCCACGTGCCCCGTTCGCGCAGGCGGCGCCTGACGAGCTCGGCGAAGCGGTGGTTTTTCCAGCCCCAGTCGGGGGCTATGAGCAGGCCGGCCGGCGACTGCGACGTGAAGCGCTCGACAGCGATGCCGGGCCGCAGGCGTTCGAGGTAGTCGACCACCAGTTCGGCGTATTCCTCGGGCCCGAACAGGTGGAAATCGGCCGGCCGCTCCGCGTACCAGCGTGCCATGAGCGTGCCGCGCACGATCTGCAACTGGTGCATTTTCAAAACGTCGAGCGGCAGCTCCGAAAGGACGCCGGCCTGGCGGAGCAGCGCCTCGCGCCCCTCGCCGGGCAGCCCCAGAATGACGTGGGCGCCCACCGGGATGCCCCGCTGCGCCGTGCGCCGCACGGCATCGGCCGCACAGGCAAAATCGTGCCCGCGACAGATGCGGCGCAGCGTGGCATCGCTGACCGACTCGACGCCATACTCCATGAGCACGAAGGTGCGGCGCGAGAGAGCGGCCACGTAGTCGAGCACGTCGTCGGGCACGCAGTCGGGGCGCGTCGAAACGACAAGCCCCACCACACCGGGCACAGCCAGCGCCTCCTCGTAGAGCGCACGCAGGCGCGGGAGGTCGGCGTAAGTGTTGGTGTATGCCTGGAAATAGGCCAGGTAGCGCATGTGGGGATATTTGCGCGAGAAAAAGCGCTTGCCCGCCTCGAGCTGCTCGGTCACCGTGGGCAACTCGCGGCAATAGTCGGGGCGGAAGGAGCGGTTGTTGCAATAAGCACAACCGCCCCGCCCCACGCTGCCGTCGCGGTTGGGGCAGGTGAAGCCGGCATCGACCGAAAGCTTCTGCACCTTGCCCGCAAAATGACGGGCAAGGAAGGTAGAATAATCGTAATAAGGTGCGGGCGTCGGCATGCGGGATGTCGGGTTTAAGCGGGGCAAATTTAATAAAAAGATACGCGCGTTTCCAAGAATTTGCTGCCACATTTCTTCCGGGAACAAAGCACGCAAGCCCACAAACGCCCGCCCGGCCCCCGCCCGGTCCCATACGGACGGGAGGGGATGAGCGGACAAAAAACCGACATATCGACGAATCGCCACCGGCGACGAAAGAGAGAAAAAACGCAGGAAAAAACCGCCCGACCGACGGCCGCCGGCAAAAACGACGCTCGCCGCTTTCACATCTATTCAGCCCGCAGCGGACGGGAGAACCCTTTTCGTGCAAAAAGCGCCAAACGCTCTTTCCAGAACAAGGCTCCGCAACGAACCGCGATGCGATGCCTGCGTCGAAACAGGCCTTGGATCTGGCGCAACACCCCATGGATCTCGGACAACATCCCATGGATCTCTCGCCCGAAGGCCTGCATTTTAGCCTGCAAAACGTGGAAAAGCATCCTCTATCGCACTGAATATCAGACCACTCAAACCTTAAAACAGCGTACAGGCGCGTAAAACCACACGCCCGGGCGAAACTTCGGAAACAACGCATTCTGAGCGCTTAGATTTCCGGCGCAACCGAAAAACAGAACAATGCCGCGGGCTGCCGACAGCCGCGGCGCACCGGCCGCACGAGGACGGGGAACGCAAGCGGAAGAGGAAGGGCGCGAAAGAGCGGAAACGGAGAAAACAGCAGCGAAAAGACAGGGAGCTGCCGCCCCCGACAACCGCGCTCACCGGGCCTGCGGGCAGGGGGAAAGCCCCCGACCGACATCCCATTTCTCAAAAAAAGGACAAGATGCTTGGCTGTTTTGCTTCCATTTTATAACTTTGTCGGCAGTTGACATATTAAAACGAAACAGCCTATCGAAACATCATTACTCATACGAACTAAAAACTGAGTAATCATGGAAAATCTCAACAAGTGCTCCGACGACCGGTTGGTGGCGCTTTACGTTTCGGGAAAAGACGAGGCTTTCGACGCTTTGCTGGAACGTCATAAAGACAGGCTCTACTCCTATATATATTTTATTGTCAGAAATGCCGACATGGCCGACGATCTCTTTCAGGAGACGTTCATGAAAGCCATCATCACGCTGCAAGAAAAGCGCTATGCGGCCAATGGAAAATTCGGGGCCTGGCTGACGCGCATTGCCCACAACCTGATTATCGACCAGTTTCGCACGGAGCGCAACGAAAACACCATTTCGAACGACGAAAGCGAGACAGAGCTTTTCGAAAGCAGCGAGCTGACCGACCGCTCCCTGGAAATGGAGATGGTGAACGAGCAGACGCTGAAAGACGTGCGGCGGCTGATGGACCACCTCCCGGCCGTTCAACGCGAAGTGGTCTTCATGCGCTACTACCAGAACCTGAGCTTCAAGGAAATATCCGAAACAACGGGCGTGAGCATCAACACCGCGCTGGGGCGCATGCGCTATGCCATCCTCAACATGCGGCGCATGGCCAGCGAGCACAACCTGTCGCTCACGATGCTCTGAGGCACCGCCGCCCCCGGCGCAACGCACACCGCCCCACCCGCCCCTCGCTTCAGCGCCCCGTCCTGACCGGACGGGGCGCTGAAGCGTTATTCTCGCCGGGCCCGACAGGCGGAAAGTGCAGAAAACGAAAAAGTTTCGCATCGCGCACACTAAAAGCAACGTCGGCGCGTTCCTAATAATAGCAACCCATCAAAACGAGAGCCTATGGACAACTTTACACACGAAGCCCCCTCGCCGCGGAAAGAAACGCTAAACCTCCTGCGCGCCTTTGCCCGGGCCTACCGGCCGGCTCCGCGCCCAAAGGCCATCGGCCCGGCCAACGCCCGGCTTGCCCTGCCCCTGCTGAGCAAAGCCCTGCCCTGCTGACGGGCCGGCGGGAAAAGAAGCCCCGCACCCGGAGGGGAAACATAAAAAAACGTATCTTTGCATCGGCCACCTACGGGCCGAAACCCTGCATCACGAGGTTTGAATCCCTGACATGCCGGCCGCCCGCCAACAAACGGCCCGGCATGTCAGGGAACGGTGTTTTTCAGAATCAGCCATCCCTTATCTATCGAGATATATGAAAAAAATATTGTTGTTAGGTTCCGGCGAACTGGGCAAAGAGTTCGTCATAGCCGCCAAACGTCTCGGGCTGTACGTCGTGGCCTGCGACGCCTACGCAGGAGCCCCAGCCATGCAAGTGGCCGACGAATGCGAAATTTTCTCCATGCTCGACGGCGAAGCGCTCGACCGCGCCGTCGAAAAGCATCGCCCCGACATGATTGTGCCCGAAATCGAGGCCATCCGTACAGAACGCCTGTACGACTACGAACAACAGGGCATACAGGTGACTCCCTCGGCCCGGGCCGTCAACTTTACGATGAACCGCAAAGCCATCCGCGACCTGGCAGCCAAAGAGCTGGGGCTGAAAACGGCCAAATACTTCTACGCCAAGACTTTCGAGGAGCTGAAAGAGGCTGCCGGCAAGGTGGGCTACCCCTGCGTGGTGAAACCGCTGATGTCGTCGTCGGGAAAAGGGCAATCGCTCGTGAAAAGCGAGGCCGACCTGGCGCACGCATGGGATTATGGCAACAAAGGCAGCCGCGGCGACATACACGAACTCATCGTCGAGGAGTTCGTGCGCTTCGACAGCGAGATAACGCTGCTCACCGTGACGCAGAAAAACGGCCCCACCCTGTTCTGCCCGCCCATCGGCCACGTACAGAAGGGAGGCGACTACCGCGAGAGCTTCCAGCCGGCCCACATCGAGCCCGAACACCTGGCTGCCGCGCAGGACATGGCAGAAAAAGTGACGCGCGCGCTGACGGGCGCCGGCATCTGGGGCGTGGAGTTTTTCCTGAGCCACGAAAACGGGGTCTACTTCTCCGAACTTTCGCCCCGCCCGCACGATACGGGCATGGTGACGCTGGCCGGAACGCAAAACTTCAACGAGTTTGAGCTCCACCTGCGTGCCGCGCTCGGGCTGCCCATCCCCTGCATCAAGCAGCTGCGCTGCGGCGCCAGCGCCGTGATACTTTCGCCCATCGCCTCGGCCGACGCTCCGCGCTACCGCGGCATTGAGCGCACGTGCGAGGAGGACGCCGACATCCGCATCTTCGGGAAACCCACGACGCGCGTCAACCGCCGCATGGGCGTCGTGGTGTGCAACGGTCCCGTGGGGGCCGACCTCGACGCCTTGCGCGACAAGGCCAAACGGCTGGCTTCGTACGTCGAGGTGTACTGACCCGCCCGCCTCAGACTGCGCATCTTGCGTGCGGAATGCTCATCAGGAGCCCGGTTCCCGTCTGCGGGAACCACTCTTTTGAGTATTCCGCACGCTTTGTTTTTGCCCGCCACCTCCCCCATCGCACCCCGCAATCGGCCGCCGGCCGGGCACCGGCGCCCCCTCTCTTCCCCCACCAGAAGGCACGGAACTTGGGGCCATTTTCTCTAAAAAGAGGCATACAGCTGTCATTATTTTTCGGAACTTTGCGACGAAGAAACGAAACAAGTGAACGCAGAGCCACGCCGTTAAGCATTCATTTTAAACAGCTTGCATCGAGCAAAAAGAAGATGTGCGTTCTCAACAACTCTCACGCTTATACAAATTTTAACTTCGTGAGCAAGCACCCGTAGAACAAGCTGTAAAGTTGTGCGTGGACAGCGAAAAAAACGAGGCCCGGGAAAGCGCATAAAAAAGCGGGGAAACTGCCGCATGAAACAGTTTCCCCGTCAATGGTTCGTCGCGCTTAAAGATATTTTTGCAAGAACCGCTCCATGGCGCGATAGAAGTCGTAACGGTTTTCCTGGTTGTGAAATCCGTGACCCTCGTCGTCCTTGACGATATATTCCACCTCGACGCCGCGACTGCGGAGGGCAGCCACCATCTGGTCGCTCTCGTCCTTGTTGACCCGCGGGTCGTTGGCGCCCTGAGCCACGAGCAGCGGCGCCTTGATGCGGTCGGCATGAAGAGCCGGGGAGCAGGCGGCCATCATCTTCTTGTCTTTTTCGGGATCGCCCACCTGCTCGTACATCATTTCGAGCATTGGCTTCCAGTAGGGCGGGATGGTCTGCATGAACGTGAAGAGATTGGAGACGCCCACGTAGTCGACCGCACAAGCATAGAGGTCGGGCGTGAACGTGACGCCCGCCAGAGCGGCATACCCGCCGTAGCTGCCGCCATATATGGCGATGCGGCGCGGATCGGCGATGCCGCGGGCTTTGAGCCACTCGACGCCGTCGGTAATGTCGTCCTGCATGGCGCGGCCCCACTGCTTGTAGCTGGCTTCGAGGAACTTGCGGCCATAGCCCGTGGAGCCGCGGAAATTCATCTGGAACACGGCGTAGCCGCGGTTGCAGAGAAACTGAACCTCAGAGGAATAGCCCCACGTGTCGCGCGCCCACGGACCGCCGTGCGGGTTGACCACGACCGGCAGATGGCGCGCCGTCGCGGGCGTCAGGCCGTGGGGCAGCGAGAGATAGGCCTCGATGGTCCACCCGTCGCGCGTGGTGTAGGTCACGGGGTGCATCTCCACCATGTCGTCCTCGCGTATCCACGGCGCCAGCTCGGCAATCTTTTCCACCCGGTCGGTCGCCTCGTCATAGAAATAGTAGGCCCCGCGCGTGCGGTCGCCCCCGACGTAAACAAGGAGCTTCGTTTCGCTCTTGTCCATGTCGGCAATGCCAAAGCGCCGTCCCGGGAAATGGTTCTCCATGCGCTCGCGACGCCTGCGGGCCTCGTCGTCGAAATAGTGGCGCACGGGTTCCTTGTGACCCGTGCAGAAAACGCCGAGCAACTTCTTGCGCTTGCGCGAATAGCTGATGGAAGCCACGTCGTAACGCGGGTGGGCATAGAGCTGCTCGAGCTCGGTGCACGTCGACGGGTCCATCAGCACGAGCTCCACCTTGTCGCGTCCCAGATTGGTGGCGGCATAGACGTTTTTGTTGTCGGGCGTAAATTCCAGAAAGCTCACCTCGTCCTTAAAGTTCGTGGTCAGCACGGGGCGGAACGGCTCGTCCTCGGTGTCGCGGTAGAGGATTTGCGTGTTCACGCCGTCGACGATGGCCGTCACGGCGCGCAGGCGCCCCTCGTGGTCGGTCATCCATCCCTGATAGTTGCCGGGGTTTTCGGCCAGCAGCGTCAGTTCGCCCGTGTTCAGGTCAAGGCGGTAGGGATCGAACACCTCGGGATTTCTCTTGTTCATGCCGATCATTACGCAGCCGGGCACCTCCTCCAAATCGTCGATAATGCCCGTGCGCACCCCGGGAAAGTCGGTGTAGGCGCGCAGGTCGCTGCCGTCCAGATTGACGCCGAAAAGGCGATAGTTCTCGTCGCCGCCGCTGTCCTTCATGAAAAGCAGGCGTCGGTCGTCGGCCCACATGTATCCCGCCACGCTGCGCTCCGTCTCGCTCGTCAGGCGCACGGTCTCGGCCGCACCCACGCGCTGCACAAAGAGGTTCATGCGGTTTTCGTAGGGAGCCATATAAGAGATGTGCGTCCCGTCGGGCGAAATCTGATAGGCCGTCCGTTCGGAATTTCTGAAAAAATCTTCCAGCGGGATGAGGGGACGCGCGCCCCCGCTCACCTCGCCGGATGAAAGTGTGTCTGTCGTCGTCATAAGTGTTGAAGTTTTTGGCAGTGCAAAATAGCGAAAAAAACTGACAACGGCAAGCGCCGGCACCGGCCGCGCGCAACGCGCCAAAGGGAAGAAACGGAGGCGGGCGCTTGCCGTTGCCGCGGGAAAGCCGTACCTTTGCCCACGGTTGCCGCCGGCACAGTGCCTCCGCACACCGCACGGCGCGACGCATCACATTGTCGAACCCTGGCATACTGCCCCACTTTTCCATTATGACCCCACTGATTGCCCCCTCGCTGCTCTCGGCCGACTTCGCCCACTTGCAGCGCGACATCGAAATGCTCAACGAAAGCGAATGCGACTGGTTCCACCTCGACGTCATGGACGGCGTGTTCGTGCCCAACATCTCCTTCGGCTTTCCCGTTATGGAGGCCATGGCGCGCTCGGCCCGCAAACCGCTCGACGTACACCTGATGATCGTGCAGCCCGAGAAGTTTATCCGTGAAGTCAAGGCCCTGGGCGCCAAGGTGATGAACGTACACTACGAAGCCTGCACCAACCTGCACCGCGTGGTGCAGCAAATCAAGGCCGAAGGCATGATGGCCGGCGTAACGCTCAACCCCCACACGCCCGTGGCGTGCCTGGAAGAAATCGTGGCCGACCTCGACCTAGTGATGCTCATGTCGGTGAACCCGGGCTTCGGCGGACAGCGGTTTATCGAACACTCCGTCGACAAGACGCGCCGCCTGCGCGAACTCGTGGACCGCAGCGGCTCGCATGCGCTCATCGAGGTGGACGGCGGCGTCAACCGCGAAACGGGCCGGCGCCTTGTTGAGGCCGGGGCCGACGTGCTCGTGGCCGGCAGCGCCGTGTTCCGCGCGCCCGACCCGCGGGCCGAAATCCATGCACTGAAAACGTCGTGCAGCCGCTAAGGTCATACGAAAAACTTTTCGACACCCACCCCCTCCTGCGCCTGCTGGTGCCCTTTGCCGCGGGCATCTTCGTCGGCGAGGTGTGCTACGCCCGGCTCGCCACGGCCACATGGGCCCTCTTTACGGCCGCCGTGTCCCTGGCTGCCGCGGCCATCGTCTGCCACCGGCGCTACGAACGCACCGTTTACAGCCTGCTCTACGTGACCTGTCTGAACCTGGCGTTCGGCTGCACGGGGGCAGGCTTTCTCGTGGCGGCACGCAACGCCGCCACCTGCACATGGCCCGACGCGCCGACCGATGCCAAAGGCGTTGTCGTGGCTCCGCCGCGCTATACGGCCCGCGCCACGCTGGCCGACGTGCGCATCGTGGGCGGCGCCGCCGACGGTCGCACCGTGCGCCTCACGCTCATGCAGGCCGACAGCCTTGCGCCGGGCGACGCCCTCCTGTTTCGCGCCCCGCTCGCCACCCCGCGGGGCAGCGGCAATCCGGGCGAGTTCGACTATGGCGCCTACCTGCGCCACAACCGCATCAGCGGAACGGGCTTCTGCCCCACCGGCCACTGGCAAAAAGCCTCGCCCGCCACGGCCCGCAGCCTGCTGGATGCCCTGCCGCTGCTGCAACGGCTGAAAGTGAAGGCCTTGCGCCTGCGCGAAAGCCTCTCGGAGCAGTTTGCCCTCCACCTCGAAGGGCGCAGCCTGGCCGTCGTGACCTCCATCACGCTGGGCGACCGCAGCCGCCTGGACGATGCCACCGAGAGCCTCTATGCGCAAACGGGCATCAGCCACCTGCTGGCCCTTTCGGGCATGAACGTCGGCATCCTCTACGCCTTCTACCGTTTTCTCCTGCTGCGCCACGTGTACAACCGCCGCCTGAACGGCGTGCTGAGCCTGGCCGGGCTGGCGGGGCTGTGGGCCTTTGCCTTCGTCACGGGCCTGCCGCTCTCGCTCGTGCGCGCCACGATCATGTTCACCGTGGCCGAACTGCTTTCGCTTCTCTATTTCGACCGCTTCTCCATCAACTATCTGGCAGCCGCGGCGTTCCTCATGCTCATCGGTGCCCCGCAGGCGCTCTTCGACGTTGGCTTCCAGCTGTCGTGCCTTTCGGTCTTTGCCATCCTGGTGCTCATGCCCCTCGTGCCATGTCCGCGGTGGATCGTGCGCCACCGCGCCGCGCTTTTCGTCTACGAGGTGGCGGCCCTCTCGGTGGCGGCCCAGCTCGGCACGCTGCCCGTGGTGGCCTGCGTGTTCCACACGGTGCCCGTCTACGGGCTCGCCGCCAACCTCGTGGCCGTGCCGCTGAGCTATCCGCTGCTGCTCTGCTCGCTCGCGTTTCTGGCCGTCCCGTTCCTGCGGATGCCGCTGGCCTTTGCGCTCGACGGCCTGCTGCGCGCCCTACACGGTGCCCTCGAATGGCTCGCCACGCTGCCGGGCTGCACCGTCAGCTGCTACCCCACTCCGCTTACGGCCGCCCTCTGCTACGTGCTCTTCGCCCTGCTGCTCCACGGCCTGCACGGACGGCGGCGCCTGCCCACGGTGCTCGCCATCTGCGTGGCTGGCCTCATCGCCGGCGTCGAACTTTATGCCCGGCGGCCGGGGCGCCACGCCGGGGAGCTCATCTTCTACAACCTGCGCCGCGAGCCTGCCGTCCACTGCCTGCTCTCGGAAGAACGCTCCTATCTGTGGACGCCCGACACGGCGCGCGTGAGCACCGACATCGACTATCTGCGGCGCAACTTCTGGCAGCCCGAGGGCATCAACCCGCCCCGTCTGCTCACCACGCAAAGCGGTCGCCCCGACAGCCTTGCGCCGGGCCACCTGCTGCGCTTCGACGGACGCACGGTGGCCGTGTTTCGCTCGCGCTGGCCGCGTGCCCTGCCCCGTCGCACCGAAGCGGTGGACTTTCTGCTCGTGGCGCGCGGCGCCCGCGGCCGGCTGGCTCCCGTGCTGCGCACCTACCGGCCGCGCCTCGTCGTGCTCGACGGCTCGCTCACCGACTTCTACCGCCACCGCTTCGCCTCCGAAGCACGGGCCGCCGGCCTGCCCTGCCACGACATGGCCGAACGGGGCGCCCTCGTCGTCCGTACCGCGCATACTGGCACGCCACCCGCCCGCTGACGCCGCTATCCCACTGCGCAGCACCCCCCATGCCTCGCCCCAGCTTTTTTCAGGCTGCCGGCCGCACGTTCCCGGCTGGCCGGCCACGTATCGTCCCTGCATGCTGCAAGGGGCAGGCCGCAACCGCCGGCTGCACCCCGCCCCTGCTTTTCCCATAACGCCCCAAAGAGGCCTCACCCTACAAGCGCCAGCCGTCCGTGGCAGCCTGCAAGCGCCACAAGCGTGCATAGAGCCCGCCGGCACGGAGCAAGTCCTCGTGCGTCCCCTGCTCCACCACACGGCCGCCGTCCATGACGACGATGTTGTCGGCCCGGCAGATGGTCTTCAAGCGATGAGCCACGACAATCAGCGTATGACCGGCCACCAGGGCCGAAACGGCGCGCTGCACCTCGGCTTCGTTTTCAGGGTCGAGCGAGGCCGTTGCCTCGTCCAGCAGGACAAGCTGTGCATCGCGGAGCAAAGCCCGGGCTATGCTGATGCGCTGCCGCTCACCTCCCGACAAAGTGCAACCACCCTCGCCTATCACCGCATCGAGCCCGCCGGGCAAACGGCTCACAAAGCCGCATGCCGCCCGCCGAGCAGCATCCTCGACCTCAGCATCGGTGGCATCGGGCCGCCCGAAGCGGATGTTGTTGCGCACGGTGTCGTGAAAAAGACAGACGTCCTGAAAAACCATCGACACGTGCTGCATGTAATCCTCCGGGTCGAGACCCGCCAAGTCCGTTCCGCCATAAACGATGCGGCCGCCGTCGGGGTCGTAGAAGCGGGCCGCCAGCTTCAGCAACGTGCTCTTGCCACTGCCCGAAGGCCCCACCAGAGCTGTCATGGTGCCGCGGCGAAACGTGAGCGACACGTCGTGCAGCACCTCCTTGTCAGCATAGCCAAAGGCAACGTGCTCCATGACAAGGTCGCCCCGGGCGGGAGCCTTTGCGCGCCCGGGCATGACGGGTTCGCGCATCAGCCGCAAAATGCGTCCGCCGGCCATGGCATAATAGCGAAACTCCACAAACTGGGTCAGGGCCGTCGTCAGCGGGTCGAACACGCGCGAACCGACAACGAGAAACAACACGAAAACGCTGACCGAAAGATGGCCGCCGGCCAGCAGATACGTGCCGCACAGCACCATGAGCGTCAGGCCTGCTCTGAGCATCGCGACGGAAAGCAAAACAAAGGGGCCCAGCAGAGCTTCCTGACGGATGGCGGCACGGCGCAGGGCTGCAAAGGCCTCGCGCAAACGGACAAAGCGGGCTCCCACCAGCCCATAGGCCTTCATCACGCGCAATCCTTTCAGATACTCCTCCATCCGGTTGCCGGCCTCCACTTTGGCCGCAAGCTGCTGCCCGCTCAGGCGGCGTTGCAACAGCGACGTCACCCACAGCACAAGCGCGGCCAGCGGCAGGGCGGCAAACATGGCCAACGCCATGCGCCAGTCGATCCACAGCAAACAAGCAAACGCCAGCAAAGGCATGGCCAGTGCGCCAAGCAACTGAGGCAAATGATGCGAAATGCCCGTTTCGGCCATCATGAAGTCGGTTATCATCATCGACGAAAGATCGCCCGGGTCGTAGCGGAGCAGACGGCCCAACGGCAAGCGGCGCAAATGCTCGGCCAAAGCCAGTCGCCCCTGGGCACTCACCTCGTAAGCGCCTCGGAAGCAAGCCCGATACGAGCGACGCTCGGCCCATACCATCACGGCCACATAAGCCAACATGACAAAGACGAGCTGCCAGAGGTATGCCGAACGGAAGGTTCCGCCCGGGCTGCCATAGCCACGGAAGATCTCGCTCACGACCTCTACCGACAGACAGAACGGAACGACATTCACCAAATTGGTCAGCACCATAGCCGTCACGGGGCGCCGCAGGCGGTCGGTGCGTCCCACGCAAACATCACTGACGGCTCCCATGGCTTACCTCCTTTCCCGATTGCTGCGCTTTACGGGCCACCAGGCGCAAAGCTCCCCGACGGCCGCGGTCGGCACGTTCAACAGCAAAGCCGGCCCCCGTTAGCAGAGACGTAAGTTCCACGGGGCCATAGACGTGCATGCCCGCAACACGACGCGTCCACGTATCGTCCGACGGGTCGGCCGCTTCGCAACTTATGAGGAAGATACCACCGGGCTTCAGCACACGCCTCACCTCTGCAAAACAGCGTTGCGGCGCGTCCCAGAAATAGACCGTCTCAAAAGCCGTCACGGCGTCGAACGTATCTGCTGCGAAGGGCAGCGACGCGGCTGTGGCCTGCTCCACAAAGCAATCCTTGCCCAGGCGGGCACGCATTTTCCTGCGTGAGAAAGCCACGCTTTCGGGCGCGAAGTCGACGCCATAAACCTGCCCCGACGGACAACACTGCAAGAGACGGGCCAGATTGGCCCCTCCGCCACAACCCACATCGAGCACCCGCCAACCGGGCTGCCAGCCCACAGCCCTGCACGCCCAGCGGGCAAGAGCGGTGTGTCCCACGTTCATTCCCAGCAGCATGCAGCGGCCCCAAAAACCGGAGGGGCGCCGCGTCTGCTGCCATAAACTGCTGATAAAACCTTTCTTTTTCATTGTTTTTCTTCTTTAATATGAGATGTTCGTTCGTGTGCGACCGGTTGCGTCGAGAGCGTCCAGCGCACGGCCTCGGTGTAGGCCTGCCACATGCGGCGATAGACGCCCTGTTCGGCAACGAGCGTTGTGTGGCGGCCCGTCTGCACCACGCGGCCGCCGTCGAGCACGACGATCTGCGCGGCTCCTGCGATGGAGGCCAAACGATGGGCTATGACGATGACCGTTTTGCCACGGGCCAGGCGCGAAAGGGCCTGCTGCATGCGGTGCTCGTTGTCGGCGTCGGCAAAGGCCGTGGCCTCGTCCAGCACGAGGATGGGAGCATTCTTCAAGAAAGCGCGCGCCACGCAAACGCGCTGCGCCTCGCCCCCGGAAAGATAGACACCGCCGCGGCCAACGAGCGTATCGTATCCCTGCGGCAGATGCTCAATAAACTCATGACAACAAGCGGCACGGGCAGCCTGCTCCACCTCGGCTCGCGTGGCACCGGGACGCCCCACGGCAATGTTGGCATAAAGCGTGTCGTAGAAAAGGAACGTTTCCTGGAAAACAAAACCCACGAGCTGCATCAGCTGCTGCGTAGCGATGGAGCGCACATCGACTCCGCCGATGAGAACAGCTCCGCCAGAGACGTCCCAAAAGCGGGGGATGAGCGACGCTGCCGTGCTCTTGCCGCTGCCCGACGGCCCGACCAGCGCCGTAACTTGCCCCTGTGGTGCCCGAAAGCTGACATGGCTGAGAGCAGGAGCAGCATTGGCCCGGCACGACCGGCCGTAAACAAACGTTACGTCGCGAAACTCCACATCGTACGTCTGCGGCAGTTGCGGGATGGCGGGCTCGGGCAAGGGCTGCTCGGCAAAAATGCGCGCCAGACGCTCCACACCCTCGTCGATCTCGCGCGTACCGCCGCCCAGGAACATGAGCTTATAGACCGGAGCGGCCACTCCCGGCCCCATCACGATGAAAAACAGCCACACCACAGCCAGCGCCACGTCGTGAGGGCGGCCCTGCAAAAGCAACAGACCGGCAGGTACAAGCAACGTGACAACAGAACCGAGCAGCACCGAAAAGGCCACCATGCCGCCCTCGTAAGCATCGCACACACGGAGCGCCCAGGCTTTGTAGTCGAGGATTTCGCGATGGAAACGCCGCAGAGAGAACACGCTGCGGCCAAACATCTTGACCACCTGGATGCCACGCACATACTCGACGGCCGAAGCGCTCATGCGTTCCTGCGCATCGAAATAGGCCTTGGTGAAGGAGCGTGCCCGACGGCCCATGAAATTGGCATACTGCAAGGCAAACGCCACGACCACGGTCAACAGGCAGACGGCGGCCAAGGGAAGGCAGAGCGAAAAAAAGATGACAAAGATGAACGCCACCGTGGAAAGGACGTTGACCATGTCGGGAACGGTGTGGGCCACGAAAGTTTCCACTTTTTCAATGTTCTGCTCCATCGTTTTCTTGACGGCACCGACAGAGGTCGACGCCAGGAACCCGGGCGAAAGGCGGCCTATGTGGTCGGCCAGGCGTAAACGCAACCCGTAGAGCAGACGGAAAGCCGCCACATGCGAGCACATGAGCGACGCATAAAGCAAAAGCAACGCCGCTGCCAACCCGGCCAGGGCCAGCCAGCCGCAACGCACCATAAGACCCGCATCAGGCTGACCACCGGCCGAGCCGGCCGTCAGCAACTCGCGCAAAACGCCATAGACGGCCCCGTAGGGCACCAGCATGCCCAAAGCGCTCAGAGCCGAAAGCATGCCGGCTGCCACAAGCAGGCTGCGCCGGCAACCTGCCAGGGCCAGCAGCCGCGCGAAGCCTCGTTTCTCTTTTCTGTTTTCTTTTTTCATATTCGTTGGGATTAGACAAACATCATAACAGGAACGGCAGAACACACCCGGCTCCGGTAAAAGCGAACGCTGATCCGTTTTGTTCAAAAAAGCGGGGAGGAAACCTTTCCAGGTCTCCTCCCCGCCAACTTGGCCTTTCGGGCCGGGTGGATAAATGATATCGGGATGCACATGTAGCCTCATATCTGCATAATGTCGCGCCAGCCGACAATTTCGAAACGCACGTATTCGCCAATGACTTGCTCGAAGCGCGCGGCTGCTGCATCGTCGCAAAGCATCTCTTCGAAAAGGGCGAACATCCACACGCAATGCATGCGGATGAAAAAGTCGGAAACGGCTGTATTGACTTCGGGATGGTGTCTTTTCACGTCGCGAAACCAGTCTTTGACAAGAAGCGTGGCACGCAAGGTGTAGCGACTGCGGAAATGTTCGAGAGAAGAGCCCTGTGCCCGTTGCAGAAGCAGCTGCAACAGGGGGCGGCGGGCCTGGAACAAGGCCAGATACTCGCCGACGGTCGCACAGAGATAACGCTCGGTGAACATCTCGCTCACGTCGAGGGCCGAGCTGCCGTGGTGCTCGCGCAGCATCGCTTCGAGAGCGTCGGTGACGGGACGCAAAACTGCGCAAAAGAGAGCGTCCTTGCCGGGATAGTAGCGATAAAGATTGCCCACAGCCACGCCGGCCGCCGCGGCAATGTCGCGAACGGAAGAACGGGCGAAGCCGTCGCGGAGGAAAACCTCGCGGGCGGCGGCGAGCAGACGTTTCTCCACATTTTCTTTCAGATATTGCATGCGGGCTGACACCTTTTCTTTCTGCCGGCAAAGGTACGTGGCACAGCGAAACGGGGCAATCGCCATTTCGGGTGATTTTTTACGACGAGAATGCCGCGCAGGCGGGAACAGCGGGCATGAACAGAAAGAAAAAGGCGCCCTCCGTGAAGGGAGGGCGCCTGTGGCAACGGCCGACGGAAGAGGGGGCATCAGCTTTCTTTCTTTTCGGCAGCGGGAGCGTCGTCCAGGCCTTCGCTCAGCAGGTCGAGGCCCCAGTGGGTCGAAGCCATGAGCTTTTCGCGCTCGCGCACTTCCTTGGCTTTCTTGGCATAAACTATCATGCGCAGCGACTGGCTGTATGAAAAATAGTTCCACACCCAGTTGAAGAGCACGACGAGCTTGTTGCGCACGCCGAGGATGGAGCGGAGATGGACGGCCAGCCAGAGGAACCATGCGAAGAAGCCGCCAAACTTCACGTCCTTGAACTCGGCCACGGCACGGTTGCGCCCGACGGTGGCCATCGTGCCAAGGTTTTTATAGCGGAAGGGGACAAGCTCCTCGCCGGCTTCGAGACGGACGAGGTTGCGGGCCAGGAGCGTGCCTTGCTGGATGGCCACCTGGGCCAGCTGCGGATGGCCGCCGGGATAGGCGTCGTCGGCCGTCATGATGCACTGGTCGCCGATGCAGAACACGCCGTCGAGGCCCTCCACGCGGTTGTAGGCATCCACCTTGATGCGGCGGCCGCGCCCCAGCAACGTCTCGGGCAGATTGCCCACGGGCTGGGCAGCCACGCCGCTCACCCATATAAACGTGCGGGTGGGGATGGACGAACCGTCCTTCATCATGACGCGGTGGTCGCGGTAGTCGGTCACCATTTTTCCCAGCTGCACGTCGACGCCCATGGAGCGCAGATAGCGCTCCACCTTGGCCGACGACTCGCGGCTCATCGATGCCAGCAGGCGGTCGCCCGCCTCGATCAGATAGATGTGCATGAGCTTGGAAGGCAGGTCGGGGTAGTCTTTGGGGAGCACAAAGTTTTTCATCTCGGACAGGGCGCCCGCAATCTCCACGCCCGAGGCGCCGCCGCCCACAATAACGACGTTGAGCAGTTCGCGGCGTTCTTGCTCGCCCGCACAGGTAAGAGCGCGCTCGAAGTTGTCGAGCAGGGCGTTGCGCAGGCCCATGGCCTCGCTCACGTTCTTCATGGGCATGGCTTCCTCTTCGACGTGCTTGTTGCCGAAAAAGTTGGTGGTGGAGCCGGCGGCGAGCACGAGATAGTCGTAGTGCACCTTACCGATGGACGTCTGGATGATTTTGTGCTTGGGAAAGATGGAGCGCACCTCGGCCATGCGATAAAAGAAATTCTTGCGGCGCTGGAAAATCTTGCGGAAAGGGAAAGAGATGGAGCTGGGCTCGATGCCGGCCGAAGCTATCTGATAGATGAGCGGGGGAAACTGGTGATAGTTGTTGCGGTCGACGAGCACGACCTGAAAATCGGAGTGACGCAACTTGTTGGCCAGACGGAGACCTCCGAAACCGCCTCCGACGATGACCACTCTCTTTTTATCGCTCTGGGGTAAGTTGAAACTCATGTGACGATGCGCTTAAATCTTTTTCTTAAAATTCAACGTTTTATTAGCCGCGGCAAAGTTAATAAAAGCTTCGCGCAAAAGCAAAGAACGGGCGAGCCGTTTTGCCTTTGCGCGGAGCTGCAACGGGAAAAAGAGGAGCGCGTGACGCCCCTAATAGAGCAGAAGACCCGCGAGACCGCAGAGGACGATCATGAACAGGGGGTGAAAGCGGTAGTAGCCCGAGCCGACGAGCGTGGCCAGGAAGAGAAACAGGCTCACGCCAAACTGCCAGGGATTGACGGTGGGGGAGCCGAAGTTTTCTCCGTTCATCAGCAGGATGGCTGCCGCGGCTATGAGGCCAGGCGACATGGGGCGCAGGAGCGAAAGGACGCTCTCGGCCACATCGCTGTGGCTGAGGCGCTCGCGGAAACGTTCCGCCAGGGCCGAAAAGGCGAAGGCGGGAACGGCCAGCGCCGTAAAGGCCACGACGATGCCGCCGATGGCTGCCCCCGTGCCATATTCGCCGGCAAGCACGCGGTAGGCGGCGAGCGGCGCCGCGTCGAGCGCCACATCGCCGGGCAGGACGCGGCTCAGCGCCATGACGTCGGCAAACTCGGCCGAGGTGAGCCAGCCATGCTCCACCACCACTTCGTGCTGCACGTAGGAAAGGAGGGCAAACGGCCCGCCCCAACCGAAAAGGCCTATCTGCAAGAAACTGAGGAGAAGGGAAAAACAAATGATTAGCATAAGCGGGCTATTTTAGGGCGTCGGACGGTCGGTGGGGCGCACGTAGCGCCCGTACAGATAGCCGAAAAAGGCAACGGCCAGCACGAGCCACACGGGCGAAAGACCCATGATGCCAACGAACAGGGCGGCCATGACGGGCAGCCACACGTTGCTCAGCGTGATGCGGGAACGGCGCCCCAGACGGATGCAGGGCAGCACGACGAGGGCCACGACGGCGGGACGCACGCCTTGCAGAAAACTGCGCACGGCGGCATGCTCGCGCAGATTGAAAAAGAAAAAGCAAACCACCAGCAAGATGGCAAAAACGGGCAGCAACGTGCCCATCAGCGCTGCAACGGAACCGCGCCAACCGCCCACGCGGCGGCCGATATGGGCTCCGAAATTGAAAGCGAAAACGCCGGGCATGGCCTGCGCAAGGGCAAGGTCGGCGGCAAACTCGTCGTCGGTCATCCAGCCACGGCGCAAAACGACGGCCTCGCGCACGGGGGCCACAGCGGCATAGCTGTTGCCCACGGAGGCAAGCGTGGAGCGGAGAAAAATGAGAAAGGTTTCGTAACTGATGCTCATAGACATGCGTATTGCGCCACGAGCCGCCGGCGGGCGATGCCTGCATGAAGCACCAGCCCGCCGTGCAGCTCAGCGACAGAGACGGCCGTCGGCGCGCAGCCTCAACGATGCTGCTCGCGGAAAAGGTCGTTGACGGTTTTCACGGGGTTGAACGTGGCGAGGGGCACTTCGACGAAGACGGTGTTCCAGTCGCTCATCGCTCCGTTCCACAGGCCTGGCAGCTCCAAAGCCTTCAGCTCGCGGCCGTCCTTGCTCTTGTGCGAAATGAAGCCCGTGGCCTTGTCGACATAGTCGGGCAGGTGGAAAGCCTCGCCGCGGTAGTTGCGCAGGCCGCAGACCAAATCGACGGGATTGAAGTGGGTGCCCTGCTCAAACATGGCTTTCTTCTCGGGATCAGCCATGTCGATTTGCGAGCTTTCGAGAATCTGGGGCGAGATGGTGCCGTCGGCGTTATAGGCCAAGAAGGGGCCGCCGCCGGGCTCGCCCACGTTGCGCACCATGCCGCACACGCGCACGGGACGGTTGAGCTTGCGGCGCAAATAAATGGCCAGCTCGGTGTCTTCCAGCGTTTTCGTCTCGGGATTTTTGCAGCAGAATTTTTTCTGCACGAACTGCAACATCTCCAAGAGCTCTTCGACGGTGTAGCAACCGCTGTCGAGCTTGCGAAGATAGGCGAAGGCCTGCTCCTGCAACGAAACGAGGACGCCGGCCAGGAGCTTCTTGTAGCGCACGGTCTCGTCCTTCAAGCGGTCGGGCACGACGTTGTCGATATTTTTGATGAAAACGACGTCGGCCGGAAGCTCGTTGAGGTTTTCGATGAGCGCGCCATGACCGCCGGGACGGAACAGGAGGCTGCCATCGGCCTGACGGAAAGGCGTGTTGTCGGGATTGGCCGCCACCGTGTCGGTACTGGGTTTCTGCTCGGAGAACGTCACGTCATACTTCACGCCAAACTGTTGCTCATACGCGGGAACGACGCGGGCCACGAGCTGCTCGAACAGCGCGCGGTGCTCGGGCGAAACGGTGAAGTGGACGCTCACGGTGCCGTCCTGCCGGCGGGCATAGAGCGCGCCCTCGACGAGATGCTCTTCGAGCGGCGTGCGGGCCCCATCGGGATAGGTGTGAAATTTCAGCAGGCCCTTGGGTAGGTGCCCGTAGTTGAGTCCGTCCTTTCCCAGCAGGGCCGAAACGATGTCCTTGAAGCGGCGGGCTGCCAGGAGCTCGCCGACGCCCGCACCATGCAACCGCTGGCAGGCGGCGTCGAGGTCGGCATGATAGGCCGCTGCCGGCAGGTTGGCAAAGAAGGTCTTTTCAAAATCGGTAGTCGGCTCGTCGTATGCGGCGTCCAGGAAGGCATAGAGATTTTTGAACATGCGGCTGGCAGCTCCCGAGGCGGGCACAAACTTCACGATGGCATGGCCGCCGGCCGTATAGGCGTCCCATGCCGCCAGGGCGGCCTGCTGCTCAGCCTCGGCGAGCACCGTAATGCCCTTCTCGACCGAGGCGGCGGCGCTCAACCGAAGGTAGGGAAATCCGTGGACGAAACATTGTAACTGCTCGCGGAACTGCTCCTCCGTGATGCCCTTCTGCTGCAAGAGCGCTTTGTCTTTTTCCGTCATCATAAGGCGATTGTTTTTCTTGTATGGTTAGTTTTTGCGTTTTCCGGTTGACTTACTTCGCAAAGTTATGTATAAAACGGCGAAGCCCCAAGATTTTGCAGCCGGAAAAGCGCGGCAGCAGGGCATTTACAGCCGTGCGAAACGAAAAAACCGCCCGTCGGGAGCGCATTCTCCGCAACGGACGGCCTGTAGGGGAGGCGCGTTGGGTCAGTCGAGATAGTGCATGATGTTTCCGCTCATTTGCAACAGGGAAATCTCGCACAGCTTCGTGTTGTACTGAGCCACTAGGATGCGCTCCTCGGCGTCGAGCAGGCTCTTCTGCGCTTCACGCATCTCGATGCCCGACAGGTCGCCCAGCATGTAGCGCTCGTGGGCTATGAAGTGGTTCTCGCGGGCGGAAATGAGGTTTTCGCGTTCGAGGGCCAAGAGACGTTTGTTGTTCTGGTAGGCCTGCCAAAGGTCGGCCAGGTCGGCCCGCAAGGCAATTTCTAGGTTTTCGCGCTGCAACTCGGCGTTTTCGATGGCTATCTGGGCGTTACGCCGCTCGCGCTTGCGGTTTCCGTCGAACAGGTTGAACCCGACCGTCACGCCAAAGTCGGCCCCCCAGTTGTGCCGGCGCTGCGTGGCGGCGTTGCCGTAGTGGTTGAACGTATAGCCGTAGCCGGCGTTCAGATTGACGTAGGGATAATTGCGCGAAAGGACGGTTTTCAGGTCGAGCTCGGCCAGACGCTTGTCGTGAGCTGCATTGAGCAGCGAGGCGTTGTTGCGCAGCGTTGCGCTCCACAGCGTATCGAAGTTCAATTGCGCGCTGACGTCTATCGCCGTGTCGCGCACCAGCAAGAGGCGGTCCATGTCGCGCATGGCCATGAGCTCGTTCAGGCGGATGCGCGACGTGGCCAGCAGTTCGAGCTGTTGCAGGCTCTGCGCGCTGTCGGCGTTGAAGTCCACTTGCGCCTGCTGCAAGTCAAGACGCGACGTGTTGCCGATAAGGTAGCGCTCCTGCACGATGCGCAGGCGCTCCTTGGAAAGGGCCACACCGTAGCTCAGGTTCTTCAGGCGCAGTTTCTGCTGGACGAAATTGAAATATTCGGCCGTCAGCTCCGCCAGATAGTCTTCGATGGCGATGCGCGTCTGGGTAGCTCCCTGTTTTTTCAACTCCACTAAGCGCTGGTAGTTTGTCTGTATGCCGTAGCCGTCAAAGATGGTCCACTCCGCCGTGACGCCTGTGCTGAGCCCGCCGTCCATGATGTTGCGTTCACGCGTCACGGCTCCCGAGCCGGCAGCGTGGCTGTTGCGGCTGTCGAGCGTCCCGCTGTAACCGGCCGTCAGGTCCACCTTGGGCAGATAGCCGGCGTTGGCCTTGGTCGCGTTGTTGGCGGCGATGCGCTCTTCGTTGCGCACGATACGCAGCGAATAGTTGTTCTGCAAGCCCGTTTCCAGACAAGATTTAAGGGACTTCACCTGTGCCGGCAGCTCGGCCGCCACGGCAACCAACAGCCCCACTATGAAAAGAAGACGCTTCATCTGTTTTTCTTTTTGGAAAGGTTCGTCGATACGTAAGAATAGATGGCCGGCACGATGTACATGGTGAGCAACGTCGAGAGCAGCATGCCGCCGACGACGGCTATACCCATGGCCACGCGGCCGTTGGCACCCTCACCGGTGGCAAACACGAGCGGGAGCAGGCCCAATATGGTGGCGGCGCTCGTCATCAGGATGGGGCGCAGACGCTGGGCGGCGGCATCCTCGATGGCCGTGAGCTTATCCTCGCCGGCCTTCTGTTTCTGGTTGGCGAACTCGACAATCAGAATACCGTTCTTGGCCACAAGACCGATGAGCATGATAATTCCGATCTGACTGAATATGTTCATCGTCTGATCGGTGAAGTACATGAAGACAAGAGCGCCGCAGATGGCGAGAGGCACCGTGAGCATGATGACAAACGGGTCCTTGAAGCTCTCAAACTGGGCCGCGAGGATGAGATAAATGAGCACGAGGGCCAGGGCAAAGGCGAAGATGAGGCTCGACGAGCTCTCGCTGAACTCCTTTGAGTCGCCTGCCAAAGCCGTGCGGAACGTTTCGTCGAGCGTGCTCTTGGCTATCTTGTCCATTTCCTCGATGCCCTGCCCGATGGTCTTGCCTTCGGCCAGACCGGCCGAGATGGTGGCCGAAACAAAGCGGTTGTAGCGGTAGAGCTTGGGCGGTGCCACGCTTTCTACGAGGTCTACGAGGTTGTCCATCTGGATCATGGCGCCGTCGTCGCTGCGCATGTAGATAGATTTCAGATTGACGGGGGCGTTGCGCTGCTGGCGGTTGATTTCTCCGACAATTTCATACTGCTTTCCGTTCAGATATAAATAGCCCAGGCGCTGGCCGCTCAGGCCATACTGCAACGTCTCGGCGATGTCGCGTGTGCTGACGCCCATAAGGTTGGCCTTCTCGCGGTTGATGTTGATGCGAAGCTCGGGCTTGCTGAATTTCAGGTCGACGTCGGCCATCTGGAACGTCGGGTTGTCGTAGACCTGCGCCATGAACTTGGGCAACACTTCCTGCAACTTTTCGATGTTCGTCGTCTGCAACACATATTGCACGGGCATGGCTCCGCGGCGTCCGCCAAACGTCGACTGCTGCTGCACGAAGGAGCGCGCGTCGGTGTGGCCCTGGACGGCTTTCGAGAGCTTCTCGGCCACCTCCATCTGCGTGTAGTCGCGCTCGGCCAAGTCCTTTAACGTGATCTGCACGTTGCCGCTTCCGCTCGACACGCGCGCGGTGATAAACTCGGCGTCGGGCATGATGGAGTCGGCCAGGCGGTTGATTTCCTCGGTATAGTCGCGCATATACTCATACGTGACGCCCTCGGGGCCTGTTGTGCGGATGGTAATGCTCGAACGGTCTTCGAGCGGCGCCATCTCGGCCGGGATGTGCGTCCACAGAAAGACGCTGGCACCCAGAGCCACCACCATAACGGGAATGGCCCAGACGCGGTGGCGAAGAAAGGCCTTCAAACTGCGGGCATAATAGCGGTTGAGGCCGTCGAAGAAGGGCTCGGTCTTGCGATAGAACCAGCTTTGCTTCTCGCGCTTGACCAGGAGCTTCGTAGCCAGCATGGGCGTAAACGTCAGGGCGGCGAAGGCCGAGATGATGACCGAGCCTGCCACCACGAAGCTGAACTCGCGGAAGAGACGGCCCGTCGTGCCCTCCATAAAGACGATGGGCAGGAACACGGCCACGAGCGTTATCGTCGTGGACACGACGGCAAAGAAAATTTCCTTGGAGCCCTCGATGCCGGCCTCGACCGGCGGCATGCCCCGCTCGATGCGTATGTAGATGTTCTCGGTCATGACGATGGCGTCGTCGACCACCAGGCCGACGGCCAGCACGATGGCCAGCATCGAGAGCACGTTGATGGAGAAGCCCGCGACGTACATGATGAAGAAGGCGCCGATGAGCGAGACGGGGATGACGATGCAGGGCACGAGCGTGACGCGCCAGTCGCGCAGGAAGAGGAAGATGATGATGATGACGAGCACAAAGGCCTCGTAGACGGTGCTTTTCACCTCGTCGATGGAGGCGCGGATGAAGCGGGTGTTGTCGAAGCCGTAGCTATACTTGACGTCTTCGGGCAAGTCCTTCTGCATGCGCTCCATGCGGTCGTAGACGGCCTCGGCAATGTTGATGTGGTTGGCGCCGGGCTGGGGCACGACCACTACGCCGACCATCGGCACGCCGTTCATCTTCATGTAGCTCTTCAAGTCGCGCGGGCTGAGCTCGGCACGTCCGATGTCGCTGAAGCGAACGATGCGTCCGTCGGTTTCTTTAATGACCAGATTGTTAAACTCCTCGGTGGTGTGCATCTGTCCGAGCGTGCGTATG
Source organism: uncultured Bacteroidales bacterium (assembly GCA_949297215.1). Taxonomy (GTDB): domain Bacteria; phylum Bacteroidota; class Bacteroidia; order Bacteroidales; family Bacteroidaceae; genus Alloprevotella. The sequence goes on along the minus strand of CASFRV010000001.1, from coordinate 78,581 downwards.
GTGAGCTCCACCTTGTTGCCCTCGATACTGCCCGAGGGGAGCTCCACGTTCTCGCGGTCGAGGGCGTTTTTCACGTCCATCGGCGTGACGCCGTAGCCCGACATTTTCACGGGGTCGAGCCACAGGCGCATGCAATAGCGCTTCTCGCCCCAGATAGATACGCTGCTCACCTCGGGAATGGTCTGCAACTGCTCTTTTACCGTGAGGTCGGCAATTTCGCTCAGCTCGAGCAGCGAGCGCTTGTCGCTCTGTATGGCCACCATCAGTATGGGCGAGGCGTCGGCATCGGCCTTCGAGACGGTGGGTGGGTCGCAGTCGCGCGGCAGGTTGCGCTGTGCGCGCGACACCTTGTCGCGCACGTCGTTGGCCGCCGTTTCCAGGTCGACCGAGAGCTCAAACTCGACCGTGATGCGACTCTGCCCCTGCTGGCTGGTGCTCGTGAGCGAGCGTATGCCGGGGATGCCGTTGATGTTTTGCTCCAACGGTTCGGTTATCTGGTTCTCGATGACGTCGGCATTGGCGCCCGGGTAGGAGCAGGTGACGGAGATGATGGGGTTGTCGACCGAGGGATACTCTCTGACGCCGAGGCTCATGTAGCCGATGGCTCCGAAAAGCAGGATGACCAGCGTGAGCACGGTGGCCAGCACGGGGCGGCGTATGCTTAGTTCTGATATGTTCATGGCTGTCGGCTTCGGAGTTATTTAACCACGTCGAGCTTCACCTTCTGCCCCGTGCGGAGCTGCATCGTGCCGCTGGTGATGACCGTGTCGCCCGCCGTCACGCCGCGCAGCACCTGCACGAGGGCGTCGGTGCGCAGGCCTTTTTCGATGTTGACGGGCTGGGCCACGCCGTTCTTGTAGAGATAGACCTTGTCGATGCCCATTTCCGACACGATGGCCTCGCTCGGCACGGCCAGGGCGCGCTCATATTCGCGGGTGGCCAGATAGACGTTGACGTAGCGGCCGGGGATGAGGCGGCCGTCGCGGTTGTCGTACATGGCGCGCACCGTATAAGTGCGCGTTTCGGGGTCGACGCGCGAGTCGGAGGCATAGACCTTGGCCGTGCGGCGCTCCAAGTCGCCCTCGGTCGAGAAGCTCAGCGAGGCGCCGGGGCGCAACGTGCCGGCATAGCGCTCGGGCACGGCAAACTCCACCTTCAACGGGTGGGTCTTGGTGAGCGTGGCGATGGTGGTGGTGGGCGAGGCATAGGAGCCCGTGCTGACCTCGCGCAGACCGATGACGCCGTCGAAGGGAGCGCGCAGCTCCGTCTGGGCTATGTTCGACTGCATCAGCTCAATGTCGGCGCGGAGCGTGGCCAGGTTGGTCTCGGCTTCCTGAAACGCCTCTTTGCTGACGGCTTCCTTCTCCAAAAGCGCGCGCGCACGGTACAGGCGGTCCTGCACCAGCTTGAGCTGCGCTTCGAGCCGGCGCAGCTGCGCTTGCAGCGGCGCGTCGTTGATCTTGGCCAGCAGCTGGCCGGCGCGGACGTGGGCTCCTTCGGAAAAATAGATGTGCGTAATTTTTCCCGACGTTTCGAACGAGAGCTTTACCTCCTCGTCGGGGATGAGGCTGCCGCTGACGTAGAGACCGTCCGTCAGGTGCTGCGGACGCACGACGACGCCTTTCACGTTAAGCACCTTGTTGCCACGGCTGTTCTTGCCGGCGGGTGCTTCGGTCAACTCTTTATTCTCTCTGGGGACGAACGAATGGATCCCCAAGGCGGTGAGGCCGATGGCTATGACGCCTACTATGCCCCATTTCACGAATTTATTCATGGATAGCTAAGGCTGTTATTGATTGCAATTCACGGTTGTTGGATGCAAATTACGCAAAAAGGATTAATTCGCGCGGCATTTTGACAAACTTTTTGTCGCCGGGCGGTGTTTGTCGGGCCGGCGGCGGGCGGAAGCCCCGTGGCGGACGCGCTGCGCAGCGGACCTGCCGGCGGGGGCTCCGAGCGCGATTTTCCGAAAAATGATGACAACGGTTTTTGCCCGAAACAGAGCGGACAGCGCCCTCTGCCGGCCGTTGCGGGCAGGGAGGAAACGGTTTTTCATCCCCGAAAGCCCCTCTTTTGCAAGCCACAGATTGCAAAAGAACCCGCAACGCGCGTCTCAAAGTGGCCTTGGAGCGCCGCAGGCATCCCATGCTGTGGCCGAAGCATCCCATGCTGTGGGCACAAGCTCCCTTGCCATTGCCGGGAGACGGCTTGCGGCGGCCATAACGGGCGGGCAAAGCGGCGCCCGAAGGCCGGTAGCAGCGCCGCGGGCGCACGCAGCGGGCCTTTGCAGTCCGGTTTCGGCCCGGCGGAGGGGCTGCCGGGCAGCGCCGCGGCCCCCACGGCACACAAAAAGCCCCGCCGGGCCATCGCGGCCGGGCGGAGCTGGCGAATTATGAAATGGATCCTATTGAAGAAACGGTCAAAGAGAAACTGCGCCGGCCAACCCGCGCCCTATCTCCTCGTCGGACGGTGCGAAGTCGACCAGGTCGCCGCTCAGATAGCTGTCGTAGGCCGTCATGTCGATGAGTCCGTGGCCCGACAGGTTGAAGAGCAACACCTCGGTCCGCCCCTCCTCGCGGCAGCGCAGGGCCTCGCGCACGGTGGCGGCTATGGCGTGGCACGACTCGGGGGCCGGCACGATGCCCTCGGTGCGGGCAAAGAGGACGCCGGCCCGGAAGCTCTCGTTCTGGGCGATGTCGACGCCGCGCAGGCGCCCCTCGCGCAGCAGCTGCGAGATGATGACGCCCGCGCCGTGGTAGCGCAGGCCGCCGGCATGGATGTTGGCGGGCTGAAAGTCGTGGCCCAGCGTGTACATGGGGAGCAAGGGGGTGTAGCCGCTCTCGTCGCCGTAGTCGTACATGAACTTGCCGCGCGTGAGCTTGGGGCACGAGGCCGGCTCGGCCGCGATGAACTCCGTCTGCCGGGTGCCGGCCAAGTTATGCCGCATGAAGGGGAAAGCGATGCCGCCGAAGTTGGAGCCTCCGCCAAAGCAGGCTATCACCTTGTCGGGCCATTCGCCGGCCATCTCCATCTGCTGCTCGGCTTCGAGGCCGATGACCGTCTGGTGCAGGGCGACGTGGTTGAGCACGGAGCCGAGGGCATACTTGCAATGGGGGGTCGTCGTGGCCAGCTCGATGGCTTCCGAGATGGCGATGCCGAGCGAGCCGTTGCACATGGGGTCGGCCGTGATGACGTCCTTGCCCGCCCGCGTCGACATGGAGGGGCTGGCCGTCACCTGCGCCCCGAACGTCTGCATGAGCGAGCGGCGATAGGGTTTCTGCATGAAGCTCACCTTCACCATGTAGACGGCCAGCTCCAAGCCGAAGGCGCGGCACGCATAGGCCAGGGCCGTGCCCCATTGCCCGGCGCCCGTCTCGGTCGTGACGTTGGTGATGCCCTCGCGCTTGCAATAATAGGCCTGCGCCAAGGCCGAATTGAGCTTGTGGGAGCCGACGGGGCTCACGCTCTCGTTCTTGAAATAGATGTGGGCCGGCGTTTGCAAGGCTTTTTCCAGCTCGTAGGCGCGCACGAGAGGCGTCGCGCGGTACTGCTTGTAGAGGTCGCGCACCTCGTCGGGGATGTCGATCCAGGGGTGCGTGCAGTCCATCTCCTGGCGCGAGCATTCCTCGTTGAAGATGGGGAACAGGTCCTCGGCCTGCAAGGGCGCGTGCGTCTTGGGGTGCAGGAACGGCTGCGGCTTCACGGGCATGTCGGCCTGGATGTTGTACCACTGCGTGGGGATGCGCTCCTCGGGCAGCAGGAAACGCTTTGTCTTGTTTGTCATAACCGATAAACTTTGAGGTCTCGGCTGCAAATGTATGGAAAACGGGGAAAACGGCAAACATCGTGGCGGCCAAAATCGACGAAAAGCTGTCGTTTTGCGCACAAAACTGCCGAAAAACAAGACAAACGGAAGAAAACGCCCCGGGAAAGCGCTCTCGGCGTCGGCGGCAGGTGCAGGACGCCCCACGGCCGCGCAGGGAGCGGGATGCGCCGCGGCGGGATGAGAAAAAGCGCGCTTTTCCTTTCCCCCGCCGGGTGGTTTCCGTATTTTTGCGCCACAGGGGCGGCCCAAGCTGCCGCCGCAATCTCCCTAAACCGAAAAAGAAAATGACAGAACCCGAAGCTACCTATTGCTACCGCTACCCCCGCCCGGCGCTCACGGCCGACTGCGTGCTGTTCCGCCCCGCGGCCGACGGCTCGGGCTGGACCACGCTGCTCATCCGCCGCGCCCGCGCTCCCTACGAGGGCCATTGGGCCTTTCCGGGCGGCTTCATGGAGATGGACGAAACCATCGAGGCCTGCGCCGCCCGCGAGTTGCAGGAAGAAACGGGCCTGACGGGGCTCGCGTTGCAGCTGTTCGGCGTGTTCAGCGCCCCCGGGCGCGACCCGCGCGGCCGCGTGGTGAGCGTGGCGTTCTATGCCTTTGTGCCGGCCGGGCAGCCCGAGGCCGTAGCGGGCGACGACGCTGCCGACGCCCGCTGGTTTGCGCTCTCGGCCCTGCCTCCGCTCGCCTTCGACCACGCCGAAATGCTCCGCCGCGCCTGCGAGGCTGCCTTTCCCGAGCGGTCGCCCCTCACGACACGGCCCTGACGCCCCCGAAATGGCTGCGGCCGGAACCCTGCTCATGGCAAAGGCTCCGGCCGCAGCCGCCCGGGTGGGCAAGAGGCTATACCGGCTTGGGCAGAAGCATCCAGGTGTATGCCTTGACGGCGCGTTCGACGGTTTCCACGGCTGCCTCCATCGGGAAGGGCAGCTCGCCGCCGGCCGCGTTCAGGTGTCCGCCGCCGTTGAAGAACTCTTCGGCCATCTTGTTGCACGGAAAATCGTCGACCGAGCGGAGCGACACGCGTATGACGTCCTTCTCCGTGTCCTCGCGCAGCGATATGCTCAGCTTCATGCCGCGCACCTGCAAGGGCATGTTCACCCACCCTTCCGAGTCGCCGCGGATAAAGTGGAAACGCTTCATCTCCTCGCGCGTCAGGGTGAAGTAGGCCGCGTGGCCAAAGGCCAGAAACTGCAACTTCTCGTACAAAACGTAGCCCTGAAAGCGCAGGCGATGCTCCGAATAGTTGTTGAAGACGTTGCGGTAGATCTTGTCCTTGTCGAGCCCCTTGGCCAGCAGCAGGCTCACGATGACGTAGATCTCCGGTGCGTTGCTGTTGTAGGTGAAGCCGCCCGTGTCGGTCATCATGCCCGTGTAGAGCGCCACGGCAGCCCGCGTGGTGAGCTCGCCGTAGCCGCCCAGCTGATGGATGAGGCGGAAAACGACCTCGCACGTGGAGCACATGCGCGGCCGCGACACGCAAAAATCGAAACTCGCGGTCTGCGGCCCGGGATGGTGGTCGATCATGATGCGGCGCCCGCGGGCCGAAGCCACTGCCTCGCCCATATCGAGCAAGCGCTTCGGGTCGTTGAAGTCCAGACAGAAGACGAGATCGGCCTCGGCCAGCAGGCGGTCGGCCGTAGCGCGCTGCCTGTCGTATAGAATCACCTGCGAGGCACCGGGGAGCCAGCGCAAAAAGTCGGGGAAAGCGTTGGGCATGACAACGTCGACGCGCTTGCCGAGCGACGACAGGTAGGACGCCCAGCCCAGCGACGAGCCGAGCGCGTCGCCGTCGGGGCTGCGGTGGCCGCACACGACGATGCGCCGCGCACCGCGGATGACCGTCATCAGACTGAACAGCTCCTTATCGGTGAGAAGGGGGGTAAGCATTTTTTTCATCAGTCTTTCTGTTTTATCTTCCGCCGCCGGCCGCGCCGCACCGGGCAAAGCCTCGCAAAAGACGGGCAAAGTTAGCGCAAACCGCCGACATTTGCCCGTTCCGGCGGCCCATAAAATGACTGCGGCGCAGCAAAACGGAGCAAAGTGCGGGCAATTTTCAGTTTGAACGAGCTGTTGTTTGCAGTCCCCGCTGCCACACAAGGCCAAAGAGTCTTTCTTTTACGGTTTTGCCCCTCAGGCTGTTGGCCGTCCGCGCGAAATGTATAACTTTGCCGCATCAAATCGTTTTCTCATGGAAGAGGTCATCCATCTCAACTCTGTCGACGACTACAACCGGCTGTTCGGGCTGGAAACGATGCACCCGCTGGTCAGCGTGGTCGATTTGCGCGACGCCACGAAGTTTCCAAAACACTTTACCGTCAACTATGGCATCTACGCGCTCTATCTGAAAGAAAGCCTCTGCGGCAACATACGCTACGGGCGCCGCAACTACGACTATCAGGAGGGCACCATCGTGAGCTTCGCTCCGGGTCAGGTGGCCGAAACGGAGCTGAGCGACAATTTCCAGCCCAAGGCGCGGGGCCTCCTGTTCCACCCCGACATCATCAAAGGCACCTCGCTCGGCGCAGAAATCAGTTCCTACTCGTTTTTCTCCTACTCGTCGACCGAAGCCCTGCACCTGTCGGAGGAAGAAAGAAACATCATCATCGATTGTCTGGAAAAAACCAAGGCCGAGCTGAACCGCCCCGTGGACAAGCTCAGCAAACGCCTCATCGCCCGCAACATACAGCTGCTGCTCGACTATTGCATGCGCTTCTACGAACGGCAGTTCATCACGCGCGCAAAGGCAAACAACGATGTGCTGGAACGTTTCGAAACTTTGCTCGACGAATATTTCGCCGGCGAAGCTCCCCGCAAAGAGGGCCTGCCCACGGTGAAATATTTTGCCGACCGCGTGTGCCTTTCGCCCAACTATTTCGGCGACCTGGTCAAGAAGGTAACGGGAAAGACGGCCTCGGAATACATCCGAAACAAGCTGATCGACGTGGCCAAGGAGAAGATTGCGGGCTCCGACAAGACCGTGGGCGAAATTGCCTGGGAACTGGGCTTCCAATATTCGCAACACTTCAACCGCATCTTCAAGAAAAAAGTGGGCATCACGCCCAACGAATACCGCAAACAGCTCGACTGACGGTCCTGCGGCGCGAAAAATGATTTCTGCGCCGCTCGCCCACCGACAGGCCACAATAAGAGCTGCTGAAATCCTGACAAAACAGAGCGGGGGCCCTACTGATTTCGTTCAGTAGGGCCCCCGCTCTGTCAGGCACGCAGCCTCACTCCTCCATGCCGTAGTCCCAGATGCTTTTCCGCTGGCTCATTTGTGCCTGGTCCGAATAGTAGCCCGAAGCCTGAGGGAGCTCCACGGAATCGCCCCCGCTGGGAGTCAGCAACGGGCCTTCCGTTTCCATGGCAATGGCCGTAGCTTGCGGCGCTTCGTATCTTTTCTTGTTCATATTCCGATTCAATTATTTTACAATCACTCTTTCACCGTTCACAACGTACACGCCGGCCGGCAGACCGCGCAGGGCATCGGCCCCGTCGGCAGCACGACGCCACAAGCGGCCGTCCACACCATATACATCGACAGCGCCCGCCTGCTGCATGCGCACAACGCCGATGCCCGTCACGCCGTCGCCCAGTTTAAAGCCGTTGGAGCGGAACGGGAACTCTTCTTTCGGTATGGCCAGGTAGGCTTTCCCTCCTTGCGTCTCAAAGGGTACACCGTCCTGCGCGCCAAACCAGAATCCCAAGACCTTTTCCTCGGCCGACTTGTAGGCCAACTTAAAATAATAGTACTCTCCCTGCGGTTCCGTAATCATTTGCGTAACGGAGGTGCCGTAGAGATAGTTTTTCTCGGGCTCAACGCCCGTCTCCGTCGTTTCCTCCATTTCATAGCTCCCGGCATTGCCCGTCATGATGACCGCCGTGTGCGCGGGGATGACGCTCCCCGCCGGGTACTTCCAATCATAAATCAAGCGGAATGAGGGCTCTGCTCCCGCAGCCGGGATGGTTTCCGTACCGGTAATGACTGCAGCACGCAAGCCCTCGGGCACCCTTACAGAAGCGTCCGAATAGAACGTCGTGAAGCGCGAGTCGGACACAGCAATGCCCGGCGCAGCCGCACCGGCCGCCTTAAAGAGGAACAGATATTCGGAGACAGATCCCCCTCCAACGGTCGAACGCTTAAAATAACGTATCGCATAATCGTCAGGGACACTAAGCAAAGCACGAGTTTCAGGGTCGACATTTGTGTTGGCTATGATAAACTGGCCTTCGGCCCGTTCCGTAATATTCCACGACGTATTCTGCGTAAGCGAAAGGGCTGTATGAGTATCTTCGTTCACACCGATAGTCTGACCGCTGAGTAGGATCGAGTAGGCTGTCCCGTTGTAACGTATTTCCACCGGAGTGGCATTTTTAACGTTGTCGGTTGTAAAAATTCTATCCCCACTAAAATACCTGGCAAATCGCGCATTTGCAAGATCTGACGACGTAGCTATATAAAAAGAACCGCCCCGGCTCACATCTTCCATGGTAGCGGGCGCCAACTGCACCTCTTCTGCCACGATATAGGTTTCAGTTTTACTTTCACTTGTCGAGCCTTCTGCATCAACGGCCACAGCGCTGACCGTCGTTGTTCCATAATCAATATGAATGGGATCACTGTAAACAGGCGAAGCAGCCGTGGCCTCCGTTCCGTCAGTCGTATAATGAATGGTGCAGCCCGCGTCGGCAGTAAGCCGCAGGTAGAAAGGTTCCGTAAACGTACCACCGGCAGGCTCAAAGGTCGGGGCGTTCACAACAGCCTCAGCCCCGCCACCAGAAGTGATCGATATATCATACAGGTAAATAGCGGGGCTATCACCTTTCAAATCCTTATCCTTTACTGAAAACGTCACCTTAACCTCGCCATCCAACGGGCTTTCCACATCGAAGCTCATGCTTCTTATCCCTTCGCTCTTACTTATCGACTTAGTTGACACAACAACATCACCAACACTCACCGTCAGCGTCTTTGAATGGTTCGGATTCGTATCAAAACGCACAGTGACATTCGTGACCTGTGACATTGGAGTATGGAGCAATGTTGCATCTCTGTAAGGAGCATCGGCCTTTCCTATTTGAAGAAAGCCAAGGCCCCCTCCCACTCCGACTGCCACGTTTTCCGCCGGCAGAAAGTCGAAGCTCCAAGAGCCATCATCTTCACTATAAGTAATATTCTTCCCGTTCCATCCAAATTTGTAAGTCTCCGTCTCTTGCGCATGCGCAGACATTCCCATGAATAAGGAGATGAACAGCCCTATAATGCAACTTCGTGCCTTCATTTTTCTCAAATTTGCTGCAAATGTAATTTAAAATCTCGGACTTAGAAAAGTTGTTAAGGGAAAATCGGAGATAAAAGCGTAATTGCAGCCAGAAAGGGCCCTTATAAAACAAAAAGCGGCCGTTGCATCACGCAACGACCACTTCATTATCGATGGAAAACTATTATTTGGGCTTCTTTACTTCGCCTTGGCTACGATAGCCTTGAATGCCTGCGGATTGTTGACTGCCAAGTCGGCAAGCACCTTGCGGTTGATTTCGATGCCAGCCTTGTGCAAGCCACCCATCAGCTGCGAATAAGACATTCCTTCGAGGCGGGCAGCGGCATTGATACGCTGGATCCACAGAGCGCGGAAATTGCGCTTCTTATTGCGGCGGTCGCGGTAAGCATAGGTGAGACCTTTCTCCCACGTATTCTTGGCAACGGTCCACACGTTCTTGCGGGCGCCGAAGTAACCGCGCGTTAATTTCAGAATTCTCTTTCTCTTAGCTCTGGAAGCTACGTGATTTACTGATCTAGGCATTTTGTTTTTAGTTTTTGGAAGTTAGCGTCGCATCTTCTGTGCGAACTTCGGGCTGAACGTCCTGTTTTACTTAAAGGTTTGACAACAATAAATTATCTCAGGCAGAGCAATTCGCGTACAGACTTCACATTGGAGCTGTGTACCGTACCCGTGTGTACGAGATTACGCTTCTGCTTCTTTCCCTTCTTCGTCAGGATGTGGCTGTGATAAGCGTGCTGTCTTTTAATTTTACCCGTTCCAGTAAGAGCAAATCTTTTTTTGGCACTGGAATTAGTCTTAACCTTTGGCATTTCTTTTTGTTTTTAGTGTTTTATATTCAGGTGGCTACGCGAGATACCAAGCGCAACGCACACAATCTTTCATTTAATCTTCGCCTTCGAGCTTCGGGCCGGTGTATTCTTTGGGAGCCTTCATCTTGGGAGCAGCCTTGACGGGTTTTTCAACCGGCTGGGCTACGGCTTCGCTCTCCTCCCCGCTCCGTTTGGCGGGAGCGTTCTTCTTCGGGGCGATGAAGAGTATCATCCGTTTGCCTTCGAGCACCGGCATCTGCTCAACCTTGCCATACTCCTCCAAGTCGTTGGCAAAACGCAGCAAGAGCACTTCGCCCTGCTCCTTGAAGAGGATGCTTCGGCCGCGAAAGAAAACGTAGGCCTTCACCTTGTCGCCTTCGGAAAGAAACTCCTTGGCATGCTTCAGCTTGAAGTTGTAGTCGTGATCGTCCGTCTGAGGGCCGAAACGAATCTCCTTCACTTCAATCTTCGTCTGCTTGGCCTTCAATTCCTTCTGGCGTTTCTTTTGCTGATAGAGGAATTTCGAATAATCAATCAACCGACAGACGGGGGGAACGGCGTTCGGAGAAATCTCCACCAAGTCCAAACCCTTTTGCTCGGCCAGCTGCAAAGCTTTATGAGTGGGCATCACAACAGGCTCGACGTTATCGCCTACAATACGCACCTCACGCACACGAATCTGCTCGTTGACGCGGTATTGCATCTTCATTTTATCATTTTTCATCCAGACTTTTCTGTAATGTTCTTGACTGTGGCTGAAAGTATTCTCTATTTAGCGGCTGCAAAGTTAATAATTTTTTATCATTTCGGCCACTTCGTCGTTTATTTTCTTTGCGAAATCGGCAACGCTCATGCTTCCCTGGTCGCCCTCGCCTTGCTTTCTGACGGCGACGGTTCCCTCGGCGGCTTCTTTCTCGCCAACCACGAGCAGATAGGGCACGTGCTTCATTTCGTTATCGCGAATTTTGCGGCCCACCTTTTCGCTCCGGTCGTCGACGTAGGCGCGCACGTCGTTGTCGTCCAGGTATTTCCGCACCTGCTCGGCGTAATCGTTGAACTTGTCGGAGATGGGCAGGATGGCCACCTGGTCGGGCGTGAGCCAGAGAGGGAAGTGGCCGGCCGTGTGCTCGATCAGCACAGCCACGAAACGCTCCATCGAACCGAACGGCGCGCGGTGAATCATCACGGGGCGGTGCTTCTGGTTGTCGGCACCGGTATATTCCAGCTGGAAGCGCTCGGGCAGGTTGTAGTCGACCTGTATGGTACCCAGCTGCCAGCGGCGTCCCAAGGCGTCTTTCACCATAAAGTCGAGCTTAGGTCCGTAGAACGCGGCCTCACCATATTCCACCTTGGCGTCGAGTCCTTTTTCCTCGCAAGCTTCGATGATGGCCTGTTCGGCACGTTCCCAGTTTTCTTCCGAACCGATGTATTTCTCGCGGTTCACCTTGTCGCGAAGAGATATCTGGGCTTCGAATTTATCAAAGTTCAACGCCTTGAAAATAATCATGATGATGTCCATCACACGGAGGAACTCCTGCTTTACCTGGTCGGGTGTGCAGAAGATATGGGCGTCGTCCTGCGTAAAGCCGCGCACACGCGTCAGTCCGTGCAGCTCGCCGCTCTGCTCGTAGCGGTAGACCGTTCCAAACTCGGCCAGGCGCAGGGGCAGGTCCTTGTAGGAGCGCGGTTTCCAGGCATAGATGGCGCAGTGGTGGGGGCAGTTCATCGGCTTGAGCATGTATTCCTCGCCTTCCTCGGGCGTGTGGATGGGCTGGAACGAGTCCTTGCCATATTTTGCATAGTGGCCTGAGGTGACGTAAAGGTTCTTGCTGCCGATGTGGGGCGTCATCACCTGCTGATAGCCAAAGCGCTTTTGTATTTTCTTGAGGAAATCTTCCAGACGCAGGCGCAGCGCCGTGCCTTTCGGCAGCCACATGGGCAGGCCCTTGCCAACGAGATCCGAGAACATGAAGAGCTCCATTTCGCGGCCTATCTTGCGGTGGTCGCGGCGTTTGGCCTCTTCGAGCAGAGCCAGGTACTCGTCGAGCATTTTCTTCTTGGGGAACGAGACGCCATAGACGCGCGTCATCTGCGGGCGCTTCTCGTCGCCGCGCCAATAGGCCGACGACACGGCCATCACCTTGACAGCCTTGATCGGGGCCGTCGACATCAGGTGAGGTCCGCGGCAAAGGTCGGTATAGGCGCCTTGCGTATAGGTGGTGATGTGGCCGTCTTCGAGTTCCTCGATAAGTTCGTTCTTATAGGTCTGGCCATGTTCGCCGAAGAAGGCGAGGGCATCGGCTTTCGAGATGTCCTTGCGCACCAGCTTCTCCTTGCGCTGCACCAGCTCCTGCATTTTCTTTTCAATCTTCGGAAAGTCTGTTTCCGAGATGGCCACGCCTTCGGGCGGCATCACGTCATAATAGAAGCCGTTCTCGATGGCGGGGCCGATGCCGAACTGCGTACCGGGATAGAGCTCCTGCAAGGCTTCGGCCATCAGGTGGGCCGACGTATGCCAGAAGGCATGCTTGCCTTCGGCGTCGTCCCATTTATACAACGTGACCGAAGCATCCTCGGTGATGGGGCGATCCAGCTCCACCGTCTCGCCGTTGACGCCGCAGGCCAGCACGTCCTGGGCCAGGCGGGGCGATATGCTTTCGGCTATTTGAAGTCCCGTTACGCCACTCTCATATTCGCGCACGGAACCGTCGGGCAAAGTAATCTTGACCATACTCATATTATTAAAGTTGCGGCAAAGGTAGTGACTTTTTTTAGTTTCTGCCGTTTCTGTCTGAATTAATTACAACAGCGTGCCGCCACCGCCGTTCCCTTTTGGCGTGTATATGCCGCGGCTTACCAGCAAGTCAACGACTTGCGGCGGCAGCATCGCCGACAGATCGCCACCCCGGGCTATCTGTTCGCGCACCTGCGTGGAGCTGTACGGGAAGAGCGGGGCCTCGACCAGATGGACCGTCGGCGGCAGGGTCGCGGCATCCACCGGGAAGCCCGGACGGGGATAGACATAAAGGGGATAGCGGCGCAACAGCTCGTCGTGGCGCGCCCAGCGGCCGAAGCGTTGCCAGTTGTCGGCACCGACAATGAGCGAGAAAGCCCTGTCGGGGAAAGCGCTGCACAGGCTTTCCATCGTGCGCCACGTGTACGACGGCAGGGGCAGGCCCAGCTCAAAGTCGCTGACCGTTACGCCGGGATAGCAAGCCACGGCCGCCCGCGCCAGCTCGAGGCGCAGCGACGTGTCGAGCAGGGCGTCGCGCTGCTTCAACGGGTTCTGCGGCGACACCATGAGCCACACCTCGTCCATCAGTCCGGCGGCCACGAAGTAGCGGGCCAGGCGCAGATGGCCGTAATGGACGGGGTTGAACGAGCCGCCGAATATGCCGGTGTGCCTCATGATGCCAGAAACGCCTGCACCAGGCGCAGCGCTTCGGCCTGGGCCACGGCCAGCTCGTCGTTGACAACGACCGCATCGAACTTAGGGGCGAAGCCCAACTCGTAACCGGCCCGCGCCAAGCGGTCCTCGATGACCTCGGGGCTGTCCGTCCCGCGGCTCTCCAAGCGCTGGCGCAACGCCTGCAACGAGGGGGGCTGTATAAAGATGCTCAGCGCCCGGCTGCCATAGACGCGCTTGATATTCTCGCCTCCCAGCACGTCGACGTCGCACACCACGTTTTCGCCTCTCGCCAGCCGCTTGTCCACCTCCTCGCGCAGCGTTCCGTAGAAGCGCCCCTCGTAGACCTCCTCGTATTCCAGAAAATCGCCCGCGGCAATGCGGCGGCGAAACTCATCGGCCGTCAGGAAGTAATATTCCACGCCGTCGCGCTCGCTGCCACGCGGCGGCCGGCTGGTCGCGCTGATGGAAAAGTGAAGGTTGAGCCCCTGCTGCATCAGATAGTTGATGATGGTGCTCTTTCCGCTCCCGCTCGGGGCCGAAAAGACGACCAGCTTGCCCTGTCGCCCGCCGTCGGAGGCGGAGCTGCCGGGCCTCGTTGTCTGTTCCGCGTTTCTCATTATAATACGTTCAATACCTGTTCCTTTATCTGTTCCAGTTCGTCCTTCATCTTCACCACGATGTTCTGCATCTCCGCCTGGTTGCTCTTGCTGCCCGTGGTGTTGATTTCGCGCCCCATCTCCTGGGCAATGAAGCCCAGCTTTTTCCCCTGTCCGCAGGGGCCGTCCATCGTTTCGCGGAAGTATTTGAGATGATTGGTCAGGCGCTGCTTTTCCTCGCTGATGTCCAGTTTCTCTATATAATATATGAGTTCCTGTTCGAGGCGGTTCTTGTCGTAGTCGACCCCTGTGAGCTCAGCCAGCCTTTCCTCCAAGCGCTGGCGTATTTTCTCCGTCCGGGCTTTCTCAAAAGGCTCTATCTGTCCCATCAGGCGCTCTATGTTGTCCAGCTTTTCGCAGAATTTGGCACGCAGGGCCTCGCCCTCCTGGCGGCGGAAGCTTTCCAGACGGGCCAGCGCCTCGTCGACAGCCTGCTCCGTCGCTGCCCACTCTTCGTCGGTCAGCTCCTCGGCCACGGCCGGCTGCGTCGTTTCGGGCAGGCGCACCAGCACGTCCCAAAAGCCGTCCTTCGGAGCAGCGATGCCCAGCGCAGCGCTCACGTCCTTAATCTGCTCCACGTAGGCTTTGACGGCCTCGACGTTGATGGGCGCACCGGCCTGTGCCTGCTCCTTTTCCACCCAAAGCGTAAAATCAACCTTGCCCCGCACCAGAGCCGCGGCCGTTTTACGACGGAGCTCCATCTCCTTCTCGCGATACAAAGGGGCCAGACGCATCGACACGTCCAAACTCTTTCCGTTGAGCGACTTTACCTCGACATGTATCTTCTTTCCGTTATAAGTGGTATCGGCCTTGCCGTAACCCGTCATCGATAATATCATAATAGCATTTGTTTAGCTGCAAACTCCGCACGCACGGCCGTCGCGGCCGCGCGCCCGCCCGCATGACGGACGGATTTCTGGCAAAGATAGCGAAAGGCGAGAGCAAAGCCAAGGAAAAGCTCGTTTTTCCTTGGCTTTGCCGAGCCGCAGCCTATCTTGGGCGAAGCCAAAGATGTGCAAGGCGAGAGAAAGGATGAGAAAAACAACGCTTTTCTTTCCTTTTCAGAGCCGCATCCTGTCTTTGGCTTCGCCCAAGACAGGATGTACGGGCGGAAAGACGGAAGCAAGGCACAGCCACCTGCCATCCGTAGCGGACGGCTACGCATATCCGCCACGCAGCGGCGTTACATTTTTTAACTCTGTGGAAGGCCACAGACGCAGCCCCGGTCCGACCGATTGCATACAGCGACATTCCGACGGAAAAACGCGCCGGAAAAACCGAACGAACCCATCCATTTGTGACAACACCCCATGGATCCGCGACAACAGGCCGTGCTGTCGCCGATCCATGGGGTGCTGTCGCTCATCCAAGGCCTGTTTTGGGTGCCTTTTCGGCCTCTTTTTGCAACACCTGCATGGCATTTACGCGCCAAAATCGCCCTTTTTAAGCAGATAACGGGCTGTTTCGGATGCTGTTTTCAGGCCTTTGCGAACAAAAGAGCGAAGGAAGGCGGACAGCCGTGGCGCAAAAAGGAAGGGAAGCCACCCATGCAGCCGGGGTAAAGATTAAAAAAACTCAACACGCCTGCCTGCATTTCCGGTCCGCCGTGGCTGAAACACGGCCGCGCCGCTCTATTTCGCACCCCGAGGCCTGTCGCAATTTTTTGGAAAAGCAAGTGCACGGACCCCGCCCCGCCGTCGGGAAAAGCCGACAAGCCTCCCATCGGATGCCCACCCTTTCGTCATCTTTGCTGCGCGAATGCAGAGGCAGCCCGGGCAAAGCAAGAAAAAGCTCGCCTTTCGCCACCTTTGCTGCGCCAAGATAGGATGCGGCTCGGGCGAGGCAAGAAAAAGCAAGCTTTCTCTTGCTTCGCCACTCGCCTTTCGCTATCTTTGTACGCCTATTTATATATAGGCACGGCCCATCCACTCGGAAAAGAAACGAACAAACAAACACAATACCCAACATGAAATTTGTAATATCCAGCTCCGTGCTCTCGGCCCGTCTGCAAGCCATCGGACGCGTCATTTCGTCGAAGAACAACCTGCCCATTCTGGACAGCTTCCTCTTTAACATCCAGGGCAACCGCCTCACGCTGACGGCTTCGGACAACGAGACGACGCTCACCACGTGGGTGGAACTCGTCGAAAGCGACGCCGACATCACGTTTGCCGTCAACGCCAAGACCATACAGGACGCCATCAAGGAAATACCCGAGCAGCCGCTCGAATTCTTCGTGAACGAACAGAGCCTGGAAATCACCGTGGCCTACGTCAACGGCAAGTACAACTTCATGGCCCAGCGGGCCGACGAATATCCCGTGCCCCCGGCCATGGAAGGCGAGGTGTCGTCGCTCACCATCGACACGGTGCAGCTCTACACGGGCGTCAACCGCGCCCTCTTTGCCACGGCCGACGACATGCTGCGCCCCGTGATGAACGGCATCTTCTTCGACATCAGCGAACAGGAGCTCGGCATCGTGGCCAGCGACGGCCACAAGCTGGCATGCACCAAGCAAAAGCTGGGCGGCGCACGCCCCGGCTCGTTCATCCTGCCTAAGAAACCTGCCAACCTGCTGAAAAACATCCTGCCCAAGGAAGAGGGCGACGCCGTCATCCGCTTCAACCAGCGCAACGCCGTGATGGAAACGGCCGGCTACACCATGAACTGCCGGCTCATCGAGGGCCGCTACCCCAACTACAACAGCGTTATCCCGCAAGACAACCCCAACTGCGCCACCATCAACCGGGCTGCCTTCATCAGCGCCCTGCGCCGCGTCATGATCTTCTCAAGCGCCAGCAGCGCGCTGGTCAAGCTGCACCTCGACGCCGGGAAAATCACCATTTCGAGCCAGGACATCGACTTTTCCATGTCGGCCGAAGAGGTATTGCTCTGCGATTACTCCGGCGACACGATGAACATCGGGTTCAACGGCAGCTATCTCATGGAACTGCTCAACAACCTGGAAAGCGAGGAGGTAAGCATCAAGCTGGCCGACGGCAGCCGCGCCGGCGTCATCGTGCCGACGGAGCAGGACGAGGACGAAAAGGTGCTGATGCTGCTCATGCCCATGATGCTCAACGACTAATCAGAGGGATATGAAGCTGCATCTGACGCGCCCCATCGTGTTCTTCGACATCGAGGCCACCGGCCTCAACACCGCCCGCGACCGCATCGTGGAGCTTTGCTTACTGAAAATATACCCCGACGGCAACGAAGAGTCGCAAACGCTGCGTTTCAACCCGGGCATACCCATCTCGGCCGAAGCCTCCGCCGTGAACGGCATCAAGGACGAGGACGTGGCCCACTGCCCTGCCTTCAAGGAAAAGGCCGCCTCGCTGGCCGCCATCTTCCGGGGCTGCGACATCGCAGGGTTCAACTCCAATTACTTCGACATCCCCCTGCTCGTGGAGGAGTTCATCCGCGCCGGGGTCGACTTCGACGTGAGCAACTGCCGCTTCGTCGACGTGCAGAACATCTATCACAAGATGGAAAGGCGCACCCTCGCCGCCGCCTACCGCTTCTATTGCGACAAAACGCTGGAAAACGCCCATACTGCCATGGCCGACACCCGCGCCACCTACGAGATACTGCAAGCGCAGCTCGACCGGTACGGCGACGAACTGAAAAACGACGTTGCCTTCCTGGCCGACTTCTCACGCCGCAACAACAACGTGGACCTGGCCGGCCGCATCGTCTACGACGAACAGGGCGTCGAAACCATCAACTTCGGAAAATACAAGGGAAAGCACGTCGTCGACGTGCTGCGCCGCGACCCCGGCTACCTGAGCTGGATCATGCAAGGCGACTTTCCGCAAAACACCAAGCAGGCTTTCATGAGCATCCGCCTGAAAGCTGGCTTGTAACCCCCAACTGTCAACCCAATGCTGCAAGGTAAACACATCGTTCTGGGCATCTGCGGCAGCATCGCCGCCTATAAGGCCTGCACGCTCGTCCGCCTGTTCATCAAGGCAGGCGCCGAGGTGCAGGTGGTCATCACGCCTGCCGGGAAAGAGTTCATCACCCCCGTCACGCTCTCCACGCTCACGTCGAAACCTGTGGTGAGCGAGTTTTTCTCCCGGCGCGACGGCTCGTGGCACAGCCACGTCGACCTGGGCCGCTGGGCCGACGCCATGATTGTGGCTCCTGCCACGGCGTCGACCATCGGGAAAATGGCCAACGGCATTGCCGACAACATGCTCGTCACGACTTACCTGTCGATGAAAGCCCCGGTATTCGTGGCTCCCGCCATGGACCTCGACATGTATGCCCACCCCTCGACCCGGGCCAACCTCGACAAGCTCCGCTCCTACGGCAACTTCATCATCGAACCCGCGTCGGGCGAACTGGCCAGCCACCTGGTGGGCAAAGGGCGCATGGAGGAACCCGAAAACATCCTGAAGGCCGTGGACGCCTTCTTCGACAAAGGGCAGGACCTGGCGGGCAAGCGCATTCTCATCACGGCCGGCCCCACCTACGAACGCATCGACCCGGTGCGCTTCATCGGCAACTTTTCGAGCGGCAAGATGGGGCTGGCGCTGGCCGAGGAGTGTGCCGCGCGCGGCGCCCGGGTGGAGCTCGTGTGCGGCCCCGTACGGCTCACCACGCGCCACCCCGCGATACGGCGCACCGACGTGGAGAGCGCCGCCGAGATGTTCGAGGCTGCCACCCGCCTCTTCCCCGACATGGACGCCGCCATACTTTGCGCCGCCGTGGCCGACTTCACGGTGGAAGCCACAGCCGCATCGAAAATAAAGCGCCACGGCGACAGCCTCGACCTACGGCTCGTGCCGACACGCGACATAGCCGAGGCTCTGGGCCGGATGAAGCAGCCGGGACAGCGCATCGCAGGCTTTGCCTTGGAAACCGACAACGAACGGAGCAACGCGCGCGACAAACTGCTGCGCAAAAACTTCGACTTCATCGTTCTCAACTCGCTGAACGACCCGGGGGCCGGCTTCATGCACGACACCAACAAGATCAACATCATCACGCGGAACGAGGAAAAGGCCTTCGCCCTGAAGCCCAAGACCGAGGTGGCCCGCGACATCGTCGACAACCTATGCGAACTCTTCAACTCCTGACGCTCTGCGCCCTGGCCGCCGCTGCCCTCCCCCTGCAAGCACAGGAACTCGACGCCCGCGTCACGGTGAACCACGAAAAGGTGCAGGGAACGAACACAAGCATCTTCGAAAGCCTGGAAACGAACCTGACGCAGTTCATCAACGACCGCCAATGGACCAACCAGCAATACCAGAAGAACGAACGCATCAGCTGCTCGTTCGCCATCACCGTAAACAGCTACAACGAGAGCGAAAACAAGCTGGACTGCACCCTGATGGTGCAGAGCACGCGCCCCGTCTACAACGCCTCGTACACCACAACGGTGTTCAGCCAGAACGACCGCGACTTCTCTTTTACGTACCAGGAGTTTGACCAGCTGGACTTCCGCCCCGACGTGGTCGACAACGAACTGACGGCCGTCATTGCCTACTACGTCTATCTCATCATCGGCATGGACCTTGACACGATGGCCCCGCTCGGAGGAACGGAAGCGTTGCAGACGGCGCTCACCATCACCAACAATGCGCAGAGCCTGACGTCGAAAGGCTGGAAAGCCTTTGAGGACAGCCGCAACCGCTACGCCCTCATCACCGACCTGCTGGACGGCGGCATGGAGCCGTTCCGACGGATGCAATATAAATACTACCGCGAAGGGATGGACATCATGGCCGAAAACGCCGACCGTGGCCGCGCTGCCATCACCGAAGCCGTCGGCCTGCTCAAGCAGGCACGCGAAAACAAGTCGATGAGCGCGTGGCCCCAGCTGTTCTCGGAATATAAGCGCGACGAGATCGTCAATATCTATAAAGGAAAGGGAACGGCCAAAGAAAAGGAGGACATCTACGAAACTTTCTCGACCATAAACCCTTCGCAGAGGGCCAACTGGAACAAGATCAAGGAATAAGGAAATTCAACGAATGCTTCAACACCTGCACATCAGCAATTACGCACTCATAAGCCGGCTGGACATCGACTTTTCCGAAGGCTTTTCCGTCATAACGGGCGAGACGGGCGCCGGCAAGAGCATCATCCTCGGCGCTTTGGGCCTGCTGCTCGGCCAACGGGCCGACGCAAAGGCCATCAAGACCGGGGCGCAGAAATGTTGCGTGGAAGCGACGTTCGATGCCGGCGGACTCAACCTGGAACCGTTCTTTGCGGAAAACGACATCGACTTTGACGGCCACGAGTGCATCGTACGCCGCGAGGTGAACGCCGGGGGAAAAAGCCGCGCCTTCATCAACGACACGCCCGTGCCCGTGGCTGTTCTTAAAGAGGCCGGCAGCCACCTCATCGACATCCACTCGCAACACCAGAACCTGCTGCTCAACCACGAGGCGTTCCTGCTCGACACGCTCGACGCCGTGGCCGGCGACACACAGGAGCTCGACGGCTACCGCCGGCTCTACGACGATTATCGCCGGGCCGTGGCCGAATGGGACGACCTGAAGGCCAAAGCCGAGCAAAGCCGCAACGACGAGGAGTTTCTGCGCTTCCAGCTGCAACGCCTGGACGAGGCTGCCCTGCATCCCGGCGAGCAGGAAGAGCTGGAAGAGGAGCTGGAAACGCTCAGCCACGCAGAAGAAATCAAAGAAGCACTCTTCCGCACGTCGGCTCCCTTCTCGGCCGAGGAAAACAGTCCGCTGGCCTCTCTGAAAGCGGGCTGCCAGCAGCTTCGCGGTATCGGCCACGTGTTTGCCCCGGCCGACGAGCTCTCGGAACGCCTGTCGAGCGTATGCATCGAGCTGGAAGACATCGCTGCCGAGCTGGAACGCCAGCAAGAGCGCATCGAGTTTAACCCCGAACGTCTGGCCTACGTGGATGCCCGCCTGGGAACCATCTACGACCTGGAAAAAAAACACCATGCTGCCGGTATCGGCGAACTGCTGCAAACGCAGGAAGAGCTGCGCAGCCGCCTGAACACGATAGAAAACCTGGACGAACTGCTGGCCGCAAAGGAAAAGACGGCCGGCGAACTGCTGGCACGCCTCACCCGCGCAGGCGGAGCCCTCACCGCGGCGCGCAAAAAGGCGGCTGCCGAAATTGCCGACAGCCTCACGCAGCAGCTGCAACACCTCGGGATGCCGGCCGTCCGCCTCTCACTTCAAATAGATGCGAAAGGCCGTCCCGAAGCTTCGGGAATGGACGCCGTCACATTTCTCTTCTCTGCCAATAAAAACGTAGCCCTGCAAAACGTGGCGCAGATTGCCTCGGGCGGCGAGATTGCCCGTCTGATGCTCTCGCTCAAAGCGCTCATTTCGCGCTGCCGACATCTGCCCACCATCATCTTCGACGAAATCGATACGGGCGTCTCGGGTACGATGGCAGAGAAGATGGCCAACGTCATGCAGCAGATGGCCTGCAACTGCCAGGTCATTTGCATCACCCACCTGCCCCAGATCGCAGCCCTCGGCTCGGCCCACTACCGCGTTTACAAGCAGGACGACGAAACAGGCACCACGAGCCACATCGACAGGCTCACGCCCGAAGAGCGCATCCGCGAAATTGCCAACATGCTGAGCGGGGCCGAAATGACGGAGGCTGCCATCAACAATGCCAAATCGCTATTGAAAATCCATTAAACTACCTTTTATGAAAATATCTGCCATTCATACGTTTCTCTCCGGGCTGCTGCTCTGGCTCATGCTGCCTGCGGCCGCAACGGCCGACGACGACTACCGCAAAGCCGTGGTCAACGTCATCACGTACGACGCCGAGGGCAACGTGCTCCAATCGGGCTACGGCTTCTACCTGACAGCGCAAGGCACGGCGGTGGCCCCCTACCACATCTTCAAGGACGCCGCGCGCGCCGACGTCATCAACAACAAGGGAAAGAAGACCGCCGTGCTGCGCATCCTCGGCGCCAACAGCACGTACGACCTGGTGAAGTTCAGCGTCGACGTGAAGGAAACGACCTTTCTCCCCATCGCAGAAACGCCGGCCAGCGATGCCGACGCCCTTTACCTGGTCAATTATTCCACCAGCAAGAAGCAAGAGCCTGTATATACGAACGTGACGGCCGTCACACCGTTCGACGGCTACAACTATTACGACATCAGCGCCGCCAACTCCGACATCAACGTAGGCTGCCCGCTCGTCGACGCCACGGGCCGTGCGGTGGCCGTCGTCCAGAAGAACGTCGGGAAAAATGCCACGACGGCCTGTGCCATCGACAGCCGTTTCATCAACGGTTTGGAGATTACAACTACCAGTTTCTTCAACGCCGACCTGCGCGAGATAGCCATCCCCAAAGGCCTGCCCGCAACCGAGAGCGACGCCCTCTCCTATATATATATGTTGGGGCATCGCGACTCCGTGCTCACCCTGACGGCCATCGGCGACTTCATGGCTGCCTACCCCGACAACGGAGAAATCTATACCGAACGGGCATCTTTCTACGCCGACCACGGACGCTACGACCTGGCAGAGCTGGACTATGCCACGGCCTTGGAAAAGAGCACAAAGAAGGACGAGGTCCATCTGGCTTTCTCGAAAACCATTTTCAACCAGGTGAGCAGCCGGCCCGGGCAGGCGTACAAGGATTGGAGCATGGCCAAAGCCATTGAGGAGGTCGACAAGGCTTATGCGCTGAACCCCGCTCCGCTCTATCTCTTGCAGCGTGCCCGCTATCGTTTTGCCAACAAGGAATACAGCCAGTCGTACGACGATTTCATGCAGGTGAACGGCAGCGAACTCGCCTCGCCCGTGACGTTCTATTCTGCCGCGATGGCGCTCGAAATGACCGGCACCGACTCGCTCCGCGTCCTCACGCTGCTCGACAGCGCCGTCAACCGCCTGCCCGAGCCCTACACGCAAACGGCGGCCCAGTACTTCCTGGAACGTGCCACCCGCCGCGTACGCGCCGCACGCTTCCGCGAAGCTGTGTTCGACTATAACGAATACGAAAAGATTATCGGCCCGAAAAACTTAAACGACAACTTCTACTATCTCCGCGAACAGGCAGAGCTGCAAGGCCGCATGTATCAGCAGGCCCTCGACGACATACAGACGGCCATCGGCCTCAACCCCAACGAAGTAATCTACCGCGTAGAGGAAGCCCTCATCTACGTGGAGGTAGGCATGTATGAAGAGGCCATAGCAGCCGCCCGAAAAGCATTGGAAAAGATGCCGGAGAACGCCGACGCCCTCAAACTCATCGGCATAGCCCTCGGCGAACAGGGAAAAAAGACGGAAGCGCTCGAATATCTGAACAAAGCCAAGGCACGGGGCGACACGAGCGTCGACGTGTTCTTGAAAAAATACGAATAAGTTTCTCACCGCCGCGGAGCTCCGACAAGAACGGAGCTCCGCGGCTTTTTTATGCCCCGGCCTCTCCCCCCGCCTTTCGCCACGCGCCACGCGGTAACAGAAAAAGAGTAAGTCCTTTCAGCACTTGGCATGCTAAAAGGACTTACTCCCGTGAGCCGAAAGCCGGACTCGAACCGGCGACCTATTCATTACGAATGAATCGCTCTACCAACTGAGCTATTTCGGCATTCCCCTGAATTGCGATGCAAAGATAGGGCTTATATTTTTTCCGGCAAAGGATTTGGAGCTTTTTTTTAACGAATTGTCGAAAATAGCCCGCAAATGGACGTTCTCCCCTTCGTTTTACCATGAATACTCCCGCCTTCTGGGCCACAGCCGCCGCTTGTAGCGGTGTGCTTCGTCGGCCTCGTCCAGCAAAGGACGGTTGCGGGCAGTGGCATACACCACCAGGCGATAGCCCGCACGGTCGGGTTCGGCTTCGCGAAAGCGACGGAGCGCCTCCTCGCCCAAGCAAAGCGGACCCGAAAAGGAAGGCAGCGACTGCCCCTGCTCGTGCTTCAGCGCATCGGCCAGCACTTTGGGGCGAAAGGTGGCGAACAGACGGTCGGCCCACTCGCAGACAGCTGTCGAAACGATGTAAACGGTATTGCCCGCCTTGATGCTTGCTTGCAAACTGCGGTAAAGCGACGGCCGGCACCAGCGGAGCGAATGGCCCGTATAATAAAGGAGCGAACGCGTCAGATAAACATAGGGCAACCCCGCCACCGTGTCGTCCCAAAGCCTGCGGCAAAAACGCACGCGCGCCTCGGGCGAGCGAAACGAGGCCAGCCAGCTCCACTTGTGGCGCCACAGCCAGCTGCGCAACCGCCGCTTCTCGACCTGCCGCCGGATGAAGGGCATCCAGAAACGGCCGGCAAAAAGCACATCCTCCACCTCGCAAACCACAACGGTTCTCATCGAATGCCTATGAGCTTATGCACCTGCAACGAGAGGCGCCATTCGGGGTGAGCCAGGCAATAGTCGGTTGCCTCGGCCATCAGTGCACGGTTTTCCGCCTCATCGCCCGTGTCGCAAGGTTGCAGAAAGCGATGCTCGGCGTGCATGGCGGCATAAGCGGCCATATCCTGCCGGCGATACACCACCTTCAGCTCGTTGCACGCCGGCAAAACCAACGGCACCCCGGGGCATACGTCCGTCTTGGGCGAGCACGTCAGCCAGTCCACTCCGGCCGGCGGCAAGTGTGTTCCGTTGGTTTCCATCGCCACGTAGCGCCCGGCGTCGTGCAGGCGCCGCACCAGCGTTTCCGTGGCAAAAAGCGAAGGTTCGCCGCCGGTCAGCACGACATGCCGGGCGGGATAAGCCTCCACGGCAGCCACCACGTCGTCCTCTGTGAGCCATTCGCCCTCTTCGTGCGCCGTGTCGCAAAACGGACACCTCAGGTTACAACCCGAGAAACGCACGAAAACAGCCGGCGTCCCCACGTAGAATCCCTCACCTTGGAGGGAATAGAAAATTTCGTTGATTTTAAAGCGCATCATAAGGCAGCATTTTCATATCCCTCGCGTACGTAAACGGCCACGTTGCCTTCCGACTCTTGAAACACCACTTTATAACACCGGGGAACGCGCTCGCAGATCCATCGTGCCAGGTTTTCGGCCGTCGGGTTGAAGTCCAGTCGCTCGTTGATGTAGGCATGGTCGAGTTCGCCCGTCACCAGCTGTTTTATCTGCTTGAAGTCGATGACCATGCCGGCCTCGTCAAGCGTTTCCGAACAACAGTAGACCGTGACGATGGCGTTATGCCCGTGCAACGAGCTGCACGGGCTTTCATAGCTGAGCGCAAGACGGTGGGCAAAGGCCACCTCCATGCGTTTTGAAACGTAATACATGCAATTGATACCTTGATTTTACATACAAACTTAGGTATTTTCCGGCAAACAGCCTTGCAGAACCCTCCATGAGGCCTGCATTTTCCGCCAACTGAGGATGAGATAACAGAAAAGGGCAAAAAAATTCAGGCAAACGGGAGCATTCCACGTTTGCCTGAAACATTATACTCCGTGCCTGCGACGCCACCGTCAGCGCTGCTCGATGGGCACGTACGTGTTGACGTCTGCCACACAGCGGTAGGCCGGGCGGATGATGCGCTTTCCATCGAAATTGAGTTCCTCGTTGCGGTGGGCACACCAGCCGACGATGCGCGCCATGGCAAAGAGGGGTGTATAGATTTCGACGGGAAGGCCGATGAGGTCGTAGACGAAGCCTGAATAGAAATCGACGTTGGCGCACAGTTTCTTCCCCTGCCCCTTTTCGCGATAGACCGTCTCGACGGCCATGCGCTCCAAGCGTTCCATGAAGGCGAACTCCCGCTCGCGTCCCTTCTCGCGTGCCAGGTCGCCGGCGATTTCTTTCAGCAGCACCGCGCGGGGATCCGACAACGTGTAGACGGCATGGCCGATGCCATAGATAAGGCCGCTTTTGTCGTACACTTCGCGATGGAGCAGACGCGTGAGATATTGCGATATCTCGCGCTCGTCCTCCCAGTTGCTGATGGCTTGCTTCAAGTGGTTCATCATGTCGCACACCTTCAGGTTGGCCCCGCCGTGCAGCGGGCCTTTCAACGAGCCGATGCCGGCGGCTATGGACGAATAGGTGTCGGTGCCGGTCGACGAGGTGACGCGCACGGTAAACGTCGAGTTGTTGCCTCCGCCGTGCTCGGCCTGCAAAATCAGCAGCAAGTCGAGCGTGCGCGCTTCCAGCTCGGTATAGTCGCCTTTCAACATGTAGAGAAAGTTCTCAGCCAGCGTGAGCCGCTCCTGCGGATGGCGGATATGCAACGAACGGTCGAAGCGCTTGTGGCGAAGCATGTTGTAAGCGTAAGCTATAATCGTGGGAAACTTCGATACGAGCTCCACGCTCTGGCGCATCAGGTTGTCGCGCGACGTATCGTCGGGCGTAGAATCGAACGTATAGAGCTCCAAGACGCTTCTGGCCAGTATATTCATGATGTTCGAGCCTTCCAGCTCGATAATGTTCAACGTGGTCTTGGGTTCAAGGGGCATGTTGCTCACCAGCAGCGTGGAAAAAGCTGCCAGCTCCTCACGGTCGGGCAGTTTGCCCGAAAGCAGCAGATAGGCAACCTCCTCAAACCCGAAGCGGTGCTCGCGCAAGATGGGGCGCACGAGGTCGCAGATTTCGTACCCGCGATAATAAAGCTGTCCGTCGATGGGTTGCAGACCGTCGGCCGTACGTTCGTAACCTACGACGTTGCCGATGTTTGTCAGGCCCACCAGTACGCCGCTGCCGTCCTCGTTGCGTAAGCCGCGTTTCACTTGCAACGTGCGGAAGAGCTCTGCATCAATCTTTATACAGCTCTTCATTTCGTCGGAGAGCTTGTAGATAATGTATTCTTGCTTAGGTGTCATAGTGATAAACGTCGTTAAGGGTTATGCACCGGCCACAAGCATGGCCAGCTTGTCGGCAAAGGCCGATGTGCCCAGCGCTGTTCCACCGGGCATGAAACGCGAAAGATCCGCCGTGGCGCACCCCTCGCCGAACGAGCGTTCCAAAGCTGCCATAACGAGCTGCGAAGCCTCGGTCCAGCCCATATATTCGAGCATCATGCAGGCCGAAAGGATGAGCGAGCACGGATTGGCCACGTTCTTGCCGGCGATGTCGGGTGCCGTGCCATGCGTTGCCTCGAAGATGGCATTGCCCGTGTCGTAGTTGATGTTGGCCCCCGGCGAGATGCCGATGCCTCCCACCATGGCGGCCAGCATGTCGGATATGTAGTCGCCGTTCAGGTTGAGCGTGGCTATCACGGAATAGTCAGCCGGACGCAACAGGGCGTTTTGCAGAAACGCATCGGCTATGCAGTCGTCCACCACCAGCTGCCCCGAAGCCAGTTCGTCCGGGAAAGCGCGCCGGGCTGCTTCATAGCCCCACCGGCGGAAACCGCCCTCGGTAAACTTCATGATGTTGCCTTTGTGTACCAGTGTCACCTTTTTGCGTCCCGACGCCAAGGCGTAGCGGCAGGCTGCCAGCACAAGGCGTTCCGTGCCCTCGCGCGACACGGGCTTTACGCCGAACGACGAGGTTTCGGGGAAGCGTACCTTGCGCACGCCCATCGCGTCGTGGAGAAACGTATAGAATTTCCGGGCCTCATCCGTCCCCGCTTCCCACTCAATACCGGCATAGATGTCCTCGGTATTTTCACGAAAGACCACCATGTCGACATCTTCGGGATGTTTCACGGGCGACTGCACACCGTTGAACCAACGTACGGGGCGCAAGCAGGTAAACAAGTCGAGCTGTTGGCGCAAGGCAACGTTCAGCGAGCGCATGCCCGTCCCAACCGGCGTCATCAAGGGGCCTTTTATTCCCACATGATACTCGGCAAATGCCGCCAGCGTTTCGTCCGGCAGACTGGTGCCCATGCGCTCCTGTGCCTTTCCTCCGGCCAGCACCTCCATCCATTCTATTTTTCGCCGGCCGCCATACGCTTTCGCCACAGCGGCATCTATCACCTGCTGCATGGCAGGCATTATCTCGGGCCCCACGCCGTCGCCGGCCACAAACGGAACCGTCACATGCTCCGGCACGGACAGGCGGCCGCCCTGCATCACTTCTATCTTGCTCATAATCGTTTCTTTCCGGTTGATCATTGTTGCTTCACTCTTTTCCACTCTCCTTTGCCACTTCCCGACGGGCCATGGCTCCCAGGGCCGAACCGGCCCTGAACCACTCAATCTGCTGCTCGTTATAGCTATGCACGGCTGTCAGCTGCTCGTCGGAGCCATCTGCGTGGTGAAGCACGAGCGTCAGCCTACTGCCCGGCGCCAACGTCTGCAAACCGCAGACATCGATGACGTCGTCCTCGCGCACCCGGTCGTAATCGGCCGCGTCGGCAAACGTCAAAGCCAGCACTCCCTGTTTTTTCAAGTTCGTTTCGTGGATACGGGCAAAGCTCTTGGCCACGATGGCCTTCACTCCCAAATATCGCGGTTCCATCGCGGCATGCTCGCGGCTGCTTCCCTCGCCATAATTGTCTTCGGCCACCACCACGCTGCCTGCGGTTTGCTCCTTATAGGCACGCGCCACGGCCGAAACGGCTTCATACTGCCCGTTGAGCGCATTGCGCACGCTGTTGGTCTTTCCGTTGAAAGCATTGACGGCTCCCATCAGTAGATTTTCGGATATATGCTCCAAATGGCCGCGATAGCGCAACCAGGGCCCGGCCATCGAGATGTGGTCGGTCGTACATTTCCCCTGCGTCTTGATGAGCAGGTGCAGACTCTTGAAATCGGCTCCGTCCCACGCGGGAAACGGCTTCAAGAGTTGCAGGCGCTCGCTGTCGGGGCGCACGACTGGCATGGGCGCACCGGGCTGCGGCGCCTCGTAGCCGGCAGCGCACGGAGCGAAGCCGGCGGGCGGCAGGCGATGGCCCGCGGGGGGAGCGAAACGGAACGTTTCTCCACCGGGAGCCGCGAGAGCGGCAGAACGGGGATCAAAAGCCAGGTCGCCGGCGAAGGCAAGCGCCACCGCCATTTCGGGCGACACGATGAAAGCATGCGTATGGGGGTTGCCGTCGGCGCGCTTGGCAAAGTTGCGGTTGAACGTCGTTACGATGGAGTTGCGCCGCTGCGGGTCGTCCGTTTTCCGCCGCCACTGGCCGATGCACGGTCCGCACGCATTGGCCATCAGTGTGGCTCCGGCAGCGCGGAGCGTCGCCAAGAGCCCGTCGCGTTCGGCCGTGGCGCGGATTTGTGCCGAACCGGGGTTCACTACGAGCTGCGCACGCGGACGAAGCCCCGCATCGAGCGCCTGGCGTGCCACGTCGGCCGCCCGCGTCAGATCTTCGTACGACGAATTGGTACACGAACCCACCAATGCCACCTCCACACGCTCGGGATAGCCCATGCTCTTCACCTTTTCTGCCATGTCGCCGACAGATGTGGCGGCATCGGGCGTAAAAGGCCCGTTCACATAAGGTTCCAACGCGCTCAGATCTATCTCTATCAGTCTGTCGTAATAGTTCTCCGGGTGGGCAAGCACCTCTTCGTCCGGCCGCAGCTCGGCAGCCACGCCGTCGGCCAGCTCCTGCACAGCCGCGCGCCCCGTGGCCTGCAAGTAGAGCGCCATTTCCTCATCGTACGGGAAGAGGGAGCAGGTGGCTCCGACCTCTGCCCCCATGTTGCAAATGGTGGCTTTCCCCGTGCAGGAGAGCGAAGCCGTGCCGTCGCCGAAGTATTCGATGACGGCATTGGTGGCTCCCTTGACCGTGAGCAGGCCCGCCAGTTTCAGGATGACGTCTTTCGGCGAGGCCCATCCCTGCAAGCGGCCCGTAAGCCGCACACCGATGAGCTTGGGAAATTTCAGTTCCCAGTCCATCCCCGACATGACGTCCACAGCGTCGGCCCCTCCGACGCCCACGGCCACCATGCCCAGACCACCGGCATTGGGCGTGTGCGAATCGGTGCCCACCATCATGCCGCCGGGATATGCGTAGTTTTCAAGCACCACTTGGTGAATGATGCCCGAGCCTGCCCGCCAGAAACCGATGCCATACCGGGCGGATACGCTCCGCAGAAAGTCGTAGACCTCGGCATTCTCGCGCCGGGCCACGGCCAGGTCGGCTTCTTCGCCGTCGGAGGCGCAGACCAGATGGTCGCAATGCACCGTCGTTGGGACGGCCACGGCCTTCCGACCGGCGTTCATAAACTGCAACAGAGCCATCTGGGCCGTAGCGTCCTGCATGGCCACGCGGTCGGGACGGAACATGGCGTAATCCGTACCGCGCACATAGGCTTGCATCGGGGAAGCGGGCGACAGGTGTGCATAGAGCACCTTTTCTGCCAGCGTCAGCGGTCGCTGCAACACGCGGCGGGCGGCTGCCACTTTCGAAGCGTAGCCGGCATAAAACTCTTTCAACATCGGAAAATCGAAGACCATGGGCTGTTTGTTTTTGAAAGTTCTAACTGTTGTGCATCAGTCCCCCCGCATGACGTTGCTCCTGCCCTCACCACATTCCGTCCAAAGCTACAAACAGAACCGGGCGCACGGTGCCGACAGGGCAGCTGGCGGGCGACCGGCAACAAAGTTAAAGAAAAATGCACCCAAACCAAACATTTCACTCGTAAAAAGACCGCAAAACTTCCATTTTGCTCAATTTTACCCACCCAATTGTAACAAAATGCTCACCGGAGCTTCCATACATACGTCGCCTTGACGGCGGTCCGTGCCGCCGCCGGAGAGCTACTTGCGGCGCCCACAGCAGGTATAAAACAAAGCAGCCGGCGGTAAGAACCGTCGGCTGCCAGCTTTTATGAAGATAAAACGGATTAGCCGTTCACCTTAGCCATGTGAGCGATGAGCTCGAGCACCTTGTTGGAGTAACCAATTTCGTTATCGTACCAGGAAACGACTTTTACGAACGTATCCGTCAGAGCGATACCGGCCTTGGCGTCGAAGATAGAGGTGCGCGTGTCGCCGAGGAAGTCGGACGAAACGACTGCATCCTCCGTGTAGCCGAGCACACCCTTCAGTTCGCCTTCGGAAGCTTCCTTCATGGCAGCGCAGATTTCGGCATACGTAGCGGGCTTCTTCAAGTTAACCGTGAGGTCAACTACGGAAACGTCCAGAGTGGGCACACGCATAGACATACCCGTCAGCTTACCGTTCAGTTCGGGGATAACCTTGCCGACAGCCTTGGCAGCACCCGTCGAAGAGGGGATGATGTTGCCCGAAGCGGCACGGCCACCACGCCAGTCCTTCATCGAAGGACCGTCAACGGTCTTCTGCGTAGCCGTCGTGGAGTGAACCGTCGTCATCAAACCGTCAGCGATGCCGAACTTGTCGTTCAAAACCTTGGCAATAGGAGCCAAGCAGTTCGTCGTGCAGGATGCATTCGAAACAAACTGCGTGCCCTTTTCATATTTGTCGAAGTTAACACCGCAAACGAACATGGGCGTGTCGTCCTTCGAGGGGGCAGACATAACTACATACTTGGCACCGGCTTCGATGTGGGCCTGAGCTTTTTCTTTCGTCAGGAAAAGACCGGTAGACTCAACTACATACTCGGCACCTACTTCGTTCCACTTCAGGTCAGCCGGGTTGCGCTCGGCCGTTACGCGGATGTGCTGGCCGTTTACGATGAGCTCGCTCTTTTCTACGTCAGCCTCGATGGTTCCCTGGAAGGCACCATGCATCGTGTCGTACTTAAGCATGTAAGCCAAGTAATCAACGGGGCAAAGGTCGTTGATACCGACAATCTGAATGTCATTACGGTTCTGAGCTGCGCGGAACACGAAACGACCGATGCGGCCGAAGCCGTTAATACCTACTTTAATCATATCTTTTTAATTTAAAAGGTTGTTTTCTCCTCGGGTCGAAACGCCGCTGCCGCAATCGGTCGGGAGCCAAGCCGGAGGGCGTCTCAAATCCGACGCAAAAATACAAAATCCTTTTTAAGTGCGCCCCTTCCCCGAGATATAAAAAAACAAAAATCGGACCCCGCATTTTTCAATCCCCGCTTTGCATTACCGGCCCCGCAAAAAAGCCCTGCACACCGACAGACACAAACGGCAGACACACTGACGGAAACAGGCGCCAAAGGCATCGTTTTTTCAAGTTTTTCTGTTAAAAAAGCGAGACGGCCGTCCGCGCTTATTTGCTCGCTGCCAACTGCGTTTTCTTCCCGCCAGCCTGCCACCGGGAGCCGGCAAACGAACCGATGCACACCGCATTGGCCGCAAAAGCCGCCCGCTCACGGTGAAAAAGAGCTTTTTACGCCGCTTCGGGGAGAAAAGGTCGGAAAAAAGAGCTATCTTTGCCCGAAAAGCACCCGTTGGATCCCGGCTCAGCCCCGAGCTGCATCGGGCCGCCCCGGCGGACGCTTTTTGCGACAAACCATTTACATTCATCACGATGCAACAAAAAATCATCATCCTCGATTTCGGTTCTCAGACCACACAGCTCATCGGCCGCCGCGTGCGCGAGCTGGACACGTTCTGCGAAATCCTGCCTTATAACAAGTTTCCAAAAGACGATCCGTCGGTGATTGGCGTCATTTTGAGCGGATCGCCTTACAGCGTCTACGACCCGGAAGCCTTTAAGGTGGACCTGACGGACATCCGCGGCCGCTATCCCATACTGGGCATCTGCTATGGTGCGCAGTATATGGCACAGACCTACGGCGGCAAGGTGGAACCCGCCGGCAGCCGCGAATATGGTCGCGCCAACCTGAGAAGCTTCGACGCCGAGAACCCGCTGTTCAAGGGTTTCGACGAGAATTCGCAAGTCTGGATGAGCCATGGCGACACCATCACAGCCATTCCCGAACACTTCCACGTGATAGCCTCGACCGACAAGGTGAAATATGCCGCCTACCAGGCCGACAACGAACCGCTGTGGGGCGTACAGTTCCACCCGGAAGTGTTCCACTCGCTGCAAGGCGCCTTGTTGCTGAAAAACTTCGTGGTCGACATCTGCGGCTCCACCCGGAGCTGGAGCCCGGCCTCGTTTGTGGAAACAACGGTCGCCGAGCTGAAAGAGCAGCTGGGCAACGACCGCGTCATACTGGGCCTGAGCGGCGGTGTCGACTCGTCGGTGGCTGCCGTGCTGCTGAACAAAGCCATCGGCAAAAACCTGACGTGCATCTTCGTTGACCACGGCATGCTGCGCAAGAACGAATTCCGCGACGTGCTGCGCGACTACGAGGGCCTGGGGCTGAACGTCATCGGCGTGGACGCTCACGAAAAGTTTTTCAGCGAGCTAGCCGGCGTGACCGAGCCGGAGAAAAAGCGTAAGATCATCGGAAAAGGCTTTATCGACGTATTCGATGCCGAGGCCCGGAAGATAACCGACGCCAAATGGCTGGCACAAGGCACCATTTATCCCGACCGCATCGAGAGCCTCAACATAACAGGCAAGGTTATCAAGAGCCATCACAACGTCGGGGGGCTGCCTGAAAAGATGAATCTCCGCCTATGCGAGCCCTTGAAATGGCTGTTCAAGGACGAGGTGCGCCGCGTAGGCCGCCAGCTGGGCATGCCCGAACACCTCATCAGCCGCCATCCGTTCCCCGGTCCGGGACTGGCTGTACGCATCCTGGGCGACATCACGCCCGAAAAGGTGCGCATCCTGCAAGATGCCGACGACATCTTTATCCGCGGCCTCCGCGAATGGAAGACAACCGGCGCAGACGGACGCGAGACGTCGCTCTACGACCAGGTGTGGCAGGCTGGCGTCATCCTGCTGCCGGTGAAGAGCGTCGGCGTCATGGGCGACGAACGCACCTACGAAAGGGCCGTGGCCCTGCGCGCCGTGACGAGCACCGACGCCATGACAGCCGACTGGGCCCACCTGCCCTACGAATTTATGGCCAAGGTAAGCAACGACATCATCAACCACGTGAAAGGCGTGAACCGCGTTTGCTACGACATCTCCTCAAAACCGCCTTCGACCATCGAGTGGGAATAATCGCCCACAGGCACGTAAGCGACGCAGATACCCAAAGGGCAGGACGCATCCCACAACGGACGTCCTGCCCTTTTCCGTATATGCAACTGCACGAACCTCTACCGGCACCTGCAACACCAAGAAACAACGTAAACGGAAGATACAAAAAAACGCCTCGCATGAGAGACGTCGCATCAAGCCTGCCGGCTTTCGCCATAAGACATGAAAAAGGCTGTACCGATGATGTGATGGAACTCCGAGTATGATAAGATTTGAGGGCTTCCCGTCTCTGTAATCCGACTCCGCAAGCGTGTCGGCACGCCATTGAACAGGTAAGCTTGTCTCGGCATTCAGGTAATTATTGATGAGTACCCCGATCGACCGGCACAGCCTTTATGCCAGCAAAAATACGGGTTTATCACATCCGCGCCAAACAAATGCGACTTTTTTTTCCTTATCGGCCGTAAAAAAGATATTTAGCCGGGAAAACAAGCGGAAGAACCGTTTTTTTCGTATCTTTGAAAGTTAGTATGTACCATGAAAAACCTGTTATCGAATGACTATACTTAATTTTAGCCTGCACTACCGGACAAAATGGGGCGAAGACCTCTGCATCGACTGCCGTACCCCCGAAGGAACCGAGCAACGCTTCCGGCTGCACACGGACGACGGCGACCTCTGGAAAGGGCAGGTGGAAATGGACAACCGCCATGAACGGATGGACTACCATTACGCCGTGTGCGACGCAGACGGAAACACCCTGCGGACGGAAAACGGCGCACCGCGCAAGCTTTCTTTCTTTGGTAAGCACACCTTATATATATATGACCACTGGCTCGACGACGGCTTACCTTCCGTTCTGCTGCGTTCGGCGTTTACCCATTGTATTTTCAAAGCTGAAAACACAGAAACTCCGGCTTTCACACACGCTTTGCTGCTGCAAGCCGCTCCGCCCCCCGACGGATACCGCTGGGCCGTGGCAGGCAGCAGCGACCGGTTGGGAACATGGTCACCGTCGAAAGCGCCCAAACTCGTCAGGACCGGTGTGTATGAATGGATGCTGCCCCTCGACGCAAAGGACTTCCGGGAAGGATGCGAATACAAGTTTATATGGAGCCCCGAAGACCGAACAGACAAAGCTATATGGGAAAGCGGGGACAACCGTATCCTAAAAGCAACAGCCGAAACGGAAGAAGGAGCGGCCTGCATCTGCTACGACTGTCACCCCAAACTGCCCATACGACCCTGGCGCGGAGCCGGCGTGGTTGTCCCCGTCTTCTCGCTGCGCAGCAAAGGCAGCTTCGGAACGGGCGACTTCGGCGACCTGCTGCAACTGGTGCGTCTGGCTGCTTCGGTGGGCATGAAAGCCATCCAGCTACTGCCCGTCAACGACACGACAGCCACGACAACATGGCGCGATTCGTACCCGTACAGCGGCATCTCCGTCTGCGCGTTGCATCCGCTCTACATCGACCCACGCGAATGGAAAGAAACGGCGGCCTACGTGCTGCACGAAAGAGAAGGCAGACAACTCAACGCACACAAGAAGCTGGACTATGAAGCTGCTTTCCGACTGAAAATGACGTTCCTGCGGGAACTTTTCAACGAGTGTGGGGGAGAAATTCTGAAAGACCCGGCTTACAACCATTTCCGACAAGACAACAAACGCTGGCTGAAGCCATACGTGCTTTTCTGCTACCTGCGCGACCTCTACGGTACGGCCGACTTTCACCAATGGGGCGAATATGCCCGCTACGACGCACGCCGGCTGGAACGCCTGCTGCACGATAACGGCGAAGCGCGGAAAGAGACGAGTTTCTATTCGTTCGTGCAATATCTGCTCCACCGGCAGCTGACCCGCGTGCGGGAAACGACACGCGAGAAGGGAATCATCCTGAAAGGCGACCTGCCTATCGGCATCGGACGTTGCAGTGTGCCCGCCTGGGCCGATGCTCCGCTGTTCCACTTCAACGGACAGGCCGGCGCTCCGCCCGACGACTTTGCCGTGAACGGACAAAACTGGGGTTTCCCCACATACAATTGGGAGGCCATGGCAGCCGACGGCTATACGTGGTGGCGCCGCCGGCTCAGACACATGGCGCGCTATTTCGACGCCTACCGCATCGACCACGTGCTGGGCTTTTTCCGCATCTGGGAAATCCCCACCGACCAGATCTACGGCTTGCTAGGGCATTTTCGCCCGGCTCTTCCGCTCACAGTGACCGAAATACAGGCCGCCGGCTTCAAGGCCGACGTGCGCTCGCTGTGCCGCGCCTCGTGGCCGGCCGACGAAGCCGAACAGCTGCAACAACTCTTGGGAATACGCTCCATCGGTACCTATTTTCAACAGGAAGGAAAACGCTATGTGCTACGGCCCGAACTCTCCACGCAACGGCAAATCGAAGCCCGCGTTGCCGACACGAAACGCCGCAACGCCCTGCTGAGCTTTGCCTGCGAAGTGCTCTTCATAGAAGACCCGGACGCCCCGGGCTGCTACCACCCCCGCATCGCCGCACAGCACACTGAGACGTTCAAGCGGCTGCGCAACAGCGACAAGGAGGCTTTCAACCGTCTTTACGACGACTTTTATTATCACCGCCACAACGCATTCTGGCAAGAACAGGCCATGCAGAAACTGCCGGCCGTCACCGGCTGCACGGCCATGCTGCCTTGCGCCGAGGACTTGGGCATGGTGCCGGCCTCGGTGAAGGGAACGCTCGAAAAGCTCCAAATCCTCTCGCTCGAAATACAACGAATGCCCAAGCACTACGGCGTTCGCTTTGACGACACTTCGCAAAATCCCTATCTCTCCGTGGCCACCATCGCCACACACGACATGCCCCCTCTGCGGCTCTGGTGGAAAGAAAGCGGCGATGCTGCCGCCTTCTGGCACGACGTGCTGCACCACGAAGGCCCGGCACCCGAAGAAGCCGGGCCGGAGGTGTGCGAAGAAGTGGTGCGGATGCATCTGGAAAGCCCCTCGATGCTCTGCCTCATTGCCCTGCAAGACTGGCTTGCAACGGACGCCCGTCTGTGCCACCCCCACCCTAAGGATGAGCAGATCAACCACCCCGACAATCCGCAACAGTATTGGCGCTACCGCATGCACCTCACGCTCGAAGAGCTGGCCGGAGCCACTGACCTCAACGAGAAAATACGCTCGCTCATAGCCCTCAGCGGACGTTGAGAAGCAGCCGCAGCGTTCCCCACTCCATCCTGCACATTCGGGCAGCCGGCTCTATATCCATGAGCAGGCTGCCCGAAATCTGTTGCAGCCAAGTTCGCTTGCTTTCACGCCTGCGCCGGGGAAAGCCTCGGCCCGTTCACGAAAAAATCTGTAACTTTGTCCGCAGAAAAGAACTAAATACCATCTGCTTATGAAAGAATTGGCGCTGAAGTACGGCTGCAACCCCAACCAAAAGCCTTCGCGCATCTACATGACCGAAGGAGAACTCCCCATCGAAGTGTTGAACGGCCGCCCCGGCTACATCAATTTTCTGGATGCTCTGAACGGATGGCAGCTTGTACGCGAACTGAAAGCTGCGACAGGTCTGCCCGCCGCCACATCCTTCAAGCACGTTTCGCCTGCCGGCGCTGCCGTGGGGCTGCCTCTTAACGAAACGTTGCGGAAAATATATTTCGTAGACGACATTGCGGAGCCCCTCACGCCGATAGCATCGGCATATGCCCGCGCCCGCGGAGCCGACCGCATGTCGTCCTACGGCGACTTCATCGCCCTGAGCGATACGTGCGACAAGGCTACAGCCCTGCTCATCAAACGCGAAGTGAGCGACGGCGTGATTGCTCCGGGCTTTACCGACGAGGCCCTGGAAATACTCCAGGCCAAACGGAAAGGCACTTACAACGTCATCCGCATCGATGAAAGCTATCGCCCGGCTCCCGTGGAGCACAAACAGGTGTTCGGCATCACGTTTGAGCAAGGCCGCAACGAAATAGACCTGAGCGACCCCGCCATATTCGACAACCGCCCCACGGTGAACAAGGATATTCCCGACTTTGCCAAACGCGACCTCATGATAGCCCTCATCACACTGAAATATACGCAAAGCAACTCCGTGTGCTACGTAAAGGACGGGCAGGCCATCGGCATCGGAGCCGGGCAGCAGAGCCGTATCCACTGCACCCGCCTGGCCGGGAACAAAGCTGACATCTGGTGGCTGCGCCAACACCCGAAAGTGATGGCTCTCCCCTGGGTGGAAAACATACGCCGTGCCGACCGCGACAACACCATCGACCTTTACATCTCTGAAGACCACGATGACGTGCTGGCCGACGGAGCCTGGCAACAGTTCTTCACGGAGCGCCCCGAGGTGTTGACCATGCAGGAAAAGAAAGAATGGATAGCCCGCAATAAAGGCGTATCGCTGGGTTCGGATGCATTCTTTCCTTTTGGCGACAACATCGAACGCGCCCACAAGAGCGGCGTAGAATATGTGGCTCAAGCCGGCGGCAGCGTACGCGACGACCACGTTATCGCCACATGCGACAAGTATAACATGGCCATGGCCTTCACGGGCATCCGCTTGTTCCACCATTAAACCACGACACCATGCGCAAAGCAGGCGAAGAAGAAATAGAACGCGCCATGACGAGCGGCATTGTCTTTAAAAGCTCGAAATCGGCTCCGCCGAAAGAGACGCTCAAGACAAAAGCCAAAAAGAAAGGCTACGTCACGGGAGCTCACGGCTCGGGAGCGGCCAAAAAGAAAGCCGACATCCGTCGCAGCCGGGCCAACCGGCATAAAAAGAAATAACAGCCGTGCCAGGCAAGCGGAAGCTTCTCTCCATACAGAGGCTTCCGCTTTTTTTGTTTTCGCCGCTACCGTGCAGACAACAACCGCCTCCCTATTTTGCAAGACTCGACCAACATTTACAATGTGTAAAGCAGATGCTCTACATAGCATACATTATGGTATTTTCAACCCCAAAAATCATCAAAAATACGAGAACTTGCCACTTTTTCCTGACTATTGCTTGGATAAAGAACGGAAACATTGTATTTTTGAAGCCGTAGAACAAGCGAAAGCTATAATAATCCACTCATCCCAAAAACCTTATACTTATGGAACACAAAATGCCACGGCTGCCCTACGCGCATAATGCGCTGGCGCCAAGAATGAGTGAAGAGACCCTCGAATATCATTTCGACCGTCACGTACAGGCTTATGTCGACAATCTGAACCGCTTGGTTGTCAACACGCCTTATGCCGACATGCCTGTGGAAGAAATTATCTGTAAGGCCTCCGGTCCCATCTTCAACAACGCAGCGCAGGTATGGAACCACTCGTTCTTTTTCGAGACGCTGAGTCCTACGCCTCATCCCATGACTTCTGTTTTAAAAGAGCTCATCCTTCACCAATACGGCTCGGTGGACGCTTTCAAAGAGCAGTTGCTCAACACGGCCGTCGGCATTTTCGGCTCGGGGTGGGCCTGGCTGAGCATCAACGACAGGTGTGAACTGATCATCAGCGGAGAAAGCAATGCAGGCAACCCTTTGACCAAAGAACTTACGCCTCTGCTCACCATTGACGTGTGGGAACACGCCTACTACATCGACTACCGCAACAAAAGAGCCGACTACGTGAAAGCCGTTTGGGAACTGATCGACTGGAACAAGGTGGAAGAACGGATGCAGCGCAGTTCGTGCAACATCTACATTTAATATCATTCATCATTAATCACAGCAATTGCCATGAAGAAATACGTTTGCACTGTTTGCAACTGGGTATATGACCCGGCAGTGGGCGATCCCGAAGGAGGCATCGCCGCCGGAACGGCTTTTGAAGACATCCCCGACGATTGGGTGTGCCCATTGTGCGGAGTGGGAAAGGATATGTTTGAAGCCGTTGAGGAATAATCCTTACGAAAGGCTGTAACCAATCATCCCCGGGACGCCAAGAAGGTGCCCGGGGATGATTTATTATGTGTCGGAAGCTGGAAACTTAATTCTCCTGACCGTAAAAATCGCTGAATACATCGGTGGCCTCAGGATGCTCGGCCACGAACGAGTCGATATGGCGCATACGCTTTTCTTCCAGTATTTCGTCGACGGCAATCAGAATGCCAGTTTCTTCCACCTCGCCAAACTCGTGATTGATGGCCGTCCCGAAGACGCGCATCGTCGGGCTCAACCCCATATAGGCGTTGACCAGAGGAGGAATATTGTAGCCCAGCTTGCGAACCTCAGTGTTGAGGATTTTATAATCGTCACGGAAAGAATCTTCGCTGAAAAGCTTTTCCAGCATGGCCTTGTCAGTCTCTATTTTTATCGGCTCGACGGCGTAAACTAACTTGTCTTTGTCGCCGAAATGCTTATTAAGGAAGAACAGAATCATGTCGCGGGCCTGGCGGTTGAACGAAGGATACATCGTCATCTTGCCAAAGAAATATTTCAAGCCGGGAATGACCACTGTCAAGGCTCCCAAGCCGTCCCACAAATTGTCAAGGGCAAAAAGTCCTTTTCCCTGGCGACGCGCGCTCTGATATTCCAACGTTACGAACGAACGGCCCAGTTCTACGGTCTCGCGAATGTAGTCGCGGATAAACGTTTCCGAGAAATGGAACATATGCCCCGTTGCCAACTTGGGCTGACCGGCTGCGTCAAATTCGATTTCCGTTCCGGGCAAGAAACGATAGCCACCCAGAATCTGCTCTTCCTCGGGGTCCCATACAATCAACTGATAGTACGGGTGCGGGCACGTATCAAATTCGTCTAAATCGTATGGTTTTCCCGTACCGCCTCCTGCTGCTCTGAATGCAATCTCCCGCAAACGACCAATTTCCATTACGACATTGGGCGCTTGCTGGTACGTTACAATATAGATATTGTTATTGCTCTTGTTCGTAACACGCAGTTTCCTCGCGGGCGTAAGCTCTTGCTTGAGCAACTCGCGGTCCACCGGCTGAATGATTTCTTCCATATTCATGATAAATAGGTCGGAAACAGATTCGGGATGGGATTCCGTTATTGTCTACTATAATTTATACACCAAATCGTGCACATAAGCTGCCCACTGTATGGGCGTCCGCGACTTGTCAAAGGTCTCCCAAGGAATGGGTTTCCCTATTTTGATTGTAAAAGTCTTGTGGGTATTCTTATACATCTCGTCCACCAGGAACAGCATGGCGATATTGAACTTAATGCCCAGGCGCTTGCTGATATTGGCCAGACGATAGAAAAATTCTGAGTTTTGTCCTCCGAAATGGATGGGCACCACGTCGCGACGCGTCTCCACGCTTTTTACGACGAAAGTTTTCGCCCAGGGAATGTCGCATATCTGCCCTTTGATGCGCCGTGAGCAGAGACCTGCGGGAAACATGATGATATGGTTCCGGCTACGGAAGCCCTCTTCCACCATCAGGGGGAAGTTGCGGCTTTGTGCCCCTACTTTGTTTATGGGTATGAACATAGGAGCCAAACCGTGCAAGTTCATGAGCATATCGTTCACGAGGTATTTCACTTCTCCCTCGTATCGGCGGCCCAGGATGGCGCCCAAAGCCACACCGTCAATGCCTCCTAACGGATGGTTGCTCACAAACGTGCAATAGCGTCCCGTTCCTGCCGGCGGCAAATTCTCTTCGCCTTCCACCTGCAAGCGCATGTCAAGATATTTTACGCAATCTTCCAACCATTCCACACCTTGCTTGTCGCCTTCGGCGAGTATAAACTCGTTGACTTGGTCTTGATGAATGATTTTCTTCAACCATGCTACGACAAATCGCGGCACATACCGTGCCTTGTCGCCGGCTTTGTCACGCAACACCTTAGCTATATCTATTGTGAAAGGGCCTGTTGCTGTCATCTTGCTTGCCACAAAATCTGTGCAAAAGTAATAAAATTTTTCTCACGCCCTGCGCGCACAATAATAAAAAGAATTCATATTTTTGCTGCGCATGCAAACGCTTATTTTAGTCACTACCGAATTCGCGGCCACGGCGCATCTCATGATGAGCCTCGTACTGTTCTATTTTGCCCGCCGCAGCGTCAGTTATCTCTCCCTGGCATGGATCATGTTGCTCATCTGCCTGATGTATTGCGGGGCGCTTTTCTACGTGGCAACGGCCGACAGCTTTCCACGCCTCGACATGCTCCACCCCATCCTGCTCATCTATCTTGTGGCCTGCTCCTATCTCCAAAGCATCTACCCCCTTGGTCTGTGCATGCCCGGCTACCTGCAATGGGGACGCATGTGGGGCTATGCCAGCCCGGCGCTCATCTTCATCTTCCTTTATGCGGGGGGAGCCGCCCTCGGGGCCAACTTCCTGAAAATACATTCGGCCGATGATTTACGCGAGCACCTGCTGAGCGGCGACGTCCTCCTGCGTTTCGCAGCTCTCATCCTTTCAGGCTACTACATCATCAACATCTTCCGCCTGCCCCACCGCCTGGTACGACGCTTCCAGCTGCCGGGCAACATGATTACCTACGGTACGGCGCTCGGCTTCGTCTCCCTTTTCTTCGCAGTGCTCACCGTTCGCTTCAACCTTGTCGCGCTCAACTGCTACATCCTGCTCTTCACGCTGGTTAATATGTTCATGTTTTTCAGCATTCTGAAGCCTGCCATTCAGGGATTCAGCTACCCCGACATACGCCCCGTGAAGGAACCGCCCACTCCCGAGGCCATCAGCAAGTCGGAACGCGACGACTTCAACGAAGCCAACCTGCAACGCTTCGAGGCCATGGAATACATCATGCAGACCGACAAGCCCTACCTCGACTGCCTTTTCAACCGCGAAAAGCTCTGCCGCTTGGCCGGCTTCAACCGCCATCTCGTGCTTCAGAGCCTGCGCTCACAAGGCTACAACGACATCCACGAATACATCAGCCGCTACCGCGTGACGGAGCTCAAACGCCTCATCCTTGACGGGAACATCACCGACCTGCGCCAGCACGAGCGCGTGGGCTTCCTCACGCTGAAAACTGCCGTCAACAACTTTGAGCGCTACGAGAACCAAGACCTCGCGGAATGGTTCAAAGCAAACAGCCCGGCGGCCGCACAATCTGCGGTTAAAGAAACCGACTGACTCCCTCGCCCACCCATTCAAAACAGCCCCGCGCAGAAGGTTCGTTCTATCCGCGCGGGGCTATTTGCATATATGCTCGTCCTTGTCAGTCTCTACGCAACGACCAGTCGGTAATGTTCCATGAAACGGTCATGCGATCTCCTTCCCTGAACCGAATGTCGGCCTCTTCGCCCTCGTCGTCCAGAAATTCAGAAAGAAGCGCCACAAATTCTTTCGACGTAACGACCTTGGTTTGCTTATTGTCATTGTTGACTGCATTATAAAAAGCTGTTGCCTCGGCCGGTGCCTCCACCAAAGCGATTTTTGCAAGGCTTGCTTCCACGTCGTCGGCCGTAAAGGACAGCCTCACCCCGTTCTCCGTAGCCCGCCACGTGCCTTTCATAAGGAAAGGCCCCTCGGCATGTGTGGCATAATAGACATCCGTCTCGGGAGTGAACATGTCATACGTGCCTCGCACCTCCACTTCGCCCCGCTCGGGGTCGTCGCTGTCGGGAACAAAGATAAAGCGTGGCGAAAGCATCAACGTCGTATCGCGATACTCCACCTTGAAGTCTTCGCCTTCCCAAACTCCCACCACCTGATAGCCATTTCTTCTCTCGGCGCACGATGTGCATAGCAGCAACAAGGGTGCGATGAGCCAAAAAGCAGTCTGATAAATTGTTTTACTCATGGTTTTCGTCTTTAAACATCCGTACGGGCGCCACCAGCAACGCCCTTACGAGAGCAAAGGTAGCATTTGTTCCTCTATTTCCCCCTATATCCCGTTAATTTCTTTTTGCAATCTGTCCAAAAAGGTGGCTGCGTGTGCCCCGTCCATCTGGACGTGATGAAACTGGAAGGAAACGACCAGCAACTTCCTCCAAAGGCGTTGCCTGTATTTTCCCCATATCATGAACGGATTGTTGAATATTCCGCTATACATGCCCACCGCTCCGTCTATCTCATAGTGCGCCAGGGCAGAAGTGCCGATGACCATGCTGTCGGTCAGGTCGTGGTTTTCACAGCTTGCGGCCACCTGTGCCGTCAGGCGCAGATAGTCGGCGTTGAAGCGCTGCAAATTGTCAGTGAAAGGCACATCGCAGGAACTGACTTCGCCCTGACGGTTCAGCACAATCGTGTTTACCGCCAGGCGGTCATACTCCATGAGCTTTCCACCGACCGGCAACGTATAAAACTCCCTGACGCTGCTTGCCGCACGGCCTACGCAATAGCACATCAGCATGTTAAATTTCAATCCACCCCTGCGGCTTCTCCGCAGCAGGCGGGTGACGTCCAGCGTCTTGAAGAGCGTCACCATGGGCATCGGGGCTTTCATCCACATGTCGAATGCATAGGCGCGCGTGGTGGTGCGGGGGTCTATTTCCTTTACCATGTTCTCCTATTAACAAAAGATGCCCGCGGGGATTTGTCGCAACCTTCCCGCGGGACACCTTATTTATATATATGAATACCCCGAAGCTTATTGCAAGCGGGCTACGGCTTCCTTGATGCGCCGCAGGGCCTCGACGATGTTCTCGTCGCTCGTGGCATAACTCATGCGGAAGCACTCGGGCGAACCGAAGGCATCGCCGCCGACGGTGGCCACGTGTGCCTCTTCGAGCAGGAACATGGCAAAATCCATGCTGTTGTTGATGACGCGGTCGCCACACTGCTTGCCGAAATAGGCGCTGCACTTGGGGAACAGATAGAACGCTCCATGCGGATCGTTCACCTCGAAGCCCGGCACCTCCTTGGCCAGCTTCACGATGAGCTC
Organism: uncultured Bacteroidales bacterium; assembly: GCA_949297215.1. GTDB lineage: Bacteria > Bacteroidota > Bacteroidia > Bacteroidales > Bacteroidaceae > Alloprevotella. Next base: position 34,009 of record CASFRV010000001.1, on the reverse strand, counting down.
CTTGCGGCGCTCGAAGGCGCGGCGCATCTCCTCCACACACTCCTGCGGACCGGCGAAAGCTGTCGTGGCAGCCATCTGGCTCACGGAGCAGGGACCGCTGGTGTACTGCCCTTGGAGCTTGTTGCACGCCTTGGCAATCCACTCGGGAGCGGCAATGAAGCCGATGCGCCAGCCCGTCATGGCATAGGCCTTGGAAACGCCGTTCACCAGCACGGTGCGTTCCTTCATGCCCGGACAGGAAGCTATCGAGGCGTGACGGCCCACGTAGTTGATGTGCTCGTAGATTTCGTCGCTCAGCACGATGACGTTCTCATGCTTGCGCAGCACGGCAGCCAGGCCTTCGAGCTCTTCGGCGCTGTAAACGGAGCCCGTCGGGTTGCTCGGCGAGCACAGGATGAGCAGGCGCGTGCGCGGCGTGATGGCCGCTTCGAGCTGTTCGGGCGTTATTTTAAAGTCCTGCTCGATGCCGGCCTCCACGTAGACGGGCGTTCCGTCGGCCATCAGCACCATCTGCGGGTAGCTCACCCAATAGGGCGCGGGGATAATCACTTCGTCGCCCTCGCCCACCAGTGCCATCACAGCGTTGCAGACGCTCTGTTTCGCACCGTTGGAGCAGACGATCTGCGAGAGCTCATAGTCCAGTCCGTTCTCGCGTTTAAGCTTGTCGGCGATGGCCTGGCGCAGCGCGGGATAGCCGGGCACGGGCGAATAGCGCGAATAGTTGTCGTCGACGGCCTTCTTGGCTGCCTCTTTGATATGGTCGGGGGTGTTAAAGTCGGGCTCGCCCACCGAAAGGTTAATGACGTCTATGCCCTGAGCCTTGAGCTCGCCGCTTTTCTGTGACATGGCCAGCGTGGCCGAAGGGGCCAGACGGTTGAGGCGTGCAGATAACTGGTTCATTTCCATTCTGGTTTTATAAGATTAGACGCATGCTTCCCTTATCGTCTGTCGCCGAAAATGCGCAACAGGTAGAGGAAGAGGTTGATAAAGTCGAGATAGAGCGTCAGGCTGCCCATCAGGGCCAGCTTCATCGTGCCTTCGTGCACGTCGCCGCCATACATCATGAGCATCTGCTTGATCTTCTGCGTGTCGTAGGCCGTCAGTCCCACGAAGATGAGCACGCCGACGTACGTCAGTGCCCAGCTCAGCACCGAACTGGCCACAAAGATGTTGACAATCGTTGCGATGATGAGGCCGATGAGGGCCATGAAAAGGAAGCGGCCCACGGCCGAGAGGTCTTTCTTCACGGTGTAGCCCACGATGGTCATGGCGCCAAACGTGCCGGCCGTCACGAAAAACGTCGTGGCAATCGACGTTGCCGTGTATGCCAGGAAGATGAACGACAGGGTCACGCCGTTGAGGATGGCATAGGCCGCAAACATCACGCCGGCCACCGGGAACGACATGCGCATGATGTTGGCGCTCAGGATCCACACCAAGGCCAGCTCGGCAATGATCAGGCCGAAGAACAGGCCCGAGCTTTGGAAAATGGTCTGCATGAAACCGAGGTTGCCCGACAGCCAATAGGCCGTCATGCCCGTCATGGCCAGCCCCAACGTCATCCACAGGTAAACGTTTTTCATCAGAGCTGCAAAAGCCGACGACCGCGCGGGGGCGGCGTAGGCGTCTACAAATCTTTCTTGTTCCATAATTTCTCTGTTTGTTTATTTGTTAAAGTGCAAAGTATGTCCCATGCGCTCCTGCTTCGTGTGCAGGTAGCGCTCGTTGTAAGGGTTGGGTGTGATTTCGATGGGCACGTTCTCGGTGATTTCCAGCCCGTAGGCTTCCAGGCCGACGCGCTTGACGGGGTTGTTGGTGAGCAAGCGCATTTTTCTGACGCCCAGCAGTTTCAGTATCTGTGCGCCCACGCCGTAATCGCGCTCGTCGGGGTCGTAGCCCAGATGGATGTTGGCGTCCACCGTGTCGTATCCCTGCTCCTGAAGCTTGTAGGCAGCAATCTTGGCCATGAGGCCGATGCCGCGTCCTTCCTGGTTCAGGTAGAGCAGCACGCCCTTGCCTTCGGCCTCGATCTGTCGCATGGCGCGGTGGAGCTGTTCGCCGCAGTCGCAGCGCTCGCTGCCGAAGATGTCGCCCGTGACGCACGACGAATGCACGCGCACGAGCACGGGTTCGTCCTCGGTCCAGCTGCCTTTGATGAGGGCCACGTGCTCCTTGCCGTCGCTTTTCTGGCGGAAGGGTATCAGGTGAAAATGGCCATACTCGGTCGGCATGTCCACCTCTTCGCCCATTTCGACGAGGCTCTCGGAGCGCAGGCGATAGGCAATGAGGTTCTTGATGGTCAGGATGTGCAGGCCCTCGCGGCGGGCGAACTCCTGCAACTGGGGCATGCGGGCCATCGTGCCGTCCTCGTTGAGTATCTCGATGAGGCAGGCTGCCGGGTAGAGCCCGGCCAGACGGGCCAGGTCGACGGCGGCTTCGGTGTGGCCGGCGCGGGCCAGGACGCCGCGGTCCTGGGCGTAGAGGGGGTTGATGTGGCCCGGCCGTCCGAACGTTTCGGGGCGGCTTGCGGGGTCGGCCAGCGCGCGGATGGTGGCCGCGCGGTCGTGGCAGCTCACGCCCGTGGTGCAGCCTTCGAGCTTGTCGACCGTCACGGTGAAGGGCGTGCCCAGCATGCTCGTGTTGTCCTGCACCTGGTGGTCGAGGGCCAGTTCGCGGCAGCGCTCCATCGTGACGGGCGCACACAGCACGCCGCGGCCGTTGCGGAGCATGTAGTTGACAGCCTCGGGCGTCACGTGCTCGGCAGCCATGATGAGGTCGCCCTCGTTCTCGCGGTCTTCGTCGTCGACCACGATGACAAATTTCCCTTGTTTGAAGTCGGCCACCGCCTCTTCAACGGTAGCCAGCGTGAATGGTTCCATGGAGTTATGCTTGATTTTTGTTTTGCAATGGTTGGATAAACGTCAGGAGCGCGTCGCAGCTCTTCACGATCTGCCGCAGGTCGCCGTAGAGGCGCAGGCGGAAGCGCCAGATGCGGAACCACAGCAGGAGGCCCAGCGGGAAGACGATGCCCGCGGCCATGTTGAGGCGGCGGCCCGGCAAGGGCGTCGTGTGGGCGTGCACGTAGATGACGGGCAGGTTGTTCAGCTCCTGCAACACGCGCAGGTTGCGGCTGTTCGAGAGCTCCTCGACGAGCGCTTCGAGGCGTTCGTTCAGCTCCTCGATGTCGTGGTCGGGGGCGTAGCGGAAAAAGAGGCGGAAATAGCCCGGCGCCAGGCGCAGGCGTGCCTTGGCGTTGTAGGTCTCGCAGTCGTTGCGCAGGTTCGTCAGCTCCGTAGCCACGCGGTCGTAGTCGGGATCGTCGATGATGACGTCCTTGCGCGTGATGTGTCGGCGCGAGCGCAGGCCCAGGAAGCGGCGCACCACCAGTGTGTAGGCCTCGATGTTGAAGACAACGCTGTCTTTGTTCGACTTGTACGTGAGGAACACGCCGAAAGGCACGAGCACGAACGAACTAATCCACATGCCGTACCACATTTCCCACGAGCCGTCGCGGGCCATCTTCATGCCCGACGTATTGATGATGTAGTAGAAGATGAATATCAGCACCGAGATGACCGTGGGCATGCCCAGGCCCCCTTTGCGTATGATGGCGCCGAGCGGGGCACCCACAAAGAAGAAGAAGAGGCACGAGAGCGAGAGCGTTATCTTCTGGTGCCACTCCACTTCGTGGCGCCGTATGGTGTTGTCGCCGTCGCGCATCACGAGGCCCTTCCATTCCAGCTCGCTGCGCATCGAGCGTGCCCCGGCGGCGGCCATCTGCAAGGCCGACAGGCGCCGGTCGGGCGAGAGCGCGGCCGTCAGGCTGTCGAACGAGAGCGCGGGCCGGGCCACGGCGGCCACCATCTTCGCCGAATCGGGCTTGGCCAGGGGCGGCATGCGGTACACCGTGCGGCGCGCGTCGGCATAATAGCCCCGCCCCACGCTGTCGAGGCGCTGCTCCATCGAGTCGACGTCGTGCACAATCTCGCGCATGTTTTTGGCCGTGGCCAGGTTGCGGAGCATGTCCTCGTCCATCATGTTGAAATTGCTGTCGAAGTCGATGAGCAGCTGCTTGTAGCCGAACGTCTCGCGGTCGTAGGGCACGCTCGTACCGCTCAGTCCCGAGAAGCCCTGCGATTGCAGGTTCTCAAACTGCTCGCCGTTCCACAGGTCGAGCTTGAGGTGCAGTTTGTCGGCCGTCACCTCCATGCGTCCCGAGTCGGCCAGGACGATCTGCGCGCGGTCGAAGCCTTGGTCGGTCTTATATATAATGAGTTGGTAGAGCATGCCCGTTTCGGCATTTTTGCGCTCCACAAAAAGATTGACGTTGGGCACGCCTCCGTAGAAAACGCCCTCGGGGATTTCCACCGCCGGCGAGGTTTGCTTCATGCTGATGAGCAGCGTGCGCAGACTCTTCTGGGCTTTGGGCGAAGCCGTGTTCTGGAAGAGGAACGAGACGGCCGTGAGCAGCACCACCACGCACAGGATGGGCTGCATGATGCGCACCAGCGGCACGCCGGCGGCCTTCATGGCCAGCAGTTCGAGCCGCTCGCCCATGTTGCCGAAAGCGATGAGCGAAGCCAGCAGCACCGCCAGCGGGAGCGACGTGGGCACCAGCGTGATACCCATGTACCAGAAAAACTGCACCAGAATCTCCAACGAGAGCCCCTTGCCTATCAGTTCGTCCACGTAGCGCCACGTAAACTGCATCATGAAGACGAACAGACAGATGAAAAAGGCCCCCACGAAGATCAGGAGGAAATTTTTCAATATGAAGATATCCAGCTTTTTTATCCCTAACATGCTCGAGCCAGTCAGTTCCAAAGTGCAAAGATAGTGCAAGGCGAGAGAAATGAGAAGGAAAAGCTCGCTTTTCATTCCATTTCCGAGGCGCAGCCGGGCTTGGGCGAAGCCAAAACAGAGAGAGTAGCACATAAAAGGCGACTGCCTCTTCCACCGCGCCCTACACCATTTCCACCCCGTCCAAAGCGCTGTGCGCTATTTGACAAACCGTTAAAGCGGACGGCGTGGCTGTCCGCCTTCTAGGCGTTGGAAAGGCCCCGACAAGGGGTGTTTCGACCCATCCATGGGATGTTTCGCTCGATCCATCCCATGGAAATCGCGATCCATGGGATGCTTCTGTCGATCCATGGGATGTTTTTGATGGAAAATTCCCACCAATTTGTGACATATAGTGGCGAAATTCGTCATTTCAGACCTCTTCGCGCAGCACCATCTCTCATTACAGGCTCATTATCAAGCGTTTCTATTTTTCGCTTATTTGCGTCCGACGGCGCAGTCGCTCGAAAATATTGAATTCTCCGTGTTAAAAAACAGAAGCGGACACGCTGCACGGCCCCGTTTCGCGGCTGCACAGCTCTCTCCGCCGCCTCCACCCGTCGGTCGCAGTTTACGCCCGCGACGGTGCAAGGCGCACGGGCCGCCACCCTTGACGGGAGGCCGCATCGCGAAGCCGTGACAGAAAAATGAAGAAAAAATCGGCGTTTCTCTTGGCCGTTTGAAAATAATGCCCTACTTTTGCACTCGCAATCGGGGCAAAGCTCCACGCATGGCGCGATAGCTCAGCTGGTTAGAGCGCATGATTCATAATCATGAGGTCCCCAGTTCAATCCTGGGTCGCGCTACGTCAAAGGCGAAAGCATTCGGAACGACAGTTTCGGATGCTTTCGCCTTTTTACGCATCTGGCTGCCGGCGCCTCGCCCCCCGGCAGCTTTCCCGCCGGAAAAATTGCGGGGAAAAAGGAAATGAGTAACTTTGTCATGCGGACGAGAACAATTGACAATGAGCAATTGAGAATTGACAACGCCCCTTTGCTTTCTTCGTCCGCTACGGGACGCCTGCTTGCCTGTGCTGCGGGACGCCTGCTTGGAACGATTGGAAACGAACACACGAAAAACGCCATGAACTCTCTCGCCAACATCATTGCCCGGGCGCTCGACTTGCCCGTACACAAGGTAGAGAACACGCTTCACCTGCTCGACGGGGGCGCCACCATCCCTTTCATCAGCCGCTACCGCAAGGAGGCCACGGGCGGCCTCAACGAGGTGGCCGTGGGCGACATCAAGGAGCAGAACGACAGGCTCCACGACCTGATGCGCCGCAAAGAGACCATACTCGGCACCATCGACGAACAGGGCAAGCTCAGCGACGAACTGCGCACCCGCATCGAGACGTGCTGGAACGCAGCGGAACTGGAAGACCTCTACCTGCCCTACAAGCCCAAACGCAAGACGCGGGCCGAGGTGGCACGCAAAAAGGGGCTGGCCCCGCTGGCCGAGCAGCTGCTGAGCCGGCAGAGCTCAACGCCCGAGGCGCTGGCGGCACCGTTTGTGGGCGGCGAGGTGGCCGGTGTGGAAGAGGCCCTGCAAGGCGCACGCGACATCATTGCCGAACGGGTCAACGAGGACGAGGCGTGCCGCAGCAGCCTGCGCCGCGGCTATGAGCTGACGGCCGTCGTCGCCTCGAAGGTGGTGAAGGGGAAGGAAGCGGAAGGAGCCAAGTATCGCGACTACTTCCAGTTCAGCGAACCGCTGCGGCGCTGCACGTCGCACCGCCTGCTGGCCATGCGCCGCGGCGAGGCCGAGGGCATCCTGCGCGTGAGCATCGCGCCGGCCGACGAGGCCGACAGCCTGGCACGCATTACCCGCCGCTACGTGCGGCCCGGCTCGCCCTGCGCCGCGCAGGTCGACATGGCCGTCACCGATGCCTACAAGCGCCTGCTGCGCCCCTCGATCGAAAACGAGTTTGCCGCCCTCAGCAAGGAGCGGGCCGACCGCGAGGCCATCCGCGTCTTCGCCCAAAACCTGCGGCAGCTGCTGCTGGCGCCGCCGCTCGGGCGCAAACGCATCATGGGCATCGACCCCGGCTTCCGCACGGGCTGCAAGGTGGTGTGCCTGGACGAGCAGGGCAACCTGCTCCACCACGACACCATCTATCCACACGCCCCCGTGCACCACGCTGCCGAGGCTTCAGTGAAACTCATGGACATGATGGAGCGATACCGCATCGAGGCCGTGGCCATCGGCACCGGGACGGCCGGGCGCGAAACCGAGGAGCTCGTGCGCTCGCTCCCGACGGCTGCCGGCGTGCAGGTGTTTCCCGTCAGCGAGGACGGCGCTTCGGTCTATTCGGCGTCGAAGCTCGGCCGCGAGGAGTTTCCCGACCAGGACGTCACCGTGCGCGGAGCCGTGTCGATCGGCCGGCGCCTGGCCGACCCGCTGGCCGAGCTCGTAAAGATAGACCCGAAGGCCATCGGCGTGGGGCAATACCAGCACGACGTGGACCAGGGCGAACTGAAACGCTCGCTCGACCGCACCGTGGAGCTCTGCGTCAACACGGTGGGCGTCAACCTGAACACGGCCAGCAAGCACCTGCTCACCTACGTCTCGGGCCTCGGCCCCGCGCTGGCGCAGAACATCGTGGACTACCGCACGGAGCACGGCCCCTTCCGCTCGCGCCGCAGCCTCATGGACGTGCCGCGCCTCGGCGCCAAGGCCTTCGAGCAGTGTGCGGGCTTCCTGCGAATAGACGACGGCGACAACCCGCTCGACAACACAGCCGTACACCCTGAGCGCTATGCGCTCGTCGAACAGATGGCGCACGACGCCGGCTGCGACGTGCCGCAGCTCATCGCCTCGAAAGAGACGCGCCGGGCCATCGACCTCGAACGCTACTGCCGCGACGGCGTGGGCCTGCCCACCCTGACCGACATCATGGAGGAGCTCGACAAACCCGGCCGCGACATGCGCGGCGAAATCAAGGCGTTCAGCTTCGACAGCCGGCTGCACACCATCGACGACTTGGAGCCTGGCATGGTGGTGCCGGGCGTCGTGTCGAACATCACCAACTTCGGGTGCTTCGTCGACCTGGGAATAAAGACAAAGGGACTGATACACGTGTCGCAAATGGCCGACCGCTTCGTGCGCGACCCGGCCGAAGTGGTCAGCATACGGCAGCAGGTGCGCGTCAAGGTGCTCAGCGTCGACACGGAACGGGGCCGCGTGGCCCTCACGCTCAAAGGCGTGGAGCAATGAGAGAAAGAAAGCTGCGGCAGGGCCTGCCCGTCAGCGCTTCTGCTTGAAGAAACGGCGCATCAGGGCGCCACACTCTTCTTCGAGCACGCCCGCCACCACTTCGGTGCGCGGATGGAGCGCCCCGGGGGCCAGGCGGCTGTAACCGCGCTTGGGGTCGGGCGCGCCATAGACCAGCCGGCCGAGCTGCGCCCAGCCCAAAGCGCCCGCGCACATGACGCAAGGCTCCACCGTGACGTAGAGCGTGCAAACGTCTAGGTATTTGCCGCCAAGGGCCCCGGCGGCGGCCGTCACGGCCTGCATTTCGGCATGGGCCGTCACGTCAGTCAGCGTCTCCGTCAGGTTGTGGGCACGCGCAATGATGCGGTCGCGACACACCACCACGGCGCCCACGGGCACCTCGTCGCGCTCGAAAGCTATCTGCGCCTGTTCCAAGGCTTTTTTCATGTAGTCGGCATCTGTCATGGGGCTCTCTGTTATGAAATACGGACAAATTTAAGAAGAAACTTCCGACCTGCCATCATCATGGCCCAACACAATCTGCTCGGACAGGCGGGCGAAGAGGCTGCCTGCCGCTATCTGGTACACAAAGGCTATCGCCTGCGCCACCGCAACTGGCGCTGCGGACACTTGGAACTCGACATCGTGGCCGAATGGCTGGGCGAAATCGTTTTCGTCGAGGTGAAAACCCGCAGCCACGAGGGGCTCGTGGCGCCCCGCGAGAGCGTGACGCGCACCAAGCGCCAGCACCTGCTCGACGCCGGGGCGGCCTATCTGGCACACCACAGGCTCGACCTCGCCCCCTTCCGCTTCGACGTAATCGAGGTGGTGGGCACGGCGCCGCCCTTCGCCATCCGCCACATGGAAAACGCCTTTACCGCCCGGGACGGGCGCAGCCGCTCACACCCCGGCCCTCACTGAAAGAAAATGGACATAGAAAAAATCAGAGACTACTGCCTCGCCAAGAAAGGAGCCGACGAAGCCTTCCCCTTCGACGACACGACGCTCGTGTTTCGCGTGCAGGGCAAGATGTTTGCCGTGCTCCTACTCGACAAGCCCGACCGCGTCATTCTGAAATGCGACGCCGAGTATGCCGCCGCGCTCCGCGAACGCTACGAAGGCGTGGAGCCGGCCTGGCATTTCAACAAGAAATATTGGAACCAGGTGTTCTTCGAGCGCGACGTGGACGACGCGCTCATCCTGCACCTCGTAGACCACTCGCTGGACGAGGTGCTGAAAAAACTTCCCCGAACGCTACGTGATGCCTATGACCGACTCGCTTAATCTGCCCCGCGGATTTTACCACCTGCACCTGCCCACGACCGACTCCACCATGCTCTGCCTGCTGCGCCCCGACCTCGCGGCGCGCAGCGAAGAGTTTGTGCTCGTGACCACCGACTTTCAAACCGCGGGCCACGGGCAGCGGGGCACCGTATGGGAGGCTGCCGCCGGGCGGAACCTGCTGTTCAGCTTTGCCTTCCACCCCACGTTTGTGAGCGCGGGCGGACAGTTTCGTCTGTCGGAGGCCCTGGCGCTGGCCGTGGCCGAGAGCCTCGACGTGCTGCCCGCGGAGGTGAGCGTGAAGTGGCCCAACGACATCTATGCCGGCGACAGAAAAATCTGCGGCATGCTGCTCGAGCACGACCTACGCGGCACACATATATATAACACGCGCGCGGGCGTGGGCCTCAACGTGAACCAGCAACGCTTCGAGGGCGACGCGCCCAACCCCGTGTCGATGCGCCAACTGCTGGGCCGCGACACAGAGCGCGGCCCGCTGCTTTCCGCCATTCTCCACCGCTTCTGCGCCTACTATCGCCTGCTGCGCGACGGCGGAGCCGCCACCGTGGACGAGCGATACGCCGCCCGCCTCTACCGCCGCGAGGGGCTGCACCCGTTCAGCGACGCCGCGGGGCCTTTCAGCGCCTGCATCCATGCCGTCAGGCCCGACGGCCGCCTCGTCCTGCGCGACGCGACGGGGCGCCTCCGCACGTATGCGTTCAAGGAAGTGAAGTTCGAACCCGAGGAGGAGAACCATGGGTAGAGGCATGGACAGAAAAATCCTGCACATCGCCCTGCCGAGCATCGTTTCCAACATTACGGTGCCGCTGCTCGGGCTGACCGACACGGCCATCGCGGGCCACATGGGCGCTCCGGCCTATATCGGGGCCATCGCCGTGGGAGGCATGATTTTCAACATGGTCTACTGGCTCTTCGGCTTCCTGCGTATGGGCACGGGCGGCCTCACCTCGCAGGCCTACGGCGCCGGCCGCACAGACGAAAGCGCCCGCGTGCTGCTGCGGGCGCTGAGCGTGGCGCTGAGCTGCGGACTGCTGTTCGTCCTGCTGCAAAAGCCGCTGGGCGATCTGGCCTTCCGCCTGCTCGACGCCACGGACGAGGTGAAACGCACGGCTCGCACCTACTACGACGTGCTCGTCTGGGGCGCCCCGGCCGTACTGGGGCTTTACAGCTTCACGGGCTGGTTTCTCGGCATGCAGAACGCACGCATCCCCATGTACATTGCCGTGACGCAGAACGTCGTCAACATTACGGCCAGCGTGACCTTCGTCTTCGGAGCGGGGTGGAAGGTGGAAGGCGTGGCCGCCGGCACGCTCATTGCCCAATATGCGGGGCTGCTCATGGCCGCCCTGTGGTGGCTGTGCCGCTACCGCCCCACGACGCCCCGCATCTGCTGGCGCGACGTGGCCGAGCGCGGCGCGCTCAGCCGCTTCTTCGCCGTGAACCGCGACATCTTCCTGCGCACGCTCTGCCTGGTGGCCGTCACCACCGGCTTCACCTCGGCGGGAGCCGCCGGCGGCGACCTCGTGCTGGCCGCCAACGCGCTGCTCATGCAGTTCTTCGTCATCTTTTCCTACGTGATGGACGGTTTTGCCTACGCCGGCGAGGCCCTGGGCGGCCGCTACGCCGGGGCAGCCGACCGCCAGAGCTTCCGCCACATGGCCGGGAGGCTGCTGGGCTGGTGCAGCGCGCTGGCGCTGGCCTTCACCGCGCTCTACGCCTGCGGGGGCAGCCTGCTCATCGGCCTGCTCACCGACGACGCGGCGGTGGTTGGCGAGGCCGGGCGCTATCTGCCCTACGTGGTGGCGCTGCCCGTACTGAGTTTCGGGGCATTCCTGCTCGACGGGCTCTTTATCGGCACGACGTCCACGCGCGAGATGCTCGCCGGGATGGGGGCCGCGGCCGCCTGCTTCTTTGCCGCCTTCCTTGCCCTGCGCTCTGCCTGGGGCAACCACGCCCTGTGGACGGCCTTCCTGCTCTATCTCTTCATGCGCGGAGCCGTCCAGGCGCTGTTTCTACCAAAGATTATGAGGCGCATAGGCAGGTAAAGAGCAGGAATTCGTATATTTGTCACACCATATCGCAAAGGAAACACATCTTTCACACATCAAAATCCTATAACACATGGCTACATTCAAGAGAATACTCCTCAAACTCAGCGGCGAAAGCCTCATGGGCGAACAAGGCTACGGCATCGACGTGAAGCGCCTGAACGAATATGCCACACAAATCAAGGAAGCCGCCGCCATGGGCGTGCAGATTGGCATCGTCATCGGCGGTGGCAACATCTTCCGCGGACTGAGCGGTGCGGGCAAGGGCTTCGACCGCGTCAAGGGCGACCAGATGGGCATGTGCGCCACGGTTATCAACAGCCTGGCGCTGAGTTCGGCGCTCGACGCGGCCGGCGTGAAAAACCGCGTGCTGACGGCCATCCGCATGGAGCCCATCGGCGAGTTTTACACCAAGTGGAAAGCCATCGAGGCGCTTGAACGCGGCGAGATCGTCATAATGAGCGGCGGCACGGGGAACCCTTATTTCACGACCGACACGGGCTCGTCGCTGCGGGCCATCGAGATAGAGGCCGACGTCATGATGAAAGGAACGCGGGTCGACGGCGTCTACACGGCCGACCCCGAGAAAGACCCGTCGGCCGTGAAGTTTCACGACATCAGCTTCGACGAAGTGTACAACCGCGGCCTGAAAGTGATGGACCTCACCGCCACAGCCATGTGCAAAGAGAACAACCTGCCCATATACGTCTTCAACATGGACGTCTACGGCAACTTGAAACGCGTGCTCGAGGGCGAAGAGATAGGCACCCTCGTCCACAACGCCTAAACCCGCCGGGCACCTGCGCCTGCCGCCGGCCCGGCAACGTCTGCGGCCTGCTTGTTTCGGCAAGCAGGCCGCTTTTTTGCGTTTGCAGCCGGCCCGCCGTCGCGAGCAGGCTGCAAAACACACGCCGCGGACGGCATAAACGTTTCGCTTTGGCGGGAAGATTATTCCAAATTGCGGGAAACGCCGGGCCGCATCGGGAAAAAAGACATACATTTGCAACAGCGGGCCCGCCGCGGCCTGCACGAGAAGAACAGACGAACCATGAAACGAACGCTCCTTACCTTTGCCCTGCTGTGCTGCATCTTGCCGAACGCATACGGCCAGCGCGTGCTCTCGCTCGACAGCTGCCGGGCCCTGGCCCTGGCGGGCAACAAAACGCTGGCCATCGGCCACGCACAGGCCGACAAGGCGCTCTACGACCGCAAGGCGGCACGCACCAACTATCTGCCCTCGGTGGCCGTCATGGCCGGCTACATGCGCACGGGCGACCAGATTTCTCTCCTGAGCGACGGACAGAAGCAGTCGCTCTCCACGCTGGGCACGCAACTGGGCGCCGGCCTGAACCAGGCGGCGGGCGCCATCCTGCAACAGTTTCCCGACCTGGCTCCGCTCGTGGGCGCCATCGGCTCGCAGCTGCCGCCCGCGCTCGACGCCGCGGGACAGCGCCTCGTCAACGCCTTCGACACCGACACACGCAACATGGGCGGCGCCGCCATCGTCCTGACGCAGCCTTTATATATGGGCGGAAAAATCAAAGCCTACGACCGCATCACAAAATATGCCGGGCAAATCGCCGGCGAGCAGCTGCGGGCCGACCGCCAGGACGTCATCCTTGAAACCGACCGCGCCTATTGGCAGGTCGTTTCGCTGGTGAACAAGAAAAAGCTGGCCGAAAACTATCTCGACATGCTGCGCCACCTGCAAAGCGACGTGGAGAAAATGATGGCCGAGGGACTGGCCACGCGGGCCAACCGGCTGGCCGTCAGCGTCAAGGTGAACGAGGCCGAAATGACGCTCACAAAAGTGAACGACGGCCTGACGCTCTCGCGCATGCTGCTCTGCCAGGTGTGCGGACTGCCGCTCGACACCGACGTGCAGACCGCCGACGAGCGCTTGCAGGAGCTCACCGCCGACACCACGGCCGCCACGCCCGACGCCGCACGCGCCTTTGCCATGCGCCCCGAACTGGCGCAACTGCAAACGGCCGTGGACATCTATGAACAAAAGGTCAAGGTGGAGCGCGCGGCCCGGCTGCCGCAGCTGGCCCTGACGGGCGGCTATCTGCTCACCACGCCCTCGGTCTTCAACGGCTTCGAAAACAAGCTGCGCGGCACGTGGAACGTGGGCGTGACGCTGCGCCTGCCCGTATGGCACTGGGGCGAGGCACGATATAAGATGAACGCCGCACAGGCCGAGGCCACCGTGGCCCGCCTGCAAATGGAAGACGCCCGCGAAAAGATCGAGCTGCAAGTGCATCAGTCGGCCTTCAACGTGAACGAGGCCGACAAGAAGCTGCAACTCAGCCTGAAACACATGGAGCAGGCCGAAGAAAACCTGCGCACCGCCACCGTGGGGTTCCGCGAGGGCGTCATCAGCACAAGCGACGTGCTGGCCGCACAAACCGCCTGGCTTGAGGCCCACAGCAACAAGATAGACGCGCAGATCGACGCCAAAATAACGCGCGTCATCCTGCAAAAATCGCTCGGCACACTCGACGCCGGCACCCGCTGAGCGCCCTGCGGCGCGGCACGCGCCGCAACCTCCGTTTCATCCCGTAAACAAAACCACCACAAGCATTATGTCAAGCAAACGCGAAAACAAAGTAAACCTCCTCCCCGCCCTCCTCATCGTTGTGGGCGTGGTTGTCCTCGTGGGCGTGTGCGGATTTTTTGCCTTCCGCCCCGTAACCGACACCATACAGGGACAAGCCGACGTCGACGAGTACCGCGTTTCGAGCAAGGTGCCCGGCCGCATCCTTGAATACCGCGTGAAGGAAGGCCAGCACGTCCGCCGGGGCGACACGCTGGCCCTGCTCGAAGCCCCCGACGTCGAGGCCAAGCTCGCCCAGGCCCGCGCCGCCGAGGCAGCCGCCGCCGCACAGGACCGCAAGGCCATGAAAGGCGCACGGCAGGAGCAGGTGAGCGCAGCCTATGAGATGTGGCAGAAGGCCAAGGCCGGCGTGACCATCGCCGAAAAGTCGTACAGCCGCGTCAGCCGCCTGTACGACCAAGGCGTGGTCACGGCGCAAAAGCTCGACGAGGTCACGGCACAGCGCGATGCCGCCATCGCCACGGAAAAGGCCGCCAAAGCGCAATACGACATGGCCCGCAACGGAGCCGAACGCGAGGACAAGGAAGCCGCCCGCGCCCTGGTGGACCGAGCCCGCGGCGCCGTGTCGGAAGCAGGCTCCTACGTGGCCGAAACCGTGCTCACGGCATCGCACGACGGCGAAGTGACCGACATTTTCCCGCAGGTGGGCGAACTGGTCGGCTCGGGCGCACCCATCATGAACGTAGCCATCATGGACGACATGTGGGTGACGTTCAACGTGCGCGAGGATCATCTGGCCGGCTTCGCCATGAACCAGACGTTCGAAGCCACCATACCCGCCCTGGGTGACCGCAAGGTACAGCTCCGCGTGTTCTACATGAAAGACCTGGGGAGCTACGCCGCCTGGAAAGCCACCAAGACGACGGGGCAGTTCGACATGAAGACGTTCGAGGTGAAGGCCGCGCCGTTGGCCCCGGTGGCAGGGCTGCGCCCGGGCATGTCGGTCCTGACGCCGGCCCGCTGAGCTGCGCAAGCTGACGCCTCGCCTCCGTTTCATCAAGAAGGAAAGAAAAATGCAGAGTATCTACCGCGTGGCTGTCCGCGAAGTGCGCAGCCTGGCCCGCCGCCCGCTCATGTGGTTCTGCATGGTGCTGGCCCCGCTCTTCTGCTACGTGTTTTTCACGTCGCTCATGGCGTCGGGCCTACCCACCAATCTGCCGCTGGGCCTTGTCGACTGCGACCGCACCACCACGACGCGCCAGCTGGCCCGCAATCTGGACGCATTCCAACAGACAGACATCGTCCGCGAATACGCCAACGTGAGCGACGCGCGGCGCGACATGCAGCGGGGCCTCATCTACGGCTTCTACTACATCCCCGAAGGCACCACGCGCGAGGCGCAACGCCAGACGGTGCCCACCGTTTCGTTCTACACCAACTATTCGTTTCTCATCGCCGGCTCCCTGCTCTACCGCGACATGCGCACCATGACCGAGCTCGTCTCGGGCGCGGCCACGCAAACCGTGCTCTACGCCCGGGGCGCCACAGAGGGGCAGGCCATGGCCTTCCTGCAACCCGTCGTGGTCGACTCGCACCCCGTGGGCAACCCCTGGCTCAACTATTCGGTCTATCTGAGCAACACGCTCGTGCCGGGCATGCTCATGCTCTTCGTGTTTATGGTGACGGTCTACACCATCAGTATGGAAATCAAAGAAGAAACAGCGCGGGGCTGGCTGCTGGCGGCACGGGGCTCCATGTGGAAGGCGCTGGCAGGAAAGCTCCTGCCGCAAACGCTCGTTTTCTGGCTCGTCGGCAGCCTCTATGTGGTCTATCTCTACGGTTTTCTCCACTTTCCCTGCCGCTGCGGCATGGCCACCATGCTGCTCGTCATGGCGCTCTTCGTCGTGGCGTCGCAGGGGATGGGCGTCATCATGATCACCACGCTGCCCACGCCGCGTCTCGGCCTGAGCTTCGCCTCGCTATGGGGCGTCATCTCGTTCAGCATCTGCGGCATGTCGTTTCCCGTCATGGCCATGCACCCCGTGCTGCAAGGCGTCAGCTATCTCTTCCCGCTGCGCCATTATTTCCTGCTCTATGTCAACTGCGCCCTCGACGGCTATCCGCTCATGAACGCCTGGCCGTTTGTGGCCGGCCTGCTGGCTTTCGCCATCGTGCCCGTGCTGCTCCTGCCAAAGCTGAAGCACGCCCTGCTCTACTGCCATTATGAACCATGAAGAAGACCGAACGCATTAAGAACTACTGGAAGCAAGCCACGGAGGACTGGAACTACATTTTCACCAACGAGCTGAAAACCATCTTCCGCGACGGGGGCGTGATCATCTTCTTTTTCCTCGTCCCGTTGGCCTATCCTCTTCTTTACAGCTTCATCTATACCAACGAGGTGGTGCGCGACGTCCCCATCGCCGTCGTAGACGCCGACGGCTCCACCACGAGCCGCCGCTACCTGCGCCGTCTGGACGCCACGGCCGACGTACGCATCGTGGCGCGCTGCGCCGACATGCACCAGGCCGAAAGCCTCGTTCGCCGGCGCGAGGCCTACGGCATCGTCTACATCCCCGAAAGCTTCACGGCCGACCTGGCAGCCGGCCGGCAAACGCACGTCAGCGCTTTTGCCGACATGAGCGGTCTGCTCTATTACAAGGCCGTACTGCTGGCCAACACCAACGTTTCGCTCGACATGAACGCCGAGATAAAGGTGGAGCGTGCGGGAGGAGGCACAGAGGAGCAGGCAGAAGTGGTGGAACACCCCATCGCCTACGAAGAGGTGAACCTGTATAACCCGACGACAGGCTTTGCCGCGTTTCTCATCCCCGCCGTTCTCGTGCTCATCATCCAGCAGACGCTGCTGCTGGGCGTGGGCATGATTACGGGCACGGCCCGCGAGCGCAACCGCTTCCGCGAGCCCGTGCCCGTCGACCGCCACTACACGGGGCTGCTGCGCATCGTTTTCGGGAAAGCCATGGCCTATCTCATGATCTACCTGCCCCTATCGGTCTACGTGCTGGGCGTCGTGCCGCGCCTGTTCCATCTGAACCAGATCGGCGCGCCCTCGACGATCGGCCTGTTCGCCATCCCGTTGCTTCTGGCGTGCATCTTCTTCGCTATGACCGTGGGAGGCCTCATGCGCCGGCGTGAGACGTGCATCCTGCTCATCGTTTTCACGAGCGTGCCGCTGCTGTTCATCTCGGGCATCTCTTGGCCCGGCGCCTCCATCCCCGCCTTCTGGCACCACCTGGGTTATCTCTTCCCCTCGACCTTCGGCATCAACGGGTTCGTCAAAATCAACAACATGGGAGCCCGGCTCATCGACGTCCGCCCCGAGTGGGACGCCCTGTGGGCGCAGGCCATTGTCTATTTTCTCGCGGCCTGCCTCGTCTACCGGCACGACATCGCCGGTGCCCGCCGGCGCCTTGCCGAGCGGCTCGGCGCCCTGCGCCACAAGGAGCGCTGACGCCTCCACGCCGGGCCGCCCCTGCGTGCCATCAGCCCATAACAAAGCGGAACGCCCCACACGGGAGCGTTCCGCTTTTCTTGTTTTCCGATGAGCCGGGCTGCGTTTACTTGGTCACGAGCTCCAACGTGTCGCTGGCAATGAGCAGCTCCTCGTCCGTAGGGATGACGGCCACGGTGACGGCGCTGTCGGGGGTCGAGATGACCTCCTCCTCGCCGAAATTCTTCTTGTTTTTCTCGGCATCGAGCTTGATTCCGAGGAAATCGAGGCCTTCGAGCGCTCCGGCACGCACGTCCCACTGATGTTCGCCGACGCCTGCCGTAAAGACGATGATGTCGACGCCACCCATGGCTGCGGCATAGGCACCGATGTACTTCTTGATGCGATATTCGTACATCTCCATGCCGAGCTTGGCGCGGTCGTTGCCCTCGCGGATGGCCTGCTCGATTTCGCGCAGGTCGCTCGAAATGCCCGTAAAGCCCTTCAAGCCGCTTTCCTTGTTGAGCAAGTCGCTGGCCTCGTCGGGCGTCTGGCCTTCCTTCTTCATGATGTAGAGGATGGCCGACGAGTCGATGTCGCCCGTGCGCGTGCCCATCATGAGGCCTTCGAGCGGCGTGAGGCCCATCGACGTGTCGACGCAGCGGCCGTGGTCGACGGCGCTCATCGAGGCTCCGTTGCCGATGTGGCAGGTGATGATGCGCTTCTCGGCAGCGTCGACGCCGAGGAACTCTGCCACGCGACCCGTCACGTAGCGGTGGCTCGTGCCGTGGGCACCGTAGCGGCGGATGTGATACTGCTCATAATATTTATAGGGCAGCGCATACATGTAGGCCTTGGGCGGCATGGTCTGGTGGAAAGCCGTGTCGAACACGAACACCTGCGGCAGCTCGGGCAGCAGTTTTCTGACGGCCTCGTAGCCTTTCAGGTGGGCCGGGCTGTGGAGCGGGGCCAGGTCCATATACTTTTCCCACTCGTGCAGGATTTCGGGCATCACGACGAGGCTCTTCGTGAAGACGCCGCCATGCACGATGCGGTGGCCGGCAGCACCGATTTCGTCGAGCGAGCTGATGGCGCCGAACTCCTTGTCGAGCAGGGCGTCGAACATCAGCTTGATGCCCTCGGTGTGCGTCGGCACGTCGGCCATGATGACCTTGCTCGTTCCGTCGGGGAGCTTGGCCTTGAGGAAGGCTCCCTCCAACCCGATTTTCTCAATGCCTCCGGCAGCCAGAACGCTCTTGTCGTCCATCTCGTAGAGCTTATACTTGATAGATGAGCTGCCACAGTTGATAACCAATATTTTCATGCGGATATTTTGATGTGTTTGTTCGTTGGTCGGATGCTTACTTGCCGGCTTCGAGTTCTTTCGCAGCGATGGCTTGGTTGGCGGTGATGGCAATCATCTTATACACGTCGTCAATGCTGCACCCGCGCGACAGGTCGTTGACGGGGCGGGCGATGCCTTGCAGGATGGGTCCCACGGCCGTGGCATGGCCCAGACGCTGCACGAGCTTGTAGGAGATGTTGCCCACTTCGAGACTGGGCACCACGAGCACGTTGGCCCGTCCGGCGATGGGCGAACCCGGTGCCTTGCCGGCTCCCACGGCGGGCACCAGGGCGGCGTCGGCCTGCAATTCGCCGTCGATGAGCAGGTCGGGGTCCATCTCCTTGGCCATGGCCAGCGCCTCGACCACCTTGTCGACCACCTCGTGCTTGGCCGAGCCCTTCGTCGAGAAGCTCAGCATGGCCACGCGGGGCGTGAGGCCGGCCACAGCCTTGGCCGTACGCGCGGTGCACACGGCAATCTGCGCCAGCTGGCCGGCGTCGGGCACGGGCGTCACGGCCACGTCGCCCATGACGAGCACGCCGTTGTCGCCACACTCGGGAGCGTGCGTCAGCAAGAGCATGGCGCCCGAAACGCACGTGATGCCCGGGCTCGTCTTGATGATTTGCAGAGCGGGGCGCAGCACGTTACCCGTGGTGTTGCGGGCTCCGGCCAGCTGGCCGTCGGCGTCGCCGCTCTTGATGATGAGGCAGCCCAGATAGAGCGGGTCGAGCACGAGCTTGCGGGCCTCCTCGATGGTCATGCCCTTCTTCTTGCGCAGCTCGCAAAGCAGCTGTGCGTATTCCTCCTGCTTCGGATGGTTTTCGGGGTCGATGATGGTGGCCTTTTCAATGTTGCCGAGGCCCCATTCCTTGGCCAGACGGCGTATTTCGTCGGGGTTACCCAGCAAAATCAGGTCGGCCACGCCGTCGGTCAGTATCTGGTTGGCGGCTTTCAGGGTGCGCTCCTCGGTGCCCTCGGGCAGAACGATGCGCTGCTTCGATGCCTTGGCACGGGCAATGAGCTGTTCTATGAGTTCCATTGTTTGGTGATGTTGATTGTTAAAGTTTTGCTTTGCAAAGTTAGCAAAATATCCTCTGAAACGGCCGTCCGTTTTTAATAAACAAGGGCCGCGCCCGCAAAAAAACGTCCGCACGCCCCGCGTTGCCGGCTGCCCGCGGCCGGGCGCGGCCATCAACCGTTGCCGCCCCGCGGCGTCGGCAGCGCGCGACGGGCTCCGCCGGGGCCGCCCGCGGACCGAAGACGCGGACGGCCAACCGAAAAACTGACCAACGGCCGACGAGGGGCTAAAAAGTGTCCGCCGAGCGTTTTCGCCGCTCCAAGGCGCCGACAGCCGGATGCGCCGTTAAGCTTTTTTCCGACTCTAAGCGAAAATACCGCCCGCCCGCGCTCCGAAAGCGCCGCGCTCTGTCCGCCAAAATCGCCCGTTCGTCGCCCGTTGCACTTTTTCGTCAGCCCGAAACAAGGGCGCGGCGCCGGACGCGGTGGCCTATTTCACCACTCAACCGGCCTTATAGTCGAAAAACAGAGGCGCGCGAACTGGAAAATGCAGGCCTTGCCGCCGCGACAACACCCCATGGATCGGCGCAAACATCCCATGGAACGGTGGAAACACCCCATGGATCGGCGCAGGCATCCCATGGATCGGTGCGGGCATGGGACGGAGGCTCCAAAAATCGCCCACAGACGCACGAGGGCGACGCTGCTCGCTTTCACGCCATTTTTGAGAACTTTGAGCGGACGGCATCCGAAAAATAGACCAACGTCACAAAGCCACGCAGGCCGGCCGGGATGCGCTCCCGACCGGCCTGCATGCCAAGCACAGCGCCCGCCCCTTTACCAAGCGGCCAGAGAGTCGGCGACGGGCTCTTCGTAAGCCACCGTGTCGACGTCCATGGCGTCGACAACCTCAGCCACAGAGTCGTTGTCCGAAACGTCGCCGCCAAAGAGCGAGCCCGACGACCGGTTGTTGAGCGTGCTGAGATCGAGCGAACTGTCGTACTGGTCCACCTCGTCACGCGAGAGTTCGCGCCGGGCGTCCTCTGTTCGCCGGTCGTAATCGCTCCACTGCGTCCACACATACCAGCCGCCGGCGGCAAGCAGGGCGCCCAGCAAAACAGCCAGCACAATCCACAGCCACAGGCGCCGCCCCTTGCTCGAAGGCACGGCAGGCTGCGCGGGCGCATCGCCGGTCTCCGGCAGGTCGAACGACGGAATCTCCCGGTCCACGCTCCCGCCCCCGCTCTCAGAGGCGGTGCCCGAAGCCTGCCCGGCGTTTACAAACGGCACCTCGGGGATTTCGGGAATCTCGGGCGGAACGACCGAATCGTCCGCCCCCGCTCCCGGCGAGGCTGGCGCGGAACCGCCCGAAGGAGCCCCGTCGCCCGGCGAAGCAGGCGCAGAGCCGCTCGAAGGAGCCCCGGCGCCCGGCGAAGCAGGCGCAGAGCCGCCCGTGGGAGCCCCGCTGCCCGGTGAGGCAGGCGCGGAGCCGCCCGAAGGAGCACCGCCGCCCGGAGAGGCAGGCGCGGAGCCGCCCGAGGGAGCACCGCCGCCCGGAGAGGCAGGCGCGGAGCCGCCCGAGGGAGCATCGCCGTTCGGTGACGAAGCCGCGGAGCCGCCGGAGGGAGCATCGCCGTTCGGTGACGAAGCCGCGGAGCCGCCGGAGGGAGCCCCGGCAGAGTCGTCGGAAGTGGGGGGATAAGGTTTGTCGGCGGGCCAATAGCAATTGGGGCACGCCGCAGCGTTCATGGGATATTGCACCCCGCAGACGGGGCATGTTCTCTTTTCCATCATTCAGTCTGTTAGTTTCCGGTGCCGGCCCCCGATGCACCCGTCAACGGGCCAGCGGCAAATGCCGGCTTGCGAACAAAGGTAGCACAACGCGGGGAGGGAAACAAGCATCTCGGCCGTTTTTTTCGGGCAAGCCCCGGGCAGGACATTTTTCGGCGCGGAAAAGCGATTTTTTGTAAAGTCGGCCTTTCAGTTTCTCTTTATTAATTCGTATCTTTGCAGCAGTAACCAGTGCGTCCCCCATATGGAAACTTTTTTTCAGACACATTCCTATCTGATAGAACACACCAATTCGCTTGTGCGTCGCAGCTTAATGGATTCCATCGATTGGAGTTACCGGCTGATAGGCATCAAAGGGCCTCGGGGCGTGGGGAAGACGTCGTTTCTTCTGCAATATGCAAAAGAAAACTTCGACACCCGTCTGCACCAGTGCCTGTATATCAACATGAACAGTTTCTATTTCCAAGGACGCGGCCTCGTCGACTTCGCCGGCGAGTTCGTTGACGAGGGCGGATTGGTGCTGCTCATCGACCAGGCCTTCAAGCTGCCCGACTGGCGCGAGCAGATATGCGAGTGCTACCGCCGCTATCCCTATCTGCGCATTGTCTACACCACGACGTCGGTCGACAGCAGCGAAGACGACAACACGCTGCTCTCGTCGCTGAGCCGCTGCTACGTGCTCCACGGGTTTTCCTTCCGCGAGTTCATCAACCAGCAGACGGGCAGCCACTTCCGCCCCTACACCATCAACGAGCTGCTCAGCAACCACGAGCAGATCCTGCGGGGCCTCCTGCTGAAAGTGCGCCCGTGGCTCTACTTCAAGGACTATCTGCACCATGGCTACTACCCCTTCTACCTGGAAAACCGCAACTTCACGGAAAACCTGCTGAAGGCCATGAACATGATGATCGAGGTGGACATCCTCTTCATCAAACAAATCGAACTGAAATATCTCTCGCGCATCAAGAAGCTGCTCTATCTGCTGGCCACGGGCGACGCAGGCTCGCCCAACATCAGCCGCCTGGCCGAAGAAATAGGCACGTCGCGCGCCACGGTGATGAACTACCTGCGCTATCTGGAAGAGGCGCGGCTCATCAACATGGTCTACAAGAACGGCGACGCTTTCCCCAAGAAACCCGCCGCCGCCATGCTGCACGACACCAACCTGATGTATGCCGTGTGCTCGCCCACCTCGGCCGCCATGGAGAAAGGACGCATCATGGAGTCGTTCTTCGTGAACAGCCTGTGGCGCCACCACAAGGTGAACAAAGGGCGCCGCGAAGGGCAGTACCGCGTGAACGACACGATCGACGTCTACGTGTGCGACCGCACGCGGCGCATCAAGTCGGCCCCCGACGCCTACTGCGCCCGCTACGACACGGAGATGGGCCACGACCGCGACATCCCCATCTGGCTCTTCGGCTTCCTATATTAATATAGGTGTGCCGGGCGCCCCACCCAATCGGACTCACTTAACAAATACACTTTTTCTTATCATCATTATGGCAAAAGAAAAGAAATTCATCACATGCGATGGCAACCAGGCCGCTGCGCACATTGCGTACATGTTCTCGGAGGTCGCTGCCATCTACCCCATTACGCCCTCCTCGCCGATGGCCGAGCACGTGGACGAATGGGCCGCACAGGGCCGCAAGAACCTTTTCGGCGACACGGTCTCGGTTCAGGAGATGCAGTCGGAGGGCGGCGCCGCAGGTGCCGTTCACGGTTCGCTCCAAGCAGGCGCGCTGACCACGACGTTCACCGCCTCGCAGGGCCTGTTGCTCATGATTCCTAACATGTACAAGATTGCGGGTGAGCTGCTGCCCTGCGTGTTCCACGTATCGGCCCGCACCCTGGCCACCCACTCGCTCTGCATCTTCGGCGACCACAGCGACGTCATGGCCTGCCGCCAGACGGGCTTTGCCATGCTGTGCGAAGGCTCCGTGCAGGAGGTGATGGACCTCTCGGCCGTGGCCCATCTCGCCACCATCGAGAGCCGCGTGCCGTTCATCAACTTCTTCGACGGCTTCCGCACCTCGCACGAATACCAGAAAATCGAGGTGGTCGACCAGGAAGACGTGCGCCCGCTGCTCAACCTGCAGGCACTGAGCGAATTCCGCGCCCGTGCCCTAAGCCCCGAGCACCCCGTGGCACGCGGCATGGCCGAAAACCCCGAAACCTTCTTCGCTCACCGCGAGAGCTGCAACGCCTATTATGAGGCCGTGCCCGCCATCGTGGAGAAATACATGGAGGAAATGTCGAAAATCACGGGCCGCGAATACAAGCTGTTCAGCTACTATGGTGCCGCCGACGCCGACCGCGTCATCATCGCCATGGGCTCCGTCACCGAAGCTGCCCGCGAGGCCATCGACCACCTCAACGCCAACGGCCAGAAGGTGGGCATGGTGAGCGTTCACCTCTACCGTCCGTTCTCGGCCAAGCACCTGCTGGCCGCCATCCCGCAGACGTGCAAGCGCATCGCCGTGCTCGACCGCACCAAGGAGCCGGGCGCCGTGGGCGAACCGCTCTTCCTCGACGTCAAGGAGGCATTCTACGACGCTGCCAACCGTCCGCTCATCGTGGGCGGCCGCTACGGCCTCGGCTCGTGCGACACGACGCCGACGATGATCATCTCTGTTTTCGACAACCTCGCCCTGCCCACGCCCAAGGACCACTTCACGCTGGGCATCGTGGACGACGTGACGTTTACCTCCCTGCCCCTCGAAAAAGAGATGGCCCTGGGCGGCGAAGACATCTTCGAAGCCAAGTTCTACGGCCTCGGCGCCGACGGTACGGTGGGTGCCAACAAAAACTCCATCAAGATCATCGGCGACAACACCGACAAATACTGCCAGGCCTACTTCTCTTACGACTCGAAGAAGTCGGGCGGCTTCACCTGCTCGCACCTGCGCTTCGGCGACCACCCCATCCGCTCGACCTACCAGATTAAGACGCCCAACTTCGTGGCTTGCCACGTCCAGGCCTACCTGCACATGTACGACGTGCTGCGCGGCCTGCGCGACGGCGGCACCTTCCTGCTCAACACCATCTGGGAGGGCGACGAGCTCGCACAGAACCTGCCCAACAACGTCAAGCGCTACCTCGCCGAGCACAACATCACCGTCTACTACATCAACGCTACGAAGATTGCCCAGGAGATCGGTCTCGGCAACCGCACCAACACCATCCTGCAATCGGCCTTCTTCCGCATCACGCAGGTCATCCCCGTCGACCTGGCTGTCGAGCAGATGAAGAAATTCATCGTGAAATCGTACGGAAAGAAGGGCCAGGACGTTGTCGACAAGAACTACCAGGCCGTCGACCGCGGTGGCGAATACAAGCAGCTCACCGTCGATCCCGCATGGGCCTCGCTGCCCGAAGACGCCAAGGTGGAGCGCGACGAACCGGCCTACATCTCCGACCTCGTGCGCCCCATCAACGCCCAGAACGGCGACCTGCTGCCCGTCTCGGCCTACAAGTGCTCGGTCGACGGCACGTGGGAACAGGGCACGGCTGCCTACGAAAAGCGCGGCGTGGCTGCCTTCGTCCCCGTATGGAACGCTGAAAACTGCATCCAGTGCAACAAGTGCTCCTTCGTCTGCCCGCACGCTGCCATCCGCCCGTTCGTCATGAACGACGAGGAGGTGAAGGGCTTCGGCGCCACGACGCTCGAAATGAAGGCCCCCGCCACGATGAAGGGCATGCACTTCCGCATGCAGGTCGACGTGCTCGACTGCCTCGGCTGCGGCAACTGCGCCGACGTCTGCCCGGGCATGCGCGGCAACAAGGCCCTCACCATGGTGCCCCTCGAAGGACAGATGGGCGAGGCTGCCAACTGGGACTACTGCGTAAAGAACGTTGCCACGAAGCAACACCTTGTCGACGTGAAGCTCAACCCGAAAAACTCGCAGTTTGCCCAACCGCTCTTCGAGTTCTCGGGCGCCTGCTCGGGCTGCGGCGAAACGCCTTACGTCAAGCTCATCAGCCAGCTCTTCGGCGACCGTCAGATGATTGCCAACGCCACGGGCTGCTCGTCGATCTACTCGGGCTCCATCCCCTCGACGCCCTACACGAAGAACGCCAAAGGACAGGGTCCCGCTTGGGCCAACTCGCTCTTTGAGGACTTCTGCGAGTTTGGCATGGGTATGGTGCTGGCCAACAAGAAAATGCGCGCACGCATCCAGGAACTGCTCGAAAGCGCCATCGCCGACGCCCAGACTCCGGCCGACTTCAAGGAAGCCGCTCAGGCCTGGATCGAAGGCAAGGACGACGCCGACGCCAGCCGCGCCGCTGCCGACAAGCTCACGCCGCTCATCGAGGCCGGTAAGGCCGGCGGCTGCCCCGTCTGCACACAGCTGAGCGAACTGACGCACTATCTCACCAAGCGCAGCCAGTGGATCATCGGCGGCGACGGTGCGTCCTACGACATCGGCTACGGCGGTCTCGACCACGTTCTGGCCAGCGGCGAGGACGTCAACATCCTTGTGCTCGACACGGAAGTCTACTCCAACACGGGTGGCCAGGCTTCTAAGTCGACCCCGATCGGTGCCATCGCACAGTTTGCAGCCAGCGGCAAGCGCGTGACGAAGAAAGACCTCGGCCTGATGCAGACCACCTACGGCTACGTTTACGTGGCACAGGTGGCCATGGGTGCCGACCAGGCCCAGTGCCTGAAAGCCATCCGCGAGGCCGAAGCCTATCACGGACCTTCGCTCATCATCGCCTATGCTCCCTGCATCAACCACGGTCTGAAAGCCAAAGGCGGCATGGGCAAGAGCCAGGCCGAAGAGGCCAAGGCTGTCGAGTGTGGCTACTGGCAGCTCTGGCGCTTCAACCCCGCCCTCGAAGCCGAAGGCAAGAACCCCTTCACCCTCGACTCGAAGGAACCCGATTGGAGCAAGTTCCAGGACTACCTCAACGGTGAGGTGCGCTTCCTCTCCTTGAAGAAGGCACTGCCCGAGCAGGCTCAGGAACTCTTCAACAAGACGGAAGAGGCTGCCAAGCACCGCTACGCTTCCTACATCCGCAAGACGAAGGAAGACTGGTCGCTCTAAACGCCCCACACCTTATATAATAAGCGCCCCCGCTCCGCAAGGAACGGGGGCGCTTTGCATTTTACCGCCAGAAGGCAGAACATGCGGCTCCCGGCGGGGTACGAAAAAACCGCCTGCACCCTCCCACGCGGGGCGATGCAGGCGGCTTTTAAACCTTATGAAACAGCGACGATCAGGCCTTCACGCGGTTCACGTAGGAACCGTCGCGCGTGTCGACCTCGACAATTTCGCCTTCGTTGATGAAGAGGGGCACGCGGATCTCGGCTCCCGTTTCGAGCGTGGCGGGCTTCAGCGTGTTGGTGGCAGTGTCGCCCTTCAGGCCCGGCTCGGTATAGGTAATCTTCAGACGCGTCTTCACAGGCATCTCGGCGTAAAGAATCGTGTCGGTCGATGCATCGCTCACCACGTCAACGACGTCGCCCTCCTTCATGAAGTCGACGCCCGTGATGAGCTCTTTGGCAATGACCACGTCGTCCCACGTTTCCTGGTTGAGGAAGTGGAACGAATCGCCCTCGGCATACGAGTACTGATAGGGACGACGCTCCACACGCACGTCTTCGAGCGCTTCGCCGATGTTGAAGCGACGCTCCAACACGCGGCCGCTCACCACGTCCTTCAGCGTGGTGCGCATGATGGTGTTGCCCTTACCGGGCTTCACGTGCAGGAAGTCGATGCAGAAATAGAGCTTTCCGTCCAAACGGATGCAGGTTCCCTTCTTGATGTCTTGCGATTTAATCATGTTGTTCGGATGTATTTATCTGTTGTTCTGTATTTTCTAAGGCAGTTCCTCTTTGAACGCGCGCAAAGTTACGGCTTTTTTTCAGAAAATTAAACCAAGCCCTTGATTTTCTTGGCTTCCCGCGCGCTTTTCGCGGGCGTAAAAGCAAGAGTTCCGAGCAAAACGTTTCAACAAAAACGAGTTTTCGCCTGTTTTCTGTGCTAATTTGTAATTTATTCATTACCTTTGCACACGAAACGGGTCAAACGTGCGAAAACGGCCCGTCCCGCCGGTCGAAACGGCGGGCAAGGAATGCATACAACACGTTTTACACATTATTTATATTAAGCTTATGGATTTGACCAAGCAATTCATCGACGGGCCATGGAGCCACGAAATCAACGTCACCGACTTTGTGCGTAGAAACATCACGCCCTACGAAGGTGACGCCTCTTTCCTGCAAGGCCCCACCGCCCGCACCTTGGCCGTGTGGAAAGAATGTCTGCAAGCCCTCGAAGAGGAACGCGCCGCCGGCGGCGTACGTGCGCTCGACCCCGACCGCGTCTCGACCATCACCTCGCATCCCGCAGGCTACATCGACCGCGAGAACGAACTCATCGTGGGCTTGCAGACCGACATGCTGCTGAAACGTGCCATCAAGCCTTTCGGCGGCGTACGCGTCGTTGAGAAAGCCTGCGCCGAGAACGGCGTGCAGCTGAACCCCGAGGTAAAGGAAATCTTCACCCGCTACCGCAAGACCCACAACGACGGCGTGTTCGACGTCTACACCGAGGAAATCCGCAAGTTCCGCTCGCTGGGCTTCCTGACGGGCCTGCCCGACAACTATGCCCGCGGACGCATCATCGGCGACTACCGTCGCCTGGCCCTCTACGGCATCGACCGCATCATCGAGGCCAAGACCGACGACCTGCACCACCTCACGGGCCCCATGACCGAGGACCGCATCCGCCTGCGCGAAGAGGTGGCCGAGCAGATCAGAGCCCTGAAAGACATCAAAGTCATGGGCGAATATTACGGGCTCGACCTCTCCCGCCCGGCCTATACGGCACAGGAAGCCGTGCAGTGGGTCTACATGGCCTACCTTGCCGCCGTCAAGGAGCAGGACGGAGCCGCCATGTCGCTGGGTAACGTGTCGTCGTTCCTCGACATCTACATTGAGCACGACCTCAAGCACGGCCTCATCGACGAAAGCTTCGCTCAGGAGCTCGTTGACCAGTTCGTCATCAAGCTCCGCATGGTGCGCCACCTGCGCATGGCCTCCTACAACGAAATCTTCGCCGGCGACCCCACGTGGGTGACCGAAGCCCTGGGCGGACGCTTCAACGACGGACGCACCAAGGTGACGAAAACGTCGTTCCGCTTCTTGCAGACGCTCTACAACCTCGGCCCCTCGCCCGAGCCCAACCTCACGGTGCTGTGGAGCCCCGAACTGCCCGAAGGCTTCAAGGACTTCTGCGCCAAAGTGTCGGTCGACACGAGCTCCATCCAGTATGAAAACGACACGCTAATGCGCGAAGTGCGCCACAGCGACGACTACGGCATTGCCTGCTGCGTTTCCTACCAGGACATCGGCCGTCAGGTTCAGTTCTTCGGTGCCCGCGCCAACCTGGCCAAAGCCCTGCTGCTGGCCATCAACGGCGGACGCTGCGAAAACACGGGTACCGTCATCGTCGAGGGCATTCCTGTCCTGACGAGCGACCGCCTCAACTATGAAGAGGTCATGGCCAACTACAAACTCGTGCTCACGCAAGTGGCCCGCGTCTACAACGAGGCGATGAACATCATCCACTACATGCACGACAAGTACTACTACGAAAAAGCCCAGATGGCTTTCGTCGATACCAACCCGCGCATCAACCTGGCCTACGGCGTGGCCGGCCTCTCCATCGCCATCGACTCGCTCTCGGCCATCAAGTATGCCAAGGTGACGGCCCGCCGCAACGACATCGGCCTCACCGAGAGCTTCGACATCGAGGGCGAGTTCCCCTGCTTCGGCAACAACGACGACCGCGTTGACCACCTCGGCGTCGACCTCGTCTACTATTTCAGCGAAGAGCTCAAAAAGCTGCCTGTCTACAAGAACGCCCGCCCCACGCTCTCGCTGCTCACCATCACGTCCAACGTGATGTATGGCAAGAAGACGGGTGCCACCCCCGACGGCCGCGCCAAGGGCGTAGCCTTCGCCCCGGGTGCCAACCCCATGCACGGACGCGACAAGAGCGGCGCCATCGCTTCGCTCAGCTCTGTGGCCAAGCTTCGCTACCGCGACGCTCAGGACGGCATCTCCAACACGTTCTCCATCGTGCCCAAGTCGCTCGGCCCCACGCCCGAGGCCCGCGTTGAAAACCTCGTCACGATGATCGACGGCTACTTCACCAAGGGTGCCCACCACCTGAACGTCAACGTGCTCAACCGCGAAATGCTGGAAGACGCCATGGAGCATCCCGAGAAATACCCGCAGCTCACCATCCGCGTCTCGGGCTACGCCGTCAACTTCACCAAGCTGAGCCGCGAGCACCAGCTCGAAGTGATCAGCCGTTCGTTCCACGAACGCATGTAAACGGCTGTCAAACACATACCCCATCCAACGGGGAGCGCCACGGGTTCCGTCCCGCAGGCGCTCCCCGTTTTTCATGCAATCGTGCCCACCCATTCAAGGCTCGGAACGCCCATGTCCACCCTCATAGATGCGTAAACCACTAAATATCAACGTATATAAGGCTTTCACTAAGCCCAAAATGTCTACTCATTTGTCTACCTCGTTTTCTTGCAAAGGCTGCAAGAGCCCCGTACTTTTGCACTCGGAGACACAG
This sequence comes from uncultured Bacteroidales bacterium, assembly GCA_949297215.1. GTDB lineage: Bacteria > Bacteroidota > Bacteroidia > Bacteroidales > Bacteroidaceae > Alloprevotella. Next base: position 3,840 of record CASFRV010000001.1, on the reverse strand, counting down.
CCAAGCAGCTGCAAGTATCCCCACTAAACGTTAAAAGATATTAACATGAAACGTAAATTCTTATCTATCGCAGCCATGTTGCTGCTCGCCACTTCTGCCTTTGCAGGTGGCTACACAACCTATTATGGACGCAAAAGTACTGGCGACGCATGGAACCCATGCAGAGGACTTACCACCCGCATTTGCGCACGGGTCTACGTTCCGGGACCAGGAGAAACCGTAGAAGGGGACAGAAACTTTGATAAAGTTCCTCCTACCTTAGGCGGAAACGATGGAAGCATCGGCTTGCTCAGCACGAACTCGAACACCGTTACAAGAATCGTCATTCTCCCGGCCGACACGCCTTACAGCGACTACATCACCATGAAACAATGCGAACGCACCTACCCGGGCCTTAAAGTTATCTGGGAAGGAGAAAGTGCTGAGACTAACCTCGACTAAAAGAATACAACCCGCCATTCCTCGCTGGACATGGCGGGTTGTATTAATATTTCACTCTAATAAGATCTGACAATGAAAAAAATATTGTTTCTGTTGCTTAGCAGCCTCGTATTCCTTACGGTCCACGGACAGGAAGGCGAGAACTTCTACGAGTTGATGATGGAAGACCCTTTGCAAATCCGTCAGAAACAAGGGACTGAACAGCTCCTGCGCGACTACATGCAGCAAATGTACCCGGGAAAGGACACTGTCGTAGCCATAATCTTTATCCCCAACGGTTGTCCTCGCTGCGAAGCCGTCATTCCATCCTTCGTACAAGTGCTGAAAGCAGAGAAACCCGACGAGGAACTGCTGGCCATTCTGCTCTATGGCGACGCAGAGGCTGCCGTTGGCTATGCCATGCGCGAACGCTGGGGCGAAGACCGCTTGACCGTCGACGACAAGAAACAGTATAAGAAGATATTCAGCTTTAGCTACAACTATCCCAATGGCATCCATGTTTTGAAGATAGACGCCCGGCACGGCCGCCTCATCGCAGGCGGCCAGCTTTCGTATATCAGCCCCGCTTTCATCCGCGACTTCATGGCCGTGCGCGAGCCCTTGCCCTTTCACACCTTTGCTGGCGACGAGGTGGAAGAGCAACAACCTCCTCTGCCAACTTCGGTCCGAGAGAAAGAAATAGCTCGGCATCTGGTCTATTCACCGACCCTTCCGCTTCATCTCAACAAAGGATACAATCTTTCTTCGCTACAAGGCAATGTCGTGCTGCAAGGCAACTACCTGCTGCTGAGCGATAAGCTGTGCAACGCAGGCTTCCTCTTCCGATACAATCCGTCGGAGCAGGCCTTCGGAGAAACCAAGACTTTGCTCATCGACAGCGTATATCGCGACAATTTCATAGACCTGGCACCGACCGAGATGGAAGCCTACCGACCTTCGTTCCGCTATATGGCTATCGGCGCCAGCTTCTTCGGGCCTGGCGAAATAGGCTTGTCCTATTCCGTTCCTCTCGTATTCCAAGAAGGCGAAAACACCAGCTTCTACAACGAGCCCCTCGTGCTACGATGGCGCCTGCAACCCTTTTCGCGGCGCCCGACGACCGACATCGACGCCGACATCACCGACGACGTCAACTATATGGATATGCACTTCACTACGTTCCCGCTCGGAAACACCTGCATCGCCATGGCCACGGAAAAGTTCACCTACTCCTACTTCCTGCCCGACGACAGCTGCAAGGGCAACCCGCTCTACGACCCGCGCGTGGACAATTTCTATGACCAGCCTCTTCCCTACATGTCACAGTTCGACAAGCGCACGGGTCATCTCGTCCGCCGCTTCGGCCGGTTGGAAGACGTCTTCCGTCGCAGCCTGACAGGATACGCCTTTCTCCACCCCGTGGCCGACACCTGCGACAGCACCTTCGTCTATGGCAACGGCTTCACCGGCCTGCTCTATGCCACCGCCTCCGACCGTCCTCAAACGACGCTGCGCACCTACGAGGTGTTCCACCTGGACGCCGACAGCCTGCCCGCCCCGCAGACCGACCTGCTCTACAACGAGGACTACCCCCACACATACGACGCTTTCTTCAACCGCTATATCAGACAAATGACGCTCGACAGCCTCGGCATCAACTGCCTCGTTCAGCACGGAAAACCATACGACGATGAAACGACGGCCTCCTCTTGCGAATATGTGCGTCTTTCCCGCGAGACGGGCCAAGTCACGGAACGCTACATGCTGACCCCCGAAGACAACCGCGAGAAGGTGCTGTCCTACGGCCTGCGCCGCGGAGAGGGCAACGGTCGCGTATTCTACGTGGCCAAACGCGACGGGCAGACGTACGTCAAGTTTATACAGCCCCGCCCGTAAGATTTCCACCACTGCGATTTTTTCTTTTGCCCGTTGAGCAAGCCTGAGCGCTTGCTCAACGGGCATATCTCACATGCAGCCAACCCTTTTATACCCAAGCGAAGGATAAAGATACAACCCGCCTGCTCGAACAGGCAGAAGTCGCCGCACGCTACTCATGACGCAGAGACAATATTATAACGACACTATTCCTCTCATCATTGCCCCGCGGAACGCTAATGTCTACGGGTTTTTCTATTTAAAGTACAGCTATTCAACCATATATCACAATCAGCACACTCTAAAATGTCCCCCATTTGTCTACCATGCTTTCTTGCAAATACAAAAAACGCCCTCTACCTTTGCCAACGCTTACCAACTCATAAAACTAACTCTTATGAACAGAAATTTTATTTCGAAACCATTCAAATGTTTACTGGCCTTTATTGTTGGAGGATGCCTTTCGCTCACTGCGCAGGCACAAGCCTCCAACACGACAACGCAGACCCCATGGGACAAGCTGCCGCTTCACTTTGGCATCAACGTCACCGGTGGACGCGACTTCGACGATTTCCAGTCGTTTTCCCTTAATTTGTCGGCCGAGTATGATTTTACTAAACGATTTTTCCTCATCGCCAAATATGACGACACCTACGGGCTCTTTAAAGATGGCAACAACCGTACGTGGTTTCAGAACCACGCTTTGGGCGGCGGTCTCGGAGCGCGCCTGTTCAGCTTCGGCCCCAACGCACAAAACATAAAAGAAGAAAGCTTGGACCTATGCCTCACCGCAGGAGGCGTCGTGGGCAAAAGCGACTGGCGATATGTCTACTATGACGGAGCTCTGCGTCTCGCCTCGCTTCGGCGCAACAGGGCCACCCTCTCAGTGGGCTACCGCTACTACGACGCCACCGGCAGCAGCCTTGTAGGCAACCTGTCTCATGTCTACGTCAGCATCGGATGGCGCTTTTAGAAACGAAACATTCCCTCCTATTCAATCAGAGCCATTAACCTCAAATATAAAATATAACGAAAGCAAGCGGCTATTATGGGGGTCGTTTGCTTTTTACGTTCGATGAGAACGACAAACAGCCCCCTTCTTCCTACTCTTCCTTTTAAAAGGCCGCCACTTCATACCCATTTGAAGTTGCTAATCTCCAAAGTTCGAATTCTTCTCCCCTCATCCCGCTCCGTCCTCCCCAGTAAGAGCCACACAAAGAAGCGTCTTTTCTGATTTTTCGTAATTTTGCACACACTTAAACATGTCGCAATATGAAGAAAAGACTCATATATCCCCTCTCATTTGCTGTTGCTGCTCTTCTCGGAAGCTGCATCTGGCATTTTCTCTCCGCCCGTAAAGGAACCATACAACTGCTTGAACAGGCCGAAGCCGTCATGCGCGAACACCCCGACAGCGCTTACCGCCTGCTCTGCGACATCGACAGCACAAGGCAGCTTCGGGGCGAAAGCCGGGCCCGATATGCGCTGCTCATGACGCAGGCACAATATAAGAACGGCGTCCCCCTGCCCAACGATTCGCTCATC